>CANLTZ010000006.1:215000-254053 GCA_947494145.1 uncultured Jannaschia sp. | reverse complement strand
ATACTTGTTCGTCGTCTTGCTCATGATGCTCCATCCTACTCAGGAGTTGGAGCCTCCGGCAAACCCGGCGCGGTTCAAAGAAACCAGCGACGGCGGTGAGGAAGAGCGCAAAATCCCTTTCATGAAGGGTTATTCAGTGTTCAACGTGGAGCAGATCGAAGGCTTGCCCGATCACTACTATGCAGAGCCTCCAAAGGTCATTGATCCTGTTTTGCGGATTGATCATGCAGACAATTTTTTTGCCAAGACGGGCGCAGATGTTCGCCACGGTGGAAACCGCGCTTTCTATTCTGGCGGTAGTGATCATGTGCAGATGCCGTTTTTTGAAAGCTTCCGCAGTCCTGAAGCCTACTATGCAACTTTGGCGCATGAGCTGACACACTGGACAAAGCACAAGAAACGTCTTGATCGTGAGTTTGGGCGCAAAAAGTGGGGCGATGAAGGCTATGCACGCGAGGAACTTGTGGCCGAACTTGGCGCAGCGTTTCTTTGTGCTGATCTAGCTTTGACGCCGGAACCCGGTACGGATCACGCGGCCTATATTCAGAGCTGGCTCAAAGTCCTGAAAGACGACAAGCGCGCGATCTTCAGCGCCGCAGCGCATGCGCAGCGCGCGGCGGATTTCTTGAACGGGTTTCAGGGCGAAGGGGAAGAGCCGGAGCAGGCAGTCGCGTGAAGAAAATTTCGGCCAAGCCTTGATGGCTTGGCCGATCTCTTTGAAACGTTCACTGATTTCAAAAGAGATTTTTTTGACAGGTTTCAATCCTTGAGATAGTTTATTTTCTTTTAAAATTAATGAGTTATGTTTTTATGAGTGTGATGAGTGAATTTAAGCAGGCGGTGAGCGCCCTTGAAGAAGAGGTAAAGCGCTCTTCAGAAGTTTCAAAGGTAGTGGCTCGACGACGTGCATATTTAACGGTGGCTGTGATGGTAGGACTGGACTTTGTTCATGAGCAAGCTGGTGAGTACGGTAAGAATTTGGAAGAAGTGACGGTCGAGGAACTGAGAAGGGCGTTTGCTGCGGCAAAAGCAGACGGAATGATCCCTGACTCGTCGCCGGGTGAGCGTCCGAAATGGCTTCCGAAACCGCACACGAAAAAGGGATGGGAAAAAGCATGCGACCTTGTTATTGGCTGTATCCCCGATGATCCGGACTCAGGTCTGGACCGAGCTTTGCATTAGGCAATTTCATATCACTGACACGTAATCGCTGCTCGATCATAGATATGACGGGCGGGATGCCAGTTCAGCTTCAATATTTTCCAATGAGCTTAGCGCCGTTCGGCGCTCTTCTGAGCCGCGTGGCGCGGCAGCAAATGCATTGAACGCTTCTTTGAATAGCCCATGCAACTCCGCTGTACTGCGCGATGCTGCTTCAAATCGTGAGACGAGTTTCATGTGATCCTCCACTCAAAAAGGAGGCCCCGAACCACTCAGGGCCTTTCGGCCCGCACACACATCAAAGGCGCTTGATGGTTCGGTTGGTCTGTCTTGCTTGGCTGTTGGTGGATCGCATTAAAATGCGGCGGGTCATTGATGCGGTATCTTGCGGTAGTGCTGGCGTTGGCTGGCCTGATCAGGGTTTGTTGATGCCGTTGCCTGTTGGCGCTGTGCGACTGCGCGCTTGGTTCTATCCTTTGGAAAATTTGGACGTTCTGGACTGTATACCTTTGGTGGCAATGTCGTGGCTTGGATTGGTTTTCTGCCTCGGGCTGTTCTGACGTCTTTGTCTGAGGTGGCTTGCATTAGAGACGCTTGGAATCCCTGACCGGACGCAGATCAGCTTTCAATATCCTGCCCGCACCAGTTCGCGTGCCGCTCACCCGTGTTGGAAATGACATCTGATCTTTCGCATCCGGTCTTTGGGAGCGCGTTAGCAAGCCAACCCAAACAAAGGAGAAACATTATGGCACGCGAAAACCAAAACCAAGAGCACAAGGCACCTGACTATCTGGCCTGGCATGTCGTCCAAAAAGGCGACAAATCCTTCTGGAACAAAGTCGGAGCGGCATGGTCGCACAAAGACGCCAAAGGCTATACGCTTCAGCTCGAAACCCTCCCGATCAATGGCCGTATCGTTCTGCGCTTACCGCTCGAAGATACGTCCGAACCTTCTGACGATGCGGAGCGCGCATGAGCGCCCCCGTCACCAGCCAGATCGACTGGCGCGGCGTAAGGATACGCATCGTTTTTTGGAAGCGTCGCTGGAAATCAGACTTTGATCACTTGGAGATCACCGCCATGGACGACGCGCAAATCCCGATCACAGAAACCGGCTATCGCTCGCATTTCTTGCCTGATGGGATCGTCGAAGAGCATGGCGGGCCGGAAGCATATGTTCTTGCTTGGCTCGACCATGAAGCCGAAAAAGACGTTTGGAAGCAGAAGGCGGAGGCCGCAAGGCAGCTATGTCTTTTTTAGAAAACCAATCCGTCCATCACGTGGTGGACGGATGTACCTCAGTTTGCGTACCGCATGTTTTGCTCACTTTAGTTGAGTATTTTGGATCTTTTGTAAACTTGTAGATAGTTTGAAAGTATGTCAATATACTCAATATGGTTGAGCAAAGATCAGCAAGAATAAAACAATTGGAGAAGGACCTGCCAGAAGGCCTGGTCGTTGATGCCGCTTGGCTGGAAGCTAAAGGCATACAAAGCAACCTTCGCAGTTACTATGTCAAAAATGGTTGGCTTGAGCAGCCTGCGCGGAGCGTGTACCGGCGGCCTCGCGGTTCAATCACTTGGCAACAAGTTGTCATATCCCTACAGACCCTTCTCGAAACGCCCCTCACAGTAGGGGGCAAAACGGCCTTGGAGCTTCAAGGTTTTGCGCACTACGTCTCCGATACAACGAAGGTCGTTCATCTTTATGGTCCAAGCCGACCGCCAAGCTGGCTTAGTAAACTCGATCTGCCGCAGCGCTTTGTGTATCACAACAGCCAGACGCTGTTCCGAAATGAACCGATCACATTTGGTTTGGGTAGTCTCGCATGGAACTTAACCTCAGGCGAAGGGCGTGATCTGACCCGTTTCCAAGGTGGAAGTTTGACTGAGCTCAGTTGGGGGCAATGGGATTGGCCCCTCACACTTTCACAGCCGGAGCGCGCCTTTTTGGAAATGCTCGATGAGTTGCCCAGCAACGAAAGCTTCCATCAAGCCGACATGATCATGCAAGGAGCAGTAAATTTCAGCCCTAGGCGGTTGCAAAAATTGCTGGGTGACTGTGACAGCATAAAGGTCAAAAGGCTCTTTTTTTTCTTTGCTGACCGTCACCGCCATGCATGGCTCAATCGCCTCGACAAAGATGTGATCGATTTTGGAAAAGGTAAACGTATGCTCGTCAAAGGCGGGCGGTTTGATCCGGTTTACTCAATCACAGTGCCGGAGGATATGTATGCCGATCAATGAAGTATATCAGGCACAAGTGCGCCTTCTTATGAGGCTTCTGCCAATCGTCGCGCAGGAGGACTGTTTTGCGCTGAAAGGCGGAACGGCAATCAACCTGTTTTTCCGCAACCTGCCTCGACTCTCGGTCGATATCGATCTGATGTATCTGCCCATGCACGGACGTCCAGATGCATTGGCTGGCATTGATGCCGCAATGAAGCGGATAGAGGCGCAAATTCTAGAAGATCTACCTGGTGCGCATGTGGCGCAAACTATCAAAGAAGGCGCTGTGCTGCGCTTGGTCGTGAGTGCCAATGGAACCCAAGTCAAGATCGAGATTTCGCCCGTTCTCAGGGGTGTTGTGAAAGACCCGAGTGTTATGCCGGTGGCGGAAGCGGTCGAGGATGCATACGGGTTCGCAGAAACAACCGTCGTTTCTTTCGAAGACCTCTATGCTGGAAAACTGGTTGCAGCCTTAGACAGGCAGCACCCGCGCGACTTGTTTGATGTTCGGGATTTGTTGGCGAATGAAGGGCTGAGCGATGAGCTGCGAGAAGCTTTTATAGTCTACTTGATGAGCCACAACCGGCCGATGTTTGAGGTTCTTTCAGGGCGATGCAAAGACTTGAGCGACGAATATCGCGACGGGTTTGAAGGCATGACAGACGAAGCTGTCACCATCGACGAATTGATACAAACACAAGCAGCCATGATCGATGCATTGATTGGCAATATACCCGACGACCATCGGACGTTCTTGGTCGGTTTTGAGTCGGGCGAACCGGACTGGGGCTTGCTGAATGTTCCTCACGCAAAAGACTTGCCAGCAATTTTGTGGCGGCAACATAACCTCGATAAATTGGACGCGGGACGGCGTGCTGAGTTGGTCGCTGCTCTTAAGGAAACTCTGAACACCTCATAAAACTGGTGCTATGTATAGGTAAGGCTACCTCTCAAGATCATAGCCAGGATCATCGCGCGTGTTGTTTCTCTTCCTATGGGTTCGGGCAGGACGTTCCTTCGCAGTATCCTTGAAGGCCTTTTGTGCATTGGGCGCTTTGCCATCCATCATCAGATAGGCAGCAATCTCGGCGTTGAGTTCGTTCAACTCTGCGCTGCGTTCAGCGCGAACGTTCAGAATGGATTTCTGCAAAGCTTGGCGTTCTTCCAACTGCTTAGCGATAAGGGCGTCTTTTTCTTCGCGGTCGCGGAGGTGAGATTCCCATGCTTCATATTCATTCTGCCTTCGCAACTTGCCGTATTTACCGGTCATGCGACTCCATAGACCGCCAAGACCTCTGGGGAGCCGAGCTGCGCGATCATTCATTTCTTTGATCTTACGGGCTTCGTGTTTCTTCTCGATTTCTTCTCGTTCAGCACGTTGAGCCTCGACGAGCTTCTGACATCGCATCTCCAAGCTTGGAGAAAGACGTCTGTGACTGGACTGGGTCTCTTTCACATACCGTTTTAATTGCTGCGTCATGCGTGCAGCAATTTTGGCTCTCGCCTGATCAACAGGCGGTAGTTTGTCAGGCTCTTTGATGCGGTCTTTGACATCTTTGGATTTGACGCCAGCATAGCGCGCCAAGGCGAAAGCCTCTCCCCGAAAGTCAACGGCGACGACGCCCCTGCGATCACCACGCGCCAAAGTGTAGCCGCGTTCCCCAAGAGCTTCCTTTAGAGCTTTCTCTGAATCGGAAGATCGCCAGCAGTCACGAAACATTGCTTTCACCAAGCGGGGGTCCTGTTTTGCTCGCTTGGACTGTTGCCATTCTTCGCGGCTCATATTGAGGGGGTTTCGCATGGATCGGTCAATCAAACCTCTCGGAAGGTCCCATCCATTTTCTAGATAGAGCTCCCGCGATACATCCATCAACCTGTTCTTGTAGAAGGGCAGTGTTCGCGCGGTCATAGTCTCGGGATCAATACGTGACCAAACGACATGCGCATGCCGCCTGCCTTCTTTTTCATGAAAGACGATAGCGCGGGGCTGATTGTCCAAGCTCAAATGCTGTTCTGTCATCTCGATTGCGGCCTCGAAAGCTTCGATGGAAACCTCTTGCTTCTCTGGCGGGCTCAAGCTCAAAGAGAACAGAAATTTGCGGCATCGTGTGCCTTTCGAAATTGCTTCGGCTTCCTCAAGCGCGTGCTGCAAATCTTCAGCGACGAAGCCGCGTACTTCATGCAATTCGACGTGCTCGTTGTCACGGCTGTTCAGAAGGTGCCGCGACAACTGGCCTGGGTTCCCTCGTTGTGATGCTTTCAAGATCATATCCGCGTACCAAGTGCTCGGAGCAATTCTTCGCGTATTGCCACTATCGCGGCACATGCTTCAGCAAGGTCTTCTTCTGTCTCAGGCGTGACCGGTAGGGAGCCAGTGTGTGCGGCACGCGCAAGCTGGTTCAGGTTGCTCGAAATTCGTGAAGAACCAAGCGCGGCCAAAACACGTCCTAGAGCTTCATGATCTTTGACCGGGAACTTGCCGCGTGTATGCCGAGGTGAAACATCCTTTCCGAAAAGGCGCTGGCGAACATATGCGCCGAGCGACAACCCTGCGGCGTCTTGTTCGAGCTTTGCTCGCTCTTCAAATGTCAGGCGCAGTGAGAATGGTGAGGGGTAATGATGAGCCATAGCGGTCCTCCGTGGGACCCGGTATGGCGGCGAAAACAACTTTCAATTCTGATTGTTCAACTAAAACAGTCATTTATGAAGCGTATCGCCATGCCGAGAAGTCTGGTGCAATGACTAGTAGGCTAAGTTGGTTGCGCCCTCCCGCAACCAACCTAAAGTGCAAGGCGCCCTTCGGGGCGCTTTGTGCATTTTTGGGGTGAGCCAAAGGCGGCCGGAACGCGGGTTTCCGAACCTCCAACCGTTAACGACCCAAGAAATTCGCCAGAGGGAAGGTCATTTGCTGGGCACATGGCGCCGCGTTTCCGGGCATCGCGGGGCTTTGGGCTATGTGTGCGATGATTTGTTGGGACAGGCGCGCACGAGGACCGGTCTAATCGCTAGTGTTGCTTAAGCTGCCCATCGGGGGGTGGAATCGCTGCACCGCACTACCTTAACAATCCGCCGGACCAATACCGTTGGTGGCGCCCTTGTGGGTGTCGAGCCAGTCCGCATGTGCAGCGATCAGGTCAGGCGCGTAGGGTGCCAACACATGGCCGGTGGCCGCGGTCAGGCGGCCATTGTCGGTCGGCGGGCGGTTGGCCGTGAAAAGCGGAATATTTGCCGTATCTGCGTCTATTCGGGCAGCAACACCGTAGTGGCGGGCCACAGCCCGGGCCAAAGCGAGAAGATTGACGGAAACAGGCGCGCCGAGATTGATGATACCGCTTGCATCGCTGTCGATCAGGGCCAGCAACCCGTCAACGGCGGCCTGCACATGCAAGAGCGGCGCGCTGGCAGCTTGGGGCAAGACAATATCCGCCCCGGCCTGCGCGGCTTCAAACATCGCAAAGGCAGGCGACGGCGTGGCGCGCAGGGCTGTCCGATGCTCCCACGCGCCCCAAAGAATGCCCACACGCGGCGCGCAGACGGGCACGTCGTGGACTTGGCCCAAACGCAAAGCCAGCGTCTCGGCCGCGTATTTGGTGATGCCATAGAGGATCTGCGGCCGCGGCGGCATGTCTTCGTGCAGGTACGCGCAGTCGTCCAACGTCCGCCCATAGACGGCGACGGAGGACAGGGCGATGACGCGCACGCCGCCCGTCTGAGCAGCGGCTTCGACGATATTGGCGGTGCCGCCGACATTGGCCGCGACGATGGCGGCCGCGTCGCCCGCCGCCTCGCGCGCGCCATCAGGTGTGGCAGCGGCAGCGTGGATGATCAGCTCCGGCTTGGTGTTCGCAACCAGCTGGGCCACACTCGGCCCGTCCACCACGTCGAGGTGCCGATATTTGACCTGCGGCGACAGGGCATCCCGCGCAAAGCTGGGCGGCCCGCTAAGGTCGGCAGAGACGACGTCGTCCCCACGCCGCGCCAAGGTATCCGTGAGAGCAAGGCCCAGAAAGCCCGATCCACCGGTAACGAGAATGCGCATGGCGACAGCCTTTAAGGAGGGATTCATGAAGGACCTGGACCCTTTGTCGGTGCTCTCGGCGCAGGTGACAAGCGACCTTGCCCGGGTGTCCTGGCCCGCGCAGCCCTGGATCAAGCCGCGCTTTGGGCCCGACGGAAAGCCGATGTTGGACCTGTTGATCGTGGGCGCCGGGCAAGGCGGTTTGACGCTGGGATTTCAGGCCAAGAGCGATTGCATCGAACGCCTGGCCATTTTGGACGCTGAGCCGCCTGCCCGCCGGGGACCTTGGAAGACATATGGGCGGATGAAGACGCTGCGGTCCCCAAAGATCGTGACGGGCCCCGATTTGGGCCTTCCGTCGCTGACCTTTCAAAGCTGGTTTGAAGCTCAGCATGGTGCCGCTGCCTGGCAGGCACTGGGCAAGATCCCAAAGGAAATGTGGGCCGATTATCTGGAATGGTATGAGCGCACTCTGGACCTTCCGGTCGAGGCCGGGATCACCGTGACCGGCCTTGTGCCGCATGAAACCCATGTCGAAGTCGCCTGTGACGACGGTCAAACCCGCCTGGCGAGGCATGTCGTTCTGGCCACTGGCATCGAAAGCCCCGGCGCTTGGTGGATGCCCGATTTCGTGCGCGACCTTCCCGACCATCTGCGCGACCATGCCTGCGGGCCCATCGACTTTGCCCGTCTGGCGGGGAAGGTGGTGGCCGTGCTGGGCCAGGGCGCATCAGCATTCGACAACGCCGCCACCGCGCTGGAGGCCGGGGCCGCCGAAGTGCACATCTTCTTCCGCCGGTCCGAGATGCAGCGCGTCCAGCCTTACAAGCATATCAGCTATGGCGGCTTCCTAAGGCACATGGGTGATTTGCCGGACGCGATGCGTTGGCGATTCATGCACCATCTGCTGACGATCCGGGAAGCTTTCCCGATCGAGACATATGAGCGGGTGACGAAGCACCCAAATGCCTATCTGCACGCCGCTGCTGGCTGGACCAACGCCCGGGCCACCGGCGGCCGAATTGAGATCGAAACGAAGGCCGGGCCATTCCGCGCAGATCACGTGATCTGCGGCACGGGCTTCGATATCTCACCCGCCACGGCGCCATTGCTGGAGGGCTTCGGCGACCGCATCGCCACGTGGGCCGACCGCCTGCCCCACGCCGCAGCGGAAGACCCGCGGCTCGCAAGATACCCTTACCTTGGCCCCGGCTTCGAGTTTGAAGGCAAAGACGGACCCGACCCATCCTTGGCCCGGATCCACCTGTTCACCTTCGGGGCCACCATGAGCTTCGGGCCATCGGGCAGTTCGATCAACGCGCTCAAATTCGGCCCGCCGCGTCTGATCGCCAACGTGACCAAAAGTTTCTTCACCGAGCGGGCGGAGGATCATTTGGCCGATTTGCTCGCCTACGACACGCCGGAGTTTTGATCCCGAGACAGGCTTCGCAGGGCAAGTAGATGACGGTGGGCTGGCCGGCTGGTGCAAATGGGGCCTGCGGTGATGCCATCTTTCAGGGCGGCGACCCGTGACATGTCGTTCATGGCCGCTCATCCTGGCTGTGGCGATCTATCTGGGGGTTTACTGGCCGCTTATACGGCTGGTTTCGCGCATCGAACGGAGGATGACGGCATGAGGGAAATCGTGATCGGCGGGGCGCAGATGGGCCCGATCCAGAAGGCCGACCCGCGTGCGGCCGTGGTCGAACGGATGCTGGTCTTGCTGGATCAGGCAGCAAAGGCGGGATGCGATGTCGTGGTCTTTCCAGAATTGGCGCTGACCACCTTCTTTCCGCGCTGGTACATGGAGGACGACGCCGAACGCGACGCCTGGTTCGAGACCGAAATGCCAAACGACGCGACCCGCCCCCTATTCGACCGAGCGCGCGAACATGGTATCGCAGTCAGCTTCGGCTATGCAGAACGCACGCCGGACGGGCGGCATTTCAACACCCAGATTCTAACCGACCGGACAGCGCGGATCATAGGGAAATACCGCAAGGTCCACCTGCCCGGCCATTCCGAATGGGACCCGGATCGCGCCTTTCAGCACTTGGAAAAGCGGTATTTCGAGCCCGGAGATCTGGGCTTTCCCGTTTGGCGCAATCTGGGCGCGGTGATGGGCATGATGATCTGCAACGACCGCCGCTGGCCCGAGGCTTGGCGCGAATTGGGACTGCAAGGGGTTGAGTTGGTCCTGTTTGGCTACAACACGCCTTCGGTGAACAGTCAGAACGCGCGCGAGGGGTTGGCTGAGCGGCTCTACCATCACGAGCTGGTCGTGACGGCGGGGGCCTATCAGAACGCGACCTGGGCCGTGGCTGTGGCCAAGGCCGGAGAGGAGGACGGCCATCCCTTGATGGGCGGTAGCCTGATCGTGGACCCGGACGGAATGGTCGTGGCGCGAACCACTGGCGAAGGGGATGAGCTGATGGTCCATGCTTGCGACATGGATGCCACGCAATTTGGCAAGACGACGATCTTCGATTTCGCGCGCCATCGCCGGGTCGAACATTACGGCCGGATCACATCTCAGACCGGCGTGGTTGCCCCGGAATGACGGCTGGCATGTCCATCGGGGCGCGGCCTATCGTGGCGGCACGGCGTTTCACCACATCGGCCGCAATCGCGCCGACGCCAAGTTCGCCTGTCACGCCGAGGGGGGCCACATGACATTCGACCGAAACTCCAAAGGTGTTTTCGTCATCGCGGCGACGCCCTTCGCCGATGACGGCACGCCCGATGGCGACAGCACCGACCGCATGGTAGATTTCTATCTGCAGGCAGGGGTCAGCGGCATGACCATCCTAGGCATCATGGGCGAGGCGCCCAAGATGTCGCCCGATGAGTCGCGCGCCTTCGCCGAACGGGTCCTGGCCCGGGTGGATGGCCGCGTGCCGGTCATCGTGGGCGTGTCGGGGCCGAGCCTCGATAACATGGCGCGGCTGACGGGCATGGTGATGGGGGCGGGTGCCGCGGGCGTAATGGTCGCGCCGATGCCAGGTCTGGGGACCGAGGTGAAGCTTCGAAGCTACTTCGCGCAGGTCTGTGACGCATTGGGGCCGGATGTACCTATTTGCCTACAGGATTACCCGCAGACCACAGGTGTGCAGATGTCGGTCGAGACGATCATCGCCCTAACGGTCGACCACCCCCAGATTGTGATGCTCAAGCACGAAGACTGGCCCGGACTGACGAAGCTTAGCCGCGTGCGGGCCGAAACAGAGGTGGGCGACGTGCCGCGCCTGTCCATCCTGACCGGTAATTCCGCCTTGTTTCTGGCGCAGGAAATGCAGCGTGGCGCCGATGGGGCCATGACCGGCTTCGCCTATCCCGAGATGATGGTGCAGGTGGTCGCCCGGCACATGGCGGGTGACGTAGACGGGGCCGAAGACCTGTTCGACGCCTACCTGCCCATGGTCCGCTATGAGCAACAACTTGGCCTGGGCCTCGCCATCCGCAAGGAGGTGCTGCGCCGCCGTGGGGTGATCGCCTCCGCCAAGGTGCGCGCACCGGGGCCGACTTTGACGCCACGCGACCATGAGGAAATCGGGCGGCTCATGGCCCGTTTGGACAAGCGTCTGGGGGAGCTTGGCTGATGGATTTGACCCCATCATGTGCTTGGGAATTACCAGGACGCCCCATGGGCCGGGCCGGAAAAGGAAGCTAACATGTTTGATTTGGTGATCCGCGGCGGCAAGATCGCAACCGCAACCGACACCTTCAACGCCGACATCGGCATAAGCGACGGGCGCATCGCCGCCTTGGGCACAGGATTTGACGGTGCCGATGTGATCAACGCGACCGGCAAGTTGGTCCTACCCGGCGGGATTGAGGCCCATTGCCATATCGCCCAGGAATCCGCCACGGGCGGCATGACGTCGGACGACTATCGCAGCGGCTCCATCAGTGCGGCGTTTGGGGGCAATTCTTGTTTCGTCCCCTTCGCCGCCCAGCATCGCGGCATGGGGGTAACCGAGACGCTGGACCTTTACGACAGCCGGGCCACGGGCAGTTCCGTCATCGATTGGGGCTATCACCTGATCATCGCCGACCCGACCGAGACAGCTTTGCACGACGAATTGCCCGCCGCGTTCGAGCGGGGCATCACCTCCTTCAAGGTCTTCATGACCTACGATCTGATGAAGATCGACGACCGGCAATTCCTCGATATCCTGACGGTGGCGCGCCGCTACGGTGCCTTGACTATGGTCCATGCGGAAAATTCCGGGATGATCGCCTGGATGTCCGACTTACTGGTGAAAGGCGGGCATACGGCGCCGCGCAACCATGCGCTCAGCCACCCTGCCCTGGCCGAAGTGGAGGCGATCAATCGGGCGATTTCCCTAGCGAAGCTGGCCGACGCGCCCTTGCTGATCGTCCATGTCTCGACCCCGGAAGGGGCCGATCTGGTGGCCGATGCGCGCCGCCAAGGGGCCAAGATATTTGGGGAGACCTGTCCACAATACCTATTCCTGACCCGCGACGACCTGGACCTGCCGGGGATGGAGGGGGCGAAGTTCATGTGTTCGCCCCCGGTGCGGGATATGGCCACGCAAGACGGGCTTTGGCGGCATTTGCAGGCAGGGACATTTTCGGTCTTCTCCTCCGACCATGCGCCGTACCGATTTGACGAGACGGGGAAACTGGCCAATGGGCCGGAAGCCAGCTTCAAGCAGATCGCCAATGGCATGCCGGGTATCGCGCTGCGGCTGCCATTGCTGTTTTCCGAAGGTGTTCGAACGGGGCGGATTACGTTGCAGCAATTCGTGGCGCTGACCGCGACCAATGCCGCGAAGCTTTATGGCTTGACGCAAAAGGGCTCCATCGCGGTGGGTCTGGATGCTGATATCGCCATCTGGGACCCGGAGGAGGTTCGGATTGTCCGGGCCGAAGATCAACACGACAACATGGATTACACACCATTCGAAGGGCGCGAACTGACGGGGTGGCCGCAGACCGTCCTGACCCGCGGCGCGCGCGTCGTCGATGGTGGCAAGCTAGTCGCGCAGCCCGGCCAAGGGCGCTTCGTGAAACGGGCGCGGATCGACCTGACAGGGCATCCCGGTGTCATCGTGCCAGAATTGGATCCGGCACAGAACTGGGGCACGGAAGTGCGCCCATGACCGGCCCGATCCTCGTCATCAACCCCAACTCCAACCAGGCTGTGACCGATGGGCTGGACCGGGCACTGGCCCCGTTTCGCGCCGCCGGTCCTGCCATCGAATGTGTGACATTGGCCGAAGGGCCCTTCGGCATCGAAAGCCAGCGGGACAGCGACGCCGTGATCGGGCCGCTGGCGGCGCTTGTGGCGCGGCGCGAAGATGCATCTGCCCATATCATCGCCTGCTATTCGGACCCCGGGCTGGAGACATGCCGGGACATCGCGTCGGCGCCCGTCTTCGGCATCCAGGATTGCGCCGTGCTGACCGCCCTGGCCCGGGCCGACCGCATCGGCATCATCGGCCTGTCCGCGGCAGCCGAGTTGCGGCATCGCCGCTACATGCGCCGGATGGGTGTCCTGGACCGTGTCGTTGGTGAACGGCCGGTCGATCTGAGCGTGGCAGACAGCGCGACGGGGGCGGACACGCCCGACCGCTTGGCCGATGCCGGGGCCGCATTGATCCGTGACGGGGCCGAGGCGCTGGTTCTGGGCTGCGCCGGCATGGCGCTCCATCGCGTCGCATTGGAAGGGCGGCTGGGTGTACCCGTCATCGAGCCAGTACAGAGTACCGTGGCCATGGCATTGGGGGTTGTGCTGTCTGCCGGTGGGTGATGGCCGGGCCGGTCGGTCGCGGCATGTCGTGCGCTGGCTTTGGAAGCGGGTTTCGACGACCGAGCTAGGGCTGTTTGCTGTCGAATAGCTCCGTTAAACTGCCTGGAATTTGCGCGCAAACGCCCCAACGGGTGCATCCGACTTGCGCCCGTAGGCCGCATCTCAGCAGCAAATGGGGAAACACGTCTTCTCGACCCAGTTTCCTGGCGACATCATTAACCCGATGCGGGAACATACGCGAATGACCCGGCCCCTCCGCATCGTTCAGCCAAACGTCCGCCTTGTGGACCCCCATGATTGCACGGATGCGGCCGATGCGCTGTCGATCCTCATGGCCTTGTTCGACACGCTGCTGCGGCGCGACGGACTGCAGATCGTGCCGCAGCTGGCAGAAAGCTGGACCGTGTCGGAAGGATGCAGGCAGGTCGATATCAGCCTGCGCGCCGACGCTCGCTTTTCCGACGGCACGCCGGTGGACGCCCAAGCGGTTTGCGCCAACCTTCGGCGGATGGCGCGGCCCGACAAAGGGTATACGCTGGGCTCTCCGGGTGTTTGGCGCCAGTATCTGGGCGGGGCCGACATTCGTCCGACCAGTGGGCATAGCCTGCGGATCGGATTGGCAGAGCCGGTGGCAGACCTACCGGACATTCTGTGTCAGGCGTTCATCGCGGCGCCGGGGTGCTTTGCGCATCTGGATGCGGGGGATATGGCGGCGTCCATTGGGTCTGGGCCTTACCGGCTGGACCATGTCGCAGAGGGTTCGGTTCGGGTATCGGCTGTTCAAGGACATTTCGCTGGGGCGCCACCCCACGCCACCATTGAATGGATGGCGGACCCCGATGCGCAGAGCCGGTGGGTGCGGTTGGCCGAAGGTCAGGCAGATATGGCCATGCGGCTGCCGCCCGGGCGCCCCCCGCCCGGGGGGGCAACACATCGGGGCCACACCGACCCAACCGCGATCATCTATCTGTTCAACCAATCTGCGGGCCCCCTGCGGGACGGGCGCCTGCGCCGCGCGCTGAACCTGGCGGTGGATCGGACCGCGCTGATCGAAGATGTGCTGGGCGGCGGCGCCAAGCCGCTCCATGGGTTTGTGAGTGATGCGCATTACGGTTCGGTGGTGGGCACGGGCGACCCCCATGACCCGGACGAGGCGCGCCGCTTGCTGGATGCGGCGGGCCAAGGCGCAGGCCTGCGCCTATCGGTGGACTGCCCCACGCGCCTGCCCGACGAGGCGGAGGCGCTGACAGCCTGTCTAGCGCAGCAACTGGCACCCTTTGGCATCACGCTGGACGTTCGCCGTCATGAAGACCGGGAAGCCTATGCCCATATGGTGCGACGCAAGGAAATTGGGGATATGTGCGTCTTCGACTCAAGCCCGCTGAGCACGTTTCGGGTGGTCTACGAAAAGCTCGATTCCCGCGTCGCAGGCGCCTGGTGGCAGGGTCATCGCAGCCCCGCGTTGGAACGGTATCTCGACATCGCCCGCCGAACCGCCGACCCCGCCGCGCGGGAGGCAATTTACCAAGACATCTACCGCGACGCACAGGCAGATCCGCCCTGGCTGTATCTTTACACGACAACCCGAATTATCGGTCTGCGCGAGGCGGTGCCAGATTTCGCCATGCCCACGGACGGGGTTCTGGACGTCGCGCGTTTGCCCGCCTTCGACCGAGCCGCGTCGCGGGCCTGATCCCAATCCCCATCCAAAGCAGGAAAGCGCCCATGGCCCGACCCGACATGCCCAACGAACTGGCGATCACGTTTCTCTATTACCGCGATTTACCCCGCGCGATGCGGTTCTACGAAGATGTACTGGGCCTGCCACTGGTCATCGATCAGGGCTGGTGCAAGATCTATCGCATCTGTCCCGGCGCCTATGTGGGGCTGGTGGATGAGACCAAGGGCATGAACAAATGGACGGCTGAAAAGTCGGTGCAGATCTGCATTCGCGTGCCGGACGTGGATGCCTGGTATACCTATGCGCAGCAGGAAGCGTTGGACAACCTCTCCGAACTTTTCGTCAACGATGAAATCGGCATCCGGGCCTTCGTCTTCAACGACCCGGAAGGTTATCAGATCGAGTTTCAGACGGCTACGCGACCGGGCGCCTGACGGCGCGCGCAGTCAGGCCGCGCGTGTCTGGCCCGACCGCGCGCGTGTCCGGTATGCACCGACGCCCTTTTCGGCCCTCAACTCTCCATCGGCCACGATGGTCTGACCTCGAAGGATCGTCCGGATCGGCCAGCCGGTGACTTCGATCCCTTCGTAGGGCGTGTAATCGGCCCCGTGATGCAGAATACCTTGGCGGATCACCTCAACCCGGGTCGGGTCCCACAGGACGATATCGGCATCGGACCCCACCGCGATGGTCCCTTTCTGCGGATAGAGGCCGTACATCTTGGCGTGGTTGGTGGAGGTCAGCGCCACGAACCGGTTCAGGTCGATCCGGCCTTTACCCACGCCTTCCGAAAAAAGGATCGGCAGGCTCGTTTCGACGCCGGGGATGCCGTTGGGCACCCAGCGGAAGCTTTTCAGGCCCTCGGGGTGCTTCTTGCCTTCGGAATCATCGTAGCGGAAGGGGCAATGGTCTGACGAAAAGACGTCGAAGACGCCCTGTTCCAGCCCCGCCCAACAGGCCGCTTGGCTGTCGGTGTCGCGCGGCGGGGGCGAGCAGACGTATTTGGCACCATCGAAGCCCGTCACATCCAGATCGTCCGCCGTCAGCACCAGATATTGCGGACAGGTTTCAGCGAAGACGGTGCTGCCCCGCGCCCGGCCAGCCTTGATCTCGCCTATGGCATCCCCGTTGGAGACATGGACGATCATGATGGGCACGTCGATGATTTCGGCCAGGGAAATGGCGCGATGCGTCGCCTCCCTCTCGGCGGGGATAGGGCGGGTGCTGGCGTGGTATTTGGGCGCGACCTCGCCCCGGTCGGCGGCCCGGTCGCGCAGGAATTCGATAGCATCGTCGTTTTCGGCGTGGACCATGGGCAAGGCGCCGCAGGTCTTGGCGGCTTCCAGCGTTTGCAGGATTTCCTTGTCCGTCAGCTTCATGCCCTCATACGTCATGAAGACCTTCACTGAGGTGTAGCCATCTTCAACCAAGGCAGGCAGGTCTTGGTTGAGCGCTTGGGGCGTGGGGTCGGTGATGATCAGGTGGAAGCTGACATCTGTGTAGCAGTTCCCATCCGCCAGACCGTGATACCAAGTGACCGCATCGCGCAAAGACTGGCCCTTCGCCTGAAGGCAAAACGGCAGGAGCGTCGTGTGCCCCCCGAACGCGGCAGAGCGGGTGGCGCTTTCGAAATCGTCGGCCATCGTGACACCGTCGCCAGAGGGCTGCGCGATATGGACATGGCTGTCGATGCCGCCGGGCAGCACCAGAAGGCCGCTGGCGTCGATGACTTCTGCCGCGCCGGTCAGCGCCTGGCCGATGGCCGCGATGCGCCCATCGGTGATGCCGATATCGGCCTGGAACGTATCGGCCGCGGTGACGACCGTGCCGCCCGTGATGATGGTGTCGAAGGGGGTCATGCGGCCTCCAATGCGGCAATCAGCCGATCCATTTCGTCAAGCGTATTGTAGTGGACCGCCGAGACCCGGATGACCCCGTCGCCATTGGGCAGGCCCAATGCATCGACCAAGGAGCGGGAGTAGAAATCGCCGAAGCGGATGCCCAGGCCCGTCGGATCGACCCGTTCCACCACGTCGCGCGATGACCGGCCCCGCACCACGAAGGAAATGGTGGGCACCCGCGTCGCCTGGTCTGCCATGGGCGCGCCGATGATGGTGACATCGTCCCGGCCGCGCAGATAGGTCAGCAACCGGTCCGACAACCGTTCTTCATGCTGCGCGATCAGGTCGAAGGCGGCTTCGATGGCGGGGCGACCTTGCGTGTTGATGCCGTGGTCCTGTGAGAAAGCTTCCAGATAGTCGACGATGCCCAGGCAGGCATAGGCCAGTTCGTAGTTTGCATTCCCCGGTTCCATCTTCTGGGGAACCTTGTCGCGTGAAAAGAAGCGGTGATTGATGTTGCCTGCCGCAAGCAGCGCGTCATAGCGGCCATAGAGCGCCGCGAAATGCGGGCCGTAGACCTTGTAGGCCGAAAACACGTAGAAATCCGCGCCCAGGGCCTGGACGTCGACGGCGCGGTGGGGGGTATAGGCGACGCCATCCACGCAGAGCAGCGCGCCAGCGTCGTGGACGATATCTGCAATCGCGCGGATCGGATTGATCGTGCCATAGATGTTGGACACGTGGGTGACCGCCACCAATTTGGTTCGGTCCGACAGAAGCGCGCGCAAGTCGTCCAAATCGGGGACATGTTCCCCCTGCCGCATCTTCCATTCGCGTGTCTCGATCCCTTGCGCGGCAAGTTTGGTCCAGGGCCCGATATTCGCTTCGTGGTCGAAATTCGTGACGATCACTTCGTCGCCTGGCTGCCAATCCTGCGACAGAGCGGCGGCCAACTGCCCCAAAAGTTGGGTCGTGGTCGCGCCCATGACGACCTCTTCAGGCCGATCCGCGTTGAGCAGCAGGCCAAGCGCTGCGCGGCCGACCTCAACCCGCTTTCCAGCTTCCACCGATGCGGGATAGCTGGCGCCCAGTTGCACGTTCGCCCCGTAAAGATAGTCCGTCAGACGTTCGCCGACATGGCGCGCGACCTGTGAGCCACCGGCATTGTCGAGAAAGACCTGCGGGCCGCCCAGGGCGGGGAAGGCGTCCTGGATGAAGGCGCTATTGAGTTCGGTCACGGGCGGTGCCTCCTGCAAGACGGAATGTCTCGGGGAAGCCTAGTCAGACCGCTGTGCGAATCCCAAGACCTGATCAAGGACGGCAATTCTGCACGGTCGAATTCGCCTTGCGCCAGATGAAGGCAGCGGCACGGGACCGGGATTTGTGCCGAAGATTCACGCAATCGCTGAATGAGTGCTGCCGCAAGGTCGCTCAACCCTTGGAGGTTTTGCCAAGCCCGGGGGAGTTTTCATGGGTTGGCAAGCGCGTGGGCCTGCCAACGCCATTTGGGGGACTTAAACACGATGAAGAAGACGCTTTTCACCTGCGGCATCCTTGCCGCCTTTGCGGCGACGCCTGCCGTCGCGCAGGAAACGCTGCAAACCGTTCGAGACCGCGGCATTCTCAATTGCCAGGTCGGGCTACCGACGCCGGGTTTCTATCAGTTGGCCGATGACGGGATGTGGTCTGGGATGGATGTCGATATGTGCCGCGCAGTATCCGCGGCGATCTTCGGCGACCCCGATCAGGTGGAATACCAATCCGTCACGTCGGCCGTGCGCTTCACGTCACTGGCCAATGCGGAAAGCGACATGCTTTCGCGGACGACGACTTGGACCGCGGTGCGCGACACGCAGCTTGGCCTCGATTTCACGGCGATCAATTTCTATGACGGCCAGGGCTTCATGGTGCCCGCGGATACCGGGATCACGTCGGCGCTGGAACTGGACGGGGCGACGATCTGCGTGCTGACCGGCACCACAACGGAATTGAACCTGGCCGATTACTTCCGCGCCAACGGGATGTCCTTCACGCCTGTCACCAATGAGAACGTGAACGTGCTGGTGGAGACCTATCTTGGCGGCGGCTGCGACGCCTATACCAACGACAAGTCCGGCCTTGCGGCCCGACGCTCTGCCTTCCCGGACCCATCGGCCCATGTCTTCCTGCCGGAAACCGTCTCGAAAGAGCCGCTGGGCCCGGTTGTGCGCCAGGGCGACGACGCCTGGGCGAACCTAGTGCGTTGGACGATCTATGGCCTGATGAACGCCGAAGAACTGGGCGTCACATCCGAGAATGTGCAGGAAATGACCGGCTCTGCCGACCCCAATATCGCGCGTCTATTGGGCAGCGAAGGGAATATCGGCGAAGAATTGGGTGTCAGCCCGACCTTCATGGTCGATGCCATCGCCGCCGTCGGCAATTATGGCGAAATCTATGAACGCCATGTGGGCGCCGATACGGCCATCGGTATCCCGCGAGAAGGCACGTTGAATGCGCTCTGGACCGAAGGCGGCCTTATCTATGCACCGCCCTTCCGGTAAGTCCAAAAGCGCTGGCGCCACCCCGTTCCTCTTCCTGGGGGTGGCGCTTCCCGACCCAAGGCAGGGGGCCGGCGAATGACGGTCCTTCCCGACGCGACGCCGTCGCCGGAGGGCCGTCGCGGCCGCATCAGTCGGGCGCTAAACGACGCGCGGATACGGTCTGTCTTGATCCAGGTGCTGACGCTGCTGGCTGTCTTCGCTGCCGCCATCTGGATCGTGAACAATACCGTCGCCAACCTGAATGCCCGCAACATGTCGGCGGGCTTCGATTTTCTGGACGTATCGGCGGGGTTCGGCATCGGCTTCACCTTGATCCCCTATCAGGAAGGCGACAGCTACCTGCGCGTCTTTGCGGTCGGCATCATGAACACACTGCTCGTGGCAGTCGTGGCCATCGTGCTGGCAACCATTTTCGGCGTGTTCGTCGGACTGGCGCGGCTGTCGAACAACTGGATCATCGGTGCGGTGGCACGATCCTACGTGGAGGTCATCCGCAACACGCCACTGCTACTGCAAATCATTGCCTGGTATTTCGGCGTCTTCAACCTGCTGCCCCGGCCCCGTGACAGTATCGAACTGGCCAATGGCTTCGTGCTGAACAATCGCGGCTTCTATCTGCCCGCCCCGGTGGCCGAAGCGGGCTTCAGCCTATTCGCCGCAGTGGTTCTGGGCGCAATCGTCTTCGCCATCGGGCTGTATGTCTGGGCACAAAGGCGGCTGGAGCGGACGGGCCAGGCCTTTCCGGCAATTCTGACCGGGGTCGCCATAGTGGTCTTCGTGCCGCTTCTGGCCTATGTCGTTCTGGGGCGCCCCGTGTCCTGGGACATGCCGGTCTTGCAGGGCTTCAACTTCACTGGCGGCCTGTCGGTGCCCCCCAGTTTCTGCGCGCTAATCGTCGCGTTGTCGGCCTACACATCGTGCTTCATCGCCGAGATCATCCGATCGGGCATCCAATCCGTCTCGAAAGGGCAGCTAGAAGCGGCGGGGGCGTTGAACCTGCCGTCGAACTGGACCTTGCGGCGGGTGGTGATGCCCCAGGCCATGCGCGTGATCATCCCGCCGCTCATCAGCCAGTATCTTAACGTGACCAAAAATTCGTCGCTGGCCATCGCCATCGGCTTTCCAGACTTGGTCAGCGTCTGGATGAACACCTCGCTCAACCAATCGGGCCGGGCCATCCCCATCGTGGCAATGACCATGGCGTTTTACTGCGCGGTCAGTCTGTCGGTGTCGGCGGTGATGAATGTCTACAACAAGCGCGTCCAATTGCAGGAGCGATAGACATGGCCCAACAGACCCAAGTCTTCGTGCCCCAACCGGACCGCCCGCCGCCGCCCGATACAAGCGGGCCGTTGGCATGGATACGCCGCAACCTGTTTCGAGACATTCCCAACACGCTGATGACCTTCGTCGGCGCCTACATCATCTTCACTGTGGTGACGGCTATCGTAAACTGGGCCCTCATCGACGCCGTCTGGCAGGCCGAGACGCGCCGTGAATGCCTTGATGCCGTCGGGCGGGCCGGGGCGTGCTGGCCAGGTGTCGCCGCTTGGTTCGAAAACCTGATCTATGGTCTCTATCCCAAGGATCAGGTCTGGCGGATCAATCTGGGCTTTCTGGCTCTGGTGGTCTGGATGGTGCCGCTTTGGCTGCCGAAGGTCGCCTCGAAAATCGCCATCGGGCTAAGCGCGGTGATGCTTTACCCCTTTCTGGCCAGCTACTTCTTCCTGGGCGGCGAGAAGGGGATCATCTGGACCGCTTTGATCGCAGCGGGCCTTGCCGGTCTGATCTGGGTCTGGGCCACCGCGTTGACAGAGATGCGGACAGGCAAGCCCGTGGGCACTTGGCTGGTGGCGCGCCTTGGCCAAGCGGATACGGACGAGATCTTGCAACGCCGCATCAAGCAGGGTGCAGCGCTGGCGCTTTTTGCGATGGCGTTCCTTATGGTCACGCAGATTTCCTTCGAAGAAGTACGGACGCGGTTCTGGGGCGGGTTGTTTCTGACGCTTGTCATCTCGGGCATCGGGATCACGTTCTCGCTGCCCGCGGGCATATTACTGGCCCTTGGGCGACGGTCAAAAATGCCGGTGATCTCGACGCTTTGTACCCTTTTCATAGAGCTCTTCCGGTCCGTACCTTTGATCACGATCCTTTTCATGTTCAACACGATGCTGCCCTTGTTCATGCCCGCGGGCACCGAGGTGAACCAATTGGTTCGCGCCATCGTGGCGGTCTGTCTGTTCGCGGCGGCCTACATGGCCGAGGTCATCCGCGGCGGGTTGCAGGCCATCCCAAGCGGTCAGTATGAAGCGGCCAAGTCGCTTGGCATGAATTACTGGCAGACGACGTCGCAGGTGGTGTTGCCTCAAGCGCTCAAGATCATGATTCCGACCATCGTCGGCAACTTCATCGGCCTCTTCAAAGACACGACCCTGGTGTCGATCATCGGCCTGTTCGACCTAATGAACATGGCCCGTGCGGTGGGCGAAGATACAGATTGGCTGGGCCTGTTCATTGAGCCGTTCTTCGTCGTGACGCTGATCTACTTCGTCTTTTGCTTCGCGATGTCGTCCTATTCCATCAATCTGGAAAAGAAGCTGGCTGCCGGGCGGGACAGGACATGACCCAACCTAGTCGGATGATCGAGATCGTGAACCTGAACAAATGGTTCGATCAGTTCCACGTTCTCAAGGACATCAACCTGACGGTCCGCGACGGCGAAAAGTTCGTGATCTGCGGGCCCTCTGGGTCGGGCAAGTCGACTTTGATCCGCTGCATCAACCAGTTGGAACACCACCAGGAAGGCAGCATCATCGTTGACGGGCTCGAAGTGGAAAAGAAGGGCAAGAACCAGCGCCTTATCCGGTCGCGCATCGGCATGGTCTTCCAAAGCTTCAACCTGTTCCCCCATCTGACGGTTCTGGAAAACTGCACGCTTACCCCGATACTGGGCCTGCATATGCCGCGCGCCGAGGCCGAAGAAACCGCCATGCTCCACCTGGCCCGCGTGGGCATCGCCGAGCAGGCCAAGAAGTACCCACTGCAATTGTCCGGCGGCCAACAGCAGCGCGTGGCAATCGCGCGGGCGCTCACGGTCAAGCCCAAGATCATGCTGTTCGATGAGCCGACCTCGGCCCTGGACCCGGAGATGATCAAGGAAGTCCTGAATGTCATCGTCGAACTGGCCGCAGACGGCATGACCATGATTTGCGTCACCCATGAGATGGGGTTCGCACGCGAAGTGGCCGACAAGGTCATCTTCATGGACCAGGGCGAGATCGTAGAAGCCGACGCGCCCGAGGCCTTCTTTGCCAACCCAACCTACGATCGCAGCGCGGCCTTCCTGTCTCATATCCTGTGAAGCACCATTGACCCGGAGTTGGCCTTCAAAGCCAACGCGATACGTTCGTCAGCCGCACTGCAATTAGGACAAAACGGCTGACAATCGGCTAAGCGGGCGGCGGATTCTCGACGGGCCGGGCACCAAAGCCAATCCGATCTCGCAGGTTCACCGAAATGCGCTGTAGACTGCATGGCTGAAGCCAAGTCCAACGCGTCGAGATTATCCACTGTGCAGAACAATCAGGTGCTCGTCACAGGAGCTGACGGTTTCATCGGCAGACATATGGTTGGGGAACTCGTCAGGAAGGGCACCAAGCTGCGCGCCCTCGACCGCCACTTCGACGCCCCAATGCCGCAGGGTGCGGAGGCGATCACTGCGGACATCTTAGACGCGCCAGCAGTGCGGGACGCCATGCAAGGTGTCGATACCGTCTTCCATCTGGCCGCTATAAGCGACCTGTGGGCGCCCCACGGATCGAACCAACATCACCGCGTCAATGTCGAGGGCACACAGGTTGCCCTGAATGCGGCCATCGAAGCTGGCGCGCGCCGGTTTATCTATTGTTCTTCTAACGTGACGTTGATCGCAGGCGCGCGCCGTTCACAACAGATCGACGAGACGTGTCAGCCCGCGCGCGATGCGCTTTTCGGGGCCTATGCGCGGTCGAAATACGACGCGCAGGCCTTGGTCGAAGCGGCGGCTGACCGTATCGAATCTGTGATTGTCATGCCCGGAACGCCCATTGGCCCGGGCGATCATCGCCCCACACCGCCCGGACGGCTGCTGCGAGACCTCGCGAATGGGGCCGTTCCGGCCCTACCGAGCCATACGTCAGTCAACTTGACTGACGTTCGCGTGATTGCGCCAGCTATTGTACAAACTGGCTATATCGCCCGGCCCGGTTCTCGGTATTTGTTGACTGGATGCGACCTCTCTTTCGGCAAACTCTCCAGTATCGTGAGCGATGTGACAGGCCTTTCCATGCCAAAGGCCGTGGTGCCCTATGGCGTCGCCTGGGCGGCCGCGTTTGCGGAGGACAAGGTCTGGTCGCGGGTGTCGGGTGCAATGCCGACCGCTTCATTCGACGGGCTGCGCATGTCGGGGCGCATCCGCGTGTTTTCCAACGCGCTGGCCCGGAAAGACTTGGGCCTGGCACAAACCGATTTGGCGAACACCGTCGCGGATGCGCTGCAATGGATGTCAGACCAGGGCATGATCGCGCGGGCGCTTCCAGGCCTTGCCCATCGCAGGCAGGATGCAGCGCAATGACGGCTGTCGTGACATATGGCGCATCCCTTGCCTTGCGCGCGCCAAACCAGACGGGGCCGCAGAGCGATGCTTGATAATCCGAAGCGCGCCCCTGCCCCCTCATCTGAGCCGGTCGAGGCGACGCCAGACATTGCTGCCATGAGCTTCGCACCACGGCCGTTGGCGCCGGGTGAAGATGGTCCGGCTTCAGTGGCACAGATCGTGACGCAGTCCCGGTCATCTTTTACGTGGGGCATGCGGTCCCTGCCCCGCGCGCGGCGCGAAGCGATCTTCGCGGTCTACGCTTTTTGTCGGATGGTCGATGACATCGCCGACAGTGAAGGGTTGCCGAAAAACCAGCAGCGCGCGCTGCTCGATGCCTGGCGCGCCGAGGTGGAGCGGGTCTATGTCGGCGCCCCCATTTCGGCCATTGGCCATGCTTTGCAAGACGCGAAGGCCCATTTCGACCTGCCGCAGAACGAATTCTTCCTGATGCTCGACGGGATGCTACAAGACGTTGATGGCCCAATCGTCGCGCCGTCGATGGACGACCTGCTGGTCTATACGCGCCGCGTCGCTGGCAGCGTCGGCAAGCTGAGCATCCGCATCTTTGGCGCCCGCGACTGCGCTGAGCGGGATGACTTTGCCCTTGCACTGGCCGATGGCTTGCAACTGACCAACATCCTGCGCGACGTCGAAGAAGATGCAGGCATCGGGCGCGTATACTTGCCGCAGGAACTGCTGGCGGCCCATGGTCTGAGCGATCTGACCCAGGATGACTTGTTGCGCGTTCTGGCAGACGGGCATCCGGCGCTGCCCGCAATTTGTACCGACCTTGGCCACGTGGCGCGCCTGCGCCTTCACGAAGCGCGCAAGGCCCTGCCTGCCTTGAAGCGGGCAAGCGTGCGCCCGGCACTGATGATGCTGGGTGTCTATGAAGGTTACCTTGACCGGATGGAGGCCGCGGGCTTCGCGAGGGACGCAGAAAGCCGGACCATGCCGCGCTGGCAAAAGCTCGCCCGAAGCCTGCGCTACGCCTATGCGCCCCCGAAAAGATCGGCCCCGACCGAAGGGTCGATGCCGCTGTCCTGGTGGCGCGCATGATGGCGCGCCCGACCTGCATGGCGCCCGCGCCATTTCTTGCTCTGCAGCGACCGTTGCAGATTACGTTTGAATACCACGGAAGGTCTATTGCTGCATGAACGTCCAAGTCGCGCCCTTTGTGGACCTTACGTCTCCGCTTCTTCACCCCGATACCCGCGAAACCGTTGAAACCCAGCGCGACGCGCTGCTGGGCTTGCAACGCGAAGACGGTCATTTCGTCTTCGAGTTGGAAGCCGATGCCACGATCCCGTCGGAATATATCCTGCTCCGCCACTTCATGGACGACGTGGATACCGACCGTGAACAGCGCATCTTGCCCTATCTGCGCGAGGTCCAGAATGCCGACGGCTCTTGGCCGCTGTTTCACGCGGGCGCAGGCAATATCTCGGCGACGGTGAAGGCCTATTGGGCGCTGAAGCTTGCCGGGGAAGATATCGACACGCCCCATATGGTGCGCGCGCGCGATTGGTTGTTGGAGCAGGGTGGCGCGGCCAAGGCCAATGTCTTCACGCGCATCATGCTGGCACTGTTCGGTGAGATCCCATGGCGTGGCGTCCCGGTGATGCCGGTCGAAGTGATGCTGCTGCCGCGCTGGTTTCCCTTCCACATGTCGAAGATCGCCTATTGGTCGCGCACGGTTCTGGCGCCGCTTTTGGTCCTGTTTGCGCTGAAGCCCCGGGCCGCAAACCCGACAGGGCGCAACATCCGGGAATTATTTATCACCCCGCCCGAAGATCACGCGGTCTACAACGTGAACCCGACAGGTGAGCGGATCGGCGACGTCTTTCTGGGCGTCGATCGCGTGCTCCAGAAGGTAGAGCCACATTTTCCGCGCCGCCTGCGTGCCCGGGCCATCAAGGCGGCCACCGATTTCTTTACCGAGCGGCTGAACGGGCGCCACGGCCTCGGCGCAATCTATCCCGCCATGGCCTATGCCGTCATGGCGCTGCATTCTCTTGGTCGCCCTGCCGACGATCCGCAGCTTGCCACCGCATGGGCCGCCATCGAAGACCTTATGACCAAGCGGGGGGACAACATCTATTTTCAGCCCTGCGTTTCGCCTATCTGGGATACCGGCCTTGCCGCACATGCGCTGATGGAGGCGGGCGACGGCGAAGAAGATCGTGCCCGCGTGCGCAGCGCGCTGGACTGGCTGGCGGACCGCCAGATCCTGGACGTGCATGGTGACTGGACAGTGCGGCGCCCCGATGTCCGGCCTGGCGGTTGGGCTTTCCAGTACGAGAACGCCCATTACCCCGACGTGGACGACACAGCCGTCGTTGTGTTGGCCATGCACCGCCACGACCCCCAGCGGTATGCCGAGGCCATCGCGCGTGGCTGCGAATGGCTTGTGGGCATGCAGTCGCGCGCGGGCAAGTTCATCGGCGGCTGGGGCGCGTTCGAGCCGGAAAACGACCATCTTTACCTGAACTCGATCCCCTTTGCCGACCACGGCGCCCTGCTTGACCCGCCGACCGAAGATGTCACCGCGCGTTGCGTCGGATGCCTCGCCCAAGTGGATGCGACGTACTATGCAGACGCCATCGCCTCCGGTGTAGGATTCCTGAAGCGGATGCAGAAATCCGACGGGTCCTGGTTCGGACGTTGGGGGGCCAACCATATCTATGGCACGTGGTCGGTTCTGGTGGCTTTGAAGGGGGCCGGAGAAGACATGCGCGAACCCTATATCCGCCGCGCCGTCGGTTGGTTGAAGGACATGCAGCGCGATGATGGTGGCTGGGGCGAAGGGCTTGAGACCTACGAGCCGGGCCAGGACGGCTATGCCGCCGCGTCCACGCCATCGCAGACATCTTGGGCGCTGCTGGGCCTGATGTCCGCCGACGGGATCGACGCGCCCGAGGTGACGCGCGGCATGCAATACCTGGAAGACGCGCCGCGCGATGGTGCCCGCTGGGACGAAACGCTGTTCACGGGGACGGGCTTCCCGCGGGTCTTTTACCTAAAATATCACGGTTATGCCGCGTATTTTCCGCTTTGGGCGATGGCGCGTTATCGAAACCTCGTCCGCTCCAACGACCGTGAGGTGAAGTGGGGGATTTGACCGGGGAGGGCCCTGCGGGGCCGACCATCGGGATAGTCTGCGGTCTGGCCTCCGAACGACGCTGCGCCGAACGCGCCTTGGGTGATGCCCGCGCACGCGCCATCATCCACGTGTCGGGGGCATCAACCGCGCAGGCCGCGCGGGCCGCGACCGAATTGGTGGAGGCCGGGGTGTCGGCGCTTGTCTCTTTCGGCCTGGCTGGTGCCTTGGACCCGGACCTTTCGGTCGCGGATGTGATCATCGCCAGACGGGTCGCCAGCACGCGCGGCACGTTCGGCCCCGAAGATGGCTCCATCGTCTGGGGCAGCGACATCATGGTCGCCAGCCCGCAGGGCAAGGCCGATCTTCATGCAAGCAGCGGCGCGGCGATTGTCGATATGGAAAGCCATGCGGTGGCGCTGGCCGCTGAAACGGCAGAGTTGCCGTTAATCGTCATCCGCGCCGTCAGCGATGACGCGAAGCAGCATTTGATGGGTGACTTGGCCACTGCCATCGACCCAGCGGGTCAACCGCGGATCGGCCAAATACTGCGCGGATTGGCGCGCCATCCGGGACGGTTGCCTGTTCTGCTTAGGTTGGCGCGCGACACGAACCGCGCGCTTGCCGCGTTGGAAGAGGCCGCAAAGGGCGAGTTCGACGGCCTATTCCGCAGCCTCGACACGACGTGACCGGCCTGGGATATGGCCGGGCGCATTGCCCGTCTCGATCCGGTGGACCTGTTCTTCCACCAGTTCATCGTAGACATCGATAGCCGGGCGCTGCGCGTGAAGCGGAATTTCAGGCGCCATGGGCCCCGATGTTCGCGGCCCCCGAATCGAGGTGATCAGCGCCTTCAGCGGGTGCTTGGACGCATCGAGCGCCGCCGTCGGCTCATAGCCGCAATGGGCCATGCAATCAGCACATTTTTCGTATGCGCCAGTGCCGTAGCTGTCCCAGTCAGTATCTTCCATCAACTCCTTGAAGGTGTCGACGTACCCTTCGCCCAGAAGATAGCAGGGCTTCTGCCAGCCAAAGACGTTGTAGGCGGGCATACCCCAGGGGGTGCAGCGATAATCCTGATTTCCCGCCAGGAAATCGAGGAACAGCGAGGAATGGGAGAACGTCCAACCGCGCCCCTTCCCACGTTCAAACAGGTCGCGGAAGAAGGACTTCGTGCGCTGACGGTTGAGGAAGTTTTCCTGGTCGGGCGCGCGTTCATAGGCATAGCCGGGCGACATGGAAACGCCCACGCCCAGGTCACGGCAGAAATCCATGAACTCAGCCAGGTCTTCCACCGGGTGGCCTTCGAAGACGGTGCAATTGACGTTGACCTGAAAGCCTTTGGCCTTCGCGGCCTTGATGGCCGACACGGCCTTTTCGAACACGCCTTCGCGACAGACGGCCTTGTCGTGATGTGCCTTCAGCCCGTCCAGATGGACCGAGAAGGACAGGTAGCGCGACGGGGTAAACAGATGCAGCTTCTTTTCCAAGAGCAGCGCGTTGGTGCAAAGTGAAATGAACTTACCCCGCTCCACCAGCCCTTCAACGATCTGTTGGATTTCGTTGTGGATCAACGGCTCCCCACCTGGGATGGCGACGATGGGGGCGCCACATTCATCCACTGCGGCCAGACATTCCGCTGCAGACAGCCGACTTTTCATGATGGGCTTGGGGTAGTCGATTTTGCCGCATCCCGCGCAGGCGAGGTTACATTGAAAGAGCGGCTCCAACATCATGACCAGCGGATAGCGCTTGCGCCCCGAAAGCGTTTGGCGCGCCACATAGGCGCCCACCTTGATTGTCTGGAAGAGCGGGACGGACATGGTGTGATTTACCTTGGAGGAGGAGGGCCTACGCGTTTGGCGCAGGCTTACGTTTCGTCAAAAGCTCGCACAGGGCCGGTGTCCAGATCAAGGTGGTGGCCAGCGTCAGCGAAACGGCGACAGCCAGCATCGCGCCCATACTCGCCGTGCCCTGATGGTCCGACAGGACCAGGCTGCCGAAGGCCGCAATGGTCGTCAAACCACTAAAAACAACGGCTCGTGGCGTGTTGGTCGCCAAAAGCCCCGCATTCGATTGCAGCCCGCGATGGCGCAATGCGAGGTGAATACCGCTATCCACGCCCAGCCCGATGATGAGCGGAAGTACGATCACGTTTGCGTAATTGAAGGCGATTCCCAGGCCAGCTGACGCGGCCGCGGTAAATGCGGCGGCTGCGGCCAAGGGGATGACGATGGCCACCACCAGGCGCCAATCGCGCAACATGACGAAGCAAAGCAGCAATGTGGCAATGCCAGCGACGATCACGGCCTGCACGATGGCTGACGCAACGGTCTGGCCCGCCAGCAAGATATGAACAGGCGGCCCGGCGAGCGTGACGCCTTCGATTTGGTCGACCCTGGTTGTCACCGACTGGACGAAAGCTTCCAGCGTTTCCTGGTCGCGCGTATCGGCGGCAGGGGCCACATCCACCCGCCAGACCCCGTCATTGAGAAACCGGCTGGCGATTGGCGTCGGGATGTCCGCACGGTCTGCCATGGCTGCCCGTGATTGCAGGTCTGCGGTTTCCACCAGTCGTGGGAAAAGCAGAAAAACGGCCTCCTCCGCCCGGTTCTGCGCGGCTGCGTCGGACTGTCCCCAAGCCAGGAGTGCGGCGCGCAACGCCTTTGCCTCGGGTCGGTCCGTCGCCGCAAGACGTCTGGCCAACGCCTCGGCGGCATCCGCGACGGCGCGATCCGGCAAGGGCGTGCCCTGCCCCTGGGAAATCCGGTTCAGCGCGTCACGGGCCGGACTGAAGAGCGCGAGTTTGTCTTCCTGCGCGACGGGCAGAAAATCGTCGAGCATCTGGGCCACGCCGACCTCGGGCAACTGCTCCAAGTCGGCGGCGAGGGCAGCCGCGTCTTCGGCTGAACCCGTCAGAAGGCTCAGCCGATATGGTGCGGTCTCCGCATCGCCGTGCAACCAGGCCAAGGCCTCCATCGAAGGCGTGTTGGGGTCCCGCAGGACGGTTGGATCGGCATCAAAACGCACCTCGCGTCCGACAAAAATCGCGACGGGGACCAGGACCACCAGAAGGGCCATAAGCCAAGCGCTGCGCGTCCTGGCGGGCGGCGCGGGGCGAGTCGACCTGCGCGGCGGGCGACCCCGCGCGAGCGCGGGCCACGCCATCACCAGCGCAGGCACGAAGGTCAACGACACGACAAGCGCGATAATCACGCCCGCCGCGCCCAGAACGCCAAGTTGGGCGATGCCGTCGAAATCCGTCGGCACAAAAGCCAGGAAGGCCAAGGCCGTGGTGGCTGCCCCCAACACCAAGGCGCCACCAATCTCGCGCCCCATTTCGGCGATGGCCTTGGCGCGGTCTTCAGGCGGGCCTTCGGCGTCCACATGCAGCAGCGCGTGGATGGTGAAATCCAAACCCAACCCCACCAGCAGCACCACGAACGCCACCGACACCAGGTTGAGCGCGGCAAAAGACGCGGCCGCCACACCTGTGGCCAGCACAAGGGACACGACCAGCGCAAGCAAGGTCGCCCCCGCCCGCGCGGCCGAGCCATAGGCGACCAGCAGCAGGATCGCGACGACGATGAAAGAGCCGCCCAGCGACAGGCCGATGCCACGGGACACGCTGTCCAACTCTTCATGGCGCAGAGCCGGGTCTCCGGTCACGCCGATCTCAGAAAGCTGCGCCAGCGCGGGGTTTAGACCATTAATAGCCGCAGAGATGGCGTCGATCGTGCCCTGGACCGGCTGCAAGTCGGAATAGTCAGGCACGGGGCGCACTTGCAGCACCCGCAAGACAGGCGCATCCGAAGCTTCTGCGCTAATGGACGACCAAGCCAACGCGGCGGGACGCCCCGCGAGCGCGGCATCCAGTGTCGTCGCAAGCGACCCATAGACCGGATCAAGCGCCGCCCCGCCCCTGGTTTCGAATGCGTCGAGAGCCGTGAAGAGCGTCGCCAAGTCGGGTGAGGCCGCCAATGTGGCCAAAAGCGGAGCGGTCTGTTCAATCGCTGCTAGCCGCGCCTGAAACGCGTCCATGGGCAGGTAGAGCAATCCATGCGTCCGAAAGAACGGATCCGTCGAAGGCGCGAAGACGTCGGCCACGGTGGGGTCATCGCGCAGAACTTCGCCCAAAGCATCGAGCACGGCGTCAGCCGCATCCGCCGAAGGCGCCCGAACGACAATTGCAATCGTGTCATCGAGCAGCGGGAAGGCGTCTTTCAACGCGGCCTCCCGTTCTTGGAACGGAAGGGTCAGATCAATCATCTTGCTGGAATCGGTGTCGACACGCAGTCCAGTCGCCGACCAGATCGCCAGCGCGAGCAACACCGAAAATGCGATCAGAACCATTCGGTGAAACCGGCAGGCCAGCAGAACCAAGCTTTCTACCGCGCGGTCCACCCGGCCGGGTGTTGTGGCCAGATCGCTTCTCGTCTGCTTTGGGCGGGGGGCTACGGATGGCGCGCGCGACATGGGATGTTGGTTTCATGTTGCGCAGGGGCGTTCAAGGGTGCGCAGTGACCCGACCCTTGCGTGTTCCCGGCGGCGCGATCACTCTTGCGGGATGTCGCGCGCCGCCTATCCCCCCGCTCAACCGTTTCCCGGCTTGGAGTTGCTCGACATCCCCGGGATTGGCCCCGAAGACGTCCTTCCGGACGGGTCAAGCGGCGTCGTCTTTGGCCTTGCTGATGGGCGCGTCCTCAGACGAGCCGCCGGGGCCGAGATCACGGTTCTGGCGCAGACACGGGGCCGCCCCCTTGGGATGGAATGGTTGGCCGACGGGCGATTGGTGGTCTGCGACGCGATGCAGGGTCTTTTGGCCGTCGATCCGAACCGCGCAGACCAGACTGCCGAGGTTCTTTGCGACCACGTCGATGGCCAACGCCTGGTTTTCTGCAACAACCCCTCTGTGGCGCCCGATGGCGCGATCTGGTTCACAACGTCATCGGCGCATTACGGCTTGGACGGCGTTGCGCGCGATATCGTGGAAAACACACGTTCAGGGCAGCTTATCCGCCTGACGCCCGGGGGTGCGCCCGACGTCATGATGGACGGCCTCGGCTTCGCCAACGGCGTGGTCTTCGTGCCCGGCCCGGAAGGTGATCGCATCTTAGTCGCCGCAACGGCAGAAGCCGCAATCCATACGCTTTGGCTTTCAGGGCCACGTTCAGGCAAGCGAGAGATCTTTGCCGATCACCTGCCTTCCATGCCAGACAACCTGTCACTTGGCACCGATGGCCTGATTTGGGTCGGTTGCCCCAGCCGGGCCGAGCAATCGCTTGCGGTCATCCATCGTCTGCCCCGTCCGATCCGATGGGGGATCGCACAGATCGCATCGCGGATGGGTGCCGAGGCGCGGTCTTTCGTTGGGACCATGGCTTTCGACCCAAGCGGCCGGATGGTGCACCGTTTTGAGGCCACAGACCCCGCTTTTCGAAGTGTCACGGGCGTGCGGGAGGAAGATGGCGTCGTCTGGATGGGGTCGCTTGATTGCCCATCCATTGGCCGCTTTCCGACCCCCACATCCCAACGCAAAGGCTAAGGCTTGGCCTGGCTGGAATATGTCTTGGCCTTCGTGGGCTTCATACTGGCGCATTCTCTGCCACTTCGACCAAAAGTCCGTGCTTGGTTGGCCAGAAAAATTGGCCTCATTGGGTTCAGCGTCGCCTATTCGGCGTTGTCACTCGGCCTTTTAGCGTGGCTGATCGGGGCGGCTTCACGCGCGCCCTTTATTCCGCTTTGGGAGGGGGCACATTGGCAGAGGACCGCCCCGCTTCTTGGTATGGCCGCGGCCTGCGTGATCCTTGCAATGACCCTGGGCCGACCCAACCCGTTTTCCTTCGGGGGGCGGCGTAGTGTGGACTTCGACCCGACGCGGCCCGGTATTGTTCGCTGGACACGCCATCCGATCCTCGTTGCGCTGGCGCTATGGTCGGCAACGCATATCCCACCCAATGGCGATCTCGCCCATGTGGCGTTGTTTGGCGTCTTCACGATTTTCGCATTGATCGGGGGCCGGATGATCGACCGGCGAAAGCGCGCATCTTGGTCGCTCTGGGGTGAGACCCGGGACGCGACAAGGCAAGCGCCGGCATTGAAACTAGGGATGGCGCCGCTTGAGATCGGGACGCGTTTAATGTGCGCCGTCGCGATCTATGTTGGCTTGCTTGTCCTGCACCCTGTTCTGATCGGCGTGAGCCCTTTTCCCTGAACCTTTGCTAGGATGTTCGACGTGAGGTGCGCCATGCCGCGCGGTGTTTTGTCAGGTTGGGCCGATTTGGAGTGCTGCACGTTCACTGTCTGAGAACATCTTGCTGCGGGTCAGAAAGCGCCGCCCGGTGCCATTGTCGAGGCTGAACATACCGCCCTGCCCTTCGACCACATCCAGAATGAGACAGGAGTCTTTCCAGATTTCGAATTGAGGCCCGGATATCCAGACCTCAGCCCCGTCGACATCGCCCAGGCACACATCCTTGGAGCCGATCGGAAAGTCGCCAACCGGGTAGCACATGGGCGACGACCCATCGCAGCAGCCGCCGGATTGGTGAAACATGACGTCACCGTATTGCGCCCGGATGTCTGTCAGCAGGTCGCGGGCCGCTTGGGTGGCCGTCACGCGAGATGGTATCTCCGGCAAGGGGCGCGGTTGATCCTTCGTCTCGGTCATGCGCCGCCCCCATCGGTCTGGGCTTTCGGCTGAAGCAGCCACGCGATTTCGACTACTTCCGCCAGGTTCCGCAATCCGCCGGGTAGGGGGCGCCTTTCCAATTGGGAAACATCGTAGGCGGCCGCGTAGTGGGTACTCACCTCAGCCGCATCGACGGAAAAAGGCGGGCCTTCCATCAGGGTTTGGTCATATTCGAAGGTGATGAGTAATTGAGGCGCGGTCTGAGTAATCATGCGCAGATGATCTGCGTATTGCGCGCGCATGGTATCGGGCAAGGCGACAAGGGCCGCTCGGTCATAGATCAGATCTACCGGTCCCAAGATATTGGCGTTCACATCGAAGAAATCGCCAACAAAAACGTCGAGCCCTGGCGCGCGGTGATTACGTAACCCGTCACGCTGTGCCACCCGGGGCACGATCCCCAGCCCGGCGAACAATTGGTCGATGGCAAGCTGGCTCAGTTCGGCCGTCACCACGCTGTAGCCGCGCGTCAGAAGCCAGGGGATGTCGCCGGTCTTGCCCGAAAGCGGCAGAAAAACCCGCTTGCCGCGCGGCAACGCCAGATCCGCGAAGTGTTCTGCAAAGAGGGGGTTCCCTTCCGCCTGATGAAACCCCGTCTCGCCAGCTTCCCAGCGATCATGCCAAAATGACGCGTCCATGGCGGATCCTTTCCCCGAGAACATCAAAAACGGGCCCAACAATGCGGACCCGTCTAGTTTTCATGGCCGTGGACTTAGAAGAAGCCCAGCTTGTTTGGGTTGTAGCTCACGAGCATGTTTTTGGTCTGCTGATAATGGTTTAGCATCATCTTATGGGTTTCGCGCCCGATGCCCGACTGTTTGTACCCGCCAAAGGCCGCATGGGCGGGATAGAGGTGATAGCAGTTGGTCCAGACACGGCCCGCTTTGATGGCCCGTCCGAAGCGGTAGCAGGTGTTGGCATCGCGCGACCAAACGCCGGCGCCCAGACCGTACTGCGTGTCATTGGCAATCGACAGCGCTTCATCTTCGTCCTTGAAGGTCGTCACCGATACGACCGGGCCGAAGATTTCTTCCTGGAAGACACGCATCTTGTTGTGACCTTCAAGAATGGTCGGCTTGACGTAGTAACCATTGGCCATGTCTCCGCCGAGCTGAGCAGCTTCTCCGCCGGTCAAGACCTTTGCGCCTTCCTGGCGGCCGATATCGAAGTAGCTGAGGATCTTCTCACGCTGCTCGCTTGATGCCTGGGCCCCCATCATCGTGTCGCCATCGCGCGGATCGCCTTGGATGATGGCTTGTGTCCGTGCCAGCGCCCTTTCCATGAAGCGGTCGTAGATGCTTTCGTGGATAATCGCGCGGGACGGGCACGTGCAGACCTCACCTTGATTGAGCGCGAACATCACGAAGCCTTCGATGGCCTTGTCGAAGAAGGCATCGTCTTCGGCCAGTACATCCTTGAAGAAGATGTTGGGCGACTTGCCGCCCAGTTCCAGCGTCACGGGAATGATGTTCTCGGTGGCGTATTGCATGATGAGGCGGCCGGTCGACGTCTCACCCGTGAAGGCGACCTTGGCGATCCTGTCCGACGTCGCCAGCGGCTTGCCCGCTTCGAGCCCGAAGCCGTTGACGACGTTCAGCACACCCGCGGGCAGCACGTCGGCGATCAATTCGCAGAAGACCATAATTGTTGCAGGCGTCTGTTCCGCTGGTTTGAGGACGACGCAATTGCCCGCCGCCAGCGCCGGGGCCAGCTTCCATGCCGCCATCAAAAGGGGGAAGTTCCAGGGAATGATCTGGCCCACGACGCCCAGCGGCTCATGGAAGTGGTAGGCGACGGTGTCGTCGTCGATCTCACCCATTGTGCCTTCTTGGGCGCGGATGACGCCTGCGAAATATCGGAAATGGTCGACGGCCAGCGGCAAATCGGCTGCGCGCGTCTCGCGGATGGCCTTGCCATTGTCCCACGTCTCGCAGATGGCGAGAAGCTCCAGATTATCCTCCATGATCTGTGCGATCTTCATGAGCATGTTGGACCGGTCTGTCGTGCTTGTCCGTGCCCAGGCGTCCTTGGCCGCGTGGGCCGCATCAAGTGCTGCCTCGACGTCCGCGGCCTCGGACCGGGCGATTTCACCGATCGGGCCACCAGTTACGGGACTGACATTTTCGAAGTAGCGCCGGGATTTTGGGGCTACGAACTGGCCGCCAATGAAGTTGTCGTAGCGACGGGCGAAGGGCGAGACATGGGTCTGCGCGCTGAATTGGGTCATGTCATTCATGGCAAGCTTTCCTCCTGGTGCCCCGGGCCATTTCCGGGTGCTGAAGGAAGGTTATGCGAAGGTGCGGGCTGAATCGGCCCACCCAAAGGCGGCAGATCGCTGATCTGTCTCAGATGTGAGACAGGTTGGCGCAGCCTTTATCCACGCCCAGCCGCGCCATGCGCCGGTAAAGCGTTGCGCGCGACAAACCAAGCGCCCGCGCTGCGGCACTGGCATTTCCGCGGTGACGGGCAAGGGCGCGCTTGATGGCTGCGTGTTCGGCCCCTTCGATGCCGGACCGCGGGCGGGCCTGGCCCAACAGATCCGTCGCTGGCGTTGCCGCGAAGGCGGCTGTGCGCGGCAAGCCCAAGGTTCGGCGTGCGGCCCGGGTCGCCCCGATGACCAAGTCGTCGGCATCCACCGCAAGCAAGCTCGGCGCGCGGTCGGGGGCGCCCGCCACGATCCGAGACGTGGGATAAACGGCGCGGAACAAGGCAGTTTCGATCCGGTGGGCGAACCGCTCGACTGCTGCAGCCAAGAGGCAATTCATTGTCTTCGTCTGATCCGCCCGGGCAGAAGACACATCGAGTGCGGCCACAATTTCCCCGTCGGCACCGAAGACAGGGGCGTCAATGCAACTCATCGCGGTATTTCGACACAAGAAGTGCTCATCTCGGTGGATGACCACGGGACGCTCATCGGCCAAGCAGGTGCCGATTCCGTTGGTTCCCTCGGACGCCTCGCTCCAATCGAAGCCAGGCGACAACCCCCAACTCCGAAACGTGTCGCGATCCCCCGCGGGTGCGCGTGAGTCGAGGACGATGCCGTCCCGGTCCGTCAACAAGACAGCACATCCCGACAAGGCCACAAGGCCGAACAGGTCATCGAGTTCATCCTGTGCGACCCGCAGCAGAAGTGCATCGGAGGTCTGGCGTTCCGATAGAACAGAATCGCTGAGGCGCGCAGGTGGAGCGGTACCAATCGGGTCTAACCCATGGGCGATGAGCGAACGACGCCAAGACGCAGATAGCCGCGACTTGGCGGCGGCCGTCGTTGATTTCGCAGTGCGAATGACATGCGTCAGATGGCGTTCCATTGCCGACATTGCGCGACCTCCCGGTTGGAGCGTGATCGCCGGGCGAGGGTCATCTGGCGGGCAAGGCTTCCAAGTATTTCCTAACGTTATCGCGAATTTGCCAAGCCGCGAAATTCTCCGAAAGTCGCATTGCGTCATGTTAAGGACACCAAGGCCTAGGCCCGTCTTGTCCGCACATGGTTCGTGCCTGTGAAAGGGGCCAGCAGACGGTATCTAAGCGATAATTCCCGTGGGCGGCAAATGGGCGCAACACCTTCAGGGTCCCAGTCTGATCGAATATGGGCGTCTGCTGTCAGGGGCCGCCAGCCCCCGAGAGGCTCAAGAATGGCCTGTACGCGGTCTTGATCTGTCTGCGACAACTCTGAAAGGGCGTTTTGCAAACGCTCGCGACACCAAGTGCGATATGGGCTTACATGGACCTTGGGGAAAACATGGCCTTGGACCTTTAGGTCAAATCGCACTTCCCCCGCCTCGAGCGCGCGCGCGTTGGTGTGGAGATAAGGCAGGTAGGCGTCGCACGCATCTGCCAGGAGCGGGCCCCAACCCGTCGGAACAGTCCCATCCGTCGGTAGAAAGGCAGCGCCAGCCGCTTTCTCGGCGGTCATGTTCCACATACGGGCGACCCACTCGTAAACGCCCGGCGCCTGTTCCTGCATGATGCGGCTGGGGGTTGGATCGTTACTGAAATGCCAGAACATACTGGCAAAGAAGCCAAAGTCCGCCAGACATGGACGGTCACCCAATAGAAAAGGCTGCTTTTGGAAGATCGCCTCTAACCGGTTGAGCGTGTTGGTATAGATCGACCAGACGTAGTCACGGTTGTCTTTCGTCAAGCCATCGCCCGACAGGAATTTATCCGATTGGTGCTTCTTGACCAGATTGCCTGCCAGCCAGGTCAGCGGGGGCGCCCATGCCCAGAACCCGCCGAGGAATTCTTTGACGAAGAGCGTCTTGTACATTGACCCATCCGCGTCGGCTTCCCATCGGGACAAAATCGCGGGCCGCCAGAGCCATTCATCTGCGTAATCCTCCAGAAGACGCATTAGAAAGTCGACTACCGGATCACCGCTCATGATCGGTGGATCGGGATGGCGGGCCTCGAACCAATCAAGCATGGGGGTCGTGTCTTGTAACCAAGTCCCGTCCGCCATTCGTATCGCCGGCATTTGGCGCAAGCCGGTATTGCGCGCGATTTCTCCCCCCACTTCCGAGAGTGGTTTGTAGATCGCGTTGAAGGGGACCTGCTTATAGCGCAGATAAGCCAGCATCTTGCCGCAGAAATAAGAGCGGTGAAAAACGAAGGCGTCATATGGGGCGGTGGATGACATCGCGAGGCTCAAGTGGCGTATTCTGGTTGGCAAACCTAAACTGCATGAGTCAGGCGTGAACAGCCGCGGGGATGGCCCGACACCGAGTAGTGACTGGACGTGAAAAAACGCCGCCCGACGGGGCAAGGCGCTACCTCATCAAACAGCGTTGATCATTTTGGTTAGAAACATCGTCAGAGAGATACTCGGATGTGCTTCCTAGGTTTGGCGATGACCTACTCTCCCACGCCTTGAGACGCAGTACCATCGGCGCTACAGCACTTAACGGCCGGGTTCGGGATGGGACCGGGTGTTTTGCTTGCGCTATGATCACCAAACCAAGGAAACACATCCATTCCAAGTCATGCACGCTAGTGTGCGTATGCTTTTGATCTTGTCCACGAAGCATGGCTTCTACTGGATCAAATCAAGCCTATCGGACAATTAGTACCGGTCAACTGAACGCATTACTGCGCTTACATCTCCGGCCTATCGACGTGGTGGTCTACCACGGTCCTCAGGGATACCTTGTTTCGAGGGGGGCTTCCCGCTTAGATGCCTTCAGCGGTTATCCTGTCCGATCATAGCTACCCTGCACTGCCGTTGGCACGACAACAGGTCCACCAGTGGATCGTTCACCCCGGTCCTCTCGTACTAGGGGCAACTCCTCTCAAGTATCCTACACCCACGGAAGATAGGGACCGAACTGTCTCACGACGTTCTAAACCCAGCTCACGTACCTCTTTAAACGGCGAACAGC
>CANLTZ010000006.1:0-210000 GCA_947494145.1 uncultured Jannaschia sp. | reverse complement strand
TTTTGGGGGAATATGCGATTTTTTCCGATCTTTTGGAAAATCTGTTTTTTAACAAATAGTTAGATGTAGAATTTTTCGATTTTTCCAAGCTCATTGCCTGCCTAACCCTAGGGCAATGCCGCATTTCCGGGCGTTCTATGGACGAGTCGTGCATCCAGACTGCCTAGAAAACTGCCTACCAGCTCCGAACCCAAAGGAATCTCATCCCTACAAGAAGCGTGGCAGCCGCCAGGTACAGAAGCGATTCCAAGCTCCATACCTTTTCCTGCATGACGAAATGCACTGCTCCCAGAAGGACCGCTACATACACAAGGCGGTGGAGGCGCTGCCAAGCCAATGCGCCCATGCTCTTCACCGCCCCCTGCCAAGACGTGGCCGCCACAGGCAACAACAGCACGAAGGCAGCGAAGCCGATTGTGAGATAGGGGCGCTTCACGATCTCAGCCCCGATCGTGCTCCAACGCATCTGCAAATCCAGGAAGAGCCAGACGAGGAAGTGAAGTACCAAGTAGCCAAAGGCCAGCAGCCCCAGTGCCTTTCGAAACTTCAGAAGATTGATCCGCGCAAATCTGAGCAGCGGCGTCACACAGAGCGATGCGAGCAAGAATTGCAGCGACAACAAGCCAAGCTCGTGCTCAAGCGTCTTCACCGGGTCCATGCCAAGTTGGTTGGTCAATGCGCGCCAGATAAGCCAACCACCAGGGACCATCCCAGCCAGATATACTGGCCAGGTGGGCAGCTTACGCACCACCCCCGAAATTCGGGGGCCAAAAGTGGCTGCTGCGCCCATAGGTCAGAAGTTCTTTCGCAGGTCCATGCCCTCATAGAGCGAGGCAACCTGGTCGGCATAGCCGTTGAACATCAACGTATCGATCCGACTGCCAAACAGGCCAGCCCCGATGACCCGCTCACTCGCCTGGCTCCAACGCGGGTGGTCCACTTCCGGGTTCACGTTGGCAAAGAACCCGTATTCGTTCGCGGCGGAATGCTGCCACGTATTCACAGGCTGCTCCGCAACCAGACTGATCCGCACAATTGTCTTGATCGACTTGAAGCCATACTTCCATGGCACCACCAGACGCATGGGGGCACCGTTCTGGTTCGGAATGGGCTTATCGTAGATCCCGGTCGCCATGATGGTGAGCGGGTGCATCGCTTCGTCGAGACGCAGGCCTTCCTTATAGGGCCAGTCCAGAATCGGAAACTTCACCCCTTCCATAACGTCTGGCAAAACCGCTGTTTCAAAGGCGACATAGCCCGCGCCGTCCTGCACACCGACCTTGTTGAGCAGCTTGTTCAGCTCAAAGCCGTTCCAAGGAATGACCATCGACCAGGCTTCTACACAGCGGAAGCGATAGATCCGCTCTTCCGTGGGGATGTCTCCGATAAGGTCAGCCAGCGAATACTCGCCCGGGTTGTCGACCAACCCGTCCACCTTCACCGTCCAGGGGTCAGTGACCATGTCCTGCGAATTCTCGGCCGGGTCGCTCTTGCTCGTGCCGAATTCGTAGAAGTTGTTATAGGTGGTGATCTGCTCCCAAGTATGTGGTTCCAGCTCCTCCAGCGCATTTGCGGCCAAGGGAAGCCCCCCCGCAATCGACCCGGCGCCCAACGCCGCGATGATTTGCCGACGATTGAGCCAGACTGACTCTGGCGTGACGTCGTCTCGGGTAAGATCAGGCTTGAACATTTCAGTCTCCGTCTCCGGGGGCCGGTTGTGCGCGATACATGCTAGATAGCATGACGAACGTTACCACGTCTCTAGACGTCCCCTCATATTGTAATGGAACGCCCGTGGGGCAAGTCGATCATTGGGCAGCCATCCTCTGCCCGGCTTCAGGGCGCGGATGGACGTGATGCATCGGGATGGAGCTTCCATCCGCTTGGACCAGTCTAACATGGCGTCTGCGCATCTGTCTCGGCTCTGTGACGCCGACGGAATGCGCGATCACCTCAACTTCCTTGATGATCCCTTCGGCGTAGCGCGCGACCTTTTGCCACTTATCTTCCACCACCAATCCTTTCTGGAACCGCGGGTTATGCGTCGTGATTCCCGTGGGGCAGGTATTCTTGTTGCACTTGAGCGCCTGGATACATCCTAAGCTGAACATGAAGCCGCGCGCACTGACGACGAAATCAGCGCCCGCTGCCAGCGCCCAGCCGACGTCGCCTGGGTTCACCAGCTTGCCCGACGCAATTAAACGGATGCGTTCGTGTAGGCCCGCCGCGTCGCGCAGACCCGACACCATCGGCAGCGCCTCGCGGATGGACATGCCCACGAGGTCGATCAGCGGCATGGGTGCGGCACCCGTGCCCCCTTCGCCGCCATCAAGCGTGATAAAGTCCGGCGCACAGGAGACACCACGGGCGTTGACTCGCTCGAAAAGCTCGATGAACGGCTCTTCCGCGCCACCCACGGTCTTGATGCCTACGGGCTTGCCCGTGACCTCCCGGATGCGGCCAATTAGGTCCAGCAACTCGTCGACATTCGCGGCCTCTGCGTGACGGTTGGGGCTGATACCGTCCTCGCCTTGGCCCAACCCTCTAATCCTTGCGATCTCCGGCGTCACCTTGGCCGCGGGAAGGATGCCGCCCTTGCCAGGCTTCGCGCCCTGCGCCAGCTTCAACTCAAACATCTTCACCTGCGGGATGTCCGCCACTTCACGCAGCTTGTCGTCAGACAGCTTGCCGTCGTCGCCGCGCACACCGAACTTTGCCGTCCCGATCTGAAAGACGATGTCGCATCCTCCTTCAAGGTGATACGGACTCAGCGCACCTTCGCCGGTATTCATCCAGATTCCAGCTTTCTTGCAGCCACGGCTCAGCGCCTGCACCGCAGGCTTCGAAATGGCGCCGTAGCTCATGCCCGACAGGTTGAAGATACTGCTCGCGACGTAGGGCTTCCGCGCGCCCGGGCCGATCTCCATCGGGGCAGTCTTGGCCGCTTGCTGGTCCAGCGGCGGAAAAGCCGCGTTGACGAAAAGCGGCGTGCCCGGCACGCCTATATTGCGGGTAGACCCAAATGCGACCGTATTGCTTTCGCCATCGGATGCCCGCTTCACCCAGTCCCGCTGAGCCCGATTGAACGGCAGTTCCTCTCGATCCATCGCGAAGAAATACTGGCGGAAGAATTCCCCAAGCTCAGTGAAAATGTGCCGGAACCGGCCAATGACGGGGTAGTTCCTTCGGATCGCGTCGCCGCGCTGCGTTCGGTCTATGATGAACAAAACGGTAAGGGCCGCGACGCCCATCCCGATCAGAAAGACAAAGCCAAGTGCCAAAAACTCCAACACACCGGCCGTCTGTTCCACCATCTGCATGGTGCCCACTCCCCTCATTCGCGCAGCCATACTGCGCTGAGGTCCGCAGACCCGACAACCCCGGTCACCCTTTCGTCATCTCCCCACGGTGCACACGTGACCGGCAACCGATCTTGGTCTTCACAAGCGCTTTCAGGGCATGCTCCTTATCCAATCCGAACAACGAGATCCTTGGCAAGCCCTTGGTAGCCTAAAGGCTTCCATTGGCGGGCCTCTACCCACGAAGTGCCAGACCGGTTTCCCCAAAGCACACACGTTCGAACTCACCGCCCGAGCCTCCGTGCCGCGGATCGAGATCGCCAACCTAGCGTTCGAGCGTCCGTGCTCATCCAATAAAAAAGGCCCGCCGGACCATTCCGGCGGGCCTCTTTATATCGGCCCTGCGGCCCAGCCTTAGCTGGTTGGCAAGATGACCGTATCGATCACGTGGATAACACCGTTCGACGCTTCGATGTCCGCGGACACCACAGTTGCACCCTCGACCGTAACGCCGTCATCAAGATCAATGGTCACGGCCTGGCCCATGGCGGTCTCGGCTTCCATGTCGTCAGACAGGTCAGTGGACATCACCTTACCCGGCACGACATGGTACAGCAGGACCTGCTGCAGCTGCTCTTGGTTGGCAGGCTCCAGCAGCGCCTCGACCGTACCCTCGGGCAGCGCGGCAAAAGCTTCGTCGGTCGGTGCGAAGACGGTGAAAGGGCCTTCGCCGACAAGTGTTTCCACCAAGCCTGCGGCTTCAGCAGCAGCCAGCAGTGTCGTGAAGGAACCGGCCTCTTGCGCGGTTTCCACAATGTTCTTGTTCGCGCTGCCCGCGAAGGCCGGGGCGGCAAGCGCGGTAGTGGCGACAAGGGCGATCAAAGTCTTCTTCAGCATCTGTCTCTCCTCAGTACACGTGAAGCACAGCGCCCGGTCTGGACACTTGATGAGGATATAGGGGTCATTTTCGAGGGGTTTTTTGCCGATGCTGCGGCCTGTCGCGTTGACGAAATGTCACCGACGCCTAAGCCCCGTGGACCAGCGCCTTCCAATCACGAAAATGTTATCTTGCGGTCAAAATGAGCGGCTAAGCGCACCCGTCACAAGTGAAAAGGGCGACCCGAAGGCCGCCCGATCACATTAGTCAGAGCATGAAAATCCCTCAGTGAACCACAGCATCCTCGGGCGGGGTACGATCGCTGGAGGCCAAGCGCTCCCCGATCAGCAGCCCATCTTCGCTGGCCCGAACCGGCACGACACTGTCATCGCCCACTTCACCCGCCAGGATCATCTCTGCCAGGGGGTTCTGAAGGCTGCGCTGGATCACCCGCTTCAAGGGACGCGCCCCAAAGACCGGGTCATAGCCCTCCTCAGCCAACCAGGCTCGCGCGCTGTCATCAACCTGCAGCGTAATCTTACGGCCCACCAAACGCTTGGCAAGACGCCCGATCTGGATGTCCACGATACCCGACATGTCTTCGCGGGCGAGCCGGTCGAAGATGATCGTTTCATCCAAACGGTTCAGAAACTCCGGCCGGAAATGCGCACGGACAGCATCCATCACATCGCGCTTGGCCGCCGCGGCATCCGCGCCCTCGGGCAATTGGCTCAACGCTTGGGAGCCGAGGTTCGATGTCAGGATGATCAGCGTCTGCTTGAAATCCACGCGGTGACCCTGACCGTCGGTCAGCACACCGTCATCGAGCACCTGCAACAGCACGTTGAACACATCCGGATGCGCCTTCTCGACCTCATCAAATAGCACGACTTGGTAGGGCCTGCGCCGTACAGCCTCCGTCAGCACCCCGCCTTCGTCGTAGCCGACATAGCCCGGTGGCGCGCCGATCAGGCGGGCGACGGCGTGCTTCTCCATGAACTCGCTCATGTCGATGCGCACCATCGCACTGTCATCGTCGAACAGGTACTCGGCCAAGGCTTTCGTCAGCTCCGTCTTACCGACACCGGTTGGCCCGAGGAACAGGAAAGACCCAAGCGGTCGCGCCTCATCGTGCAGTCCCGCACGCGCGCGGCGCACGGCGTTCGATACGGCGGTGACGGCCTGTTTCTGGCCGATCACGCGGCGGCCCAGCTCCTCTTCCATGCGCAGCAGCTTTTCGCGCTCCCCCTCCAACATCTTGGAGGTGGGGATACCTGTCCAACGCTCCACCACGGCGGCGATCTGCTCAGGGCGCACGGCTTCTTCGACCATGACCTCCGACTCGCCGGCTTCGGCCTCAGCCAGCTTGCGCTCCAATTCCGGGATGCGGCCATATTGCAGCTCACCGGCCTTGGCGAAATTGCCATCGCGCTTGGCCTGGTCCAACTCCACCCGTGCGTGGTCGAGCTGTTCCTTCAGCTCCCGCGCGCTTTCCAACTTGTCACGTTCCGACTGCCATTTGGCCGTCATCTCAGCACTCTGCTGCTGCAGCTCGCTCAACTCCTTTTCGAGCTTTTCCAGCCGGTCCTTCGACGCCTGATCATCTTCCAGCCGCAGCGCCTCCACCTCGATCTGCTTTTGCAGAATGTCGCGGTCCAGCGCGTCCAGCTCCTCGGGCTTCGAGTCGACCTCCATCCGAAGGCGCGACGCAGCCTCATCCATCAGGTCGATGGCCTTATCGGGCAGGAAGCGGTCGGTGATGTAGCGGTTCGACAGGGTTGCCGCCGCCACCAAGGCACTGTCGGAAATGCGCACACCGTGGTGCAACTCATACTTTTCCTTGATGCCCCGCAGGATCGAAACGGTGTCTTCCACCGTCGGCTCTTCCACCACAAGGGGCTGGAACCGGCGGGCCAAGGCGGCGTCTTTCTCGACATATTTGCGGTATTCATCGAGCGTCGTGGCACCCACACAGTGCAACTCTCCCCGGGCCAGGGCGGGCTTGATCAGGTTCGCCGCATCCATGGCACCATCGGATTTGCCCGCGCCCACCAGCGTGTGCATCTCATCGATGAACAGGATGATCTCACCCGCTGCGGCGCCCACTTCGTTCAAGACAGCCTTCAGCCGTTCCTCGAATTCACCACGATACTTCGCGCCCGCGATCAACGCGCCCATGTCCAGCGACATGAGCTTCTTGTTACGCAGGCTTTCGGGCACGTCTCCATCCACAATCCTCAAGGCGAGGCCTTCGGCGATGGCGGTCTTGCCCGTCCCAGGCTCCCCGATCAGGACGGGGTTGTTCTTGGTCCGACGGCTGAGGACCTGCATCGCGCGGCGGATTTCCTCATCCCGACCGATGATCGGGTCGATTTTGCCCTCGCGCGCGGCCTCGGTCAGATCGCTGGCATATTTCTTGAGCGCCTCATAACCGTCTTCGGCCGAGGCACTATCGGCCGTGCGCCCCTTGCGCACATCGTTGATCGCTCCGTTGAGTGCTTGCGCATTGACCGCACCCGCATCGAGCGCGTCCTTCGCCTTCGATTTGACCATGGCGAGCGCCATCAGCACCCGTTCCACGGGCACGAAACTGTCGCCCGCCTTGGTGGCGATCTTTTCGGCTTCGTCCAAAACGCGGGTCAGTTCGCGGCCCACATAGACCTGACTGCTTTCGCCGGACACTTTAGGCAGCTTGGCCACCGCCGCATCCACAGCCTCGCGCACGCGATCCGGCGCACCGCCTGATGCTGCGATCAGGTTCGCGGCCATACCCTGTTCGTCATCCATGATCGCCTTGAGCAGATGTTCGGGCACCAGTTGCTGATGGCCTTCACGCATGGCGATGGTTTGCGCTGCTTGCAGGAATCCCCGCGCGCGCTCCGTGAACTTCTCCAAGTTCATGTCTCTCACTCCTCTCAAGCACCCGTAAGCGGCTCCGCCCCGTCTGGGCACGGACCCTGTCGGGCCTCACGGAAATGAGATGGGGGGTGAGATGGTCGTCTGCAAGATCGAGGCATTGAGCCGCGGGGCGTGCGCCGGTCCCTCACACTGCGGGGACGGGCAAATCTACCGAAAACGCAAAGCGGTCGCCGGTCCCCCGACCGACGCCCGCCAAAACCAGTAAGAACGCGTCAGCTATAGACGCTTTCCTTCCCGAAATGCTTTGTCAGCATATAGTAGATCACCGCGCGGTACTTGTTGCGGTCGGACTTGCCATATTTCTCGATACAAGCCGTGATCGCCTCATCCAGCTTGGGCCCGTCGCTCAAACCCAGCTTCTTGATAAGGAAGTTGTTCTTCACCGTCTCCAACTCATTGGGCTGGCTCGCCGCGATGGTTTCGCTATCGGCGTTGTAGATGGACGGCCCGCAACCAATGGTCACCTTGGTCAGCAGATCCATATCTGGTGTTTCACCCAGGTTCTTCTTGATGGCCTCGGCATACTTCTCGATCAATTCGTCACGCTTGCTCATATCTGTCCCTCTCAAGCACTCCCCGCGGGCTTTGCCCGTCGTGAAGCGGACCTTGCCACAGCGGATACAGAAATAAAGCAAAAGTTAACGACAGAGCCCCCAGCCGCGGGATTGCAGGTGAAAATGATCGGCATGAAGCGCGTTGAACTCGGGCCCCAACACGGTGACAAACCATCGACAGGCCCCCGCGCGGGCGTTTCGCCAAAAAACGCCCTCAGGCCCCGGATCGTCCCAGCCGGTCAGCAACTCCAACTGCCGACCATCGGCCAGCGCGATCCCACGCACATCCAGTGCCGCAGCTGTGGCATGCGTGCTCATCCGGGTCGAACTGCCGCGGATTGTACGGCAACTATAGCTTCCCTGGTGGCGGATCGCGGCGAGGTCGCTGCCGAGCGCCCGGGCCGCGGGGACCAAGCTGTGCCGCGTCCACATCGCGGCGCGCAGGGCAGTGGCGCAGGTCGTCTCCACCGGGTCCAGACGGGCGGGCCCCAGCGTGCGCAGCGCCACCCGTGGGTCAATTCCGCATTGCGGTCCTTCGACAAGCGGCTCCAGCCGCTCGAAAGTCGCGCCCGTTTTCAGCGCCGCCAAACATGTCCTGTCGCTGGCCAGGGCACGGCGCAGCTTCGTACCTGTCAACCATGTTGTTGGGGCTGCTACATCCAACGGTTTCACAGGGTGCCATTCCGGCGGCAAGGGACTGCGTGGGTCCATCAACAGCCACCACCCACCCCATAGAAGTAAGGCAAGCACGCCCAGTCGCACGGCGACACGGGCAAAGATATCAAGCGCGCGGCGCATCGGCCTCATCTGCCTTGCACGCCGCGCGAAGGGAAGGCCATCAAGCCATCACATCGCCGTCACCCGTTCGTTAAAGACAAGGTGGGGAGGGCTCGCGCCCTCCCCTCGCCCATCCAGAGGCGGCGCCAGAGTGTTGTGTTGCGCTCACTCCGACGGGACAGGCGTTAGCGGTTCGGCTGCGGGGGCAGGCTCTTCGACTGCGATGGGCGTGCCTGCCACGGTCACATCCATCGGCAGGGCTTCAGAAGCGCCGTCATAGGCCGGCATCTCTTCAAGCGTCTGCAGGTCTAGCGTCTTGAGAAGAACAGCGCCCTCGGCCGGTTGCAGTTCGGCCAGGGGCACGGCCACGTCATGCTCACCAAAGCCCAGGAAGCCGCCCACGCCGAGCACGGCCATCACGTCGTCGCCAGACTTCACGAGGCTTTCAACCTCGCCCACGTTCTCGCCACCGCCAGCCAGCACAGTCAGTCCGACCACGTCGCGCACGGCGATATCCGCGAAGGCCCCAAGTGGGCTGTCCTGCGCCAAGGCAGGCGATGCCACCAGCACCAGCGCAAGTGCGGGGGTTTTCAGAAACTCACGAACAGACATCTTTCTCTCCGGTCTGAAGGTCCGACCAAGTTGCGGACGATTGACGATAGACCTGTTTGAAATGAAGGAATTGGCACAGTCGCGGGGGTGCAGCACATCTGCGATGAACCGCCCAAGCGACCCGATGGCACCGGCAAACCAAGGCCAATGGGGCACTGAAACGAAAACGGGCCAGTTCCCGCCGAAAGCGTTTCGAGAAACGCCTTGGGGGAACTGGCCCGTCGCAATTTTGCGTTTGGGTTAGTAGCGGTAATGTTCCGGCTTGAAGGGCCCGTCGGGCGACACGCCGATATAGGCGGCTTGGTCGGGGTCCATCTTGGTCAGCTTCACGCCGATGCGATCCAGGTGCAGGCGGGCGACTTTCTCATCCAGATGCTTGGGCAGAATGTAGACGCCGGGCGTGTAGTCTTCGCCCTTGGTCCAAAGCTCGATCTGGGCAAGCACCTGATTGGTGAAACTGGCCGACATCACGAAAGACGGGTGGCCTGTGGCATTGCCCAGGTTCAGCAGACGCCCTTCGGACAGCAGGATGATGCGATTGCCCGAAGGCATCTCGATCATGTCCACCTGTTCCTTGATGTTCGTCCATTTGTGGTTCTTCAGGTTGGCCACCTGAATTTCGTTGTCGAAGTGACCGATATTGCCCACGATCGCCATGTCCTTCATCTCGCGCATATGCTCGATGCGGATGACGTCCTTGTTGCCGGTGGTGGTGATGAAGATGTCCGCCGATCCGACCACGTCTTCCAGAAGCACCACTTCGAAGCCATCCATGGCTGCTTGCAGCGCGCAGATCGGGTCGACCTCGGTCACCTTCACCCGCGCGCCAGCGCCCCGCAGCGAGGCGGCAGAGCCTTTGCCGACATCGCCGTACCCCATGACCACGGCAACCTTGCCCGCCATCATCGTGTCGGTGGCGCGGCGGATGCCGTCGACCAGCGATTCCTTGCAGCCGTACTTGTTGTCAAACTTCGATTTGGTCACCGAGTCGTTCACGTTGATCGCCGGGAACGGCAACAGGCCCTTTTTGTGCAGATCATATAAACGATGCACGCCAGTCGTTGTTTCCTCACTGACGCCCTTGATGGCCTCACGAGTCTTCGTGAACCAGCCAGGCGAAGCCTCCATCCGCTTCTTGATCTGCGCGTGGATGACTTCTTCCTCTTCCGAAGTAGGAACGCCCAGGTCCTCGCCAGCCTCAGCGCGTGCGCCAAGCAACACATAAAGCGTCGCGTCGCCGCCATCGTCCAAGATCATGTTCGGCCCGTCCTCGAACAGGAACGACTTATCCAAATAATCCCAGTGTTCTTCCAGCGTTTGTCCTTTGACCGCAAAAACCGGCGTGCCACCCGCTGCGATGGCCGCGGCCGCGTGGTCTTGGGTCGAGAAGATGTTGCACGACGCCCAGCGCACATCCGCGCCCAGCTCCACCAGCGTCTCGATCAGGACGGCGGTCTGGATGGTCATGTGCAACGAACCCACGATCCGCGCGCCCTTGAGCGGTTTTTCTTCGCCGTATTCGGCGCGCAGCGCCATAAGCCCAGGCATCTCCGTCTCGGCGATGTCCAGTTCCTTGCGGCCATATTCGGCCAGCGAAATGTCCTTGACGGCGTAGTCTTTCATCGCGCGCTCCTGCCGGGAAATGCATTTGCCTGCGGGGTATCAGCCGTGCCGCTTGGGCACAACGTGTCATGGGACCTCACGCTTCCGCGATGGAACGTGACCGCCTGTGACCCGCCGGTGCGGCTAGGCTGAACCCTCAGCCTGAGAGGACCATGCTATGCACCGCCCTGCCCTGATCGCCGCCCTTATCTTCGCCGCCCTGCCCGCCGCCGCAGCCGATTGGACTTTGTCCGGGGACGCCTCGGCCCTCGGTTTCGTAACGATCAAGAATGGCGACACCGCTGAAGCGCACAGCTTCTCCGGCCTAAGCGGGTCCGTCACAGAAGACGGCGCGGCCAGCGTGACGGTGCCGCTGGTATCGGTCGAAACCTTCATCGACATCCGAAATGAGCGGATGCGCGACATCCTTTTTGCCGCCGCGCCCTCTGCCACGATCACTGCTCAGATCGATTTGGACGCCCTTGCCGATCTGGAGCCGGGCGCACGTCGAATGCAGGAGCTTGAAGTCACACTCAGCGCCAATGGGCAGGAGGTGGACTATTTCACCGACGTCGCCATCACCCGCATCGCCGAGGGCGCCGTTTCAGTATCGACTGTGCGGCCCATGATCGCCGATGCCCGGGACCTTGGCTATGATAGCGGGGTGGAGCAGTTGCGCGAGATCGCGGGCCTCGACTCTATTTCACCTGCTGTTCCGGTGAGCTTCGACCTGATGTTCACGCAGTAGGCGCTGCATGCAAGCAGACGTGTTCTGCCGCGCGGACCAACTTGGAGCATAAGCCAGTCAGGACGGCACGCCCTTCACTTGCTGACTGGCCAAAGCGGGCAGCCAATCGGTGCCCGCGGCCATGATGCAGGACATCCCATCGGGACGGGTCATCAAGATGGTCCAGGTGCTTTCATCCTCGGATATCCAAACCTCGAAGACCGCGCTGTCGTTTTGCAAGCCGCCGCCTGAAAAGACTTCACCAAAATTGGCAGATAGGCGGTTGATGACCTGATCGCGCGGGCCGCAATTGTTCTGCGCGTTGGCGGCCGTGCCGAGCGCAAGGGCGACCGTGCTGAGGATGAGGGTTCGGCGCATGGATAGGCTCCGCTGGTTCGGGGCGCCCGTGGCGCCGTTCTAAGGCCCCCCATGGCCAAGACCCTAACCCCGGTACCCGGACTTCTTTGCACAACACTTCTTCACGACTAAGAGAGAGCCATGAGAGCGCCGCGCACCCAACCCCGCGCCTGGCAGCGCATGCTGTCGGGCCGACGACTGGACCTGCTGGACCCGACACCAGTGGATATCGAGATCGAGGATATCGCCCACGGCCTCGCCTTTGTGGCGCGCTGGAACGGGCAGACGAAGGGCGATTGGCCCTATTCCGTGGCCGAACACTCGCTGCTGGTGGATGACATCTTCGTTCGCCTGCATCCAGACGCACCAGCCGCCGACCGACTGACGGCTTTGCTGCACGACGCCCCGGAATACGTGATCGGCGACATGATTTCACCCGTGAAGACGGCGGTGGGTCCCGATTACGGCGCGCTGGATGACCGGTTGCAGGCGGCCATTCACCTGCGCTTTGGTCTGCCTGCGAACACCAACAAGACATTGAAGCGGCGGATCAAGAAGGCCGACAAGATCTCGGCCTGGCTGGAAGCCGTCCATCTTGCTGGCTTCTCAGAGGCCGAGGCCGACCGTTTCTTCGGCCCGCCCGACCGGGCCCTGCTGCGCGGGCTTCACCTGACCCTGCGCCCCCCGGCCGAGGCACGTGCCGCCTTCCTGGCCCGCCACGCGGAATTGCTGACCGCCTGCGACCGCTAGGTGGCCGGCCAGCCGCTTCATATCCGTGTGGCCCGGCCCTTCGATGCCGGGGCCATGGCCGCGTTATTGACCCGGCTGACCGGGCAGACCGTCACCGGGGACACGCTACGCAACTGGCTGGCCGCCGACGATATCTGGCACGTGGCCGAGCGCGATGGCGACTTGCTGGGCCTGCAACGGCTGGATGCGGGGCACGAGGTTTCGACCTTTACTGCGCCCGACGCACAGGAAGTGGTGATTGCCGCCCGACTGTTCGATGCCACCCGCAAAGCTGCGAAAGCCCGCAGTATCCCCCGCATCCGGGCCGTCGTAGCGCGGGACAACGCGGCAGGCCTGTCCTATTATCAGTCCCGCGGGTTCGAACGCCTAGCCCGCCAACCGGACGCCGATAAGGTCGTCCTGACCCTTAGCCCCTGACCGGAAGCCCCATGCCGCATATCCCCATCTATCTCACGTCGCTCGCGGCTTTCGCGATCATCGACGCCATCGTTTTGACAACCGTTATGAAGCCCCTGTTCGAGCGACATGTGGGCGAATTGCTCCAAAGCCCTATCAACTTCGCGCCCGCTGCGGTGTTCTACCTGTTCTATATCGCGGGTATCGTCTGGCTGGTGAGCCTTCCCGCCTTGCGCGACGGCTCGATCATGCAGGCGGCGCTTAACGGTGCGATCTTGGGGGCCATGGCTTACGGGACCTATGAATTCACCAACATGGCGACCCTCAAGGGGTGGAGCTGGACCATGGTCGCCGTGGATACGAGCTGGGGCGCAATCCTGACAGGCGCGGTCGCGGCCCTGGGCGTTTGGGCCGCGCGCACGTTTCAATGGGGATGAAGATGGGCGACACATACCACCTGACGGCAGATGACATCGCGGCGGCAGAGCCGTTGGCGAAGACGCATTTTCTGAATGACAACGCCAAGCGGCGAAACCTATCGCTTGGCGATATGACCGGTCTGACGGGCCTGGGCATCCATCTGATAGAAGTCGATCCAGGCCGTGAGACGACCGAGTACCATGTGCATCATCACGAAGATGAGGCGATTTACGTTCTCGCAGGCACAGCCACTGCGACGATCGGGGAAGAAGAGGTCGCCATCGGGCCGGGGGACTTCATCGGCTACCGCGCGGGTGGCTTGGCCCATACTATCGTGAACACCGGAAGTGAGGTGCTGCGCCTTCTGGTGATCGGGCAGCGGCTGCCCCATGACGTGGGGGATTACCCGCGCAAGCAAAAGCGCATCTTCCGCAATGTGGGCCAGCCCTATGAGTTGGTCGACCATTCAGCCATTGAACACCCGGTGGCAGGCGCGAAGAAGTAGACTCCCGCGTCAGGCCAGGCAGGTGCGACCAGCCCGGTCCGACATGCTACCCCAGCCCACGAAACGCTGGTCTTCGAAGACAAGACGCAAACCGCTATCGGTGGCGTAAGCCTCCTGCCCCGGACCGCAGGGCACTTGGCGCGGGGCTACGCCTTCAATGCGCGCGATGGATTGGAGCACACCCAGCTGAGCGCGACCGAACCCGATTTCGCGCCCGCCAGAGCCGACCACATCAAGCCCGCCCGGAGCGGGCGCAAGCTGGTAGGGGGAGAGCGGTTCCGGCGGCTCGGACGAGGTGCAGGCAGCCAGGCAGATGGCAGCAACAAGCGGGACTAGCGCCACGCGCCACCGTCCTAAAGCCCGAAGATGTCGAGAGAGATCAACGCGCCCTCCGATGGGGACGACTTGCAAATAGCCTTCCGTCACGGCTTGCCGCCCCGAACTAACGGGGCGAACGCTTGGCGAGGATACGCTGCAACGTCCGGCGGTGCATGTTCAGCCGCCGCGCCGTCTCCGACACGTTGCGGTCGCACAGCTCATAGACGCGCTGGATATGCTCCCACCGCACGCGATCCGCCGACATCGGGTTTTCCGGCGGCGGCGGCAGGTCGTCTTCCTTGCAAAGAAGCGCATTGGTGATGTCATTGGCATCCGCGGGTTTCGACAGATAGTCGGTGGCACCGATCTTCACGGCGGCCACGGCGGTCGCTATGGCCCCATAGCCCGTCAGCACGACGATGCGCGCATCAGGGCGCTTTTCGCGGAGCCGCTCCACCACATCGAGCCCGTTGCCGTCTTCAAGCCGTAGGTCGATCACGGCGTAAGCCGATGGCCGGGCGGTGGCGCTGGCGATTCCCTCGGCGACGGAACCCGCGGCTTCCACCTCGAAGCCGCGCTTGGCCATCGCCCGTTCCAGGCGCCGCAGAAACGGCTCATCGTCGTCAACCAGCAAAAGCGATTTGTCCGGTCCGATATCGCTCATGGTCTCAAGCATTCGGTCTCTCTCCTGCGACCCTTGTCCTAAGGGAGATATGGGGCGATCTTTCAGGGGTCAAATTGACGGAGCCCTGCGCGCCATGCCAACACAACCCACCCGGACCCTGTTGCCGCCAGAAACGGCGGCCCCGCAGGTCCGGCTCGGCACGCTTGTGAACCTGCGCTGGCTGGCCATCCTGGGCCAGACGCTGACAGTGGTGGGGGCATCGCTGGCCCTGTCGCTATCGCTTGCCCTTGGCTTTTGCTTTCTGGCCATTGGCGCGGCGGTGATCGCCAACCTGATCGCGATGACGGTCTACCCGCCGAACACTCGCCTGCCCGAGCGGCCCGCCTTTGGGTTTTTGCTGTTCGACCTACTGCAACTGGCGTCGCTGCTGTTTCTGACCGGGGGCCTCAATAACCCGTTCGCGCTGCTGTTTCTGGCGCCGGTGACGATCTCGGCCACGGCGCTGACCCTGCGGGCCACGCTGACGCTGGCTGGCATCGCGCTGGTGCTGGTGTCGCTTTTGGGGGGATACCATCTGCCGTTGATGATGGCCGACGGCACGCTGCTGGAATTGCCGCGGCTCTTCGTGGTCGGGTTCTGGGCGGCCATCGTGGTGGGCATGCTGTTTCTGTCCGGCTTCGCCTTCCGTCTGACGAAAGAAACCGAGGGGATGTCCAAGGCGCTTCTGGCCACGCAGACGGCCCTGGCCCGTGAGCAGAAGTTGCAGGATCTGGGGGGCGTGGTGGCCGCCGCCGCCCATGAGCTGGGCACGCCTTTGGCCACGATCAAACTGGTCTCGGGGGAGTTGGCGGAAGAACTGGCGGACCGCCCGGATTTGCTAGAAGACGCTCTGTTGATCCGCAGTCAGGCCGACCGATGCCGCGATATTCTGCGGTCCATGGGGCGCGCGGGCAAAAGCGACCTGCAGGTCCGGTCCGCCCCGTTAGAGACAGTTCTCCGCGAAGCCGCCGAACCCCACGAGGATCGGGGTGTGGAAATCGCCTACGATTTCAAGCCAATCGATGCAGATGGCGGTCGCAGACCCGTTGTCAGGCGCGCGCCCGAAATCATCCATGGGTTGCGCAACCTTATTCAGAATGCGGTCGATTTCGCGGACCAGAAAGTCTGGGTCGACGGGCGTTGGTCCGACGGTCAGATCGTGCTGCGCGTCATCGATGACGGGCCCGGCTTTCTACCCGAAGTGATCCCGCGCCTGGGCGACCCGTTTTTGCGCAGCAGGCAACGCCGGGGCTATGATGGTATGGGACTTGGGCTATTCATCGCCAAGACCCTGCTGGAGCGGACCGGGGCCACGGTGTCCTTTGCCAACGGCTCTCGCCCTGGACGCAGACGCGCCGGGATCGAGAGGAGCGGCGCCATCGCGGAGGTGACGTGGCCGCGCACTGCGTTGGCCGTACCGGAAGGGGAACCGCTGGGGCAGAACGCTCCAATTGCCTAACGGGTCGTTAACGATACGTTAATGCGAATCGCGCCATGGTTGCGGTGAAATCGTGAGAAGGGCGCCAGATGACGGCTTTCGTTCAGATGCTTTTTCCGCTGGTGGGCGGTGTGCTTGCCGGGATCGGGGCCCTTTTGGCGGTGCTGTGGCTTGCGCCGCGGGGCCGCGGTCAAGTCGTGCTTGGTGATACGGATATCCGGGCCGAGCCGCGGCAATTTCGATTTCGGCATGGCTATCTGATTGAACACTCCGAAAACGTGTCTTTCTTGCTACCGACACCGATCAACCATCTTGCGGCCTGGGATGACTTGATCGATTCACTCACAGACGTGGCCGACGGCGCAGTCGCTGCATTCGAAGCGTTGCGTAGCAATGGCCGCCCGATGCGGCTTGAAGGACAGCTTGGGCGCGACCGTATCCTTGTTTTGGGTTTACGCGATGGCGAAGACATCCGCGTGACGGTTGCGTCAGCCGACGCGGAACAGAGCTCTGTGCGGATCGACTTGCCTGCGCTCCATGCCATGGAAAGCGAGATCGAACTGCTCGCCCGGTCCGGCGACACAAACCCGAGCTTGAGCTGGGCTGTGGACGACACGGGCCGCGTGGTTTGGTCCAATGCGGGCTATATCGACCTAGTGGGGCGGTGCGCTGGCCCCGATGCAGCGCAGGGTTGGCCACTACAAGTGCTGTTTCCCGATGATGAGGCACGTGACGGCACGTTCCGCAGGCAAGTGCGGGACTTGAAGGGCCAAGACCTTTGGTACGAGGTGACTGCTACGCCGCGGGGCCCCGACGGGCTGCGCCATATCCATGCCCATTCACTGGATGCCGTCATCAAGGCCGAGGACTCGCTCAGGACATTCATTCAGACACTCACAAAGACATTCGCTTTCCTGCCCACCGGTCTCGCGATTTTTGATCGCAATGGGCAGCTTGCGCTGTTCAACCCCGCCCTTTTGGACATGACGGGGCTTGATGGGGCTTGGCTGTCGCGGCGGCCGCTCATGGCCGATGTGCTCGACGCGCTGCGCGATCTCAAGAAATTGCCTGAGCCACGGGATTACAAGGCCTGGCGCGATGGGCTGACGGGCTTGGGTCAGAATGGCGAGACCGCGCCCCACGCCGAGACCTGGACCTTACCGTCAGGCGCCACCTATCGCGTGTCTCTCAGGCCGCAAAGCGATGGCGCGATTTCACTGATGCTGGAGGATGTTTCAGCCGAAATCCGGGCGGACCGCACTCACCGCGAAGAGCGAGAGACGATGTCGGGTCTTCTCGATCAACTACAGACCGGCCTAGTGGCTTTCGAGCCCAATGGCATGCTGAGCACGGCGAATGACGCCGCGCAGACAATCTGGCTGCCCGAAGGTGCGGAGGATGCGGCAAGACTGCCCTCGACACTGGATGGATGCACGGCCTTTTGGAAGACACTCTGCCGTCCAAGCTCTGTCTGGGGCGATCTGCGCGCCTTTGCGCGCAGTCCAGAATCGGAACGCACAGAATGGTCCGAAGTGTTGCTTCGCGACGACAGTCCGCCAGTGAACATGCGCGTGATCCCCATGATCAATGGCCGTTTGGCGCTGGAATTCAGCGAAGTGTCCGAGATGATGCCTCCCCCAGAAAGCGTCCCCGTGGCGCGCACCGCCCGCGCCTGAGCCCTGCTGCGCCCGACCTCGGGCCATGCACGGCTGAGCGGCCCCTTGCGTCCCGCAGGGCTTGGGCGCTACCCCCGCTTGCATGAGCAGCAAGACAAGCATCTTCCTTCCGGACGCGAACGCGACGGATGCGCTGGCTCAGCGGCTGGCGCCGCTGCTGGGCACCGGCGACATCTTGCTGCTGAGCGGCCCGGTGGGTGCAGGCAAAACGGCCTTCTGCCGCGCGCTTATCCAGACATTACAACGCGACGCGGGACAACCAGCAGAAGATGTCCCATCCCCGACCTACACGCTGGTCCAGACCTACAGAACGGGTGATTTCGAAACGTGGCACGCCGACCTCTATCGCCTGTCAGACCCCGATGAGGTCGCGGAACTTGGGCTGGAGGAAGCGTTTCACACCGCGCTCTGTCTCGTGGAATGGCCCGAACGGTTGGGCGGTGTGGCACCAGGGGACGCAATCCAACTGGACTTGGCCCACGGCCCCCGGACGGGCCGGACGATGACCTTGCGCGCACCTGACCCCATGCAGGCGCATCTCGCCCCCGCTTTGCAGGAACTTTGCCAATGAACGATGATCGTCACACCCGGATAATGGCCTTCTTGAAAAATGCCGGTTGGGGCGACGCGCGGATCGCGCCTCTAGCGGGTGATGCATCGCTTAGGCGCTATATGCGCCTTTCCAGGGATGGGGCTACGGCCATCCTGATGGATGCGCCACCGGCCACGGGGGAAGATGTCCGGCCTTTTGTAAGCCTTGGCGAACGCTTGCACCGACACGGACTATCAACCCCAGATATAATGGCAAAAGACACCAAACAGGGCTTCCTGTTGCTGGAAGACTTGGGCGACGACCTGCTGGCCCGCCACGCGAAGACCTATCCTGGTGACGAACCGATGCTATACGCTGCGGCGACCGAAGCGCTCGTCCATTTGCAGCATGTAACGCCACCGCCCCTGCCGGATTATCGCGATCAGATGCCGGACTTGGCCGCTACCGTGTTCGACTGGTACGCGCCCGACGCCCATGACCGCCGAACCACGTTCCTTGAGGCGATGACCGAGACGGTCACGCGCGTCTTAGCTGGGCCCACGGTTCTGGTGCATCGGGATTACCACGCCGAAAACCTGCTCTGGCTGCCTGGCCGCGAAGGCGCGGCGCGCGTTGGATTGCTCGATTTTCAAGATGCAATGCTGGGGCCTGCAGAATATGATCTGGCCTCGCTTATCCATGACCCGCGGCGGCCTGTATCGGACGCCGCACGGAAAGCTGCGACAGAGACCTTCTTGACCCAAACCGGGACCGATCCAGATATCGCCGCCGCCCGCATCGCCGTCTGTTCGGTGCAGCGGTCCCTTCGTATCATCGGCAAGGTCTTCACCCGGCTTTGCCTGCATTCGGGTCGGACAACTTACCTTCGTTTTATCCCACCGACTTGGGTGGCGTTGCAACGCGAATTGCAACACCCGGCACTGGCGCCGGTACGCACCGTGCTGAACGGCGCACTCCCCGAACCTACACCGGATTGGCTGCGCGATATCGAGGCGCGGGCAGGCACATTGGAAGGCCGGGCCTCGGCTATTCCGGCATGACGGGAACGATTGCCACCATGGTCTTTGCCGCCGGGTTGGGGACGCGGATGCAGCCCCTGACGGATGATCGTCCGAAGGCGTTAGTGCGGGTGGCAGGGCGCGCCCTGATAGATCACGCCCTGGAGCAAGTGGCAGGCCCCGGCCCCACCGTCGTAAACGCCCACCATTTCGCAGACCAGTTGGCAGTTCATCTGTCGGGGCACGATGCGACCTTGATCAAAGAGGTTCCGACCCTTCTCGATACCGGCGGCGGGCTGCGCAACGCGCTACCGGTTCTAGGCCATGGGCCGGTTCTGACGATGAATTCGGACGCCGTCTGGACAGGGCCGCGGGCGCGCGACACCCTGCTGGCGGCTTGGCGACCCAATGTGATGGACGGGCTGCTTCTGATCGTGCCGCGGGCGCGGGCACTGGGCGGATCGGGGATCAGCTTTGCCATGGGCGCCGAGGGGCTTTTGGAACGCGACCCCGAAGGCCTCGTCTATACAGGCGCAGGCATCGTCAAGACGGAGCGCGTGGCCGCGGACCAACGCCAGATTTTTTCCCTGCGCGACGCATGGCTTGAGATGCTAGCGGCAGGCCGGCTGTTTGGCGTGGAACATCCAGGTCATTGGGCCGATGTGGGCTTTCCAGAGGCCATCGCGCCCGCCGAGGCGATGCTGGCCCAGCCCGCATGATCGCAGGCCTGTTCCACGCGCCGCCCGGTGTGGATTTCAGCGCGGTTTTGGCCCGAGGTCTGCGGGCACGATTGGCCGACGCACCGCCCGAGGCCATGGCCCGCGTGACAGTGCTTGTGAATACCAGCCGCATGGCCCGCCGGTTGGAAGCAGCCTTGGCGGCAGAAGGCCCCACACTTCTGCCGCGCATCGGCCTTGTGTCGGACCTTGCGCTTTTGCTGCCACCGGGGCGCGCGCCGGTGGCAGATATCTCACCACTGGCGTTGCGGCTGCGCCTGGCCGAGTTGGTGCGCAGCCTGTTGGAGCAGCGGCCGGACCTGTCGCCGCCTGTCGCTGCCTTCGACTTGGCGGGCAGCTTGCTGACCTTGTTGGAGGAAATGCGCGAGGAAGGTCTGTCGCCCGAGGCGTTGGATGCTGTCGATGTGGGCGCCCTATCGAAGCACTGGCAGGACAACCTGACCTTCCTGCGTATCGCCACCGCCTGGTTGGCTGAAGATGCGGCACTGACACCGGCAGGCGCCCAGGCGCACGCCTTGGACATGGTGCTGACCCATTGGCGAGATGCGCCGCCGCAGGACCCGGTCATCATCGCCGGGTCCACCGCATCGCGGGCGCCAACGCGGGCGTTGATCCGTGCGGTTCTGGACTTGCCCCAGGGCGCGGTGGTGTTGCCCGGCTTGGATGCGGAGATGCCCGCGGCGGCATGGGCGGCGCTGGCTGGGGATGGCCCGGGCGAGATGCAGGACCATCCGCAATACCGACATGCCGCCTTGCTGCGCGCGCTCGGGCATGGTCGAAAGGACGTTGCGGCCTGGGCCGACGCCGCGCCGGCCAGCACGGCGCGCAATCGGCTGATCTCTCTCGCCTTGCGCCCCGCGCCCGCCACCGATGCGTGGCGACTGGAAGGCCCAGACCTGGAGGCAGAGGTCGCGGCAGCCTGCGAGGGCATTACCCTGCTGGACGCGCCGGGTCCGGGTGCCGAAGCCGCCGCCATCGCCGTGGGCCTGCGAGGCGCCTTGGCGGAGGGGCGGCGCGCCGCAGTCATTACGCCAGACAGGACCCTGTCGCGCCAAGTGGCCGCGCATCTGGACCGCTGGGGCATCACGCCGGACGATTCCGCTGGGCGTCCGCTCAGCCAGTCGGAAGCCGGACGGCTGATGCTGCATCTGGCGGAAATGCGGGCTGCGCCGTTGGAGGCCGAAGCTTTGGCAATTTTGCTTAAGCATCCGCTGACCTGTGCCGGTGGGGACCGGGCCGCGCATCTAACACAAGCACGGCGAGTCGAGACGGAGTGGCTGCGCGCCGGACCGGTGCCGTTTCCGACGCAGGCAGGACTGGCGGATTGGACGGGGTCCCAGCAGCTCGAAGCGAACTGGCGCGCTTGGCTGAGTGGGCTTCTGGCAAAGCTAGAACAGGTGCAGCCTGCAGTGCCTTTGGCGACCCATGTGGCCAATCTGCGCTCCATATTGGACGTTGTGGCCCAGGGGATGGATGCGCTTTGGGACAGCCCTGCGGGACGCGCAGCCGCCCAGGTGCTTGACGGGTTGGCGCGCGATGCAGGGGCGGCGGGCGACCGGCCCATGTCAGCGGGGGATTTCGCCCGGCTATTGCGCGATTTGCTGGCCGCGGAAGAGGTTCGCGACCCCTATACGCCGCACCCTGACGTCATGATCTGGGGCGCGCTGGAAGCGCGGGTGCGACATGCCGATCTGGTCATTCTCGGTGGCCTCAATGATGAGGTATGGCCGGGCCAGCCGACACCGGACCCGTGGCTCAACCGAACCATGCGGGTGGCTTGTGGGTTGCGGCTGCCGGATCGCAGCATTGGCTTGTCGGCCCATGACTTCCAGCAAGCCGCGGCGGGACCGGAAATCTGGCTAAGCCGGTCTGTCCGGGATGCGGAGACCGACAAGGTCGCCTCGCGTTGGGTCAACCGCTTGACGGGGCTCTTGGGCGGGATGGGGCCCGAGGGGGCCCAGGCCCTGCGCGACATGCGGGCGCGCGGGGGCCATTGGTCGGCCTTGGCGGCCGCGTTGGACCGGCCCGATGGGCGGCACCCGTCGATGCCCGCGCCCCGGCCCGCACCCGCTCTGCCCCGCGGCGAGGGGATCGAGCAGCTTTCCGTGACCGCGGTGGAAATGTTGATCCGCGATCCCTATGCCATCTATGCGCGCCGATTTCTGGGGCTCATGCCAATGCCACCCCTGCGCCAAGGCCCCAATGCGCGCGTGCGCGGTCAGGCCCTTCACGATGCCATGGACCGCTTCGCGCGGCAGGTGCCGGGGCCCCTGCCCGAAGATGCTGAGGAACAGCTTGATGCCGCACTCAATGCGGCGTTGGCCGATCATGCGCCTTGGCCGGGCTCGCAACGGCTTTGGCTGGGCAAGTTCGCGCGCGCGCGCGATGATCTGCTGACGGCAGAGCGGGCGCGCCGCGCCAAGGGGCGCCCCACGATCATAGAAGACTACGGACGGCTCACCTTCGCCGACCCACCCTTCACGCTGATCGCCAAGGCCGACCGGATCGACGACCGGGGTGAGGCCGTGGCGATCTATGACTACAAGACGGGCGAGGCGCCGTCCCCTAAGCAGCAGAAGCAATTCGCCAAACAATTGATCTTCGAAGCCTTGATGGTGACGGAAGGGGCCTTTCCCAAGCTGGGGCCCCGCAAGGTGGAGGACGTCGCCTATCTGTCCATCGGGTCACGCTACAAGGAAACGGCGCCCGACACGTTCGGGCCCGAACTCATCGCCGAGACACGGCGCCAGCTTCTGGACCTGATCCGCCGCTACCGGGACGGGCAGCCCTTCATCGCGCGCCTGGCCCCCGAGACGCTGCAATATGCAGGCGACTATGACCAATTGGCGCGTTACGGCGAATGGGACGATACCGTCCAGGCCACGCGCATCCCCGTGGGCCGGACATGACAGAGCCGTTCCACCCCGACGCGGCCACGCGGGCCCAGATTGCAGCGGCGGACCCGGCGGGCTCCGTTTGGTTGGCGGCCAATGCGGGGTCGGGCAAGACACGGGTGCTGACGGACCGCGTGGCTTGGCTGCTGCTAGATGGCACGGCGCCCGAACGCATCTTGTGCCTGACCTATACCAAGGCCGCGGCAGGCGAGATGCAGAACCGCTTGTTCAAGCGATTGGGCGAATGGTCCATGCTGTCGGACGACGATTTGCGCAAGCAGATCACCCATCTGGGCGCCGCGCGCGGCACGGTATCGAGCGAGCAATTGCGCCGCGCGCGCACGCTTTTCGCCCAAGCTATCGAGACGCCGGGCGGGCTGAAGATACAGACCATCCACGCCTTCTGCGCGTCCCTGCTGCGGCGCTTCCCGCTGGAGGCCGGGGTGACGCCCAACTTCCAAGAGATGGATGAAATCGCGGCGGCGCGCCTCCACTCAGACGTGCTTGATGACATGGCCCGCAACCCCGATTTCGCGCCCCTGGTGGATGCCATGGCGCGGCACCTTACCGATGGGGAACCAAGCACCTTTCTGGCGGAGGTGACGAAGGCCAAGAGCCTGGCGGAACATCCGCTGGATGAGGCGGAATTGCGCGCGGCCTTGGGGCTCGATGACCGCACACCGGCCCAACTGCGCGACGACGCGATGGGGGTCGACATCCTGGACTTGCTCGGGCCGGTGGCTGAAGCGACGGCGCGGTCCGACAAGACAACGATGGTAGACCGGGCAGCGCTGCTAAAACAGGCCATCATGGCCGATGACGAGACGCGGTTTGACCTTCTATGCAAGGCATTCCTGACCAAGCAGGGCGCACCCTTCCGCAATCCGCTCGTGAAGGACGTGAAGGAAGCCCTGGGCGAAGCGGTCGTGGAAGCGGTCTCAGAACTGGCCACCCGGCTGGCAGAGGCCCGTATGCGTCTCAACGCCGAAGATGCGTTAGCGCGCAGCCATGCGCTGCATCGCTTCGGTCCCGCCTTCGCGAATGAGGTGGCGCGCCGTAAACAGGCGCGCGGCTTGCTTGACTTCGACGACCAGATCGCCCGCGCGCGCCATCTCCTAACGAACGCGACCATGGCGCAATGGGTGCTGTTCAAACTGGATGGTGGGCTGGACCATATTCTGGTGGATGAGGCGCAAGATACCTCACCCGAGCAATGGGATGTCATCCGCCGCTTGGCCGAAGAATTCGGCGCGGGCGAAGGCGCGCGGCCCGAAGCGCATCGCACGCTGTTTGTAGTTGGGGATCGCAAGCAGTCGATTTATCGCTTCCAGGGTGCCGACCTGACGGCATTTGACCGGATGCGGCAGGTCTTCGGGGAGAAGCTGGCGGGCGCGGCGCCGCTGCGCGACCATGCGTTGCGCTATTCCTTCCGCTCATCGCCCACGATCCTGTCGCTGGTGGATGCAGCCTTCGCCGATGATACCGGCCCCTTGGGTGGCGCGCCGGAACACGTGGCCTTCTTCGATGATCTGCCGGGCCGAGTAGACCTGTGGCCGGTGCCGGACGCGACAGCCGAAAAGGCAGAGCGGGAATGGCATGACCCCGTGGACATGCCCGCCCAGAACGACCCACAAATCGAACTGGCGCGCCAGGTTGCAGACGCCATAAAGCGGATGATCGCAGATAGAGTCCCGGTGGGCCGGGGCGACGCCCGCCATGCGGTCCAGGCTGGCGATGTGCTGATCCTGCTGCAAAGGCGCAACGACCTGTTCCATCACATCGTGCGCGCCTGCAAGGCGAAGGGGCTGGACCTCGCCGGGGCAGACCGATTGCGTATTCTCGACGACTTGGCCGTGCGCGACCTGCTGGCCGCTTTGTCCTGGGCAGCGAACCCCGATGACGATCTGGCCCTGGCGACGGTGCTGCGCTCTCCGCTTGGGTCGACCGCGGAGGATGGCTTGTTCGCCCTAGCCCATGGGCGCCAGGGCCGACTGTGGCATGCGCTGCAAGATGCGGGCAGCGACCCGGTGGCGCAGCCGATGTTGGCCGACATCCTGCGCGGTGCGGACCGTCTGCGCCCCTATGAGCTGCTGCAACGGGTGCTGGTACGCCATGACGGGCGGCGGCGCCTGCTGGCGCGGCTGGGGCAGGAATCGGCTGAAGCCATCGACGCGTTGCTCACCAAAGCGCTGGATTATGAACGGCTTGAGACGCCCAGCCTGACCGGCTTCCTTGGCTGGCTGGAAAGCGCGGATTTGGAACTGAAACGCCAGGCAGGCGAAGGGACGATCCGCGTCATGACCGTCCACGGCGCCAAGGGGCTGGAAGCGCCGGTGGTCATCCTGCCCGATACGGGCCTGCGCAAAAAGCGGACGCCCACGGGTGTGGCACGAATGGAAGACGGTTTGCCGGTCTGGCTTCCGAACGCCGAGTCACGCACGCCCGCCTTGCAGGACGTCGTGGACCGCGAACAGGCTGAAGACGCGGCAGAGCGGGACCGCTTGCTCTATGTGGCGATGACGCGGGCGGAAAGCTGGTTGATCGTCTGCGCCGCGGGAGATCTGGGCAAGGAGCCTGCGGACAGTTGGTACGGCCGCGTGAAGGCAGCGATGGAGGCGCAGGGCGCCGTGCCGATGCCCAACGGCGACGGTCTGCGGATCGAGACGGGGGATTGGGCCCCCCTGCCGGTAGAGGGTGCGATGTCGCATCGCGACGTGGCCTTGCCCGATTGGCTAGAGGCGAAAGCCCCACCGCCGCCCCGGCCTGCCAGCCGCATCGCGCCTTCGGGCCTGCCCGGGGCCAAGGCGCTGCCTGGCGAAGATGCGGATGCCGGTGACGTGGAGGGCGCCTTGCGGCGCGGCACTGCAATCCATGCTTTGCTCGAACACCTGCCGGAATTGGCAGAAGACCAGTGGGACGATGCGGCACAGGCGATCTTGAGCCGACGGGGGATGATGGGGGCCGAGGACGACGCCCGGGCACTCATGGCAGAGGCGCGGGCAGTGCTTGGCGCGCCGGACCTCGCACATATCTTCGCGCCGGGCACCCTGGCGGAATTGCCATTTGCGCTGCCTGCCGATGGCGCGCGTCCGGCCATCCATGGGACGTTGGATCGGGTGCTTGTGACGCCCGAGAAAGTGACCATCGTGGATTACAAGACCAACATGATCGTGCCCGAGACGCCCCAGGCCACGCCCGAAGGTCTGCTGCGGCAAATGGCGGCCTATCTTCTGGCCGCCCAGGCCATTTGGCCGGGGCGCACCGTCACGCTCGCCATCCTTTGGACAAAAGGCCCCACGCTCATGGCGCTGCCACACGATCTCGTGCAAGCAGCCTGGCAATCGGCGCCCCCCATTGACCCGGTGGCCCCGCCCGCCTAGCTATCTGAGCCCGCGCATGGCGCACCTGTAGGAGAGACTGAGCATGGCCACCGTTTCCGCCACCGACGCCACGTTTGACGAAGTGGTCAAGGCGTCCGATATCCCTGTCGTCGTCGATTTCTGGGCCGAATGGTGCGGCCCGTGCAAACAGATCGGCCCCGCGCTCGAAGAGCTATCGGACGAATATGACGGGCGAGTGAAGATCGTGAAGGTGAACGTGGACGAAAACCCCTCCGCCCCGGCGGCCATGGGTGTGCGCGGTATCCCGGCGCTCTTCATGTTCAAGGATGGCCAAGCCGTGGACCAGAAAATCGGTGCCGCGCCCAAGGCCGCGCTGAAAGATTGGATCGAAGGCGCCGTCTGACGAAAATTTACGAGTTGGAGCTGATTTCCGCACCCAATACCCAATTCGTACATCTGTACAAAATAGCCCCGGGCGCGGAATAGCGACCCCGGGGCTGTTCGTTCTTACGCCGCAGCCGGGCGGGCTTCGACGAAGGCCCAGGCGTCGGCCACGCTCTCGAACGCCTTCGCCTCGACCGGTATGATCTTGTCCATGAACTCGATCATCTTGGCCGCGCGGTCCGGCGCGCCGACGACTGCGTAGCGCCGCACATTCGAAAGCGCGCGAAAGCGGGACACGATCACATCGCCGTCGAGCATGCTGTCCCAGTCGCTGCCGGTAAAGCCGGTCAGGTCCAGAAGCATGTCCACTTTGCCGGTCTTGTCGAAGACGTCGTTCATGTAATCGGCCATCGCAGCGGATGTGTCGTCGTCGATATGGCCGGTGACGCGAAAGGCGTAGACGTCGGGCGCATCTGTCGGGATCTGATGGACGCTGCCATGGGAAAACTGTGTCATCGGGAACCTCCGGGTTCTGTGTGCGGACGAAACGTGTCCGCACTTCCAAAAGTTCCCCAGAGTTTCTGACATGAAGGGCCCCGGGCGATTACGCGCCCGGGGCCCAACTTTCGCTTGGCGTAAGGGAGGAGGTTAGCCGCGCGAGAATTCGGGATAGGCTTCCATCCCAAGCTCGGTCGTATCGAGCCCGGCAACTTCCGCCTCTTCGCTGACGCGGATGCCCATCACGGCCTTGAGGATGAACCAGACCACGCCGCTCAGGACGAAGGCGAAGACACCGACGACGAGGATGGAATAGAGTTGCGTGCCAAGGTTCGCGTCACCATTGGTCAAGACAACCGCGATGGTGCCCCAGATACCGGCGAACAGGTGGACAGGGATCGCGCCGACGACATCGTCGATTTTCAACTTATCCAGAAGCGGCACTGCGAAGACCACGATCACACCACCGACACCACCGATCAGCGTCGCCATGCCCAAACCAGGGGTCAGCGGCTCAGCAGTGATCGACACCAGACCCGCCAAGGCACCGTTGAGAACCATGGTAAGGTCCGGCTTTTTGTAGAGCACCTGCGTCAAGATCAGCGCAACGATGGCGCCACCGGCCGCAGCCGCGTTGGTGTTGGCGAAGATGCGGCTGACATCGGCCACGTCGCCGACCGAACCCATGGCAAGCTGAGAGCCACCATTGAAGCCGAACCACCCCAGCCACAGGATGAACATCCCCAAAGTGGCCAGCGCCAGATTCGAGCCCGGCATCGGGTTCACGCGGCCATCGGCGGCATATTTGCCGATACGCGGCCCCAGGATCAGCGCGCCTGCAAGTGCGGCCCAGCCCCCGACCGAGTGCACGACCGTGGAGCCTGCGAAGTCGAGGAAGCCCATTTCGTCAAGGAAACCACCACCCCATTTCCAGGAGGCTTGCAGCGGATAAATAAAGGAGGTCAGGATCACGACGAAGATCAGGAAGGGCCAGAGCTTGATGCGTTCGGCCAAGGCACCAGAGACGATCGACGCGGTGGCCGCGCAGAACATCAACTGGAAGAAGAAGTCCGAGCCGGTCGAAGCATAGCCAGCATCGTCGGCGCCTTCGAGGTCAATCCCCACCGCTTCAAGCACGCCCGGCGCCGGGAAGAGGCCCGAGAACACGCCCTCAATCGCCCAATCGCCCAGCGGGTACATCAGGTTGTAGCCGATCAGCCAGTAGAAGATCGCCGCCAGCGAAAAAAGCGCGACGTTCTTGGTCAACTGCATCGTGACATTCTTGGAGCGTACAAGACCCGCTTCCAGCATGGCGAAGCCTGCGGCCATGAAGAAGACCAGAAAGCCGCCGATGAGGAAGAGCAGGGTGTTCAGGATCCAGACTGTCTCGGCGGCGCTGGCGAATTCCGGCGCGTCCTGAGCAAGCCCGATGCTTGGCAAGGCGAGTGCGGTCGCCATCGCCGTCAAAGCAAGTGAGTTACGAAGTTTCATGTGAATGGGTCCCCTCAGATATCTGTCAAATCGCGTCTTCGTTCAGCTCACCCGTGCGGACCCGCACGGCTTGCTGAACGTCGAGGACGAAGATTTTGCCGTCGCCGATTTTGTCGGTCTTGGCCGTACCGGCGATGGTTTCGACGACTTGGTCGGCCATGGCGGCAGGCACGACGATTTCGAGCTTTACCTTCGGCACGAAATTGACGGCGTATTCGGCCCCGCGATAGATCTCCGTGTGACCCGATTGCGACCCGAAGCCTTTGATCTCGGTGACCATCATGCCGCGCACACCGAGGGAGGTCAGTGCTTCGCGGACCTCCTCCAGCTTGAACGGCTTGATCGCTGCGATGATGAGTTTCACGACTGTCCCCTTCCATTGCGGCCCCGCGGGCCGGATGCGGGCAGATCATGGGGAGGGTCCGGTGGGCGCAACGAATCCGGACTTCGTTAACGCCCTATGAACACGCGGCTGCCGCATATTTCGCCTCTTTTTTTGGCACTGCCTGTTTTTTGTGCATTGCAGAGATGCGGCATTTGCGAAGGATTCGACAGGTGGGGTCCACAATCGAGTCGGAAGGCCCTATCTTGCCGAAAACCCGAAAAGGGATGAGCAGAATGGCGAAGTCAGGTAAGACCCGTCTGGTCGCGGACAAGCGGCGCACGGGCCCTGCCCCAAAGGCAAAGAAGAAGCGCAAGGCAAAGGCGCGAAAGGCAGCGCCGGTGGCGCGCATGCGGGGCGGCCTGATCGGGTTGCTGCTTTGGCCAGTGCGCCTTTTGATGCGCGTTACCTGGGCCATCGCCTGGCGCGGCGCAGTCGTTGTCACACTGCTTCTGGCGGCGGCGACAGCATACAATTACGCGGGCATCCCCGACATGGCTGAATTGGCCGATGGCCGCGCCCGCGGCTCGGTCACACTACAGGACCGCTCGGGTGAGGTATTCGCGTGGCGCGGTGACAATTTCGGTGGTCTGATCACGACGGAAAGCGTCTCGCCCCATCTCAAAAACGCGGTCGTCGCGTCAGAAGACAAGCGATTCTACCGCCATGTTGGCATAAGTCCACGGGGCATCGCAGGTGCGATCCGCACCAACCTGCGCGCCGGGCGCGGGCCGCTCTCGGGCTCGGGCGGGTCGACGATCACGCAGCAGGTGGCCAAGCTGTTGTGCCTGGGCAACGATTACGACCCGCGATCTGGCCTCACGGAAGCCCAGTTCGAGGCCGATTGCCGCGCAGGCAGCGTGTGGCGCAAGATCAAGGAAATTCCCTACGCCTTCGCGCTGGAATTGAAGTTCAGCAAGGATGAGATCCTGGCGATCTACCTAAACCGCGCCTATCTCGGTGCGGGCGCACGTGGCTTCGCCGCCGCCAGTCAGCGTTATTTCGGCAAGTCCGTGGCCCGGGTAAATCCGGCTGAGGCTGCGATGCTGTCGGGGCTGTTGCCTGCGCCGTCCTATTTCGCGCCCACCAACAACCTGGAACGCGCGCAGGAACGCGGCGCCACCGTACTGCGGCTGATGCGCGATCAGGGCTATCTGTCGTCGGCCGAGTTCGCGCAGGCGCGCGAAAACCCTGCCACGCTTTCACCCGCTGCACGCCAGGATACGGGCGGCTACTTCGCGGATTGGGTCATGGGCACTGGCCCCGACTTTTTAACCCATGAGACGACCGAAGACGTCATCGTGCGCACAACGCTCGACAAAGACATCCAACGCGCCGCCGAAGACGCGCTGGCCTATGTGTTCGAGACGCAGGTGCGCGAAGGATCTGAGGCGCAGGCCGCCATTGTGGTGATGAGCGCCGATGGCGCGGTGCGCGCCATGGTGGGCGGGCGCGACACGCGGGGCGGCGGGCAGTTCAACCGCGCCATTCAGGCGGTGCGCCAGACCGGGTCCAGCTTCAAACCCTTCGTCTATGCCGCTGCATTAGACCTAGGTTGGACTTATGATTCGCTGATCATGGATAGCGCCCTGTCGATACAGGTCCCCGGCTCGGGAACCTACTCGCCGCGCAACTACACCAACCGGTTTTATGGCGAGGTCACTCTGACCGAAGCGCTGGCGCGGTCGCTCAACGCGGCCACTGTGCGGCTGTCGGAAAATGTGGGCCGCGATGTTGTTCGCAACGTCGCCTCCGACTTCGGGATCGACAGCGACTTGGCCCAAGGCCCCGCCTTGGCCCTTGGTGTCAGCGAAAGTACCCTGGTGGAGATGACGGGCGCCTATGCGGGCATCCTGAATGGCGGCACCAGCGTCACGCCCTTCGGGCTGACGGCCCTTACGCTACAGGACGAAGCTGAGCCGCTTCTGGACCGGGAAACTGGCCTGGGGGAGCGTGTGATTTCGGAACGGGCGGCCAGGCAGCTTGTCTACATGATGTCCCGCGTGGTCGAAAACGGCACAGGCCAGCGCGCCAAGCTGCCCGACGGCCGCCCGGCCGCGGGCAAGACCGGCACCACGCAAGCGGCGCGCGACGCGTGGTTCATCGGCTTCACCGGCGACTACGTCGCGGGCGTCTGGATGGGCTATGACGACAACACACCGCTCACCGGTGTGACCGGGGGCGGACTGCCCGCCGAGATCTGGCGCGAAACGATGGAGCGGGTCCATACCGGCACGCCCGTCCGTCCGCTGCCCATGATCGACCCTGCGGACGCCCCGCGCGCACCCCGCGTGGCCCAGCAACCTGCCCAACAGGCACCAAGCCGCCCACGGGCCCAGACCCCCGATCTTGCAGAGCGTATCCTGATGGATGTGCTTGGCGGGATTTTCCGCGGCAACTAGATCGTCTCGGTAAGCTGCCACGCAGATGGTTTTTCGCAAAATGCCACAAGCGCCCTGCTTCGCCCCGGGCCATTTCGTGCTAAGGCGTCCCCTGAACGGCAACGGACCGACGCGCGATGAAACAACCTAGACGCCCCCAGACCCGCTCCGGCCAGCAGGAGGTGAGCGACATCCGTCGCCGGTCCACCCACCTGTTCGTAATGGTGTTCCTGTTCTCCATGGCGGTGAACGCGCTGATGCTGACTGGCCCGCTCTATATGTTGCAGGTCTATGATAGGGTCCTCGGCTCCCGGTCGGAAGAAACGCTTCTGGCGCTGTCGGTGCTGATCACCTTCCTCTTCTTGATGATGGGCATCCTGGACCATATCCGCGGACGCGTGATGGCGCGGGTTGGCGCGCGGTTTCAATCGGCGCTCGATGGACGCGTGTTTGCCGCGCATCTGCGCCGTTCAGCCGCGACGCCGGGCGGCAGCGGGGCGCGAAACCCGCTGCGCGATGTGGAAGCGGTGCAGCGCCTCATGGCGTCACCGGTCTTCCTGGCCCTTTTCGATGTGCCCTGGACGCCCTTGTTCCTTGGCGCGATTTTCCTCTTTCACCCGTGGATGGGCCTGCTGGCGGCGGGCGGCGGCGCCGTTCTGATCGGCCTGGCGGTGATCAACCAATGGCTCACCTCCGGCCCCGCGGCAGAGGCGAACCAGGCAACGGCCCGGGCCGAGATCACCGCGCAGCAACTCGCCTCGGAGGCTGAGTTGGTGCAGTCCTTGGGGATGCGCGGCGCGGCCTTCGCACGTTGGATGAAGGCGCGAGCCAAGTCGCTGGGCCAGGCGGTAGCGTTCTCGGACCGCTCGGGCTTCTTCACGGTCACCACCAAGACGACGCGTCTCTTCCTGCAATCGGCCATGCTAGGTCTGGGCGCCTACCTGGTGTTGCAGAATCAGTTGACGGCGGGCGCCATGATCGCAGGCTCGATCCTGATGGGCCGGGCGTTGGCCCCCATCGAGATGATCATCGGACAATGGCAGCTTGTCATGGCCGCGCGGCGCGGCCGCACGGCTGTGGTCGAACTGCTGGACGAAATCCCACCAGATTTCGAGCGAACGCCCCTGCCCCGCCCGCAGGCCCTTCTTGTGGCCGAGTCGATCACAATCGTCCCCCCGGGCGCCACACAGGCCAGCCTGCGGGCCGTGTCCTTTACGCTCAAGCCAGGGCAGGCGATGGGCGTGATCGGCCCGTCTGGTGCGGGGAAAAGCTCTCTGGCCAAGGCGATTACCGGGGCCTGGATGCCTGTGGGCGGCAAGCTTCGGCTCGATAGTGCGACGCTGGATCAGTACGATCCAGATGTGCTGGGCAGCTATGTGGGGTACCTGCCCCAGCAGGTGTCCCTGTTCGATGGCACCATTGCCGAAAACATCGCCCGATTGCAGGAAAACCCCGACCCCGCCAAGATTGTCGAAGCCGCCAAGAAAGCCGCGGCCCACGAAATGATCCTGGAGCAGCCCCAAGGCTATGACACGCCAGTTTCGGCCGTGGGCGGGCGCCTGTCGGGCGGCCAAATCCAGCGGGTGGGCCTCGCGCGTGCCATGTATGGCGACCCGGTCATTCTGGTGCTGGATGAGCCGAACTCGAACCTCGACAATGAGGGGACGATGGCTTTGAACCGCGCGATTGCCACCATGAAGTCCGAGGGCAAATCGGTCATCATCATCGCCCACCGTCCCGCCGCCATCCAGGAATGCAACGTGCTCTTGATGTTGGAAGGTGGCCTGCGGACGGCCTTTGGCCCGCGTGACGAGGTGCTCAAGAGCCGCGTGCGCAACCATGAACAGATCACCCGCAAAGCCGAACCCGGAGGCGTGACGTGAACAAGCTGCCCGACCGACCCATCCCGGCCGCGCCGGCCACCCCTGCGAAGCCCGAGCCGATCAAGCCAAAGGCACCACCCGCGCCAGCAACGTGGTCTGCCAAGCGGCACACATTCATCGGCACGTTGGGCCTGGCCATTCTGGTGGGCGGCTTTGGCGGCTGGGCTGTGATGGCCAATATCTCGGGCGCCATCGTGTCGAGCGGTCGGGTGGCCGTGGACAGCAATCGCCAGGTGGTGCAGCACCCCGATGGGGGTGTGGTCCAAGAAATCATGGTGCGCGAGGGGGACCGCGTCAGTGACGGGGATGTGCTGATCCGGCTGGATCCGGCGCGGCTGCGCTCCGAATATGAAATCCTCCTTGGGCAGATCCAGGAAATCTCGGCCCGGTCCGCCCGTCTGGAAGCGGAACGCGATGGCGCCGATGTCATCGAGTTCCCCGCCGACCTGCGCCAGGCGGCGGCTACGGATGATGACATCGCGGACATCGTTGCGGGGCAGATCAACCTTTGGGACGCGCGCCGCACCTCGCTTGAGCGTGAGACCGAACAGCTTGCCCGGCGCAAGGACCAGATCGCATCGCAGGTGGAAGGCATCGGGGCGCAGCAATTGGCGCTGGACCGCCAGCTTGGCTTCATCCGCGAAGAGCTGGAGGCACAGCAGAGCCTTTTGGAACGCGGCTTGGCCCAGGCCCCGCGCGTTCTGGCGCTGCAACGGGATGAGGCGCAGTTGCTGGGCCAAGTGGGCGAATTCACCGCCACCGTGGCTGAGCTGGAAGGCCGCGCGACGGAAATCGACTTGGAAATCCTGAAGCTGGAAAGCCGCGTCCGCGAAGAGGCCATCACCGAACTGCGCGACCTGCAATTCCGCCAGATCGAACTATCGGAGCAATTCAACGCCGTGAGCGAGCGGCTGTCGCGCCTGTCCATCACGGCACCCGTGGATGGTGTGGTCTATGACATGCAGGTGTTCGCCGAACGCTCGGTCATCCGACCTGCGGACCCGGTTCTGTTCCTCGTCCCGCAGGACCGGCCCTTGGTCATTCAAACCCAAGTGGACCCGATCCATATCGACCAGGTTTATCCCGGACAGGATGTGACGCTGCGCTTGCCCAGCTTCGACGCCCGCACAACGCCTGAGATGTTTGGCTCGATCGTGCGCGTGTCGCCGGATGCCTTCACCGATGAGGCCACGGGCCAGACCTATTACCAAGCCGAGGTGCTGCCCAACGAAGGTGAGTTGGATAAGCTGCAAGGCCAGGTGATGCTTCCCGGTATGCCGGTGGAGGCCTATCTGCGAACCGAAGACCGGTCGCCGTTGGCCTATCTGGTCAAGCCACTTACAGATTACTTCAACCGCGCCTTCCGGGAGGGGTGACACCGGCTCCTTTGGCGCGGGGGGCGGCCGGGCTTTTCAGCGCAGTCGCCATTCTGCGTCCGAGCGGGGCCGCCGACGGGCCGCGGTGCGGCGATATGAGGATAAAGCTGAGGAGCTTTATGCCAGCCAAATCCGCATCAGAGGAAGGCTTCGCGCCAACATCGGCTAAATCGATGAGCCGGGGCACGGCCCACCGATGGACCGGCACCCTGCGGGCTTGAGCCCGGTCCATTCTGCGGAACGGACGCTTAGGCCGCTCTTACCCCGTCACCCCACCCTCAGGTGCAGGGCCTGGCGCACATCTTCCAGCGCGCCACGCTGACTGTCGCTCAACTCCCCTTCGGTTAGACCGCCGATCAGACGCTCGATATCATTCCAGCTTTCAGCCCCGTCCAGCTTGTAGAGCCGACGCGCAGCGCGTGACACGGCGGGGGACGCGCCACCGCATTGGTCCACCAGCCAATGGGACAGAGATTGCAACTCATCGGCGTCATCGTCGCTCAGGCGCCAGACAATCCGCGTCATGTCACGCAACCGGGCGCGCATGTCGCTTGTAGGCAGATCGTCAAGCTGAATAAACGCCTCGCCGATCATCGCCACCGCGATCCGCGGATCGTCTACGCCTTCCACCGGATGCACCTTGGTCTGACGGCGAAACGCAAGTTTCCGCGGAGCGTTACGCGCAATCGTAACGGCATCGTCGGCAACACTGAGCGCATCGCGCGGGTTAGACCGCGCCCACCAGAATATGGCGCCGCCAATCGCGGCTAGGATGGCGATAATGATAGGCATGCCGACTCTCCAAAAACAGATACGCGCCAACGGTAAGCCCCACCGAACCTCGCTCCAAGCACCAGAAAGATTGCCGCCGCCGCGCGGACATGCCAGCGTGCCCGAGCCGACACAGAACGCCACGGAGATGCCCCATGTCCTTTGCCCAAAGCCTGACCGACCTGGGCGTGACCCTGCCCGATGCCCCTGCCCCCGCGGCCAATTACGTGCCCGCCGTCCAGACGGGCAACTTGGTCTTCGTGTCGGGACAGATCAGCATGAATGCTGACGGCATGATCAAGGGCCGGTTGGGCGACGACATGTCCGTCGAAGATGGCGCCAGGGCCGCCCGGCAATGCGCCATCAACCTGCTCGCCCAGGTACGGGCGGCCTGTGGCGGCGATATCGACCGGCTGAAGCGGGTGGTGAAGCTGACCGGTTTCGTCAATTGCACCCCAGATTTCGGCGACCAGCCCGCGATCATCAACGGCGCCTCCGACTTTCTGGTGGAGGCGTTGGGCGAGGCCGGGCGGCATAGCCGCTCCGCCGTGGGTGCCGTGCTGCCTTTCGGCGTTGCCGTTGAGATCGAAGGCATATTCGAGGTCGCATGACGCCGCTACCCGATGCCTTCCTGACCAGGCCGATTGCTCATCGCGGGCTGCACGGCGACGGGCGGGTGGAAAACTCTCTGGAAGCGTTCCAGGCCGCCATCGACCACGGATACGGGATTGAGTTGGACATCCAACCCTCGGCCGACGGCATCGCCATGGCCTTCCACGATGCAATTCTGGACCGGCTGACCGACCAGACCGGCCCGGTGAACGCCCATTCCGCCGAGGCACTTGGCAAGATCTCCCTCAAAAGCGGTGGCACCATCCCGCTTCTGTCCGAGGCGTTGGCCTTGGTCGCGGGCCGGGTCCCGGTCCTGATCGAAATCAAGGATCAGGACGGCGATATGGGGCCCCGCATCGGCACGCTGGAGGCCGCAATCGCCAAAGCGTTGCAGGGCTATGGCGGCGACGTGGCGCTCATGTCCTTCAACCCGCACAGCGTGGCGTGGTGCGGCACACATCTGCCGACATATGCCTGTGGCCTTGTCACCTCCAGCTTTCATGCCGCGCACTGGCCCGAACTGTCACAGGGCACGCGCGAACGCCTCGTGACCATCCCCGACCTTGACCGCACGGGCGCCGCCTTCATCAGCCACGAAGCCGCTGATCTAATCAGCCCACGGGTCGCAGAAATCCGTGCCGAAGGCCTTCCCATCCTGTGTTGGACCATCCGCTCTGCCGAACAGGAGGTGCAGGCGCGACAGGTTGCCCACAACATCACCTTCGAAGGTTACTTGCCCTGAGCCATGCGCACCCCACCTGTCCGGGCATGAGTGACGCACAGATCGAAATCACCCTGTTCCAGGACCTGTCCGAAATCGACGCTGCCGAGTGGGATGCCTGCGCCTGCCCCGAAGCCGCCGATGGCGGACCACCCAACGATCCTTTCACCACCCATCGCTTCCTCAAGGCGCTGGAAGACAGTGGCAGCGTGGGTGGGCGGTCAGGCTGGCAACCGCAATACATGGTCGCCCGCCAGGACGGCCAGGCCATCGCCTGCGCGCCCATGTACGCCAAGGGCCACAGCCAGGGCGAATATATCTTCGACCACAATTGGGCCCATGCCTGGGAACGGGCGGGTGGCGATTACTACCCGAAGCTGCAAATCGCCGTCCCTTTCACCCCCGCCACGGGCCGCCGCTTCCTGCTGCGTCCCGGCTTTGAGGAGGTGGGGTTCCAAGCGCTCGTCCAGGCCGCAACCAAGGTGACGGAACAGAACGATCTTTCCTCGCTCCACGCCACGTTCTGCACGCCCGAAGAGCGGGAGGCGGGCGAGACCATGGGCCTCATGGCGCGGTCCAGCCAGCAATATCACTGGTTCAACGATGGCTATGGCACGTTCGACGATTTCCTCGCCGCGCTCAGCAGCCGCAAGCGCAAGAACATCCGCAAAGAACGTGCCCAAGCCCAGGGCTTCGGCGGCGAAATCCGCGCCTATACCGGCGATGATCTGCGCCCCGACCATTGGGACGCGTTCTGGCGGTTCTACCAAGACACCGGCGCGCGCAAATGGGGCACGCCGTACCTGACGCGCGACTTCTTCGACTTGGTGCAACGGCATATGCGCAACGACGCCCTGCTGGTTCTGGCCGAACGCGACGGCACGCCGGTTGCCGGGGCGCTCAACTTCATCGGGCGCGACGTGCTCTATGGTCGCTACTGGGGCGCGGTGGAACACCATCCCTGCCTGCATTTTGAGCTGTGCTATTATCAGGCCATCGACCACGCCATCGCCCGCGGCCAATCCCGCGTCGAGGCAGGCGCCCAAGGCGACCACAAGATCGCCCGGGGCTACAAGCCGGTCACCTGCCATTCCCTGCACCACATCCCCAACAAGGGCTTCCGCGCCGCCATCGCCCAATTCCTGGAGGCCGAGGCCCGCGCGGTGGAACAGGATATCGAGGTTCTGACGGCCTACGGCCCGTTCAAACGCACGCAAATGGAGGAACAGGAATGAGTGATTGGACAGAAGCCGATGGCGCGCTGACGCGCCAGTTCAAATTCGCGAACTTCTCGGAGGCCTGGGCCTTCATGTCGCGCGTGGCCCTCATCGCCGAGGCCATGGACCATCATCCCGAATGGTCCAACGTCTATAACCGCGTGGATATCCGCCTGACGACCCACGATGCGGGCGGCCTGACCGACCTGGACCGCGACATGGCGAAGCGCATCGACAGCTTGGTCTAGGCCCCCTTGCAGCGGGTCATCGTCACCGGGCCGAACGGCGCGGGGAAAAGCTGGCTGGCTGCCACGCTGGTGTCCCTTCGACCCGATGTGCCGCTAATATCCTTCGACGCGATGAAGCTGCGCACCGGATGGGCGCAGCGCCCACGTGCGGAAATCGACACGGCCCTGGCGGCAGCCATCACGGGCGACGCTTGGGTGCTGGAAGGTGGGCCAAGCCTGCTGCGCCAGGCGGTTGAGCGGGCCGATGCGCTGGTCTGGCTGGACCCGCCTGGATATGTGCGGGCCTGGCGGCTGGCGCGGCGACCGTGGCAGCACTTCGGCAAAACACGGCCTGGCTTGCCTGCGGGGAACGTCGACTGGCCTTTGCAACAGTACCGTTTCGCGCTGCGCAGCCTTCGCAAGAGCGCGCAGTTTCGGGCGCATGTGGAAAATGTGTTCGAAGATACGACGGGTCTGCGGAAGTGGCGGTGTCGCAAGGAGGCCGACGTCGCGGAACTGATTCGCGCTTGGGTGGCATTCGTGCGCCCACAACATTGATGATCCGACGGGTCCTCTGAAACAACTATGCCAGGGTCTCGACGGCAACGCCCTGAACGACAGCACAGCTCAGACCACAATCTTAGGCAGCCCAACGGGCAGCATCTTGCTGGCCACGGCCCGCTGACGTTCGGTCAATTTCCTTCAGTTGCGGGATGCGGGTTAGGCAAAGCGCAGACCCTCCTTCGGAGAAATGACAATGCCAATCAAAAACCTACTGACCCTCGCTTTCATTCCAGTCCTGGCAGCGTGCAACACTGGTCCGCTCGGCGGCGGGTCAACAACAACCAGTATAGCTTCCGCACAGGACATCGCTTCAGAAGAGACCGATGAAGATCAAGGGAACGGAGGATCCTCGGGCGGAGGAGGCGGATCACAGGTGTCCAGCGGGTCTGATGGAGCGGATGCGTCTGGCAGCAACGCACAAGGCGGGGATGGCGAGGCCGCTGGCGGCCCGGGCGCGGGCGACGGAGTTGGGGACGGGGTCGGCGACGGCATAGGTGACGGAGTTGGGGACGGCGTTACCGGACGCACCAACTAAACCTAGCGGAACGCAATTTCCACTATTCGGAGATACGGTTTCACGCGCATCCTTTATGATCTCTACACTATGGCGCGTGCGCCTCAAGCGAACGGGGCGCAACGCCGCCTCATGGTTGAGCAAACCACTCAAACAATGCCGCCACCTGCCCCGGACGCAGCCGGGCGCAACGCCGTCACAGCGGCGCGGTAGCCGGACCGGCGGAAGGCGGCGACGGGGTCGATGGCGCCGGAACTGCGGAGACGGGCTTCGGCCAGAAGCGGCTCCACATCCGTGCGGAAGGCGGCCTTCAAGGTCTCGGACGCGGTAAGGGCATCGTTGTCGGCCTGGGCCGCGACCAGGCGGTCTTCGTCAACGATCAATGCCTGAGCATAGCAGCGCCGTGCCTCGGCGCCTGACACGATGAGCGACTCGATCGGGTCGGTGACGTTGTGTGATTGGTCGATCATATGGGCGAGCGTCATGCCGCGGCGCTCAGCCGACAGAACCTCGCGCATCACCAGAAACAGGCGGTAGGGGTCGATAGCGCCGCTGTCGAGGTCATCATCGCCATATTTGGAATCGTTGAAGTGGAAGCCGCCCAGCTTGCCCGCAAAGGCGAGGCGCGCGACGATCATCTCGACATTCACGGTTGGCGCGTGGTGACCAAGGTCCACAAGGCATTGCGCCTGGTCGCCCAGGGCCGACGCGATCAGAAAGCTGCTGCCCCAATCCTGCACCACCGTGGAATAGAAGGCGGGTTCATAGATTTTGTGTTCGATGAAGACCCGCCAATCATAGGGCAAGCCCGCATAGATCGCCTGCGCGGCCTCAAGATAGCGGTCAAGTTGGGCGGTGAAGTCCTGCTGACCGGGAAAGTTGGTGCCATCGCCCACCCAAACGGTCAGGGCATCGGCCCCGATGGCGCGTCCGATTTCGATGCAGCGCAGATTGTGGGCGACGGCCTGGTCACGAACCTCGGCCGAGACATGGCTGAGCGAGCCATGCTTGTAGCTATGGGCCTGGCCAGGCTGGTCCTGGAAGGTGTTGGAATTGACTGCGTCAAATCCAAGGCCCAGCGCGTCGCCCTTCTGGCGAAGCGCATCGGGGTCGTCACCATCCCAGGGGAAGTGCAGCGACACGCGGGGCGAGGCGCGGCCCAGGCGGTGGATCACGGCGCAATCGTCGAGCTTGTCCAAGATGTCCGCGGGCTCCCCCGGTCCGGGGAAGCGGGCGAAGCGCGTACCGCCAGTGCCCGTGCCCCAGGAGGGGACGGCGATGGTAAACGCGGCGATCTGGTCGATCAGCGTGTCGATATCGAGGCCGCGACGATCGAGTTTGGTCGTCAGCGCATCAAGATCGTATTGGTGGGCATCCCGCAACGCAGCATTGGAGGCGGCGATGGCATCGGGCAGGCGATCAAGGGGGGCTGTCATCTGGTGAACGCCTCCTTGTTGCCGGCGTCGACATTGAGGATGTTGCCGGTGGATTTGGCCGAGGCGTCGGACGCGAGGAAGTAGACGGCTTCGGCAATGTCTTCGGGCAGCACCTCGCGCTTGAGCAACGATCGGTCGCGGTAATGCTCGGCCAGGCCTGCGGCGTCTTTGCCATAGGCGTCGGCGCGTTCCTTCAGCCAATCGCCCTGCCAGATGCGACTGCCCTTTAGGACGGCATCGGGGTTGACCACGTTCACGCGGATGCCCTTGGGCGCGCCTTCCAGGGCAAGGCAGCGGGCCAGATGGATCTCCGCCGCCTTCGCGGTGCAATAGGCAGCGGCATTGGGCGAGGCGGCAAGGCCGTTCTTGGAAGCCACGAAGACGATGGCCCCGCCGATCCCCTGGGCAGACATCAGGCGAAAGGCTTCCCGCGAGACGAGGAAATAGCCCGTGGCAAGGATCGACATATTGCGATCCCAAAGCTCAAGCGTGGTGTCTTCAATGGGGGCCGATGACGCGATTCCCGCATTGCTAACCAAGATGTCGATGCCGCCGTATTCAAGGGCGGCGCGGGTCAAGCCCGCAGCGACAGCGGCTTCATCGGTGACGTCCAGTTGCACCGTGCGGACGACATCACGCGAAAAATCATCCGACAGGGCCTGACCCGCCTCCTCCAACGCGTCGGCGCTAATATCGGCCAAGACGACACAAGCGCCTTCGCGCAAGTAGCGCTCGGCGGTGGCGCGCCCGATACCGCCCGCGCCCCCGGTCACGAGGGCCACGCGACCCGCCAGGCTTTTGGGTTTGGGCATGCGTTGAAGCTTCGCTTCTTCCAACAGCCAATATTCGATGTCGAATGCCTCCTGCTCGGGCAGGCCGCGATAGGTGCTGACGGCCTCGGCGCCGCGCATCACGTTGATGGCGTTGACATAGAATTCACCCGCGATGCGTGCGGTGGCCTTGTCCTTGGCAAAGGTGGCCATGCCAATACCGGGGATCAGAAAGACCACCGGGTTGGGGTCGCGCATGGGCGGTGAATCGGTGTGTTTGCAGCGGTCATAGTAGGCGGCGTAGCGGTCGCGATATCGTGCGATGGCATCGGGCAGCGCGGCAAGCGCGGCGTCGGCATCACCGTCACCGGGCACAACAAGGGGCGCGATCTTCGTGCGCAGGAAATGATCGGGGCAAGACGTGCCCAAAGCGGCAAGGCGTTCCATGTCGCGGGAATTGACGAACTCCAACACTGTGTCGGACTCATCGAAATGGCCCACCATGTGCTGGGCGCCGCTGACCATGCCGCGAATGGCGGGCATCAGTCTGGCGGCGGCGGCCCGGCGGGCATCGGGCGGCAGGCTGTCGCGGTCGGGGCCGCCGAAGGCCGGGCTGTCCTGCGCGTCGAAGAAGGCAATAGCCTCGTTGATGGCCCAGAGCGTGGTTTCATAGCAGCCCCGCGCGTCATCGGCCCAGGTGAAAAGGCCGTGGGCTTCCAGAACAACGCCTTTGGCTTCGGGGTTTTCGCGGCAGAAGGCTTCCAACATCAGGCCCAGTTCGTAGCCTGGGCGCCGCCAGGGCAACCAACCGATGGCATCGCCATAGATGCGGCGGGTCAATTCCCGGGACTCGGCAGAGGCAGCGATGGCGATGACCGCATCGGGGTGCATGTGATCCACGTGGATGGCGGGGACATAGGCATGGAGTGGGGTATCGATGGACGCCGCGCGGGGGTTCAGGTTCCAGGTCGCGTGGGGCAGGTAGCCGACCATCTCATCTTCGTGGTCGGGCCCGCGATACAGGCCTTTAAGCGCGCGCAGCTTGTCCATGTAAAGCGTGGCAAAGCCGTCCATCTTGATCGTGCCCACATCCCCGCCGGAGCCTTTGACCCACAGCACCTCGACCGTCTCGCCGGTCAGGGGGTCACGCTCCGACACCTTGGCCGACGTGTTGCCACCGCCGTAATTGGTGATCCGCTTGTCGGACCCCAACAGGTTGGAGCGGTAGAGCAGACGCTCGGCCTCCGTCATGGCGGCGGCACGGGCATCATCCCAAAGCGAAGGGAGCATCCCGCCAGTGGTGTCATCGCGCATGCAGTTTCTCCGCAACTTTGGGCGGCAGGCCATCGCCGCATTCCAGATCAGTCAGTTTCGATCAAAGACACTCATGAATGATGATTTCAAGATTGAATATGAAAGATTGTGATTGACAGGGCCATCGTCGATCCGGCAGCGTCAATCCAAGCAAGGTGCCGGGAGGGGTGGCATATGCACGAAAAAGACCGCCATCGCGTCATCTTGAGCGCTGTGCAGGACCGTGCCGTTGCCACCATAGCGGAATTGGTGGAGTTGACCGGCGCGTCCGAGGCCACCGTGCGGCGCGACGTGAACGCATTGGACAACGACGGTCGCCTGCGCCGTATCCGCGGCGGGGCCGAAGCGCTAGCGCCCCAGCAATTCCCGGGGCTGGCCGGTCGGCCCTTCAAGTTCAATGCGGGCGTCATGCAGGCCGAAAAGACCGCCATCGCCCGGGCGGCGGCGGCTTTGTGCGACGATGGGGAGCCGATCATCATCAATGGCGGCACGACGACCTATGAAATGGTCCACTCACTGGCCACAAGAAGTCTGAAGGTGCTGACGAACTCACTGCCCATCGCCAACCACCTGCTGGAACATTCGCGCAACCAACTTCTGGTGCCGGGCGGCGCGATCTACCGCGAACAATCTATCATTCTTTCGAGTTTCCAGAACGATGCCGTCAGCCATTTCTGGGCGCGTCGCATGTTCATGTCCTGCCACGGGCTGGCGCCCATGGGCTTGATGGAAATCGACCCCCTGCTGATCCGGGCGGAAGAAAAGCTGCTCAGCCGTGCCGAAGATCTGATCGTCCTGGCCGACAGCTCGAAATTCGCCAATCGGTCGAGCCTGGTCCTGTGCCCGCTGGACCGCATCCACACCGTAATCACCGATGAGGGCATAAACGACCGCGATGCCGCCATGTTGGATGCCGCGGGCATCACCCTGATCGTTGCACAAACGGGGCGCGAGGCCGGAGGAGCCTCTGCCTCGACCGCCTGACTGCTCACCTAAGGGAGGACACGATATGAGCATGACACGCCGCCTTTTCGCCGGGACAACGGCCCTGGCATTGACCACTTTCGGCACCGGGGCCATGGCCGAAGAACCCGTGCGCATCGCGCTTTTGGTCAAGGCCCTGGGCATCGGCTTCTTCGAGGCCGCCCGCGACGGCGCAGAGGAAGCCGCAGCCGAGTTGGGCAATGTGGAAATCATCTATACCGGGCCCACCGACACCACCGCGGAAGGCCAGATCGAGGTCATCAACTCGCTGATCGCCCAGAACGTGGACGCTATCGCCATTTCGGCCAATGACCCCGATGCCGTGGCGCCCGCGCTCAAGCGCGCGATGCAGCGCGGGATCACGGTGATTTCCTGGGATTCCGGCGTGGCAGAAGATGCCCGCGCGCTGCATCTGGCCCCGTCCTCCGATGCGCTGATCGGGAACACGATCATCAAGCTTGCCGCCGATCACTTGCCCGATGGCGGGCAGGTCGCAGTGCTGTCGGCCACATCCACATCGACGAACCAGAATACTTGGATCGCCGAGATGGAAAAGGTGATGGGCAACTATCCCGGCATCGACGTGGTGGGCACGGTCTATGGCGATGATCTGGCCGACAAATCCTACCGGGAGGCGCAGGGCCTGATGCAGACCTATCCCGACCTGGACGCGATCATCGCGCCGACATCCGTGGGCATCGTGGCTGCGGCCCGCGCCGTGGAAGATGCTGGCAAGGTTGGCGAAGTGAATGTTACCGGCCTGGGCCTGCCGTCGGAAATGGCGGGGGCCATTGAATCCGGCGCCTCACAAAGCTTCGCCATCTGGAACCCCATCGACCTCGGCTATGCTGCGGCGACCGTGGCCTACAACCTGTCGACCGGGGCCGCTGAAGCTGCCCCAGGCGGCACGGTGCCCATGGGACGCATGGGTGAGCTACAATTGGATGACACAGGCACCGGCGCCATGGCCGACCCCTTCACCTATGACGCCAGCAACATTGAACAGTTCAAGGACATCTTCTGATCCCTTGAGCGTGCGGGCGCGGCGGCACTCTCCCACGTCGCGCCCATTCGTGCGGGCTGCCCCATGATGCATGACACCGTCACCACGCCGCCCGTCCTCTCGCTCCGGGGGATCGAGAAGCGCTTTCCGGGCGTGATCGCGCTGTCGGGCGTGGATTTGGATCTGCATCCTGGCGAGGTTACCGCCTTGGTGGGCGAAAACGGCGCAGGCAAGTCCACACTGGTGAAGGTGCTGACGGGGATTTACCGCCCTGAAGCGGGACAGATCGAGATGGAGGGGCACAAGAAGGCCTTCGCATCTGCCCATGACGCCGAGGCCGTAGGTATCGCGGCCATCCACCAGGAAACCGTCCTGTTCGAAGAATTGACCGTGGCCGAAAATATCTTCATCGGTCACGCCCCCCGCACCCGCTGGGGCTTGATCGACCACCGGGCCATGCGGGCACGGGCCGCCGACGTGCTGGCCCGGATCGGGGCGAAGATCGACCCAGCCGCCAGGGTGGGCGACCTTGGGATCGCGTCGCGCCATTTGGTGGCCATCGCGCGGGCCCTGTCGACCGAGGCGCGGGTGGTGGTGCTGGATGAGCCCACGGCAGCGCTGTCGGCCCATGAGATTGAGGAAGTCTATGCCCTGGTGGAACGCCTAAAGGCCCAGGGCAAGGCCATCCTCTTCATCTCTCACAAATTCGATGAAGTGTTCCGCATCGCGGACCGCTGGACGGTGTTCCGCGACGGGGCGTTGGTGGGTGCGGGGCGGATCGCTGATGTGACCGAAGATGACCTGGTGCGGCTCATGGTCGGGCGTGAGGTCGGGCAGATCTTCCCCGATCGGGTATCAAATCCCGGCGACGTGGTTGTCGAGGTGGAAGGCTATAGCCACCCCACGGAATTCGCCGACATTTCGTTCGATCTGCGTGCGGGCGAAATCCTTGGGGTGTACGGCCTGGTGGGCGCGGGCCGGTCCGAGGTGATGCAGGCCTTGTTCGGCGTCACGGCGCCCTCGGCCGGGACGCTGCGGATCGGCGGGAGTGCGGTCGATATCCGCTCCCCCGCCGACGCCATCGCTGCGGGGTTGGTCTATGTGCCCGAAGACCGCGGGCGGCAGGGCGCCATTCTAGGCCTACCCATCGTGGACAACGTGGCGCTGCCGTCGCTGGGCGCGCTGTCGCGCAAGGGCTTCGTCCGAATGGCGGAGGAATTCGCGCTGGCGCGGGACTACACGCACCGTTTGGAACTTCGGGCCGCAGCGCTGGATCAGGATATCGGGCAATTGTCCGGCGGCAATCAGCAGAAGGTCGTCATTGCCAAGTGGCTGGCCACCAAGCCGCGCGTGATCATTCTTGATGAGCCGACGAAAGGGATCGATATCGGGTCGAAAGCCGCGGTCCATGACTTCATGGCGGAACTGGCCGCCGAGGGCTTGGCCGTCATCATGGTATCCTCGGAAATTCCCGAAGTGCTGGGCATGTCCGACCGCGTCCTTGTCATGCGAGGGGGGCGCATCGCCAGCGCCCTGACCCGGGCAGAAACCACGCCCGAACGGCTGGTGCGCGATGCAGCCGGGTACGCGCCATGAGGGGGGCCAGATGACATGCACCTGATCCGCACCCGCGAGGCGCAACTGACGTTGGCCATTCTGGCCGTCCTGGTGCTGATCGCCTGGCGCTTTCCGGGCTTCGTGACGCCCGGCAACCTTGCCAATGTCTTCAACGACACGGCGCCGCTGATCCTGCTGGCGCTTGGGCAGACCGTGGTGATCTTGACCCGATGCATCGATCTGTCGGTCGCAGCCAACCTGGCGCTGACCGGGATGGCGGCGGCCATGGTCAACGTGGCCTTTCCCGGCCTACCCATCCCGGTCATCATCCTGGGTGCGGTGGCCATGGGTGCCGCATTGGGCGCCATCAACGGGATGCTGGTCTGGAAGCTGTCGATCCCGCCCATCGTGGTGACACTGGGCACGCTGACCATCTATCGCGGCCTCGTCTTCGTTCTGTCGGACGGGCAATGGGTCAACGCCCATGAGATGTCGGCGCCCTTCACCGCCCTGCCCCGTGCGACGTTCCTCGGCTTGCCCGTCCTATCCTGGCTCGCCCTTCTGGGCGTGGCGGCCTTCATGGCGCTGGTGCGCTATCTGCCCCTGGGCCGTTCGTTCTATGCCGTGGGCGGCAACCCTTCAGCCGCGATCTATGCAGGCATCGACCCGGGCCGGACGCAGTTCGCGGCCTTCACCCTGTCGGGCGCGGTGGCAGGGTTGACGGGCTACCTTTGGGTTGCGCGCTACCAGGTTGCCTATGTGGACATCGCCGGGGGATTTGAGTTGGAGGTCGTGGCCGCCTGCGTCATCGGCGGCATCTCCATCGCCGGGGGCGCCGGCACGATCCTGGGCGCGCTTCTGGGGGCGCTGTTCCTGGGGATCGTGAAGAACGCGCTGCCGGTGGTCGGTATTTCGCCCTTCTGGCAGCTTGCCATTTCCGGCGCGGCCATTGTCATCGCGGTCATCGCCAATGGCCGCGCCCAGCGCCGCCCCGGCCGCCAGATCTTGCGAAAGGAGGCACCGGCATGACCGACACCGCAAGCCCCGCGTCACGCCAAGTGCCCGACCGCCTGCGGTCGCGGCTGGGCCGTGCCATCCGTTCGTGGGAGGTGTTGCTGATCGCCGTGGCGGTCGCCGTCTTCACATTCAACGCATTGGCCTCACCCTACTTTCTGAATGCCTGGAACCTGTCGGACGCCACCTTCAACTTCACTGAAAAGGCCATGATCGCCTTTGCCATGGCGCTTCTGATCATCGCGGGCGAAATCGACTTATCGGTTGCCTCGATCATCGCGCTCGCCTCCACCGCCATGGGGGCCGCGGCCCAGGTTGGTGCGGGGACGCCCGAACTCGTGGCCATCGGGCTAGGCGTCGGCCTGCTATGCGGCGCGTTCAACGGCGCGCTGGTGACGGGGTTGGGCCTGCCATCCATCGTGGTGACGATCGGTACACTCAGCCTGTTTCGCGGGATCAGCTACATGGTGCTGGGGGACCGATCCTTCGGCGGCTATCCGACCAGCTTCGCCTGGTTCGGACAGGGCTATGTCTGGTGGGTTATCACGGTCGAAATGGTGATCTTCGCGCTATGCGCCTTGACGTTCTGGGTGCTGTTGCACCGCACATCCTTCGGACGGCAGGTCTATGCCATTGGCAACAACCCGACGGGCGCGCTATTTTCCGGTATCCGGGTACGGCGGGTGAAATTCACGCTGTTCCTGCTAACCGGCCTCATGTCGGGTCTGGCCGCGGTTTGCCTGACCTCGCGCCTGGGCTCGACCCGCCCGTCCATCGCCCAAGGGTGGGAGTTGGAGGTGGTGACCATGGTCGTGCTGGGCGGCGTCAACATCCTGGGCGGGTCGGGGACCATCCCTGGCGTCGTACTGGCGGCGATCATCATGGGGATGGTGACCTTCGGGCTGGGCCTTCTGAACGTGCCGGGTATCGTCATGTCGATCTTCGTGGGCCTTCTGCTCATCGCCGTTATCGCCCTGCCCCGGCTTGTCACGTTGGTCCGTGCGAGGTGGGCATGAGTGAGACCTACGCCTTCCGGATGCGTCTGAAGCCTGGTGTCGCCGCCGAATATGAGGCCCGGCACGACGCGCTCTGGCCCGAGCTTGCGGACCTGCTGCGCGACGCGGGTATCAGCGACTATTCCATATGGCTGGATGAGGAGACGGGTACTCTCTTCGGCCACCTGACCCGCAAAGCCGATCACGGGATGGACGATCTGCCGTCTCATCCCGTCATGCAGCGCTGGTGGCGCCACATGGCGCCGCTGATGGACACCCATCCTGACCACAGCCCTGTCGCCGTGCCCTTGCGGCGCGTGTTCCACTTGCCCTGATGGCCATTGCCGTCATCGATATCGGCAAGACCAACGCGAAGGTCGTTCTGGTGGATGCGGCGGGGCAGGAAATCGACGCGCGTCGCCGCGCCAATGTGGTGACACCCGGCCCACCCTATCCACATTTCGACACCGTGGCCTTGTGGAGCTTCGTGCTGGCTGCCCTGCGGGATTTCGCCCCGCAGGTCGGGGCCATCGTGCCCGTGACCCACGGGGCCTGCGCCGCGCTTGTGGACAGGGCTGGAAGTCTGGCGCTGCCCGTACTCGACTATGAATTTGACGCCGCCGACATACGGGCGGACTACGCTCCGCCACCTTTCGAGGAAACGGGGTCGCCGCCCCTTGCGGGCGGCCTGAATGTGGGCGTGCAACTCAACTGGTTGGAGCGGTCCTTTCCAGATGCCTTTGCCCGGGCTCAAACGCTTCTGTTCTGGCCGCAATGGTGGGCCTTCCGGCTGACGGGCATCGCAGCGGCGGAGGTGACGTATCTGGGTTGCCACACTGATCTCTGGATGCCGCGGACCGGGCGATTGTCGCGGCTGGCGGTGGGCCGCGACTGGGACAGGCTCGTGCCGGACATCCGGCGTGCGGATGAGCGGCTGGGCCCCGTTCTGCCGGATATCGCAGTGGCCGCTGGCCTTGACCCTCAGACGCCCGTGCTGACCGGCATCCACGACAGCAACGCCTCGCTGCTACCTTATCTGGACGCGACACCATGCGGGGTCGTGTCGACCGGCACATGGGTCGTGGCCATGGCGCTCGGCGGCGCGCAAGACATCGCGCTGGACCCGGAACAGAATATGCTCCTGAACGTGGCCGCCGATGGTCGCGCCGTGCCCACGGCCAATTTCATGGGCGGGCGCGAACGAGATGCCGCCCTGATGGCAGGCACATCGGCAGAGGACGCGGACCGCGACATCGCCCGCCGGACCGCCGCGCGCCTGGACGCAATCGGGGCGCGCGGCCCGGTCCATGTGGAAGGGCCTTTCGCCATGAGCACCGCCTTCATCGACGAACTGCATGACCGGCTGGGTCGCGATGTGGTTGCCCATGGCGAAGGGGCGGGCACGACGCGCGGGGCGGCGATGCTGGTGGAAGGTTTTCGGCAAAGCGGTTCTGGGAAAACCTGAGCCAGGACCTCGCTAAGATGCCCCATCCCGCAGCCGCCATGCGCGTCATCACGGACCGCGCACATCTTGCGGGCTGACAACGCCACATCGATTTTCGTAGCAATATGCTTGTACGCAGATCGAAGCATTCCCTTTGACGTGCGAAGATCCAGCGGCAAGATGCCAGCCGCACTGCCCCAGGCGCCAATCCGAGTCTTAGCTTCCAGCCTGGCGGCCTGAACCGACGGATGATCCGCCGGTCCGACAAAGCCCCGATCTGTAGCTAGGCCCGAAAGGCCGATGAATACCCCATCGAGGCCATGGTCGGCCAAGATGTCATCCAGTACTGCCATGCCCCTGAGATTTTCCACCCGCGCCAGCAGGCAAATTTCGTCCATGTCGTCCCGTGCAATCGTCAGAGCCCGCGAAAGCTAACGCCCGCCCCGACACCGCGCCACGTACCCCGTGGCGGGTAGGTCGCGGCATCGACCGAAGCCTGCGCCTGGGCACGGGCTTGATCTCACCTCAGGCAAAAGACAGGGAAACATCGCCGAAGGAACCGAAATCGGCGGTGATTTCGGTCCTGGGTGGACATTCGATGGGGCGGATGAAGCTGCCGGACAGTATGATCTGGCCGGGTGCGATGCTTTGGCCATAACCAGCAATGCGCCGCGCCAGCCAGACGACGCTTTCCACTGGATCGTTCAGCACCCCTGCGCCAAGGCCCGTTTCCTCCACCTCGCCATTTCGCAACGCGATCGCCCCGACCCAGCGCAGATCGACCGCCACCACTGCGTGCCGCTGCGGTCCCAGAACCACGCCCGCATTGGCGGCGTTGTCACTGATCGTGTCGAAGACGGTGCGTGTCTTGCCATTGACCGGGTCCACCCGCTGGATGCGGGTGTCTAGGATTTCGAGCGCGGGCGCCACGTAATCGGTGGCGGCCAGCACGTCTTGGCGGGTCACATCCGCGCCGCCCAAGGGCGCCTTCATCACAAAGGCGATTTCGGCCTCAACCCGCGGCTGGATGAACCGACCGTTGGGAATGGTAGCGCCATCGGCGAAGGCCATGTCGTCAAAAAGGATGCCGCTGTCAGGGATGTCGATCTTCAAGGCATCTTGCATGGCCTTCGACGTCAGCCCGATCTTCCAGCCGATCACATGGCGACCCGCCGCGACCTTGGCGCGATAGATGGCGTTTTGGATAGCATAGGCATCCGCCATCCCCATCGCAGGATGGCGCAGGGACAGCAGACCGATCTGAGTTCCGGTCCGCTCGGCCTCCAACAGATCGGCGGCGGCGCGGGCATGGTCGTCTGGGGTCATGTCGCTTCGTCTTCGACCGTGTTGCGCAGGGTGCCGATGGTGTTGACCTCAACCTCCACCACGTCGCCCGGGGCCAGATAGCGCGGCGGGTCGAAGCGGGCCCCGGCCCCGGTGGGCGTGCCAGTGACAATGATATCGCCGGGCCGCAATGCCATGAAGGTGGATATATATTCGATCTGTCGCCGGATTGGGTGCATCATCCGCGCCAAGACATCGTCTTGGCGGACCTCACCGTTCACGCGGGTGACAATGCGGGCCTCGTCCAGCTGGGCGGGGTCGGCAAAAGGCACCAGCCAGGGCCCCATGGCACCGGATTTGTCCCAGTTCTTGCCTTGGGTGACGTTGAACTTGGCGTGCCGCACCCAGTCGCGGACGGTGCCTTCATTGCAAATCGTAAGCGCTGCGATGTGGTCATAGGCATCGGCCTGCGCGATGCGCCGCCCGGCTTTGCCGATAACCACCGCCACCTCGCCCTCATAATCAAGCGAGTGGTTTTCGGGCGGGCGGATGAGGGGGCGGCCATGCCCGGTGAAGCCACTGGCGAAGCGCGGGAAGAGCGACATGTATTTCGGCCGGTCGCTGCCATCTTTGTATTCGGCATTGCGATCAGGGAAGTTGACGCCAACGCAAAGGATGCGCTGCGCGTTGGGTACGACCATCTCATATTGAACGTCGGAATGGGTCACGGGTCGGCCCATGGCCGCCTCGGCCAAGGTCGAAAGGGCGTTGGCTTGCACCACGTCGAACAATGTGGGCCATTGAGGGAACGCGTCGCCAAGCGCGATCATCCCATCCTCTGCCACGGCGCCGTATTGCGTGCGGCCACCCGCCGTGAAGGTCGCGAATTTCATTTGACCTGCCTCCACACATCCTCAATGACATCGCGGGCCAGCATCACATCGTCGCGGGTCGTCTCAAACTGGCCCACTTGGAATCGGATGATCTTACGGCCGTCAAAGCTGCCTTGCGTCAGATAGATGCGGCCATCGTCGTTAATCGCGTCGACCAGCCGTTGCTGGGCCGCATCATCGCCAGGGCACCGGAAGGAAAAAAGGCTCAGGATTGGGTCCGTCACGATCTCGAACCCGTCCATGTCGCGCAGGCCATCGCAGAGTTCTGCTGCCCAAGTCACATGGTTGCGGATGCGAATGCGCAAACCATCAAGGCCGTATGACCGGATCAGAAACCACAGCTTCAGCGCCCGGAACCGGCGGCCCAAGGGGATGGTCCATTCGGAATAGTTCGTGACTGCGTCGCCCGTCGTCTTCAGATATTCCGGCTCGATCTTCAGGGTGTTGAGTTGCGGCGTCGCGTCCGCAAGGAACTGGACCGAGCAATCGAACTGCGCGCCCAGCCATTTATGCGGGTTGAAGACGATGCTGTCGAAACCCTCGACCCCGACCCAGAACTGATCTCGAAATTCCGGGCAGATCATGGCGGCACCCGCCCAAGCGGCGTCCAGATGGGTGTAAAGGTCATGGGTGCGCGAGACTTGCAAGACAGCCTGCAAGTCATCGCTGGCACCCACGCCCGTACCGCCGGTGATCGCGATGACCCCCGCGGGGATATGGCCCGCCGCAAGGTCGGCGGTGATCGCGGCTTCCAAGGCCTGCATGTCCATCCCGTAGGTCGGACCTGTCGCTGGCAGCTTCACCAAGTTGGCCTGCCCAATCCCGGCCACCCAGCAGGCGCGATCGATGGAGGAATGCACCTGGTCGGAGCAATAGATGCGCAAGGCCCCTTTGCCCGAGAGCCCGTCGCGATTGCCCGTGAAACCCGTGGCCCGTTCCCGCATTGTCAGCACCGCCGACAAGGTGGCGGATGACGCACTGTCCTGGATGACACCGGTGAAGCCCGCTGGCAGGCCAAGGGCCTGGCGCAGCCAGTCGATCATCACGCCCTCGACCTCGGTCGCCGCGGGCGAGGTCTGCCACAGCATACATTGTGCCGCCACCGTGTTGACGAGCTGTTCCGCCAGCATCGATGGCGGGGTGGCATTGGCGGGGAAGTAGGCGAAGAAGCGGGGATGCTGCCAATGGGTCATGCCGGGCATCACGATAGCTTCGAAATCCGCCATGATCGCGTCCATCGCCTCGCCCTGGTCGGGGGGTGACGCTGACAGCTTGGCCGCGATTTCGCCTGGGCGGGTCTGGGCGCGCACGGGGCGGTCGCGCAGCGTCTTGTGATAGAAGGCGCCCCAATCGGCGATATGCTTGCCCCAATGGGCGAATTCGTCCCAGTTCATGCCCGCTCCCTGGCTGTCACGGTGCGACAATCGGGGTTCCTTTCATATCGGATTCCATCGTGCCGATGCCCACGAATGTCGTGCCGTGCTTAAACCAGCTTTCCGGTGCGGGCGCGCCCCAAAGCGTCTGGCGTTGCGGGTCCTTCAGATCCCATTTGATCGGCTCCAGATCCGGATCCACCGTCTGGTAGTCGGAGCAATAGATCTCGATCCGGTGTCCATCCGGGTCGAGGATGTAGAGAAAGAACGCATTCGAAATCCCATGCCGCCCCGGCCCGCGTTCGATCTGGCCCACATGGCCCGTCATCGCCATCAAATCGAGTAGGTCAATGATGTTGAGCGGGGTCGGCACCCAAAAGGCAACGTGGTGCATCCGCGGCCCGGTCCCGTTGGTGAACGCCATATCGTGGACGCCGCCCTTTCGGTGCAGCCATGCGGCCCAAAGGCGCTTGCTGTCCTCATCTTCGGTGTATTCCGTCACGCGGAAGCCGAAATCGGAATAGAACGCCACCGACGCATCCACATCGGGACTGAAGCAATTGAAATGGTCGATCCGTAGCGGTTTGACCCCGCGATAGAGCGCATATTGCTGATGGATTGGCGCGAGACGATCCATCTTATGGTAGAATTCCAACGGGATACCGATATTGTCGGACGTCAGCAGCGTGCGGCCCTGATAGGGTCGATCCACCCAAGATGTAGGGCGGCCCTTGGCGCGAAAATAGGCCTCCGCCCTGTCCAGATCATCCTCATCGAAGGTCTTGAAGCCCATAACCTCAACGCTGCCGGGCTGGTCGGAATGTTGCAGGATCACGCAGTGATGGCCCCGCTCCTCCATGGCGCGCAGATAGATGCGGTTGTCGTCTTCGTCGGTGACCTGAAAGCCCAGGATTTCTGTGTAGAAGGACTTGGAGACCGCCAGGTCCGCCACGTTCAGGCACACATGGCTCAGCCGGATCACGTTGAAATCGGGGTAGAGGTTCGGGGCGGGGACGGGCATCGGGACCTCCGTCGTTACTGCCGCAGCGCCGCTTCGGCGGCGGCATATTTGCGGGTCAGCCGGGCGCGTGTGTCGTCATCCAGAAGGCGCAGACGGTCCGGGTGAGCATTGTCGGCAATATCCGCCAGCTTGACGCTTCGGGCCAGCCGATTGACCCGCACACGGGCGTAATAGGCTTCGGCCGCTTCGCCGTCGCGGCGGGTGATCGCATCCACGGCGGCGGCAATATCGGCGCCGAACCGATCCGCGATCTTGTCCAGCGGCACGCCGCAATCCTCCACCACATCATGGAGCAGGGCGACTACACACTCGGTATCGGTTTCAACACCCGCAGCCACCCGGGCCACGTGGCCGATATATGGCATTCCGGCCTTGTCGGTCTGACCCGCATGCGCCGCCAACGCCAGCTCAAACGCGGCGCCGATCATGGAAGCTGACCCAAACGCGTGATCTTATGCTGCCCGGTGGCGAAACCGATATACTTCTGTTCCATATAGAAGTCGAAGGACCAATCCCCGCCGTCGCGGCCGATGCCGCTGGCTTTGGCGCCACCAAAGGGCGTCGGCAGGTGGCGCACATTCTCGGAATTCACCCAGATCATCCCCGCCTCCAGTCGGTCGGTGAAGCGCAAGGCGCGGGTCAAATCGTTGGTCCAGACATAGGCCGTCAGGCCATAGGGCGTGTCATTGGCGATGTGCAGCGCGTCATCCTCGGTGGCGAAAGGGATGGAGGTCAGGACCGGGCCAAAGATTTCTTCCTGGGCGATACGCATGCCGTTGGTGGCATCGGTGAAGAGGGTCGGTTTGACGAAATAGCCGTCGCCGCCGATGGCCTCGCCCCCCGCCGCCACGGTCGCGCCGTCTTGCCGGGCAATGTCGAAATAGCCGGTGACCTTGTCAAAGTGTTCCTGGGTCACCAGGGGCCCGATTTCCGTCGCCGGGTCCAGCGGGTGGCCGACCGTGATGGCATTCACCCGATCCACCAGCTTGGCCTCGAATGCGTCGCGGATCGTGTGCTGCACCAGCAGGCGGGAGGATGAGGTGCACCGCTCCCCGTTGATCGAATAGATCATGAAGATTACCGCATCCAGCGCCCGGTCCAGGTCGGCATCGTCAAAGACGATCACGGGGTTCTTGCCGCCCAATTCCAAGTGATTGCGCTTGAGCGTATCGGCCCCCTGCTTGGTGATCAGACTGCCCGTTCGGCTTTCACCAACAAAGGCAATGGCGCGGATTTTGGGGTGTTCGCACAGCGCCTTGCCCGCCCCGTCGCCGAACCCGTTGACGGTGTTGAGCACGCCGGGCGGCAGCCCCGCTTCCTCGGCGATTTCCACCAGCAATCGCGCCGTCAGGGGCGAGGCTTCGGCAGGTTTGTGGACTACGGTGCAGCCCGCCGCCAAGGCAGGCGCGATCTTCCAAGTGGAGAGCATAAAGGGTGTGTTCCACGGCGTGATCACACCGACCGGACCAATAGGCACGCGGGTGGTGATGTTCATCAGCGTGGGCGACTTCAGGTGCTGCCCATCACGGGCCTGCACGACTTGATCGGCGAAGTAGCGGAAGTTCTCGGCCCCGCGCAGGGCGGATTTGGACATGAATTTCAGCGCTTGGCCCGTGTCCCAACATTCGCAGAGCGCGATTTCCTCGGCGCGCGCTTCGATGCCTTCGGCCACTCGGATCAGGATTTTCTTTCGGTCCACCGCGGGCATGTCGCGCCAGGCGGGAAATGCGCCATGGGCCGCCATCGCCGCAGCGTCGATGTCCTGCGTCGCACCGTGGGCCACATCGCAGATCACGCTGCCATCTACCGGAGAAATCGTCTGAAACACCCCCGCGCTGCCCGCTACATCGGCGCCCGCGATCCGGTTCTGGATGCCCGCTTCTCGGAAGCGCGCAAGAAAGCCGTCAAGCTTCTGGATATTGTCCGCAAGCGTGCTCATCCCCTGTCTCCCAAATGGTCGCGGATCGTGCCCGCCTTGGGTGATAGCGCGGCGTCGATGTCCCGCATCTCGGCCGAAATCGCGATGGAATGGCGTGCCATGGCCGGGGCCGCAAAGGCGTGCAACACTTCGAAGATGCGCTGGATCGCGTCCGATTTCACATCGTCCGCCCGGCCTTCGCGCAAGCGGACGGACAGGTCGATGAAGCCGTGCTTCGGGTTCCCGTCGGCGATCGCGTAGTGATCCACCCGCGTCGCCCGTACCCGAATGCCAGGCATCGAGAACGTATCGATAGCCGCGGCTTCGGCCCGGATGACTTCGCAAAGCTGGGCGAAATCCATCAGGTCTTCCAGATTGGCCGAATACTCGATGTGAAAGTGAGGCATCTTTTCGTTAACATGTTAATTGTTGTGAGGTTAAGTAAATGACAGCCTCATTGTCAAGGCCACCCAAGGGCCGGATACGGCCAAAAACGCGCAAGCCGAGACGGACATGACGAACGACCTTCCCTCCACCACGCGGTCCCTGCCCATCGCGCTTATCCGCGCGCGCGAAGGCGTCATGGCGCCCATCCGAGACATGTTGACCGAAACCGGCATCACAGAGCAGCAATGGCGCGTTCTGCGGGTTCTGTCGGAATACGGCTCGCTGGATACATCGACCCTGGCCGATCGGGCGAGCCTGCTATTCCCAAGCCTGACCCGTATCGCGACGACCATGCGCAAGAAGGGGCTGATCACTCAGACCCGCGACGAGGGGGATCGGCGGCGCCAGCTTATCGCCATCACGGCAGACGGCCAGAAGATCATCGACGACCACCGCACCCAAGCCGCGCAGATCGTCGCCGGCTTCAAGGCCACTTTGGGGGAGGAGAATTATGAGCAGCTCCTGGACCTGCTCGCCATGCTAGACCCCGGCGCGGCAGAGTAAGACCCTTTCGCATCGTGGCGAATAGGGACCTTAGCCCTTCACAACCCCCGCAGCACGCCACGCATCGAAGATGCCCAACGCGGCCTCCGCGAAGATTGCATCATTGATGTGCCCCGCGACCGGGTGGGCCGTTACATTCGCAGGCAACGTTGCGCGAAGCTCCTCCAGAAACGCTTGCAACCCTGTGCGGTCATGCAAATCCGCCCCTTCCCGATCCCATTCACCCAGGCCATCTTCCGGCAGCAAAAGCGCGACCGGGCCCTTGGCCGTCGCCAATTGCTTGGAATGGGCACGCGCCAAGTGTCGCCGCTCTTCTTGGTTCAGCACGATCGAGCTCAACAACCGGTTATGGGCACGGTGGGGATGGTTCACCCATTTGTCGGGCACCTGCTGCCAGCCCACGATATCGACCAGGTCATAGCAGCCGGGTGCCACGATCTGAGGCGTTCCGGTCAGCCCCGCATTGGTTAACCGATCCACCCCCGCCGAGATGTTGGAGCCGTGGATATGGTTTCCCAATTCCTGGGTGCAGAAATCGAAAACGCATGCAAAGGCGCCCTTGGCCGCAAGGCTTTCAAAGGCGCGCCCGCCCATTCCGGTGGCATGGAAGACGGCCACTTCGAAGCCCCGTTCTTCCAGGGCGGGCTTCAAAGGCACCACGTATTTCAAAGCCGAGGTACCCAGCGACGTCATCCCAATCAACGGCTTGTCCGGGTCCGGCAACTGCACCGCCCGTGCCGCCCCAAGCACCGCGCCCGCAGCCTGGGACAGCGACGCCTTGCAGACAGCGTTCAGCCCGTAAAGCCCCCCGGCCCACAGGATCATCTGGATATCCGCGGCCAACCGTTCCGCCGGGATGAGCGGCGAAAACGAGACGGTGGAAACCACGTATTTCGGCGCCCCCAAGGGCAACGCCGCGCAGACATCCAGCGCCAAATCGGTGCCCATGGTGCCGCCCAGCGCAATGACGCCGTCGAAGACACTTTCCGCATAAAGCCGCGCCGCCAGCAGCGCCGCCCCGCGCGCCATGATCTGCATGGCATGGTTCTCGTCACCCGCGGCCTTCGCCTCTGCAATCGACGCCCCGCCTTCCTTGGCCACGTCGTGCTTGGAATAATCCGTGGGCACCGAAGGCTCACCCAACACGGACACGTCCATGGTCACGACCCGGCCACCTTGTTCGCGGATCACACGCGCCAGGAAGCCCAACTCATCGTCCTTGGTGTCGTAGGTGCCGACCACCAGAATGGTCTTGTCCGCCATGGCGCCCCCTATCGCATCTGACTGTCGTGCAAATCGTGATCCCCGCCCGCATTATGGTTGCGCAATTCGCCCAGCAACGCGCGGATGTGCAGCGCCACCACCAGCAGGATCATCGCAAACAGGATGGCCGCGATGGGCCGGTCGATCATATCCAACGGCGTGTTGAGCCGCGGCAGGGCCGAGCGGAGTTTCACCTCCATGATCCCGCCTAGAACCATGCCCAGGATAATCGGCACGATGGGCAGGTTCAGCCGCTTCAACACCAGCCCCAACACCCCAAACCCCGCCGCGATCATACAATCGGTCAGCGAATTGCGCAGGGAATAGACGCCCACAAAAGACAAGATCAGGATCATCACGCCCAGAAACCGCGTCGGGATGCGGATGATCCGCGTCAGCAGGTTGGTCGAGAACAGCAGGAAGACCATCACGATCACATTGAGCGCGATCAACGCGAAATAGAGGCCATAGACCAGGTCGATATCGTTCTGAAAAAGCTGCGGCCCGGGGATGACGTTGTGGACGTAGAAGACCGACAACATCATCGCCGTGAGCGCCTCACCCGGAATGCCGAGCGCCAACAACGGGATCATGGCGGCGGCGGGCACGGCATTGTTGGCCGCCTCGGACGCGATCAGCCCTTCGGGCGCGCCCTTGCCGAACCTTTCCGGCGTTTTGGAGGTCTTCTGCGCGTAGGTATAGCTCATGAACTGCGCCGTGAACTCGCCCGTACCAGGGATCATGCCCAGGACCACACCGAAACCGGACGCTACCGTAGCGACGCGCTTGTGGCCCATCAGCTCTTTCAGACCGGCGCTCATGCGGCCCTTGATGGGCTTTGCGTCAGGGCTTTCATCGGGCGCGGTCAGCAGGAAGAAGGCTTGGCTCAACGCGAATAGCCCCAACACCACCACGATCAGGTTCACACCTGAACTCAGAAAGCTAAGCCCGAATGTGTAGCGCTGCGTGTAGGTGACCGCGTCCAGCCCGATGGTCTGCAAGAAGATGCCGAACATTGCCAGCATCCCGGCCGCGAAGATCTGTCCGCGATGGGCCAGGATCACCAAGATAATGCCCAGAAGTGCGGCCAAGAAGATTTCCCGGCTGCCGAACATGGGCGCGATGACGGCCAACACCGGGGACAGCAGGATCAGGCACAAAATGCCGAACATGCCGCCCCAGAATGACGCGGAATAGGCCAGCGACACCGCGCGGTGCGCCTCGCCCGCCTGCGTCATCGGGTAGCCATCATAGGAAGTCAGAGCGTTGACCGCCGTGCCGGGCGTGTTGATCAACACCGCCGGGATCGCGCCGCCATACATGGATGAGCCGTAAATCCCCAAAAGCAGCGTCAGCCCCACGATGGGATCGAAAGCAAAGGTGGCAGGTAGCAGGATGGCGATGGCGACAGCCGGGCCGACGCCGGGAATGGCGCCAATGATGACCCCACCGATGGAGCCGACCAGCAAAGCCGCCAGCACGTCCCATCGGGCCAGCATCATGGCCCCGGCAAGCAGATCCTCCATCCCCGCGCTCCGATCAGAAATAGGTCAGCATGAATTGCCGCAGCCCATCGGGCAGCACCTCATAGATCTGGCCGCCGGGCAGCTTCACTTGCAGGAAGCTTTTGAACAGCAAGACGATGACCACCGCACTGCCCGCCGCCGCCCCAAGCGCCGCAGCGCTGCGATAACCGGCCCGGAAGGTTAGAAGCATAGCGAACAGCACCGTTGTCGGCAGATAACCTGCAATTGGCACAAGCGCCGCATATCCGACGAACCAGCCCGCATATTCCAACGATGACAGCCACAGCCGGACCTCGGACCAGCGCCCCTCGATCCGCTCCGACAGGGCAGAGCCCAGAAGATGCAGCGCCGCGAACCCGGCCATCCCCGTCAGCGACACGGCGGGCCAGAAGCGCGGCTGCGCGGGCCATTTAGCACCGCCGCGCCATTCCGTCTGAGCGGCGATCTGTGACAGCAGCAGAAGCGACCCGATCAGCGCGACCCAGGCAAACACGATATCGCCGGGCCGACGGTAACGCTTGAAAAGGGATTGCAACGTCTTCGCACGCGACATGGCCCGGCCCCTTCTGCGACGCGCAGCAGCGTTACTCCGCCAACATGGCCCCAATGCGGGCCATCGTCTCGATATCCTTCGTGATCTGCGCCACGACTTCGTCGGCGGGCTGCCAATAGACGGTCGCACCCGTTTGAGCGGCCAGGGTCTGGGCGCGCTCGGACGTCACAGTCTTTTCAGCCACTGCGATGATCCTGTCGCGCACGTCCTGAGGCGTGTCCTTGTGCACGAACAGCCCGTTCCACAGTGCAACGTCAAGATCGGGCGCCAACTCGGCCACGGTGGGGGCGTCGGGTGTGAGCGGAATACGCTGCGACCCGATGGAGGCCAGGACCTTCACGTCATCCAGACAGGGCAGGATCAGTTGCAGCGTCGTGTTAATCACGTCCACATCGCCCGAGGCGAGCGTATTGCAATCCAGCGCATCGAAGGCCGCATCGGAAGCGAAAGCGAAGCCCATTTCCCTAGCCAGACCGAAGGTCACCTGCGTGGGCACCAACGGCGCGCCGAAGTGGCCCAACACCACGTCATTTTCCGCGGCATGGGCAGCCAGGCCCGCCATGTCCTGATAGGGTGCGTTGGCGCCCGCCGCGATCACGAAGGGATAGGTCAGGAAATTGCCCAACGGCACGAAGGGGTCGGGGTTCAGGTCGGGAATGCCGATCTGGGGCCCGACCACCGGAATGGCGATAATGAACGACCCGATCGTATAGCCATCGGCGGGCGCGTTGGCCACTTCGACAGCGCCCGGGAAGGGCCCGCCGCCCCCGCCGGGCCTGTTCACGACCGCAGCGGGCACGCCATATTCCGTCTGGAAATCTTCGGCGATCATGCGGGTCAGCACGTCTTCCAGATCGCCGGGCGGCCAGGGCACCACGAATTCAACCGGCTTTTCGGGGTATTCCGCCGCAGCCGCCCCGGTCAGGGCCGCCATGGTAATCGCCAGCATACCCGCCATCTTGGTCGATACATGCATGTCACTCTCCCTGATTGGTTCAAATAATGAACCGTTGTTTTGAAAAAAGGTTGCCTTGTTAATGAACACCTGTCAAATTTTTTCGAGATTTCCCCAGCAATCAGGCTCCGCGCCATGTCTTCCGCCGCCAACACGCTCGCGCTTCTGGGCCACTTCACAACCGCCCGTCCCGAAATCGGGCTGACCCAGCTCTGCCGCATCGCAGGTCGCGACAAGGCCACCACCTACCGCCACCTGCAAACGTTGGAAGCGGCCGGTTTCGTTGAACAAAATCCGATAACCAAGCAATACCGCCTGGGCCCCGCCCTGCTGCAATTGGCGCAGATCCGGGAAAGTACGGTGCCGCGCAAATCAGGGGCGGAACCTGCGCTGGCCGCCCTTGCCGATGCCACGGGAGAGACCTGCCATGTCTCCGTCCTATCGGGCACCACGCTCTTTGCCTTGGCGGCTTGCGAAGCCCCCCGACACAGCATCCGGGCCATCATCGACATCCGGACCTTCCCGCTGCACGCCACGGCGTCGGGTCTGTGCGCTTTAGCCTTCGGGCCGACAGCCCTGCGCGATGCGGCCTGCACCGACCTGCACCCCTTCACCGCGCAGACGGTCAGAACCCCCGCCGAACTGGACGCCCTGATCCAAACCGCGCGCGACACGGGTTTCGCCCGCTCCGACGGTAGTTTCGAGGCCGAGATCCACAGCATGTCCGCCCCGATCTTCGATCAGACCGGGGGCTTTGCGGGCGCCGTCTCGGTGGCGAGCGTGGCAAGCCGGGTGACACCATCGCTTGAACACGCCATCTGCCAGCATCTCACCATCGCAAGCCGCGACATCACCCACAATTGGGGCGGCGCCATTCCACAGCACGTCGATGCCGCCTGGGCAAAGACCCTGGCCCCAGCATTGGAGCCCGCGCCATGAAAGACTCCAACTTTCTGAAGGAACATAACGGGCGGCTGATGTGGCACCCCATGACGTCGCCGCGGGATAGCATCGACAACCCACCCAAGATCGTGACAGGCGCCAGTGGCGTCACCATCACCGATATCGACGGCCACACCGTCGTGGACGGCGTCGGCGGACTTTGGAACGTCAATCTGGGCTTTTCCTGCCAGCCGGTAAAAGACGCCATCGCAGCGCAACTCGACACGTTGCCCTACTACTCGACCTTCCGCGGCAGCACCAATGATGCGGCGATTGAACTTTCCTATGAGCTGCGCGACTTCTTTGCCCCCGACGGGATGGAACGCGCCTTCTTCACCTCGGGCGGGTCGGATTCGGTGGAAACGGCCCTGCGCCTCGCCCGCCAATACCACAAGCTGCGGGGGGAACCCGGGCGGATCAAGTTCCTAAGCCTCAAGAAAGGCTATCACGGCACCCATTTCGGCGGCGCCAGCGTCAACGGCAACGCCAATTTCCGCACCGCCTATGAACCCCTCCTGCCCGGCTGCCACCACATCCCTGCGCCCTATACCTACCGCAACCCGTTCAATGAAACCGACCCGGCGAAGCTGGCCCGGCTTTGCGTCGCCGCGTTGGAAGACGAAATCGCGTTCCAAGGCGCGGGCACCATCGCCGCCATGATCATGGAGCCCATCCTAGGCGCAGGCGGTGTCATCCCCCCGCACCGGTCTTTCGCCCCCATGGTGGCGGAAATCTGTGACCGTAACGGCATCCTGCTGATCACCGATGAAGTCATAACCGCCTATGGCCGCACCGGTGCCTGGTCCGGTGCGCGGCTTTGGGGCATTCAGCCGGACATGATGGCCACCGCCAAAGCCATCACCAACGGCTATTTCCCCTTCGGCGCGCTGATGCTGGGCCAGAAGATGGTAGAGGTATTCGAGGACAACCCTGCTGCAAAGATCGGCCATGGCTATACCTATTCCGGCCACCCCGTGGGCGCCGCCGCAGCACTTGCCTGCCTTGCGGAAACCCGGCGCCTGAACGTGGTGGAAAACGCCGCCACGCGGGGCTCGCAGCTTTTCGAAGGGTGCCAGAAGCTCATGGACAGATACGATATCATCGGCGACGTGCGTGGCGGGCACGGCCTGATGACCGCGATCGAGATGGTCAGCGACCGCGCCACCAAGACCCCCATCGACCCCGACACCGCGGCCCGCGTACAGGAAGGTGCCTATCAGGCGGGCGCGATGGTCCGCGTCTCGGGCCCCAACCTAATCCTATCGCCCCCTCTGGTCCTGACCGAGCGAGACGCGGACACAATCCTCAGCGCACTCGATGCCGGTTTCGCAGCCGCTTGAAGGGGACCTCGATGCCCAAAAATTACGTCGCCCTTCTGGGCACCAAGGGCGGACCGGCGATCCGGCCTGGTTCCTCTATGCCCACCTCGAACCTAGTAGTGCTGGACGGGCAGCAGATCGTCGTCGATTGCGGCTTGGGCGTCACCAAGGGTCTTGTCGATCAGGGGATGCAGCTTCGCGACCTGTCGCTGATTTTCGTCACGCATCTCCATTCCGACCATTACCTGGAACTCGGCCCGTTGCTTTACACCGCTTGGACGGCTGGGCTGAAGACCCGTGTGGATGTCTACGGCCCCGCCGGACTCGGCCTGTATTGGGCCAATTTCCTCGCCTCCATGAAAGCCGATATCGACCTGCGGATCGAGGATGAGGGCCGCCCGGACCTGCGCGATCTCATCACCATCCACATCATCGACGCGGGGCAAGTAATACAGTCGGGTGACATCACCGTCTCGGCCATCCGCACCGAACACCCGCCGCTGGTGGATTGCTTCGCGATGTCCTTTAAGACAAACGGCGCCCATGTCGTCTTCTCCGCCGACACCGCCCCCATTATGGCGTTGGAAGACTTTGCCCGCGGCGCGGACCTGCTGATCCACGAAGCCATGCTTGAATCCGCACTGCCCGCGCTGATGGCGCGCATCGGCAATGGGACCGACAAGCTGATGGCCCATTGGCTGCGGTCCCACAGCTTCGCCCATGACGCGGCCCGCACGGCCACGCGGGCGGGGGTCAAGGCGCTGGCTCTGTCCCACCTCATCCCGTCCGATGACCCGGACTATACCGAACAACACTGGCATGATGCTGTCCTAGGCCATTGGGAGGGACCCCTCTTCGTCGGCCATGACGGCCTACGCATCCCGCTTCCTGGCAACGAGGGGTGAGCCGCCCCAGAGGCCCCCGCTAGCGGGACAAAGCCGCCCGCAGCCTGATGCACCAACACGTCACCCGCCATCCGCCGCGCGCGTGACCATCCCGAACAGGTCGCGCGGATCGTCGGGGTCGGCAAGCATGTCAAGATCGACATAATGCCCAGTGCGCAGCGCCTCCCCATGGATATGGCGCAGGGCGCTGAAATCTTCGGTGGCGAAGCCCACGCTGTCGAACAACGTGATCTGGCCGTCAGACTGCCGCCCCGGCGCCTGCCCGGCGATGACGCGCCAAAGCTCCGTCACGGGGTGGTCGGGGGGCAATTGCTGGATCTCGCCCTCCACCCGGGTTTGTGGCGGGTATTCCACGAAAATATCCGAGCGCATCAGGATGTCGCGATGCAATTCCGTCTTCCCCGGACAATCCCCGCCGATGGCATTCAGATGCACCCCGGCACCCACCATGTTGTCTGTCAGGATGGTGGCTTGCCTTTTGTCGGCGGTGCAGGTGGTGATGATCTGCGCGCCAGCAATGGCCTCCTCCGCCGAGGCACAGGCCGTCACCCGCAAGCCGCTGTCCGCCAGATTGCGCGCGGCCTTTCGGGTGGCTGCCGGGTCGATATCCCACAGCCGGACCTCCTCGACGCCTAAGCAATGGTGGAAGCCCAAAGCCTGGAACTCACACTGCGCCCCGTTCCCGATCATCGCCATGCCGCGCGCGCCCTTGGGCGCCAGGTGCCGCGCCGCCATCACGCTAGTCGCGGCAGTGCGCAAAGCCGTCAGCACCGTCATTTCCGACAGCATCACCGGATAGCCATTGTCGACCCGGGCCAGCACCCCGAAGGCCGTCACCGTCTGAAACCCCCGCGCCATGTTGGCGGGGTGGCCGTTGACGTATTTGAAGCCGTAGAATTCCCCGTCCGAGGTGGGCATCAACTCGATCACGCCTTCCTCGGAATGGGAGGGGATGCGCGCCACCTTGTCGAAGCTTTCCCACCGCAGAAAATCCGCCTCGATCCGGTCAGCGATGGCCGCGATGGTGGGGGCGACGCCCGCGGCGTTGACGATGCGCATCATGTCGTCCACCGACACGAACGGCACCATGGCCAGCTTCGATGGCGCGAGCCCCCCGCTCATGTCCGGCCCCGCGTGGGCCGGTCCAGCACCGACTTGCCGAACAATGACGAAACCAAATCCACCATCAAGGTTGCCGTGCGCCCGCGATCATCCAGAAACGGGTTCAGTTCCGCGATATCGAGCGAGGTGACGAGCCCGCTATCATGAAGCGTTTCCATCACCAAATGCGCCTCCCGAAACGTCGCGCCGCCGGGCACGGTCGTGCCCACGGCGGGCGCGATGGACGGATCCAGAAAGTCCACATCGAAGCTGACATGCAACGCGCCCCCCGCCGCCCGCACCCGGTCAAGGAAAGCCCGCAGGGGCGCCGCGATCCCCCGCTCATCTATGGCGCGCATGTCGATCACGTCGATGCCCGCCTCGGCCACCGCCCGCTTTTCGTGACCATCGACGGAGCGCAGGCCGATCATGCAAATATTCCCCGGCGCCACTGTCGCGACCGGCGCAGGGAAATGCGGCGTGAAATCCGCAAGCCCCGTCAGATAGGCGATGGGCGTGCCGTGCAGGTTGCCGCTTTCGGTGCTGTCCAGCGTGTGGATGTCGCTATGGGCATCCAGCCAAAGCACGAAAAGCGGTTGCGCGCCCGCCTGGGCCGCCATGCCGGGCACCGTGCCCGCGGCCATCAGATGGTCGCCGCCCATGAAGATCGGCACGCGGCTCTTTGCGATGCCCGCACCCGCGTCCTGCAAGGCGGCAACCCAACCCGCACTTTGCCCCAACTCGTACAATTCGTCGTTCGGGTGGGACGGCACGTCCAACGCCACCGCCTCCAGATTGCCGAGGTCGGTCACGTCGTGCCCTAACTCCGCCAAGGCGCGGTCCAGCCCCGCCGTTCGCAACGCGTCGGGCCCCATGACGCAGCCGCGTCGCCGCGCACCGCTTTGGACCGGGGCGCCGATCAAGGTGATGGATGTGGACATGGAACCTCCGACAAACGCCAGTCAGGCGGATTGGACGCGATCCCGCTGGCAGGATACAGACGAAGAAGTGATCGAAACGGGCGGCACGTTGCCCACTTTGGGCAATCATAATGGACGCATTGGACACACGCCTGCTGACAGCCCTTTCCGCCGATGGCCGCGCCTCGGTCTCAGCACTGGCCGCGCAACTGGACGTGACCCGCGCCACCATCCGCGCGCGAATGGCCCGCCTGACCGAACAGGGTGAGATTTTGGGCTACCGCGCCGTGTTGAAATCGGACCTGGCGGATTTGCCCGTGCGCGGCATCATCCTTGTGGAAATCGCGGGCCAGGGCGCGCTGCGTATCGCACGAACCATGGCCGCCATGCCCCAGGTGCAAGCTGTTCATTCCACCCATGGCCGCTGGGACCTGATCGCGGAATTGGGCGCCCAGACCTTGGAAGACCTGGACGCCACGCTGAACACGATCCGTCGCATAGACGGCGTGTCCCGGTCCGAGACGAACCTTTACCTATCCACGCGCCGCGCCTGACGGGCGGGTGGTCTCAAAGCTCAGCCAGCAGCGATTCACCTGCGGATGTCTCGCAAACGCCGGGGCTTTCCTCGACATGCAGCGCTTTGACCGTCCCATCCTCCACCAGCATGGCGTAGCGCTTGGACCGCCCATGCAGGCCCGCAGGCGGCGCATCGAAATCGAGGCCCAGCGCCTTGGTGAAGGCCCCATCGGCGTCCGACAGCATGTGCAGACCGGCCGCCGTGGCCCCCGTCGCCTCACCCCAGGCCGTCATCACGAAGGGGTCGTTGACGGCCACACAGACAATTTCTTCCACGCCCTTGGCCGCGAAATCGCCCTTGGTGCGGATGAAGCTCGGCACATGGGCCGACGAACAGGTTGGCGTGTAAGCCCCGGGCACGGCGAACAAAGCGATGGTCTTGCCCCGCCCCATTTCGGCCAGCGACACCGTCTCGGGTCCTTCGGCCCCCATGCGGATTAGCTCTGCGTCGGGAAGGCGGTCGCCTTGGGATATGGCCATGGTGCGGTCCTCGTGTTTGATGTTTCCTCAGCGGGGACATAGCTGTCAGGTCCGCGTCCGACCAGTGAGAGGAGCGTCATGGAACATATCGCCGTCATCGGCGCCGGTCAGGCCGGGGCCACTTTGGTGGAGACGCTGCGCAAGGAAGGCTATGGCGGCCGCCTCACGCTCTGGGGGGATGAGCCCGCGCTGCCCTATCAGCGCCCGCCGTTGTCGAAGGCCTATCTGCTGGGGGAGATGGCGCGCGACCGCTTGAATCTGCGCCCGCGCGCCTTCTACGACGACCAGAATGTCGAACTGCACCTGGGCACCCGCATCGACAGCATCGATCCGACCGCCGGAACGCTGACCCATGCGGGCGGCACGGAACATTTCGACGCCGCCATCCTCGCCACCGGCAGCACTGCGCATACCTTGCCCGATAGCTGCACGGGCGGGCTTCCCGGCACCCATGTCATTCGCACGCTGGCCGATATCGATGCCTTGCAGGCCGAGCTTTCGGACGACCACAAGATGCTGGTGGTCGGCGGTGGCTATATCGGATTGGAGGCCGCCGCTGTCGCCCGAAAGATGGGCCTTGAGGTCACTCTGGTGGAACTGAACGTCCGCCTGCTGTCCCGCGTGGCCTGCAAGCCCACCGCCGACTGGTTTCGCAGGCTCCATCGCGGCCATGGCGTCGATATCCGCGAAGGGGTCGGGCTAGACACGCTTCTGGGCGATGGCAAGATCGAGGGCGCGCGCCTGACCGACGGGACGGAAATCCCGGTGGATATCGTCATCGCGGGCATCGGCGCGCGTCCCGAAACCACCCTGGCCGAAGCCGCAGGTCTCACCATTGACGATGGTATCGCCGTCGATGCCCTGGGCCGCACCTCTGCCGCCAATGTCTGGGCTGCAGGGGATTGCTGTTCTTTCCCGTATCACGGTGAACGCATCCGTCTGGAATCCGTGCCCCACGCCATCCACCAAGCCGAAACCGTGGCCCGCAACGTGCTGGGCGCAGGCATCGAATATGAAGCCAAGCCCTGGTTCTGGTCCGACCAATACGATGTGAAGCTGCAAATCGCCGGGCTGAACGCGGGCTTCGACGATATCGTGGTCCGCCAGGCCTCGGACATTCCGGGTGGGCAGTCGCATTGGTATTTTGCCGGTGACACGCTCCTGGCCGTCGATGCCATGAACGACCCCCGGGCCTATATGGTGGGCAAGCGGTTGATCGATGCGGGCCGCTCGCCCGCCCGGAAGGCCGTGGCCGACGCGGATATCCCGGTAAAGTCCCTGCTATGAGCGGACCTTGCGCATTATAGGAGGGCGCTGGCGCGGTCGCAGGCTCGCGTCGGTGGGCGCAGGCGACGCGGCTGCCCATCTGCGCCCCACCACGGACCGGGTGCGCGAAGCCATCTTCAACCTGCTGCAAAACGGCCAGGGTCTTGATTTCGACGGTCTGCGCGTCCTCGACGTCTTCGCTGGCACCGGCGCCCTGGGGTTGGAGGCGCTGAGCCGTGGCGCGGCATATGCGACTTTCATCGAGAATGGCCGCAAATCCCTTGCGATCCTGCGCGAAAATGTGGCGCTACTGGACGCGCCCGCAACCGTCCTGTCCCGAGACGCGCGTCGCCCCGGCAAAGGGGCGCCACACGATCTGGTCTTCCTCGACCCGCCCTATGACCAGGGCCTGGGCGGGCCGGCCCTGGCAGCGTGTCACCAGAACGGCTGGCTTACCGAGGGCGCGATGGTTGTGTGGGAAGACGCCGCCGCCCCCGACCTGCCCCCCTTCCTCGACGCGCAGGATACCCGCCGGTACGGCGACACAATCGTGACGCTGGCGACGGTCAGGTGACCCGGCCCGTTCCAGATGCGGTTCCGCGCTGCCGCGCGGGAGTATTTGGGCCAGGATGAAAGGGCGGGCAGCCGGGGCATGTGGGGGGCCAGAGGCGTTCCTGGGAACTGCTCAAGCCGGTTCTCCGAACACAGCCTATTCGACGCGATGGGCCTCGACCGCTGCCTGCGCATCCCGCACCAGAGTGGCGCCGTCAAACCCCTTTGCGTTCATCTCGGCGATCCAATCCGAAGTTACAGCTTCGCCCAAAGTCACAATCTCGGCGGTGACGCCCCCGGATAAGACCGCGATCTCATTGCCCGATGCCTCGATCACCGCGCGGCCTTCAGCATCGCCTGTGTCATGGGCCCGCCCGGCCCAGGCTGACGCCATAGCGCCAGAATTGGCGTCGATCACCGCACGCAAATCAGGTGCGAGCCCGTCATAGACATCCCGGTTCATCGCCCACAGAAAGTACAAGTTATAAAGGGATTTCTCACCAGCCACATCGGTATGGCTATCCGTCAACTCATCGAGCTTCAGCGACGGTGCTTGCTCCCACGTGATTACGCCGCCATCCAGCACGCCACGCGACAGCGCTTCGGGGAAGGCAGGCACAGGCATGCCCACCGGGTTGGCGCCCATGGCGTTGAGCAGAAGGGTGGCGGGCCGCGACGGGCCGCGCAGGTTCAAACCACGAAAATCGGCCACCGTTTCCGGCGCATCGCCCTTCAGGTGCACCAGACCAGGCCCGTGCATATGGGCCGCAATCACGTGGATATCAGCGAAATCATCCATCAGATGGGTCTGCGTGAAATCCCAGGCCGCCAGCGACGCCGCTTCCGCGGACTTGGTAACCATGAAGGGCAGTTCCAACGCCTCCGCCTCGGGGAAGCGACCGGGCTGATAGCCGGGGATGATCCAGCCGCCATCCACGGCGCCATCGGCGATCAGATCGTACATGTTCACCGCCGATCCGCCCAGTTGCATGAAGGGGAAGATCTCGACGGCGATGCGCCCGTCCGATTGCGCCTCAATGGCGTCGGCCCAAGGCTGCATGAAATGCGTGGGATTGGCAGAATTCGGGTTCACGAAGTGCTGAAACCGCAACGTCACCTCCGGTTCGGCAAGGGCCGGGGAAGCAAGCAAAGTGGCAATTGTCAGAGCGCGAAAGGTCATGTCAGACCCCCATATTTTGCGTCAAGGTCGCTTACCTACCACAACCAGAGACCCCAAGGGAAGCCTTTTCTTGCAAGTCATTCTCAAAACATGCCCTTGTTTACCGAATCCTCATATGTGATTTCCTATCCAAAATATCCGTGAGAGAGATGATGCGAGCAGCCAAGGACCTGATGTCCTCCGTCTTCGGATTCGACGCCTTTCGCCCGGGGCAGGAAGAGATCGTCGATGCCGTCTGCGCAGGCCGCGACGTCTTGGCCATCATGCCCACGGGCGGCGGCAAATCGCTGTGCTTCCAGCTTCCGGCGCTGTGCCGCGATGGGCTGACGGTCGTCATCTCTCCATTGATCGCGCTGATGCGCGACCAGGTCCGCGCCTTGCAGGAGGCGGGCGTCTGCGCGGGGGCGCTGACCTCGGGCAACACGGAAGATGAGACCGAAGCCGTCTGGCAAGCCATCGACGATGGGCGGCTGAAGCTGCTTTACATCGCGCCAGAACGGTTGGCCTCCACAGCGACGGAACGGCTTCTGAAACGGGCCAATACGTCGCTCATTGCGGTGGATGAAGCCCATTGCGTCAGCCAATGGGGCCACGATTTCCGCCCCGATTACCTGCGCATCGGTGCCCTGCGCCACACGCTCGGCGTCCCGCTGGCCGCCTTCACCGCAACCGCCGATGCCGAAACGCGCGACGAGATCGTCCGCCGCCTGTTCGATGCCCCGCCCGATGTCTTCCTGCACGGCTTCGACCGCCCCAATCTGACCCTGGCATTTGAGCCCAAAAACAACCCCCGCCGACAAATCCTTAGCTTCGCCGCCGCGCGCAAAGGCCAGTCCGGCATCGTCTATTGCGGCACCCGCGCCAAGACCGAAACCCTGGCGCGCGCGCTCTGCGAAGACGGACACACAGCCTGCCACTACCATGGCGGGATGGATGCCGAAGATCGCCGCATCGTCGAAACCCGCTTCCAGCGCGAAGACGGGCTGATCGTGGTGGCCACCGTTGCCTTCGGAATGGGTGTGGACAAACCCGATATCCGCTGGGTCGCCCATGCCGACCTGCCGAAATCCATCGAGGCCTATTATCAGGAAATCGGCCGCGCCGGCCGGGACGGCGCCCCCGCCGACACCACGACGCTGTTCGGCGCCGACGATATCCGCTTCCGCCGCCAGCAGATCGACGAAGGCATGGCACCGTCTGAGTTGAAGCAAGCCGACCATGGCCGCTTGAACGCCCTTCTGGGCTTGGCCGAAGCGCAGGTTTGCCGCCGCGTGAACCTGCTGACCTATTTCGGCGAAGACATCGCTCCTTGTGGCAATTGTGACCTCTGCGCCAAGCCGCCCGAATTGTTCGATGCCACGACCGAGGTGCGCAAGGCCCTGTCGGCCATGCTGCGCACCGATGAACGGTTCGGCACCGGCCATCTGATCGACGTGCTGACCGGCACGGCCACCGACAAGACCCGCCGTTTTGGCCATGACAGCCTGCCCACCTGGGCCTGCGGCGCGGATACCAAGCGGCCACAATGGCAGGCCATCTTCCGCCAGATGATGGGCTTGGACCTAGTGCGCCCCGACCCAGAACGCCACGGCGCGCTGCGGTTTATGGACGCCGCGCGCCCGGTGCTGCGGGGCGAAGCCAGCGTGACGCTGCGCCGCGACACCATCCGCAGCGCCGATCGCCGCCCGGCCGTCAAGCAATTGGTCAGCGAAGAAGACGCGCCGCTTCTGTCGGCGCTCAAGGCCAAGCGCCGCGCTTTGGCCGAAGACCAGGGCGTGCCTGCCTATGTGGTCTTCCCCGACCGCACACTGATCGAGATGGCCGAAGCGCGCCCACAGACGCTGGACGACATGGCCCGCATTTCGGGCGTGGGCGCCACCAAGCTCGACCGCTACGGCGCCACCTTCCTGTCCGTGATCACGGGTGACGTGCCCGACGCTCAGCACCCCGCACGGCGCAAACTGGCCGGGCGCAGCGAAGGCGCAATCTATGACCGGCTGCTGTCTGTCCAAAACGACCTGGCCCGAGGTGAAACCGGCCTCGACAAACCCATGTCATGCTCATCCTCGCAACTTGCCAAGGTGGCCAAGGCCCCGCCCGACCCCGATGCGCTGAACCGCATCCTGGGCGACCGCCACGCCGCCCGCTTCGGCGACGCCTTTCTGGACGTCCTGCGCGAGGCTTAGGGCCCGCTGCACAGACCCCGCCCACGGATGGTCGAGACGTCAGCCCGGCTCGACACAACTAACGGGGTGCCTTCTTTCAGGACTAACCTAGGACTTGCGCAAATCGTCAAAGGCGCGCAGCTCCCCGATCAGCGCCTCCATCTGATCCACCGGGATCATGTTGGGCCCGTCCGACGGTGCGGTGTCCGGGTCTTGGTGCGTCTCGATAAACAAGGCCGACACGCCCACCGCGCAGGCCGCGCGGGCCAGGACAGGCGCGAATTCCCGCTGGCCGCCCGACGTGGCGCCTTGGCCACCGGGTTGCTGCACGGAATGGGTGGCGTCGAAGACGATGGGATAGCCCGTGGCCTCCATGGTGGGCAGGCCGCGAAAATCACTGACCAGCGTGTTGTAGCCAAAGCTCGTCCCGCGGTCGCAAAGCATGATCTTTTCATTGCCCGTACTCGCCACCTTGGCGGCCACGTTGGCCATGTCCCACGGCGCCAGAAACTGGCCCTTCTTGATGTTGATGGCGCGGCCCGTCTGGCCCGCGGCCAGCAAAAGGTCCGTCTGACGCGACAGGAAGGCGGGGATTTGCAGGACATCGCAGACCTCGCCCGCAGGGGCACAATGGTCAGGTAGATGGACGTCGGTCAGGACGGGGCAACCAAACTCGCTGCGGATTGCGTCGAGGATGCGCAGGCCTTCCTCCATCCCCAGGCCACGTTGGCTGCCCAGGGAAGACCGGTTGGCCTTGTCGTAACTGGCCTTGAAGATGAAGCGGGTGCCCGTGGGCGCGCAGGCCGTAGCGATCCGCTCGGCCATCATGCGCGCATGGTCCAGCGATTCCAGCTGGCAGGGCCCGGTGATCAGCGCAAAGGGATGGGCACCGCCAACAGGAATACCCGAAACATCGATGGGGTTGGAGGCAAGCGGATCCATCAGGACTTTCCTAACACGGCTTCGATGCGCGTGACATCGGCGGGGTTGTTGAGTTCCCAGAAAACGCGGCCGCGGGCGTCCACCTCGACACAGGCGACCTTGGCGCCGTTCTCTAGAAAACGAAGCTGTTCCAGACCTTCGCGGCGCTCAAGCTCCCCTTCTGGCCAGGCCATATAGGCGCGCAACGCATCGGGGCGGTAGGCATAGACGCCCACATGGTGAAAGACCGGGATCGGGTCGGGCAGCTTGTCCCGGTCGATGAAGGGCAGCACTTCCTTCGAGAAATAGAGCCCGTGATAGTTGCGGTCGAAGACGGCGGTGGTGCCGCCCACGCGGTCGGCTTTGCGGTCTTCGATGAACATGTCGTAGGTCTGCCGGTCGCAGCGCAGCACCGGCGTGGCGATGGCGGCATCGCGATCTTCGGCCATGCGTTCGATCAAAGCGGTGATGAACCAGGGCGGTGTCAACGGCGCGTCCCCCTGCAAGTTCACGATCAGGTCCGCGTCGATCTGGTCCAGGGCTGCGGCGCAGCGTTCGGTGCCGTTGCGGGCGGTATCCGGCGTCATGAGGACCGTGGCACCGAAGCCCTCGCACGCCGTGCGGATGCGGTCGTCATCGGTGGCAACATATATGGCGTGGTCGCCGGGCACGGCGCGGGCGGCGTCCCACGTCATCTCGATCAAGGTCTTGGAGCTGCCATCGCTCTGGCGCAGACGCGCCAACGGTTTGCCAGGATAACGGCTAGAGGCATAGCGCGCCGGGATCAGGATCGCCGTCTTCATGCCACGCCTGCGCGCAGCAGGTCGTGGATATGCAACACGCCCACGGGCACGGCACCATCACAGACGATCAGCACGTTAATCTTCCGATCATTGAGAACGGCCAAAGCCTTCGCAGCCAGCATATCCGGCGGCACCGTCAGCGGGTCGCGGGTGGCTACGTCGCCAGCACGCTGGTCCATCAGACGGGCCATGTTGCGGCGCAAGTCCCCATCGGTGATGACGCCCGCCAGCGTGCCGTCGGGCGCGGCCACGGCGGCGATACCAAGGCCCTTGGCCGTCATCTCGACCAAGGTGTCGCCCATGGGCGCGGCCTCGGCCACCAGGGGCAGACGGTCGGCGCCGTGCATGATCTGCGCCACCCGCGCCATCTGCGCGCCCAGCTTGCCCCCGGGATGGAAAACGCGAAAATCTTCCGGCTGGAAGTCGCGGCGCCGCAGCAGCGCCACCGAAAGCGCATCACCCAGCGCAAGGGTCAGCGTGGTCGATGTGGTCGGCACCACGCCGATGCCGCAGGCTTCTGGCAGGGCGGGAATGGTCAGGTGGTGGTCGGCCGCGCGCATCAGCGTGCTTTCGGGCCGTGACGACAGGCCCACCAGCGGGACCGAAAAGCGGCGGGTATGTTCGATCATGTCGCGCAATTCGGGGGCTTCGCCGGAATTGGACAGCATCAACACGGCATCCTGGGTGGTGACCATGCCCAGATCGCCATGGCTGGCCTCTGCCGGATGGACGAAAAGCGCAGGCGTCCCGGTGGAGGCCAGGGTGGCCGCGATCTTGCGCGCGATATGGCCGGATTTGCCGATGCCGGACACGATGACACGACCCGGTAGGTGCGAAATCAGGTCGACCACGGCATCGAAATCGGCCGGCATGGCCTCGGCCAGGGTTGTCAGGGCGGCGGCCTCGGTCCGCAGGACCTCCCGGCCGGTTTCAACGGCATCTGTCATGGGGCGGCGGATAGAGGACCGCGCAGGGGCGTGCAACCGCGTGCGGCGGGGCGCGCGCGCTTGAAACTTGGGGCCTTGTCCGGTTGAACGGTCGCCAGACCCATCACCCCGGAGGCCCGCGCCATCGACCGCGACGACGACAAGACGCGCCCGCCCATCGGCGCCCTGCGCCAAGACGATGCGGAGGCCATCTATCTGGCCGTGCCCGAAGTGGCCGAACTGATGCAGCACCGCCCCCGCACGGGCGAAGATGCGTCGGATTTCCTGGCCCGTCTGCGCGCCTCGACCACCCCGGAAGAGGCCGTGACCTTCACCGCCTTCGCCGCCCTGCCCCAGATGGCCATCTGGTGGGGCTACGAATCGCTACGCTCCATGCCCGAAGCCATCGCGGCGCGGGATCGCGACCTGATGGAACTGATCGCCGCCTGGATCGCGACGCCCACCGACGATTTTCGTCACCGCATCATGCGCACCGCTTTGTATGCGCCCGTGCGGTCACCCGCGGTCATGCTGGGGTTGGCCGTGGGATGGTCAGGCGGATCCATCGCGCCCAACGACACCGCGCCGGTGCCGGTCTACCGCGCGCCCCGCTCGATCAACTCTGCCGTGCTGTCGGGGCTTGCCAAGATGCCACTACAACGGCGCTCAGTCCATCTGGCGCGGGTGATCGCGCTGGCCGAAACGCTGTATCGGGCGTTCTGAGCCATGGCGTTGATGCTGCGGATTGAAAATTACGACCGGCTGGAGGATGGCGGCCCCATTGCCTTCAAGCTGACGCGGGCGCTGTGCCAAGCCGGGCGCAACAGCGCCATGGATTGGGTACTGCCCGACCCGACGCGGCATATCTCGGGGCACCATTTCACGGTGACGTTCCGCGACGGCGCCCATTGGCTCGAAGACGTGTCCACCAACGGGACCTTTCTGCAGGGCCAAAGGTATCGGCTGGATGGCCCCCATCGGATGCAAGCGGGCGACCGACTACAGGTGGGACACTACATCATCTCCGTCAGCGATGCCGTTCATGCAGCAACGCCGCTGGCGCCCCCGACCCCGGCGCAGCCCATAGCAGGCGGCGCGGCCAGTTGGCCTGCCGATGACGACCCTTGGGCTGTGGGCGGCGCGCTTGAGCCAGTGGACCCTTTCCCAGCCGAGCCCGGTGCCCGGCGCGACGATTTTGCCGATGAATTCATCGCCCCGCCCAGCTTCGCGGCGCCCGGGCCAGCGCCCGACCCGGCGCCCCCGCCCGACCCGTCGGGGCTGCGGCCCCTGACGGCGGCCCCGCGCCCCGACCCTTCCGCCTTGCCGGTGCCTGAAGCGCCGCGCCCGGTGGCACCCGTGGCAGCCCCCGCGGAACCCGCCGCCCCTGCGCCCACCCCCACCGCGCCTGCGCCGGACCCACCCGCCGTTGTGGCGGCCTTTTGTGAAGGCGCTGGGCTTGACCCCAGCGCCTATGGCGATGCGGATGCCTTGGCCCTTGCGCGCATGGCGGGCGCCGCGCTGCGCGCCACTACCATCGAGACGATGGACCATCTGCGCGCCCGCGCCGCCTTCAAGGAAGGCACGCGCCACCACGTGGAACGGACGATGGCCGGGATGGCGGGCAACCCGCTCAAGACAGCGCCACATCCCGACCGCGCGCTGGAGGAGTTGTTCTTTCGCCCGCGCGCCGGTGCGGCCAGCGGGGCCGACGCCATGGGTGCCGCCGCCCGCGACCTGCGTCTGCACCATGCGGCCCTGATCGCCGCCTTGCAGCCTGCCCTTGGCGCCGTGCTACACGATCTTGCGCCTGAGCAGGTGGAAAAGGGCGCGAGCGGCGGGCTTCTATCGGGCTCCAAGAAGTCCAAGGCCTGGGATGCCTTCGTGGAACGCTGGGACAGCAAGGCGGCGCGCCATGAAAACGGCATGCTCGATGAATTCTTCTCCCATTTCGCGCAGGCTTATGCCGACGCGCTCAAAAGCAACGATTAAACCCCGCGGAGGCCGCACATGGCACTGGACTGGCTGAAAGAGCCCGTATCGCCCGAGGCCCCCGCCGGGCCCGACCTGGAACTGGCCGAGGCGGATGCGTTCCTGGACTACTACTATGACGCCGAAGGGCGCCTGCCCGGGCGCTACGTGACCACGGGCCAGCAGGTGGGGGCCGATGGGCGCGCGCTGGACCGGCTCTTTGATCCGGGCGATGTGGATTTGACGGCGGAGCGGCGGGCCATCACCGACCTCTTGCGCCAAAGCCGCGATCTGCGGCTGCTGTCTCTTCTGGCCCGGTGGGAGGTTCTGGCCCGCGACGTGACGGGCCTCGCCGACGCGATGGAGGGGATGGCCAACGTGCTGGCTGCCTTCGGCGACGTGGCCCACCCCGCCTTGCCCGACCGCGCGCGGGACCGGCGCGCAGCGATTGAGACGCTGAATGTGCAGGCCGCCATGCTGCAACCGCTGCAATACCTGCCGCTCAACGGCGACCCGCAAGTCACCTGGCGGCGCTGGCAGGTCACCCAAGGCCGGGCCGAGGCGCGGGCTGGGGAAGACGATGCCAGCGCGGACGGCATCCTGTCGGGCTTGACGGAACGCGGGAATGCAGCAACCGTGACAGGGGTGCAGGCTGATCTGGGCCGCTGCCTGAACGCAGCGCGGTCCATCGACACTGGTCTGCTGGCCCCCCTGATCGAGCTTTTGGAAGGGATTCTGGGGCTTATCGCCCAAGCCCGACCGGAGCTGGCACCGCCAGAACCCGTAGATGAGCAAAAAATCGCCGACGAAGATGCCGCCCCAGAAGAAGAGACCACGCCCCTCGCCGAAACCCGCGCCGCAGGCGATCTGACATCGCGGGGCGAGGCGCGCGCGGCGCTGGGCGCGGTCGAAGCCTATCTTGCGCGGGTTGAGCCGTCTTCCGCCGCACTCCTCCTCGTTATCCAAGCGCGGCAGCTGATCGGGCGCCCCCTGGTGGAAGCGATCGAGACGCTGCTGCCGGAAAACGCCGCCAAGGCGGTCATAGATTTTGGGCCCGAAACCGGCTTTGCGCTGTCCATGGACCGCCTAAAGGCGCTGAGTGCCGACATCCCCGCACCCGAAGCCGATGATAGCCCGGCGCCCGCCCCCCATGTCGATTCCCGGCCCAGCGCCTCGGCACAGTTGCGGGTGGTGGAAACCTGGTTTCGCCGCAGCGAACCGGCCAGCCCCATCCCACTGCTTCTGAGCCGGGCACGCGGTTGGTTGGAAAAGGATTTCGAAGCAATCTTGGGGGATTTGCTCCCATCGTCCGAGAGCGGGTAACAAACGTTGCACGGGGGACACGGCTGGCCTCACGGGGAATTGACACTACGTCGCCTGTGACGCTTGATTGCCACAAATCGGCGCAAGCCGGACGAGGGGAGTTTTAACGATGGCATCCGACAAGGCGACCGACCACATCAAGCGGAACCGTCCTCCGCGGGTGAATATCTCTTACGAAGACCCATACGATTCCGAAAAGATGGTGGAACTCCCGTTTGTGTTGGGGGTGTTGTCGGACCTGTCGGGAAACGATTCCTCGGTCGACAAGGCCGATGTGGAAGAACGGGATTTCCGTGACGTGACAGGCGCCACGCTGGACAAGTTCATGTCCGACATCTCGCCAGCATCGTCCTTTGCGGTCGAAAACAAGCTGGACCCGGATTCGACGGACAAGCTGGGCGTGCGGCTTGAATTCAACTCCATGGACGATTTCAATCCGGCGCGCGTGGCCGAACAGGTGCCAGCGCTCAAGAAGCTGCTGGAAGCGCGCAAGCAGCTCGCGAACTTGCAGCGTTACATGAACAGCAAGCCCAAGGCGCAGGATCAGATCCGCGTACTGCTCAACGACCCTGAATTGATGGCCGCTCTGGCCGCGCGTGGGTCCGACGGCACTGACGGGCAGGAGGACACGTAATGTCAGACGCTCAGAGCCAGGCAGGCGCGCAGGGTGGCGCGCTTTCGGAACTTGAAGAGTTTTCGGATATTCTGCGCCAGACCATCAAGCCCCGCTCCGATGCGGCGGCCAAGGAAGTGGACAACGCCGTCACCGCACTGGTACGCGAAGCGCTCGACGATCAGGAATTGGTCACCGAAGACGTGCTGGACACGTTGGATGCCGTTCTCGCCAAGCTCGATTCGAAGCTCAGCGACCAGGTCAACGCCATCATGCACCACGAAGAATTCCAGAAGCTGGAATCGTCGTGGCGGGGGCTGGCCTACACGGTCAACAACTCGGAAACCGACAGCACGCTGCGCGTGAAAGTCATGAACATCTCCAAGCAGGAATTGCAGGGGATGTTCCGCGCCTTCCCCGGCGCCCGCTGGGACCAGAGTCCGCTGCACAAGACCATCTACGAAGCGGAATTCGGCACGCTTGGCGGCAAGCCATTCGGCGCGCTGATCGGCGACTATTACTTCTCCAACACGTCGGGTGACGTGAACCTTCTGCGCGATATGTCCAAGATCGCCGCCGCTGCCCATGCGCCCTTCATCTCGGGCACGGCGCCTGAACTGCTAGGCATGGATAGCTGGAACGAGATCGGCATCCCGCCCGACCTGTCCGAGATTTTCGAGACGCCGGAATACGCCAAGTGGAACGGCCTGCGCGACAGCGAAGACAGCCGCTATCTGGCGCTGACCATGCCGCGCGTCCTATCCCGCGACCCCTACGGCCAGGATAGCGAAAGCCAGGTGTCGGAGTTCAACTTCGAAGAAGAGACCGACGGCCATGGCGGTCAGAAATACGCCTGGATGAACGCGGCCCATGCGCTGGCGGTGAATATCAACCGCGCGCACAAGGAACATGGCTGGACCGTGCAAATCCGCGGCGTGCAATCGGGCGGCGAGGTGCTGAACCTGCCTACCCATACGTTCGACACCGGCGACGGCTCCAAGGACCTGAAATGTCCCACGGAGGTGTCCATCACCGACCGCCGCGAGGGGGAACTTTCTGCAGCCGGCCTGATCGGCGTCATCCACCGCAAGCACACCGACAAGGCCGCGTTCATCGGTGCGCAAACCCTTTATAAGCCAAAGAAATATGCTGACGAAAAGGCAACAGCCTCCGACAATATGTCGGCCCGGTTGCCTTATATATTCGCAGTATCGCGCTTCAGCCATTATCTAAAGTGCATGGTTCGGGACAAGGTTGGGCAAAGCCCGACCCGTCTGCAATTGGAGACTGATCTCCAAGCCTGGATCAACAAATACGTGTCGGGGAATCCTGATACGGCCTCGGAGAAGGAAAAGGCCAAGAAGCCGCTCGCCGGAGCGCGGGTCGAGGTCCTAGAGGATGAGGAAAACCCCGGCTATTACGTCGGCAAGTTCTTTCTTAAACCTCACTTCCAACTTGAAGGTGTCGACATCGGGATGTCCCTGGTGTCGAAGCTGCCCGGTAACAAGTAACGTCCCTGCCCCCCTGCCGGGGGGTCCTGCCAGCACGAACGGAGTAATCAATGGCTGTCGATATTTTCCTCAAACTTTCCAACGGCATTCGCGGTGAGTCGCAGGATTCAACGCACAAGGACGAGATTGATGTCCTGGCGTGGAACTGGGGGCTGACGCAGTCCGGGACCACCCACATGGGCGCCGGCGGCGGCGGCGGTAAGGTGAACGTCTCGGACATTTCGCTGACGAAGTATGTCGACCTGTCGTCGAACGACCTCATCAAGCGTTGTACCTCGGGCGAGCACATCGAAACCGGTGAGCTGATCGTGCGCAAGTCGGGTGGCAACACCCCCGTCGAGTACTTCATCCTCAAGATGGAAAACATCATGATCACGTCCTACCAGACCGGTGGGTCCAAGGACGGCCTGGATCGTATCCAGGAGGACCTGACGCTGAACTTCCGCAAGTTCGAGATCACGTACACCCTCCAGGAAGAGTCGGGCGCCGCTGGTGCGCAGACCCTCACCGGTTGGGACATCGCCGAAAACAAGGAATGGGGCGCTTAATCGGCACCCACGACCTGATCTTCGGGAAGGGGCCGGTTTTGATCACCGGCCCCTTTCTGCGTCTTGATACTGTGTTAACCGAGTGCCGCCATGGCCCGATCCGCTGATATCACCCGCCCGGATCTACGCGCCGACCGCCGCACGTCGCGGCGGCAGATGTCGCTGATGCACGCCTTCCGCGTCACAGCCGAAGCTGGGGATGCGCGCGTCGCCCCCCGTACAATCAACGAAGACGAAGCCGAGGAACGGGATCGCCGTGACCGGCGGGTGGGCATCGACGAGGCGGAATTGCGCCGCCATCTGGCGCTGGACCTGGAAAGCCTGATCGCCACCATCCGGCTGGATGCCATCGCACCGCTGGAAGACAACAGCCGCGTGGCCCGGTCCATCGTGAATTTCGGCTTCTCTGACCTCAGCCGCGCCAGCGTATCAACGGCCAGTCGCAAGGCCATCGGCGAAGCGATCCGCCTATCGCTCATCGCCTTTGAGCCCCGCCTGATCGAGCGCAGCATCGAAGTGGCCCTGGCCGACGAAGACCAGGCCGACCCCCACAAGCTGACCTTTCACGTCCAGGCCGAGATTTCGGCCGATCCGGCCGATCTGCCCCTGGATTTCCTGGCGGAAGTCGATCTGGGCGCGGGCAAGCTCCGCTCCAAGCGGCTGCGTTTGCAGCGATGAGAAAACCGTTCCGCGATGCCTATGAACGCGAGCTTGCGCTGCTTTATGAGCGCGCAGCAGAATTCGCAGCGGAATATCCCGGCATCGCGGGCCGCTTGGGCGGCCTGCTGCGCGAAAACGCCGACCCCGCGGTGGCCGGGATGCTGGAAGGCGCTGCCTTCATGGCGGCGCGGGTACAGCTGAAGCTGGATGAGGAATTTCGCGGCTTCACCACTGAACTACTGGACCAAATCTTCCCCGACGCCCTGGCCCCCCTGCCCTCCATGATGCTGGCCCAAGCCAGCCTGCCCCAAGATGCCAGCGGCTTGGAAGACGGCCTGCACCTGCCCCGCGGCTCTTACATGGATGCGCGTTTCGTGGATGCCGACCGCCGCGTGGCCTGCCGCTTCCGCACCGGGGCCGCCTTGGAGATCTGGCCCGTTGAATTGACCGGCATCGGCTATCTGTCGAGCGCCGCCGAAATTTCGGCTTTGGGGCAAGATGCGACCTCGGGCGCGGTGGCCGGTCTGTTGCTGACATTGGCAATCGAGGGCGCGGATATGGACCTGGCCGAACTGCCCATCGATACGCTGCCCATCCATCTGACAGGCGCGCGCTCAGATGCGGTGGCGCTCTATGAACAAATCCATTGCGACCGGCTGCGCGTCACGCTGCGCTGGCTTGACGACAAGGGCGATCCGGTGTTTCGCAGGCTACCGCCCGACGCCATCGAACAGGTGGGCTTTGGCCGCGACGAGCGGCTGCTGCCCCATGACGAGCGGCTGTTCGACGGCTTCGCCCTGCTGCGCGAAGGCTTCGCCTTTCCGCGTCAATTTCTGGGCCTGCGCCTGACCGGGCTGCGGGACGCGCTGCGCGGCGTCCATGGCCGCGATTGTCAGATCCTGTTTGAATTCGACCGCCTGGATGGCGGCCTCTCTGCGCGGCTGGCGCCCACCGATATGCGGCTGCGCTGCGTGCCTGCCGTCAACCTTTTCGAGGAATCGGCAGCGCAGGTGCGATTGGACGGGAAGCGCTACGAATTCGTGGTGACCGCGTCCTCGTCGCCTTCGACCCACTACGAAGTCCACCGCATCACCAATGTCGCCGCCCACTACACCGCGTCGCGCAACAAGGTGCCAGTGCATCCATTGTACGGCCTGCCCGAAGCAGGCGGCGCCGATCCACGACAGGCGCTTTACTATACCACCCGCCGCCGCGCCCGCCGCCTGACGGAAGAGGAGCGGCGCTTTGGCCGCAAGCAACGCTATCTGGGCACCGAGACGTTCATTTCCCTCTGGGAGCCGCCGGAACTGGACGATGGCAGCGACGACGCCCAGGGCTACGGCGCACAGCGTTTGCAGATCATGACGCTTTGTTCCAATCGCCATTTGCCGGAATTCCTGCCCCGCTCCGACGAAACGGATGCCTTCCGCATGTTGGAAGACCAGACCGTGGGCCTGCGCGCCGTTGCCGGGCCCACGCCCCCGCGCGAGCCCCTTTCGCTGCTCGATCGCGACGCACCCCACCGCGCGGTGCAGGGCGACGTGCATTGGCGGTTGATTAGCTACCTGGCACTGTCCCATTTCGGGATCGAGGACCGCGCCGGCGGCGACGGGGCCAGTGGCCTGCGCGAGATGCTGTCGCTCTTTGCGGACCTGTCCGAGGCCACCGACGAAAAGCAGATCGCCGGGATCGAACGGCTGGAAACCCGACCCATTACCCGGCTGATCCGCCGCGAAGACGGGCATTTCCCCGCCCGCGGAATTGAGGTGCGTATCACCATGGATGACGAAGCCTACGAAGGGTCGGGCACAATCCTGATGGGCGCCATCCTGGACCGCTTCCTGGCGGAATATGCGCCGGTCAACAGCTTCACCCAGACCGTGATCGAAACACGGCAGCGCGGTGTGATCAAGGAATGGCCACCGCGCACCGGGGCGGGGCCCTTGCTGTGATGCCCCCGCCCGACCCCAAGGCCGCACGCCGCGAAGAGGCCACGAAGCTCGGCTTGTTGGCCGTGCTGCGCCGTCTGGAACGGCGCAATCCCGGCAAGCCGCCCATCGGGCGCAACGCGCGGTTGAAGGACGAAATCGCTACGCTGGGCCAAGACCCGTCGCTGGATTTCCCGGTCTCGGACATGTCCGACCTCGAAGAGCTGGACGATGGGCGCGTGGCCATCCGCTCTAACGTGTTGGGCTATTTCGGGCCTCAAGGGGCGCTACCGCTGCATACGACCGAAGAAGTCGTGCGCTGGTCCGAAATCGGCGGTGATACGTCCTTCGTAGCCTTCACTGACGTCTTCGCGGCCCGCTTCCTTCAGCTTTTCTTCCGCGCCTGGTCAGACAATCACGCGATCAGCCAATTCGACCACCCCGACCGCGACCGCTTCCGTGCCTATGTCAGCGCCCTGTCGGGAATTTCGACGCCCGCCTTTCGCGACCGCGACGGCATCCCCGACATCTCCCGCACGTATCTGGTGGGGCTGCACGCGACGCGCATCCGCTCTGCTGTGCGGCTGCGGCAATTGATCGAGCTTTACCTCGGCGCCGATGTTCGCATCGAAGAACACGTCGCCGCCTGGATTGCGTTTGAGCCGGGGGACCGGAACGCCATGGGGCTGAATGCCTCGACCCTGGGGCGCGACTTGGCGCTGGGCACGCGGATGCGGTCGGTGAATGACCGGATCCGCATCGACATCCGCGCCCGCGATCTGGACGAATATCGCGACTACCTGCCGGGCGGGCGGCGCCACGGGCAGTTGATCGACCTGACGCGCTGGTATCTGCGCTCCACCATCGACATCATCGTTGGCCTGTCGCTGCCCGCCAGCGCCATCCCACCCGCCGCCCTGGGCCAAACGACCGAATTGGGCTGGATGGCCGCGCTGGCACCCGATACCGGCCAAGGCGGCCATGTGAAGGGCGCGGAATACGCATTAGAGGCAGCATAAAGCCGCCCGCAGAAGGGGACCGAGTTGGCAGAGATCACCATCGAAAAATACGCGGCCAAGATGAACCGCGTGGGCTATGAAAGCTTCCTCAACGCCATGCGCCACGTGCGCGGAGAAGGGAACCGGAACGTCGACATCGTCCATTGGCTGTTCCAATCGCTGACCCATCGCGACGGCGATATCGCCCTGACGCTGGCCGCCATGGATGTGGATCGGGGTGCAGTTCTGCGGTCGCTGGATGCGGCCCAGGGGCGGATGCAGAAGAACGTGACTGAAAGCCCCGGGATTTCGGACAGCCTGTCGGACGCGCTCAACCAGGCTTGGACCTATGCGACGCTGTTCTTCGGTGAAGTGCAAATCCGCTCGGGCCACGCCCTGTTCGCCGCCCTTAACGACCCGCGCCTGCGCCGCGAGGTCCTGGCGGCGGCACCCGAACTCGATGGCGTGTCGGTGGAACGCCTGGCCGCAGAACATCGCACGCTTTGGGCCCAGTCCGAAGAAGAACAGATGCGTCCCATGGACGGCTCGGGCCTTGCCGCCAAGGACGCCAGGGCAGATGGCGCCCGCGCGAGCGACACGCCGCTGGGTCGCTATTCCGTGGACCTGACGGCCCAGGCAGAAAGCGGCACCATGGACCCCATCGTGGGCCGCGACCCCGAAATTCGCCAGATCGTCGACGTTCTGCTGCGCCGACGCCAGAACAACCCCATCCTGACCGGTGAGGCCGGTGTGGGCAAAACCGCCGTCGTCGAAGGCTTCGCCCAAAGACTGGCCGCAGGCGACGTGCCGCCCGCGCTTCAGGGCACGCGGCTGCATATGCTTGACATCCAGGCGATGCAGGCGGGCGCGTCCATGAAGGGCGAATTCGAACAGCGCCTCAAATCCGTCATCGACGAGGTACAGGCCAGCCCCACGCCGCTGATTCTGTTCATCGACGAAGCCCACACGCTCATCGGGGCGGGCGGCCAGGCGGGCACCGGCGACGCGGCCAACCTGCTGAAACCGGCCCTGGCGCGCGGCACCCTGCGCACCATCGCGGCCACCACCTGGTCGGAATACCGCAACCACATCGAAAAAGACCCGGCCTTGACCCGCCGCTTCCAGCCCATCGACGTGCCGGAACCCGACGTGGCCCGCTGCTGCACCATGCTGCGCGGCATCCTGGACCCGATGGAAGCCCATCACGGCGTGCGCATCGCCGACGAAGCGCTCGTGGCCGCTGTGGCCCTGTCGGACCGCTACATCCCCGCGCGGCAATTGCCTGATAAGGCCGTGAGCCTGCTCGACACGGCTTGCGCGCGCGTGGCGGTCAGTCAAGCGGCTATGCCCGCACGCATCGCGGACCTGCATGCCCGCATCGCCGCGCTTGCCGCGGAGATCGAAGCCAAGGTGGCGGAGCGGGATCTGGGCTCCACCAACGAAGAGCGACTGGCGGAGGCCGAGGGCGAAAGGGCCGCCGCCGAAGAAAGCCTGGCCGCCGAAGAAGCGAAGTACGAAGACGAAAAAGCGATCGTGGATCGCATTGTCGCCCTGCGCCGCGACCTAGCCGAGCCCGGCCAAGACTTCGGCGAAGACGCCGCCCGCGCCGAGATCGCCGCCAAGCAGGCGGACCTGGGCGAACGCGACGCCGATGACCGCATGGTCTATCCCCATGTGGATGAACAGGCTGTCGCCAGCGTGATCAGCGATTGGACGGGCATCCCTGCGGGCCGCATGGTGGCCGACGAATTGCAGCAGGTGCTGACGCTTGCCGATACGTTGCAAGCCCGGGTGATCGGGCAGGATCACGGTCTCAAGACCATCGCCAAGCGGATCGAGACCAGCCGCGCGGGTCTGTCGAACCCCGACAAGCCCATCGGTGTCTTCATGCTAGCGGGCCCCTCGGGTGTGGGTAAGACGGAAACCGCGCTGGCCCTGGCCGAACAGCTTTATGGCGGCGAACAGAACGTCATCACCATCAACATGTCAGAGTTCCAGGAAGCCCATTCCGTCAGCCTTCTGAAAGGCGCACCGCCGGGCTATGTGGGCTACGGCGAAGGCGGGCGGCTGACCGAAGCCGTGCGGCGCAAGCCCTATTCCGTCGTCCTTCTCGATGAGATCGAGAAGGCCCACCCTGACGTGCATGAACTGTTCTTCCAGGTCTTCGACAAGGGCGTGATGGAAGACGGCAATGGCCGCCCCATCAACTTCCGCAACACGCTGATCTTGCTGACGTCCAATGTGGGCACCGATGTCATCATGGAAATGGCCGCAGACGGGGCGGAGCCCGATTGGGCCGAGTTGGACACCGCCCTGAAACCCTTCCTACTGGATGTCTTCCCTCCCGCCCTTCTGGGCCGCTTGGTTACCGTCCCCTACCTTCCGCTATCTGCACCGGTGCTGCGCGGCATTGCCGGGCTAAAGCTGGGCTCCGTGGCGCGGCGCATGAAAGCCGCCCATGGCGCGACGCTGGGCTGGTCCGACGCCGTGCTGGACCACATCGTCGACCAATGCCGAGACCCCGATGCGGGCGGGCGGATGATCGACAACATCATCACCAACTCCATCCTGCCAGACCTGTCGCGAGAGGTTCTGTCACGCATGGTTTCAGGCGCCGAGATCGGGGATGTGACGATCGAGATGGAGGACGGACGCTTCGCTTACGCGTTCTGACGCCTGCAGTTTTGGGGCGCTCCAGTTCCAGGCTTGTTGATCTGACGCAGCGCCATGCGATGAAGTCGCCACCACACTCAACTTGGCACGGATAGAAGTCCCGCCTTGGCTTTTGCTCGAACCTCAAGGTCTACGATCGCTTCGAACCTGACGTAGACGCGCGCTTGTCAGTGAGCAGCCGCTATCGAAAGGATATTTACGTCCCCGACCCCGCTTTCGACCCTGCGGAAACCCCGCGCCTCATAGTAAGGCGAGTTCATGTCGGTGGCGTTGAGATAACAGCTCGCATATCCAAGCTCCGACGCCGTGTGCCGTGCTGCGGCAATCAACCGAAAGGCGACACCGCGTCTCCTGAAGCGTGGATCGACCCACAATGCCGCAATCCATGGGGTGAGCAACGGGCGCACTGGCAGGTCATCTTCGATGAGCAATGCCGAACCGGCAAAGGTTTCGCCTTCGCAGGCCACAAACGCGGATGGCACACGGTTCTTGACGGCCATCCTTTCAATTGCGGCTTGGTATTGAGCAAGGCTGACATCGCTATCGGTCCACCAAGCATGCCAACATCGGTCCGCAATTACCGACGCAAATTCCGGTTTCTCTTCTAGGTGGCAGACTTCCATGGTGGCGCGCCCTATCAGGTCTCAAATGCCCATCGCAACGTTCGCCTACCCCGCTTGCCGCACCAAAGCGTCGACGATGTCGATATAGACCTCGACCTCCCGGCTCAGCGGCTCGGGCGGGGGCGGTGGGGCGGCGGCCACGGCGCGCCCTCGGCCCCGCATCTTGCGGTCGGCCCAGGCCTTCAGGTCGGACACGTCATAGCGCGCCAGAAACGGGTTCGCGCGCACCACGGCGTTCCCCATCAGCGCGCGAATGGTCTGCTCCTCAGACGCCGAAAGCACCGTATTCGCCCCGCCCGGCCCCAGGAAATGCGCCAGGTAAAGCCGTCCCGCGGTGATCTGGTGGCCACGTGCGCGCAGGAAAGCCTCATTTTCCTGGGCCAACCGCGTGACCATTTCGCGGCTGAGCGTCGGGTCGAAGCGCAGGGCAAGCAGGTCGGCCCGCGACATGGATGCAGCCAGTTCGGGGCGGTAGGTGCGCATCATCCGCAGCCAGGTGCTTTCGATGAATTGCCCCAGGCCCGTGGCCGTCGATAGCGGGTTCTTCGCGCGCGCATTGCCCGCGCTCTCCACCTGGATGATCTGGGACACCAACGCTTCGACCGCGTCGGACTCGGCCACCAGAAGCGGGCCGGTCAGAAGGGGCAGCGGGTCGGTGGGCTTGCCCGCAAGCCGCGTCTCGAAATGCAGATGCGGCCCGGTGGACCGGCCCGTAGTGCCCACTTCGCCGATCACCTGCCCGGCTTGGACCACATCCCCCACTTTCAGACCACGCGCGAAGCGGTGCAGGTGGGCATAGCGCGTCTCCATCCCGCCGGGATGGGTCAGGGTAACCAGGTTGCCATAGCCGCCGGCCACCCCCATCCGCGCGACCTTGCCCGCGGCGGCGGCCCGTACCGGCGTGCCCGTGGGCGCCGCCCAATCCACCCCGGCGTGCAGACGGACAACCCCCAGAATGGGGTGCTTCCGCGGCCCGTATTTCGACGTCATGACGCCATCGACGGGCGACACTAGCGCGGCCCCGCCGCCACCGCTGCGCCGTCCGGGAATGTGGCAGCGAAAGCCATTGTCATTGGCGTCTGGGACGACATAGCAGCGCCAATTGCCAGACGGCCCTTCCAGCGCGGCATACATCAACTGCCCTTCCGCATTACCGCCGGGCCCATGGTCTTCGGCATAGGCAAGCGTGATACGGTCGCCGTCGCGGGCGGGCTGTTCCAGGTCCAAATCCTTGGACAGAACCCCAGTGAAAGTGCCCGCGACCGGCGCAGGCAGGCCCGCGCGCAACGCGGCGGAATAGATCGCATCCAAAAGGCGGAAAGTGCCCGGGTCGTCGTCCATGGGCCCGGCAAGACCCAACAGATCGTCGTTCAGCCAGGGATCGGCGGCGGCAATGGCCCGCCCGCCCTGCAACGCGACGCTGCCCAGATGCCCCTCCGGACCATAAAGCGTCACCTGCGCGACCGAGACGCCGCCGCGCAGGCGCAGCGCTACGATGGAGCCGCGGCGCAGCGTTTCTGCCTCGGGCAAGGCGGCGAGTATCGCGTCGGTCAGACCCTCCGCTTCGCGGATATCGGACGTCTCGGCCAGCAGGGCGCCAAGGGTGCGCGACCGCTCCACCCGCAGGATGACATCTTCGTAAAGCGGCGCGCGCAGGTTTTCAGGCCGGGTGAAGGTAAGGCTGGTTTCCTCCACCGGGGTCGCAACAGCGGGGGCAACTCGGTCGCCGGGGGCCAGCCCCGCAATGGCGATGCCGTCACTGTCATCGGACAGCTCACCCGGGGTGGACACGTCGATCCCCGCAAGCGCGGCCAAGGCGGCGGGGTCGGCCATGGCGTCGCGCATTTCCTGCATGGCGCGGTCCTGCTGGGCTTGCAGAAAGGCGAAATCCTCGCGCGAAGATGGGACGGTGGTGATCAGACGGCTTTCCGTTACCACGAGATCGTCGCGCAGCACCGCGATGCGGTCGGGTGCAGGCAACCCGAAACGGGCAATATCCAGCACACCGGGCCCGGCCGTGCGCACCACTCGTTCCCCCACATCTTCGGGTGGCAATCGCAAAAGCGTGGGGTCGCCGGGGATGTCGAGGAACACATCACCGCGCACCACGGGCGCCACGGTGATATCGGACTCAATCTGGACGAGGACTTCGTCGTCATCACGGCCAACCTGCCAGGCCGCGACGCGCTGGGGCAGATCGGTGAACAGCCAGGCCGAAAGCGTCAGAGCGCAAAGCGGCAGCAGCCCGAACAGAACCGCCCGAAGGCCCGCGCGCCGCAATCGGCGATTGCGGGCGCGCTGGCGGGCGGCGCGGAACTGGGGGTCAACCTGCATCAGGTTAGCGGAACGCCCCGCTAAAGGTGGGGGAAATGGTGTTCGTCGTGGCCGGTGCGGTGGGTTGCGCCGCGGGCTGCGTGGCCTGCGGCACAGGTGCGCGCGGTCGGGACGCGCCGCCCCCGCCCGAGGGCGCGGGGCGCGACACCGCCGTCGCCACTGGGGCAGGCGGCGGCGGGCAGGTCACGTCTTCGCGCTGGATGATATCGCGGAAAAGGGACACCTCCGCTTCGCGGGTTGGCGCCGTGTCACCGCGTTGGGAATAGTACCGATCCACCGCCGCGCGGGATCCGTTGCCCCAATCGCCATCCACCGCCAGCGTGTAGCAGTCCATCCGCTGCAACACGCGCTGCAAGCTGGCGGGCAAAGTGCCGGGCAGCGGGTCGAAGGCACCCGCCTCAACCAGGCGGATATAGCCTTCGGGATCGACGGCGCGCAGGGTTTCCCGGGCGTCGAAATTGTCGGTTTCCAGGCCAGCCCCCGCCAGGGCGCCGCCCGCATCCACAGCTTCGGAGGCGTTCGGGTCACGGATGACACCCACGATGATGGACGGACGTGGCAGACCGGTGGGCGTTTCTCGCGCCGATAGAAGCGCGGCTGGCTGGCTGACCGGGTCAATGCGGACAGCGCCCGCGATGGAGGTCGGCAAGGATGACGGGCCAGGCGTCGCGCCAGTCGGGGTCAAAGCCACCGGCGTGACCGCGTTGCCAACGGTGACCGGCGTGCCGACAGATACCGGCGCGCGGCCGATCACCACGGGTTCGGTGGTGGCGGTGTCAGTGAAGGCCGCCGCGTTCATGTTTGGCAACTGGCCTTGGACGCGCACGCCCACAGGCAGTTCCAACGCGTCGGAAAGCGGCTGATCGGGCTGCGCCATGGCGGCGATCAACGCGTCCGACAGGGATGTCGCGGGCCGCGCGCAGCGTCCGTTTTCGTCGAATGTGGGCGCCACAACAACCAGGCGTGCGGGGGTGATGACATCCGCGGGCAAGCACCCTTCGGACAGCAAGACGACGTCGCGACCAGGCGCAAGCTGCGCCAAACGCGACAGAAGGGCCCGCCCGCCCCCTGCCGTTTCGGTATGCACGATAACGGTCCCGGCGCTGGTGTTGTCCAACGGCGGCGCGCCAGCCCCATCCCAAGCCCGGCGCGACACGTCATAGCCCGCCTCCAGCAAGGCGCGGGACAGCGGAACAGAATCAGCGGTGTCGGGCGACAGCAAAAAGGCCGCGCGGCCTTCGGCCTGCGCGCCACCTGTCGCGAGCGTGCTGAGCGCTGTGCCCAGTGCAAACCACGCCCACACCCCGATCCTGTGCCGAGTCATGCGCAAAGGTCTTAATCCCGTATCCCTGGCCGACAATCTAACCGATTGACGGCCCTCCGCAAAGGGTCACACCGGGGAAAGTCAGTTTCCTATTCGGGCGCTTGGCCCAGGAACATGCGCCAGGCCTGCGCCTCGCCCACCTCCACCTCCACGAAGCGGGCCTCCAGATAGCCCAAGACACGGCAGTTTTCCGTGCTGGACGCGCGAAACCGCTCAGGTCCGACGCAAAGGGGCACGGTGCCGGGCAGCAATTCACGCCCGAAAACATCCAGCGCATAGACATAGACGAAGCGCGCCGACAGATCTTCGCGGATGACTTCTGCGCATTGATTTGGACCGATCTTCCACCAGCCGCGCGTCTCGAATGCGCCATCCGCCTCGACCCCAATGGCGACATTTGCCACATCAAAGGTGCGATTGCAGACAGTGAACGCAGCAGAGGCCATTGTGGGCATGACGGCAACGATAAGCGCGAAAATCCGCGAAGCGGCCAGCATGGGAGTGTCTTCCTTGAAGTTTTGCGGTGATAGTATCGACGACATCCGCTGCCGCAATGGACCCCGCTTTGAAACGAGTTCTTGTCTTCGCCAGCCTTACGCTCGCCGTTGCCAGTGGTGCGGCCATCGCGTTGGTGACGGCCCAGAGTGCCATGAACGGCTTGCCGTCGGGCGCGAACCACGGCCTCACCATTGGCGGCGGGACGGAACGGACCATTTTCCGGGGTGACCCTTCAGCAGATGCCGCGGCCGACCGACATCGCCTTACAGACACTGAAACACCCGTTCTTGGCAGTAATCCTGCGGCCGTTGTGACAGCGCCTGTACGTGTGCCAGTACCTGATGGCACGGCAGCACGCGCGGTGCCGACCCCCGATAGCGCCGCCAACGGGCAAACGGGTCGGGCCGTCACATCCATCGCGCATGCGGATCCGGACCAGCGTCTCAGCCCCCTGCCAGAGGCCGGGCGGGATACGCCCCCCGTTACCACCGCCCATACAGGAACGCTGTCGACATCCGGACAGCCCCTGGCCGAAGACGAATCTATCTGGGTTCTCGGCGTTTACCGTTGATTAACTGCCGATGATTAGCCTTTGACGGGTTGACCTGGGGTTGCGCTTCAGGTCCCGTGGCCGCTATCTGGCGGAATTCCGCCGACCCCGCCCGCCCCGACAAACGGAGCCTTCCATGCCCCGAATCTCTGCCGTCCTTGCGGCCATGATCTTGTCCGTTCTGCCTGTTGCGCTTGCCGCGCAAGATCAGGATGAAACGGCTCCTGACGCCGACATATCCGAACCCGCCCCCTTCCGTCTGGAACTCAATAACGCCGCCACGTTGGAAGGCCCCGCCTGCCAGCTGACTTATGTCGCCACCAACGGGACAGACGCGGACTTGTCCCAGGCGGCATACCAAGTGGGCTTCTTCGATGCCGAAGGCATCGTGCGATCTATCCTGGTACTCGAATTTGGCGCATTGCCGCCCGGGCGCACTCGCATCGTTCTGTTCAACCTGCCCAACCAGACTTGTGAAAACCTTTCGCGCATCGTGGTGAACGACGTGGCGCAATGCACTTTGGCCGACGGCGGCAACAGCGATGTCTGCCTCTCTGCGTTGGAAACCGCCTCGCGCACCGACATCCAATTCGGCCTGTAACGGAGACACTCCATGCCCTTCGGCCTCGACCCTGTCACCGCCTTGGTCTTTGCCGCGCTGGCACTTTTGTCAGTGGCGGCACTGACGGTGGGTCTGTTCAAGCTGATCCAGTTTCGCCGCTTGGGCGTGGGGCGGGCAAATCGGGCCGATGCCATTCTGGATGCCTGGCTCGGCGGCCGTCCCGAAGAGGCGATCCGCGCGGCAGCCTTGGGTGACAGCGTCGGTGTGCGCGTGCTGCGCGCTGTCCTGTCCGCGCTGAGCGCGCGGCCCAACGACGCGGCCTACGCCGAAGAACTCGGCCGCACGGCCGCCTTGCGGGAATTGGCGCTGCTGAACCGTCGGATGCGCATACTAGAAGCCGTGGTTCAAGGCGCCCCCATGTTAGGCCTGCTGGGCACGGTGATCGGCATGATCGACGCGTTTTCGACCCTGGCTGTCAGCCAGGGTGCCGTTGACCCGGCGCTGTTGGCGGGCGGCATCTATACGGCGCTGACCACCACGGCGGCGGGGCTGGCCATCGCGCTCATCACCTTCTTCGTTGCAACTTGGCTGGAAACCCGTATCGACGGCGAACGCCAATTGATGGAGGTCGCCGTCTCCACCGCCATCCACGGCCGGGTCGAGACGGGTTGAGCAGTCCATGCCCCGCGCGACCCTTCTTCCACCTGCGCCAAGACGGGGCTACGGCTTCGCATTGACGCCGCTGGCCGATGCGATGTTTCAGCTTCTGATCTTCTTCATGCTGTCATCGTCTCAGGTGCCTTATTCACTGCTAACTCTGGCCGCTGGGGACGGGCCCGGGCGCGGGACGGCGGGCGAAAGCGTGCAGCAACCGGGCAGCGAAGCGGCGCTTTGGTCCATCGACGCGGGCGCTGTGGTCGCCAGCGGCCAGCGCTTCAATTTCGACGAATTGCCGGACCTGGCCACCGCCCTCGTAGCCGCGGGGACGGACCGAGTGGTCTTATTCGCGCGGGACAGCGCACGCGTGCAGGACGTGGTCGCCGTGACCGAGGCGCTGGCGGCGGCGGGTGTGCCCGTCGTCAACTTCGCACGGGTGGGCGGGTCATGAGGACGCTGCTGCCCACGCGCCCCCATCATGCCAAACTGGACGTATCGCTGGCGATCGTGAACATCGTCCTGTTGCTGATCTTCTTCTTTCTGGCGACAGGTCGGCTTCTGAACCCCGCAGGGCCGGGAATTGAGCTTTCGGAGACGCGCAATCTGCCGCTTGACGCCCTGCCCTCTCCCATCCTGGTCGTGGATAATGCGGGCGGCTGGACCTTGGATGGGCGCCCCCTTGCCCCCGAACTTCTGGACGCAGCGGTTCAGACCCTGCCCGACCCGGCGGTGCTGCACATTCTTATCGACCGAGGCGCCCCGGCGGAAACCCTGCTGGGCCTCGTCGCGCGGCCCGAGCTGTCAGAGGTAACGCTACGTCTGGTCACCCTGCGACGGCGGACGGGGTCATGAGCGGTCATGTATCCCCCCTGACGGAAGCCAAGGGGCATTGGACGGCGGCGACTCTGCTGTCGCTTACGGTCCATGCCGCAGCCTTTGCCTGGCTTCTGGGCCTCGTGCCCAGCTTCATCCCACCACCGCCACAAGAGGTCCCCGAGACAGTTATCACGGTGTCCAACGCCATGCCCGAAATCGAAACGGTCGAAGGCGTAGGACCGGCCCTGACTGCCGCGACCCAAGTCGAAACCCTGCAACCCTTGGAACCGGCCCCGCTGACGCCGGTCAGCCCGGAGGTGGAGGAAGGCCAGACCCCCGATACCGAAACTGCGACAGAGGCTGCAGCGCCCGAAAGCGCGGCCCAAGCCGCTGCTCCCGAGACCGCGCCAACCCCCGCAACGTCACAAGCGCTGGCACCCGTGACGCCTGACCAATCGGCTGCCGCAGGGGCCAGTCAAGCGCCCATGCAAAGCGGCGTGTCAGTCGGCACGCTTTCCCCAGGCGCGCTGACCCCTGTTGCGCCTGCCGCGACGGATGGGGTCCAAAGCGCGATTGCGATTGATCCCCCGGCCGATACCGGCGCCGGCGGCGCACAAGCTGAATCGCAACCCCCCCGAGCGTCCGCATCCCCTGCGGGGCCTGCCGCCGACCCCGCGCTTCTGGCGCTGATCGAACGGATTCGAGGCCGCTTGGACGACCCTTGCCTGGTGGCCCTGCCCCGCCCGCAAGTGGCGCCGCTGGGGCCGCTCGTTCTGACGCTTGCCGATCAGGACGTGACGGCGAACCGTTTCGCCGAAGCCGTCCTGTCCGACCCCGACTTACCGGTGGACGCGCAGACGATCCTGGTGGATGCGCGGCAATGCCCCGCGCTTACCTTCCTGCGCGGACGCGCCGCCTACCCGGCCTTTCAACTGGGTCTCGATCTAGCGCGCACCCAACTTGCATCGGGTGAGACCATGGTGGGCCGGCTCGAAGGCGCAGCCGGGGCCTATACGTCGCTGATCCTGGTGGACGACAATGGCGTGGTCCAGGACTTGCGCCGCTTCCTGCGCTTCACGGGTGGACGCGCCGAGTTCGCCATCCCCGTCACGCGCGACGGCCCCCCGCGCGAAACCGCGCAATTGCTGATCGCGCTCGCCACCCCGACCCGACCGGAAACGCTGACGGAACGGGCTGGACGGCTGGCATCAGACATCTTTCCGCTTCTGGGGGAAGAATTGGGGCCAAACGCCCGTATCTCGGTGCAGATCGTGGATGTTCGGTAGGGTTTTCGCAGGGACCTTCCGGTGCCGCTTGGCCAGTCCATCGACGGTCCGCCTTGAGGAGAGACCTTCGCGCCAGTGGCGCGGCGTAAGCCCGATGAACGCGATCTGACAATCCTGCTCTTGCGCTTTATGCCTACCGCATCCGTCCGCCCCCAGCGATGCGCCAACGCCACCTAGATCGCCGGGCCGGGGAAACGGTCTGGTAATGGACCGACGCGCTTTGGGCTAGAGCCCGTTCTCTGTCACAGCGGGACCGACCCTCACTGCGTCAGCACAAACCGCGCGATCTGCCCTGCGGCCCCCTTCTCGGATGCTTCAGCCAGAAGGCGGGGCAGAAACGTCTCTGCATTGGCGCCATCGGGGGCGGTCGCGGCCGCCACCAGCGGGTCGGCAGATGCCAAGGCCAGCATCAATTGCGGCTCTCCGGCGGTGCCGCCCGACAGGGTGAAAGCGAACAGGAAGGAGCCATCCGCCTGCGGCTCCAACCGGTCGGACAGGTCGAAGACCGCCCCGTCGGAGGTCACAAGCGCGAGCCACACGCCCCGCGCGCGGGTCCGACCGACGCGGCCCAAAACAGTGTCACCCGCACCAAGCTCATCCGCGTCGAGCACAAGGGTCGGCGACGTGGCCCCCCTGCCCTGCAAACCCCGCATCAAATCGAGCGCGGCGCATTGGGCGCCACTTACCGGGCGCGGTGTCGTATCGGGCGTCAGTCCGAAGGTTTCGCCATAGCGGATTGGGACGGAGCGCGGAACGGTTCCGTCTTCGGAGAAAACGGCAAGGCGCCCTGTCTCGGCCCCGGCGGTCAAGCGCGTGACATAGGTGCAGGGGTCTTCGACGGCAGCGGCCAGAAACCCCTCCCGCGTTGAGATATCGGGCGGCGGCAGGCGCACGATCTGGGTGTCTTCGGGCAGGCTGCCTTCGTCTGGGGGCAGCGCGACCGCTGTCGGGTCCGTGGATTGCGCGGCAAAGTACCAGCCCGCCCCGCCTATCGCTGCGGCAAGCAGGACCAGACCGACCCAAAGGCTGACCTTGGACTGGTTGGCAGGTGGTGGGGGCGTTGTCTCGGGCGGGGCTATCAGACGGAACGGGCCGTCGGTGCCGGGTGCAGACGTCACGATACCGGGCGCAGGTTTCCCCAACCCTTCCGTTGTGCCGCCAATGCCAGGGACCGTCACCGGCGGGCCCACAATCCTTGGCGTGGCGCCTGCAACCACAGTCTGATCGGCAGGACCGCTGGGCGCGGCGGTGAGCCCATCCAAGATCTCGATCACCTCCTCCATGGAGGCGGGGCGGTCCATCGGATTGGGTTGCAGCATCCGCCGAAACAGCGGTTGAAGCGATTTGGGCACGCCTTTCAGCGACGGCACCTTGCCCCGCGCCTTCACCGCATCGGGGAAGGACCGACCCATATCCAGCGCTTCGCCCCGAAGGGCCGCAGACATCAGAAGTGCGAGGCCATAGACATCCGTGCGCGCCGAAATCTCCCCTTCGAACAGGCCCAATTGCTCGGGCGCGACATAGCGGTACTTGCCCGCAAACCGCCCGAACAATGTGCCTTCATTCATGTCCTCGGCAGTGGCGATCCCGAAATCGATGAGCGCGGCACGTTCCACCTTACCTTCGCGCAGCATCACATTGTCGGGCGACAAGTCGCGGTGCGTGACGCCCAGCGAATGGGCTTTGCCCAACCCGTTTGCGATGCGCCGCATTAGCGCGCGGGCCTCGCTTTCGGGCAGCGGGCCCTGTTTTTCGATCCGGTCGGCCAGGGGCACGCCGTCGATGAATTGCATGACCAAGCAGTAGCGGTTGGTCTTGCTGTGATAGAAACTGTCGAGATAGCGCACGATGGCGTCATCGGCCAATTGGAACAGGATGCGCGCCTCGCGCCGGAACAGCGACACGATGCCTTCGTCGGCGGACAGGTCTTCCAAGATCATCTTGATGGCGACGCGGTTGCCGGTGAAGAGGTGCTCGCCCTCATAGACCTCGCCCATGCCGCCGGTGCCGATCAACCGGTCGACGCGGTAGTTTTCGTTCAGCACCGTGCCTACGGGCGACGTGCCTTCCTCTGACGGCGCGGCTGTGGCGTCGGGCTTGGGCGCGGCGGGCAGCGAAGATTGTGGCGGCCTGGGCGCATCGCCCTCTGGCTTTGACTTGGGTGGGCTCGTGGGCACATCGTCCGACCGTGCCGCCCGTGGCTCCGTCTTGGGCGGAACCGTCGTGACCTCACGCGGCGGCTTGGAGGCTTTGCCGCCCCCGCCTTGGTGTTCGTCGTCTTCGATCATCCGCTGGCGCTGGGCAGGTGGATACGGACGACCACGCAGGTGACATTGTCGGACGCGCCCCGCTCAAGGGTCTGGCCCACCAGGTGATGGCAGATCGCGTTCGCTTCCTGGCCCGAGGCTAGGCCCTCGGCGATCTCGAAATCCTCCAGATGTTCTGTCAGCCCATCTGAGCACAGCATGAATACGTCGCCCGCCGCCACATCGCCGCGGACATGGTCGCAAAGCGGGTCTTCGGTCACGCCTATGGCGCGCGTGATCACGTTGCGGCGCGGCCAGGTACGCGCCTCGGCCTCGGATATGGTGCCTTGGGCCAGCAGCGCCTGCACTTCGGTATGGTCGCGGCTAAGCCGTTCCAGACGGCTATCGCGCAGGCGATAGAGACGGCTGTCGCCTGCCCAGGCGCAGGCCCAGCGATCCCCATGGACCATCAGCGCCACAACCGTTGACCCCACCGTGCCGCCCAGTTCGGCGCCCCGCAGGGCCACATCGAAATGGGCGCGGCTGAGCCGTTCCAGAAGGCGCGATTCAAGATCGTCGAGCGAACTGGCCAGCCCCACCGAAGACGCCGCGTCCACGATGGTGGCCGACGCGAAATCGCCCGCCGCGTGCCCGCCCATGCCGTCGGCCACGACCCAAAGCCCCAGATCGGGGCGGGACAAGGCGGCGTCTTCGTTGTGGTCCCGCACGCGGCCCACATCCGTGACATAAGCCGATTCGAAGTTCTCAGACCTGTTCATAGGCGGCCTCCGTCAATCCTGTGACCCAGCCGAGCATCATGCCATCGGGCAATCCGGATACCGAAATCATGCGCGCGCGCCCATCACCAACCCACCAATAGGACCGATCGCGCGCGGCGCGACGGAAATCTTCAGCGGCGATATCCGCGATCAGCGTCTCAACCTCGCCGTCTTCATTGATCGCCCAAAGCAGGTCCGTGGGTGCCGCCGCCAAGGACAGCCCCCCGGCCGCCACGACGCCGCCCGCCCGCAATTCGCCCGCGGCCTGTTCCAGCGCCATATGCTGGCCTTGGTCCGGGTTGAGCGGTGGGGGCAGGTCATCGCCAATGGCCAAAGTGACAAGCGGATAGCGGCGGCCCACGCTGTCTTGCGAGGGCACCATGACGCCCGCCAGGGTGCAGCCCAAGATGGCATCGCCAAGCCAAAAACGAACCGGCGGGGCGGCGTCGAACCGGGCCCCCCACTCGGCGCCGGTCATATCACGCAGCGCGATGAGCGCGGTATCTAGGCCTTTTTGCAAAGCGTCCCGAAGCGCATCGGACAGGCCACGGGATACGAAATCCCCGTGTAGCGGATGCTTGCCAAACCAGCCTTCCAGCGCCGTCATCTCGGTCAATCCAGCGAGGCGGGGCATTCGAACTCCCGCAGCTCGGCCATGGTGAAAGGGTTGTCGATGGCGTTGATCGTGAAATCGTAGGTGATGTTGCGGCCGCCGATCATGAAGGTCGCCCGCAGCGTATCACCCTGCTGACGCTTGGCCGAAGCGGCGTTGAGCAGCTTCAGAAAGGACCAGGGCGAGCCGCTGAAACCGATGGTGGATGGCCGATCGAGGGCGGGAGCGATCTGGATAGCGGTGGACAGGCCATCGCCCGGCCAGACCACCGTCTTGGGGATCTCGAACCGCACGGTGGGCACCTGCTGGTCGTTGATCACCAGGATGGCGCTTTCGATGGTGGAATGGTTGTCCACCTGCTGGATGGCGATTTCCACCTCGGGCTGCTGGCCACCACCGGCGAAGAAGGCCTGGCGAATACGCTCGGCTCGTTCGAATTGGCGCAGGGCGCCCTGCGACAGGCGGTTGGCCAGTGGGCTATCGGGACGGTAGCGCAGCCCCTCGGGCGTGCGCTCCACGAATGCCGCAAGGTATTCAGTGTAGAACTGGTCCATGTCGCCGCCCGGGCCGAAGAAGCGGGCGAAATTGTCGATGGACAGATTGCGCGGGCTGTCGGCGAAGGGGAAAGCGGCGGTGATGGTTTCGCGGCAGGTGAAGGTGATCTGGTTGGCCAGCGCGCGGTTCATCGTGTCGATATTGGCGTCGGTCGCGCCCTGGCGGAAATCGGCCTCGGCCTCATTGACCAGGGCCGCGACTTCCACCGGCAATTGGCTGTTGTAGCGCGTCAGTTCCCGCAGGATTTGCGGCAGAAGCACGGCGGCCTGTTCGGGGTTCGATTGCGACGAGGTCAGCGCCGTCCAGACCGCGCCCAGATTGCCCAGCACGGCGTCGATTGGGCGCTGGCCGCGTTCACCTGCCAGCAACACGGTCCAGTCCTCAAAAGCGGCGGCGATGCGCTCAATGGGGCGCAGCAGGCCGTCTTCATTGCCGCCGCCGGCACCCGTCGCCCCGCCCAGCACCCGCCCGGCAGAGCCGCCATTGCGCGTCGCGGCTTCCAGCAAAATCCGCTGCACCCCGGAGGAGCGGGAGCGGATGCGCGCCATGACCTGGTCGCTCACATCGCCCGCCAGTCCTTCGGCGGCGGCGCCCCCGGCCAGGGCCTCTGGCGTCAGGCCATCCAGCCCCTCCAACTCTCGGTCGATCTGTGTCTCCCGATCCACGGCGATGACCAGTTGCAACAGGGGCGACGCCGTCTCGGAGGCCAGGATGCCCAACGTCTCATAACGCGGCTCATCCGCCACGAGGGAGGTCAGAGACAGGTTCCCCAACACCGCGTTCCAGGCCAAGCCATGTTCGCGGCGGTAGCGGTCCAGCAATGTCCGGTCGAGGGAGCGGAGCCGCGCCTCGAATTCCTCGGACGCAAAATCGTCGCCCAGAACCCATTGGTCGTCGCGCAAACGCTCCGCCGCTTCTTCCAGGGCCGGGTAGAAGTAAGACCAGAAGCCTTCATAGGTATAAAGCGCGGGCACCCGCATGGTGGACAGGTCCGAGCCATCGCGGGTGGTGAACGTCCGGCCCGCCGCGCTGCCCGCTGCCTGGATCAGGAACCAATCGGGCAGGCCCATGGTAGAAATGCCATCTTCGATCTGCGCCCAGGCCTGTTCGGCGGGCGGCATCTGCACGATGGCACTGCGGGCGATGTCGATGGTGGCCTGGTCGATATCCACAAGGGCATCGCGGGTATCGTCAAGCTCTAGCATGGCGGTCAGGTGCCGCATGAGTTGGGTGCGCGTATCCAGGCCCGCGCGGTCTGAATAGACTTGGCGCCAGGTTTCTTCGAACCAGGACAGGATGGCGGGGTCGTCCGTCCGCTCACCCTGGCGGCCGAGCAGCATGTAGACTTTCAGCGCGCGGTAGATCTCGGGCATGTCGCCCCGCTGAATGATCAGCGGCATTTCCTGTTCCAGCGACAGGACCAAACGGGGGCGCAGCATCTTTTCCAGCGCGTCGGAATAGGCCTGGGTCGCCGCCGCTTGCAGACGTTCCCGCTGACCCAGCCCCAGCCCTTCCCAGAATGTGCCGTCGGACGCCACTTCGTAACCCGCGGGCATGGTCCGCAGATCTTCGAGATAGGGCAAGATCGGGTCCAACTGCGTGTCGTCGATCAGCCGCCGGTCGATTTCGTCAATGGCGGCGCGGGCGTAAGACGCCGTCTCGGCCTGGGCCACGTTGACCAACGTTGCATTGCGCCAATAGCTGTAGCTCAGCGCGCCAAGCGCCCCCAGGGTGGCGACCGTGACCGCGGTGAAACCGACGCCGCGCGCAATGGCCATGCGCCGCACCGCGCGGCGGTCAAAACTAACCCAATCCCGTTCCGCAAAGATGACCCGTTCCAACAGGTCCCGCAGGAAGAACGACTTGCCCTTGCCCGACATAAAGCCCGCGCCGAACCCGGCGGCCCCGGGCCCCTGGCTCATGACGCCCAGCACCTGGTCGATGGGCGTGCCTTCCTGGGTGCCCGAGGTGAAGTAGAAGCCGCGCAGGATGGCGTTCGATTTGTATCGCGTGGGCTCGAAGACGCGGCGCAGGAAGTCGGACACGCCGTCGCGCATCATGGCCATCTGGCCCGGCAGCCCGAAGATCGAAATCCGGCTGATCCCGTCGGGTTCTTCGTTGAGGCGGTCGATCACTTCTTCGGACAGACGCGAGACGAGCTTGTCGAATTCTTCGGGCACCGCTTCGTGGGTCAGGGCCTTGCGGTCCTTCGTCTGGAATGTGGCGCCCCAGACGGCGTTGCGGCGTTGCAGACTGAAGCTGCCGAAATACTCGCGGAAGCCCGAAATCAGGTCGGCCTTGGTGAACAGGACATAAACCGGGAAGTCGATCTTCAGCGTCTCATGGATTTCGGCCAGACGCGCGCGCACTGTTTCGGCGTGGCGCACGATTTCGCCGCCCATCACATCTTCCACCGATAGCGCAAGGATCACACCGTTTATGGGTTGGCTGGGCCGCGTGCGCTTAAGCAGGTCCAGAAAGGCCGACCAGGACGCCCCGTCGGCTTCGGCGTGGCTGTCTTGCGTGGTGTAGCGGCCGGCCGTATCGATCAGCACCGCGTCTTCTGCGAACCACCAATCGCAATTGCGCGTACCGCCGAAGCCTTCGATGGCACCGCCCGTGGTTTCGAGCGGGAACTCGATGCCGCTGTTTTGCAGCGCTGTTGTCTTGCCCGCGCCCGGGGGGCCGATGATGACGTACCAGGGCAGGTCATAAAGATAAGTGCGCCCGCCCGCTTTCTTCAGCGTGGTCAGCGCCTCGGACATCCGTTCGGCCAGGATTTTGCCGTCACCCACGGGCTCAATGGGCACCATCGCCTCTTCGAGCCGTTTGGCGGCCCGGCGGCGCTTGATGAAGCGGATGAGAATCACAAGGAAGACGATGCCCAGGATCGTTCCAATCACCGTGGCCCGCAGCCAAACGGTGGCCAGGATGGGCACGCCGGTGAGCGGGCCGCCGAACCAGATGGCACAACACAGAGCGACCAGCCCAAGAACGGTCAGCAGGATGCGGAACCAGGCCCGTTTCGTGCCCGCGCGGAACCAACGCCTTAGCATGTCAGTACGTCCCTTCCCGTGCGATCATCACTTCGACCCGGCGGTTCAAGGCGCGGCCATCGCGCGTTGCGTTGTTCCCGATGGGATCGGCTTCGCCCCGGCCCTGCACCTCAATCCGCGCGGTGTCGGTGACATAGGTGGCCAGCAGATCGCGCACGCCTTCGGCGCGGGCCACGGACAGGTCCAGATTGGTTTTCCACGGCCCCCGGCCCGAGGGCGGCACGCTGTCGGTGAAGCCCTCGACCCGCACCGGGCCAGGCTCGGCGTTCAGGACATCGGCGATGCGGCGGGCAAGGGGCTCAAATTCGGGGCGAACATTGGCCTGGCCACTTTCGAACAGCAGCAGGTTGCCGACGCGGACATAGATGAAGTTACCCTTGGTCCCCACCTCGACCTGGCCCGCCTCGATCTCAGGCGCCAACTCAGTGCGGATGCGCTCAAGCTGGGTGCTTTCGGCCACGAAGGGCATGGCGGGGGTTGTCCGTTCCAGAACGACGTTCACATCGGTGGGGTGCAAATTGTAGAGAAGCGATGCCGCCGCCCAGCCATTGCGGTTGAGAAGCGTGCTGAGCGTGGCGAAGAACACCACAACGATCAGCGCGGCGAGCCCCGCAAAGGCCCAGACCGGCAGGCCGCCGAAGCGCCGCTTGCCCCGCAAGATCACCGGCATCCACGAGGCGGAGATATCTTCGTCGGGGCGCGGGCGCACACGGCGGAGGGTTTCATATATGGCGTGCCGGATGCGGGCCAATTCCGTCGTGCCGTTGGGCCGCGTGCGGTATTCGCCTTCGAACCCCAGCGACAGACAGGTCAGCATCAGTTCCAGCAGGTTGTAGAACTGTGCGGGCGCTTGCATGGCCTTTTCGGCCTCATGAAAGAAACCCACGCCGGTTTCGCGCGTGTTGAAGAAGCGCGCGGCCATGGAGTATTCGGCCCAAAGGCCACGGTCGGCCCCAGGCAGGTTCTGGACGATATCGTCGGCCGTGCCGCAAAGGGCATATTTCGCGACCTCCACTTCCTGGGGCGGCACCCCGGCCGCGGCGGCGTTCTGCTCAAACGCGACGATCTCGTGATAGACATGCTCCATCAACGGTTGGGCCTGCATTTCCACCAGCCCCGTGCGCAAACGCCCGAACAGGATCAACAGGTTCGCCGCCGCCGCCACCAACGGGTTGGAGGAGCCGCCCGCGCCTAGGCCGCTGGCGCGCAGCGCGGCTTGCAGGCTGATGCGCGCGGTTTCGGCCCGCTGCACCGGAGCGTCGCGCGACGGCATGTCGGGAAAGAAGCTGTCGCCCTGCACCCCGGCAGGCTTCCCCAAACCAGCGCCTGCGCCCGGGCCCAAAGCCGCGCCTGCGCCGGTGCCGAAACCCGGCCTGCGCCCGAACGGGTCATCTGGCGGCGGAGCGGGCGACGCGGGCGGCACTGCCCCGCCGACCCAAGTGTTGCCATCGGCCCCGCCGCCGCCTCGGCCGGGCAGCGCGCCTCCGATCACCGTCCGTTCCCCGCTGGGGGCGCGGGTATTGCCGCGCCCGAACGGATCGGGCTTGGCAGGCGCCGCGCCCGGCGCTGCGCGGCCCAAAGCGGGCCCACCGATCACCGTCTTGTCGCCGTCATCGCCTGCCATCAGGCAGCCTCCGGTATCGCCCAGAGCTCCAGCTTCAGGTCGGGCCAGTCACCGGCAAAGTGCATGCCGATGGCAGGCGCCGTGGAAAACTCAGTCCAGAGCGCGGTTTTCTTGTCGAGCATGAAATAGACATTGGTCGGCACGACGCGGATCTGCCGGGGCGGATTGGGCAAATGAACAAGCCCCACCCCCGGCAGGTTGTTACGCACGATTTCGCCCATGCGGGTATTGGGACCCACCTTGGCCAATTGGGGAAACTGCGCCTGCATCTGCGTCATGGGCTTGGCACTTTCCACTTCGACCACGAAGGTGGCGGCGCGGAACAAGTTCCGATCCTGCACCTCGGCCAGATAGGAATTCTGGCGGACTTGGCGCAGACCCAACCGGATGGCGCGCCCGATATCGCGCGACAACAGCCGCTGGATATCCGCCACCACCCGCGCAAACGACGCCTTCGGATCTGCATGGTCGTAGGCGTCATAGGTGGGCGCCAGCCGCGAGGTGTTGTCGAAAGTCGCAAGCTCCCCCGCAAGGCCCACAAGCTGGCGAAACAAAGCCTCGGGATGGACGCTTTGCAGACCGGCCATGTGCCGCAGGATGCCGACTTCTCGGTTCAGGGTCATCAGCATTAGATAGTCCGCCGCCTGCATTCCGCCCCCCGAACTTGGATCGGCGGCGTAACGGGCCAGGGTTTCCAGCTTGGCCTCCACCCAGCCAACCACGCGGGACACGTAGCCCAGCAGCACCGGATGGGCGGCCAGCACCAGCGCAGGCGGGGCCACGGTGTCGTCGAAACTGATGACGCCATCGCGGATTTCGGTGATGCGCGCCAGGCGCAGGCACTGATAACCCGGTTTGGCCGTCTGGCGAATCGTCAATTCCAACCGTGGCACCGCGATTTCGAGCGTCTGTTCGCTGCGCGATTGCGACGCATCGTCGGCCACGGTCTCTAAGGCGAGGCGATAACGCGTGGTGGCTCCGTCTTCGTCGGGGCCCACATCGCGACCGTTTTGGGACTTTTCCGGCAGGGTCAGCCAGACCGACAGGCCCGCCGCATCGTCAGGGCATGCAACCGGCAACGGCAGCGGCCCGGTCTCGGGCGCGTCGAAGGGGGTGCCGTCGGGCATGATGCCGGTGCAGCGGCGCAGGCCGACCTTACCCTGCTGCGCCAGATCGCGGTCGATGGCCAGTTCGGCCAGTCCCCAGGGATAGGGGGTCAGATGCCGCAGGCGGGCATCCAGCAGGTGCTGCACGTGGCGGTCGGCTTGCTGTAGATGTTGGGGCTGCATGAACAGCCCCTCTTTCCACGCGACCTTGCTGTAGAGCGACATGCGCTGTCCCTTCTCCCACGCCCCCACGGAGGTCATGTCATGTATGCGGGCCCTGACAGCGGGGTTCAACCGTCTGGCAGGGGCAATCGCGAACTAGAATTGCCAGCGTGCCTGAAGGGTTATACCGATACTATCGAGGCTATCGCTGGCGCGACCGTCAACCCGCGCACTGGCGTTGAACTGGCGACCGGTGCGACTATCGAGAATGCGGATGTAGTTAAGCCCGATGCTGATCTCGCCGTAATCGCCCAGAGGCGTTGAGCTCAGATCTTCGGCAAGGATGTCGTCATCCACATCCTGGAAGGTCGAATCCAGATCATTGGAGAAATCGGCATAGTAAGTCCCGGTGACGAAGTAGTTCGCCGCCCACTTGCCCGACGCGCCCACCTGTGTGCGCGACAGCGTGCCTCCGACAAAGGCCAACTGCGTCGTATGATCGTCCAGCGTTAGAGTCGAGCCGTCATCGAATGAAAGCTCTCCGCCATCGGTGAAGGTGAAGGAGAAGCCCGCTGTCGGCACGACGGACCAGCCGCCTTGGCCCAGTTGGAAAGACCGGCTGACCGAGCCGCTGATCGTGGTCGCGTCGATTTCCAGGTCCTGATCCGTCAGACCCAAGGCAAGCCCCGAGACCGCGGTATTGGTGAACTCGAACTCGGTCCGTTCCTGGCGGACTTGGAGGTCGGCCACCAGCGGGCCGCGTGCGGCAGTGACATAGAGGCCGCCGTAGATCTGATCAAAAGACGCATCCGTGACCGAATCGACGACATCCGTCAGGCCACCTCCCAGCGGATCAAGCTGGAAGATAGGCTGCGTGGTAGTGCCGGTGTTGATCCCGCCGATCGCACCGAAAGCCATGTCGAAGCCACCGATAGCGCCGTTGAAACAGGCAAAGTCCCCACCGAACTGGATGCCCTGGTAATCGGCGTCGATGTCACTTCGCAGCGTGTTGACCGAGTCCGTCGTCGTGCCTTCGGCATCTGCCGTACCGGCCGATGCCCGGGTCCACAGACCGGGGGCGCAGACCGGCTCCGTCTCACCGGCGAGGCCGACGACGAAGGGGCTGGTCGGCCGGTTGATGAGCGTCCCAATCAGCGATTGCGTCAGCGTAATGTTCCCCGCAAGTGCGCCAATGGCCGGGTTCACCTGGTCCTGAAGCACCAAATCACCAGAGCCGGTGCGCGCCACGGTGAAGACCGTGCGTGCGGTGCTGGGCAGCGGGTTGTCGGGGTCGACAACGGCTGTGAAGTCCGAGTCCCCCGCAACCGAAACGAGCAGAATGTCATCGGTGATGTCCGCAAGGGCCCCGTCTTCCAGGGTAAAGGTCAACTCAAAATTCCCCGTCGCGTCCCCGGTGACGAAAATGCTGTCGGAACGCACGCCCGTCGCCCCTTCGGTCAGGTCCAGATCGAATTGGAGGAGCATGCCTTCGCCGCTGAGACCCCCGACGGTCATGACGTCACCGACATTGCCGTCGGCCATGTCGATTGTGCCGTCACCCCCCAATGTGCCATCAATCCGGGCCCCGTCGGCGCCCTCAAGCGTACCGGCCACCCGAACGCCGCTCGTCACCCGAGCCCCGCCTTCCAGGACACCGATGGCGCCGTCGCCGACGCGCAGCTGGCCATCCAGCGTGCCACCGAGTTCGAACGTGCCCGCGGTCTGATCCAGAAGACCTGCAGTCAGTTGCTCACCTGCGCCAACTGTCAGATCGGCGCCATTGGTAAAGGTACCGCCCACTTCGAAATCGGGCCCGAAATCCAGAACGGCACCCTCGTTGTTCGTCAGATCGCCAAGAACGTTGCCCCCGATTACGAGGGTTCCGTCATTGATCGCCGCCTCGGTGATATCGCCGTCAATCGTCGTGTTCGAGCCGGTCAGGTTGGCAAGTGACCCATCAAGAGCGCCGGCAAAAAGCTGGCCGGCATTGGCGACATCGCCGACAATCGCGCCATCGACGCTTGCATCCCCTGTTTCACCGATATCTAGCCCGGCGGTCAGGTCACCAGACAAATCCAGCGCCCCGTCCAGGTCGAAAGACGTCGTCTCATATGACTGGCCCGTCAGAGTACCGTCCTCGCCGACCAGGGTGACACCGGTAACAGCCAGCGCGGGGCCTGCCCCAGTCACGGTGCCGCCCGACACGGTCAGATCACCCTCGACGCCGCTTGCGCCCGCGAAGGTCAGTGCGCCGTCCGTGTTCGTCACGTCGCCTTCGACGCCGCCGATCACGTTGGCCGCACCGCTGTTGGTCACGTCGCCCGTGACGCCACCACCAATCGTGGCCGTGCCGGAATTGTCGAGGCCGCCCATGGCCGTCAGACGCGTACCGGATTCGGTGGTCAGATCGCCCACATTGGCTACGGTGCCTGTAACCGTGAGCGGTGCGTCGATGGTCAGGTCGCCTGTCGGACGGTTCCGCAGGTTGCCTTGCACCTCACCGGAAAGGGTCGATGTCCCGGCCAAGGCCGCCCCTTGCAAAAGGACGCCCGAGCTTGTCACCGTACCATCCACGCCAGAGGTCACCACGGCATCGACCGTTCCCGCATTCTCGAAGGTGCCGCCGGTCACATCGACGGTGGCGGCCTCCAACCTGCTGCCCGTCGTCACGGTCGTATTGCCGCCGGTCACGCCAAGGTCGGTCGCTGTCAACGTGTTCGTGATTGTTGTCGCCCCGTCGGAGGTGAGCGTTCCGGCCACTTCGCCGCTGACAGTCAGGTCGCCGTCATTGGTGACATTCCCGGCAATCCGCCCGCTGGAGGTCATCAGCCCCCCGGCTTCATTGTCCACATCACCGGTGATGAGACCTTCATTGGCCATGACCCCACCATCGCGGTTCGTGATCACCTGGGCCTGAAGTTCACCACCTTCTGCAATGGTAAACGTGCCCGCATTCCCCACCAGGCTGCCATTCGTCACGGTGCCGCCGCTCTGGATATCGAAGTCACCCAGGTTGTCGATTGGGTTGCCATCGGCATCCAAAGTCGCCTCGACGGTCACGGTGCCGGTGGCGGCATTTTCGAGGGCGCCGCCCAATGTCGAATCGGTATCGTATGTCAGCGTGCCCTGGTTGGACACGGCGCCAGCCAGCACGACGCTACCCCGGACGTCCGAATTCTCACCAAGCACGATGCGCATGGCATCAATGCGGAACTCGCCACCTGTCTGATCACTGTTCCGCACGAGGCCGTTGTTGGTGAACGTGCCGCCGACGGCAAGCTGGCGTTCTTCGCCCGATGTCGTACCGTTGATAGCGCCGTCATTTGTGACATCGCCGTCGACAACAACGTCATCCGTCACCCTGAAACGGCCATCCACGCCGATATCGACCGATCCGACAGTGCCGCCATCCGCGGTCAGTGTACCGCCTTGAATATCGGCACGGCCATCAAGCTGACTTCCGGCCTCCATCTCGACATTTGCGCCGGTCAGAAGCGTGACATCGCCGCGGACTACGCCGCCTTCGAAAATTTGGGTCGTGCCGCCGGACGTCGTCAGACCTTCGGCAGTGACATCGAGAACGGCGCCATCGCGCACCTCGACTTCGCCGATGCTGACAATCTCTCCGCTCTGGACGACGTTGCCTTCGACGATGACTGTCCCATCGGCGTTGTTTTGAAGGTCGCCTGTGCCACCGCCTGCAAGGCGCACCACGCCGTCATTTGTAACACTGCCGTCAAGCGCGCCGCCATCGGACACCGTAAGGGAGCCAGCATTGTCGATATTGCCGACCGTGCTGTTCCCCGACACCTCGACGTCACCGGTGGACGAATTGGTGATGTTCCCTGCGACATCACCTTCCAAGACGACGATGCCGTCATTGGTGATGTCCGCTCTCAGCTCACCCGACGCGACCGTCAGTTCGGCACCGCCATTATTGGTGATGTCGCCCGAAACCGCAGACGTTCCATCGCTGAAGACTGTGCCGTCATTGACGAGGTCTCCGTCAAGTACGCCATCTTCCAGGCGGACTGTGCTGCCATCGGCATTATCGACCTGCGTCGTCACCAGGACACCGCCATCCAAGATAAGTTCCGCGCCCGCAGCCGTCGTCGTGGCCTGATCAACCTGTACGGTGCCGTCCACCGTGGTGATGCCATCCGTGACGGTCAAATCGCCTTCAATGGTGCCGCCGGACAAAGTGGATGTGCCACCGGTGGTCAACGTGCCTGCGACACGGCCCGGGTCCGTCAGCACAAAGGTGCCATCGTTCCGCACACCCGTGTCGAGAAGGGCGCCGAGTTCCAGGCGTCCGCCGCTCTCAACCAAGGCAGACGACGTGGTGACGTCGTCTGACACCACGAAATCACCGCCATCGGCAACAGTCAGACCATCCAGCACGGATAGAAGACCGACCGTTTCGGCCTCACCAGACACGATCAAAGCACCGCCGATCTGGCCTTGCAGATCGGATCCGTCACCCGCTTGGACATCGTCCGTGATATCGGCAGCCGCATCCCCCATCACCACAGCGCCCGCGCCTTGAACCGCGCCCACCAAGGTGCCGGAGACATCCACGGTGCCTTCGTTGTCGACCGAGCCGTCTGTTACCGTCAGCGTCTGCCCTGCGGCAACCGCAAGGGTGCCATCATCCGTCACTGCGGAGCCAACGGTTGAGTTGCCATCAACCGTGACAACACCGCTCCGTTCCGCTGTCAGCTCGCCACTGACGGCTCCCGCCAGTGTTCCGGTCGCAAAGTTCTCGACCGTAAGGTCGCCTGCAATGGCGCCGTCCACGTCGGTTTCGGCTTGGTTTCGGGTGCGGATATCGCCGGTCAGCGTAACGCCACCATCGACCACGACACGCGACCCCGCGCCGGTATTGTCGACGTCGCCATTCGCTTCCAGATTGCCATCAATCGTAGTTTGGCCACCCGATCTGTTGGTGAGCAGCCCGTCGATCCGATCCTGCGCCGTGAGCACACCGCCGGTATTCGTCACGGTGCCTGCGCCGGTAAGCGCGCGGACGGTGCCATCCAGATCGACCGTGGCGCCAGACAGGATCGTGACTGCCCCGTCCACGCGCCCGATGATGTTGGTTCGTGCGTCATTTGCCGTTTCGATGTCGCCCGTAAGCGTCTCACCGGATTCAACTGTCACGACTGAACCCATGTCCCGGTTCGTGATGCCACTGGTCACGGTCAGGTCCCCGTCCACAGACATCTGGCCGCCGGCCTCATTCAGAACCACTCCGAAGACCGCGCCCGAAGCAGTGACGGAGCCATCGGTGTTGGTAACAGCGCCATCGACCGATCCGTTGATATCGGTCACTGAGCCATCGCGGTTGGTGACGTCGCCCCTCAACAGGAAGCCTTCGTCCACAATGACAGAGGACGCTGCACCCCCCGCCGCGCTACCGGAACTGTCGATCCCATCGGCTACCATAAGGTCGCCGTCGACCCGGACCACGCCGCCAGCTTCGTTCACGATGCTGCCGTCCACATTTCCGGTCGCGCGCAACCGGCCGCCGACGTTTTCAACGGCACCATCTGTACTGCCTGAAATGACCGTGCCATCCAGGTCCACAGTGCTGCCTTCGGCAATCACCACGCGGCCGTCCACCATACCATCGATATCGGTAAACGCGCCGGTTCCATGAGTGATGTCACCCGTCAGAGTGACGCCGTCCTCGATCGTGACAACCGAGCCAGCGTCCCTGTTTTCGATACCGCCATTGGCGGCAAGGTCGCCGTCAATGGTGGTCTGGCCGCCCGCCTCGTTCGTCAACAGACCGTCGATACGAGCCTGCGCCGCGTCCACCCCGCCCGCAGTCAACACGCCGCCCGTATTTGTCACCGTACCCGCGCCGGTAATGGCGCGAACCGTGCCGTCCAGATCAACCGTACCGCCAGAGCGAACCGTCACCGCACCGTCCACCCGGCCAACGATGTTGGTCCGTGCGCCGTCCGATGTGTCGATATCGCCCGCAAGCTCGTTGCCAGCTAGCACATTCACAACGGAGCCCGCGTCCGTGTTCTGGATGCCAGCCCCTGCGATCAGGTTCCCGTCGATGTCCATCTGGCCGCCATCTGCGTTCAGGATGTCACCCGTGATCTCGCCCCTGGCCATCACCGTCCCGTCGCGATTTGTCACTTCGCCATCGACGGTTCCATCGATGTTCGTGCGCGCGCCTTCGCGTGTCGCGATGTCGCCCGTCACCGTTACGCCTTCGTCCACAAACAGACGGGATGCGATACCACCCGCGGATGTGCCTGTATTCACGATGCCGCCCGTCGTCACATCCAGGTCGCCATCAATCGTTGTCTGCCCGCCGTCATCGTTGCGAAGTGCCCCGGCAATCGAGCCTGCCGCAGTCAACGTACCCCCAGAATTGACGACACGCCCCGCGCCGGTGGTTGCGACGACATCGCCATCCAGATCGACGGTTCCGCCCTCTTCGATGGAGATCACGCCGTCCACGTCCCCATCAATATCGGTCAGCGCGCCACTTTCTGTCCTGATCGTACCCGTAACGAGGTCGGTTCCTCCCACCAGGACCTCCGAATCGGTACCGGTATTGGTTAGGCCCGACTGCACGGTCAGCTGTCCATCCACGACCGTGGTGCCGCCTGCTTCGTTGAGGAGCCGCCCCTCTACCGTGCCATCGGCCGTGAACACGCCCTGATTGGTCACTGTCCCGGTGCCGGAATCCGTAGCGACGATTGAACCGCCCGCGAGCGTTGCATCGCTTGTGGCATCAATGGTCAGCGCGCCATCCAGCTCATTCTCGATCCGGGCGGTCGCGCCATTCTCGACCCGCAGGTCGCCATCCATGTTCCCACTCGGACCAATGCGAACGCTCGACTGCGTACCCGCACCGTCATCCCCCGTCACCGTCAGACCACCGTCGGCATCGAGACTGCCACGGACTAAGGTTTCACCCCCGCCCTCAGTTGTGACGACACCAGTGGTCGTGCCTTGAAGATCCAGGTTGCCGGACGACGTGATCGTGCCGTCAACTGTGCCTTCAGAAAGTAGACGAGAATCGCTATCTACCGTGACGATGCCCCGAAGCGTCCCGTTTGGGCTTACCGTGATCTGACCGCCCGATTCGATGTCGGTCGTGTTGGTCGTCATATCACCACGAATGGTGAGCAGGCCGTCGCCGCCATTGTCTTCGACGACCAGGCCATCCAACGTCTGACTATCCCCATTGCCCAAGACGGGGTCGCGATTCACGCCCGGCCCCGAAATCAAGGCTGAATCTGTTGCCCCCGGTGCAGTGTCGCCAACCCAGTTCTGGTCGCGGGTGAAATCGTTATTGTTGTCCCCTTCCCAGACGAATGTCTGCGCCGACGCCATATGCGGCGTCACCGTCAGCAGCAGAGCAAGCGATGTCGCACTCAGAAGCGACACACGTTGCACGGCAATCATCTTCAGGCGGGGGTGAATCATAACGCACTCGATCAAGAGAATGTGACCGGGCCATGCGTGGGCAAAGAACCGCCGGTTGCAAGGGTGACCACAACGTCACCCCCCATTTTTCGCAACACTGTAACATTGCTTCACCGGTTAACCGGGTACAAAGGCGAGGAAAATTTGCCTTTGTTCGCGAACAGGCTAGTCCTCGTCGACGCCTTTTTGGACGACGCATTCCTCAACCAGAGGAAGCGCATCGTTCGCGGCCCCCTGCAGGGTCGGCACCTGGGCCGAGCCACCGCCGCCCATACTTACATTTCCCTTGAGCCAGATTTGCGCCGCCTCCAACGTGATGCCGGAACCGTCAATCGTCAGCTTCCCACCCGGGCCCTTCAGAACGATTTTCTGATAAGCCATCAGCGTGTGTAGCTTGGTGTTGTTGGTGATCGATTCGTTCACGTTCAGAACGGACTTACCGAGCACGGTCTCTTCGCGGTTGCGCCCGGTCTGCACCAGATGGTCGGCATAGATGTCCTGCTTGTGGATGTTGCCGACCACATGGACATGGTCCTTGCCGTACTTTTCCTGCTGGTTCTGGCCCACTTGATAGATCACGTCGCGCCCAATGGTGTGCCGCGCATCCTGGCCCACGCTTTCGGTGTGGTCGCGGCCCACGCTGATGGATTTGTCGCGGCCCACCGCTTCGGATTGGTCGCGCCCGATGGTTTTGCTGCGGTCGTTGAGAATGTCGATCTGATGGTCCTTCTGACCATGCATGTAGATCAGTTCCTGGTCGCGCTCATCCTCGAAGGTCAGCTCATTGAAGCCACTGCCTTGGTGGGTGTCGGTCTTGAACACGCTCTTGGTCTTGGCCGCGGGCAACGGATAGGGCGGGTCGTTTCGGCCGTTATAGACGCATCCCGTCACCAGCGGTTTATCGGGGTCGCCTTCCAGAAACTCGACCACCACTTCCATGCCGATACGGGGAATGACCATGCCGCCCCACCCTTTTGACGCCCAGTTCTGGCTGACGCGGCAGCGCATGGAATAGGCGTCTTCCAGGTCCCAGTGGAAGCGGACAAGGATGCGGCCAAATTCGTCGCAATCGATCTCCCCCTCGCCCACAACGCGAGCGGTCTGTGGGCCTTGCACGATGGGCAACGGCGTCTTGCGGTCCGGCGCAAGCGGCGCGGTCACGGGCATCAAAACGTATTCACCAGAATAGGCGTGGCGGTCCGACTTCGTATCCCCGGTGCCGTAAGCGTCGGAGATGTAGGAATGGGAGGCTCGCAGGCAGAGGTAATCCTCATCCTTTACGCCGGGCACGTAGTCGCCCGTCAGCCCCACGGTCAGACCGGCCTTCAGCGATGGGCAATTGCCCAGGGCCCGATGACGTCGGTCCTGCCCGCGCTCCTGCATCGTGCGCAGGCTGGCCACAGCCTGGCCGGTGCGATGGTTGAGATATTCGCCCGGGTAATCGAAACTCTCGATCTGGCCATTGATATAAGCGGCCTCGCCCATCTCATCGGCTTCCATGGCAGCGGTGGGCGTCTTGAAGTTGTAGTCCGTCAGGCGGACCGCACCGGTGGTGATGTTCCGCTCAGGATACCAGACCCAGAAGTGTTCCCCATCGGCCTGGTGATCGGCGTCGACGGGCTTGTAGTCGCGCGTGCCGCCTGGCAGCGGCTCATGGGCATCGACCGCATCGGTCAGAACCATCGTATGGGAGCCCGTCTTGTGGGCGAAGTGGTAGCTAATCCCAAACTTCTCCAACAGCCGCGTGCAGAACGCTAAGTCCGATTCGCGGTACTGCACGGTATACTCCAACTCGGGATATTGGTTGGACAGCTTGTTCTCCAGATGCGGGTCGCCCAATTCGGCATAGTCGGACAGCAACTCTTCCACGATCTGGACGACGGTCATGCGGTGGAAGATGCGCTGGTTGCGCCGCAAACCAGCCAGCCAAATCCAGGGCCGCAGCACCAGGTTGTAGCGATTCCCGTTTTCGCCCACGCCCGCCCATTGGGCCTGGGTAACGATGCCATCGAACTGCTTGGCGCCGTGTGCGCGCGTCTCGATCTCGACGGTGGCATGGGTGCCCACCAGATCGTCGAAATTGATGTTGGGCTCGGTCGACAGCGCCTCGACACGATATTCGAACAGGCCGTTCATGTGATCGGTGCCATCAAAGCGCAAAAGGACAAGCGCGTCCTTTCCCATCGCAGTGTGAAGACGGCCAAGGCGGGTGGCCTGTTTGAAGATCGCGTTCATGGATCGAACCTCGTTAAGACTTCGATGACATCCCAATACGGGCGCTGCGACGGACGCTAACCCGATATAGTCATTTCGGAAAGGGTAGGGCTTTACGTCGTCCTGTCCGCTGTTCCATGATCGCCGCACCCTTTGACACGCCGGAGAAAGACATGCTGCCTGTCGCCCGCCTCGGAGACAAACATGCCTGCCCTAAATGCGGTATGAACGTGATCGTCACCGGCGGCTCCGGGCTGGTGGATGGTCGCCCCGTGGCGCGCGAGGGCGACAAGACAGCCTGTGGCGCCACAATCATCAAAGGTTCCTCCATGGCGAGTTGCGACGGCAAGCCCATTGCTTATCTGGGCTCCACCACGTCCCATGGGGGCACGATCATCGAGGGTTCTCCGCAGGCGAAGACGCTTCCCTGAGCTCTGACGCTTTGCGGCATCCCGCCACAGTGCGAGCTATGGACCGTGGAGTGTTGCGGCTTTGCAGACAACACGTTTCCGGCTGACACGGTGCACAGTGATCGCGAAAGGTTACAGCCTGGCCGCAAATTCAGCCGGACGGTGATTGCCCCCTCTGCCATCGACGGGATAGAGAGCGGGCATTATGAAACACACTGTCTTCATCCACACCAACGACAAGCAGATGGTCGGCGCCATCGTTGGCCGCCGGTCTTTGAAGCGCGCCTCCGCCAACCCGGATGCTTTTGACGTGCGCATCACACGCCAGGAAGACTTCCCGTTCTTCCGGGAGTTCGAGGGCCGCAAATTCCTGCGCGGCGGCACCTGGCGCGAATGGCGCAATGACGACCTGCAATCCTTCACGCCCGTCCGCTTCAGCCCGCCCGAATTGATGGAATATGAAGGCCGCGCCGTCGTCATCGACCCCGATGTCTTTGCCGTGGGCGACATCAACGTGCTATTCGAACGCGACATGCAGGGCGCAAGCGTTTGCGCCAAGCCGCGCCCAGGCCATAAGGGCAAGGCTGACTACGTGGCCTCCAGCGTGATGCTTCTGGAATGTGCGAAACTTACGCACTGGAAAATTCGTCAGCAATTTGAAGACCTATTCGCCGGCAAGCTTGACTACGAAGACTGGATCGAGCTCAAGCGCGAACCCGAAGGCGCCATCGGGCACTTGGAGTCATTCTGGAACGATTTTGACCGGCTTGCCCCGGATACGATGCTTATCCACAACACCAAGCGGCGCACCCAGCCGTGGAAGAGCGGATTGCCCATCGACTACACCAACCGCGCGCCCTGGATTTTGCGCAAGCTGGGCCTGGCGGGCATTCAGCGGAAGGGCAAATACCTGCCCCATCCCGACCCGCGGCAGGAACAGTTCTTCTTCGCCATCCTCAAGGAGTGTCTGGACGCGGGCGAGGTCACCGAAGAAATGCTGCAATCGGAAATGGCTAACCGCCACGTCCGAGCGGACGCGCCCGAGGTCATCGCCCGCGTACCGCCGGTGGATGAGGTTCTTGAACCCCTCCGACAAGCGGTCTGATCCCCGCCTGTCGGTTCGGAGGGCGCTGCCCAGATGAAAATCCTTCTGTGCAACGACACGGCCACCAAGTCGCATATCGGCTGTCAGGCCGTATCCGACGCCCATGCCAGGCTGCTGGGTCGCGCCGGGCACACGGTCACCCAACGCTATTTCGTCAATGAACTGCGTCCCCATGCGCGTAAAAACTTGGACGACACGGTCGCCGTGCTAGAAAGCCAGAGCGCGATCATGGCGCATCTGGCCGAAGCCGACGCCCTTGTGGTGAATGGCGAGGGCACGCTGCACCACGGCAACGGTCTGGAATATATCGCGCTGATCGCCATCGCCCAGCGTTTGGGCAAGGCCACGCTGCTGGTGAACGCTTTGTTTCAAGAAATGGCGGTGCCGACCGAGGCGCTGGCCAAGCTGGACGCCTTCTTTGTCCGCGACCCCCGATCCTATGCTTATGTACAATCAATGGGTTTGTCCTGCGTACAGGCCCCGGATTCCATCATCGCCGCCGCTTTCGACGAAACCCCGCGCCGTGACGTTCGCGGGGCGACGCTGGTGACCGACTGGGTCAAGGCCCGCGATTCCGATACCGGGGACACCTGTACGCGCTTTATGGTCGAGGCCGATCCCCTGGCGCCACCTCATTTCTACCCTCTTCATACGGAGGCGGCACGCACTGACTGGCAGAACGCCGTCGCAGATGTCGGAACCGCAGGCCGTGTCCTGTCGGCACGATATCACGGGCTTTATCTGGCGACGCTGGCGGGGGTGCCTTTCGTGCCACTGGCCAGCAATTCTTGGAAAATGGACGCCTTCATTGAGGCATGGGATCTGCCCGTCAAACCCTGCACCGACCTCCTGTCGCTGCGCGCACAATTGCAGCGTCTCGAAGATCAGCGCCCAGCTTTTCAGACAGCGCAGGCGCGACTTCTAGAAATGCGAAACCTCCCCATCTTTCAGGTTCTCGGAACAGGCAAAGACAGCACCGAAGACGACGAAGTGGCGCGCCTGCACAGCCAGGTCGCCACGCGCCATAGCGCCCTTGCCGCCGAAGCGCTGGCCATTGCAAAACGGCGCTTCCGCGAAGCGAGCGGTCGGGTTGAGGCACTAACAGGTAGGCCGCCGAAACCCGCGTCGGGCAGCGGGCTTGGTCGCCTTATGCGCCGCCTGAAGCGTTGAAACGCCATGACCCAGACGACTGATTGCAGTAATGCCCCTCTCTGGATCGTGTCAGTGCGCAAGACGGGACATTTCAATCAATGCGTCGCGCTGGCGGACGCCTTGGGGCTGACACCCAAGAAGACGATCGAGATCGACGGCAAGGCCGCTGCCGACACGCCACGGCGCAAGCGCCAACTTCGCTTTCTGACGCCACTGCAAACCCTATGGGCGGGCCTGTCCAACCGTCTGCCAAAGCGCCTGATCATCATTTCAAGTGGCCGATCGGTCCTGACACTCTGCCGCTTTTGGCGTAGAATCATGGGGGACCGGTTGTTCATCATTCATGTGGCCGTGCCGCGCCCTTCGACCGATTTCGTCGACATCTTGATCGCATCCCGTCATCAACTTCTGCCGGACGCGCCCGCACCGGATGCGCGCAAGGTGCTGCATATTGACGGTGTGCTGGCGCGCAGTCAGGCTCCGGTTCAATCCCATTCGCCCCGTGAACCACATGTCGTCCTTCTAGTGGGCGGCAAGAACGTCACCTTCGACTATGATGGACCAACATTTCGAGCATCTCTGAAAGCGCTGAACGTCGCGTTCCCGGCGGCGAAGCTTAGCGTCGTTTTCTCACGCAGGACTTTTCCGCGCACTCAGAAACTGCTGCGCCAAACCCTAGGAGGACCAAAGGTCCGCTTTATCGAGGTAAACGACCGGGATGGCTACAAAGACGCGCTGGCAACTGCATCGCGATTTGTGGTCTGCCCGGACAGCATTACCATGGTGTCAGAGTGCTGCGCACGTGGGTTGCCGGTCCATGTACTCGACATGGACCGCGCGCCAAACACTACGGAAAACGCCCGTTTCATTGATCAGTTCTTGGCTGCCGGATATCTATCAGTATTGGAAGAAACAGAAGATCAGCAGACGACTCGGCAACTAGAAGATCAAGCCAATCTCGTTGCCGAGCCGATTAAAGAAGCGTTGAGTGATTGGCTGAAGGACTGAAGCGCTTCAGACAACGTCACGCACAGGCTCAATCCTCGGCTTTTGCACGATCCGTCCATCTTCCAGCGCGTAGATGTCGTCGGCCACATCCAAGAGCGCAGTGCGGTGCGTGATCGCGATGATGGTCGTCGTGCCTTGCAAGGCGCGGATATTTTCCACGATCTCGGCTTCTGTTTCGGGGTCGAGGGCGCTGGTCACTTCATCAAGGATCAAGAGCTGCGGCTTTTCGACGAGCGCCCGCGCGAGCGAGATGCGTTGGCGTTGCCCGCCCGACAGACGCGCGCCCTTTTCTCCGACATGTGTCATCAAGCCGTCGGGCAGCGCCTCCACAAAGTCGAGCCCGCCAGCCACCTTGAGCGCCTCACGAACATCGTCTTCATCTAGGTCCGAGTCGCCCAGGGTTATGTTGTCGAAGATGGTCTCGTTAAACAAAATCAACTCTTGCGGGACGTATCCGATCATATGGCGCCAATCCCGCAAGGCGTAGTCCGACAAGGGCCGACCATCGACCAGAATGCGCCCTTCATCAGGTGTCACGAAGCCCAAAACCAAATCCGCCACGGTCGTCTTGCCGGACCCGGATGGCCCCGTCAGCACAGTCGTGCAATTCTTGCGGAAGTTTAGCGTGACTCCCCTCAAGACGGGACGCGCTGGATGCGCGAAGCTGACATTTTCTAAGGTGCAACCGGTTTCGAATGCAGGCTGAAGCGCGCCTTCCTCGGGTTCCGCTTCATCGCGCAACTGAGCGATCTTGTCGATCACACTATCATAGGCACTTTCAAAAATGACGGCCTTCTGCAACTCGCCCTGGATCTTGTTGATCGCCCCGACAAGTTGAACCAGCAAAACGGCCAGCACCACAAGCTCAGCGCCCGGGATGTTCCAAAGGCCGATGGCGGCGGCCAAGCCTAACCCCATCACGATGGCAGCCAATGCTTCATTGCCATTCTTGAGCGCCTGCTTGGCGAAAACCTGACGGCGTAACGCCTTGCGCAACCGGCTGATGCTGCGTTCCAACAGAATTGCCACATTGCGCTGGCGCCCCATGGCCTTGAGCGGCTTGATGTTGTTGAGCGCATCCGACAGGTCACGCACGAAGGCCTGCGTATGGACAGTCTGCCGTTTGCCGGCGCGGCGGGCCCGGCCGATGAAATGCCCCATCACCACAGCGATCCCGGTCCCGGCGACAAGCGAAAGGGTCGTAACTTGCCAGGACACGAACATTGCGACCGCGATGTAGATGGTCGCCTGGAAGCAATAGACCATGAAATGGGCGGCCGACAGATATGCTTGCCCCGCCCGCGTCGCATCTAAGCTGAGCGCGTTGGTAATCTCGCCCATGGGCTGGCCGGTCAGATAGGACCAACGCACATGGAGCAACTTTTCCACGAAACTACGGCGCATTCGGGTGGCAATATGGGCGACAGAGTAGCCCACATAGGTCATGGCCAGAAGGGTTAGAGCGTTCTTAAGGACGATTGCCCCGACGGCGATGGCCAGCAGCAGATAGACATTCATCGGCAGGCCAAGCCAGGCCACGGCATCCAGCACCATTTTACTGGAGCCGCTGTTGCCGCCGCCTTCACCCTCCAACACGACAGAGACCACGGGCAACATGCTGGCCAAACCGACGCCCTGTGCAAGCGTGGCGATCAACAGGCAGAACAGGACAATACCCGGGCGCGTGCCCTCGGCCTGGAAGAAAATTCGCATCACGTGGCGCACGCCAACGCTCCTGTCTCATTGCGCACCCCTTATGGCCGCAATCCAACCGCGCAAAAAGGGGTGTAAACGTAGCGTCGCAGGTCACAGATCGGGATGGTGGTCGAAAGCTCTCTGGGCATCGGTGGCACCATCTTCTATGGCACAAACCGACATCCGAAAGCGTTATCCCCGTGGCACAGGATTTGGACCAGACCCGAAACGACATGCCGAAGGTCTGGGTTCTTCTTGGGCAACGCGCAGGTGACAATGCGCAGCTTCGCGCCTTGGCAGGTGGTCTTGGTTGGCCTGTGACGTTCAAGACGCTCGAATGGCGCAAACCGCGTCCCGTCTGGAGCCCGTTTTACGGCCGCCGCAAGACACTCGCACCGCTGACAAGCGCGGCAAGGGATCAGCTGTCCGAGCCCTGGCCTGACCTGGTGCTTGCGATTGGCTGGCGCTCCGTGCCCGTGGCCCACTGGATCGCGGCGCAGGCCGGGGCGGTCCATATACGCCTGGGTCGGCCACGCGCGCCGTTGAGCGACTTCGATCTGGTGCTGACGACGCGGCAATATGGCTTGCCGCCGTCGGACAATGTGCGTCGCCTGTCTGGGCCCATAGGCGGACCTGATCGTCAGGCCCTGTCTGCTGCGCATCTCGAATGGCACGACAAGCTGGCCCACCTGCCGCACCCCCGCGTCGCCGTTTTGGTCGGCGGGTCGGCTCCGCCCTTGGTGCTAGACGCGCAGGCCGCTGCCAAGCTTGGGCGGCAGGCTGTCGCGCTTGCCAACAAGAAAGGCGGCTCGCTTCTGATCACGACGGGGCCGCGCACAGAGGCCAAGGCGATCGCTGCCATCCGAGACGCCGTGGATGCCCCATTCCATTTCCACGCATGGGGGAAGGACAAAGACAACCCTTATTTGGGCTACCTGGCGCTCGCCGATGAAATCATCGTCACGGGAGACAGCGTTTCCATGATGGAAGATGCCCGGCGAACGGGGCGCCCGATCCATGTCTTTCCCCTGCCACACGCTTTGGGGCGCGTGGGGCACCTCTGGTCCCACGTCCAAGCTGGGCTGGACCGCATGGCTGTGGTGCAGACTTTGCGCCGGGCAGGCATCTTGAGGTCACCGCGCCGCGCTTCGGCCTATTCCGACCTGCTGATCGCATCCGGGCAAGCGGTTCTGCTTGGGCAAGGGACGCCAAGAACGCTTACGCCGGACGGCCTGGCCGACCCGTTGGACGAGGCCGTCGCCGCCATCCATGCGCTGATGAACACGCGACGCTAGACGGCGCACTCCGCATTGTTCGACCGTCGGGGCATTGCAAAGGCCATGGCGTCGCGGATATCTGCGGCACGCGGTTCACAAACAAACCGCGTTGGCACATCCGACGCACGATCGGCATGGCATGGGGCAGACCTGACGATGACTGAGATGACCGAGTTTCCGACGCCGACCGAAAGCGGCCTGCCCTTCCGTTCAGGCGACTTCCGAAGCTTGCCCGAAGCGCTGGACTATGCCGCAGGCGGGCAGACAGGGATCAACATCTTTTCGGGGCGCGGTGCCTTGGCGGAACGCCTGCCCTACGCGACCTTGCGCGACCAGGCCCGCGACCTGGCGCTTCGGCTGATCGGCGCGGGGCTGAAACCCGGCGAACGGGTGGCCATGCTGGCTGAAACTGACGGTGATTTCGTGCGCGCCTTCATGGCGTGCCAGTATGCAGGCTTGGTCCCTGCGCCGATGCCGATGCCCGCGGCATTCGGCGGACGGGCAACTTATGTCGACCACCTGCGCCGCATGATCCAATCCGCAGATGCAACGGCGGCCTTCGCCCCCACCGCCTTCCGTGACTGGCTGGCCGAGGCGGCAGACGGGCTGGGCCTGAACTTCGCGGGCACGGTGGCGGATCTGACCGAACACGAAGCCGCCGATGCTTTGCCCGAGGTGGGTGAGGATGACATCGCCTATCTGCAATTTTCATCGGGCAGCACGCGGTTCCCTGTGGGCGTTGCCGTTACGCAGCGCGCTTTGCGGGCCAATGTGGAAGCCATCAGCCGCTACGGGTTGGAGATGCGACCCGGCGACCGCTGCACGTCTTGGCTGCCGATGTATCACGATATGGGGCTCGTCGGCTTTCTGCTGGTGCCTTTGATGACCCAGGTGTCGCTCGACCTATTGGCCACGCGCGACTTCGCGCGTCGGCCATTTCTATGGCTCAAGCTGATCACGGATAATGGCGGCACCCTCTCCTTTAGCCCCAATTTCGGGTTCGAATTGTGCCTGCGTCGTGCGAAATCGGCGCCGCTCGATGGGCTCGACCTGTCATCATGGCGGGCGGCGGGGCTTGGCGGCGACATGATCCGGCCCGCCGTTTTGGAAGACTTCGCCCGCACCTTCGCGCCCGCGAATTTCCGGCGCGAGGCCTTCGTGCCGAGCTACGGCATGGCCGAGGCGACACTGGCGCTGTCCTTCCAGACACTGGATACCGGGCCCGTGGCCGACATGTTGGACTTGGACCGGCTGGAAAACGAACGGCTGGCTGTGCCCCCATCCGCCACCACCAAACGCAGCCGCGAATTCGCGCAATGCGGGACGATCCTGCCGGGCCATGACATCGCCGTGCTGGATGAAGACGACCGCCCCCTGCCTGATTTGCATGTCGGCCGTATTCGCGTGCGCGGGCCCAGCCTTATGAAGCATTATTACGGCCAGCCCGAGCAGACCGCCGCCGCGCTGACCGCCGATGGCTGGCTGGAAACCGGCGATCTGGGGTACCTGCGCGACGGTGCCCTGGTCATCACCGGGCGCGCCAAGGACCTGATCATCGTCAATGGCCGCAATATTTGGCCGCAGGATCTGGAATGGTCCGCCGAACGGGGCGTCGAGGCGCTTCGCGCAGGTGACGCCGCTGCCATCGCCATGGATGACGACGGGGGTGAGGAACGGGTCGTCATGCTGATCCAGTGCCGCAGCAGCGACCCCGACGTGCGGGAGGCGTTGAAGGCCGACGTGGCCTCTGTGCTGGCGGCGGACCACACGGTCGAGGCCGAGGTGATCTTGGTGCCGCACAATTCGCTGCCCCATACATCGTCGGGCAAGCTGAGCCGGTCGAAGTCGCGCAAGATGCTGACGGACGGGGCATTCGAACCCGCACAAGCGGGCTAGGTCGCGCGCCATGGCCGGGCGCGCACCGCTTGCGGCCATCACCGGCGGCACCGGATTTTTGGGGCGCTACGTCATCGCCGCTCTGCGCGACTCGGGCTGGCGGATCCGGCTTCTGGTGCGCCGGGACCCGACGCATCCACAGCTGCCGGGCCTTGATGCCGAGATCGTGATGGGTGATCTGCTCTCGGATGCGGAAATACTTCGGCGGTTTTCAGCCGATGCAGATGCCGTAATCCACGTGGCTGGCGCCATAAAAGCCAGGGACCGGGAAGTGTTCTTTCGCGTCAACGAAGCGGGAAGTGCGGCCCTGGGTGCCGCCGCCGCAGAAGCCGCACCCGACGCGCGGCTTGTCATGATCTCATCGCTGGCCGCGCGAGAGCCTGACCTGTCCGACTATGCGGCAAGCAAGCGCGCGGGCGAAGATGCGTTTCAAAAGACCGCCGGGCGGCCTGCAACGATCTTGCGCCCGAGCGCCGTGCACGGACCTTGGGACACCGAAACGCTGGTTCTCTTTCAGTTGGCACAGCGACGTTTCATGCCCGTCCCGGACCTGCCCGAAGGCCGCCTGGGCTTTGTCTACGTGTCCGATGTCGCTGACGCTGTACGGACTTTCTGCACCGCAGAAAGTCCGCTTCCAGGTATTTTCGAAATCGGAGACATGCAGCATCAAGGATATAGTTGGCGTGACGTGTCGCTGGCGGCCGCGGACGCCATGAACCGGACACCCACGCTGCTGCCCATCCCACGTCTCATCTGGCCTGTGGCCGGTTTGGCCGTCGAAACGCTCGCACGACTGACCAGGACCGCACCGATGATGTCACGTGGCAAAGTCCGCGAGATGCTGCACCCCGATTGGGGCACCGACCCATCGCGCTTGCCCCCCCGCGACCTTTGGCAACCCCGCATCGGTCTGTCCGAAGGCTTTGCCCACACGGTGGCCTGGGCGCGGGACCAAGGGGTATTGCGCTAAGGACGCATTGTAAAACGATGCAACAAAGGGTGTAGGCCCAGCCATAGACAAGGGTCGGTCCGATCTCATATGCGATGGACTTATTGAACAACCGTCACAATAACTTCATTCGCTGAGGGGCTGGAATGCCGGACGCCGATCTCGACTTCATCATGGGAGAGCTTCGCAAAGTCGTGAAGCAGCCCGAAGATGTGCGTCCGGAAGCAAGCGTTACGCGCGAGCTGGGCCTCGACTCATTGGCAGTGATGAACTTGATCATGGTGCTTGAGGATGAGTTCGACATCCTTATTCCCATGGACAAGCTTGCGGATGTGGACACGGTACAAGACCTGGCGACCCTTACCGGGTCACTGAAATCACAGAACGAAGACGAGTGCGCTTGATGGGAATTCTGGATAAATTCGACGCCGTTCGCGGCGCCTATAACGAAGCCCGGTCCAACGGGCGCGATCCGTTCAGCGTTCGCTTCGACGTGATCAAGTCAGCGACAGAGGGCGAAATCGGCGGTCGTTCCGTAACGTTGATGGGGACCAATAACTACCTTGGTCTCACTTTTGACGGCGCCTGCGTTGAACAGGCCGTGCAGGCATTGCGTGAAAACGGCACCGGCACAACCGGGTCGCGGATCGCCAATGGCTCCTACGGGTTGCATGTGAAGTTGGAGGCGGAACTTGCCCGCTTCTACGGCCGCAAGCATGCCATGACCTTCACCACCGGCTATCAGGCCAATCTGGGCATCATCGGTACGTTGGCCGGGCGCGACGACGATCTGCTGATCGACGCCGACAGCCATGCCAGCATTTATGACGCCTGCAAGTTGAGCGGCGCGCGTGTCACGCGCTTCCGCCACAACAGCGCCAAGGATTTGGCCCGCCGCCTGAAGCATCTGGAAGGCAATCCCGGCAACCGCATCGTGGTGGTCGAAGGCATCTATTCCATGCACGGCGACACCGCGCCGCTGAAAGAGTTGGTGGCCGTGGCCAAGGAAGCAGGCGCCTACATCATCGTGGATGAGGCCCATTCGCTGGGCGTGCTCGGCAAGAAGGGCCGCGGTCTGGCTGAGGCCGCCGGGGTCGAAGATGATGTGGATTTCATCGTCGGCACCTTTTCCAAGAGCTTGGGCGCCATTGGCGGGTTCTGCGTCTCGAATATCGAGAATTTCGACGTCCTGCGCGTGGCGTGCCGCCCGTATATGTTCACCGCGTCGCTGCCGACCTCCATCGTGGCTTCAACCATCGAGGCGCTGCGCCAGGTGGAAAAGGGCGGCCATCTGCGAGAGCGTCTGATGCGCAATTCGCGCAGGCTTTATGAAGGTCTGGCTTTGGCAGGCTTCACCATGGGTCCGGAAATCACGCCTGTCGTTCCTGTCAAGGTGGACGATGCCGAGACGGCCATCACCTTCTGGAACGGCCTGTTGCAGGAAGGGCTTTATTGCAACCTGGTCCTGTCCACCGCCACGCCCGACGGCAAGCCCTTGCTTCGTTGCAGCGTGAGTGCGGCGCATAGCGAACAGCAGATCGACGAAGCCATTGCCACCTTCACCAAGGTTGGCCAAGCGCTGAACGCCATTCCGAAGCCTGCCATGGCGGCCGCGGAGTAGGGTCAGACCCGCTTAGATTATTGCGTCGGCACCCTTCGGGGTGCCGTTTGCGTTCGGGGTCCTTGGGCTTGCGGGATCGTTTCCAATACGCGCAAGCCTGCCCATTGCCGGGGGGCGCCCCGGCAATGGATTGGCGCCCCGCGAGCTTGATTGCGGTTACGGTAAGAGTGCCAGCAGGACGTCCGCCCACCCCCTCAACGAACCACCCGATCACGAACCAACCGCCAGAGGATCTTCGGCGCCGCCAGAAGCGGGTGGCGGCGTTGAAAGTCGGTGAGATTCAGCTTGCGGCCGGAATGGCGCTCAATCTTCCAGGCGATGTAGTCGGCGGCCCCATCGAAGGTGAACGCGCCCTTGATGATGCGGATCAAGTTGAGCGGCTTGCCCACCCAGACGCGCCTGCGCCAAGCCGCTTTAGCCGCTCGCGTGTCCTGCCATTGTGCCACCTCGGGCGCCAAGGCGAGTGCCGGACCGAGAAGGGCGTCGAAATGGGCAGCGGCCTTGCCGTAGATCGTCTTGGCCCGATCGCCCCCCCGCTCCACCCGCAATTCGGCGCGATAGGTGTGTTGGAACAGCGCCTCCCATAGCGCCGACGGTGGCGCCGCCTGGCCATGAAGGGCGCGGCCCCACCCCGCCGCCGTCCTTTGAGCGGCCACGACGGAGGCCACGACCCGGTCACGCATCGCAGCGTCACGGGCATAGAGCAGCGCGGATGGCTGGCAAAACCGCGCCCAAAGCGTGGTGTCGAAACTGGCCGGTCGCATCCGGCGTGCGAACGCACAGACCGAGATGACGGCGACCTTGGCCGCGACTCCATCGACCTCCACGAAGTGGACGGTGGGGGGCAGGATGGCATTGGCCCACGCGCTAATCCTGCCGCCATGGAAGGAACGGTAATCGTCCACGAGCAGATAGAAATCGAGCACGCCCTCGGGCGTTTCATCGCGCAGGCACGACCCGTAGAACAGCACTGCCGCAACCGGATCGCCATGCGTGTCCACCAAGTACTGTGCCAGTGCCCGCGCCTGGGCCATGACGGGCCGGTCCAGACCCGCCTCGACCAGGGGGATCAGCGGATCGCTCATGCACGCACGAACCGGATCGGCTGCGTGGCGGTGATGCGGATCGGGCCGTCCGCCTCGAACAACTCACCGTCCAGCACGAAGGGTGTGTCGAGCGAAACCTCCAGATCTTGGGCGCGGCCGCTCCGGTAGCCTGCCGCCTCCATCCAGGGCTTCGGTCGCCCCAACGCCATCCGCACCACGCCGACCAGCCAGCGTGGCAATGGCGCGGGCAGGTCCAACCAATTCACCGACCCCTGCCCCCGATCCCAGAACGGACGCAGGTTCGGCGTCAGCACGTGTAGTGTCGAGGCGAGCATCACGAAACTCCGGCCGGCGTTCACGCAGGCCCCATCGACCGTCAGCCGCGCCGCAATCCCCGACCCTGCCAGCACCCGGCGCATGGCCCCGCCGATAGACAGCAAGACGGCCAGGCCCTTGTTCACACCGGCGCTGTGGACCCGCTCATTGGCGAAGCGCACGCCTTCGGTGAAAGCCGCATAGCCAAACAGAAAGCCCCGCATGGGGCGGTGGCCGGGCCAGGTGATCTCAAGCGCGGCACGTTCCGTCACCTGCTGGCCCAATGTGCCTGCGTCGCGGGCCGCAAGCAGCCGGTCCAGCGCTTTGACCCCTTTGCCAGAATGGCCCACATCGGCGGCGATGGCGTTGGTCTTGCCCGACGGCACCAGGGCGAAGGCGGGCCAATTCCCCGCGAAGGCGTCATCAAGGCGGGTGACGATGTCGCGGATCGTGCCGTCGCCCGCATCGACGACGATCAACTCCACCCCCTGCGCCGCGAAATCCGCAAGCACTTGGTCCAAGTCAGAGCGATCGCCGTTGCTGCGCCTGTGCAGACGCGCGACGATCACGTCATCGGAAGATTGCCGCAGTTCCGCCAGCGAGCCGTCCTTCTTGTTGGCATGGCTGCGGTCATTGCTGATGACGCCGATCTTCATGCAGCCAGCCAAGACGTGACCGGCTTGGGCGCCGCCAGGGCCTGGGCAATTTGGACGGAATGGACAAGAAAGCCCACCGCCGTCCAGACCGCCACCGCCACGAAACCTGCGCCCGGCATCCCGATAATCGCAAAGACCATCAGGATCAGAAGGTTCGGATTGCGCCGCGCCACGAATAGCCGGAACCGGCTGTCAAAGGGGCGCCAGACATGCATCTCGATCCCGAAGCGCGCGATGAAGATGCCTTCCTGAATGCGCTGCGTCATATAGCCCACGATGATGATCCAAAGGGACCAAACCATTAAATCCGACGACGCACCTGCCGCGCCCACATACCAAGCCCAGTACCAGAAGGGCGGGTGGATCAGGTCGATCCCGTGGTCGTACACATTGCCCCATTTGCTGGAATTGAGCGTCGTGCGGGCAAGTTTGCCATCCACAGTGTCCAGAAAACACATGGCCCAGCCCACCAGCGTCCCGGTGATGAAAAACCCGTTCCAGAACAGCCACATGGCCAGCAGAACCAACACGAGGCTGAGCGTGGTGACCTGGTTGGGCGTAATACCACGGGCCGCACACCAGCGCGTGGCGGCGCGCGCAGGCCGGGGCCAGACATGCCGGGTCACGAAATCAGTGACCCCCTTGTAGGAGCCTTCAAACGTCCGCCGCTCCACTGCGTCGCGGGTGTCGGGGCGAATTTCCATGACATAAGGCACCTCCCGCTTGCGAAGAGCCTTGTCATGGGCGGAGCTGAGTTCGGCGGGTTCAAAGCGCGGCAGGTCTTCCAGCGCCTCAAGCCGCCCGGCTTGCAGCGCAGCGGCGGTATCGGCAGCGCGGTCCGCGCCCACATGGGCGGCCACGGGCACGCCATCGCTGGTCAGGACGGTGCCGGGGCGCTTGGCCAGATCGGCCAGCAGGATCGGCGCATATTCCCGATCTGCCTTCAGGATCAGATGGTTGCGGCCGGTATCCGCGCCCTCCCAAGGGGCGAAATCTTCGACCCCGGCGCGGGCCAGGATGCGACGCAGGCGATCCGGCGTGGCCATGCTCCAGACGCGGGTCTCGGTCGGCGCGACGTAGCGGGCGACGGGATGTTCAGCGGCGTCGGCTTCAGCCATAAGGAAGGTCCTCGGGTCTCGGGCGGCGGAGCGACGCTATAACCATGGATCAAGCCGGAGATAATCCCGTTTCCGCGTTCTCTTTCGCATTTTTGTCCGATCCGCATCTACCGTTGCCAGATGACGGCAGATCTGCCGCCGGTTTGCGACTGAAGCAACGGCTGGGGCGCGCGTCGTGGCAGCGCAAGCGCCATCTGCGGCACCGGCCCGAGATGTTGGAGGCCTTGCTGGCAGACGTGCGCGCCGCGGGGGTGGACCACATCGTCATTGGCGGTGATCTGGTGAACATCGCCTTGCCGGAGGAGTTCCGGCAAGCACGAAACTGGCTCAGCACGATTGGCGGGGCCCAGGATGTGACCCTCGTCCCGGGAAACCACGACGCCTATGTCCCGGTGCCGGGTGATGAGGGTTTGGGCCTTTGGGCACCGTGGATGACGGGCGATGACAGCACGGAAGGCTTCCCCTTCCGCCGCGACCGAGGGCCCGTAAGCTTTCTGTGCCTATCATCGGCGGTGCCGAAGCCGCCGCTTCTGGCCACGGGCGATCTGGGGGGCGCGCAAATCGCGCGACTGGAAGACATGTTGGCCGAGGTCCAGAACCGCGTTCGCATTGTGGTCGTCCACCATCCGCCCTCAGATGGTGCCGCATCGCGCCGAAAGGCCCTGACAGATCGGGCGGCTCTGCAAGCCGTTATAGCGCGGCAGGGGGCGGACCTCATACTGCATGGCCACCTGCACCACGCCCACATGTCTGCGCTTACCGGGCCGGACGGCCCCGTGCCCGTGCTGGGCGTGCCCTCAGCGTCCATGGCGCTGGATACGGACAAAGGCGACCCTGCCCGCTGGCTGCATGTGGCGGTCGGCGGCGGGGCCATCACCGTGACGGCCCGCGGGCTAACGGATCGGGGCTTCGCCACGCTCAGCCGCCTGACTTTTCAATAGCGCATCGTGATGGTCAGCGGAGTCGACCCTGGGCCCGCCTGGAACACCACATCATCGAAAGACGGTAGCGACATCAGCGTCGGCGCATCGTTCGAAAAGCCGTAGCCTTCCCGGGGCAGACCCATGGCGTTGCGGTCAAAATCCTTGTCGCCATCCTCGTCGTGGTAAATGGCGATCGCGTAGACACCCGGCCCCGGCACGGGCAGGCAGCCGGTCGTCACACCGGCCTGGGCGGGCACACGGTCCCGGACCAGCTTGGCGCCGCGCGCCAGAAACTTGCGCCGGTCGTTTTCATAAACGGTGATCGTGACGTTGCCGGAGGATGAACGCACGTTCTGGACGGACACCTCCAGCCTGGTTTCATCCCCCGGGCCACAGCTTTCGGCATGGGCGGGCAATGCCAACGTGGCAAGCACCGGAATGGCAAGGGCGCGGAGCAACATGACAAACGGACCTTTCCTGTTCTACGCTTCGACCCGGACGACATGGCGCCCGGGCCTTTCAAGATAGGGCGGGCCTGCATCAAGCGGAATGGATATGCGATGACAGATGCCCCCACGGCCACGATGACCAAGTTCGGATACCCCGAAACCCTAGTGGCCGAGACCGAGCATTGGCGCCTTCTTGCCCGGCCCGAACAGGTCACGCTGGGCTCAATGGTGCTTATCTGCCGCGAACCCGTCACCGCTTTTTCCGACGTTTCGGCAGCGGGCTTCGCGGATATGGGCCGCGTGATCGGCAAGTTGGAGCCGATGCTCCGTAACGCGGTGAAATATGAGAAGGTCAATTACCTGATGCTGATGATGGTAGACCCGGACGTCCATTGCCATGTCATCCCTCGCTACGCAGGCAGCCGCAGCCTGTCTGGCATGGACTTTCCCGATGCGGGCTGGCCCGGACCGCCGGTTCTGGGACAGGGCCGGAACCCAGACGCAGATGTGATGCAGGATATCGTGAACATGCTGCGGGATCACTGGCCTGACGCCTGACGCACTGATAGCGAGGCGGCGATGAACCGGATCGACCGCTACCTGCTTGCCGAGGCCACGCGCCGCTTGATGCTGGCGCTGGGTATCGTGCTGCTTGCGCTCGTATTGGAACGGGTCATGCGCTTGTTCGAGTTTGCCGCCGATAACGGTGCTGCGGTGTCGACCGTTCTTCAGATGACCGCCAGTCTGGTGCCCCATTATCTGGGCCTGGCCTTGCCCGCGGCATTCTTCATCTCCGTGCTGCTGCTGGTGGCGCGGCTGGGCGATGACAGCGAACTTGACGCGATGATGAGCGCGGGGCTGTCCATGCGTCGGCTGGCTTGGCCCTTGATGCTGACGGGCGTCGTTCTCGCGGTGTTCAGCATGCTGCTTTACGGCTGGATCGAACCCTATAGCCGCTATGGCTACCGCGCGCTCAAACACGCGGCCACGCACGGCGTCTGGACGGGTGCCATCGAAGAGCGGACATTCTTCACACCCACCGACGATCTGACGATCTATGCGGGCAATGTGAACTTGGATGGCCGTGATTTGACGGATGTCTTCGTGCGCCAGACCACCGATGAAGGTCAGGAAATCGTCACCACCGCCGCCACCGGCACCGTTGAGCTGATCCCCGGCACGGGCATGGCGCAGGTACGGCTGCAAGACGTGGTGCAAGTGGTCAGTGAGCCTGGATCAGGCCCGGTGACCATGCGGCTACGCAATTTTCAAGTGGACCCAACCTTCCCGATGGAGGCGCCGCCCTTCCGCGACCGGGGCGATGATGAGCGGGAACTGACGCTGGATGAATTGTGGGACGCGCAGGTCAACCCCGACCCTGCCGCGAGCGAAGAAGACGTCTTGAGTCGCCTGTCTTCCTTCCATGGCCGGATCGTGTCGGCCCTGTCGGTCCTTCTGATGCCTTTACTGGCAATACCGATGGGCATGGCGGCGAAGCGCCAGCGCCGCGGCGTGGCCATCGGCATGGCAGCCGTTTTGCTGGTGGTCTACCGCCACGCGTTGGAGCTTGGCGGCGGTCTTGTGGGCAATGGCACGATCACGCCCCTGATTGGCTATTGGGTGCCCTTTGGGGCCTTCGCCATCCTGTCGCTCTGGCTGTTTATCCGGGCCGATGGCTCCCCGCGCCAAAACGGCTTCGACGCGGTCTTCGACCGGCTTGAGCGGGGCATCGGTGCTGTCACCTCCATCTTCCGTCGCCGCAAGGAAACGGCATCGTCGTGAGCGTGGTCGCGCGCTACCTGTCGCGGTTGATCTTCGCGCGGATCATGGGCGTCGGGCTGGTCCTGGCCGCCCTTTTGCAGATCATGGACTTGGTCGATAACGTCGACGACGTGTTGGAACGGCGGAATTCCGTTGCCGATCTGTTCGTCTTTGCCAGCTACCGCCTGCCGTCGATCGTGGAAAGCGTCATCCCGATCTCGGTCCTTTTGGGCACGATCACCGTCTTTCTCGCACTCGCAGGGCGCAGCGAATTGGACGCGCTGCGGTCGGGCGGGTTGTCCCAAGGGCGCCTGGTGATGCTCTGCCTGCCGGTCTGCCTGCTTTTTGCGGCGTTTCACTTCGTCCTCGTGGACCGCGTCGTGCCGTCTTCGCAGCAGGCCTATGTCGAATGGTGGGAGCCCCCGGTGAACCGGGGTGAGTTGCTTTGGCTACGAGGGACGGAAAGCATCGTCAGCGTGGCGGAGCGGTCGCGCGATGGCACCGCACTTGGCGGCCTGACCATCTATGAACGCGACCGGAACGGACGCCTGACCGCCCGGATCGAAGCGGACCATGCCAGCCATGACGGCGCCGGCTGGGTTCTTTCGGTCGTGGAGGTCGAACAATTCGACGGTGGGCTGGGCACCGAAGTGACCCGCTATGAGCAACTGCCTTGGGCCGACGGCCCAGAACCTGCGACTATCGAGATGCTGCAACAACCCCCCGAAAGGCTGCAATCGGGCCTCATGAACAACCTGCTTGCCGAGACTTGGACCGGCATTACCGAGCCCGCCAGCTACCGCACGGAACTGGCGGGGCGCTACGCGGCCCCCTTGGCATCGCTGGTGATGCTTCTGCTCGCCAGCCCCGCCATGCGGCGGCAAGGCCGCAGCTCCGCCGCGTTGATCGGAGGCTTTCTGGGCCTTTCCTTGGGCCTTGGCTTTGTCGTAGCAGGGGGCATTTTGAACGCGCTGGGCCGGGCCGGAGCGTTGGCGCCGACAATCGCCGCTTGGCTGCCTGTCCTTGCATTCGGTGCGATTGGGCTGTTTTTGCTGCGCCGATCAGAGACCTGAGTCCCGAGGATGATCTATGCACGTTTGGATTGATGCCGACCCGGCCGCGGGACGCCCGACTTTCTTCGGCCTCACCCCGCTGGAATTGGTCCTGCGTGCGGTCGGTCGACTGGGCGACAAGGTGACCGGCGTCACCGTATCGGCAAGCGGCCCAATCGACGCGCCAAAGGGCATCTCGCCCGACATATCCGACGGTCCCGTCGGTGCACGTTTGGCCGGTTTTGTCCAAAACCAGCCGGGCCCCGTCCTAGTGCTGGACGGTGGGGCGTTGATCGACAACCGACTTCTGCCGCTGCTCATCGACGAAACCGACCCTATCGCGATCTCTGCAAGCGACCCTGCCTGGCCCACGGCCATCCTGCGGCTGGATGGACAAATGCCCCCGCCAGATGCAACGACGCTGGAAGATATTGCCAGCCGAATGGTTGCCGATGGCAGCGTGGCCCAGAAGCCGCTCGATAGCCTTCCGCTTTTCATCAACAAGCTGCGGCGTGAACTGTCCTTCACCCTTCATGCGATGCCCGATGCAGCCACCCGCGACACACTGGAGCGGGAACAGTTTTGGCGCAATTACAAGGGCTCCACCGATTTTCTGACCCGCTGGGTCTTTCCCCCCTTCGTCTGGCCGCTTGTGCGCCTATCCTCGCGCCTGCGCATCCATCCGAACACCGTCACCGTGCTGAGCATCGTCCTTTGCATCGCGGCGATCCCGCTCTTTGCGGCGGGGCAATGGGTTTGGGGCCTGCTGCTGGCCTATGCGATGATGATCCTCGACAGCGTCGATGGGAAGCTTGCCCGCCTGACCATGACCGACTCGGCCATAGGCAACATCCTCGACCATGGCACGGACATCGTGCATCCGCCGTTTTGGTACATAGCTTGGGCAATCGGCCTTGGCGCTACCGCGATGTCCGATCCGCTGGGCATCGCCACGATCCTGCTATTCGCCTTCTATGTGGGCGACCGACTGGTTCTGATGGCGGCCAAAAGCCGCTTCGGGCGCGGCCTGCACACGATGACCGAAACCGACGCCTTCGCGCGCACCTGGATCGCGCGGCGCAACGTCAACGTGGCCATCTTCACGGTCGGGTTGATCGTCGGCGCAGGCGCGGGCGCCTTCATGGCCGTGGCGGCTTGGCAAGGCGTGACCATGGCCTGGCATGCCTGGCGGACGATGCGCCTTTGGGCCCCGAAACGTCACGCGGCAGCGGCAGATTGAAACAAAACGCGCGGTTCTGAAACACTTCCCCGGGTTCAGGCCGCCCTGCGACACAGGCACCCTTGCCCGTTACGCTGCGCTGAGGCATTGGGCCCCGAAGCCCGTATTCTATGTGAGGTTCGCGATGTTCATGAAGACCTGGAAAGGCCGGAGCTTCGATCTCGGCCGCATGTCCCTGCGGGAGCTCACGGTCGCCTATTTCACCTATTACGCCATCCAAGCCTATTTGGCTTTGGGCGTCGTCGCGACCGTGCTTGCCCTTTGGTTGGCAACCTCGGCCCTGGCCATCGTCGCATCGGTCGTCTCCGCCATCGTTCTCTACCCGGTGGTGTGGTATCTGCTGCATCGTTTCGTGCTGCACGGCGAATACCTCTATCGCTGGTCCGTGACGGCACCCATCTGGAAACGCATCCATTTCGACCACCACCAGGACCCGCACAAGTTGGAGGTGCTGTTCGGCGCGCTGCACACCACATTGCCGACCATCGTGCTGGCCACCGCGCCCGTGGGCTATCTGATCGGCGGGCCGTCCGGGGCGCTGGCTGCTTTGGCCGCGGGCCTGTTTACGACCTGTGTCTATGAATTCGTGCATTGCATCCAGCACCTGAACTTCACGCCCCAGAACAAGATCCTGCGGCGTATGAAGGACAAGCACCTGATGCATCACTTCCACCATGAAGACGGCAATTACGGCATCACCACCTTCGCGGTGGATAAGCTATTCGGCACGAACTATGAGCGTGCCACCGAAGTCCCGCGCAGCGAACACGTGTTCAACCTGGGCTACGACGTCGAGATGTCGAAGCAATACCCTTGGGTTGCGGAACTGACGGGGCATCCACCCCGGTCCCGTCCCCCCAAGCGTGGCGAGACTGCCGAGGCCTGACGCGGCCCCGACGGGTGAGCGGCAATGACATCAAGATCGTCCCGGTTCGCGATAAGGCGGACCGGGCGGCTTTCATCGAACTGCCGTACCGTCTCCATGCCGATGATGGGACTTGGGTGCCTCCGCTTCGGCTGGAACGGGCCGACACACTCAATCCAAAGAAGAACCACTACCTGCAACGCGCCGAGGTGCAGCTTTGGCTGGCGAAGCGGGGCAACCGGATTGTGGGGCGCATCAGCGCGCAGATTGACCCGTTCGTGGCCAAGATGCGCAGCGCTGAGGAGGGTCACTTTGGCTGGCTTGCCGCCGAAGACGACCCAGAGGTGACTGCCGCATTGCTACGCACAGCCGAAAGTTGGCTCGCGGAACGCGGTGTTCGCCGTATCTTCGGGCCCCTCAACTTCTCGACCAATCAAGAAACCGGTCTGCTGGTGGATGGGCGCGATACACCCCCCATGCTGCTGATGGGGCATGACCTTCCACACCTCGCTGGGCAGCTAGAGGCGCAGGGCTACGCCAAGGCGCGGGATGTCTTTGCCTATCTGCTGGAAGAAAAAGACAGCGCCCCAAGCGTGGCGCCTGCGCGCAAGGGCCTGACGATCCGGCAGATCAACATGAAGGACTTCAAAGGCGATGTCCTGCGCTTGGGTGAGATTTTCAACGATGCCTGGTCCGACAACTGGGGTTTCGTGCCGCTCGCACCGTCTGAGATCGAGGCGCTGGCGAGCGAATTGCGCCCCATCGTGGACAAGCGCCTGGTCTGGTTCGCCGAACATGATGGCGCGCCCGTGGCCTTCATCGTCTGCCTGCCGAACATAAACGAAGCCATCTCAGACCTGGGCGGCAGCCTTCTGCCTTTCGGCTGGGCCAAGCTTCTTTGGCGGCTAAAGGTGAAGGGCCTCCGGTCAGGCCGAATTCCGCTCATGGGATTACGCAAGAAATACACCGGAACCATGATGGGATCCGTCATTTTGGGCAGCATGGTCGCAAATCTCCGCCGAGAGGCCCGGGCCATGGGCATGCAACGGGTCGAAATGTCCTGGGTCCTGGAAGACAATGCGCCCATGAATCAGTTCGCAGAGTATGTTGGTGGCCGCGTGTACAAGACCTATCGCATCTACGGGAAAGAAATCGCGTGACTTGGTCTGCCCTTGTGCTGGCCGGCAGGCGCCATGGCGCCTGCCCGATCACCGAAGCGACAGGTGTCAGCCATAAGGCCCTTGTGCCCGTCGCCGGCCAGGCGATGGTCGAACGGGTCGTGTTGGCCTTGCGGGCAGTGCCGGCCGTCGGTCGCATCGCGGTGATGATCGAAGAACCCGCCTTGCTGGACGGAATGCGGGCGCTGCAAGGCGACGATGTGAGCATCCTCACCGCCGCTGGCTCGCCTAGCCTGAGCACACTGGCAGGGATCGACGCCCTTGGCATGTCGCGATCCATCCTGATGACGACGGCAGATACACCGCTGGTGACACCCAAGATCATCGGGCATTTTGTCCAGAACCAACCGGTTGGCGCGGATGCAACGGTTGGACTGGCGCGGTTGGATACGATCCACGCGACCTATCCCAACAACAAGCGCACCGGCTTGCGGTTTTCGGACGGCCCGCGCAGCGGTTGCAACCTCTTTGCCTTTCACACCCAGCGCGCCCGTGAGGTTCTGCGTTTCTGGCGCCAGGTCGAAGAAAACCGCAAGCGGCCCTTGGCCATGTTGCGCCAGGTCGGCCTTGTGCCAGCCCTGCGCTACGCGACGCGCACGCTACCCCTGGATGCGGCGCTGGTTGCCTTGGGTGAACGCACGGGCGCGCGCCTGGCGGCCATCGACATGCCCTTTGCCGATGCCGCTATCGACGTCGACAAGACCGCCGATCTAGAGCTTGTGGAGCGCGTCCTCGCCGGTCGCGAGGCGTGACAGCCGCGCCTCTATAGGTCCGCCGTAAGCTTCTGGGCCAGCGCCTCTGCGGCTTCCAGATCGTGGGGGAAATCCACCTCCGCCCAGCCCAACCCCTCAATGGAGGCAGTGCCGACCACGCCGTCAGCCGCCGCCATGTCGACGGCGCGCAGATACCAATTGCTGAGCCCGTTTTCCTGGCTCATCAACTCGATCAGCGACTTGAGGAACAGGCCACCGCCGCCCGACCGGAAGATCAGGCACCCGATGGATTCCGCGTCCACATCCTCCACCGGAAGCTGCTTGCCGATGCGAGTCAGCCGATCTCCTTCCACGCAGACCTTCATATCGTCGGCATCGTATTCATCCTTGCGGTCCACGGTCACGTTGATCGGCGCCTTCGCCTGATCAAGCGCACGGGCCACGATATCAGGGCCTAGCAACGTGTCCCCGTTCATCAGGATGAAATCGCCTTCCATGTCCTCGCGCGCCATGTAGCAACTGCTGACATTGTCGGTGACGGTGTAGAACGGATTGAAGATGATGCGGATGCGGGGTCCGATATCGGGCATCTGGGCCACGGCAGCCGCCACCGCGTCGGATTTGAAGCCCGTCACCACGACCACTTCTTCCACACCATTGGCGGCCAGGGCGCGTACCTGCCATTCCAGGATGCTGCGTCCCGCCAGGGGCAATAGACATTTCGGGCGGTCCGCTGTCAGGGGCAGAAGGCGTTTGCCTTGCCCGGCACTCAAGATCACTGCTTTCACGTCTGCCACCTGTCTGCGATTTTCGCGCCCTTTTGCCGGGCTTGGACGTGGGCATCAAGCGCCGTTGCAGGCAATAGATACGCGGCGGCACGAGACCGTCACGTCACAGCCCGATCTACAGCGGTTCTCGAAAAACCTGAGCCATCGGCTTTTCGTGAAACAGTCCAAAGTCAATGCGATGTCGGGACGTTTCCGAAAATACTGATTCAGGTTCTTCGAAAACCGCTTTAACTGAGAAAGGATTAGTCCAGGCGCACGTTTTCGGGGGATGTCTGCCGGTCCGCCGACGAAAAGCCGATCTGGTCTAACCCGATATCGGCGACCACGGCGATGATGATCGCGACGCCAAAGGCTGTGAGCATGACCTTCATCGCATCACTCCGCCGGGGTCGCGTCTTGGGGCGGGGCGCGGCCATCGCGCTTGGCAATGGCTTCCTCGGCCCAGATGGAATGGTGCTCCATCGCCCAACGTTCTTCGACTTCGCCGTCGCCCATGGCGTCGTAAGCGCCCTCCATCCCGACGGAGCCGATATACATGTGGGCAAAGGCCACTGCGATCAGGCCCAGGGCCACAACGGCATGGATGATCTGGGCAAGCTGCATGTCTTCCTGCGGCGACAGGGCAACGGGTAGCGGGCCATAGCCGGTTGCCTGCGGCAGCCCTGTGGCGTTGATGACATCAAAGATAGCCGCATACATCGGCAACTCAAACGGGAAAAGCAGCGACACCCCGGTGACCGACAGCACCAGGCCGCCCAGTACGACCGACCAGAAGATGATCTTCTGCCCGGCATTGAACTTGCGCGCAGGGACATGGCCGCCCCCGAACAGACCGCCGCCCCGCATCAGCCAGCGCAGGTCTTCAAGCCTTGGGATGTTGTGGACGACCCACATCACAAAGATCATCACGAGCGCCAACATAAACGCCCAGGAGATGTTGTTATGCACCCACTTGGACGCCACGGCGATGGGTGCGTAAGCCTGATGCCCCAGAAGCGGGATGATCGCGATCCGACCGAACAAGACCAGCAAGCCGGATACGGCAAGCGCCAGGAAGCTTCCCGCCAGCAACCAATGGCCGAACCGTTCGATGGCTTTGAACCGAGTGACGGTACGGCCGGTGGGTGGGCCGTGCAGCTTGATCTTGCCCCGGATCAGGTAGAACAGCGCCAGGACCAGCAAGGTGCCGCCCATGAACCAAGCACCCCAGAGCTTCATCGTATCGTTGCGGAATTGCGTCCAGACCATGCCGCCGTCCTGGATGAGCGTGGTCGCCGCAGGCCCTCGGTTGGTGGCAGAGATGTCGGCGTTGTCGTAGCGGATACCGCGCCAGAGATGACTATCCGATGCCGCCCCCCGGGTGCCTAGTTCGGTCCCCGGTCCGGGGGCAGTCCCGTCGCCGACCACATTGGTTTCCCGGTCGTCTGTGTCGACGCGCAGCGCCTCCTGCCGGGCCATGATGTCCTCCAATGTCGGGGCGCCGCCCGTGGCGGACCGGTCGATCACAAGTGGATCGGTCAAGCCGCCGGTCGGTGCCTCTTGCGCCACCGCCGGAACGGTCAGGGCAAGCATCAACAGGAGGGTTCGCAGCATCGGGACACCTCTGGGGACGTGAAATCAGAAAGCCGACTGCGCCGCGCCCTTTTGGGGCGGCGCAGTCGGGAAGGTTTGGATCAGAGCTCGCGCTCGGAACCGTAAGCAGAGCCCCAGCCCCAGGCACCCGAACCGAAGCCGCGGGCGACGACCCGCTCGCGGTAGATGGACGACACTTCGTCGGCATCCCCCGCCAGTAGCGCCTTGGTGGCACACATCTCGGCGCAGACGGGCAGCTTGCCTTCGGCGATCCGGTTGCGGCCATACTTGGCCAGTTCGGCTTCCGAATTGTCTTCCTCGGGACCACCGGCGCAGAAGGTGCACTTGTCCATCTTGCCGCGACTGCCGAAATTGCCCGCAGCCGGGAATTGCGGCGCGCCGAAGGGGCAGGCGTAGAAGCAGTACCCGCAGCCGATGCACAGATCCTTGGAATGCAGCACAATGCCATCCGCGGTCTGATAGAAGCAGTCGGTCGGGCACACGGCCATGCACGGCGCGTCCGAGCAATGCATGCAGGCCACCGAAATAGACCGCTCGCCCGGTTGGCCATCCTGGATGGTCACCACCTTGCGGCGGTTTATGCCCCAGGGGACTTCGTGTTCGTTCTTACAGGCCGTCACGCAGGCGTTGCATTCGATGCAGCGCTCGGCGTCGACGAGGAACTTCGCTCTTGCAGCCATCTTGATATCCTCCCTTACGCCGCGACGATCTTGCAGAGAGTCGCCTTGGTCTCCTGCATCTGGGTCACGCTGTCATATCCGTAGGTTTGTGCCGTGTTGCACGATTCGCCGAGCACGTAAGGGTCAGCGCCTTCGGGATAGTTTTCCCTAAGGTCGCGGCCCTCGAAGATGCCGCCGAAGTGGAAGGGCATGAAGGCCACCCCTTCGCCGACACGCCGGGTCACCATGGCAGCGACGCGGACCTTGCCGCCCTCGGGCCCTTCGACCCAGACCATCTGCCCGTCGCGCACGCCGATATCGTTGGCGGTGCGGGGATGGATCTCGACGAACATGTCCTGCTGCAACTCGGCCAGCCACGGGTTGGACCGGGTCTCATCGCCGCCACCTTCGTATTCAACCAGACGACCGGAGGTTAGGATGATCGGATAATCCTTCGAGAAGTCCTGCGCCTGGATCGAGGCGTAAAGGGTGGGCAGGCGGTAAGCCTGCTTATCCTCGTAGGTCGGATAATCCGCGACCAGATCGCGCCGTTCGCTGTAAAGCGGCTCGCGGTGCAGGGGCACCGGGTCTGGGAAGGTCCAGACGACGGCGCGGGCCTTGGCGTTGCCGAAGGGCGCGCAGCCATGCTTGATCGCCACCCGCTGGATGCCGCCCGACAGGTCGGTCTTCCAGTTGGTGCCGGGCCCGGCCACGGCGTCGATGGCAGCTTTCTCATCCGCCGTCAGGTCGCCATCCCATCCCAGATCCATCAGCATCTGCATGGTGAATTCGGGGTAGCCGTCCTCGATTTCCGAGTCCTTGGAATAGACGCCTTCGGCCAACAGGTTGTCGCCATCCCGTTCCACCCCAAAACGGGCGCGGAAGGTCAGGCCACCATCGGCCACCGATTTGGACATATCGTAGAGGTTCGGCGTGCCGGGATGCCGCATTTCGGCGGTGCCCCAGCAAGGCCAAGGCATCCCGTAATAGTCGCCATCCACGGGGCCGCCTTCAGCGCGCAACGTCGTTTTGTCGAACGTGTGCTGGTTGGCCATGTGGGCCTTGATCCGCTCAGGGCTCTGGCCGGTATAGCCAACCGTCCACATGCCCCGATTGATCTCGCGAAGGACGCTTTCGATATTCGGCGTCTCGGCATCTTCCATCTCGATATTGCGAAAGAAGCGGTCCGCGAAGCCGAACTTGTTGGCGAACTTCGCGATGATGACGTGGTCCGGCAGGCTTTCGAACAGAGGTTCCACCACCTTGTCGCGCCATTGCAGCGACCGGTTGGAGGCCGTGGCAGACCCGCGGGTCTCGAACTGGGTCGAGGCGGGCAGCAGGTATACGCCGTCTTCGCGGTCGTTCATCACCGCCGAAAGCGTGGGATACGGGTCGATGACGACCAGCATGTCCAGCTTTTCCATGGCGGTCTTCATTTCCTTCATCCGCGTCTGCGAATTGGGCGCGTGGCCCCAGAACACCATGGCCCGGACGTTGTTGGGCTGGTCCATATTGTCGGCATCTTCCAGCACACCGTCGATCCAGCGGCTGACGGGGATGCCCGGCGTGGTGCGCAGGTTCACCGCGTCGTCGCCTTCGCCCACGGTTTCGAACTGGCTGGCGATCCAGTCGTCATCTTCACCCCAGACGCGCGCCCAGTGCTTCCAGGACCCATCCGCAAGGCCGTAATAGCCCGGCAGCGTGTGAGACAGAACGCCAAGATCCGTCGCGCCCTGCACGTTGTCGTGGCCGCGGAAGATGTTGGTGCCGCCGCCCGACACACCCATATTGCCCAGCGCAAGCTGGAGGACGCAGTAGGCGCGCGTGTTGTTGTTGCCATTGGTATGCTGCGTGCCGCCCATGCACCAAATCACGGTGCCCGGCCGGTTTTCGGCCATGGTGCGGGCCACACGCTCAAGCTGCGCGCCCGGCGTGCCGGTGACGCGTTCAACTTCCTCGGGTGTCCACTTGGCGACTTCGGTGCGGATTTGGTCCATGCCCCAGACGCGGGTACGGATGAACTCGTCATCCTCCCACCCGTTTTCGAAGATATGCCATAGGATGCCCCAGACCAGCGCCACATCGGTGCCGGGCCGGAAGCGCACATATTCGTCGGCATGGGCCGCGGTACGCGTGAAGCGCGGGTCGCAGACGATGACCGGCGCGTTGTTTTCTTCCTTGGCCTTCAGGATGTGCAAAAGCGACACGGGGTGTGCTTCGGCCGGGTTGGACCCGATCAGGAAGATGGCCTTGGAATTGTGGATGTCGTTGTAGCTGTTGGTCATGGCGCCGTAGCCCCATGTATTCGCCACACCCGCAACGGTCGTCGAATGGCAGATACGCGCCTGGTGATCGACGTTGTTGGTGCCCCAATAAGCGGCAAACTTCCGGAACAGATAGGCCTGCTCGTTGTTGTGCTTCGCGCTGCCGAGCCAATAGACGCTGTCGGGCCCCGACTCTTCGCGGATCTGCATCATGCCATCGCCGATTTCATTGATGGCCTGCTCCCAGGAGATCCGCTCCCACGCGCCGGCCACCTTCTTCATCGGATACTTCAGGCGGCGTTCGCCATGGGCATGTTCGCGCACAGCCGCACCCTTGGCACAGTGCGCACCCAGGTTGAACGGGCTGTCATAGGCGGGTTCCTGACCGAACCAAACGCCATTGGACACTTCCGCAACCACGGTACACCCGACCGAGCAGTGGGTGCAGACGGATTTGATCTTCTCCACGCCTTCGGCAACCGCATATTCGGCAGGCGCCGCCTTGGCGACGGTCCCGCCCGTGGCACCAATCGCCGCTAGGCCTCCGATGGCCAGACCGGATCCACGCAGGAACGCGCGCCGGTCGACACCTTGATTTTTGGGCCTTTCGAGAACGCCGATGCCCGAGGAACGGCTGGCGCTTGGCTGGCTTGTCTTTCTGCGAAGCATCGTCTTCTCCCTCAGAAACGCGCCGAGGCGTAGTACGCCCGGGTTTGATCGGTATCGGCCAGACCGCTCTGCGGCGTGACCTCATCAGCGCTGGCTTGCGTGGCGGCCCCCGTTGCCGCAGCTGCGACGGGTGCCGCGGCAGCAAGTTTCAGGAAGCCCCGGCGGCTTTCATCCGTGGTCTTCTCGGTCATGGCGTTTACTCCTTCTCGCGGCCTGGTCAGGCAGCCGCTAACCTGAACGCCTCGCGCTCGATTTCCATGAAGCACCGACCGACGGTGCCGACAGCGCCGTAAAGGGACGCCGACTTGGCCCCCTCCAGATCGGTGAAAAAGTGTCCGGCCCAGGGGCCGACATGCTTGGCCCAGAAGTCCCTCTGTCGTTCCGGCGCGGGGACGGGCCCGAACCGGCCCGAAATCAGCGCACCCATCGCCTCCATCAGCGACGCGATGCCATCTTCGGGCTCAAACACGCCCTCGGCCCGGGTCAGACCAAGCGCCGCGAAGTCACTCCGCAACAGGGCAAGTGGTTTTTCATTAAGAAAGCCAGTCAGGTAGAAACTGGCATAGGGCACCAACTCACCGCGGCCGAGCCCGATGAACAGCGCATCGTATTCGCGGCGAACATTGACCGGGTCGACATCGGCAGCCGCCGCGGCAAGCGCATTGATCGCATGACCCAAAGCGGTGTCGTCACCTGACAAACCGGCGGTCTGGCTCAACACCATTCCATCCATCGGGCGCGCCAAGACGAGCCCGAGATAGTTATACAGATCAGCTCTGAGCCGATCCTCCTGGGATGGGCCCCCGTTTGTCTGCGGGGTCTGGGCGTTCACTCCGGTCGTCCTCCTCGAAAGAGAAGCGGATGCGTGGGCGCACGGGCTCCTCCTCACCGTCGAGGTCTGAATCCGACGGTATACCGACCAAGCTTTCCACATTGCCTAAAGACTCGGCAACATTTTTTTCGCCCGAAGACTGATCCGAAACGTCGCGGATTTCGTAGTGTTTTTCTTGGTCTTTCTGAGCTTCTTCGGCCTCAGCCATCTTTTTCACATGCGCGGCCAAGCCTTTGCCGACCTCATAGGTCGTCTTCAGAACCTTGCCGTTGAGGCCGTTGCCCGTGAAATCCTCGTTGTAATCGGCCAAGCCATCGAGGTTCGCCAAGACCGGGTTGGACACCCAGAGCTTGCGAAGGGCCCTGTTGCGGATGTGCCGCGGCACGGCCTTGGCCATGAAGGCGGCCACATCGTCGCCGGGGCCAATGGAATCGGGATCGGGTAGGCCCAAGCGTTCCAGGATCTCCGAATCGTCCAGGTCCGCGAGTTCCGCCTGCGTGGCTTCATCTTCGCGGGCGGCAGCGGCTTCCGCCTCAGCCTGTTCCTCGGCTTCGACGGATTGACGGCGGCGGGACCAGAAGTCGCTCATTTCCGCCCCCGAAGCGATGACGGCGTGCGCCAGACATCGGCGCCTTGCGGAATGCGGGCATCTCCGATCCCGTCCTGCTTGGCCCCCTCACGCAGCTTGTCGCGCCGACGCTTGATAAAGGGCTCATCCACGTGGTGGCGCGCCACGAAGGCCTCGATCCAGTCGCGGATACCCGCAGGCATCGCGACCTTTTCCACCCGGTCCTCATCGTCGATATCGTGGCACCCTGCCTCGAACGGGGAGGCGGTGACCGTCACGATGTCGGGCTGCCCCGTCCCGCGCATCGCCACCCAGAGGGACGGCACCTGCGCGGACAGGTTCTGTACCAGTGCCTCGGTTTCCTTGCGATGCAAAATCAAGGGCCGCGTGGCCGCATGCACTTCCAACACATCGTCACTGTCGCGCAGCACCCGCCCGTTCGCTTCCGGGGCGAAGGGGATCACGCCGGCCAGGGACCAGACCTGCTTCTGCCAGCGCGTCACCCCGGGCGTGCGCCGCAACACGACACCCACATCCATTTCAGCCGTTCGTTCCATGTGTCCAGCCTGCCCGGCCAAGCGCCCCTTGGGAAGGGGGCGCTTGCCATCCCGGAACCCATGTGGCCCATTGAGCCCCCAGACCGAGGGAGGAGGACGACATGACCGGACGGATCGTCCTGTGCACCTGCGCAGACACGCAGCAGATCGACGCCGACGCGTTGTCAGAAGCGACGGGCCGCAGCTGCGGTGCCGTCCACAAGGCGCTCTGCACCTGCAGCCCCGAGGAGGTGGCGAAGGCCTTTGCCGGTGGCGACGCGATCATGGCCTGCGCCGAACAGGCGGATGCGCTGACCGCGTTGGCCCAGGAAGGCGGCGCCCCAGTGCCGCAATTCGTTGATATACGGGACCGCGCGGGCTGGAACGCCGACGGCGCGGCCACGGCGAAACAGGCCGCGCTGCTGACTGAGGCGGCCTTGCCCGCTGCGGAAATGCCGGTGCGCGATGTGACATCGGACGGGCTTTGCCTGATCGTGGGGCCCGCGGATGTGGCGCTGGCGGCGGCCACTCGGCTGCACCCGATCCTGTCGGTCACCGTCCTTTTGCCCGAGGACGCGGAGGCGCCCGACCCCGCGCCATTCGACATCGTGTCGGGCCGCATTCGCAGCGCGTCAGGCACGTTTGCGGGGTTCGAGTTAACGTTGGACGGCCTGCGGCAGATCGACCCATCGGGCCGCGCCCGGGCCTTTTCGCACCCGCGCGACAGCGCCAAGACACGCTGCGATGCTATCCTGGACCTGACGGGCGGCACGCCGCTTTTCCCCGCCCATCACAAGCGCGAGGGCTATCTGCGCCCCGATCCGAAATCCCCCCAGGCAGTGGCCGACGCCGTCCTGGAGGCCTCCCAACTGATCGGCACGTTTGAGAAGGTCCTGCATGTCCGCGCGGAGCCCAGCCTGTGCGCGCATTCACGCGCCGAACAGACGGGCTGTACCAATTGCCTGGACCTCTGCCCCACGGGCGCCATCAGCCCGGCGGGCGAGCATGTCACCATCGACCCGATGATCTGCGCGGGTTGCGGCGCCTGCGCGTCGACCTGTCCGTCCGGCGCGATCAGCTATGACGCGCCATCCACCGACGACACGTTCCGCCGGATAGAGGTTCTGGCCCGCACCTTCCGCAGCTTCGGCGACGTGCCGTCGCTCCTCGTCCATGACGACCACGGGACGGAGATGATCGCGCTATCCGCCCGCCATGGCGCGGGCTTGCCGCCCCATGCCGTACCGCTGCACCTGCCCGCCCTCGCCGCCTTCGGCCATGCCGAAGCGCTGGCAGCATTGGGCGCGGGCTTCGCGCGCGTCGACATCTTGCCCGGCCCGCCGACGGAAATCGCCCCGCTAGAAACCCAGATCGCCCTGGCCAATGCGATTGCGGGCCAAGACGCCGTGCGCCTTATGACGGCAGCCGAGCCCGACGCGTTGGACCAGGAAACCCGCGCGCCGCTGCCCGCCGCCTTGGCGGAACCCATCCTGCCCATCGGCACCCGCCGCCAGGTGACACGCACGGCCGCCACCGCGCTGCGCGGCACCGAAACCGTGCCTTTGCCAGCGCATGCGCCTTACGGGACGCTTCAGGTCAACACCGATGCCTGCACGCTCTGCCTGTCTTGCGTGTCGCTCTGCCCGTCAGGCGCACTTCTCGACAACCCCGACCGGCCGGAACTGCGGTTCACCGAAGATGCCTGCCTGCAATGCGGTCTTTGTGCCAATATCTGCCCCGAAAGCGCGATCAGTCTCGAACCGCGCCTGAACCTCAGCCCCGAAGCGCTCAGCCCGCAGATCCTGAACGAAGAGGAGCCCGCGCTTTGCATCGAATGCGGCGCGCCTTTTGGCGTGGCCTCCACCATCGAGCGCATCGCAGGCATGCTCGCCGATAAGCACCCGATGTTTGGCGCCGAAAAGGCCCAGATGATCCGCATGTGCGACAAATGCCGGGTGAACGCCGTGGCCCATACCGAAGACAACCCCTTCACATCGGCACCCCGGCCCAAGCCCCGGTCCACCGACGATTATCTGAACTAGGGAGAGTTCGATGTCCGACGATTTCAACATGTCCATGCGCAAGTTCCTCAAGCAGGTGGGTGTCACCTCACAACAGGAAATCGAGAAAGCCGCCCGCGCCGCAGGCCGGTCCGGTCCATTTCACGCCAAGGTGGTGCTGACGATCGACGGGCTTGACCTGGAACATGTCGTCACCGGGCAAATCGACGGCACGCCCGACTGATGGCCACACGCGAAGACGCGCTGGCAGCGCTCAAACAAATCAAAGCCCCCAGCGGCGACGACTTGGTGGCCGCCGGGTTCGTGCGGGCCCTGACCGTCGCCGATGGTGCGGCCCGTTTCGTGATGGAAATCGCGCCAGACCAAGCGAAGGTGATGGAACCGATCCGCGCCCAGGCCGAAGCCGCCTTGGCCGCGTTGCCGGGCATGACCCAAGCCAATGTCATGATGACGGCCCATACCGACAAGGCTCCGCCGGAGCTGAAGCCCGCGCGCGCCGCCGAGCCGAAGGGGCCGCTGGCTGTGCCCGGGGTGGCCCGCATCGTGGCCGTCGCCAGCGGCAAGGGCGGCGTGGGGAAGTCCACGCTGTCGGCCAATCTGGCCGTGGCACTGGCCGCCGAAGGCCGCCGCGTGGGCCTGCTGGATGCGGATGTCTATGGCCCATCCCAGCCGCGGATGCTGGGCGTTTCGGGGCGGCCCGCCTCGCCCGATGGCAAAACCATCCTGCCGCTGCGCAACCACGGCGTCACCATGATGTCCATGGGCCTGATGACCAACGAAGATCAGGCCGTCGTCTGGCGGGGCCCCATGTTAATGGGTGCGCTTCAACAGATGATGAACCAGGTGCAATGGGGCACGCTCGACATCCTTCTGGTGGACCTGCCTCCAGGTACGGGTGATGTGCAGATGACGCTGGCGCAGAAATTCGCGCTGGACGGGGCCATCGTGGTTTCCACGCCCCAAGACGTGGCTCTGATCGACGCGCGCAAGGGCATCGACATGTTCAACCAGATGAGCATCCCTGTCATCGGCATGGTGGAAAACATGTCCACCCATGTCTGCTCCAACTGCGGACACGAAGAACACATTTTCGGCCATGGCGGCGTAGCCGCTGAAGCGGCCAAGCTGGGCGTCCCGCTTCTGGCCGAAATCCCGCTGCATCTGTCAATCCGGGTGGCGGCGGATGGCGGCGCGCCGGTGGTCGCGTCAAAACCCGGCTCACCCCAGGCAGAATCCTATCGGAAACTAGCGCGTGACCTGGTTGCGGCGGGCCATGGCTGAGGCGAGGACACCTGTCTTTCAAGCCAGGTGCAACTCCGTTCAAGCGGAGTTGCACCCGTGACGGACCTGTCGCTGCCGCCCCTTCTGCGGGGTCATCTATCGCCGGACCCGCGCATGGATGCCATCGCCGCGGCCCAAGACGGTTGCGATGGCGGCACGCTGCTTTGGCGGGCCGATACCGGGCTGGAAGCCGCCCTTGTGCTTGCCCCGGATGTCCCGCTTGGGCAGGCCGTCCAGATGGGCCCGCTTGCCCTGGTCGCGCTGCGCGATGCCGTTGGGGCCATCGGCCCGGCCGAAGTCCCCGTCCATCTGGGTTGGGAAAACGCGATCTATGTGGATGGCGCCGTGGCAGGCGGCGTGGGCGTGATTGCACCACGGACCGATGCAGCCACCATTCCCGCCTGGATCGTCGCCCATGTGACCCTTGGCCTCGACCCGAACGAACCCTTGGCCAGCGTCAATGCCCAGGACCTACTCGAAAGCTGGTCGCGGCACCTCGTCCACCGCCTGGCCGAATGGGAAGACACCGGCCCTGCCCCGCTTCATGCCGAACTCGAAGGCGCCGCATGGGAGCGGGAGACATCTGACCCCGTCTGGATCGGTCGGGACGAAACCTTGGGACGCTTGCGCCGCGAAGGCGACAGGACCATTCTGGATCCATTGACCGACCTGTTGGAGCATCCATGAACTTCGCCCGCGCCATCCATTTCGACGAAAGTGACCGCAACGTGTATCGCGTGGCTGCACGGACGGGCGAATGGTGCATCCCTGGCGGATTCGAGTTTTCTGATTGGACGGAGGCCGACCTGGTGGGCAAGGCGCGTCAGGCGTTCACCAATGGCTGGCTGGGCCTGGAAACCTTCGGGCGGGTCACCTTCGTCGCGGTGACCCAGATCGAACCGGCGGAGCGCGAGGCCCTGGTGACATCGCTGGCAGAACACTTCGTGACGCTTTACGGCGCACCGTCCATCGACGCGGCCCTGCCTGTCGCCACGCAGGAAGTCGACGCCATGGCCAGTCTTTGCGATGGGGTCGAGGCCAACCGCGTCATGACCGTCGCGCGCGACTTGGGCGAAGCCGGGGTGACAGAGACGTTCCGCATCCTGGACCACCAGGACGCAGAGATCGCGCAGGTGGCCGTGCATGGGGAAGAATGAAGGGTTTCGCTGACGTGGAAGGTCGCGTCGGTTGTGCGGACGAAGCAGCCATTGGCGGCTCAGAATCTAAGGTCGACTTTGCAAGATGTCCTGAGGGGCTATGTTTGGACGACATACTCAGCTCGCCTCTGTATCGCGGACGCGACGAACTGCTAGGGTTCCGAATGCTCGCCCATGTCACCCGCGCCATCGCCGCCGGCTTGGCTGTCCTGTCGACCGCGCTCCCGGGCGCGGCCCGCGAGATCGCGATCACGTTGGACGACCTGCCTTACGTCATGCCTTCGCGCACCTCGCCCTCGGAAGGATTGGAGCAGGTCCGGGCTGTGAACGAAGCGCTGGCGGCGCATAGGGTGGAGGCGACGGGCTTCGCGGTCGGTAGCCAAATCGGCTGGCGCTCGCGCCGGGCCGTCGCCGCCTTCGCCGAGGCAGGTCACACGGTGGGCAATCACTCCTGGTCGCACCCGGACTACGGGACGCTCACGCCGGACCAGTTCCGCGAGGAAACGCAGCGAACAGACGAGGCCCTGTCCCGCTGGATTGGGGAGAGCCGCTTCTACCGCTTTCCGTTCCTGCGGGAGGGCGAGACGGAGGAAGCCAAGGCCGCCGCCGATCAAGTGCTCGCCGATCTTGGCTACGTGAACGTCCCCGTCACCATCGACACCGACGACTGGCGCTACAATGCCGACTACCTCGACGCGCTCGACCGAGACGACGAGGTTACGGCTGCCGAGATCGCTGAGGCCTACCTCGCCCACATCCGAGAGCGCACGCTGCACTTCGAATCTCTGGCCGAGGATGCCATCGGCGGGGAGGTGCCTCACATCCTCCTCCTCCACATGAACCGGATCAACGCGGATCACCTCAGCGAAATGCTGGACTGGTATGTGGCCGAAGGCTGGACCTTTGTCAGCGTCGAGGAGGCCATGCGCGATCCCTTCTACGCCATGCCCGACCTCTATGCCGGGCCGCGTGGGCTTTCGCAGGTCGAGCGGGTGATGGGACGTCCGAGCGAGTAGTCAGCTTCGGACCGGGTTTCGACCGGATGCGCTGATATAGAACGTCAGAGTGAAGCGGTTTTGTCGTTGCATCGGGGGTGTCAGCAAGTTTCGGCATGTCGCCAAAGGAAGGTCTAGAGGCACGCGGAACGCCGGAAGCTGCCATTTGTTCAACATGCAGCATATGTCAAACTGGGCTCAGACCCGCCATTCGCCTCAACGCCGCCTACCCCTCGAACCACCCGACTCTCGTGACGGCAGCGGCGACTGCGGCTGCTTCGGTGGCGAAGGCCTCCACCCCGTGGTGGCCGATGGAAAACCAACCCCGTCCGTCCTCCGGGTCGCGGCGGAACTCATCGAAACCGAAGGTCCCATCGGGGCGCTGGAAAATGTCGACGCAGATATCCGCGCCGTCCAGGTTCACCGACCGGATGACCTTGTTCGCATGGGCCAAAACCGACGCCCCTCAGCGCTGGGCGTTGAAGGTGAAAAGCTGCTCACCCGCGATGCGGTATCCGTCGATCAGCGCTTGGGCCTTGGGTGAGACGAGCCAATCCTCCAGCCGCGCCGCCGCCTCGGCTTTCACATGGTCATGCTTGGCGGGGTTCACGGGCAGATAAGCATATTGGTTGAACAGCACCGGGTCCCCCTGGAACGCGATGGCCATGCCGTCCTTGTTGCCGAAGTTCAGCCAAGACGCCCGGTCTGACAGCACATAGGCCCCCATGCCCGCTGCCGTGTTCAGCGCAGCACCCATGCCCGCGCCCACCGGGCGATACCAATCGCCTTCGGGCGCGATGCCCGCGCTGTCCCACAGCCGCAACTCGGCCTTGTGGGTGCCGCTGTCATCGCCGCGGCTGACGAAGGGCGCCGCGGTCTCGGATATGCGCGTGAGCGCGTCGGCCGCCGTTGCCGCGTCGCTCGCCCCCGCCGGGTCATCGACGGGGCCCACCACGACGAAGTCGTTATACATGATTTCACGCCGATGCGTGCCGGAGCCTTCGGCAACGAAGGCCTCCTCCGCCGTTCTGGAATGGACGAGGACCGCATCTACATCGCCCGCCGCGCCAAGGCGCAGCGCCTGCCCTGTGCCGACGACCAGAAGCTGGACCTGCAAACCGGTGTCAGCCTCGATGGCGGGCAGCAGCACATCGGCCAGACCGGAATTGTTGAAGGACGTGGTGACGGCCATGCGCATGGTGTCGGCCTGCACTGCCAACGGCATCAGAAGCGCCAGGATGAAAGCGCGGATCATTCGACGATATCCCCCCTTAGAAATGCCGCAGCCGCTTCTGTCTTCGGCCCGGCGAAGAAGGCCCCGGCGGGCCCCGTTTCGTGCACCTTTCCATGAAGCAGGAAGACGACTTCGGACGCAATGCGACGCGCCTGCCCCATATCATGGGTCGCCATGACGAGGCGCGTGGATTGCGCGGCCTCGACCAATCGTGCCTCGATCTCGCGCGTGGCGCTGCCGTCAAGGGCGGCGCAGGGCTCATCGGCAAAGAGGATCTCAGGCTGCGTGATCAGCGCGCGGGCCAAGGCAAGGCGCTGCGTTTCGCCGCCCGACAAGGACGGTGCGGCCTGGCGCAGCAGGCCGGTTAGGCCGAAGCGCGCCGCCTGTTCTTCTGCCTGGGCGAAAGCCGCCGGCCGGGGCACACCGCGCAAGCGCAGAGGGAAGGCCAGATTGGCCAGGACAGACCGGCGCAGCACGATGGGTTGCTGGAATACATAGGCCTGTCGCTGGCGTGCCTCATCGGCGGGTAAGGCCCAGCGGACCTGTCCTTCGGCGCGCTGAAGGCCGTGCATCATCCGCAGCAGCGATGTCTTGCCAGACCCGTTGGGCCCGATCACCACGGTCACCCCACCATCGCGGGCATCCAGGGACAGGTCGACGGGTCCCACCAAGACGCGACCCCGTCTGCGCAGGGTTGCGGCCTCAAGATGCAGGGGCAGCGCGCTTACCATCGGCCCTGCCTTTCCGTGCGCATGGCCCAGTGGCTTGCACCGGATATAAGCAGCGACAGCACGATCAGGACGATGCCCAGACCAAGGGCGAGGGCGAAATCGCCGCGCCCCGTTTCGAGGGCGATGGCCGTGGTCAACACCCGTGTCGCCCCGTCAATATTGCCCCCCACGATCATGATGGCACCGACCTCCCCAATGGCGCGGCCAAACCCGGCAAGGGCCGCCAGCAGCAAGGCGCGGCGCCCGTCGATCAGCAGCGTCAAGATGCGCTGCGTCTTGGTAGCGTTCATGGAAATCAGCAGGTCGTGGTATTCTGCCCAAAGCTCCCGCATGGCTTGGTGCGCGATGGAGGCGACCAGCGGTGTCACGATGATGACCTGCGCGATGATCATCGCGGTGGGCGTGAACAACAGCCCCAGCACACCGAACGGGCCAGAACGGGACAGCATCAGATAGACCACCAGCCCGACGACGACCGGCGGCAAGCCGATCAAGGCATTGAGCGTCGCGATCACCCCGCGCCGCCAGCGAAAGCGTCGCACGGCAAGCCAAGCGCCCAACGGCAAGCCCAATAGGCAACCAATGGCCACGGCTGTCAGGGTCACCTGGAGTGACCGGATCGAGATCTCAATCAGTTCCGGGTCTGCCGTGACGATCAACCGGAACGCCGCGGCGAGCCCGGCAATCAGGTCGTCCATGGCGAATCCCTAGCGCCCGCGGCGCAGACTGAAAACCATCCGCGCAGCCATGACCACCGGCGTTGACGGGAAAGCAACAGGGCACCGCCCGGCACCCGGCGCCGTCACATGGAAATACGGCGATCTTCGGGGACCAGCGCGTTGATCTGTTCAATATGCTGCGGAAGGCACTTGGTCAGGAAATCGTATTCAGCCACGACATGTTTGCGCGCCGCCGGGCCAAGATGCGCGAAGGATTCGGGCGCCGACAGGACGTCGATGACCTGCCCGGACAACGCATCCGGGCTGTGGAAGTCGATCAGCAGGCCTGTTTCACCATGGGTGACGGCTTCGCGTACCGGAGGAACGTCGCTCGCGACGATCGTGGCCTCCATCGACATGGATTCGAGCAGGGACCAAGACAGGACGAACGGCATGGTTAGGTAAATGTGGCACCTGCTGATCTGGATGATCTTCTGGAAGTCGCCGTAAGGCACCTGCCCCAGGAAATGCACCCGATCCCAATCGACGAGGTGGCCCACTTCGCGTTCCAACTCGGCCCGGAAGCCACCTTCGGCTTGGCTGGCCTTGCCATAAGACGCGCCCGAGCCGCCGACGATCAGCACACGTGCATTTGGCCGCGCTTTCTGGATGGCGGGCAAGGCACGCATGAAGGTGTGAAAGCCGCGCGTCCTTTCCATGTTGCGGGCAAGATAGGTGAAAATCTCATCGTCGCGGGTGATCTTCCCAACACGGCCAAGGCTAAGGCTGACATCCGGGTCAGGCTTCAGGCGGTCGGTTCGGATGCCGTCATGGCAGACGTAAAGCTTGTCATGGAACATCTCGGGAAAGGTGTCGCGCTGCCAGCGCGTGGGCGACAGGCCGGCATCGACTGCGTGGATATTCGTGTTCGGAACAGCGTTCCTGGCATGGAGCAGATAGGCCGTCGCCTCAGAAATCGGATCTTCGGGGTCGAAGCCCACCGGGCCGCCGCTCAGCATATAGTAATACTCAAAAAAGCCCAGAACGGGCACATCGGGCAGAGCTTGCTTCATGAATAAAAGCTCCCCCCAGCCGGTATGGCCGAGGATGATATCGGGCAAGAAGCCCTCGTTCTTGAGGCGTAGGGCCGCCTGCGCAGCGCCGTACCCGTAGCCTGCGGCTTCTTCCCAGACACGGGACAGGCCATAGGCATTCTTGTCGGGAACGTGGTGAGATTTGTACAAGTATTTTCGCACCCCCGGCATGTCGGGAAAGTTGCGGCGTTGGGTCAGGAAGACCAGTTCATGCCCGCCCTGCGCGACCAGCCAATCGAGCATTTCTCGGTACTGACCCGGCATGTTTTGATGCACGAAAAGGATCTTCATTAACTCAACGCCCCACGGCTTCATAAGCGACGAAACCGGCATCCAGCACGTCGTCGCGATTGTAGATGTTGCGCAAATCGGCCATCCGCGCCTTCCGCATTGAAGCGGACAGGCGCGTTAGGTCGAGCGCGCGAAACTCATTCCATTCTGTCAGCAGCACCAACAGGTCGGCATCGCTGGCCGCCTCATAAGGGTCGGCGCACCAAGCAACCCCCGGAAGCAGGTCTTCCCCTTCGCGGCGCCCTTCGGGGTCAACGACCCGTACCTTCGCGCCCCCGCCCACAAGGGCTGGCACGATGGTCAAACTTGGCGCTTCGCGCATGTCATCTGTATTGGGCTTGAAGGTCACACCCAGCACCGCGACGGTCTTGCCGTTGAACACCCCATCGCAAAGGTCGCGCAGCTTTTCGATCATGCGCCCTTTGACACCGTCATTGACCTGAATGACGGCCTCGGTGATCCGCATGGGGGAGGCATGTTCCTGCCCGATGCGTGCCAGGGCGGCCGTGTCCTTCGGAAAGCAGGAGCCGCCATAGCCTGGCCCGGCATGGAGGAACTTGTTCCCGATCCGCCCATCAAGCCCCATCCCCTTGGAGACCTTCTTGACGTCCGCGCCGACCCGTTCGCAAAGCGCGGCAATCTCATTGATGAAGGTGATCTTCGTCGCAAGAAACGCATTGGAGGCGTATTTGATCATCTCAGCCGATTCGAGATCGGTGATCATGATCGGGAAATCGCGCAGATAAAGGGGGCGGTAGATGTCGGACATGACCTGCCCGGCGCGGTCGCTTTCGACGCCAACAACCACGCGATCGGGGCGCATGAAGTCGTCGATGGCCGCGCCTTCGCGCAGGAATTCGGGGTTTGAGGCAACGTCGAAGGCCGCATCGGGGTTCGCCGCCGCCATGACTTCGGCGACTTTGCGGTTGGTGCCCACGGGCACGGTGGACTTGGTGACGACCACGGCATAGCCGGTCAGCGCCTTTGCGATTTCCTCAGCGGCGGCCATCACATAGGTCAGGTCGGCATGCCCGTCGCCGCGGCGCGTCGGCGTGCCGACGGCGATGAAAATAGCCTCGGCCCCGTCAACCGCCGCCTTTAGGTCTGTGGTGAATGTCAGGCGTCCTGCCCCAACGTTCCGCGCCATCAGGTCGTCCAGCCCCGGCTCGAAGATGGGAACCTTGCCGCCTTCTAGCATAGCGATCTTGTCGGGGTCGCGGTCCACGCAGCACACTTCGTGCCCGAAATCGGAAAAACAAACACCGGACACCAGGCCCACATATCCCGTTCCGATCATCGCAATGCGCATAGCTCACCCGTCTTCACCGCTTCCGGGGTCCTTGGTCCCCGCGCAGGCGCCCATTTGCAAGCCTGTATGGCGAAGTCATGTCGACACCTGCCGCAGCATCCAACCCATGCGCAACAGTCGCAAGCGCGCCAAAGTGGCTAATCCGCCCAGCTTTTCACTGGCGCTCAGATCCGGGTGGCGCAACAGACGGGGCGCATGGACCGGGATGGAAAACGGCAACAGCATCGCCCGACCGGCCCAATAGACCCGGCTGCCGCCGCGATCCAGATGCAAGGCAAAGCCTTCATCGGTCACCCGCCGCCACTTGCGCCGCAGCGCCGCCCAGTCCGGCCTAGACGGATGCGCGACGCAAAGCGCCGGGTCATAGGTCATTTCGAAACCGGCCGCATGCGCCCGCAATCCCCAGTCACGATCCTCGGCGACATCGGGCCTGAAGGGGCCCACGGCCTCGAAGACGGCACGGCGGACGACCAGATTGGCGGTGACGGCATAGCGCTCCCGCGTGATATAGCGGTGCGTCTGGAAAGCGAATGCTGCCTCAAAGGCCTGCGCGCCGCTCAGCGGGCCCGGCGTCTCGTGAAAGACTGCAACCGCGCCGCCGACCGCGTCGCGCCCTTCGATGACGACAAGCGCCCTTTCCACCCAATCCGACGCAGCGACGCAATCGGCGTCGGTGAACAGCAGGACAGGCGCATCGGTTCCGGCAACGCCCGTATTGCGGGCATGGGCGGCGCCAGGCCGCGCCTCCAGGAGAAGCGTCGCGTTCTCATGCCGCGCGACGATGTCATCCACCGCCATGGTTGAACCGTTATCGACCACCACAACGCCGACATCGGACGGACAGGTCGAGCAAAGGGCGTCCAAACATTTGGCGAGGCGCTGCGGGTCGTCCCGGTGGGGGATGATGACGACGGCACGCAAACCAGTCATGGCCTATTCGGGGTTGCCGATCCGCAACTCAACCGGCGCAAGCCCCTCGATGCGGCCGATCAGATGGTCGCCGGGCTGCACCGGCCCGACACCCGCCGGTGTGCCGGTCATGATCACGTCGCCCGGTCGCAGGTGATAGAAACGAGACAGGTCTGCGACGATGGCCTGGCAATCGTGGATCATCTCGCCCAACGTCGCATCCTGCCGCGTGTCGTCGTTGACATCCAAGGTGATGGGCACGTCTGACGTTGGCAGGAACCCCTTTGTGAGCGGGCCGAGCACGGCGGAGCCTTCGACATCCTTGCCCAGATCCCAGGGACGCCGCTTTTCCTTGGCCATGGCCTGTAAATCCCTGCGCGTCATATCGAGCCCGCAGCCATATCCGAAGATGGCCGCACCGGCCGCATCGTATGACACACGAAAGGCAGGCGCGCCGATTGCCATCACCAGCTCCATCTCGTGATGGTAGTCGGACGTGCCCGGCGGATAAGGAAGCGTCTGTCCCGACAAGGCCACCGAAAACACCGACTTGGTGAAGTAGAACGGTGCCTCGCGATCAACCTCATTCCCCATCTCGGCGGCATGGGCGGCATAGTTGCGGCCAACGCAGAAGACGCGCCCTACTGGATAGGTGTCGGGCATGCCCGTGACAGGCAGGCTTGGCAGTTGCGGCAGGTCAAACAGGGCGGGCATATGGCAGGCTTTCAAATCTGGTTGGCAAGATACCAATCCACGAAAGCCTGTACGCCTTTTTCGATCGGCGTCCGGGGCAAAGCGTGACCGAGCAGGTCGCGCAGCAGGCCCGTGTCGGCCCAAGTGGCGGGGACATCACCGGGCTGCATGTCCATCAGGTTCCGCTTGGCTGTGCGGCCCGTGGCGGCTTCGATGGCGGCGATGAAGCGACCAAGCTCGACCGTTTCTCCGTTGCCGATGTTGACGACGCGAAACGGCGCCACGGGGCTGAGACTGTCCCGCGGCGACACAGGCGTATCCCCGGGCACGGCATCAATAAGCTCCGCAATTCCGCCCACCAGATCGGTCACATAAGTGAAGTCGCGCCGCATATGACCGTGATTGTAGACGTCGATGGCCTCCCCCGCCAGGATCGCGCGAACGAACTTGAACAAGGCCATGTCTGGCCGGCCCCAGGGCCCATAGACCGTGAAGAACCGAAACATCGTGACCGGCAGCCGGTAGAGATGCGCGTAGCTGTGGGCCATGGCCTCATTGGCCTTCTTGGTCGCCGCGTAGAAGGACATCTGCGTGTCGGCCTTCTGCACCTCACGGTACGGCATGTCCGTTCCGGCACCATAAACCGATGAGGTGGAGGCCATGAGCAGGTGCGCAGGCGGATGGGCACGGGCGGCTTCCAGCACCTCGAACGTGCCAAGCAAGTTTGCTTGCACGTAGTCGCGAGGCGCATCAATGGAATGCCGTACCCCGGCTTGTGCGGCTAGGTGGATGACGGCATCCGGGCGATGCTGGGCCATCAACTCGGCAATCAGACCGGGCTCCGACACGTCGCCGATGACCGGCGTGAAGCCTGCGCCCAACAGGGCGTGGCGTCTGCGTTTCAGGTTCGGGTCGTAGTAGTCCGACAGGTTATCCAGCCCGACGATTTTCCAACCGCTTGCCAGCAAAATCTCTGACAGATGGTATCCGATGAACCCGGCCGAGCCGGTAACAAGAGCGCGCCGCATGTCGGGCGTGGTGCCGGACCGCTCGGTCGCTGTCAAACCCTGCCTTCGCGCAGGCCAGGCGACAGGGCGGGCAATTCAAGCGCGCCCAAGCGGCGTTCGACGGCAGCCAGGGCAGCCCCTTCGTCGCCGCTATCGACTGCGCGTCGCAGATCGCGGATCATCTCAGCGGTCTCAAACTCCGACATTGCGGCGTCGCGCGCGCGGAAGATCCGCGCGTTTTCGGTCGGGCGCTCAGAACCGTCGATGAACAACTCTTCATGCAGCTTTTCGCCCGGGCGCAGACCGATATAGCGAATGGCGATGTCGCCGCCGGGATTACGGTCATCCTGTACCGTGTAGCCCGCCGCCTCGATGGTCTGACGGGCAAGGTCGGTAATGCGGACGGGTTCACCCATATCGAGGATGAAGACTTCACCACCCTCAGCCATGGCACCGGCCTGAATGACCAGACGCGCAGCTTCTTCAATCGTCATGAAATAGCGTGTCACCAGGGGGTGGGTGACGGTCACAGGGCCACCGCGTCGGATCTGGTCCTGGAAGATCGGGATGACAGACCCCGAAGACCCCAGCACATTTCCAAACCGCACCATGGCGAAGACGGTCTTCTTTGCCCGCGCCGCCTGGTCCAGCACAACCAATTCGGCCAATCGCTTCGAGGCCCCCATCAAACCGGCCGGGCGGACAGCTTTGTCGGTTGAAATTAGGATAAATCGCTCCACGCCCGCCCGCACCGCGGCATCTGCCAAGACCTGCGTGCCAAGCGTGTTGTTGGACAAGCCTGCCAGCGGGTTCGACTGCACCAACGCCACGTGCTTGTAGGCGGCGGCGTGCAAAATCACTTCGACTTCATACTTGCGCAGCACCTTGTCCAAGCCACCAGCGTCAGTGACAGAGCCCAGGCAAGGCACCACCTCGACCCCCAAAGACTGGGCAACGGACCGTAATTCTTCATGGATTTGGAACAGCGCGGGTTCCGCGGATTCAAGCAACACCAGCCGTCGGGGCCGCATGTAGATCAGGTTTCGGCAAAGCTGCGACCCGATGGAGCCCCCGGCCCCGGACACGAGGACGGACTTTTCCCCATATCCTTCTTGCACAAGGTCCGGCATCTCCGTCACTTCGCTGCGACCCAGGAAAGCCCGGCCCGGCAAGGGTGCCAAGGCATCCGGCAGACGCTCCACCCCGATCAGCTGTGCGAAGGTGGGAAGCGAATGCACTTCGATTCCCATATCCTGCAGACGGCGTGCAATCGCGGCCCGCCGGGGCGGAGCAAGCGACGGCATTGCAAGAAGGACGCGGTGGATCCGCTGTTCCCGCGCAAACTCAGCCAGCCGTCCGGGGGCAAGAACGGGCAGACCCGCAACGGGACGGCCCTGAAGCGATGTGTTGTCATCGACAAACGCCACCGGCGTGATGGAGCGATGGGTGCGCAGGGCCTGCACAAGCTCTGTCCCGGTGCGCCCGGCGCCGTAGATCACCACACGCTTCGCGCGGTGCCCCCTGCGATAGATCATCAGGACGACCTGGAGCAGCAGAATGCGCGACACTGCGACCACCCCGAAAAGCGCGCTGGCAAACAATGCAAACGAAACCGGGGGAATGACAAATCCGTGCATCATGGCCCAGACGGCCAGCACAAGCGTGACTCCGCCGACTGCAACGCCGACGCGGCCAAATGCCAAGGCGTCGTAGTCCAATAGATGCAATCGCGGCAATCCGAGCGCCGCCCAAATGAACGTTGCGCCAAGCAACGTGGGCCAAAATACCGGCAAAAGGGATGCTGGCCCGACAGCCAACGCGAGCGCTGAAACGACGAGAACAAGATCAAGACTTAAGAATATCAGATACTTCTGACTGGGTGACAGAATACGAAGCAGGTGCCGTGCCCAGCTTTCGATCTTGCCCAACATGCCCTGCTCCCGTTTTTGTGATCATATCATAATGCTGCGAATGCTGCGCGGCAAACCCCTGCGTGGTCGTCGCGTTGACCTCGGCGGTCGCTCGTCTATCGTGGCGCCGCGCGAGGCGTCGGGGGGCGAATCGTGGGGAGCATTTTTGGATCGAGTTCCATGAACCGACTAGCGCGCTTTGCCGCCATTCTTCTGTCCACTCTCGCGCTCGCATCTTGCGGCCTGCCCCGCGGTGCAGCCCTGCAATCCGAGATCGTGGGCTCGTCCGACAGCGCGGCGGTGGATTTCGCTGTTTACCCGGTGACACGGGCCTTGCTGCCTTCGGTGGCGGAATGGCCCCAAGTGAACCAGCCGCATCTAGGTTGGATAACGGCCAGCCAAGGCTCTCGCGGTCGGATGGTAACGGCAGGTGACACCGTCTCGATCCAGATTTGGGACAGCAACGAAAGTTCTTTGCTGGTGCCACCCGGTGCACGTCAGATCATGCTGCCGGATATGCGCGTCTCACCCAGCGGCATGATCTTCGTGCCCTATGTCGGCGACATCAATGTGGCCGGCGTTCCGCCCGAAGCGGCCCGTGCCCGGGTGGAAGAGCGTCTGACCTCTGTCGCGCCATCTGCCCAAGTGCAGCTTTCCTTGCAGGAGGGCCGCAGCAACTCGGTTGACCTTGTGGGCGGCGTGACCGCGCCTGGGACGTACCCCATGCCCGACCGAAATTATTCGGTACTCAGCCTGATTGCCGCCGGTGGGGGCGTGTCGGAGACGTTGTCGAACCCGCAAATCCGCTTGCAGCGCGGAGGGCGGATTTTCGGCACGTCGATTAACCGTCTGTATGATGAACCCGACCTCGACACGCGCTTGATCGGTGGTGATCAGGTTATCGTGGAGGAAGACGACCGTTATTTCCTGTCCATCGGCGCAGCCGGTGACGAAGCCTTGCACCCGTTCACGCAAGATGTCGTCAGTGCCATGGATGCCGCGTCGATCATCGGCGGCATCGATGACGGACGCGGCAACCCCGAAGGTGTGCTGATCTTGCGGGAATATCCCAGTTCAGCCCTGTCCGCGGGCGAACGCGGCCCCCGGATGGAGCGGGTCGTCTTCACCCTGGACCTGACCACGGCTGACGGGCTTTTTTCGGCGCGCAGCTTCCAAATCATGCCCAAGGATGTGGTCTATGTGACGGAAAGCTATGTGACGTCAGCCCAGACTATCTTGGCACTTGTCGGGACAGGCTTCGGCCTCGCCAAGCTGGCGAACACGATCGACAACTAAAACAAGTCTGCGGCCAGGCTACGTAACGCGTCGCGCCAATCGGGCTGCTGGATGCCGAACACCTCGACAAGCGAGGTGCAATCCAGCCTTGAATTGGCGGGGCGCGCCGCCGGTGTCGGCCAATCGGTGCTTGCGATATCCGTCACGTTGCAGCTAAGCCCTGCGACCTCGAAAATCGCTCGCGCGAAATCTGCCCAGCTCACATCGGGCGCCCCTGCGAAATGGTAAATGCCAGAGGACGCGCCATCCTGGAGCGCGCGGGCAATATGCAGACAGGCATCGGCGATCGCACCTGCCGGCGTTGGCCCACCGATCTGGTCGGCCACGATGGTCAATGCCTCCCGCTCTGCCCCCAGCCGCAGCATGGTCGTAACGAAGTTCCGGCCTTGGCCCGAGAAAACCCAACTTGTGCGCAGCACAACCCATCGCCCCCCTGCGTCGGCGACCTGCTGTTCGCCCGCAAGCTTCGTGCGGCCATAGGCCCCAAGCGGTGCGGGTGCATCCCCTGGCACCCACGGGCGCGTACCCGTTCCGTCAAAGACGTAATCTGTTGAGATATGGGCGAAGGGCACATCCAACGCCGCGCAAACGCGCGCCATTTCGCCCGGTGCATCTGCATTGACGAGGCGCGCCGCCGCTTCCTGGCCTTCGGCCCCGTCTACATCCGTCCAGGCGGCTGCGTTGATCACCGCTTTCGGGGCATGGGCCCGGATGGCGGCGGTACAGGCGCCAGGCTCAGACAAGTCAGCCTCAGCACGACCCAAAGCCGTGACACCCGGCGCCGCGGCCAAAGCCTGGCCCACCTGCCCATTGGCGCCAAAGACCAGGATCACGCGCCTTTCCCCAGGCGCTGCCCCACACCGTCCCGTGCCAGAAGCGGCTGCCACCAATCGCGATTGTCGAGATACCAGCAGACCGTGCGCCGCAACCCTTCTTCCAGCGACACCGACGGCCGCCAGCCCAATTCCCTCCGGATGCGGCTGGGGTCAATGGCATAGCGCGCATCATGCCCGGGCCGGTCGGTGACGAACTCGATCAACCGGTCATGGGGGGCACCGTCTGGGACCATCTCATCCATCAGGGCGCAGATTTGGCGGACAAGGTCGATATTGCGCGCCTCCGCCTCGCCCCCAATGACATAGGTCTGCCCTACCTGCCCGCCTGCCAGAACGGTCAAGAGCGCATTGGCATGGTCTTCCACGAACAACCAATCCCGCACATTGGCGCCCGCGCCATAGACCGGGATGGCCCGCCCATGCAGCGCGTTCAAGATGACCACGGGGATCAGCTTTTCCGGGAAGTGGTAAGGCCCATAATTGTTGGAACAATTCGTCACCAGAATTGGCAAGCCATAGGTCTCGAACCAGGCGCGCACCAGATGGTCGCTGGCCGCCTTGCTGGCTGAATAGGGGCTGCGAGGGTCGTAGGGCGTAGTCTCATCGAACCGCCCTTCTTCGCCGAGCGATCCAAAGACTTCATCGGTGGAAACGTGGTGGAACCGGAAGGACCTCGGAAAGCCCTGCCGCTGCCAGAAGGCGCGCGCGGCTTCCAGCAAGGTGAAGGTGCCGGTCACGTTCGTCTTGATGAAGGCGCCCGGGCCGTCAATGGACCGGTCCACATGGCTTTCGGCAGCCAGATGCAGGATGGCGTCAGGTCGATGATCGGCAAAGGCCGCGTCCATGGCGCCGCGGTCGGTTATGTCGGCCTGCACAAAGCGGTAATTGGAGGCTCCTGCGACGGAGGCCACGTTCTCCAAATTCGCCGCATAGGTCAGCGCGTCGATGTTGAGCACCTCATGCCCCGCCGCCACGGCTTGGCGCACCACAGCCGACCCAATGAACCCGGCCCCGCCGGTCACGATCAGGCGCATGGCGCCACACCCATTTCAAAGGGACTTTCGATGTCGGCAAGGGCCGGAGCGGCGGCATCTTTTGCAGACAGAACCGGTTCCGCAGCCAGGCCCCAGTCGATCCCGCAACTGTCCCAGCCCACGGCGAATTCCGCATCCGGCGCATAGAAACCGGTGCATTTATAGACGATCTCGGTGTCTTCCTCGCGCGTCACAAAGCCGTGGGCGAAGCCCTCCGGCACCCAGAGCATCCGCCCATCCTCGGACGTCAATTCCACCGCGTGGTGCTGCCCATAGGTGACGGAGCCGCGACGGATATCCACCGCGACGTCCAGCAACCGGCCACGCCCACACCGCACCAGCTTGCCCTGGCCGTGGGGCGGCGCTTGGTAGTGGAGCCCGCGCAAAGTCCCCACGGGACCTGAAAGGGAATGATTGTCCTGCACGAACGCCACGTCGAGGTTAAAACCCGCGAATGTGCGTGCGTTCCACAACTCGGCGAAGAAGCCGCGCGCATCACCAAACCGGCGCGGCGTCAGCAGCTTCAGGCCCTCCAGCCCCGTTTCTTCGATTTGCATATCTTGTCCTGTAGCCGTCTGCCCCTGCCGCGCACACCTAACCCAGCGCGCAAAGCCTGTCAGCCGTCAGAAGCGCAGTCCGCGATGGGTGCGGGCAATGGTGTCGGTGGAGCGCACCAATTGCTCGGATATCCCGGGCTCGGACAGGGCATGGCCTGCGAAGGGCACCATGTGAAGGCGCGCGGCGGGCCAGGCATCGGCCAACAGATGGGCCGATTGGGGCGGACAGATCATATCGTAGCGGCCCTGCACGATGACACCGGGCACACCGCTGAGCCGTTTCATATTGGCGCGGATCCATCCGTCATGTTCCAGAAAGCCCGCATGGGTGAAGTAGTGGTTTTCCAGCCGGGCGAAGGCACGGGCATATTCGCCATTGGGCTCTCCGGTCTGGCCCTGGCTGCCGATGGAAGCCAGGGCGTTTTCCCAGGCGGCCCAAGCCCGCGCGAAGCGGACCTGTTCATGGGGTGGCGTGTCGAAAAGCCGTCGGTGATAGGCGGCAATCAGGTCGCCATGTTCGTCTTCCGGAATCATGTTGACGAAGCGGCGCCATTGGTCCGGCCAAAACGTCCCTGCCCCGCCGCCATAGAACCACCGAAGCTCCCGCTGCTCCATCAGGAAGACGCCGCGCAGGATCAGATGCGCGGCCCGGTCGGGATGGTTCAGAGCATAGATCAGGGCCAAGGTCGCGCCCCAGCTTCCGCCGAACACTGCCCAGGCATCGATCCCGAACAGGGTGCGCAGTGCCTCGATATCGCGCACCAGATGCGCGGTCGTGTTGTCGCGCACGCTGGCATGGGGGCGGGACCGCCCGCAGCCACGCTGATCGAACAAGATCACCCGCCACACATCGGGATCGAAGAAGCGCCGCATCATCGGGCTGCATCCGCCCCCGGGACCGCCATGGAGCACGACGACAGGCAAGCCATCGGGGTTGCCGCATTGCTCCACATACAGGCGGTGCCCCTCGCCCACCTCGACCATACGCTGGTCGAAAGGGTCAATCGGGGGATAGAGCGCGTTGGCCGTCTTGTGGTGCGGGTTTCTGTCCATATCCGCCCTATATAGACCGGCACCGGCCCGCCACCATCCTTAACAAGACCATAGGGGATCAGATGACGACCACGATCGACGAGTCCGAGATCGCGAAATTCCAGGCCATGGCCGCCGAATGGTGGGACCCCAACGGCAAATTCAAGCCGTTGCACATGCTCAACCCATGCCGGCTCGACTACATCACAACTCAGATAGCGGGCGAATTCGACCGTGACTTGACCGCCGATGCGCCGTTCAACGGCCTTCGCATCCTCGATATCGGATGCGGCGGCGGGCTTTTGTGCGAACCCATGGCGCGGCTGGGTGCCACCGTCGTGGGCGTCGATGCGGCCGAACGCAACATTCCCGTGGCCCGCACCCATGCAGAGCAATCGGGCCTCGATATCGACTATCGCCATACCTCCGCCGAAGCGCTGATCGAAGCCGGGGAGCCCCCTTTCGACGCCATTCTGAACATGGAAGTCGTCGAACATGTGGCCGACCCGCAAGCCTATCTGAAGGCGTGCCATGACCTTCTCAGGCCCGGCGGCCTGATGACCTGCTCGACCATCAATCGCAATCCGAAAAGCTATGTCATGGCCATCATCGGGGCCGAGCATGTGATGCGCTGGCTGCCCAAAGGGACGCATGAATGGTCGAAGTTCATCACGCCAGACGAGCTTTATGATCTGTTGCGCAATGCGGGGATGGACCCGGTGGATCGCACGGGCTTCGTGTTCAACCCGCTCACCTGGACCTGGCGTCTTTCAGATCGCGATCTGGCCGTGAACTACGTCACAACAAGCCTGCGGCCCGAGTGAGCCTGCCTTAGCCGCCGGTGCCGTAGCGGGCCAGAAAGGTCTCTACGGCGCCGCTGACCACACGCTCGGCTTCTTCTTCCGTGACGCTGTCACGGACGTTGAAGACCATCTCGACAAACAGCGTCGCGTGGCAAAGTTCTATGAATTGGTCCGCTGCCAGGGCGACGTCGTCGATGGCCAATTCGCCCCGTTCGACGGCAGATTGCAGGTATTCAACCATCCGCCCCCGAAAAACGGCCGGGCCGGTGCGGAAGAATTCGCGGCCCAATTCGGGGAAGCGATCGCTTTCCGCGACGCACATGCGGAAGATGCTTTGCCCGAAATCCGAAATGATGAAACCCGTGATGCGCCGACCCGCCTTGTAAAGCGTTTCTCTAGGTGCGGCGTCGTCCACCAGAAGGTCGCCCGTTTCTCGGATCTGGACGCTGCATTCGGTCTTTGCGACCTCCATGAACAGCAGCTTCTTGTCCGTGAAATAGCTATACAATGTGGCCTTCGATACGCCCGCAGACCGGGCAATCGCGTCGACGCTGGCGCCTTCATATCCGTCGGCCATGAACACGGCACGCGCACCCTCAAGGACTTGGTCGTACTTTCGACCCTTCTTGATCGGTGTCACTTCGTTCATGCTTCGCCTCATCTTTTCTGCCAAGAATATAGGCAGTGAGAGGCCGCGCACAAGCAATTACTAAACCGAACGGTTTACGGCTTGCGCGGGCCAGAGGGGAAGTCCTGGCCCGCGCGTCCCGCCGCGGAGGCTCAGCGGGACAGGTCAGAACCCAGAAATCAGGCCCCAACCCATCATGACGCGCCCCTGAACACAGCTAATTTGCCCGGCGCGCCATGTCGTCTCAGGCTTAGCCGTCAAGCCGCTGAATGACCTGTTCCGCGCTGAGCGAGCCGCATTCTGCGCCGCTCATCCCGGCAGAGCTTTCCACGGCCGTGCATTGCCCCGGGGCACCGACGATGGCGCCGGTTGTGCCTTCCGCTTCGGCGTCAGGGGCCAGTTCCGATATGCCATCATCGTTAATCTCGATAATCGGTCCTGCCGCGGGCGGCGCTTCCGGCAAGGTGATGATGCCATCATCTTCAATGCGCAAAGCCTGGGCGGACACAGGCAGCGCAAGGATTAGGGAAAGGACCGTCGCAACACTTAGTTTCGTCATGTCGTCTCTCCTTCAAGGTTGGGCGGGCCTGATCGGCCCGCGCCAACCTCAGGTGGCTCCGACCTCACCCAACGACAATTCGCGGAACCTCGCCGTCGGCCAGCTTCTGCGCAGTCTTCGGCCAAGGCGCGCCCATGGCGGGCGTGCTTGCGCCAACTGGACAGCCCTGCCCGCGACCGATAGCCCTGCGCCATGCTCGCGATCTTTTTGAAGACCGTTCCTTTCTTCGCCTTGATCGCGCTGGGTTATGCCGCGGGGCGCACCAAGTTCTTTACCGCCGAGGCGACCGCCTATCTGACCAAGTTCGTCTTCTGGTTCGCCCTGTCGGCGATGTTATTCAACTTCGCCGCCAACCTCACCTTGGCCGAAATCCTCGATTGGCAGTTCATCGGCGCCTACCTTTGGGGGTGCGCCATGGTCTATCTGATCGCCACGGCTGTTGGCTTCTTCCGGGGCCTTTCGGTGGCCGAAGCGGCGGTCGAAGCCCAAGTCGCCACAATCGGCAATGTGGGCTTCCTTGGCATCCCGATGTTCGTGCTGCTTCTGGGCCCGGCCAGCGCGGGGCCGATGCTGATGGTGTTGGCGGCTGACCTGATCGTGTTTTCATCACTCATCGTGATCCTGATTACGGGCTCGCGCGACGGAAAGGTCTCTCTGGGCACCCTGCGCTCAGTGGGCTTGGGCCTTCTGCGCAACCCAATGATCGTCTCCATCGTCCTGGGACTTGCATGGTCCTATACGGGCCGCGATCTGTGGGAACCGGTGAACGAATTCCTGACGCTTCTGGGCGCCGCTGCCACGCCAGGCGCGCTGTTTGCCATCGGCGCCTCACTCGCCGGCAAAACGGCGGAGCGTCTGTCCGTCGCTGGCTGGCTCACCTTCTGCAAGTTGGTGTTGCACCCCGCCGCGGTGGCACTGTCTGCACTGGTGATTTTCCCGGTGGCCGATCCTTTCGCAGCGACGGTCATGATATCCGCCGCCGCCTTGCCCGTGGCGGGCAACGTCTACATGCTGGCGCAGCATTACGGCGTGGCACCGCAGCGCGTATCGGCCGCCATCTTGGTTTCGACCACAGTTTCTATTGTCACCGTTTCGGTCGTCATCGGCCTGCTAACCGGAGGAAGCCCATGAAGACCCTTAGCGAAAATCGGTGCTTCGGCGGCGTCCAAGGCGTCTATGCCCATGCCTCTGACGCGACAGGGACCGAGATGACCTTTGGCCTTTTCCGCCCCGAACACGCCACGGGCGCCGTGCTTTGGTACCTTTCGGGTCTGACCTGCACCCATGAAAACGCCATGACCAAGGCGGGCCTGCAAGGCTGGGCGGCAGAGGCCGGACTAACTGTCGTCTTTCCCGATACGTCCCCGCGCGGGGCGGGCGTGCCCGACGACAGCAATTATGACATGGGCCAAGGTGCCGGGTTCTACGTCGATGCGAGCGAGGGCGAATGGGCCCAGCATTTCCGGATGGAAAGCTATATCGCCAGCGACCTGCCCGACACGGTCTTCGCTGCCTTCGACTTGGACCAGAAACGCCAGGGCATCACGGGCCATTCCATGGGTGGCCATGGCGCCCTGACCTTGGCGCTGAAACATCCGGGCCGCTACCGGTCGGTTTCGGCCTTCGCGCCCATCTGTAATCCGTCCGACAGCGATTGGGGCCGCCCGCAACTGACGGCCTATACTGGCGCCCCCGCCGACCACGACGCCTCGATCCTGCTGCGCCGCGCGGGGAAGTTCGGCGCCCCCCTGCGGATCGATACCGGCACGTCCGATCAGTTCTTTGACAAGCTCGGCACCGCCGCGCTGGCCGAAGCACTGGCGGCGACCGGCAGCCCATCCGAGGTCAATCTGCAAGATGGCTACGACCACAGCTATTTCTTCGTGGCCAGCTTCGCCGAAGCCCACATCGCCTTCCACGCGGATCACCTTGCATGATCCGTGCGGTGGTGCTGGACATCGGCAATGTGCTGATCGGGTGGGACCCCGAAAGCTTCTATGACGCCCGCATCGGGCCAGACCGGCGCCGCGCTCTCTTTGCCGAGGTGGACCTGGACGGGATGAATGCGCGCGTCGATCTGGGTGAGGGGTTTCGCGATATCATCTACGCCGTGGCAGATCATCACCCCCAATGGCGAAGCGAAATCTGCATGTGGCATGACGACTGGCTGCACATGATCACGCCCGTCATCGACCAATCCGTGCGCCTTCAACGGGCCCTGCGCGCCAAGGGCGTACCCGTCCACGCGCTGACCAATTTCGGCGCGGAAAGCTTCGACCTTGCGGCGCGCCATTTTGACTTTCTGTCGGAATTCGATGGCCTCGCCGTGTCGGGCCGCCTGCGCGTGGCGAAGCCCGACCCCGCCATCTATGCCGAGGTTGAGCGCCAAGTGGCCGTGCCCCCGGGCGCCATTCTCTTTACCGATGATCGACCGGACAACGTAACCGCCGCCGCCGCGCGCGGCTGGTCCACCCACCTGTTCACAGAACCGGGGGGGTGGGCGGCGCGATTGGTGGAAGAAGGTCTGCTAAGCGCGGAGGAAGCCGCATGACAATTCCCTTCATCGGACAGGAAGCCGAGCGCATGCTGGATTGGCTCGCGCTGACCCGCGCCCTTGCTGCGGGCCACGACCTGCCGCGCGCCGAAATCGGGGATACGTTTCTTTATCGCGACCCGGACACGATGCTCAGCCGCGCGGCTTGGATCGACGGGCTGGGCTTACTGGTTAAGACAGCGACGATCTTTCCAGGCAACAAAAACCACGGAAAACCGGCCATCGGCGGTGCCGTCTCGCTCTTTTCCGATACTGACGGGACTTTGGCTGCCATGCTGGACTTCGGGCTGGTGACGAAATGGAAGACGGCGGGCGACAGTCTGCTGGCCGCTACGCGGTTGGCACGCCCAGACAGCCGCCGCATCCTGATCGTCGGGTCGGGCACCGTCGCAGCCAGCCTGCGACAGGCCTATGCCGCCGCCTTTCCGCAGGCCGACTTCACGGTCTGGTCCCGGTCCGCCGACAATGCCCGCGCCTTCGCCGCGGCCCATGACTGCGCGGCGGCAACCGACCTGGCGCAAGCTGTGCCCGAGGCTGATATCATCGCCTGCGCCACCATGGCGACAGAACCGGTGCTGCAAGGGGATTGGTTGCAGCCGGGCCAGCATATCGACCTGATCGGCGCCTATCGCCCCGATATGCGCGAAGCCGATGACACAGCCTTGCGCCGCGCCACTATTTTCGTCGATGCCCGCGCCACCACGCTCGACCACATCGGAGAGCTTAGGATCCCGCTGGCCGCTGGCACAATCACCGCAGACGACATTGCCGCCGACTACTACGACGGCAGCGCCTTCAAGCGCCGCGCGGAGGATGAGATCACCCTGTTCAAAAACGGTGGCGGCGCCCATCTGGACCTGATGACCAGCCGCTACATCCTGGATGCCGTGGGCTGACGCCGCCTGGACCTACAGCAACCCTTCGGAGCGGAACGAAAGCTCCTGCGCTTTGCCGACGATTAGATGGTCGTGCAGCACAATGCCAAACACCTCTGCCGCGTCGCGGATGGCGTAGGTCATGGATATATCGGCTTCTGACGGGGTCGGGTCACCCGATGGATGATTATGCACCAAGATCATCGCCGACGCATCCAATGCCAAGGCGCGTTTGAGAACTTCGCGCGGATAGACCGGCACATGGTCCACGGTGCCCTCCGCCAGTTCTTCATCGGCGATCAACACGTTCTTGCGGTCCAGATACAGCACGCGAAACCGTTCCGTCCCTTGATGCGACATGGCCGTGCGCAGGTAATCGAGCAGCGCATCCCAGGATGACAGAACCGGCTTCTGGATGACCTTGGCCCGCGCCATGCGGTGGCCAAGTGCTTCCATGATCTTGATTTGTTCTACTACTGAATTCCCGACACCCTTCACCTCAGCCAACCGGCTGGGCGGGGCGGCCATGACGCGGTTAAGATCACCGAATGTTGTCAGCAACCGCTTGGCCAGCGGCTTCACGTCGCCACGCGGCAGGGCCCGGCAAAGCAGAAGCTCCAACAACTCATAGTCGGGCATGGCGGCGGCGCCGCCTTGCATGAACCGTTCGCGCAGCCGCGCGCGATGGGCCAAGCGGTGGTCGGGTTCATCATCGGTCGCGGGAAGCAGGTCAGCCCGTTGCGGGAGCGCAAGCGCAACCTGCGGCGCCACCGTGAACAGATCGGGCGGGAACGGGGCCTCGGACAGGCCATGGGTCGGTGCAGGTCTGATCATGGACCGAACTCTGCAACGCCAGGTGCTAAATAAGGGTTAACTACTCGCCCATGTGGGGTGGAAACGGCCTGCGGGCGACAGAGTAAATAGCTCCGCCCCTGTGGCCGTGACGCCCACCGAATGTTCGAACTGCGCCGATAGCGACTTGTCGCGGGTCACCGCCGTCCAGTCATCGGCCAAGACCTTCGTTTCCGGTCTGCCCAGGTTGATCATCGGTTCGATGGTGAAGAACATGCCTTCTTCCAGCACCGGTCCGGTGCCTGGCCGCCCGTAATGCAGCACATTGGGCGGCGCATGGAACACGCGGCCCAGCCCATGACCGCAGAAATCACGCACCACCGACATGCGATGAGCTTCGGCGTAGGACTGAATGGCATGGCCAATATCGCCAAACGTCTTGCCCGGGCAAACGGCCTCGATCCCTTTGAAGAGCGCGTCATGCGTCACCTGAACCAGCCGCTCCGCCCTACGCGACAGGGTGCCAGCCACATACATCCGCGACGTATCGCCAAACCAGCCATCCACGATCACCGTGACGTCGATATTCAGGATGTCCCCATCCTTGAGCACCTTGTCCCCAGGTATGCCGTGACAAACCACATGGTTCACGCTGATGCAGGAGGCGTGCTTGTAGCCCTTATAGCCGATCGTGGCCGAGGTTGCCCCGGCCTCTTCGACCCAAAGCGTGATCAAATCGTCCAGCGCGCCCGTGGTGGCGCCGGGCACAACGTGGTCGGCGATTCGGTCCAGAATCTCGGCCGCCAGCCGCCCGGCCACGCGCATGCCTTCGAAATCCGCATCGTCGTGGATGCGGATACCGTCGCGGGTCAATCTGCCACGATGTTCGTCCAAAGCATGCTCCTGCACGTTCTCCGGGGGCACATAGTATCAAAGCGAAGGTTTATCCACCAATCACGGGCAGCGGAAAGGTCACGGCGATTCCATCCGTGTCGATCCTGGTCCCCAACGCCATCATCTCCACCCCCGCCTTCTTTGCCTGGGTGAAGGCTTGCGCATAGCCCGGGTCCAAGTCCGCAGCCATGGCGACCGAGCTGCAATCAGTCCTTTGCACCAGGTAAATCATGACGGCGCGATGCCCTTCGGCGACCATGGCCGATAACTCCCTCAGGTGCTTGGCGCCACGTTCTGTCACGCAGTCAGGGAACTCTGCCAAGCTGCCGTTGCGGCGCAGATGGACGTTCTTCACCTCGACGTAGGCGTCTGGCAAACCAGCCTCGGACAACAGGAAATCCACGCGGCTGCGCGTGCCATAAGGCACCTCCGCCCGGACGTTGCCATACGCCTCCAGGCCCGGCACTTCCCGGGCACGCAGCACGTCGCCCACGACGCGATTGGGCACCGATGTGTCGATCCCAGCCATGTGCCCGTCGCCCAACTCCACCAGGCGCCAGCCATAGTCGAGCTTCTTCTTCGGATCGTCATTGGGCTCCAACCAGACGCGGGCACCAGGTGCGTTCAGCCCCAGCATGGCGCCCGAATTAGGGCAATGGGCCACGACTTCGCGCCCGTCTTCCAGCACAGCATCCGCCAGGAACCGCTTGTAGCGGCGCACCAATGTGGCAGGGATCAGGGGTGTGGCGAAGCGCATGGCCGCGCCCTATACCCGACCTCGGAGGAGAGACCCATGCCAAATCCCACCGCCGCCATGCTTGTCATCGGGGATGAAATCCTGTCGGGGCGCACGCGTGACGCGAACATGCATCACTTGGCGGGCCAGTTGACGGAAGCGGGCATCACGCTGTCCGAGGTGCGCATCGTTTCCGACGACCACGACGCCATCGTGGCGGCGGTCAATGCGCTACGGGCGGCATGGGGCACCGTCTTCACCTCTGGTGGGATCGGGCCGACCCATGACGATATCACCGCCGATGCCATCGGCGCGGCCTTTGGCGTAGGCGTGGACATCCGCGAGGATGCCCGCGCGCTGCTGGCGGCACATTACGCGCGTACGGGGTCTGAGTTGAACGCGGCGCGCCTGCGCATGGCGCGCATCCCCGAAGGCGCCACGCTCATCGACAACCCGGTCAGCGTCGCGCCCGGCTTCACCATCGGGAATGTCCACGTCATGGCTGGGGTGCCGTCGGTCTTTCAGGCCATGGTGGCATCGGTTCTGCCAACGCTGACGGGCGGGCAGCCCCTAACCTCCACCTCAACACGGATTGACAGGGGCGAGGGCGACATTGCCGGGCCCTTGGGCGAATTGGCGGAGGCTTTTCCCGACCTCTCCCTCGGCTCTTACCCATTCCAGAAGGATGGCAAATTCGGCGCGAATATCGTCATACGCGGCCAAGACGCCGACCGCGTATCCGAGGCGACTGAGAGGTTGCAAACCCTGTTGTGACCGACTGGCAAGGGATCATCGACGCCTGCTGGCCCGCTGCGCGCTTCGTCACCGAAGGGCCTTGGACCGTCCGCGTGACCCACGGTGCAGGCAGCCGCGTCGCCGCTATTTCCGGCAATGCCCCCGATCAGATCGACCAGGCGGAGGCCCTGGCCCGCAGCCACGACCAAACCCCGCTTTTCGTGATCTGGCCGGGGCAGGAGGCGGTTGATGCCGCACTGACTGCCCGCGGCTACGACATGCGCGACAATGTCACCATCTGGACGCATCCCATTGCCCCGCTGACCCAGACACCGATGCCCCATGCCAGCGGCTTCACCATCTGGCCCCCACTTCAAATCATGCGGGATATCTGGTCCGCCGGGTCGATCACGCCCGCCCGCCAGGCCGTGATGGAACGGGCCGCTGACCCCATGGGCGTCTTGGCGCGCGTCGATGACCGGGCCGCGGGGGCCGCTTTCGTGGCTGCCCATGGCGACACGGTCATGATGTCCGCCGTCGAGGTCCTGCCTCAACACCGCCGAAAGGGCGTCGCGGGCACTTTGTTGCGCGCTGCCGCCCATTGGGCGAAAAGCCGCGGCTGCACCCGCATCGCGCTGATTGCCGCCGACGCAAACGAGGCCGCCAACGCAACCTACGCTTCCCATGGGATGATATCGGAGGCAGGCTATCACTACCGCCGCCACCCGGATGTGACATGACCGACCAACCCACCGCGCTCAACCTGCCGCAAATGGACCCGCTGCCCGAGGATACGGCCCGCTACTTCGATATCTGCGTCGAAAAGCTGGGCTTCGTGCCCAACGTGTTGCGCGCCTACGCGTTCGACAAGGCGAAGCTCGACGCGTTCACGGCGCTTTATAACGACCTGATGCTGGGCGACAGCGCACTTACAAAGCTTGAGCGGGAGATGATCGCCGTCGCCGTTTCTGCCGAAAACCGGTGCTTCTATTGCCTCGTGGCCCATGGCGCCGCCGTCCGCGCCTTGTCGGGTGACCCGGCCTTGGGCGAGCAGATCGCCATGAATTACCGCATGGCATCCTTGACGCCGCGCCAGCGCGCGATGCTCGATTTCGCGGTGCTGATGACGAAAGCCTCCGCGACCATCGAAGAAAGCGACCGTCAGGCGCTGCGCGACCACGGCCTACAGGACCGGGACATCTGGGACCTGGCCGCCGTCGCCTCGTTCTTCAACATGTCCAACCGCATGGCCTCCGCCATCGCGATGCAGCCCAACCCGGACTATCACAGCCAGGCGCGCGGGTGATCCGGGCAGCTGCTTTCCTACTTCTGGCCAGCCCGGCCTGCGCGGACCTGACTTTCCAGGTCCCTGCCACCAACACGTTCCGCGAAACCCGCGCCCTTTCCAGCCACCGGGTGGCGATGGGCCCCTATGACGGCGCCCTGCCGGTCGAGGTTGTGGAAGGCGCCATGACTCGCAGTAACTGGCAGTTGGACGCCGCCGATCTGACAACACTGCAAGTCTTGGCCCCCCTTCGGGAGGCGCTGACCGCCGACGATTGGCAAATCGTTTACGAATGCAACACGAAGGAATGCGGCGGCTTCGACTTCCGGTTTGAGATCGACGTGACCCCGGCCCCGGAGATGTTCGTAGACCTGTCCGACTTCCGATACCTGGCCGCCCAGAAGGACGATGCCTGGCGCACCCTCATCGTCAGCCGGGCTGGCCAGGCCGGGTTCGTGCAGGAAACACGGATCGACCCAGCCACCGACGTCGACAACGTGATCAAGAGCGCATCCAGCACTGCGCCGCCGCCTGCGATAAATGTCGACAGCGACGTCGCGCGGGTCCTTGTGCAAACCGGTCGCGCCGTTCTGAGCGACCTGGATTTCGCCACCGGCTCGACCGAGTTGGCCGCCGACAATTATGCTTCGCTGGAAGCTCTGGCCGCCTTCCTGCAGGCCAATCCCGACACCACCATCGCCGTCGTTGGCCACACGGATGCGGAGGGCAGCGCCGAAGGAAATATGGCCATTTCGCGGCAACGTGCCCAATCCGCCCGCAGACTACTGATTGATCGCCATGGCATCGCGCCAGGGCGAATCGAGACCCATGGGGTTGGCTTCTTCGCCCCCCTCACGCGCAACGACACCGAAGAAGGGCGCGAGCTTAACCGCCGCGTCGAGGTCATCATCACATCGACTGAATAGGGCGCGGCCCGCAAACGCAAACGGCGGGCCACCATTTCAGATGACCCGCCGCCAGAGAGAACCTTGCGTGCCCCGGCCTTACCAGTCGCCGGGGCCCCGATCGCGGAAGCTTTCGACCAAGAAATCGATGAAGGCCCGCACCTTCGGCTGCGTGTAACGGCCCGGCGGATAGACGGCATAGATGCCTTGGGTTTCCGGTGCATGGTTTTCGATTGCGGGGACGAGCTTTCCGTCCTTCATCGCGTCTGCGTAAAGGAAATCCGGCAGGAACGCGATGCCAAGGCCGTTTACGGCTGCGTTCAACAGCGACTGCCCATCATTGACCGTCAGCCAACCCGCGGACCGAACCTGACGCTTTTCCCCCGAGGGGGCTGTCAGCTTCCAGACGGACCCATTGGCTTGGTTCGAATAATGCAGCAATTTGTGTTCGTTAAGGTCATCAATGCGTTGTGGGCGACCGTATTCTTCAAGATATTCGGGGGACGCGATCATCTGCTTGTGGGTCTCAGCAAGCTTGCGGGCCCGAAGCGAGCTGTCTTCAAGATCTCCGATCCGAACTGCCAAGTCGAACCCTTCTGAAATCAGCTCAACATAGCGGTTGTTGAGAACCATATTGACCGTAATGTCAGGATACTCATGCAAGAACCCGCCCAAGATGGGCGACAAATGGTTCACACCGAAATCTGTCGCTACCGACACCCGCAACATGCCCGACGGCGCGGATTGCATCGATGTGACAAGGGCATCGGCCTCGCCCGCGTCGTTCAAGACACGGCGGGCACGGTCATAATAGGCCAACCCGATTTCTGTGGGTGATACACGACGCGTCGTCCGATTCAAAAGCCGGGCGCCAAGACGTGTTTCCAGCGAAGAGACGTGTTTCGACACGGCGGATTTGGAGATACCCAACTTCTTTGCAGCATCAGTGAACCCACCCTGGTCAACGACCGTGGCGAAGGCTTCCATTTCAGACAGACGGTCCATAATAGTCCCTTGGCAGTATTTGCGTTGGCATCAGGCATGACGTTCGATTGGGGCGAAACCGGGCCGTCGAGCGGCCAATCTCTGGATCGTTTCGGGATTAAACCGGGGCGGTAAACGATCTGCCTGATACAATTTTAGACATAATCCCCCACATTTTGAGCGGGGAGCGTGCTACGACGGCGGCATAGGAAAAAGCACATGTCGTATCACCAAGATCAGTTTACCCATCCATTCCCTATCCCGGTCAACGAAGGTTCCCGCGAAGAAGCCATCGCTGCACTTCGCCTTCATGATCGGCGCGGGGATCCGTTTTTGGATCACGTCGTTACACTCGTCCAACGCATCTTTGACGTGCCCGCGGCCTTTGTCGGCTTGATCACCGGTGTGGATCAGCGCTTCTTATGCATTGACGGCCTGACCATCGACGGAACGCCCCGGTCGCAATCTGTGTGCGCGCATACCGTGGCCCGCGGCGCCCCGATTGTGGTGCCCAGCCTCGCAACCGATCCGCGGTTCCGGGACTTACCGATCGTCGCCAGCTCACCCCATCTGCGCTATGCCGTCAGCGCACCTATCATCTTGTCGAGTGGCCTTTGCCCAGGCTCAGTCTGCGCGCTCGATTTCGAACCGCGCGAAGCACCGACCGACGATCAAGTTGCCCAACTCGAAAGCGTGGCCGCGCTGGTGGCCAATCACTTCGAACAACAGGTCGCCCCAAGGACAGACGTCGCGCCGAAGCTGGATGCCGCAGAACGGACGGCGCAAGACCGTTTCCTGGCTCTGGTCGGGCATGAACTTCGCACTCCCCTCAATGGTATCATGGGCCTCGCCGAGGTGTTGGAGCCTGCGGACGATACCGACAGGGAAATCGTCACCGCCTTGCGCGCCTCTGCCAGCCGCCTGCACAGCGTGATTGAGCGGATCCTCACATTCACCGACCTACGCTCCGGCGCAATTCACCTTGAAGAAATCGACGTCCACCTGACCACGTTGCTGCGGCATATCGTCAGAACCATCACCCCCATCATGACGGCAGAGAATCGTACAATCACGCTGGACATCCCGGATGAAGAAATCCGCGTCACGGCTGACCCGATACATCTCGAACTGGCCATCGGTTGTCTGATCGAAAACGCGCGTGCCCATGGCGGCCGCAACATCACGGTTTCCCTGTCCTGCGACGACGGCGTACAGATCGCCGTGCAAGATGACGGCCCGGGAATTCCCGAACTGCGCCGACCGGAACTTTGGCAAGGCTTCGAATTGGGCGCCGCCATGACCACACGGCGCGCCGATGGGCTGGGTCTAGGCCTCCCACTCGTGCGCCACATCGTGGAGCTTCACTCGGGTCGCGTGGACCTTTCTCCGCCCGGCGAAGGGCTGACAGTCAACATGTCACTGCCAGATTGGCGCCTGCTTTATAATGGGGTCCAAGACCCCTAAACCATCGGTGAACCGCGTGCGCTACAGCGTCGCTGCCAGCCGTGCACCTTGGTCAATCGCGCGTTTGGCATCAAGTTCCGCAGCTACGTCGGCGCCACCAATCACGTGGCAAGTTATGCCTTCTGCCCCGAGCGCATCGGCCAGGGACCGTTCCGGCACCTGACCGGCACACAAGACAACGGTATCAGCCTCAATCATCGTAGGCCGCTCCCGCCCCTCGCCGAAGCTGACCTGTAGGCCCTCGCGCGTGATCCGTTCATAGTTCACGCCGGGCACCATCTTCACATCCTTCATCGCAAGGGCGGCACGGTGAATCCAACCCGTCGTCTTTCCCAGCCGCTTGCCCAGCTTCTCGTTCTTGCGTTGCAATAAGGTGATCTGCCGCGCCGCGCGCGCGGGCCTGGGGCCCTCGGGCACAAGGCCCCCACGATGGGTCTCCGGGTCCGCCACGCCCCATTCGACCAGCCATGCATCCAAGTCTTCGGTCGTCGTCGCACCGCCACCGTGGCTTAGAAACTCCGCCGTATCGAAGCCGATGCCCCCAGCCCCCACGATGGCAACGCGCGGCCCGACATCGACCTTGTCGCGCAGCACGTCGATATAGGAAACGACATTCGCCCCATCCTGCCCCTCGATCCCCGGGTCCCGCGGGGCGACGCCGGTGGCGATCACCACCTCATCGGCGCCGCGCAGATCGTCGATACCCGGCGCTTTACCCAGCCGCAGCTCGATGGCGGGATGGTCAACCATCCGCTCCATCCAGTCTATCAGGCCCACGAATTCTTCCTTGCCGGGGATGACCTTCGCCATGTTGAGCTGCCCGCCCACGCGACCCGCCTTGTCCCAAAGCGTTACCCGATGCCCCCGCTGGGCCGCGACCATGGCCACCGTCACCCCAGCGGCCCCCGCGCCGACCACCGCCACGTGCTTGGCATTGGCCGCCAGGTCATAGCGCAACTCCGTCTCGTGGCAGGCGCGCGGGTTCACCAGGCAAGAGCTAATCTTGCCACCGAACGTATGGTCCAGGCAGGCCTGATTGCAGGCGATGCAGGGCGCAATGTCGCCAGCCCGCCCCTCGGCCGCCTTCTGCACAAAATGGGAATCCGCCAAGAACGGCCGCGCCATGGAGACCATATCGGCGCAGCCATCGGCCAGCACCTGTTCCGCCACGTCTGGCGTGTTGATCCGGTTTGAAGTGATCACCGGGATCGATACGTCGCCCATCAACTTCTGCGTCACCCAAGTGAAGGCACGCCGTGGCACCGAGGTCGCGATTGTCGGAATGCGCGCCTCGTGCCAACCGATGCCCGTGTTCAGGATGGTCGCGCCCGCCGCTTCGATCTTCCGCGCGAGCGACACGACCTCTTCCCAGGTCTGCCCCTTCGGGATCAAGTCGATCATCGACAGCCGGTAAATCACGATGAAATCGTCGCCCACGGCAGCGCGGACGCGGCGCACCACCTCCACCGGCAAGCGCTGACGGTTTTCCACCGACCCGCCCCAGCGGTCGGTGCGGCGATTGGTATGTTCCACCAAGAACTGGTTGAGGAAATACCCCTCTGAGCCCATGACCTCGACCCCGTCATAGCCCGCGTCCCGCGCGCGCAAAGCTGCCGTGGCGATGTCGGCGATCTGCTTTTCGATCCCGTCTTCGTCCAGCTCCTTCGGGGGAAGGGGCGAAATCGGCGACTTGATCGGCGATGGCGCCACGCATTCGGGCCCATAGGCGTAGCGCCCGGCATGGAGGATCTGCATCGCGATTTTGCCGCCTGCGCCATGGACGCGGTCAGTCACCATACGGTGGTTTGCGATGTCTTCATCCGAAAACAGCCCCGCCGCGCCAGGAAATACGCCGCCTTCGCGGTTGGGTGCCATGCCACCGGTCACCATCAGACCCACGCCGCCTTCGGCTCGCTCGGCATAGAAAGTGGCGACGCGATCCCAATCCTTGGTCTCTTCCAGTCCGGTATGCATCGACCCCATGAGCACGCGGTTCTTGAGCGTGGTGAAGCCCAGATCAAGCGGTTCGAGCAAACGGGGATAATCGGTCATGGCAGGGTCCTCCGACCCCTTACCTGCCTGCCGTCACCCATGATGTCACGGGTGGAAGTGGTATCATGACGTCTTTGAGACGTGACGTCGAAACGCCTGCTTCAAGATAGCCACTTCATCGCGCAGCGCCCCCAGTTCGGCGCGCAGATCCTCAGGCGCGCCAAGACCGCACAGCACCGTGAAACTGTCCAGCACGTCGCCCCCCGCTTCGCGGATCAAGACGGTCTGTGCCCCGTCGGTCAGCGGCGCGGTTCCCAGCGGCCCTTCGACCTGCCAGCCGCCATCGGTCTCGGACGGGGTCAATGTGCCCAAGACCTGTCCGCCAAGAGACATCTCTAGGCGCGGCGGCTGCCCCGGGCCGGTCAGTAGCCCGCGGTAGATGCCATCCGTGATCGAGACGCGATGCAGGGTCCAGGCCATGTCGCCCCCTTCAGATATCGGCCCGCGGGCGGCGGGTCACGGTCAGGTCGTCGATGCGCACCAGGTTCATCTCGGGCCGATCGATAATCAGGTCGATCCAGGCATGGTCCAGCTTGGCCGGTTTGATCTGGTGGAAGCCCAGGTCGAATTCGGCGCTAAGCGGGCTGTCCGGGCGCTCACCCGGGATCAACTCACTGACGAGTTCTTCTGTATTGGGTCCCTGGCGGATGTTGAGGCGTAGGAAGATCTCGGCCGGGCGCTCCAGTTGAACGGACACGCTGACACCGACGATATGGTTGGTGCGCAAGGTCGTGGCCCCTTCGGCGGGCAGGTCCATGGCAAGCGATAGGAATGAGCCTTCGAACCCCAACGCATCCAGCGACAGCGCGAACGGCGCCGCAGCCTGGGCATCTTGCACCCGGGTTTGGCGCAGGGTGATTTCGGCCAGCGGGCAATCATGAAACAGCGTCACGCCTTCGGTCAAAGACGTCCCGCCAGTGGCCCCGGCAATGGCTGGCGGCAACAGCGCAGCCGCCCAAGGCGCGGGTCGCCAGGCCCAGTCGCACTGGGGCGGGCGTGCAATGCCAGCCTGGCCGATCCGCGGCCCCAAAAGCCGGGCATCGGCGGCCCGCACGAGGCGCGCCCCATGGTCCACCACATCCCGGGCAATCGGCGCCAGACGGGCCAAAGTGGCCGTGTCCAGCACAGCCGCCTCGCGGGCCGCGCGCTGCCAGCGGCGCAGCGCCCGCCGCGACCGAAGCGCGTCGATCAATCCGGGGGGCCGTCCCTCCATTCAGAGGTCCATGTAGATATGTGCTTCGCCATCCGCGCCGGGATGAGTGGGCGCCCCTGCTTTGGCGGATCCCACCAGTTGCGCATATTTCCAAAGCGCCCCCGAGGAATAAATCGTCTTGCGGGGCCCGGCCCAATTGGCCTTGCGCGCTTCAAGCTCATCATCGGTCAGGTCGACGGAAATCGTGCCCTCGATGGCATTCAGCGTGATCACATCGCCATTCCGGATCAGGGCAATGGGCCCGCAATGGGCCGCTTCCGGCCCCACATGGCCCACGCAAAACCCCCGTGTGGCGCCCGAAAAGCGCCCATCGGTGATCAGCGCCACCTTCTTGCCCATGCCCTGGCCTGACAGGGCCGCCGTGGTGGCCAGCATCTCCCGCATGCCAGGGCCGCCAGCGGGGCCTTCATTGCGGATGACCAGCACTTCGCCTTCCTCATATTGGCGCGCTTTAACGGCGGCGAAGGCATCTTCCTCGCACTCAAAGACGCGGGCAGGGCCAGTGAAAATCTGGTGCTGTGCCTCCATGCCAGCCACTTTCACGATGGCCCCGTCGGGCGCGAGGTTCCCCTGCAACCCCACGACGCCGCCGGTCTTGGTGATCGGCGTCTCGATGGGATAGATTACGCGGCCATCGGCCTCGCCCCGCACCTCATCAAGGACCTCACCCATCGTCTTGCCCGTGGCCGTCATGCAATCCTCATGCATCAAGCCCGCTTTGCGAAGCTCTTTCATCACGACGGGGACGCCACCGGCCTCATAAAGGTCTTTGGCCACGTATTGCCCGCCGGGCTTCAGGTCGACGAAATAGGGCGTATCCCTGAAGATTTCGCAAACATCGCCAAGGTCAAAGTCGATGCCCGCCTCATGGGCGATGGCGGGCAGGTGCAAGCCCGCATTGGTCGACCCGCCGGTGCAGGCCACCACGCGGGCCGCATTTTCCAGCGACTTGCGCGTCACCACATCGCGGGCACGGATATTCTTTTCGATCAGGCGCATCACCGCCTCGCCCGAGGCGATGGAGTATTGGTCGCGGCTTTCATAGGGCGCAGGCGCCCCCGACGAGTTGGGCAGCGCCAGGCCGATGGCCTCGGACACGCAAGCCATCGTGTTGGCGGTGAACTGCCCGCCGCAGGCCCCGGCCGAGGGGCAGGCAACGCGCTCCAATATCTCAAGCTCTTCGTCGGACATGTTGCCCGCCTGGTGCTGGCCCACGGCCTCGAACACGTCCTGGACGGTGACATCCTTGCCGTTCAAGCGCCCGGGCAGGATCGAGCCGCCATAGATGAACACCGACGGCGTGTTCAGCCGCACCATGGCCATCATCATGCCCGGCAGCGACTTATCGCAGCCCGCAAGCCCCACCAGCGCGTCGTAGCAATGGCCGCGCATCGTCAATTCGACCGTATCCGCGATGGCCTCGCGCGAGGCGAGTGAGGACCGCATGCCCTCATGCCCCATCGCGATCCCGTCGGTGACGGTGATTGTCGTGAATTCCCGCGGCGTGCCACCGCCCTGCTTGACGCCCAACTTCACGGCCTGGGCCTGGCGGTTGAGCGCGATGTTACAGGGCGCGGCCTCGTTCCAGCAGGTTGCGACACCGACCCAAGGCTGGTGGATTTCCTCATCCCCAAGACCCATCGCATAGAAATAGGACCGGTGCGGCGCCCGAGACGGGCCCTCGGTCACATGGCGGCTGGGCAGTTTTGACTTGTCGGTGGGGCCCTTGAGCATGGCGTGATCCTCTCTATCCGTCGGGTTCCGGGGATAGACGCCGCGCCCCATTCCGACAAGCGCGATTGCCGCAACCGGGTCGAGGGGCTAGGTAGCCCGAAAACCAACAAGAGGGGCCGCGTCAAATGTGGACCGCCCGTTTCGAGCAATATGTGGCGCCAGCCCGCGCCAAACCGGAAATCTGGCGCCTGATCGTGGGCATCGTCGTCGTTTTCGCGCTTTACGCAGCGACGACCTTCGGCGCGCTGGCCATTGCAATCGTAACCGCAGACCCGATTGAGCTTTCCCCGACGGATAGCTTCGTCACCGGCGGGACACCCAAGACCGTCCTTCTGTTGCTTGGCAGCTTCATCGGTATGGCCCTTGGCACACTTCTGGTGGCGCGGCACTTGCACAATCGTCCGGTGGCCAGCCTGTTCGGTCCCGCCATGGGACGCGGTTTCGTCATCGGCTCAGCAGGCGCAATCGGGGTCTTGTTGATCAGCTTTCTTCTGCCTTTCCCGGTGGAGATCGTGCCGGACACGCCCACCGACCTGTTTTTGAAGCTTCTGCCGCTGGCCCTTCTCTGCCTAGCGCTCCAGACCGGCGCCGAAGAGCTTCTGTTTCGCGGCTACCTGCAACAACAACTGGCGGCGCGCTTCAATCATCCGTTTATCTGGATGCTTCTGCCCTCGCTTCTTTTTGGGTTTCTGCACCTCGATTTCGAAGGTAATGGCGACAACGCCCTGCTTGTGGTGGCCGCGGCAACGCTTTTTGGTCTGGCCGCCGCCGATCTGACCCGGGTCACAGGCTCCATCGGGGTGGCGTGGGGTTGGCATTTCGTCAACAACGCCACCGCCATCCTTGTCGTGTCGATGGAGGGTGCGCTGTCGGGCCTGTCGCTTTACACCGCACCCATTGAAGTGTCCGAGCTGGATCCGCTTCTAGTGGCCCAGGACATGATGCTGACCGTCATCATCTGGGCCGCCCTTCGGCTCTACCTCGCGCGGCGCATGGCCTGAATGCTGCGATGACCCAGCGGCCCCTTCCCCAAAAGACCATCGGCCTGCTTGGTGGTGCCTCGAACGTCGCCACGGCCGAGTATTACCGCTTCCTAAATGACGGCGTGAATGCCCGGCTGGGCGGCTGGGACATCGCCGAAACCCTGATCGCGGGCATGAATTTCGGCAACATCGAAGCGCTGGTGCGCGAAGGCGACTGGCCTGCTCTGGAACGCTACATGGGCGACAAAGTGCAGGCTCTGGTTGCGGGCGGTGCCGACATGGTCCTTTGCGTGTCCAACACGCTGCACAAACCGTTGGAACGGGCCATGGCCGGCGCACCCATCCCGCTGATCCATATCGCCGACCCGACAGGCTCCGCCATTCAGGCCCAAGGCCTGACCCGCGTGGCGCTTTTCGGCACCAAGCCGGTGATGCAACTGGACGATCTCCATGCGCGCTATCTCAACCGTTTCGGCGTCACGACCGTCAGCCCGTCCTTGGCCGAACAGGATGACATCGACACCATCATCTTCGACGAGTTGGTGAAGGGCCAGATCCACCCGACCTCTCGCAGGCGATATGTCGAAATCGTCCAACGCATGCGGGCCGAAGACGACATCGAAGGGCTGATCCTGGGCTGCACCGAAATCTTCTTGCTGCTGGACCAGCCGGATATCCCCGATCTGCCCATGTTTAACACCGCGCGCCTGCATTGTGAGGCCGCAATCGACGCCGCATTGGCACCCGCCACGTAGCGCCGCGAATTGCATTCCCCGCCACGGGCAACTATCTCGACGACGCAATCAGGGAACAGCCCATGAACTGGATCTCGAACTACGTCCGGCCCAAGATCAACAGCCTGTTTTCGCGCCGCGAGGTGCCTGAAAACCTGTGGACCAAGTGCGACGAATGCGGAACGATGCTGTTCCACCGGGAATTGAAGGATAATCTGCGCGTCTGCAACAATTGCGGCCACCACATGCACATCGCGCCGCGCGAACGGTTCGAGGCGCTGTTCGACGGCGGCATCTTCACCGAAGTGGCCGTACCCGCCCCGGTCGAAGATCCGCTTAAATTCCGCGACCAGAAGAAATACCCCGACCGCCTGCGCGCCGCCCAGAAAGCCACCACCGAAGCCGAGGCGATGCTGGTTGCCGAGGGCGAGATCCACCGCACGCCCGTGGTGGCCGCAGCGCAGGACTTTGGCTTCATGGCGGGTTCCATGGGCATGTATGTGGGCAACGCCATCATTGCTGCCGCCGAACGGGCCGTGGAACTCAAGCGCCCGCTGATCCTGTTTTCCGCTGCCGGTGGCGCGCGCATGCAGGAAGGCATCCTGAGCCTGATGCAAATGCCCCGCACCACCGTCGCGGTTGAGATGCTCAAGGAAGCGGGGCTGCCCTATATCGTGGTGTTGACCCATCCGACCACCGGCGGGGTGACGGCCAGCTATGCGATGCTGGGCGATGTCCATATCGCCGAACCCAATGCGCTGATCTGCTTCGCCGGTCCCCGCGTGATAGAACAGACCATCCGCGAAACCCTGCCCGAAGGGTTCCAGCGCGCGGAATACCTGCTGGACCATGGCATGCTCGACCGCGTCACGGCCCGCGGGCAGATGCGCGAAGAACTCACGACGATCATTCGGATGCTCATGGGGATGGATCGCGCCGTTTCCGGTGACCTTCCCGCGCCAGAGCCCGATGCGACGACGCCGGACACGGCGGAGGAGCAGGCCGCGCCAAAAGTCGCGGAATGACGCGATATGCCGCCAATCGCCTCACTCCGATCGTGAAGCGCTCGGGCGCCCTTACGCGACCCGCGCGATGACCACCACGCCGTCCTCCGATCGGGTTCTCGAACGTCTGATGGCCTTGCACCCCAAGGTCATCGACCTGGTGCTGGACCGTGTCCACCGCCTGCTCACCGCCCTGGGCCACCCCGAAACCCGGCTCCCCCCCGTCATCCACATCGCGGGCACCAATGGCAAAGGCTCCACGCTCGCGATGCTGCGCGCCGGGCTCGAAGGTGCGGGCGAGGTCTGCCACGCCTACACGTCCCCTCACCTGGCCCGTTTCCACGAACGCATCCGCGTGGCGGGCGAGTTGATCGAAGAAGACGCGCTCACGACGCTTTTGCAGGAATGCGAGATCGCCAATGACCACGCGCCCATCACCTATTTTGAAATTACGACCTGCGCCGCCCTTCTGGCGTTCGCCCGCGCCCGCGCCGATTGGACGTTGCTGGAGGTCGGCCTGGGCGGACGGCTCGACGCCACCAATGTCGTCAACCCGGCGTTGACGATCATTACGCCCGTCTCGATGGATCACGAAGCTTTCCTGGGCGACACGATCGAAAAGATCGCCGCCGAAAAGGCGGGCATCCTGAAACCCCGCGTACCCTGCATCGTCGGCCCCCAGCAAGAGGCCGCGTTGGAGGTGATCGAATACCGGGCCGCCGCGCTCAACGTGCCGCTGCAAATCCACGGCCAACATTGGCACGTGACCGAAGAAGGCGGTCGCCTCGTCTTCCAGGACGAAACGGGGCTGATGGACCTGCCGCTGCCGCGTTTGATCGGCGCGCACCAGGCGCAGAATGCCGGCATGGTCGTGGCGGCCTTGCGCGCGCTCGACCGCGCCCATGGCGCTGAAGCGGCCATGATCAACGCGATTTGGCCTGCCCGGATGCAGCGGCTGCGCCGCGGCCCGCTGGTCTCGGATGACACCGAAATCTGGCTCGATGGCGGACACAACCCCGCCGCCGGGGCCGCCCTGGCCGAAGCGCTGACCCGCCTGCCGCCAAAGCCCCTCCACCTCATCTGCGGCATGCTTGGCACCAAGGACGTGGCGGGCTACCTGCGCCCGCTGGCCGCCCAGGCCGATCATCTCCATGCCGTCGCCGTCCCTGGGGAGACCGCGACGCTGCCCCCGTCTGAGACCTGCGAAGCCGCCGCGTCGGTCGGGTTGCCCGCCTCCGAGGCCAGCAGCGTCGCAGCCGCTGTCGCCAATATCCGCCGGACCGCCCCCGACGCGCGCATCCTCATCTGCGGATCGCTCTATTTGGCGGGCCACATCTTGAGGGATCATTCATGATGCGTACCGCCGTCACCCCGCCCGCCTTCGCCACGGCCGCGCAAGCTCTCAAGATGTCACCAGGCATCCTGTCCCACGGCCATCTGTTCTTGTCCGGCACCACTGGCAGTGCACCGGACGGCACCATGCCGACTGACCCCGAAACCCAATTCCGCGCCGCCTTCGACAAGATCGGCGCCGTTCTTGCGGAAGCAGGCCTGGATTTCGGCGCCTTGGTTGAAATGACAAGCTATCATGTCGGGATACAGGATCATTTCGATCTGTTTGCGCAGGTTCGGGCCGACTACATCGCCACGCCCTTCCCCGCCTGGACCGCGATCGAGGTCGCCGCCTTGCGTCGTCCCGGTGCGCTTGTTGAAATCCGTGCCATCGCCGCCGCCTGAGAGAGACCCGCCATGATCCGCACCGCCCTCCTTGCCGCACTTGTTCTGACCAGCCCGGCCAAGGCCGCCACCCATGCCTTCTGCTGGATCGGTGCCAACGATTACCGGATGGAGGGGTTCATCAGCTATCCCGACACGGTCGACGGCATCGTCACCGAAGATACGGTCACCGATTTCGGCATCGCAGGCTACCGGGGGGAGACGTTGCTGGGTCAATGGTCGCTCAAGGATCGGACGCCTTCGACCAGCTTCATCCTGCGTTTCGACACGCGCACTCTGTCTTTCCCGATGGGTGGCATTCCCGCCCAGGGCACCTATCAGGAATGGAACGCCAACGGCGCAGTCAACAATTGCGGCACACCCGGCTTCGGCTTCAACGGTGGTAACGCTTTTCAAGATGTCTGCGTGAACGACACGTTCATTCGGGAAAGCAGCATTGAACCCGACACCCCCCTGACGGTTTCTGCCAACCCGGAAACCCCGTGCGGCCCCCTGCCGATGTCGTCGCTGCCGCCTCTGCTGCGCCACCATGGCTGACAATCTGTCCCGTTCAGTGACAGGTGCCGATGACGGTGTCGCCAAACCGACGGGAATGGCAACATTGACGGCCATGGCGTTTCTCTCCTATCCACCATCCATGGAACTGAACCTCTTCCGACGCCGTATCTGCTTCGCGCCTGCGCGACGCCGATAACGCTCGTCCAAGATCGTTCATCTGCGACCGCGCCCCTCGGCGCGGTTTTTTCTTTTTCAGACACATCATTTTGCGCACCCGCAATAGGCGCGCCGCCGCCACAGAAGGGCAACATCATGAACATACGCGTGGGCATCGTCGGGATCAGCGGTTTTGGGGGCGGCGAAGCGATGCGCCTGATCGCGGGTCACCCGTCCTTCGATTTGGTCTATGCCGCTGGCGCGGGCAGCGCGGGCGACCGGTTGGGGGACCGCTTTCCAGGCCTTTCCGGCAAGTTGGCCGACTTGGTGATCGAGACATGGGATCCAACCGCTCTGCCAAAGCTCGATCTGCTGTTTGCCTCGCTTCCCACAGGTGCGTCAGCCGAAGCGCTGGCCCCCGTCCCCGAAGATGTGAAGATCGTCGATATCGGCGGCGACCATCGCTATGCGGACGGATGGGCCTATGGCCTGGCCGATATCTGGCCAGACCAGATCAAAGGCCAAACCCGCGTGGCCAACCCCGGCTGTTTCCCCGCAGCGACCCTGACCCCGCTGGCGCCCCTGCTAGCCAACAAGTTGATCGAGCCTGGCAACATCGTCATCGACGCCAAGACGGGTATTTCCGGCGCCGGGCGCGGCGGCGGCGGCACCTTCGGCTATGCCGAAAGCAATGAGAACCTGATCCCCTATGGCCTGCTTAAACACGTCCATATGCCCGAGATGGCCGAAACGATTGCGCGGCTCAGCGGCGGCAGCGCGACTGGGCTGGTCTTCACACCCCACTTGGTGCCCATGACCCGCGGCGTCCTTGTCACGACCTATTGCCGCGGTCGCGCCACGACGGAGCAATGCCTGGACGCCGCCCGGCGCTTCTATGAAGGAAGGGCGTTCATCCGCGTGACCGACAGGCCACCGCAAACCAAATGGGCCACCGGCTCCAACCTCGCTTTTGTCAGCTACGCCGCCGACCCAAAGCGTGACTTGGTCATAGCAATGGGCGTGGTGGACAATCTCGGCAAGGGCGCGGCGGGCCAAGCGTTGCAGAACGCCAACCTGATCTGCGGTCTGCCAGAGACCGCTGGTCTGGACGGCGTCCCAGTCTGGCCCTGAGGCTTTCGCTTGAAGCGGAAGCTGGCGGATACGTCCCACCAGCGTCATGAGACACGGGTGTCATCGCGAATAGGCAATCCGACATCATGTTTCGCCGGACGCCCCGATCAGCGCGTGTTCCTGTTCGGGCGTCAAACCGCATTGAAGGGGGATGTCCCGCCTGCCCCGGTCCCAAGCGACCACCGGCCCGAGCGTATCGGCAAGCGGCCTTGTCGCCAGCCCAACCGCCTGCGCACGGGACGGGTCGATCCCAAGGATATGACGAAACCTGGAATCAGGCGGCGCCATAAGGGGCATGTCGGTCCATGGGGCGACCCCCGCCGCCGCGATGGCCGCTTCGTCCACCCAAACGATCTCGGCCCGCGATCCCGTTGCCACGCGGATCGCATCAAGCATGTCGGCGAAGGGCATGGGCTCGCTGGTGACATTCCAGATCCCGCCACGCCCCTCCACCGCGCAAAGCAGGGCGAAATCGGCAACATCGCGCACGTCGATCAGCTGTACGGGCCGCGTCTCGGGGGCCGGGACGGGCATACGGACGCGCGGCCCCGTCGCGTCGTCCATCCGCCGCACCCACCATGTCAGGCGATCAGTGTAGTCCCCCGCGCCCACAAGCAGCCCGACGCGAAGGGCCGTTGCCCGTGGGCCCAGCCGTTCCGATGCGGCCACCTCGCAGGCCCGCTTCAACGGGCCGTAGGACGCGCCGTAAGCGAAGGCCGAGGCGCGGTTTTCGGGCGCCACAGCAGCAGCGACCGCAAGGTCGGTATCGGTCGCATCCGGGACGGGGTCATCTTCCGTCAGGCCTGGCTTGGGGAAGCTGCCATAGGCCGAGATCGACGAAATCAGCACATAGCGCCGCAGCTTATCCCCCAAGACATCGAGCAGACGTTCCACCGCATCCGGCGCGAAAGCACAGGTGTCGAAGACCCAATCGAAGCTGCGCCCCGTCAAAGCGGCCATGTCCCCGTGGCGATCGCCGCGGATCACCTCCACACGATCGGGCAATTCGCGCGTGGTCACACCCCGCGTCAGAACCGCAACGTCATGTCCCGCCGCAGCCAGCGCATCCGTGATCGCGCCACCCTGGAAGCCAGTTCCCCCTACGATGAGGCAGCGCATCGATCTCTCCCACGTCATTGCGACACTGGGTCGACGTTAGAATGGGTTCGCAGACGTGACGAGAGGTATTCGCGAAAAGTGTTCTTTGACAGACCCTTGCTGGGACAGATAGTATGCGGCCAGGCGGGCAAACCGATGCAAGACCTGTGGCCGTCGATGTGGGACGATGTCCCAACCGCCCCCCGTCAGGCAGCAAATCCCCAATCGGCGGCCTGCATTTCGCGCAAGCGCGAAGCCGTGCGCTCGAACTCGAAGACCTCCCGACCCGACAGGTCTTCGGGTTCCGCTTCGGCCGAGATGATGACCCGCACCTTCGCCTCGTAAAGCGCGTCGATCAGTGTGACGAAGCGCCGGGCCTCATTGCCGTGGGCCTTTGCCAGAACCGGCACATCCGTCAGGATCAGCACGCGCACAGCACGGGCCAGGGCAAGGTAATCCGCCGCGCCGAGCGGTCGGCTGCACAACTCCGCGAAGGACGCGCGGGCCACGCCCGCGGAGTAATCCTCAAGCCGAAGTTCCCGCCCCTTCACGCGCAAACACAACCCTTCGGAGCGTCCATCCGACAGCCGAAGCCAAATGTCATCCAAGCGCCCACCGCCCAGAAAATAGGCAGGCGCCCCCGCAAGCCGATCTTGCCGGTAGTCAGTGTCAGACACCAATTCGTGGACCAACATCCGGTCCTTGACCATGGCGATGAAGGGCAAGAACAGCGCGCGGTTCAGCCCATCTTTATAGAGATCGTCCGGAACCCGGTTTGACGTGGTCACGATATGGACATTCCCGGCGAAAAGCTTCTCGAACAGCGTGCCGACGATCATTGCATCGGTGATGTCGGTGATCTGCATCTCATCGAAGCACAGCACCCGCACCGCGCCGATGACACTATCGGCAAAGGGCGCTAAGGCATCGCGCACCCCGCGCGTGCGCGCTTCGTGCATCGCTTCGTGGACCTGCTGCATGAAGGCGTGGAAATGCACGCGTCGCGACGGCACCGGGGATGCCTCGTGGAACAGGTCCATCAACATCGACTTCCCACGCCCCACGCCGCCCCAAAGATACGCACCCATGGGCCCTTCGGGCGCTTTCTTACGCCCCAGCAGGCGGCGTTTGGCAGGTGGCTCGGACAGTTTCAGTCGGATGGTTTCTAGGGGGGCGAGGGCCGCTTCCTGGGCCGCATCCCTTTCCAGCGCCCCTTCCGCCACACGGGCGGCATAAATCTCTTGTAACGTCATTGCGGGGAAACTCTTATAATAAGTGCTGCCTGAAAAGCCCTCCGTTGAGACTATCCGATCCCCGGAAACGACACCGATGATCCGCTCTGCCCTCTTGTCAGATGCACCTGATCTCGCCCGCCTGCATGTGGAATGCTGGCGCGAGACCTATACCGGCCTGCTTCCCGACGGTGAAATCGCGGCGCGGACCGAGGCCATGCGCCTCGATCAATGGCTGTCGTGCCTCAAGCAAGGAGCGACACACATCGCCATCTTGCCCGGCCTTGGCTTCGCCCAAGCCGGCCCGCAACGCGACGCCTCTCGCCGCGAAGTCTATCCCGAAGAACTCTATTGCCTGTATCTGCTGCGTGCGGGCCAGGGTCGGGGCTATGGGCGTGACTTGCTGGCCGCCGTGCGTAGCGGTCGCGCCATGACTGCCCTTGTGCTGGAAGGAAATGTCCGCGCCTGCACCTTCTACCAAGCCTCGGGCGGGCGGATCATTGATACATTGCCATGCCGCGTGGGAAACGCGGACACGCGCGAACAGGTCTTCGCCTGGGCGCAGACATAAGCAATTTTGGCCTTCATATCAGAATTCCTGAATTGACCGCAGGCGCCCGCAGGCAAAGGGTGCGCCCATGACCCCGCGCGCCGATATCCAAACCCCATCGCTCATCACACCCGTCCTGATTGCCGGTTGCATCGTGCTGATGATCGGCTTCGCCATCCGCGCAAGTTTCGGGGTCTTCCAGATCCCCATTGCGACAGAATTCGGCTGGGCCCGGAGCGAGTTCAGCTTGGCCATCGCCATCCAAAACTTGGCCTGGGGCATTGGCCAGCCGATCTTTGGCGCGCTGGCCGACCGCTTCGGGGATCGCAAAGCCATCGTGCTCGGCGTAATCTGCTACGCGGCAGGCTTGGTCCTGTCGTCCTTCGCCACCACGCCCGGGGCCCATCAATTGCTGGAAATCCTGGTGGGCTTCGGCATTGCGGGCATGGGGTTTGGCGTGATCTTGGCCGTGGTGGGCCGCGCGGCGTCGGATGAAAACCGTTCCATGGCGCTGGGCATCGCCACCGCGGCGGGCAGCCTTGGGCAGGTTTTCGGCGCACCCGCGGCGGAATGGTTGCTGGGCTTCTATTCCTGGCAGGAGGTCTTCCTGATCTTTGCCGCCTGCACGGGCCTCGCCCTATTCGCGCTGCCGATGATGCGCGCGCCCGTGGCCTCCAAGACGGAGCTTCAGGAAAGTCTGGGCCATGTCCTGGGTCGGGCCGTGCGCGACCCGTCCTACAGTCTTATCTTCATCGGCTTCTTTTCCTGCGGCTACCAGCTGGCCTTCGTTACCGCACACTTCCCCGCCCTGGTGACCGAAATGTGCGGACCAATTGAGCCCGGCACGACCCTCTATTCGCTGGGCATCACCACGACATCGGCCTTGGGCGCCATCTCCATCTCGCTCATCGGGCTGGCCAACGTGGCGGGTACGATCTATGCGGGTTGGCTGGGCAAGCGATATAGCCGAAAGAAGCTGCTGGCAGGCATCTATCTGGGCCGCACGATTGCCGCTGCCCTGTTCATCGCGCTGCCCATCACACCGCTTTCGGTCATCCTGTTTTCGGTCGCCATGGGCGCGCTTTGGCTGGCGACGGTGCCACTGACCAGCGGGCTTGTCGCGCATATCTACGGGCTGCGTTACATGGGCACGCTTTATGGGCTGGTGTTCTTTAGCCACCAATTGGGCAGCTTCCTGGGGGTCTGGCTGGGCGGCACACTCTACGATTCCACAGGCAGTTACGTTGCCGTCTGGTGGGTCGGCGTGGGCGTGGGGCTTCTATCGGCCATCGTCCATCTGCCCATCAATGAAACGCCGATGGGTCAACGAAAGGTTGCCGCTGCGTAAAACCATGCCATCCTGTCGGTCTGCATACCCGACAGGAGACCACGCCATGCGGACTGCCCTCGCCCTCTTGCTCATTGCCAGCCCTGCCTTCGCGCAGCAGGCCGCCGACACGGTGGCGCCCGAAGGCGTCACCGGCTTTGTGCCCGACGCCCCCGCCCCGGTCGTAGCCACCGACTGGATGGTGGCCGCCGCCAACCCCCTGGCATCAGAGGCGGGCGCCCGCGTCTTGCGCGAAGGTGGCACGGCCGCCGATGCCATGGTCGCCGTCCAAGCCGTCTTGGGCCTGGTGGAGCCGCAATCGAGCGGTCTGGGCGGCGGGGCCTTCCTGGTCTGGTACGATGCGGCCACGGGCGAATTGACGACGCTGGATGGCCGCGAAACCGCCCCCGCCACCGCGACCCCAACGATGTTCCAAGTGGACGGAGAACCCATGGGCTTCTTCGACGCGGTCGTCGGCGGCCTGTCCGTCGGCACGCCCGGCACGCCTATGTTGATGGAGGAGGCCCATCGCCGCTGGGGTCGCGCCAATTGGGGCGGTCTGTTCGACGAGGCGATCACCCTGGCCGCCGATGGTTTCACCGTTTCGCCGCGCTTGGCGACGTTGGTGGCCAACGATGCGGAGCGTCTGTCCGTCGCGCCCGCAACGGCGGCTTATTTCCTGCCCGGCGGCACGCCCATCGCCGAGGGCGACACATTGTTGAACGCGGCATATGCCGATACTTTGCGCGGCTTGGCCGCGGAGGGCACGGACGCGTTCTATACAGGTGAGGTGGCCGAAGGCATCGTGGCCACCATCCGCTCCGCCGCCTTGCCCGGACGGATGAGCCTGGATGATCTGGCGGATTACCGCGTGATCGAGCGTCCCGCAATCTGCGCCCCCTATCGCGGCGCGGAGGTCTGCGGCATGGGCCCGCCCTCATCCGGTGCGCTGACGGTGGGGCAGATCCTGGCGCTGATCGAACCCTACGACATCGCCGCCCTGGGCCCCGACAGCCCGGAAGCCTGGCGCCTGATCGGCGATGCCTCGCGCCTCGCCTTTGCCGACCGGGGCCGCTACATGGCCGATAGCGACTTCGTGCCCATGCCCAAGCTGCTGGACCCCGCGTATCTGAGCGACCGCGCGGCGCTGCTGTCCGGCGATGACGCGCTGCCCGAAGTGGCACCGGGGTCGCCCCCTTGGGACCACGCAGCCTTGGATCTGGCCGACGATGTGTCGCTGGAACTGCCCTCCACCTCCCACATCTCCATCGTGGACAGCTACGGCAATGCGCTGTCCATGACGACAACCATCGAAAACGGCTTCGGCTCCCGCCTGCTGGCGCCGGGCGGGTTCCTTCTCAACAACGAGTTGACCGATTTCAGCTTCCGCACTCATACCGACGGCGTGCCCATCGCCAACCGGATCGAGCCGCGCAAGCGCCCCCGGTCATCCATGTCGCCCACCATCGTGATGCAGGATGGCGTACCCAGCCTGGTGATCGGCAGCCCGGGTGGCAGCCGGATCATCGGCTACGTGGCCAAGACCATCATCGCCCACATGGATTGGGGGATGGATGTGCAGCAAGCCATCGCGCTGCCCCATCTGGTGAACCGGTTTGGCACCTACGACCTAGAAGAAGGCACCGCCGCCGAAGGCTTCGCGGAGGCGCTGACGGCCTTGGGCTATGAAACCAATGTGCGCGGTCTGACCTCGGGGCTCCATGCCATCGCCATCGACGGCGACACGCTGAGCGGCGGGGCAGACCCGCGGCGCGAAGGCGTGGCCATCGGGAACTGAGCCCCGCCTATCGCGAAGAGGGACCGTGGCCCCAACCGGGGCCACGTGGGACCGATGAGCGGGGCGGGCTCAGCCAAAGACGATCAACGGGCCGCCCGTCAGAACGCCCCCGGCTCACAGGTCTCGCCGCGCAGACAGGCCAGCGCACTCTCCACGTTCTCTGCCGTGGCGGGCAACACATCGCGCGGGCACGGGCCTTCGGTGATCACGTTGGCGCTTTCCGTCCGCTCTACGAAGGCCAGGACGCGGTCCAGCGGGACGCCACCGCACCAGGGCCCCGCGCATTCCACGCGGATGGTCACCGGGAAGGATGCCGGCGTCTCAAAGCCCTCCAGCGTGGCGAGATTACCGTCGAACCGGCCTTTCACCTCGTAGCCTTCCCGCTCATTCGGGTTTGCGGCGGGCGGCGGGATGCGTTCGCCGGGAAGAAGCTGGACGCGACCCACAGCCATCACATATTGCGCCTCCGCCTCGTTGGCGTGAATGAAAGACGTCTGCACTGACGAAGGCGCGCAGCTGAGTGCTGCGGCGGGTTGCGCCAGCGTCAGGGCCAGCAAGGCTGTTGGAATGGGACGCAGCATCAGGGAGCCCTCCGATTGCGATTTGCCCCGGGGGTGCGCCTCAAGCGCCAGACACGCAAGATGTATCCAATAACACCCGCCGCTTAGGCGGATCATAGCAAGCCGAACCGGCCCAAGACCGTTCGGTAGATGTCGCGCTTGAAGGGCACGATATTGGCTAGGACCTCATCGGCGGGCATCCAGGCCCAACGGCTGAATTCGCGATGATGATAGTCAAGGTCCACCGCAGCGTCGGGCCCGTCATAGCCCATGCGGAACCAATGCTGCGCCTGACCGCGGTAGCGGCCCTTCCAAAGCTTCGGCACAAGCTCCAACGGCAAGTCGTAGGGCAGTGCCTCATCGAGCCAATCCAACACCTCCACGGCTGAGGGGGCGAGGCCCGTTTCCTCCGTCAACTCACGCAAGGCTGCCGCCTCCGGCGTCTCACCCGGGTCGATGCCCCCTTGGGGCATCTGCCAAGCCACCGGCGCGTCAGGCGGGCGGTCCAGCCGCTCACCCACCCAAATCAGACCCTGCGGGTTTGTCAGGCAGACCCCCGCACAGGGCCGATAGGGAAGCGACGCGATTTCGTCAGGCGTCATTCCAACTCGATCGCGTTCAGACCCTTAAGGATGTCGATGGCATATGCGAGTTGGTAGTCTTCGCTGCGCAACTCGGCCGCTTGCTCGGCCGCTTCCTGTTCCTGGCGGACCTGTTCCTGCTGGTCTTCGGTCAGGCTGTCATTGGACAAGCTGCCACGCAGACCCGCTTCGGAGCGGCGGGGGCGATCCGTCGCTTCGTCTTCACCTTCGACTTCGGGCGCGCGCGGGGGCTGGACGACAACGATATCCGGGCTGATGCCCAAGGCCTGGATGGACCGGCCCGATGGTGTGTAATAGCGCGATGTCGTCAAGCGGATCGCCCCATCGCCTTGCACCGGCATGATGGTCTGGACGCTGCCTTTGCCGAAGCTTTTGGTGCCCACCACCACGGCGCGGCGGTGATCTTGCAGCGCACCCGCCACGATTTCCGAGGCCGAGGCCGAGCCGCCATTGATCAGCACCACCAAAGGCAGGCCTTCGATGATATCGCCGTCCTTCGCATTGAAGCGGTCGCCCTGATCGGCATCGCGCGCGCGGGTCGAGACGATTTCCCCCTGCTCCAGGAAAGCGTCGGCCAGGCCCACACCCGCCGTCAGCAAGCCGCCCGGATTGTTCCGCAGGTCAAGGACCACGCCGTCGATATCTTCAAGGCCCCCCATCTCGGTCAGGGTTGTATCCAAACCGTCGCGCACATTGGGGATGGTTTGGTCGTTAAAGGTCGACACCCGGATGATGACGGCATTGCCTTCCTGACGCACGCGCGCCGCGGTCAGCCGGATGGTGTCGCGCGTGATGGAGATATCGATGGGCTCTTCCAGCCCTTCGCGCACGATGGTCACGATGATTTCGGAACCCACGGGGCCGCGCATCAATTCCACCGCTTCTTCCAAGGTGTAACCCAGGATGCTTTCGCCATCGACCGCAGTGATGAAATCGCCCGCCTCGACACCGGCCTCATAGGCGGGCGTGCCGTCCATGGGCGTGATGACTTTGACGTAGCCTTCTTCCTGCGTGACTTCGATGCCCAGGCCGCCGAATTCGCCGCGGGTATCGAGTTGCATGTCTTCGAAATCACGCGGCGGCAGATAGCTGGAATGGGGGTCAAGCGAGGTGAGCATCCCGTTGATTGCGGCTTCGATCAGCTCGCCCTCATCGACATCTTCAACATATTGGTTGCGGATCCGTTCGAAAACGATCCCAAACAGATCGAGCTGTTCATAGACCGAGGCCTGCTGCGTTTCCTGCGCCAGCAGCGGGCCCGCTACTTGGGTGGTGGCCAGGATGCCGGCCAACACGCCGCAACCGGCGGCCATCGCGAATTTCGTCATCGTCGTTCCCCTACTCGTCAGCGAACCAGGTCGCCGGGTCCATGGGCCGTCCGGCCTCTCTTACTTCCACATAAAGCGTCTCGGCGCGCGAAGCACCACCATCTGCCAATTCGTCGCGCAGAAATTCGGGTGTGTTCGGCATCTGATCGCCCATGGCCCCCAGCGGTGTCTGGGCTGTCACGATCTGACCCACGCGGCTGTAAACCTTTCCCAATCCTGCGAAAACCAGAAGTAGGTCGCTTCGCGGCTCCAGTATGATCACGTTTCCGTAATCCAGAAGCGGGCCAGCATATCGGATAGTTCCTCCGGTTGGGGCCGTCACCTCAGCACCTGCCTGCGCCGCCAGGATAATCCCGGGCCGGGCGATACCCGCGGCATCGGGTTCGTTGAAGCCGCGCAGCAAGGCGCCTGCAACGGGCCAGGGAAAGGGCCGCATAAGTTCGTCCCGGGGCCCAGGCGGCAAAGCGCCCAACCCATCGGCGAATGCAAGCAGCGTATCGACCCGGCCCAGAAGCGCCGCGATCTGCGCACCATCGTCGGCCACGGGCGCAGGCAGTGACGTGCGATCAGCGATGGCATCCGACAGTGCGGCGCGGGCGGCTTGGATGCCGATCAACCCGTCCGACAGGCTTGCGGCCACCGCTTCTTCCAACTGGCGCAGATCGCGCAGCTCATCCAGGTCGGCGCGCAAAGCCTCTGCCTCGGCACGCATCGCGGGCGCCACCTCGCCCAGCATCATCGAGGTGCGTGCGGTCCCCAGCGCGCCCGATGGGTGAAGCAGGGTCAGCGGCGCAGGCACCCGCTCCATCGCGTTTAGGGCAGCAAGAAGCGTGCCGATCTTAGCTTCGTGCGCGGCAAGGTTTGCCATCAACATCCGGTCCAGACTTTCGAGGTGTCGCAAGCTTTCGCGCAACGCCGCGAGGCCGTCTTCATAGGCGCGAACGACATCGGTCAACGCCGCGACCCGGTCTGATGCGCCATCCGCCGCGTCCAGCCGCGCAGTCGCCTGAGCCAAGGCGGTCGCCGCCTCACGGGCCATCTCGGCAGCGTCTTCGGCGCGGACCAGTGTCGTCAGATGGCAACTAAGAATAACCGCAAGGACAAGACGCAGGATCATGCGAGCAGGCAATCCCCCGTCATTTCTTCCGGTGGGTCGATTTCCATCAACCGCAACAAAGTCGGCGCCAGGTCGCCCAGCTTGCCGTCTTTCATCACCGCCCCCGGGGGCCCGCCCCACAGGATAACAGGGACGAGGTTCGTGGTATGGGCCGTGTGGGGCTTGCCGGTCACCGGGTCCACCATGGTTTCGCAATTGCCGTGGTCGGCGCAGACGATCATGGCGCCGTCGGTGCCATCCAGCGCGTCGAGCACCCGACCCAAGCCGCGATCCACCGCTTCGCAGGCCTTGGCCGCGGCCTTCAGATCGCCAGTATGGCCCACCATGTCGGGATTGGCGTAGTTCACCACGATCAGGTCATAGCCCGCTTCGATGGCACCCACGAAAGCATCGGTCACGGCTTCGGCGGACATTTCGGGCTGCATATCATAGGTCGCCACGTCGGGGGATTTCGGCATGTGCCGGTCTTCGCCGTCTTCGGGGTCTTCCTTGCCGCCGTTCAGGAAGAAGGTGACGTGCGGGTATTTCTCGGTCTCGGCGCAATGGAACTGGGTCAGGCCCTTGGTGGCGACCCAGTGGCCCAGGGTATTGGGCACGGATTTTTTGGGGAAAACGGTGGTCATGAAGCGGTCATGGGCCTCGGAATAATCTACCATGCCGAGCATCTTGAGCTTGGGCCGGTCGCCCGTATCGAAGCCGTCGAAATCCGGCGCGCCCAAGGCCGACAGGATTTCGCGCGCGCGGTCGGCGCGGAAGTTGAGGCAGAAGAAACCGTCGCCTTCGCGCATCCCCTCATAATCCCCGATGACAGTGGGTTGGATGAACTCATCGCTTTCGTCACGGTCGCGGGCGGCGGCGATGGCCGCGGCAGGGTCGGCCAGATGCTCCCCCTCGCCCCAGACCATGGCGGCCCAGGCACGCTGCACGCGGTCCCAGCGGTTGTCACGGTCCATGGCGAAGTAGCGGCCCGTCACCGTGGCCACTTCGGCGCCCTTGGGCAAACCCGCCATCAGAGCCTCCACAAAGCCTTCGGCAGACCGGGGCGGCACATCGCGCCCATCGGTCACCGCGTGCAACTTCACCTTCAGGCCCCGGTCGGTCAGGGCCCGGCACGCGGCCAGCGCGTGTTCGATATGGCCATGGACCCCACCATCGGAAATCACACCCATCAGATGGGCGACGGCCCCGTCGCCCAGGCCGTCAGCCCACGCCACCAGCGCGTCATTGCAGGCAAAATCCCCCGTCTCAATGGCGCGGTCGATCAGGCCCAGATCCATCCAGACGACGCGCCCCGCACCGATATTCATGTGCCCCACTTCGGAATTGCCCATCTGCCCTTCGGGCAACCCCACCGCCGGGCCATAGGTCACCAGCGTCGCGTTTGGACAGTCCGCCATGAGCCGATCGAAATTCGGCGTCTTTGCCACATCGGGTGCCGATTGCTCGGGCCGGTCCGAAATACCCCAACCGTCGAGGATGCAGAGGATGACAGGTTTCTTCTTCATGGACGGCCCTCCGGGAGTTCGATGCCTTGTAGGGCCCGATCACGCCCGATGGTAGGGGGCGCCCGCCAAGATGGAAGCGGCGCGGTAAAGCTGTTCGGCCAACATGACTCGCACCAGCATATGGGGCCAGACCATGGCACCAAGGCTGATGGACAGATCCGCGCGCTGACGCAGGGCCGGGTCGATCCCGTCGGCGCCGCCAATCAGGAAGGTCACATCCCGCGCATCGTCGCGCCAGGCGCCCAGTTTCGCCGCAAAATCGGGGGAGGTGAGCACGCGGCCTCGTTCATCCAGCGTCACGAGTGCGGCACCCGGCGGCAGGGCCTTCGCGATGGCCTGGGCCTCTGCTGCCATCCCGCCCTTCACCTCGACCTCGGTCACCGAAACAGATGGTAACCCCAGCCCACGGCCCGTCTTTGCAAAACGGTCCAGGTAGTCATCGACCAGCGCCCTTTCGGGCCCCTTTCGCAGGCGCCCGACGGCAACCAAGTGGATTTGCACCCTAGTTCGGGCGCGCCACGGCGTCCGACGGGTCCTGCCACATCTTTTCGATCTGGTAGAATTCCCGCACTTCGGGGCGGAAGATATGGACGATCACGTCGCCCGCATCCACCAGAACCCAATCACCTTGGCTTTTCCCTTCGGCTTTGGGCGCCCGGCCCATGACGGGCTTGAGCTTATCGGACAGCTTTTCGGCCAAGGCCGTCACCTGCCGGGTGGACCGGCCCGAACAGACGACCATGTGGTCGGCGACCGAGGATTTTCCGCGCAGGTCGATCTGCACGATGTCCTCGGCCTTGTCGTCGTCCAAGGCAGTCAGGATGAGGGCCAGCGTTGCATCGCTTTTGGCCATGTCGCCCGTCCGGGCGGCGGATGCGGCCTTCTGGGCCGCGAAGGTGTCAACAGACAGGGTCCGTTCCTCCGGGATATGGGGGGCTTTTCAGCCCATAGGGTGACGGTAGCGCCATGGCGCTTTTCCGGCAACATTCGCCATCGAAATCGGCACAAGATGGCGGGACTTCAAGGGGAAAGCGGCAACAGGTGGCCACGCCACGCCCGCTGACGGGGCAAATGCCGTAACGTCGCCTATTCCTGTGGCGCCTCGGACAGCATGCGCAATTCCCTTTGCGGGAAGGGGATACTGATCCCGTTTTCTTGGAATGCGTCCCAGAGTGCCAGGTACACGTTGCCGCGAATATTGGTCAGCCCGCCCGTCGGGTCCGAAATCCAGAACCGCAGGATGTAGTCCACCGACGAATCGCCGAAACCCACGATATGGCAGACGGGCGGCTTGGAAGGCAGCACCCGCTTGGTGCCCGCCGCCGCCTCGATGGCGATGCGGCGCACCAGATGCGGGTCGTCGTTATAGGCTGTCCCAAAATAGATATCGAGCCGCACAAAGCTGTTGGAATGGGACCAGTTCACGACCTGTCCGGTGATCAGGTCTTCGTTGGGAATAAGGTATTCCTTGCCGTCCCGCGTGGTGATGCTGACATAGCGCGCCGTCAGCGTGGTCACCCAGCCGAAGGTTTCGCCCAAAGAAATCACGTCGCCTGGCTTGATCGACTTGTCGAGCAGGATGATGAAGCCTGACACCAGGTTCGACACCACCTTTTGCAAGCCGAAGCCCAGACCCACGCCGATGGCGCCCGACAGAACAGCCAGTCCGGTCAGGTCCACACCCACCGTCTTCAGACCGATGAAGAACGCCCCGGCATAGAGAACGATCTGCAACATCTTGGTAACCAAGACCCGCATGGACGGGCTGATTTCCTCGTTCTGCTGGATGCGCGACGTCGTGGCCGACGCCACGAAGCGCGCGCCGGTGAACAGAATGCCAATCACCACAAGCGCCGACAGCAAGTCGAGGATCGACAGCCGGAAATCCCCCGCCTCCAGCGCGATCGTGTCCAGTGTCACCGCCGCTTCGTCCCAGATGCCCAGCAGGTAAAGCGTGACCCAGATCCACAGGCCCCAATTGACCACCGTGCGCAGAAGCGGGTTGCGGATCAGCCGCGCGAGGAAGCTCACCGCCATCCAAGCCGTGCCGATGGTGCCTGCAAGCTCGATCAGAAAGCTGCGGGACGGCCAGGTCACCTGTTGCATCACCAGATAGGTGACCCAGGCCAGCAACGCGAAAAGGATCAGGCCCAGCCGGTTGCGAATGACGACCAGCGACCGAAGCTGCCATTTCGGACGCCCCGTCTGGGTCCGCATCCAGTTGGTCATCCGCTCGGTTAGCCAGCGCCGGGCCAGCCACGCCGCCAGGACAAGGCCCAGGATGATCAACACCTGGTAAAGCGTCCAACCTGGACGCATCAGGCTGTCGACAAAGTTCTCGGCCCGCGTCCAAAGCCGCATGACCTCATCCTGCATGGTCAGCGTGTCGAGAAGGTTCTCCTGTTCCATCCGACCTCTATGGCTCAGCGGAGGTCCGCGAAGCAACGGGTCGTGATTTGGCGTGACCTTCCGAATCGTGACAGCCTGTCGGCGGGCATCTGCCGTTTTCGCCCATCCAGCTCACCTTCAGGAGACCGACCATGATCCGTGCCCTTGCCGCTTCCCTTATCGTCCTGCCTGCTGCTGCCGCAGCCCAGACCTGCACGCCGGTCACGTTTGCCGACAACTTCACCGCGGGCACAATCGAAGGCGTCGCCCCCGCGGAAGGGGCCACCTGCTACATGCTCGACATGAGCGGCCATGACGGCAATCTGGCGCTAGAGATCGAGGGGCAGAACGTGGCCTTCGCCTATGGCGTGGGCGATCTGGCAGGCGAAGACATGACCTCGGTTCAGATGTTCCCAGCCAGCAATGCGGTCCAGGTCAATGTCTCGCAACGCTCAGGCGACGGCAGCGAACAGCCGTTTCGCCTTAACATCGAAGCCATGCCCCCCGGCTGAGGCTACGTCACTCGGCGGCGGGCAGGATCCGCCGCTCCGTCACCGAAAACGGAACCCACCCATCATCCGTCAGCACCTCGACCTGGTCGCCTTGCGACGAGGATCTGGGGCTGATGTCGTAGCGCCCCGCCTCGATCACGGATGTGCCGTCATCCAGCCAGAGCGCTTCGGCCCCGTCGGCATTTTCGGTCAGAATGGCGTTCGATTGCGCCAACCACGAAATCCGCTCGAAAGCCCCTTCGATTACCGTCTCTCCGCTAGGCCAACGGATCAGCGAATGGCCCGCGCCGTCGACCGGCTCGACGGCATATAGATCATCGCGGACCTTCAACACGCTCGAATACGCTTGGAATAGCGCCGCAGCCTCGGGGCCGGTCGCCGTCTCCAACTGCACAGCCACATCGGCCAGGACGGTTTCGGCCAGGCGAAGCGCTACCGGGTCCTCTTGGCTCAAGCCGCAGATCAGGTCGAAAGCGCCCACCTGACGGCGAGTATAGATGAAGTTCATCGCCCCCGCGGTTCCAGCCAAGCGAGATGGACTTTCGGCAATCCAGGCCGGATCGGCCATGAGTTCAGAAGCCGGGCGGGTGATCGCAAGTGGGTCGTAAGCGCGATCTTCTGCGAAATCCCCGGATAGGACGTGTTCTGAGATCCGCTGATTGACATGGGTGAAGCTCGCAAAGTGGAAACCGCCCTCTTCCACAAATGGCGTGTGGACGTCTGCAAGCGGTCGGCCATCTTGCGGATAGACTTGGCAAAGCGCCCCGGGCGAGGAATAGAAAGCGTCGTAGCCTTCGATGCCCATAGGTATTTTGAACTCCACATTCGCGAAGATATTACCACGCTCCATCAATCGCTCAGGCAGGAAGATGTCGGCGATCGCATCCGCGATTTTGGCCTGGACTTCGTCGGTTGGCACAAGCCGAATGCCCATCGCGTCGAAGGCGGCCACGATATCGAAGGCGTTCGACAGGATGGCGGCGGTATCAGGCGGCGCGTCGGTCAAAGAACGGGCGATGGCCCAGGCGCGGCGGATATCGGGCAGTTCGCCGCCTTCTGACCAGATCAAGTAGTCCAGACCACCTGCCTGCGCCGTGAACAATGCCGTACTGGCCTGGTCGAGCTTGGCGACAACGAAGGCGTCGGGCGCGTCGATCAGGACGATGCTTTCATCTGCGGGGTGTTCCAGGGCCCGCGCCTTTTCTTCGGCAAAGACACGCGCACCTACGCCTGGCCTTAGGGCCAGCACGTTGAACGGCGGATGTCTGCCCGACAGGTCGACAAAGTCAGTGCGCGGAAAATCGGGGTAGATGCCCGAATGGGCTTGGAGGGGAAGCGTTACGCTCACAGCCCAACCCGGAAGGCGCATGGCAAATGTCGGCCCATCGAAGGCTGGCCCGTCCTTGGCAAGGGTCTGGGCCGCGACCTCGGCCCCTTCTTGAAAGGTGGCGATCCGTTCCAAGCGTTCCACGACGAGGGTGTCTTGCAGGGCGATTTTGTCGGCGATGTCTGACACCGCTTGAAAATCAGCTGCAATCACCAGACTTAGCCCCAACCCCTCCACCGGTGCCTTCAACGAGAAGGCGAGGCCTTGGGGGGCCGGGTCGACAAAGCCCGCTCCGAAACCTTCTCCGCTATCCTCTAGCGCGACCAGCCCGTCAGTCATTGTGACGGCAGAAACCTGGACTTGGCCCGCGGCATGGACCGCCAAGGTGCCAGTGCTCGGGTCCCACACAGCATAGCCATCTCGCAAGGCCAGTTCGAATTGTTCGGCCAGACCGAGGATCACCGGGGCAAGAAAGGTGTATTCCTCGCCCGTCACCTCGACGTCAGGGCCGTCCAACCCGTCGGTGATGCGGGTATCGGTCATCACGAATGCAACGGGCGCATCCTGTGCGGCCCACGGGGACCGTAGCAGCAGATACCCCGCGACGCCTGCCCCGATGACAGAGCCAAGGACAAGTAAAACCACGATTTTGCGCATGCAACGTTCCTTCTTGGCCGGCCCTTGTCGCCAACGGGCAGCGAAATCACAACGTCCGGTTTCTGATGCGGCCTTCAACGTTGTCACAGGGTCGCAGCGTTTCTTGTCGTCGCCGGGCCGACCCGGTAAGTACCTATCGCATGAGACGGATGCACGATCTTGGCGACCACGCCTTCCTGCCCTGGCGCTTCTTTGGACGCGCCTTCGGCGTGACCGCGCGCGGCTGACGCGCACCACTTGGACGCTGCCTAACCGACACGACTTTCCGCCGAGGATTCCGCCCATGACCGGCAAGACGCTTTACGACAAAATCTGGGATGCCCACCTGGCCCATGAGGCTGAGGATGGCACATCCCTTCTCTATATTGACCGGCATCTGGTCCACGAAGTGACCAGCCCCCAGGCCTTCGAGGGCCTGCGCATGGCGGGTCGCCGGGTCCATGCGCCCGACAAGACCATCGCCGTGCCGGACCACAACGTGCCCACCACGCTGGACCGCGCCCAAGGCGGCATGAACGAAGAAAGCCGCATCCAAGTCGAGGCGTTGGACAAGAACGCCAAGGAATTCGGCATTCATTACTACCCTGTCAGCGATATCCGGCAGGGCATCGTGCACATCGTCGGCCCCGAACAGGGCTGGACGCTGCCCGGCATGACCGTCGTCTGCGGCGACAGCCACACGGCGACCCATGGCGCCTTCGGGGCGCTGGCCCACGGGATCGGCACGTCCGAGGTGGAGCATGTGCTGGCCACGCAGACCCTGATCCAGAAGAAATCGAAGAACATGAAGGTCGAAATCCGGGGCAAGCTGCGCCCGGGTGTGACCGCGAAGGACATCACGCTCAGCGTCATCGGCAAGACCGGCACGGCGGGCGGCACCGGCTATGTCATCGAATATTGCGGCGAGGCCATTCGCGACCTGTCCATGGAAGGCCGCATGACGGTCTGCAACATGGCAATCGAGGGCGGTGCCCGGGCGGGCCTGATCGCGCCTGACGAAAAGACGTATGAATACTGCCAAGGCCGCCCCCACGCGCCCAAAGGGGCCCAATGGGAAGCCGCCATGAATTGGTGGAAGACGCTCTATTCTGATGACGACGCCCATTGGGACATGGTCGTCACCATCGATGCCGAAGACATCGCCCCCGTCGTGACCTGGGGCACCTCGCCGGAAGACGTGTTGCCGATCACCTCCGCCGTACCTGCGCCCGAAGACTTCCAGGGCGGCAAGGTGGATGCGGCCAAGCGGTCGCTCGACTATATGGGTCTCAAGCCCGGCACACCGCTGAGCGAGGTGGAAATCGACACGGTCTTCATCGGCTCCTGCACCAATGGCCGGATCGAGGACCTGCGCGCCGCTGCCGACATCTTGCGCGGCAAGAAGATCAAGGATGGCCTGCGCGCCATGGTGGTGCCCGGCTCGGGCCTGGTGCGGGCCCAGGCCGAGGAAGAAGGCATCGCCGATGTCTTCAAAGAGGCGGGATTCGAATGGCGCTTGGCGGGCTGTTCTATGTGCCTGGCCATGAACCCGGACCAATTGCAGCCTGGCGAACGTTGCGCGGCCACGTCCAACCGCAACTTCGAAGGCCGCCAAGGTCGCGGCGGGCGCACGCATCTGATGTCGCCCGCCATGGCCGCCGCTGCCGCCGTCACGGGTCGCCTGACCGATGTGCGGGAAATGATCTGACCTGTCGCGGCGCTTGTTTTGCCGCGAGCGCCGCGCTTCTTCCGTCGGGCTGTGTCGATACGGCGAACTGGCCGCGCTATAGCTTGCCCCTGGCCGAAGCAGAGCAGGACGCCGTCATCATGTGCCAGCCTGACGCGTCCGAAGCCAGCGCCGTCCTTCTCGACCAGACCATAGTCGCGGCGGCAGACACGATGATTGCCCCAATCGAGCGCGAGCTTGACGGCGGGCCCGAAGCGACAGGCCTAGATGTATTCGGCGCAGCTTGGCGGTCCAACATCGCCATCAATGGTGGAATTGATGAAATCGCGGAGAGATACGCTTGTTTCCCGGCGGAGTAACCAACGCCGCCGTCCGGCAATCGCTAAAGCGGTGCGCTGGCTAACGCTGTCTGAGCGTCCATGACCGCTTCGGCATCTTGCAGCGATGGCAACGAGGCCAAGACAGGCGATGACGGGGTGTCCGGGATGGCACGAGACTTGGTTGTTGCGGGCAACGGCACGATGTCTTCGATGCGGTCAGCCATAGTTTCGCGGCCTTGCAGCGAGAACATCAGCAGCGCCGCCCCCATGCCGAACAACAAGATCACAGCCATAAGCCGCGCCCGGCTGCGCGCCTGCCCTTGGCTGGCCTGCCTATCCGGCGACGTCAGGTCGATGGCGGGGGCGTCTGATGGCGCAGTCTCGGCTTGGTTGACCATGGCCTGCGCCACGGCAGCCTCGATCTCGGCGTTGGTATCGTGTTCATCCACCCGGAAGATGTTGACCATGTAAGGTGCATCGTCACCAGGAAGCGGCACGAGAGCATCCTTTTTTAAGTCGATGGTCGTCGCCATAGGCCAGCCTTCGGCACAGTTCCCGTTTTAGGATCAATGCCACCGGATTAGGGCGATTCTTGGGAAAAGCCGGGCCAATTCACTGGCCAGGCCGTTTACATGGAACAGCGGGCAAAGATCACCCAAAGTAATCATTATGAACCGCGCCGGGTTTGCCGGAGGCTGATTGATCTTAGTTACGCGGCTATGTCTGATCTATCCAGAGCTGCGTAG
>CANLTZ010000005.1 GCA_947494145.1 uncultured Jannaschia sp. | reverse complement strand
AACGTGGATGGGGCGATCGGCAGGTGCTTGCAGATCGGCTCGACCCCGATGGCGTCACGATGTTCTTCGATGAAGGCATTCGGACCTTCTCTCGAACCAATGGCGTTCAGGTCCTCATTGTCCTGGACCGGCGGTCGAGCTCCGCCTGGGCAAAATATGCCGATGCCTTCCGCAGGATCTCGTTGGCCTGCTTCAGTTCACGGTTCTCCCGCTCAAGCGCCTTCATCTTCTCGGCCATCTCGGACGTGACACCGGCGCGATCACCGCGATCGACCTCGGCCTTCTTGACCCACTCGTTCAGCGTCTGAGGCGCGCAACCGATCTTCGAGGAAATCGACAAGATCGCCGACCAGCGGCTCTCATGCTGCCCGGCGTTGTCCAAAACCATTCGAACGGCACGCTCGCGCACTTCCGGGGAATACTTGTTCGTCGTCTTGCTCATGATGCTCCATCCTACTCAGGAGTTGGAGCCTCCGGCAAACCCGGCGCGGTTCACCTCGGACAGGAAGTGATAGGTCAGGTCCAGCTTCTTGAGATGCGTCAGCCGGTCGGAGGCGAGCAGTGATTGTCCGCCCTTGTCGGTCAAGGCGCCCATACTCAGCCCAAGCCTGTCGAGGCGACCAACAACGACGGAATTCGCTACGGCATCTGCAAGCCCATCCTGATACGTGCTGTTGTTCAGCGAAAGGGATTTCAGATCGGGAAAAACCTCACCTTCGAACAAGGTGCCGAAATCGGCCAAACTGGTGGTGTCACCATATCCTTCGTCCCCTAGCCAGAGTTCGAGATGTGAAAGGGGGGCCTGCGCCTCCATCACTTCATGGACGATGCTTTTGTTCATTCCCCCGGTTTCAATGATCAACGTGTCGAGCCGATCATGCACGATCTTGCCGAGTCTGAGGCCATTGCCTCCCCGCGCCTGGAAGTGTTGAAGCCCCGGAAAAGCCGCCCAAAGCGGGGACATGTTGCCTTGCCCGATCCAGGACATTTCATTCTCTTCGCTGATAATGTCGCCGACGAAGAGCGCCTTGAGGTTCGGCAATTTGTGCTTCTTGGCGACAAGCAGCTCGATCGCGGGATCAGGGCCAACGTCATACGATTCGCCGCCTTCCATCCAAAGCCCGAACACGAGGGCTTCAAGCGCTTCGATGCCAGGTTGTTCAAGCAGGTCGGCCAGCAGCGTCAGCATCGTGTGATCTTGGTCATACGAACACCGCAGACGGACTGCGCTGCTCGAAAAGTCAGTCACATCCCCAGGTTTCAGGAAGTCGCGAACAGGCTTGTCAAAAAAGGTAGTGATATTGCCGTACATCATTGTGACTGATCTCTAGTTAATTGAACTCAAGACTAGCTTTGGGGCCAAGCTCCGTCCAGCGGTGAGACCTGCGTCGGGCTTGTTTGGATTCCATATCGAGCGTTGGAGGGCCCATCTTCAGCAGAACGATGAATGGAAGTCCGCCTATGGCGGATCTCATAGAACATGAGCCACCAACTCTTCGAGATCCGCTTCAGCCCAATTTGCCATCCTGGACATCGGCCGCATGCCAAGGGGCGGACACGGCCATAATCTCGCTCAGAAAGCGGTCGGCAGCCTTCATGCGGGTGACGTTCTGGCGCGTGATAAGCACCGTATCGGACAAGGCTGGCGCCTCAGACATCGGGCGGGCGACGAACGTGCCGTCTTCGATTTCGGTGCTGACGGCATATTCCGGCAGGATCGTGATGCCGCCCGTCGCAAGCACATGGCGCTTTGCGATCTCGATATGGTTCACTTCGAAGGCAATGGTGACGTGCAGCCCGCTTCTGGCCAGGATCTGATCGAAGACAAGCCGTGTTGTGAAGCCACGATCCAGCAGGGTCAGCGACGTGCGGGCCAGGTCCTTGAGCGATAGCTGGGCCTTCGCCGCAAGCGGATGGTCTGGGCGCATGGCCGCAAGAAGTGGCGTGCCATAGCGCTTCTGGATGTCGATGCCGGGCCAGGTTTCGTCCAGCACGACCACCCCGAAATCGAGCCGTTCCGCCATCACCATGTCATAGGCCGCTTGGGAGCCGAGGATGCCCGCATCGAAGCGAATCCCCGGATGACGCGTCCGAAAGTCCGCCATCGCGGGGATCAGCCAGGAGGCAAGGACGCCTTCAATTGCGGCAAAACGGATGGTTCCCGTCACAAGCCCGTGTAGGTCGTCGATCTCCGCCTGGGCCATTTCGATCTCGCGCGCGGTGCGGCGCAAGTGGCGTTCCAGGATGCGACCTTCCGGCGTCAGAACCATCCCCGAGGCGAAGCGCTCGAACAAGGCGTGGCCGAACTGGTGCTCAATCTGTTGAATCTGCCGACTAATTGCCGATGCCGCCACATTCAGGGCTTGGGATGACGCGCGGATCGAGCCCGTTTCGGCGACGGACAGGAAATAGCGGTGGGGTGTCGCCAGCACGGGGCAGACCCTCCGAGTGTTCTAATTCCGGCAACGTAACATTCGGCAAAGTGAATTACGAGTGAACGCGGACGCAAGGTAAGGCCGCGGCAGAACACTGGAAAGGATGTGAAGATGCTTCTGCTGCGACGCCTCATCGGCGCGACCCTTATCATTGGCCTGGCGATCACCGCCTTGCCGTATCTGGGGGTCTTCTCTGCCCCCGACTTCATCGGCCCGTTTCCGCAGGGCCTGGCCATCGTGCTGGGCGTCAATGTGGTGCTGACCATCTGCGTCATTGCGCTTTACCCGACCTGTTTCCGCCCGTTGCAGCGGAAGCTCGACGCCCATCCCGTCGAGGAGATGTAAGATGGCCGCCCTTCCCACCCTGATCATTCTTGCCGGTTTTGTCGGCATCCTTCTGTCCATCGCCTATCTTGCCGCCAAGCGCGGAGGCGAGGCCCAGACCTCCGAGGACTTCGTCGTCGGCGGCCGCGCCATCGGCACGACCGTTCTGCTTCTTTCCATGGGCGCGACCTACTTCTCGACCTGGACGCTGCTCGGCTCGTTCGGGGCCTATTTCCGCGAAGGCATCTGGTTCGCGGGCTTCGCCGTCTGGACCATCTTCCACGGCGTCTTCGTCTGGATGTTCGGCACGCGCATCTGGCTGGCTGGCAAGCGCTTCGGCTTCATAACGCCGGGCCAGATGGTCGAGCACTACTATAACAGCAAGCGCCTGCGCCTTCTGGTGGCTTTGGTGGGCATCACCGCCCTTGTTCCGGTGATGCTGATCCAAGTCAGCGGCGGCGCCCGCGCGCTGGAAACGCTGACAGACGGGGCCGTTCCCTATGCCATCGGCGTGACCATCGCCTCGCTCATGGTCGGGGCGATCGTGCTTTGGGCCGGCTTCCGCGGCACGGCGTGGACGGACATGTTCCTGGGCATCTTCTTTGCCGCGATCATGATCTTTACCGCGCTCTACGTGCTCGATCTGGTGGGTGGCCTCGCGCTGTTTGCACAAGTGGCTGAAATCCAGCCTGATCTGGTGACCAATCCCGGCAAAGCGACCAACATGCTCGAACTCTGGCTCGGACTTGGCTTCGGCGCTTGGGTGCTGCCGCATATGTGGCAGAAGTTCTATTCGGCCAAGGATGCAGAGACGTTGGGCAAGGTCGCCGTGGCCACACCCTTCTGGAACTCCTGGATGATGGCGATCATCCCGCTGGTCATCGGCCTGGCTGCCGTGATCCCCGGCGTGGTGCCGACCGTGACGCCCGAGACGTCGGACACGATCCTGCCGCAGTTGTTTGCGACCCACGCCCCGGTCCTGGCCGCCTTCGTGGTTGCCGGTATCCTGGCCGCCGCGATCTCCACGATCAACAGCCAGCTCTTGTCGTCGGCCAGCCTCGTTGCCGAAGACATCTGGGGCACGATCCGGGGCCGTCAGGTTAGCGACCAGGAAAGCACCCGCGTCACCCGCATCGTGGTGGCCGGTCTGACCCTGCTGGTCTTTGTCCTGGCCCTGACGCCGGGCGGTGCTGGCCATCTGGTGCCCGTCGCAGCCCTTGGCTTCGGTCTGGGTCTGCAACTGGTGCCGTCGGCGCTTGGGATGCTCTACTTCCGTCGCATCACCGAAACCGGTGCCTTCGCAGGCCTGTTGGCCGGCGTCGCCACCCTGCTCGTGATCAAGTTCGGCGGCTACAGCATCGGCTTCGGGCCGGGCACCACGGGCCTCGTGGTCAACGCGGCAGTCACGGCGCTGGTCAGCTTCATGACCAAGCCGGTCTCGGATGCCTCGATCGAGAATTACCACGGCATGTTCGCCCGCTACATGGGCGCCGATCAAGAGGTCGAGGACCTGACAATCGTCGACGTCCCCGCCCACGCCAAGGCCATCTGACACCCAGATGGCTTCATGCCATGACCGAATGAGCGCGCCGCCTTGGCCCCAAGGCGGCGCGTTTTCGCGTGCTGGCCGCTTGCGGCAGCGCCGGGCACAAACGCCAGCGCGCACAGCCCTTGCCACATGGCCCATCCCCTTCCCATACTCGCCCCAACCCTGCGGGAGAAAACATCGTGGCCAGCAAGACGCGCACCGGCATCGGGCTGGCCTTCGCCGGTCTGGCAGGGATCGTCGCTGCCATACTTGCGCTGCGGGGGACGCTTTGGCCGGTGGAAGACGCGGATGCGGCAGGCCTTCATGGGTTTGGTGCGGTTACGCTTGTCCCGCTGCTGGGTCTCTACCTGCTGACGCTGTCCGCCTATGCGTTCGCCTTCATCATCCCCCAGACCCGCCTTGCCCTGGCGCAGGCCATCGCCATGGCGATCTATGGGGTGGTGATGCTCATCGCGGGGATCAGCCTGCTCGCTGCGGGGATTGCGGCCTTTGTGGGTCTTATCTCACTTCTCCTGGCATTTCCGTTCGGGACGATTGCGTATTTCGTCCAGTTCGGTTGCGGGGCAGGGGCGCTTGAAGGCATGGCCGAAGCTGCGAACGGGGTGTTGGAGGGTCATTGCTTCGCTGGTGTGCAAGCCATGGCGTTGCTTGCGGTGATCTTGAAAGTGCTGTCGCTGGCCATCCTGCTGCTCGCTTCCCCGGGTTTTTTGAAGGTGCGGGGATTGATCGTGCTGGTCGCCATCGGCGCGGCGATTGGATTGGTCGTGACGGGCCTGTTCTGGCTTCTGTCCGGGCTGCCCTTCCTGATGTATCCGGCAGATGCGGTGGTGACGGCGCTGCTGGGCATCGTCCTGGCCATCTACGGCGTGGTGGTGGCGATCAAGTCGCTACTGGCGCTCGCACTGGCCATTGCCGGGCAAGCCGCCTGAGGCCGCGTCGAAGCGCAATCGGCAGGGGCCGCGGCTGCATGTCATTTCCAGATTGGTCTTCGCCAAGGCCGTGATCGCCATGCGCACCGTCGGCAGGGCCCCGTTGAGGGTCTGGGTACAGCGGTCCGTGCGTGTCAGCGTTCCTTCGGGGTTTTCCGGGCCCTTGGGCAGCGGGTTCACGAATGTCATGGCCATCCGCAGCTCTGAACCGCCATCGACCAAATGCACGCGGGCCACGCGGATCGCGTCGTCGCCCGGCGTGCTTGGCCAATCCAGCGTGACGCTTTGTCCTTCCCGGATGTTGAGCACGACGGGCACGGGAAAAAGCGCAGGCGTGGCCCAACCCAGCGGCAAAGCGTCCAATGTCTGGGTCACCGTCTCGATCTCTGCCTGCGGTGCTGCGCTGTCGCTTGATACGTCGCAATCCTGCCGCTCACCTGTCCGTTTTCCGTCTTCCAGGATAGGCGGGCAGAACGCATCGGCCACCGCCAGGGCCGCCGCGCGAATGGCGCCAACACATTGAAGAAGCTCATGGGCCGGGCTCGTCTGCTTAGCCGCGCAGACCAGCTTGCTGCGGCCAAGCGCGTCCGGCGGGGCAAGCGCCCACCAGGCAAAAAGCCCGATGGCGACAAGGGCGATCCAGTGCCGCTTCCTGAGCCGGGCCCTGAGCTGTCTGAGCATCTTGCCCTTTCGGGGGTGGTTAATCGTTGCTGGAATCGTCTCGATAAGCTTACCTTACGTCATGGGGGCGTCATCACGTAGTTTTTCACAGGCCGGGGCCGATCTCGCGGATTGGGTCGAAAGTGTCGTTGGCCAACGCCCGAAGCATCTGGCCGCCGGGAAGCCCGCCTCGTCGAAGACCTTGGCCCTGTCCCCCTACAAGCTGGACGCGCCCATGGCCGCGCGGGGCGATACTGGTCGGATCCAATGCGCCGAAGCCCTGTTCTGCCTGTCCATCGGGGGCGACGCGCCCGACCAGGGCTGCGCTTGGTACGACGCGATTTTCTTCGCGGCCCAGATCTCGGACGCGACGCATCTGTCGGACGAGGGACCCCCGGCACAATGGTGGACCACCCCACCCGGGCTGATGCTGACCCTGACCCGCCGGGTGGAGCGCGCGCCCGAGGGCGTCCAGCCCGGCATCGTGCGCGAGCCCCTCGTTTTCGACCTGACCCGAGACCCAGAGCGCCTGCGCGGCGAAAGGACCTGAGCCATGCCAGAATACCTCGCCCCAGGCGTGTATGTAGAAGAAGTGTCCGGCGGCGCCCGTCCGATCAGCGCCATCGGCACCTCGACGGCTTGTTTCTTCGGATGCGCCGAAGGCGCGGATAGCCCGCTGCGCACGCCCGTCTTCGTCACCAATTACGCCGAGTTCTCCCGCCAATTCGCGCAAGACTTGCCAGAGGCGCCGACCCCCTTCACCGCCGCCGTCGACGGCTTCTTCCGCAATGGCGGCACGCGGCTCTATGTCGTCAATCTTGGCGCGGACGCCGAGAAGGTCACCGCCGACGACCTGGACCTGATTGCCGCCCATGAGGGGATCAGCCTCGTCGCGGCGCCGGGCTTCACAGACCCGGAAAGCCACGAAGCCATCATGACCGATTGCGAAGCCCGGCGCGCCCGCTTCGCCGTTCTGGATTTGCCGCAGACGGCCACCGCGCCCGACGAATTGACCAGGGGCACCGCCGATGGCGGCGTGCGTCCCCGCACCACCGACCGAGGCATTGCCGCAGCCTATGCGCCCTGGATCGAAGTCAGCAACCCGGGCGACCGCAGCCGGATCGCCATCGGACCGTCTGGCCATCTTTGCGGGCTTTATGCCCAGACCGATGCGCAGCGCGGCGTCCACAAGGCCCCTGCCAACGCGTCCCTGCGCGGTGTCCTGGGCTTGACGCACCGGTTTTCCGACGGCGATCAGGCCGTGCTGAACCCCGCTGGCATCAATTGCCTGCGGATTTTCCCCGATGGCATTCGGGTTTGGGGCGCGCGCACGCTTGGCCCCGCAAGCGGCGATTATCGCTATGTCCCGGTGCGGCGGCTGACCTTGATGATCGCGGAATCGATCCGGCAGGGCACGCGCTGGGTTGTCTTTGAGCCCAATGACCTGACGCTTTGGAAGGCTATTCGCCGCGACGTGGGGGCCTTCCTGCATACGCTCTGGCGTGACGGGGCCCTGGCCGGGGCGACGCCGGACGAGGCCTATTTCGTCAAATGCGATGCGGAAACGACGACGCAGGCAGATATCGACGAAGGCCGGGTCATCGCGCAAGTCGGCATCGCACCCGTCAAGCCTGCCGAGTTCGTCATCATACGGATCGGCCAATCGACCTCCGACTCCGTTACAGAGGAGGCTTGATCCATGGATGACCCGTATCGCAGCTACAACTTCCTCCTCCAGATTGAAGGGGTGACCGTGGGTGGCTTCGTCTCCGTGTCCGAGATCGCGGCCAACACGGAGGTGATCGCCTACCGCGAAGGCGGCGGCGCCGGCGGTGTGCGTCACCTGCCTGGGCAGGTGGATTACAGCCCTGTCACCCTGCGCTACGGCCTGACGCAGAACCGAGAGCTTTGGGATTGGTTTCGTTCGGTCAGAGATGGTCAGCCGGATCGACGCAACGTCTCGGTCATCCAGCTGGAGCCTGATGGCGCGACAGAGGCGCTGCGCTGGAATCTGTTCAACGCCTGGCCCGCGCAGTTCACCGCTGGCCCCATGGATGCGCTGTCGAGTGCGGTGGCCATCGAAAGCGTCACACTCGTCTTCGACCGGTTGGAGCGCGACTGATGCGTGCCCTTCTGCACTGGATCCGACGTCTTTGGCGGGGTCTGCGCCGACCTGCGCCCATGGATGCGTCGGCTTGGCAGGCCATGACCCGCGATGTGCCCCGGTGGGAGCGGTTCGATGCGCAACCCCGCGACCCGGCCGATACCACACATGGCCAGAACCACCGACCCCCTGATATGGCCCCGCACCCGGTGCGTGAGGCGCAGGCATGGCCCGCCACCACCGCTTTTGTCCGTAAGGCGCAGGCACCCGACGCGCGGGCGGTGGAGGTGGCGAAGATACGGTGTACCCCAGAGGCGGGGCGCGTTGATCGGGCCAGGGCCGCTGAACCCGCAGCGGCACAGGCTGTCAAAATGGGGCGTGCACCGGACGTGCCAGCCGCCCGTTGGTCGGCCAACCCAGCACCTGCGGCTTCTGCGCACAGACCGGCTGGTGTCACGCAGACCATGGGCCGCTGGGCGGACCTGCCCGAAGCCGGAGGGCCGGGCGCGGCCAGGGTCCGATGGAAAGACTAATCCTCATGCCGGGGGAGGGCGCGCCGCCGGATGTGCCAGATATCCTGCGCTGCATGTTCAATCCGTCAGAGCTGGTTTTGACCCAAGCCGCGCGCTTGCGCCCCCGGCCCGCGCCCTTATGGGGCGAAACCGCTACTTTGGCCCATGCGGCCCCCCCGCATGCCACGCTTGAACTGCGGCTTCTTTTTGAAAGCGGCCCGCAAATGGACGTGCGCCAGGCCACCCGCGCCCTCCACGGGCTTGCCGCGCCCGGCCCCGCCGGGGGGGCGGTTCCCGTCGATGTGATCTGGGGCAAGCATTGGGCTTTCCGGGGCACGATCAGCCGCCTGTCGGAGACGTTGGATCAATTCACCACCGCGGGCATTGCGCTGCGATCCTGGCTGTCGGTGGAGTTGGTGGGTCTGCACATCCGTGGCCATGGCGACACGCTGCGTGCGGGGCGGGTCGGCGCATGATGCCGCCGGGCCTGACATTGGCGCTGAACGGCGCGCCGGTCGAATGGTCCGAACTTGTGGGCCTGCGCCTTGACCGGCACCTGTCGCGCCCCGCGGCCTTGCGCGTGGCGCTCGATCTGCCGCGCATAGATGCCGCCCGGCCCGCCGCCATGGGCGATCGGTTGACCCTGACCTTGAAGGACGCACTGCTTTTCGAGGGCGCGATACGCCGCGTCGGCTATACCGGCGAAGACGGCGCCGTCACCCTTGAGTTTCGCGCAGAAGACAAGCTTGGCGCCTTGGTGGACCGGCGCAGCGCCGTGGCGTTGGATGTCATCTCACTCCAGCGATTTGCGGAAATCCTGGCGGGGCCCGTTGGCCTGTCGCTGGCCCCCGGGGCCCCCGACTTCCGCGCGGGCCGGCATATGAACCGCTTTTCCAATGACCTTCGGTTTCTGACGGCAACCTTGGGACGCTACGGGCTGGCAGCGATTGTGAAGGGTGCGCAGCTTTTCCTTGTCGACCTGATTTCGCCGCGGGGGGCTGTTCGCACGCTGCGGGCCCTGCCGGTCACGCATCTCCGCGCCAGCGAACGGGCGATGCCAGACACAGCGGGCTGGACGGGTTGGTGTCCCGAAAGCGACGACGCCGTTGGCGCCAGCACGGCGGATGCGGGGCCCGGCCCACAAGCGGTGGCCGTTCGCGCTGTCGAACCTGTGGCGCGGTTGACCAAGGCCGCAGGCGTCGATGCGCAGGCCCGGGCCGCGCCGCTGGAGGCGACGATTAACGGCCTTCACGACATCTGGCCCGGCGACCTCCTGGACGTGCCGATGGAAGGCGCGCGCCAGCGGCTGATTGGGGGCGTCGCCTTGACCATGGATGCCGCCGATGGGCCGCGCACCGAAATCGAAGGCTATCGCGGCAACCTTGTTCCCGGCCCCGCGGGCACGAAGCTCTTTGCAGGTCAGGTGGAAAGCATCGCCGATGGCGACGGCGCGGGCCGTGTCTGCGTCGGGCTGCCGGGGCTTGGGGGGCTGCGCACGGGCCCCTTGCCCGTGGCGGGTCCCTTCGGCCGTGGGGCGGGGGGGTCTGGCCTGGCCGTGCCGCTTTCGGTCGGCGACCCGGTGGCCTTGGCCGCGCCCGATGGGGACCCCGAACTGGGGATCGTTCTGGGCGGTCTTGCGCGCGCAGGCGGTGTCTTGACCGGCTTGACCGAAGGCGAGACCCGCACCGGCCTGGCCTGGCGAGGGAAGGGGGGCGCGGTGCAGATCGACGAGGCGAAGGGTGAAATACGGCTGACCCTTGAGGATGGCGTGACGGTGGAATTGGCACCCGGCGCGCTCCGCCTCAGCGCGAGCGAGACGCTGGACCTCGATTGCAGCGGAACCGTGCGCATCCGTGGCAGCCGCATCGCATTCGAGGAGGCCTGAAGCATGATCCCCATTGCCGTCGAAGGGGCCAAGACCCGCTGTTCCCACGGGATGGGCATGGCGCGCCCCCGCAGTTCGTGCCCCTTCGTGGAAATCAACGGAAAGCCTATCTTGGTGGAGCCGGACATGGCGGGCGTCGCCATCCGGCTCTGCCCAAATATTGGCCCCACGGTGAAGCCCTGCACGCGGACCTTGCCGCTGGCCAAGGGTCGCTCGACCTTCGTCTTCGCGGCGGGGGCGCCGGTGGTGCTGGACGGGGCCAAGGGGCCGACCGATGGCATCCCACCGGGGGCCACCACGTGGTCGGTGCGCGCGCCCGGCCAAAGCTTCGTCACGGTGGAACACTAAATGCTGGCCTGGGATAGCGGCAACATCGCGCTGCGCCCCGACGGGCGGCTGGCCCGGGTGGAAGGCATCGACGCCTTGCGCCAGGCGCTTGTCATGCTGATGGAAACCAGCCCGGGTGAGCGGCGCATGGCCCCCGATTTCGGCTGCCCCCTCGACCGTCTGGCATTTGAGCCTTTGGACGACACCACAGCCGGTCTTGCCATTCGCATGGTGTCGGAGGCCGTGGCCCGCTTCGTGCCCGAAGCGCGGGTCGATCTGCTGGATGCCGGGCCCGACCCGTCCGTGGACAGCCGCCTTCTGATCCGGCTCGAAATCCGCGACGCACAGGGTGCCGCGGCGCGGGTTGAGACCACGATCCCCGTCGGGGGCGAGGGATGAGCTTGCCGCCCCCCCGCCTCGATGATGCGGATGCGGTCGCGCTGATTTCCTCCGCGCGGGCGCGCCTGGCCGAGCGGGGCGCAGGTTGGCAGCCCGAGGCGCTGGCCGATCCGGGCACCGCGCTGCTTGAGGCCTTCGCACAAGTCACCGCGGAAGAGTTGGAACGTCTGAACCGCCTGCCGTCCGCCTTGCAGTCGCAGTTTCTATCCCTTCTGGGCGTCACGCTTGACGCGGGCCGCGCCGAAACGGTGCGCTTGGCCTTCGATCTGCCCAGCCCGCGCGGCACGGTCACGACCATCGCGGCAGGGTTGCGCGTGGCCGCCCCGGACCTGCCCGGCATCGTCTTCACATTGATCGAAACGGTCGAAATCGCGCCCGGTGCCACGCGGGGCGAAGGCCTTGCGGCGCACCTGACGCGCGTGGAAAATGCGCATGTCGCGACGGGGTCTGGCGTGCCCGGGCAGCGGGCGTCGCTGCCCCATGGCGACATTCCCGCGGCCCCGGCGGTCTTGGCCCGCATCGATTTGCGCGTGGCCGTGCCCGAGGCGGGGCCGGATGATGTCATGCAAGATGGCCGGGCCTGGCGCCGGTTGGAGGAAGTCGGCCGCATCGCGCCCGGCGCAACCCGGCCCGTCTTCGCCGCAGACCGCGTGACCGGGCAGATCAGCTTCGCGCTGGATGGGCCCGGCCTGCCGGTTGAAGGCGCTGAAATCCGGGCCGATTACTGGCATGGCGCCCCGCGTCCCGGTGGCGCGCCGCTGGCGCCCAACCAACTGACCGCCCCGCTTGATCCATTGCCGGGCGTGCAGGTCACGAACCCTGCGCCATCGACCCCGCCCTTGCCGTCGGAGACCGTCGAGGCGCGTCTGGCAAAGGGGCCGCTTGACCTGCTGGCCTCGGACATGGCGTTTCGGGCCCGCGACTACGAAGCCCTGGCCGAACGCGCCCATCCGGCCGTGGCACGTGCCCATGCCGTCTCGACCGCGAATTGGGCCTTCGTTGATCCTGGACTGGTCCGTGTGTTGGTGGCCCCATATGCGACGTCTGATGCCAACGGGGCCATAGACGACGCCGCAATCGAAGCCGCGCGCAACGATCCTGAAATACTCACCGCCGTTAAAACCCGTCTCGATGCGGCCTTGCCCCTGGGCGCACGGGTGGAGGTGGGGTGGCTTCCGGCGAAGACCGTCGCGGTGGATTTCCGCGCCTATGTCTCTGCCGGAACCGATCTGGCCGCGATGGAGCGTGCATTGCGCCAGCGCCTTGCGCGCTATCTCAATCCGGTCAACGGCCCGGAAGGGACGCCGCGCGGCGACTGGCCCGAAGGCTGGCCCATGGGCCGCACTTTGCGCCAGTCAGAGGTGATCGAGACCCTGCTTGGCGTGCCGGGGCTGCGCGCGGTGGACCGCGTCTCGATGCGGCCGCGTTATCCCATGGAAGGGCGCGTGACCGCCATTGCCGCCGATTGCGAACAGCGTGGGGTGTGGTTCGTGGCCATGGGCGGTGCCCTGCATCGCAGCCTGGATGACGGGCAGGGCTGGACGCGGGCGCCGCTGCCGGATGGCATTGGCGCGACAGGCGAGCGGGTTGCAAGTGTCGCCACCCACCCGACCCGCACCGGTCTGGTGGCTGCGGTGACGGAAAGCGGTGCCGTCTTCGTCAGTCGCGATTGCGGGCAAAGCTTTGCGCCCTTCGCCCAAGCCGCGCCTGGCGTGACGGTGGCCCGTTGGGCCGATGGGGCCGAAACCCCGCGATTGCTGCTTGCGGGCGCTGCGCCGCTTTCCGAGACCGCGGGCCCGAGCACGCCGGATGCGCCGCCCGCACCCGCCCGCAGCCTGATGGCGCAAGACGGTATCGTGGGACCCGCCTATGCCATGGCCGATATACCGGACCACCGTGGTGGGCGGATGGTTGCCGTCGCGCGGCGCGGTCTGGCGGGTGTCGTCATCTCGAACGACAGCGGCTGGGACGGGGGCTTTGAGCCCGCCGGGCTGGCGGGGCAGGACATCCGTGCGCTGGCTTTCACACGGGTCGGTGATGTTCTCTGGCTTGTGGCGGGCGCGGCGCGTCCGCTCAGCGCTGGGCGCCACGGCGCCTGGGTCACGCAGGTCGATCCCGACACGGCCGATGTTTTGGGCTGGCAGCCCTGCGATGGGGGCCTGCCCCCGGTCTCGATTGAGTGCTTGCATGCGCGCGATGACCTGATCTTCGCGGGCACGCGCGGGCAGGGGTTGATCGAGGGGCGGCTCGACGCGGGGGGGCAGATCGCCTGGACCTTGCCGCCTGAAGGAAACGGCTTGCCCCGTGGCCTGGGGGAACGGGGGATGGCCCCCATCGTTGCCATCGCGGACGCGCCCTGGGGTATCGCACTTCTCGGTGGCGAAGGGGAGCTGCTGGCGGCGGATGATGCGGGCCATCTGGCGGCGGGGCGGGTGCAATCTGTGGCCATCCGCGACGGCGCGGAACGGATCACTTTGCCCGCCGACTGGACGTTGATGCCCGGCGACCACCGGATTGAGCTGCGCCATGTCCAAAGCTGATATCAGATCGGATTTGCGAGCCCGGTTGGAAGCCGAACTGCCCCGCGTGCTGCGCAGCGGGGCAGATCAGGGTGCCATGTCCGATGTGCTGGACGCCATGGCGGACCTGCTGGCCCCGCGGGCCGATGCCATCGACAAGGCCGCCGCCGGCTTCGACCCGCTGACCGCGCCGGAAGACCGTCTGCCCTGGCTGGCCGGATGGTTCGGGTGGGATTGGCTTTTCCGCGACCCCGACGACCCACGCCGCGTGCAACCGCTGGAGCGGGCCTTTCCCCCAGGCGCAGACCGCCTGCGCGCGCTTTTGGTCACTTGGCCCGTTCTGCACCGGCTGCGGGGGCGCGGCGATGGTCTGGCACTGATCCTGCGGGTGGCGACGGGTGTGACCGGGATCGAGGTGCGCCCAGACCCCCACGGCCAGCATGTGCGGGTCCATGCCGCCGGTCTGCCCGACGCATGGCAGCCTTGGTTGCGCCGCCTGATCGCGGCGGAATGCCCGCTCCACCTCAGTTGGAGCCTGGAGATCGGCCATGGATGACCGCGATCACACCCATGCCCCAACGCACGGCGAAGCGGCGATCCGCATGCGCCTGGAAGACCGAAAGTTGGTGCCGGTCGAGGCCACTTGGAAGACACGAACCCTGGGTTGGGCCCGGCGCATCGTGCGCAGCCCGGGCAAGCTGCGCGAGGTCCTTTTCACGTCAGATCGGGCCGCGCGGCCGTTCGGTGTGATGCCGGGCTTCGGAGCCGAATTGACCGTGGCACTGCGCGGCCCGGCCGATGGGTTCGTCCATGTCTATGCCGACAGCACCCCGCTTTTGGGCGATACGCATCTTGCCGTCACCGAAGCGCAAGCCGTGACCCTTGATGCGGATGGGCGGGGCAGTGCGACGGTCCAGGTGGCGCCGGAAGACGTCCATGGGACGGGGCAGGGGCGCGTGCGCATCCTGGCCGTGGACCCTTCGGCGCCCGATAGCGTTGCCGCCATGGTCCCCAATCTCGACATCGCGCAGGAAGGGACGGGCACCATCGTGGCCTCGGCCCTCATGGCCTTCGTGATCTTCGGGATGGCGGCGCAGGTCTTCTTTGTGGACACACCCATCCTTGCGGTGATGATCGTCCTGGCGCTGGCATTCCTGATCTGGAACACGCCGCGCCTGCCGGGTGCCCGGTTTGAAATCCGCAGGCTGCTTCCGCTGCGCCGTCGCCTGGTGGCCGCGGCGCTTGTCTTGGCGGGCTTTGCCATCTGGTCGCTCGCAATGACGGCGAATTTGTTTGCTTTCTCGGGGTCCGGTTTGGCCGCGCCCGGCCTTGTGGATCCAGGATTGCCGGCCTGCGGCGAAGCCGCGAACCTGAGTTGGGCGCAGGATTGCACGCCCACCGACACGCTTGTCGACAATATCACCGCCATCATCGCGAGCTTCGGGCTGGCAGTCTGCGTGACGCTGGCCCTGGCACCCGCGATCCGCCCGCGGCGTTTGGTGGGGTTGTTTCTGTTGCTGGGGGCCGTAGCGCCATTGCTGATCTACGATTTGACCCTGCTTTCATCGGCGCCGGATGCCCAGGTTTCAACCGTCGCCGTCGCCGGGTCGCCAACGGAGCCGGGCTATTGGACGGTGAGTTGGCGGAATGTCCCGCTGAGCTTTCGGATTTCCAAGGGTTTGACGGTGGCCTTTCCAGTCTTCGGATGGCTGTTGGCCGTCTATGGCCTGCTTGGCTTGATGGTCTGGCAGCGGATCGGGACGGGCCGCATCTGGGCGTTGACGGGTGGCGTTGCTGCCTTGGCCACTGCTTTCCAGTTCTGGTTTGCCCCTGCCTTCGGCACCGCCGCTGCCGATAGCGAGGCCTATTTCTTTGCCCGAGGCCGGGACGGCATCGCGCTCTGGACGTTGTTGGCTTGCACACCGCTGGCTATGGCCCTGCGCGCCGGGCTCTACCGTCTGGGCCGCCGCCATTGGCTGCGCATTTTGCTGTTTGGTCTGGTCTACGCTGCGCTGGCGGGCGGGCTTGGTTGGGCCATCGACGTTGTCGGTCCGACCATCTTTGACCCAGATGCGGGCTCCATCGCGGCGCTTGTATTCGGCGCGGTCCTTCCCTTCATCTGCCTCGTATTGGCGGAGGTCGCGTTCTGGCGTCGGCGCAGGCGGAGACGCGTTGGCGCAGCACCGACAAGTGCCGACTTGCAGGACGCGCCCGAACCAGCGACGCGCTACAACGGTTCTCGAAAAACCTGAGCCATCAGCTTTTCGTGATACGGTGCAACGTCAATGCGATGTCGGGACGTTCTTCGAAAATACTGACTCAGGTTTTTCGAAAACAGCTTTAGCCAGTCTTGCCGGGCTTCGTCTTGCGACGCTTGCTGCGGGACCGCACACGTTTGGAATGTCGATCCTTGCTGCGGCCCCGAGAAGGCTGCCCAGGGCGGGGCGCGCGGGGCAAATTGTCATCATCATCGAAAACCCCACGCATCTGCGCCTGCCCGACCTTGCGGCCCTTGTGCTTCATCTGAAGGTTGTAGCCGCCCAGAAGCAGCCCCATCCCGACAGCGAGGCCAGTCATGCCATAGGTGACATGGGCGAAGGGCTCAAAGCCGCCGGTGATGGATGCGGTGGATTGGCCCGCCAAGATGCAAAAGAAGAGCATCGCGAAGCAAATCAGCGCCGCGCGCGTGAAATGGAGCCGCAATTCCCAGGTGCCCATCGGGTCGAGCTCGGTGCCATCGAAAGCCTTGCGCGGTTTGCGGTCTGCCGGGTCTTTGCTGTGCTCTTTCCCGACGGAGATCAGGGTGATCATCTCGGCCAGCATCCAGGCCATGGCCCCCGTGAAGGTGCCCCAATCGAAGGACGGCGGAGCATTGGGGTCGGCGGTAAGCGCGATGCCCAGCCCCGCCCCGATCCCGACGAGCGCGATGATTGAGACCAAGTCCGAGCCTTTGAGGACCTTGGTCACTGCTTTGTAGATACCATTCGTCATGGCCACGACGACCTGAACGCCAACCAGAAAGATCGCCGCAAACAGTACGCCCCGGGCGAAGTCCGGCGACCCTTGGTCAGAGCCGTCAGGCGTTTTGCCGAATTGGACGAAAGCAAAGATCACGAGGGCCAACTCGAAGGCGAAAAGGACGACGATGGCCGATAGCTTCCAGCGATAGGCTGGGTTCGACCAGCGGCTCAGCAGTTGCCAAGCGCAGGCAAGAAGGGCGATCGCGCCGACGATCCCGGCAGTGATGGCCAGCCCGTAAAGCCAGATGTAGAAATTCGCCCCGCCCGGCGCCCCCATCGCCAATGCCGACGCCGCCGCGATCAAGCCGATGGCGTTGATCAAATCCCCCTGGATCTTCCCATTGGCCAGCACGAAGCCGAAGGGTGCACCGACTTTCGATTGTTCTTGCTTCTCACGGGCCATCGCCCACCCCCGTCTTCCCACCCTGCCTAGCACAGGGCGGGGGCTGCTGCAGGGGTTCGCGTTATCCGAGTTTCACCCCCCCGAAGATGGGTCGAAATCGCCCGCGAAGTCGCGCCAGACGGAATGGATATGATCGCCGCCATTGCGGGTGTCGTCCCATTCCAGCGTGAAGGCCGCGCCCTGAAGGCGCCAGTAATGGGGCTGATTTTCCCGCAACGGGCCCTGCCAAGACAACCGCAGCGGGCCGCGTCGGGCCCGCGCAAGGGCCGCCTCCCTCTGGGTGCGGGGTAGGGAACTCAGGTAGCTGGCGGCCAGGCCAAGCCCCAGGTCGTCCATCCCGGCCTCGGTCAGGTTCAAGCCCTGAATGCCCGGCGGCTGGGCGCGGGCCGCATTGCCGGTGATATGGCCCGGGCGCGCATCCTGGGCCACGATGGCCGCGCGGCGTGCGGCACTGGGCGGGGACATGACCAATTCGCGGGCCATGTTTTCCATCTCGCCCAAGGGTCGCCGACCATCGGCCCCGCGATTGGGCCAGGCCCCCAGAAAGAACGGCACCGGCGAGATGCGATCGCCCGAGATGCGAACATGGTGCGACAGGTGGTGGCCTTCCAGACGCCAGCCCCAGATGCGGTCGCCGGGTTGGCCGAAGACGGACCAGTGATAGGCCTCTGGGTCGCGGTTGATACGGGCTTCCAGCGCCATGATCTGCCGGACCCGCCTTGCCCCCTCAGATGACAGGGACGCATCGACCAGATCCATCGCGGCCTGCCTTTACGCGGCATCCATGTCCGAAAAGACCTGCCCATTGCGCGAGAAGCGCTGAACATTCGTCCAGTGCCACCGCGTCGGTTCTTGACCCGAAAGGGCGAACCGCGCGGAGGCATCGGCCCGCGCCAGGAAGCGCTGCGCGGCTTCGTTGATGCTGCGCGTGGCCCCCGGGTCCGAGACCAGTGCATGGGCGGGCATCGCGGCCAGCGCAGTCGCACCGGCAAGAAGGGTTCGGCGGGAAAGGGCGTCCGGCGCCGCCGCTTCGACACCGGTGCCGATCACGATCTAGAAGGGGACATGTTCCAATCGATCATTGGGCCCGCTGGCAAGATGCCAAGCGGGTTTCGCTTGGGGCTTGGGGAATAGTAGCCCGCTTTGTAGATATCGAAGCGCACCGTGTCCGCGACGCCGGGCCAGGCATATAGCCGCCGGGCATAGGCCCAGAGATACGGGTAGTCGATCAGCCGTCGGATGTTGCACTTGAAGGCCCCGTGATAGGCCACGTCAAAGCGCGCAAGTGTAGGGAACAGGCGCAAATCCGTTTCGGTCACGCCATTTCCCATCAGCCAGGTCCGTCCGTCAGACAACCGGTCTTCCAGCGCGTCGAGGGTGGCGAAGACGTCCGTCACGCCTGCATCATAGGCCTTCTGCGTCTCCGCGAACCCCGCGCGGTAGACACCGTTGTTGAGGTTGGAATGGATGCAGTCGTTCCAAGCGTCGATTTCGGCTCGCAGATGCGTGGGGTACAGGTCTGGCCCTGCGGCGCCATGACCGTCCCACGCATGGTCCATCATCCGAAGGATATCTGCACTTTCGTTGGAGACGATGCGACTTGTTTCGCCATCCCAAAGGATGGGAACGGTCACACGCCCCGAATAATCCGGGCGCGCCCGAGTATAGAGTTCATGCAGCGCCGTGGCCCCGATGATGGGGTCGGGATAGTCATCCGTGAAGATCCAGCCTTGATCCGAGCGGCGGGGCGCGCAGTAGGACACATGAACAACGTCCTTCAACCCTTTGAAAACGCGTCCCAGAAGGGCACGGTGCGCCCAGGGGCAATTCCAGGCGGCAACCAGGTGATAGCGACCTTTTCCCATAGGGAACCCCCCCGCCCCGACCATATCGCGCAAAACGGATGGGGCCCTTTCCCACGCGCCCGATGGTCTGGCGGCGATGCCTTCATCGGTGATCCATTGGCCATCGACCATGCGTCCCATGGGAATTCCTTTCGATTTGTTCCCGAAAGGATAACGCGGCGCCCCGACATCGCGACCCGCAGGCCCGCACAGAAGCCCTGCGCCGATATCAGAAGGCCAGCGGATCCGTCAGATGCAGGCGCACGCGGATCCCCCCATGGGAGACGGCCGGCCCGATATCGCGGAACGGCAGATCGGTGGCGCGGGCGAGGCCCGTATCACTGGTCACGATCCCCACACGCCATCCCGCGAAGCGGTCGCGCAAAGCCTGACCCATGGCGTTGTGCAAGGCAAAGAGCGGTTTGCGTGCGCCGATCCGTGCGCCGTAGGGCGGGTTCACGATGACCAGACCGGGCGGGCCATCGGGTGGGACGATGTCGCTGACGGCGCATTTTTCGAAGCTCACATGGGGGCCGACCCCGGCGCGTTCCGCATTTTCCCGCGCAGCGGCAAAGGCCCCGGCATTCCTGTCCGAACCATGAAACCGCAGATCCGTCCCCCGGGGCTGCTGCCCCTTCCGCAGCGCAGCCCAGGCATCGGCATCGAAGCTAGGCAGTGATTGAAACGCGAAATCCCGCACGCGTCCCGGGGCGCGCCCGGTTGCGATTTCGGCGGCTTCCAAAACGAACGTGCCAGAGCCGCACATCGGGTCCAGCACCGGCTCTGATCCGTCGAAGCCTGCGGCGCGCAGAAAGCCCGCGGCCATGGTTTCGCGCAGCGGTGCGCGGCCCACTGCCTGTTTGGCACCGCGCTTATGCAGGCTTTCGCCCGACGTATCGAGGCTGATTGTCGCCAGGTCATCGTCGATGCGCACCATGACGCGCAGGGCTGCCTTTGGGTCCACGGGGGCGCCCAGGGTTTCCGTTATCGCATTGGTGACCCGTTCGGCGGCGGCGCCGGCATGGTAGATGCGGGACTTGCGGCAGGAGGCTTCTACCCGGATGGGTACGTCAGGGCGCAGGAAATCACCCCAGGCCAGGCGCCTTGCCCGCTTGTCCAACTGTGCCAAATGCATGGCCCGGAATGAGGCTACGCGGGCCAGGACATGCCCCGCGATGCGCGACGTCAGGTTGAGCCGCCATATGTCGGGCCAGCCCCCTTTCACGGTCACGCCGCCCGGTGCCGTGACCGGGTTGGCGAAGCCCAAAGCGGTGACTTCGGCGACCAATTGCGGCTCTAATCCCGGGGCGCAGATCAGGAAGATGTCGAACTCATCCATCCCGGAGCCGTACACGCCCAAGCGACGATGCGCCACAAGCGCATAAAATCCGAGCAGATGCGCTGGATTTCCGCGTCGCGAGTCCCATTTGGCTGTGCGGGACAAGCAGACAGGAGACCCCGATGCAGGCTCACGAATTGACGGCATGGCACCGTTCTGAACTGGAGGCCACCGTTGCCCGCGCCCGCGCCGCGCGCGAGGCCGATGCAGCGCGCGCGCACGAGCTGGGGGCCGATGCCGAAGTGGGCGGGGAGCCTGATTTGGAGATGAAGCTCTGGCTCACGGGCGGCTATTGGGCCGGTATCTTCTGCCTATGGTTCGCTTTTGTGGCGCCGATCGTGTTGATCGTGACCCATTGGGATTGATCTTTGGGATCAGCCTCGATGGTGGTTGGCGTGTGACTGGCGACATTGATCAAACCGGAGGCACGTGCACCACAAGGGCGTTGAACACTGTTTTGCGATGGTCTGTTTGCCAAGTTGTTCGCGACAGACCTTAGCCGACACAAGTCGCCTGTGTGGGGTTGGTCGCATCCCGCCCCGGACCGGCATCAAGCCCGCAGGGTGCTGGTTCATCGCTGGGCCGCCCTCCGGCCCGGCGATCTCGCCAACGTTGGCGCGAAGCTTAGGGCTTTTTCGGATGTCGCTGGCATGAATGTGAAAAGCCGACGGGTCGTATCGCCGTATCACGGCCCATCGCAGGACCGGCTCGCTCGCAAGCTGGCCGGTGGCTATCCGAGCGGCGCGGTTTACACGTCCTGGCGTGTTTGAGCCTGCGCTTTCCGAAGTCCTGAGATCACGGCGGATATGTTCTAAGCCTCCAGCGCGAGCCCGGGATAGAGCGGCTCGTAAATCGGCTCCAGGGTTTCGGTGTCGAACAGCGACGACACGCTGGTGCCGTTCCAGATGTTCAAGATGGCCTGGGTCAGCATGGGCGCCGTGGGCACGATCCGAATGTTTTCGCAGGCCTTCACCGCATCCGTCGGCGCGATGGAATCGGTAATCACCAACGACTTGAGCTTGGACTTGGTGATGCGGCCCACCGCCGGGCCCGACAGCACACCGTGGGTGATATAGGCATGAACCTCGGTCGCGCCGGCGGCCACCAGCACGTCGGCGGCTTTGCACAAGGTTCCGGCCGTGTCGCAGATATCGTCCACGATGATGCATTTCTTGCCCGACACATCGCCGATCACCGTCATCTCGGCCACTTCGCCCGCCTTCTCGCGCCGCTTGTCCACAATGCTCAGCGGGGCGCCGATGCGCTGCGCCAATTCGCGCGCACGGGCCACGCCGCCTACATCGGGCGATACGATCATGACGTCCTGCATCCCATCCTTGAAATGGTGCAGGATATCGAGCGCGAAGATCGGCGAGGCATAGAGGTTGTCGACCGGGATATCGAAGAAGCCCTGGATTTGGGCCGCGTGCAAATCCATCGTCAGAACCCGCTCGATCCCTGATTGCGCGATCAGATTGGCCACCAGCTTGGCGCTGATCGGGGTGCGGGCCTTGGTGCGTCGGTCTTGGCGCGCATAGCCGAAATAGGGGATGACGGCGGTGATCCGGCTGGCGGAGCTTCGGCGCAGTGCGTCCGAGATGATCAGAAGCTCCATCAAGTTGTCATTAGCCGGGTTCGAGGTGCTTTGCACGATGAACATGTCTTCGCCGCGCACGTTCTCGAACACTTCGACAAAGATTTCCTGGTCGTTGAAGCGTTCCACCCGGGCTTCGACCAAGCCCACTTTCAGCCCGCGATGCAGCGACATGCGCCGGCTGATGGCCTGCGCCAAGGGTCGATTGGCATTCCCGGATATGATCTTGGGGTCAGGGCTTGGCATGGGCGGACCTCTCGAATCGTCCGGGGCGGGGGTCGGCCCCCGCCTATCACCGGGCGTGGTCCGGGGCCAAGCGTTGCCCCCGCGGCTGTTGACCGCTAGGCCCGTGGGGCCACACTTGCTGAGGGGCCCGCCATGCAGATCGACTATTACTTCGCCACCGTTTCGCCCTACACCTACCTCGCCGGGACGCGGCTGGAGGAAATCGCGGCCAAGCATGGGGCGACGATCAACTACAAGCCGCTGGACGTGATCGCGCTGTTTGCGCGCACGGGCGGCATCGCCCCGAAGGAACGTCACGAAAGCCGCAAGGTCTATCGCTTGCAGGAAATGCGCCGTCAGGCCGCCAAGGTGGGGCTGCCGATGAACCTGAACCCGGCCCATTGGCCCACCAATCCGGCACCGGCATCCTACGCGATCATTGCGGCGATGAAGGACGGATCTGGCGATCTGGGGCAGCTTGTCCATGCCGTGACCCGCGCGTGTTGGGCGGAAGAACGGGATATCGCTCAGGACGATGTCATCGCCGATTGCCTGGAGGCTGCGGGGTTCGATCGGTCGCTGGTCAATGCCGACATGCTGGAGGGGGCGGAGATCTACACGCGCAATCTGGAAGATGCCGTTGCCGCCGGGGCCTTCGGCGCGCCGTTCTACATCACCGACGATGATGAGCGGTTCTGGGGGCAGGACCGGCTAGACGATCTGGACGCGCATCTGGCGCAGCGCGACTGATCATAGCGCGGCTTGGGATCGGGTTGACCGTCTCGGGTGCAATCAGGACCAGCTTGCACCCGGGTCATAGGCTCTCTGGGCAGGTTCAAAAGCAAAAGGCCGCGCAATGGCGCGGCCGGTTTCGATCAAATGAGTAAGAGCGGCGTCTTACTTGATCTTGCCTTCCTTATATTCGACGTGCTTCCGCGCGACGGGGTCGTATTTCCGAACAATCATCTTTTCGGTCATCGTGCGGGCGTTCTTCTTGGTCACGTAGAAATGGCCGGTGCCGGCAGATGAGTTAAGCCGGATCTTGATTGTGGTGGGCTTCGCCATGGTGTTGCTCCTGCGAACATGGGGCAGGGCGCCGCGCGCCCGCAAAATCTGGAAATGGCCTTCTATCCACTCGCCCGGCGCTGTCAAGCGGGGCGGGCGCTGTCCTCAAGGACGACCATGACGTGCCGCCCTTCTTCCACAGGAAGAAGCGTGACCTTACAGGGCTGTGGCACGCCTTGAAGGTATTCGAGGTCCAGATCCAACTCGGCAGAGCATTTACGCTCAATCGCCTGGCGCAGCGCTTCGCGCACCATCGGCCGGATATCGTGGGCCCAAAGACTGACGAAAGGCAGCCCCGACAAGTCGTCACCGGGTTCAAAACCCAGATCGTCCAGAAGCGGGTCAGTGATCGCCGCGATCAGCCCGTCGGCCTTGACCATGGCATGCGGTCGCCCCGACGCGCCGATCTGCGCCCCAGTGATATGCATGTCTGTTTCAATGATCATCGAGCCATCTTTCACAATCTTGATTAAGAAGATTGTTCGACGCAGACCACTGGCAAGAAAAAACCCGCAAAACTCACGAAAGTGCGATATCTCGCTACCTTTTCTTTGCCAGTGTGGCCGTGCGGGGGGCCTGTAAGCCGGATTCTGTATCCGGGGCATGCCCCGGCGGCGACCATTCATCTGGGCCGCGAATCACTTCGGGGCCTCAAGCTGCCAACCCGGATCGCCGGGGCAAAGCGGCCCCATGGTGCGATCCCTATTCGGCATTGCTCCCGGTGGGGCTTGCCATGCGGGGGACGTTGCCGCCCCCCCGGTGGGCTCTGACCCCACCGTTTCACCCTTGCTTCGACCGCCGCGAACGGCGGGGCGAAGCGGTTTGTTTTCTGTGGCGCTATCCGTCGGGTTGCCCCGCCCGGGCGTTACCCGGCACCGTCGCTTCATGGAGTCCGGACTTTCCTCGAAGGCAAGCCTCCGCGGCCGCCCGGCCCCCCGCAGCGCGAGGGGCTAGACGGCGACGGCCCCTTGGTCAACGGGGAAGCTTTCGGCGAGGGTTAGAACCAGGCCCATATCGCGGGCGTCGAGCGGCCCTTGGGCCGCCGGTCGGAACCTTGCGCGAATGGCGCCGAGAAGGGTCGCGTCGTCCACGTCGGAGGTATAGCCCGCCCGGCGCGCCGCATCCCGGAAGGCTGCCGCATCGGGCGTCGCATCAAGGGGCTCGGGCCATATGGCCAAACCGCGGCGGGCCAAACGCTGCCAGTCGAAACGGGGGCCAGGGTCGATCTTGCGGCCCGGCGCGATGTCGGAATGGCCGACAATGAGGCTTGCGGGAATGCTGTGGCGCGTCATCAAGTGGCGCAGCAGCGCGTCGAGGGTCTCAATCTGTGGGGCGGCGAAGGGGCTTGTGCCGTCATTGCTCAGCTCAATCCCCAGCGAGCGTGAATTGACGTCGTCGCAGGCGCCCCAACGCCCGATACCCGCATGCCAGGCGCGCCGGTCGTCATCGACCAACTGAAACAGGGCCCCGTCTTCCCCGATGATGTAGTGGCAGGACACTTCGGTTTCCGGCATCGACAGCCGCTTGATCGCTGGCTCTACCCCGCCAGTCATGGCGGTGTAGTGGATCACGATCATCTCGGGCTGGGTCCAGCCATTCCTGCGCGGCCCGTGATTGGGCGACGGTCTTTGACGAGGGGTCACCCCCGTTGGACGAGGTCGCGGACGACAGCCGGGTCCCAGCTGCACGCATTGCCGTCGCCATCGGGGTCGAGGCCCAGGCGGTCACGTTCTGGCCCGCCAGCGGCCAGGAAGTCTTCCTGGGCGATGTCGGGGCTGCGATATTGCAGGCAGCGCTGTTCGGCCCGCCGGGCCGACGCGAGCGGCCCACGGCGATAGGTGCCGCTGGCCCCCACGGGCCGCGCGTCGTTGATCGCGTAGGCGAAGATATTCGGGCCACTTTCGTCGGGCCGCTGCAATTCGGTCGGGCGCACAAGCTGATATTGCTGGCGCGCGGCGCGCAAGCGTTCGGCGTCCGCTTCGATGTCACGTTCGGCCGAGACGACTTCGAAATCCTGCTCCTGGCTAATTTCGGGGTTGTCGCGGTCCAAATCCAAGGCCGACGGGTCCACCGACGCGGTTTGCTGCGGCAGGGACGCACTGGCGGACGCGATGGTCGTGTCATTTGCAACCGTGCTAGACGGCGGGGCGCCCAGAATGGCGCGCGTCTGCGCGGCCACGTCCTGCGCGTCCGACGCCACGGTGGAGCCGGGCGCGGGGTTCGGAACGGTTCCAGCGGGCGCAGGCAGCGGGGCCGGTCCACCGGCCACGACCGATCCGGGCCCAACGATGGGTGGGACGGACGGGGGCAGGACGGTCTGCGACGGACGGATCGCAGGGCCTTCGCCGCGCAACTGCGCTTCGCGCCGTGCCTGGTATTGTTCGGGCGTGTCGAACCCGGCACCGACCCCGGCTGCGCTATCGGGAATGGGCGGCTCACACGCCGCCAGCAAGGTCAGCGCGGAGCCCAGCAAAAGGGCGCGGGGTGTCGTCAAAGCAGAAATCGCTCGCATATCGGCCTCGATCTTCTTTTTTGGCTTCTTACCACCATTTCTCGGGCCGCGCTACGAAGCCGGCCCTTTCTTCCAGACATGATGCAACATTCAGTAACGCGCCCTCTTCCCAGGGCTTGCCGATCAGTTGCAGGCCCATGGGCAAACCGCGCCGGTCCTGGCCCGTGGGCACCGCGATGCCTGGCAGGCCCGCCAGGTTCACCGTGACGGTGAAGACGTCGTTAAGATACATCTCAATGGGGCTGAAATTCGCGCCGAGTTCGAAGGCCGAAGACGGCGTGGCCGGTGTCAGGATGGCGTCGATGCCATCGGCGAAGACGTCTTCGAAGTCTTTCTTGATCAGCGCACGGACCTTGCGGGCGCGGTTGTAGTAGGCGTCGTAAAATCCTGCCGACAGCACATAGGTGCCGACCATGACGCGGCGCTGCACTTCGTCGCCGAAGCCTTCGGCGCGGGTCTTTTCGTACATCTCGGTGATGCCGTCGCCTTGGCTGAGCTTGGCGCGGTGGCCGAAGCGCACGCCGTCATAACGGGCCAGGTTCGAAGATGCCTCAGCCGGCGCGATCACGTAATAAGCCGGCAGGGCGTATTTGGTATGCGGCAGCGAGATATCACGGATCTCCGCCCCCGCATCCCGCAGCATGTCGATGCCCTTCTGCCAAAGTTGGTCGATCTCCTCGGGCATGTCGTCCATGCGGTATTCCTTAGGGATACCGATAACTTGGCCGCGAATGTCACCGGTCAGCATGGCCTCGAAATCGGGCACCGCCAGTTCGGCGGACGTGCTGTCCTTCGGGTCATGGCCCGCCATCGCTTCCAGGAAGATCGCCGCATCGCGCACGCTGCGCGTCATGGGGCCCGCTTGGTCCAACGATGAGGCGAAGGCCACGATGCCCCAGCGTGAACAGCGCCCATAGGTGGGCTTGATGCCGGTGATGCCCGTGAAGGCCGCAGGCTGGCGGATCGACCCGCCCGTATCGGTGCCCAACGCGCCCAGGCAAAGCCGGGCCGCCACTGCCGCCGCCGACCCGCCGGATGACCCGCCGGGCGTCAAAGCGGCGTCGGAATTGCCCGCGCGCCAGGGGTTCACGGCATTGCCGTAGGTCGACGTTTCATTGGATGAGCCCATGGCAAACTCGTCCATGTTGAGCTTGCCCAACATGACCGCACCCGAAGTAAACAGCTTGTCGGTGATCGTGCTTTCGTATTCCGGCTTGAAGCCGTCCAGAATCTTCGATCCGGCCTGCGACGCCACGCCCTTCGTGCAGAACAGATCCTTCACCCCGATGGGGATGCCGCACATGTTGGGCGCGTCGCCCCGGCGGATACGCTCGTCGGCATGTTTGGCCTGGTCGCGCGCGATCTCGGGCGTGTGGTGCACGAACGCGTTCAGCGCGCCAGCGGCTTCCACGGCTTCCAGATGCGCTTCGGTCAGGGCGAGGGCGGTCGTCTCACCGGCGCGCAGCGCGTCGCGGGCTTCGGCGATGGTCAGGTCGGTCAGGGTCATTCCACCACCTTCGGGACGGCAAAGAACCCTTCGCGGGCATCGGGCGCGTTCGCCAAAACGGCGTCCTGCTGGCTGCCATCGGTCACCACATCTTCGCGCCGCTTCAGCCGCATGGGCGTGACCGACACCATGGGCTCAACACCGTCGACGTCCACTTCTTGCAATTGCTCGATGAAGCCCAGGATGGCGTTGAATTCGCCCGCCAGGCCGTCGAGGCGATCCTCGGGCACGGCGATGCGCGCCAGATGGGCGACCTTGCGCGCGGTTTCCTTGTCGATGGACATGGGGCCTCCGGGGGGTTCAGGTTGCGCGCGGTCTAGCCCCGCTGCCGGGCAGGTTCAATATCGCCCCGCGCGCGCAGATAGACTTCCAGGATCAGGAGATGCGGGACGAAGAAGCCGATGAACATGAAGCGGTCGAAGGCGCCGGCGAAATCGGGGGTGGAGGCGAGGCCATCCGTCAACGCGTACCACGCGCCATATTGCACGCGGTATAGCCACGACCCGATGGCCAACCACACCATCCGCAGGCCCCAGCGACGGTGGCGCACGAAATCGCCCGCCCGCGCCGCGCGCCAGGTGAAGATGGCGCAGCCGCCCACGCAGAAGCCGTAAAGCGCGAAGCCCGCGCTCATCCCCGCGCCGCCCACCGTGCCTTTGAGCGCGATATAGACCAGGCCGCCAAGCGCGGTCAGCAGCGCCAAGACCACGACGACGCGCCCGCCCAAGCGGTGCAGGCGGGGCCAGCGGCGGCGCAGCGCGCCAATGCTTTGGAAAAGCGCCAACACGGTCAGCAACCCACCCGCGATCATGTGGCTGAACATGCCAAGGCTGGCCACGGGCGCGCCCTGGTGCATCAACCGCTCCGGCGTCACGGGCGCGCCGCCCAGCCCCTGCGCGCCCTTGACTACCGAGACGGCAGCGAAAGGCAGCGCCAGCAGGATCACGACACCCATCAACGCGATGGGCAGCCAGGGCAGGGCGGGGCGGGTCGAAGCCATTGCGCGCGCGATCCTTATCAATGCGGTCCGCCGTCAACATAGGGCGGGCCTGCCGGGGCGCGAGTGCAGCCAAGGGGTTGCGCCCGGGCCCCTTGGGGCGGTAACCCGTGGCGGAGCGCGGGCGTTGTGTAGTGGTAAGACCTCAGCCTTCCAAGCTGATGACGCGGGTTCGATTCCCGCCGCCCGCTCCAAAAATCTCGGAAATCTTGCACCTCCGATCCGTCGCGGCTACCTCGGTAGGGACGACCGGGAGGGGCCAATGGCCGACATCGAAAAGGCTGCGGATCGGGAAGGCTCGAAGCGCATAGGGTCACTGACCTCGCTGATTCCATTCTTCGCACCCCATCAAGGCATGGTGCTGGCGGCCATGGCTGCGCTGGTGCTGACGGCCTGCGTGTCGCTGACGCTGCCGCTGGCGGTGCGCCGCGTGGTGGACGGCTTCCAAACCAGCGATGCGGCCTTGCTGGACCAGTATTTTGGCGCGGCCCTTGTTATTGCGGCGCTGCTCGCGATTGGGACGGGGCTGCGATACTACCTCGTGACCCGGCTGGGCGAACGGGTGGTGGCCGATATCCGCAAAGCGGTGTTCACCCGCATGATCGGGATGTCGCCGAACTTCTACGACGGGATCCTGACGGGCGAAGTGCTGTCACGGATCACGACGGATACGACGCTTTTGTTGTCGGTCGTCAGCTCATCGGTCAGCGTGGCTTTGCGCAACATCCTGATTTTCATCGGAGGCATGGCCCTGATGCTTTGGACGGCGCCAAAGCTTTCCATGCTGGTGTTGCTGGTGGTGCCTGCCGTGATCGTCCCGATCATCGTGCTCGGGCGGCGCCTGCGCAAACTGAGCCGCGAAAACCAGGATTGGATCGCGGAATCTTCCGGCCGGGCATCGGAATGGCTGCTGTCGGCCCAGACGGTGCAAGCCTACACGTTCGAGGGCGAGGCGACGAACCGCTTCGACGACGTGACCGAGAAGTCCTTCGCCTCGGCCCGGACGCGCATTCGTGTGCGGGCGATCATGACGGTCATCGTGATCCTGCTGACGTTTTCGGGCATCGTGGGCGTCTTATGGATCGGGGCGCGCGACGTGCGGGCCGATGTCATGACCATGGGCGAGCTGATCCAGTTTCTGATCTATGCGATCATGGTGGCGGGGTCCGTCGCGGCTTTGTCCGAAATCTGGGGTGAATTGCAGCGCGCGGCGGGGGCAACCGAACGCTTGGTCGAATTGCTGGAAGTCGAAGACGATGTGCGCGACCCGGCCCAGGCCCAACCCCTTCCCGCAGGGGAGGCCGTGGCCTTCGAAGGCGTGACGTTCCGATACCCGACCCGGCCCGAGGCCTTGGCGCTTAACAACGTGACGTTGGACGTGGCGCCAGGCGAAACCGTCGCCCTGGTGGGGCCGTCGGGCGCGGGCAAGTCCACCATCGTTCAGCTTTTGCAACGCTTCTACGACCCCGATGAAGGGCGCATCACGTTGGGCGGTGTCGATTTGCGCGACATGGACCGGGCTGATTTCCGGAGCCGCATGGCGCTGGTGCCGCAGGACCCGGTCATCTTCGCCGCGTCGGCCCGTGACAACATCCGCTTTGGCGCGCCAGACGCCACCGATGACCAGATCGAAGCCGCCGCCAAGGCCGCCGCGGCCCATGATTTCCTGACGCAATTGCCCGACGGCTACGACACCTATGTGGGCGAACGTGGGGTGATGTTGTCGGGCGGCCAGAAGCAGCGGATCGCCATCGCCCGCGCCATCCTGCGCGACGCGCCGGTTCTGCTGCTGGATGAGGCGACGTCGGCGCTGGATGCGGAATCGGAGCGCGCGGTCCAGGACGCGGTGGAGCGTTTGGCCAAGGGTCGGACGACCATCATCGTGGCGCACCGCTTGGCCACAGTGAAGCAGGCCGACCGCATCATCGTCATGCAAGACGGCGGTATCCTGGCCCAAGGCACCCATGACGAATTGGTATCGCAGGGTGGGCTTTACGCGCGGCTGGCGCGGCTGCAATTCACCGACGGGCTGGCCGCGGAATAGGCGCGGCTACCCGGGGCGGCACCCGCGACGCATAGGCGCCGCGGTCACGAAGCCGTGCCGTGACCTCCCGGCATAGTGCAATTTCGTTGCGTCCGTCCCACTTGCGCGCGCTTGCGGGCTCGCCCATCCTCGACCGGCATGATCGGGGGGTGGAGCCTCCGGCGGCAATAGGGAGGAGACAGCGCATGGCCTCGTTCGCCAATAAGCAGGATATCATCGACATTCAGGCGGCCGAGCCATGGGAGGCGGCGCAACCCGCCCGCACGCTCTATGAGCTTTTGACCAAGACGCGGGATGCCCATCCTGATCGTCCCGCGCTGAGCTATCAGTTGTTTTCTGATCCGAGCGCCAAAGCTGAAACCCTTACGTGGACGGAGATGCATGCCCGCGTCACCCAGGCCGCGAACCTGTTCCGCAGCCTTGGTATCGGCGAGACGGATACCGTGGCCTATGTTCTGCCCAATTGCACTGAGACGGCCACGACCCTGTTGGGCGCCACCGTCGCGGGCATCGCCAACCCCATAAACCCGTTGTTGGAATCTGAACAGATCGGCGCCATCCTGCGGGAAACCAATGCGAAGGTCGTCGTCACGCTGCGGGCCTTTCCCAAGACGGATGTGGCCCAGAAGGTAGCCGAGGCGGTACGCCTGGCCCCCAATGTGGAAACCGTATTGGAAGTGGACCTGCACCGCTATTTGACCGGCGCCAAGAAGCTAATCGTTCCGCTGATCCGGCCCAAGAACCCGGTCAGCCACCACGCCACGGTGAAATCCTTCGCGGCCGAGGCGGCGAAGCAACCCAAGACGCTGAGTTTCGCGGACGCACCTGACGACCGTGTCGCCGCTTTCTTCCACACCGGCGGCACGACCGGCATGCCCAAAGTGGCCCAGCACCTCTATTCCGGCATGATCTATAACGGCTGGGTGGGGGAGCGGCTGCTCTTTTCCGAACATGACGTGATCATGTGCCCGCTGCCGCTGTTCCACGTCTTTGCCTGCCACGTCATCTTGATGGCGGCGGTCTGTTCGGGGGCCCATGTGATTTTCCCGACGCCACAAGGCTACCGGGGCGACGGCGTGTTCGACAATATCTGGAAGCTGATCGAGCGTTGGCAGGTATCGTTCCTGATCACCGTGCCCACGGCCATGGCCGCCATGATGCAGCGCCCGGTTGATGCTGATGTGTCTTGCATCAAGACGGCGTTTTCCGGCTCGTCGCCGCTGCCGGTGGAATTGTTCAAACGGTTCGAGCGGGAAACCGGCGTCACCGTGGTGGAAGGCTATGGCTTGACCGAAGCCACCTGCCTTGTGTCCTGCAATCCGGTGGATGGCGAAAAGAAGATCGGCTCAGTCGGCATTCCCTTCATGCATACCGAAGTGAAAATCTTGATGGATAAGGGCGACGGTCCGGTGGAATGCGCGGTGGATGAGGTGGGGGAGATTTGTGTGTCAAACCCGGGTGTCTATGCCGGTTCCACATATACCGAGCAGGACAAAAACCACGATCTTTTCCACCACGATATCTACCTACGCACCGGTGATCTGGGGCGACTGGATGCCGATGGCTACCTTTGGATCACCGGGCGGGCGAAGGACCTGATCATCCGTGGCGGTCACAATATCGACCCTGCCGAGATCGAAGAGGCCCTGGCCGCCCATAGCGCGGTGGCCATGGCGGGTGCCATCGGTCAACCGGATGCTTTCGCGGGTGAACTGCCTTGCGCATATGTGGAACTCGTGGCTGGGGCGTCTGCCACTGCCGAGGACCTGATCGCGCATTGCAAGGAACACGTTCACGAACGGGCTGCCCACCCAAAGCACATTGAAATCTTGGACGAACTGCCAAAGACTGCTGTGGGCAAGGTGTTCAAACCCGATCTGCGCAAGCGGGCGATCACGCGCATCTACGATGCCGCGCTGGCCGATGCCGGAGTGAATGCCAAGGTCGTTGGCGTGGTCGAAGACAAGAAGCGTGGCCTTGTGGCGAAGCTTGAGAAAACGGGCGATGTGGAAGAACGGGACGTCGTGGCTGTCATGGGTAACTACACCCGTCCTTGGGAATGGGCCTGAGCGTCAGAGACATCACCCCCTGAAAAGACAAAAGACGCCCGCTTTCGCAGGCGTCCCGAGGTTCCGCGCCGAAAGGGCGCGGTAGCGTGCCGGTGGTTCAGTCCAGCGCGACAAGTTCAGATGCTGACGAACGACCGTCACGGCCTTCGCGCATTTCGAACTCGACTTTCTGATTATCCCTGAGGCCGGTTAATCCGGCGCGTTCCACGGCCGAGATATGGACGAAAATGTCCTTCCCGCCGTCGTCAGGGGCAATGAAGCCGTAACCTTTTGTGGTGTTGAACCATTTCACGGTGCCAGTGGCCATTCCGTGTCTCCTTAGTGTCGTCCCGCCCGCAACATCGCGGCGGCATGGTGGCGGCGGCGGGCAAGGTGCAAGCACTCTTCGCCGACGATCACATTCCGTCAGCTAAGCCTTGCAGGTTGATCGTCAAGGGCAACTGTCGGATCGTGACTGAACGCAATGCTACGAAAGTCGTAATCGAGGAATTTCAATGATTATCATCCATGGCCTAAAGGCTTGTGATACTTGCCGAAAAGCAATCAGGGCGTTGAGGGAAGCAGGCCATGATGCACGTTTGCGAGATTTTCGCGAAACCCCGCCGACGGAGACGGAACTGCTCAAATGGCAGGCAGAATTCGGGTCTGCGCTGCTGAATACGCGGTCAACCACGTGGCGCGGCTTGGATGAAGCAGCGCGCGCTGCCGCGCCTGTCGGTCTGATGCTGGATCATCCCGCCTTGGTCAAGCGCCCTGTGGTGGAAGCGGGCGGTGCCGTCCATCTGGGCTGGACAGAAGCAACAAAGACGGCGGTGGGGCTGGGTTAATGTTGGGTAAGGCCGTCGGTCGACGGGGGCTACATCCGCGTCAGCAGAACCGACCCAACCGAATATCCGGCCCCGAACGAACAGATCAATCCCTTGTCGCCCGGCGCCATATCGGCGGAATGCTGGGCGAAGGCGATGATCGACCCGGCCGAGGACGTATTGGCATAATCTTGCAGGATGTTGGGCTGTTCTTGGGGTGTTGGTACGCGGCCCAGGACCTTGCGACCGATGAAATCGTTCATCGATTTGTTGGCTTGGTGCAGCCAGAGGCGCCGCAATTCATCGGCGTGCCATCCAGCCTCGGCCATGTGGGCGGCGATATGGTCGGCCACCAGGGGCAGCACTTCGCGGAAAACCTTGCGCCCGTTCTGCATGAATTGCATGTCGCGGCGGTCTTCCATCTGGTCGCGGGTGCGCCGTAGGAAGCCGTCGTTGTTGCGGATATTGTTGGAAAACTGGGTCGCGCAGCGGGTGCTGTCGATAGTGAAGCGGGGCGCGTCGGTGAGCGCCTCATGTTCTAGCACGACGGCGGTGCACACATCGCCGAAGATGAAGTGACAATCCCGGTCGCGCCATTCCAGGTGGGCGGAACAGATTTCCGGGTTCACGACGATGGCGCGCTGGATGGAGCCCGCGCGGATCATATCCGCCGCCGCCTGGATGCCAAAGGTGGCTGAAGAACAGGCGACGTTCATGTCGAAGGCGAAGCCGGACGTGCCCAGAAGCTCCTGAATTTCGATGGCAATGGCCGGATAGGCACGTTCGTGGTTAGACGCGGCGCAGATCACGGCGTCAATCTGGCCCGGCTCAACCCCCGCTTCGCCCAGCGCATCGCCGCAGGCTTTCAGAGCCATCTCAGCCATTTGCCCGGGTTCGTCATCGCTGCGTGCGGGCAGGCTGGGAAACATGCGCGCCGGGTCCAGCACACCGGTTTTGTCCAAGACAAAGCGCTGTTCTATCCCACTAGCGGAAGTGATGAAATCCGCGCTTGAATGGGCGATGGCTTCGCATGTGCCGGCGGCAATGTCTCCGGCATGTTCGGCATTCTGACGGTCGGCATAGGCGTTGAAGGCAACAACCAATTCGTCGTTTGTGACGACCTGACTTGGGGTGAAGACGCCGGACCCGGTGATCGCGGCGCGCGGCTCCTGAGACATCGCAGACCCTTCCTTCGCGGCGTCTGAATGGTCTGCCGCTGCGTGCCCGGCGCGTCAAGGCGCGGGCTGTCACGTTGCGGTGGTCTTTGCGGGGCCACGCGGGCAGAGACTGACGCAGGTCCGAACTATCACCTTGATGTTATTGTTTTCGCCGAAAGATACCCGTCACGCGGCTTGGACGGCGCTTTCGTCCAAGATGTCGGTCAGGACGAGATCGATGTAATCCATGTCGTCTTCGAGGGCCGCGCCGCCGCAGACTTCCAGAAGGGTGATGCGGGCGCGCTCAAATGCGCGAAGTTTGGCGCGGTCGCCGCGGGGGTTTTCGCCCACATGGTCAATGGCAAGAACTGGCCAGGCCGAGCCATTAAGAAGTACAAAATCAACACGTTTTCCGTGGAGCGCCTTCTGCGCGCGGTCCATGGCTTCGCCGCCTTTAACGGTGAAGATCGTGTCGAGCGACACCTCGGGCGCCACATGCAAGCCGTGTCGGTGCGCGACGCAACAAAGCTGCATGAAGAGCGCCCGTCGGTCGTTGTCGAGCATGGGGCTTGCGGCCACGGACGCCTCTAACAGGGCTGCGTAATCGCTGGATCGTCCGTCCGCTTGGGGGCGTGAAAAAAGCGCGGCAAAGCGGCGATAGGCTGGGACGGCTGTCAGGGGCATGGCAGGCCTCGGGCAAAGTAACGTTGCGTCGATTGATGCCCGGTCTTTCTGGCCGAAATCTGGCGCACGTCGTGCATCGGCGGGTTTGCATCACGTTGGTTAACATGGGTTTTCGACACGATATCCTGGGAAGCACTGCTATTTTTTCCTCAGTATGCCATGCGGAAAATTCGAGTTGTTTACCAGCCGATCGACCGGCCGCTTGACGGGCAGTGCGGGGCCCAAGGGACGGGAAGATGGACCGACATAGGGGCGTAGGTGAAAGGGCACTGTCTGGCGCTCAGCATTCGCTCCTAAACCGGGCGCTTGCCGCCCGGCCAACGGCTCGTCTTGCGGCGTTGGGGAATAACAGGCATGGCAATTGGGACGGCGGCCAAGGGTGAACAGGATTTCCTCTGCCACATGCCTTTGCGGCAGACGTTTTCTTGGGCTGAGATCGGATTTTTTTTTTAGTATTTTTACCAGGATGAAAGGGCTTTGGTCCGGCGGGGCTTGCCTTTCTGAGTAAGTGGATTTTGAGATACCCCATCAGCGAGGCTGGTTCGAATTGAAGCGAAGCGGGGGTCGTGGTTCTGAAGCGTTTCCCTTCAAACTTGTCTCAGGGTTTGCGTGATAACGCCGTGCAACGTTCGGGTTTTGCTGCGTTTTCCGTTAAGGTGATGGCTCAGGTTTAACACAAAACGCTGTGTTCGAGATGCAGCCCAGTCTGGTTGGTAGGAGAAGTGGATGAGACGTTTTTTGTTAGGTTTCTGCGTTGTTTTTTCCCCGGCATTTGCGGCCCAGGCGGAGGAGATCATGTTCTCGTACGGCACCGAATTGACCTTGCAGGATGCGGTTAGTTCGCGTGGAACGCCCCTGGAGGGATGGTGCACGCTGCTGCAGCAAGACCGGGCCAACTGGCATCGTTTCAACAGACGGGACACCTATGATGAACCCGATCCGTATTTTCACAGCGCCGAGCGGCGCGCGATGATGGCGGGCAAGTGCGAAGTGAATGGCAATGTTTTCGCTGACCCTGGCGCGCAGATACGCAGCGGAAACCGCACGTTCGATTTGACGGTGCAAGTATACGGGTCGGGCGGGCAGGTCACGCGCATCATATTTGCCGACCGCTTTTAGGGTGCGACGTGCCGGAAGACAGGGCTTAAGGTGGGCGCCTGTTGGGCTATTGTGGGCTGTCCGGGGCCGCAGTTGACCGCGTGTAAAGCAGAGCGGAAATCATAGGTCGGGCAGGAATTTGGCGCGGCCTTTATCGACCGCCCCGGGCCATGAACGCCAAACGCTCGAACAGGTGAACATCCTGCTCGTTCTTGAGAAGCGCGCCGTGCAGTTTCGGGAGCGCATTCGCGGCGTCGCCCTTCAAATCCTCTGGCGAGAGGTCTTCGGCGAGGATGAGTTTGAGCCAGTCGAGCACTTCGCTGGTGGATGGTTTCTTCTTGAGGCCCTGCTGGTCGCGCACCGCGTAAAAGCGGGTGAGGGCGGCGGTCAGCAGCGCCTCCTTTATGCCGGGATGGTGAACGGCGACGATGCGCTTGAGCGTCTCCATCTCGGGAAAGCGGATATAGTGAAAGAAGCAGCGGCGTAGGAACGCGTCGGGCAGTTCCTTTTCATTGTTGGACGTGATGATGACAATGGGGCGCCGCCGGGCACGGACCATCTGACCCGTCTCGTAGACGTGGAATTCCATACGGTCGAGTTCTTGTAGAAGGTCATTGGGAAACTCGATATCGGCCTTGTCGATTTCGTCGATGAGAAGGACGGTGCGGTCTTCTGCTTCGAAGGCTTGCCAGAGTTTGCCCTTGCGGATGTAATTGGCGACGTCATGGACCCGTTCGTCGCCCAATTGGCTATCGCGCAGGCGGGACACGGCATCATATTCGTAAAGGCCTTGTTGGGCGCGGGTGGTGGATTTCACGGACCATTCGATCATCGGAGCGCCGAGCGCGGTGGCCACTTGACGCGCCAGTTCGGTCTTGCCGGTGCCCGGCTCCCCCTTCACCAGCAGGGGGCGTTCCAGCGTGATGGCGGCGTTGACCGCCACCCGAAGGTCATCGGTGGCGACGTAATTCTCGGTGCCCTCGAAGCGCATCATCGGTTCCTTTAGCGTGCATCGGTTTGGGGGAACGTAGAGCGCTTTCGGGGAAAGCTGAATCGGTTTCTGCGGGGCCGCGTGCTGCGGGTTTCCGTTCCAAGGTTGCTAACACACTAATGCTGACCCACGAGCACGTCTATTTGTGTCAACCTTGCTAGACACTGTTCCGAAAGAACTTTGTCCGCAATGCATGCGCCGCGTAACCACGCCTATCACGGGGGCGTGACAAGGGGGGCCACGTCATGTAATCGCCGGGGCAGACACCGGCCCGCCGACTCGAAAACGCCAGAAACCAGCGACGCGCCGGAGTGAGGGAGCACCGATGAAAGCCGAAACCTTTCTGCCCAACGACTACACCCCCGCCGAAGATGAGCCGTTCATGAACGAGCGGCAGACCGAGTATTTCCGCCGCAAGCTGCTGGCCTGGAAAACCGATCTGCTGGACGAGACCGAACGGACGATTGAAGGCCTGCAGGGGGCGGCCCGTAACATTCCCGACATCGCCGACCGTGCCAGTGAGGAGACCGACCGCGCGTTGGAGCTTCGCACCCGCGACCGTCAGCGCAAGTTGATCGCCAAGATCGACGCGGCGCTGCGTCGGATCGACGAAGGGGAATACGGGTATTGCGAAGTGACGGGGGACCCGATCTCGCTGAAGCGATTGGATGCGCGGCCTATCGCGACCATGTCGCTGGAGGCGCAGGAGCGCCATGAGCGGCGCGAGAAGGTCCACCGCGACGATTGATGAAACGGCGCCTCCGGGCGCCTTTTTGTCACCTGGGGGCCGCGCTTTGGCGCGGTCAGCGGGTTGAGTTGATCAATGAATTCCCGATTTGACATCACCATTCTGGGCGCCGGCATTGCGGGGCTTGCCTGCGCGCTGGCCTGTGCCCGGCGGGGCTTCTCGGTGGAGGTGGTGGAGCAGGCGCCTGCCTTGGGTGAGGTCGGCGCGGGGCTACAGATCGCCCCAAATGGTGGCCGGGTGCTGGACGCTTTGGGCGTGGCGCCGCGGGCCGTTGCGTCGGAAGCCGTGCATCTGATCGATGGCGTCTCGGGGCGGTCCGTTTTGCGGATGCCGCTGGGGTCGGGGTTTCGATTGATGCACCGGGCCGATCTGATCGAAGCCTTGGGGAAGGCGGTAGCCGCGGCGGGTATTCCGCTCCATCTTGGTCAACAGATCAAAATGGTGGCCGACGGTTATCTGGTGTTGGACGGCGGCGCGCAGCGGCCCTTCAAGCGGTTGATCGGCGCCGACGGGGCGCGGGGCGCCGCGCGCCGCTTCGTGGCGCCCGACCATGCGGCAGGGCAGGCGGCGCGGTTCACGGGGCAGGTGGCGTGGCGGGCCATCGTACCGGTCGAAGATGCGCCGTCTGAAGCACAGGTCCATATGGGCCCCGGGCGGCATATGGTGCTTTATCCGCTGCGCGATGGACGATTGCTCAACATTGTGGCGGTGGAGGAACGGGCGGATTGGACCGCCGAAGGGTGGTCCCAACAGGACGACCCGGCCCATCTGCGCGCGGCCTTCGCGGGCTACGCGGCGCCCATCCGTGCTTTGTTGGAAAAGGTCAAGTCGGTCCATATCTGGGGCCTGATGGATCACGGGGCCACGCCCGTCTGGACAAGGGGCGTCGTCACCCTGATCGGCGACGCGGCCCACCCCACGCTGCCATTCCTGGCCCAGGGGGCAAATCTCGCGCTAGAAGACGCCTGGACGTTGGCTGCCGGATTGGGCGACGCGGCCGCATGGGAGGCCGCGCGCCGCCCCCGCGTGACGCGGGCTTTGGCGGCGGCGAAGGGCAATGCGTCCAACTATCACTTGGCGGGCGCGCGGAAGATGGCGGCCCATGGCGTGCTGCGCATGGTGAACGCCGTGCGGCCAGAGGTGATGTTGGGGCGGTACAAATGGCTCTATGAACATGACGCGACGCAGGGCTTGGGGTGATCTTGGTGGTCGCTGGGCGTTGGCCTTGGGGTGGGCAGTGCAGAACGCGCGGTTTTGGGAGGAAGCTGCGTCGCTCGCAGGTTGCGGCATAGCGATCCAACGCTTCTTCAAATGTGAATAGTCCTTGCCAGGCCATTTTGCTGCTGCGGCGATCCTTTGACGGTAGGACTGTCGCGGGACCGTGGCGGTCTGGGGATGGACTTACACCCTACGGGCATGCGTTTGGGCACCGGGCAGGGCGTCAGTGTTCGAATTGGGTCAGGAATGCCGACCGCCTGTCATGCGAGCGAAGCACTCGCGACGATGCGAGGGGTAAGCAGGCAACAGTTCTGGCCGGGAGGCATCGTCAGTGGTGCAGTTACAGAGAGATAGCTTAAACTCTTTGTTCGACGCGCTTCTCGAATGGGAAACCCATCTCGCACAGCATGATCCAAGCGATCTGAGGTGCGAAGATGAGCGCATCAGACAGTAATTTCAATGCGATAGCGGGAAAGCGCGCGAAGAAGAAGCCTGCGCCGTTCTCCTTGCGCCTGACCTTCGAGGAAAGAAGCCGCCTGGAAGAGCTAGCGGGCGATGAGCCGCTGGGCAGCTACATCAAGCGCAAACTCTTTGATGGGCATGGTGCGTCGCACAAACGCGCCCGTTCTAAGCTCCGACGACCCATCAAAGATGATGCCCGTCTGGCGAAAGTGCTGGCGTTGCTTGGCAGCTCTCGGATCGCGAACAATCTCAACCAGCTCGCCAAAGCCGTGAATATTGGTTCCCTGCCCGTCGTGGCGGAGACAGAGCATGACATTCGCCGTGCCTGCGCGGATGTTGCTGCGATGCGGGAAGAGCTTCTGCGCGCCCTCGATCAACGTAGCGATTTGGGGTCGTCATGATCCTGAAAGGCTCCCAGCGCGGCGGTGCCAAGCAACTCGGACTTCATCTCTTGAAGACCGCCGAGAACGAGCATGTCGAAATCCACGATGTTAGGGGTTTCATGACCGATGATGTCGTGGGCGCGCTCCGTGAAGCTGAAGCCGTGTCGAAAGGTACAAAGTGCAGGCAGTTCCTGTTCTCCGTCTCGCTCAATCCACCTGAGACCGAATCCGTTCGGATCGAAACCTTTGAGCAGGCCATTGCAGCCATTGAAGAAAAACACGGTTTAGCTGACCAACCCCGTTTGATCGTATTCCATGAGAAAGAAGGACGGCGGCATTGCCATGCCGTGTGGAGCCGGATCGATGCCGAAACCATGACGGCCAAGCCGCTTCCATTTTTCAAGAACAAGCTGATGGAAGTCTCCAAGCAGCTCTATCTTGAACATGGCTGGCAGATGCCCAGAGGCTTGGCCAACAATAAGGATCGCGATCCCCGCAACTTCACCCTGGCCGAATGGCAGCAGGCCAAGCGCGTCGGTCGGCATGCCGGAGACCTCAAGGCCGATATTCAGGAAGCCTGGGCAATCTCGGACAGCCGCAAGAGCTTTTCGCATGCCCTCGAAGAACGTGGCCTATTTCTCGCGCGCGGTGATCGGCGTGGCCATGTCGCAGTGACGTATGAAGGGGAAGTGATCTCCATCCCGCGCGCCATCGGCAAGAAGTCCAAGGATGTGACAACGCGCCTCAGCAAGCCGCAGGAGTTGAACAGCGTCAGTGAAACCCGCCAGCGCATCGCAAAAGACATTGCCCCGAAGCTTGCATTCTACATCACCAAAGCCCGCGCTGAAGCGAACGCAGAAAAATCCGCCCTTGAGATAAGACGCCAGGAGATGCAAGCGCTCCAACAAGCTGAACGCGCAAAGCTCGATGCCGGTCAAAAGGCTCGCGCTGAACAGGAAGCTGCGGCGCGATCTGCACGCTTGCAAAAAGGCCTGCGCGGATTGCTTGACCGCGTAACCGGCAAGCGCGCTGCCCTTGAAAAACAGAACGAGATGGAAGCGATATGGTCTCTTCAGCGTGACCGTGAACAGCGTCAGGCTTTGGTAGAAGCACAACTCAAGGATCGGCAGAACCTTCAAGCTGAGATTGTCGCAGCCCGCAACCGTCACGCTGAGGTGCTGCGTGGTCTGCACCATGATCATACAAACAACCGCCTGATGGTGCGCGGTTTGGAGCCTTTGGCGAAGACAGTCTTTTCGCCGTTGAAACGGGTCATCGATGAAGCGGCTAAGGTCGAGCTTTCGGCAAAGCCAGTGACCGATATCAGCAAGCAACATATGAAGGCTCGTTCCCGCGCTTTCGAGGCGCGGGCTACAACAGCAGAAAAAGGGCCCCGTGCTCAGAACGCCAAGGTCGAAACGCGCTCTGCAAAGCAGGCCTATACCGACAGCCAGAAAAGGATGTCATCTGAGCGGGTGAAATCCGCTCAGGAACGGCTCCAACAACTGCGGAAAGAACAGCAGGAAAAGCCTACCGTCCGCGTTCGTCAGGCAGGGCAAGACGCCGTATCGCCGCAAGATCGTTTTCAACGTCTGCGAGAGGGGCATACGCAAAAACCGCGCGGACCAGAAATCGACAGATAAAGAATAAGCTCTCTTAAAAATTATAATTGTGCAGTTTAGTCTCAAGACCAAAACGCAAGGTCCCGAAATTGAGATATAGTCAACTAATCGGATGCCTACCCGAAAATCGTACTTGGAAGCTCAGTGTATTCTGGGTTTTCAAAATCAGCCTGGGAAACGTGCTTAAAGTGAAAAACAAAGTGCTTTGCCTCGGTAGTAGCTGGACGAATATAGGGAGCTAGCGCGCCGATGAATTCACTCCCTGCACCAATAATAATTGGAACCATGTTAACAAAGAGCGTCGATGCGGGGGCATTGCTCTGAGCGGCAAAGCGTTCAAACTCATCGGCGCTAATTCGCCTGCGAATTAATTCCCGCGAACCGGCTCGCAAGCGGCTTTCGCGAGACGGCATGTCTAGCAATAAACAGAAGTCTGACCACGACGCATAATGGTCGATGAAGCCACCACCTTCCTCATCTTCCCCTGCTGGAAAATCGACGAGTAGATAGTCCTGCCGCCCATGTTGTTGCGCATGCTTGTGTGCGCTACGAATTCCATAAGCCTTGTTGTGATGTTTGGCGTTTCGATACGCGAGGACTGCACAGCACAGAGGATTGCCGTAGAAGTCAAAATTGACCTCGCCCTCGGCTCTCGCTGCGTCGTACAAACTCGCGAAAGTGTCCAACATCCCTTTACAGGCAAGTTCAACATTCCCGATTGCTTCATTCGCATCTATCAAGAACAGTTCCCGGTAGCGAAACTTCTGCTCTATGAAAACTCGCAGTGATTGCGCGAAGTCCTCAAACCTATCTGAAATCACTGCCTTATATACCTCTACTTATTGATATTGTTATGATTTCACAATAGCAAACGTGCGACTTGTGGCAAGCATTTGCAGCCATAAGAGGACGTTGAGAGGTGCTGCCGCCGCAGTGAGGCGGCAGTACGCCAGCTCATAGAAAATCGAACAGATCGGCTTGGATGAGGGTTTCGCTATCTTCTTTGGGAAGAAACTTCACGCTCGGCCCGACAAGGATGAACTCCTGTTTGCCGCTCCTAACGCGCATCCCGTGGTAAAAGCTTTCAGGCTTGAACCGCTCGGCGGCTGACAGGCAAGCGACCTCGTTATAGGTCGTCGGCGTACCGCCGAAGAACCGCTCGGGCACAAGCCTGTAGGCTTCGGCTGCGCGAAAGTCACCGCTTGAATGCATCCCTGTGCAAACCCAAAGTGCGTTCTGCCAGGCGAATGGTTTTCTGACCTTTCCTTCCATGCCGATCTTATCGGCGCTGTAAGATGCACTGATATCGCCCTCGCCGATCTGGCGGTCCCGCGTGTGGCACCATGTGCCCCATGCAAGACGTGAGGGGTCGACGCGATATTCCTTGGGTGTGATGGGGGCGCTCATGAGCGCCCCGCATCGTTTGCGGTTTCGGGGGCATCTTCGAGCGGCAGGCGCAGGACGATCCGGCCATTGATCGGACAGGTGTCGAGCTGAAGGGTGTAGCCGCGCCCGTCTTTGTGCTGCCATGCGGCTCCGACCTTGTTCCAGAAGGATTTATCGTTTCGGTTTGTGACGTGCCACGCCAGATGGTCGGGCGCATTGAGCGGTTGGGTTTGGTTGGTGTTTTCGCGTGCCATGGTATGTCTCCTTTGCTTGGGTTGGCTTGCTAACGCCCTCCCGTCGCGCCGAAGGCAAAGGATCAGGGTTCATGTTCAACACGGCCCTCCGCCAAGGCTTCGGGCCGCAGGCGGCGGGGGTGGTGCGGGCAGGACATTGAATGCTGAGCCGCATTCGGCCAGGGATTTAAGGGCTCTTGGTGCAAGCCCCACTCAAGCAAGGATGATCAGTGCCACTTCGAAAACGCGCAGGCCTGCCAAACGCCTCCGCGAGCGCGGAAACTCATGCGTGTCACCTCTTCACCTTCGATAAAACCGCACTGCTTTGAACAAGATCGCGCCGCACTGAGCCCGCGGGCGCGTGCTCATCGGCATTAAAGCTTATGTCCGTTCGATCCGAGTCCGTATCAGCCGTGGCTGCGATCCCCCCGTCAAACCGGTAGCGGCGTGCTTCAAGCGCTTCTCTCCAACTGATCCAAGAGAGTCTTCCCGACCCATCAGGGCCTTCACTGGGCCATGGATGATGTGTGCGAGGGCCGAAAGGCCCTGAGCGGTTCGGGGCCTCCTTGAAACACAGGAGAATAGCGATGAAACTCGTCTCACGATTTGAAGCGGCATCCCGCAGCACGGCAGAACTGCACGGCCTGTTGGCCAAGGCATTCAACGCCTTTTGCGCAGCGCCGCGCAGCAGCACGGAGCGCTACGATGCTCTTCAGAGCATGCGCAATATCGAAGATGAACTGGCGACACGCTCGCCAGGTCTCTAACGGGCTCGCGGCTGGCCGTCAGGCTGGCCGCGAATTTTTTCGCTGGAAAGGTGGTCATAGACGGGTTGGCGAAGCGATTCAGGCGTATTTCCCGTCGGAGAAACGAAGGAACCTATCCAGCTTGTCGATGTCATGCAGACTAGCGACGTGGTGCAAAAATGCCTGATTGGCAGCATTCGAAGCATCAATAAGATCGCGAAGCAATTCAGCGTTCTTCAGGGCAGAACCGCTCAATGCCACCCGGTCATTTTCTACATCCTGTGCCGATGTCTGGGAAAGATAGGTTTGCATCTTGCCAAGCACACCGACTGTGACGTCGGAAAGCTGGATGCCGGCCTCTGATTGCGAGTCCGCAAAACGGTAGTTGATAAAACGTTCTCCGTTGCAGGAAAGCGGAATTTCTTCGAAGGCATCACGAATCTCTGTTTCCATGTCCATGATGTGCTCAGCGTTTTTGAATACAGCAACACGGTTGCGGTAAAATGTGCTGAACTCCTCGATCAATTTGCGTACAAAGAAGCCTTCAATGAATACAAGCTCGTCCAAATAGCGGCCTGCCTGCAAGACGCCTTTGAGCATCTTCGCATTAATTGGTTCATGCAGAACGCCCGCGTTGCTCTCCACGAGATCGATCATCTCTCTAAGAAAGGGCTCACGGTTCTGTGGAGCAAGGTCCGGATAGTCAAATCGGCGGAACAGATCGACCACACAAGGCAGATCATACCTGATGATTTCTGTCAGATCGCTTTTCAGGAGCGGACCATAATGCAGCAGCATCGGGTTCCCGAGTTCCGGTAGGATTGAATCGATCACATCGACAACTGACCAGTATAGGGGATCAAGCTCGTGATAATGCAGCATCAGATCGTTGTCCGCGATCCACTGCAAGAATGTGGTCAGCTTGCTCGAATTCAGGATGTCGAGAAACTCACCCTTCGCGACATGTTTGAGTTTTATCTCCTTGGCTGAAGGTTGAATGCGCATGGCCTGGCGAAGGGATGCAAGATCCAACGGGCGTGGTGCACCCACGTGGACAACGCCGCCGAGAACAAATGTTTTCAGCTCGGGAACGTTTAGCCCCCGCTCATCAATATGGAGCTTGCGGATGTTGTTTGTCTCATCGTGATAAAACGTATAGACGGTATCTGCACCCGTCAGTCCGAACATCTGAATCTGCGGATCACGTATTTCATCAACATCAATCATTGTTTTTTTTAGACGAAAAATCCTACCTTGTCAGCACGTTACGCCAATCGGAGATTTGGGGTGCGGCGGGCCGCGAGGCCCGCCGAAAAACTTGTTGTGTTGGAGCCGCCTTACGCGGCGACTCCTCCTTGATCTTCCGCCTCGATTACCGGCTGGCATCCGTGCAGGAAATCGGCGGCACGCTGCGCATGCGCGGCGGCGCTGAAAATCGCCCGCTTGTCTTCTTCGAGCACTTTCAGCCAGCTTTGAATATAGGCGGCATGATCGGTGCCAGGCTCGGGGGTTAGCTCCAGATCGGCGCACAGGAACGCCGCGCCCAACTCGGCGACCAGCTCTTCGCGCGCATAGCCTTCATCACCCCATTTCTTGCGTCCGAATTCCCGATCAAGACGGCTCTTGTGTTTGGTCCAGTGGGTCAGCTCATGCGCAAGTGTGGCGTAGTAGGCTTCGGGGCTGCGGAACGTCTCGAAATACGGCATCTGCACATGATCGCTGCCGCCCGCATAGTGAGCACTGTTCCCGCCATGGCGGATGTCTGCACCGACATGCCCGAAAAACTCTTCGGCGTGATCGATGCGCGTAGCAGGATCAATCACAGGCTCGGGCTTGGCATAGTAGTGCTCGGGCAGGCCTTCGATCTGCTCGACGTTGAACACGCTGTAACCCTTCATGAAAGGAATCTTGCGCTCTTCCTCGCTGCCGTCGTCCTGCTCTTCGGTCTTGGTGATGGTGTTGGCGTAGACCACCAGATTGCCCCGCTCGCCCTTTTTCACATGCGCGCCCAGCTCCTTGGCCTGTTTGAAGGTCATCCAGAACGGCGAGAGATAGCCCGACTCGACCGCTGCGCCCCACAGCATCAGGATGTTGATGCCGTTATATGGCACGCCGTTGTGCCGTAGCGGCTTAGTGATTTTGCCCTCAAGGTTTCCGGAGTTCCAGGGCTTTAGCCAAGTCAGTTCGCCTTGTTCCAGATCGGCAATAATCTTGTTGGTTACTCTTTCATAAATGTCGGTTTTCATCTGTTTCCCCTTTCTCGGGTAGTCGGTTGCGCATGCAACCGGACTAGGCCCGCGCCAATGAGCGGGGGGAGACCGTCACAGACCGCGGACAGCGGAGGGGGATCGCCCGTCCTGCACAAACGAAGTGCGGAAGGACGAGGAGACCGCTGGCTGCGCCCGAAGCCGTAGCGAAGGGCTTGGTCTTGACGGAGGACGGGCCTGCAAGGCCCCAATCAAAGGAAAAAGTGTCAGCCGTTCACGGCTGGCGATAGCTGCGCAAGGGATGGAAGCCGCGTGGCCGAGACCGCCAAAGGCGGGCTCGGTTCACAACAGCCCGGTCCGGCTTGCCGGACGCGCTAAAGATTAAGAATTTCAAACACATCGGTATCTGGACTAGAATTCGTCCATGGAAGAGATTCGAGCCATCACCAAGAAATATGACGCTGAGTATATTGAGCGCGAATTCAATACACTTGAGGGGGTAAACCGCTTCGCGTTGACCTTTTACAAGGATGTTTCGAAGATTTATGACTGCTTGACGCGCATACGGAACATAGAGCGGAACCCACAGGGCTTCACGATGGATGATGCGCCAATCCTTGGGCTACTGGTGCGCGTCTCGAAGCTCTTGAAGGAAGTCATCCGCTACTACGAAGAGGACAATGCCGAGATCATCGGCGTCCTGGAACGCCCCCTCATAGAGGCAGCGGTAACAGCGTCCTATTTGATCACCTCACCGCCCGAGGTCATGGAAGACTACCGGCGCTGCTCCTACAAAGACCGTTTACGCCTGTTGCGCCAACTTAAAGAAGGCTCGCCGTTTTTTGAGACGAAGGCAGGCCAACGGCTGCTGGCATCGGTAAGGGAAAAGCTAGCGCTCGAAAATCTAACGCCAGAGGACTTTGCTCTTCAGAAAAAGAACCGCTGGCGAATACAAGGAAAGTCATTCTACGACATCTTTGCCGAAGTCGAACACGCTGATCTGTATGCTGCCACGTATGGAATGATGTCGGAATCGATACATGGCTCGTGGAATGAGTCCATGGATTGGTGTCTGTCCAGAAACGACGATGGTAGCTTCTCGGCTTACCCTTTTCACCATGGTGCGGATATCCGATATGTTGCACCGACATTGAGTTTCACCAATAGACCCTTTCGGCTTTGGCTGGAAAGAATTCAGGCCTACGATGAAAATCTTACGGCGCAACTTGACTGGATCGAGCGCGTCAACACCGCCTTGTTCATGAAGTTTGATGGGCTCTACGATGGATAGCGAGGCACATATGAAAAGCTCAAGCGTTGGGATACTGGCTTACGGGTCACTGATTTCCGACCCAAGGGAAGAAATCGAAAAAGCATGCACCGGCATTATCAAAGACATTGTGACGCCCTTCCACATCGAGTTCGCCCGGAGTAGCACCGGAAAGGGCGGCGGGCGCGGTGGTGCGCCAACCCTCGTGCCGGTTACAAATGGCGGCGCGCACGTCAAAGGCCAAGTGTTCTTAATGGACTTGTCCGAAGCCGAGGCGACTAACGTTCTGTACCGCCGCGAAATCGGCAAGGTTGGAGAGATGGAGCGGACGTACAAGCGTCCAGAGCTGGTGACAGCAAAGAACGTACTCGTTGAGCGTTTAACTCACTTCGCGGGGTTGGACGTTGTTCTCTACACGCAGATCGCCGCCACGATCAAACCCCTGACCGCCGAAAAGCTTACTGATCTGGCAATAGCCAGCGTGGCAAAAGCAGACCCAGGACGCGACGGCATCAGCTACCTGATATCCGCAAAAGAGAGCGGCATCGTGACCGCTCTCTCGCTATCTTATGAAGCGGAAATCCTTCGCAAGACTGGATGCGAGACGCTGGAAAACGCACTCGCCAAGCTTAAGAATTAGCCGCCTTCGCCACCTCGATAAACGCCGCCATATTCACTGTAAGCATCGAGCAACATTTGAACATACTTTCGCGTGCTGGTGGTAGCATGACCCAAACCTGGCCAGGCGAAAGGAAATGTCATACAGGTTATTGCCAATTCCAGGTCCACCCCGAGCATCTCTGCCACAGCCATCGCTTCTTCGGGTTCTTTGAATTCAGGCCAAAGGTCTTCGTCGAGCGTCATCCAGGCGTCACCGTCATCATCGACAGAAATCTCCGCCAACAAAGCGCCTAGGCGCTCCCCAGGCGTGGTCGCATCTTCCAGCAATGCAGTACGAAGGAGCAATGAAATGCTGCCTTCATCGAGCCTAAGCGCTGGTCTGGAATCCACCACCTCTATCTTGGGTTCAGGGCGTTGCTTGCCAGAAGAGGATTGAACCGGTTCGGGTTTGACATCGCATCCTTCCAGCCAAAATGGATTGGAAAAAATATCAATCGGAGAAGCCCCGCAAGCCGGGCAATGCCACAGGTTTTCGGCAACCTGCGCACCGGTGATCTTGCCATCGCAGTGAAGACAAAACCACTCTGCTGATCGATCTCCGTGAAGTGGATGAACCACAATGCCTTCGGCATCTGGTTTGGTGGATCGCCTGGGCCAGTCCGTAGCGATGCCAGCGCGAACTTTGGTCGCCTCTTCGTCGGCAATGCTCAGCGCCGTATTCAAGAATGCCCGATCATTGGCAGGGCTTGAACTGCCCTGCATCTTCTCGATTTCGACGACAGGCTGTGCGAACTGCGCCTCGCCGATGAGGATACGCCATCCGTCCCCTTCCATGCGAATGTCACCAAATGACTCGAAGACCGAAAATTCGTGATCTCCAATCTTGCCTTGCCGAACTGGTTCATCGATTGGCCGGGACATGCTGTGCTCGATGGACGTCTCTTTCCCGGCGACGTTGGGGTGAAGTTGCCCTACAAAGTCTTCGGCGCTCGCCAGTTGTTCGCCGCTGGGAAGCCAGCCCTGTTTCGCTATGCCTGCCAGGGCCGCCCAATGTGGAAACTCGAAGTGAGCTGCGAGCTGGTCAAGCGCCTTGTGCAAGGGCAACCGGTTCGCCCGTGCGTGTCGCTTTGCGAGTGTCTTAAGTGTGTAGATTTCGTTCTTGGTGGTCATGATCCATTCCTAGAATGGGATCCGACTAGGTGCCCGCTACTAACCAGATCCCGCAACTGGACTGGAGTTTTCATGATAATGTTCGAGTGCTGCGTAGCTTTGCGTGGCGGACACACCGGCATGCACCAAAGGCCAAAATCAGCGTGCCGGATTCTGCGAGGCTCGTCAAGTTGTGGTTGACGCCTCTGCACTAAGGGTTTGATCCTGAGCGGAAATGTGACAGCAGGCTCCAATCTCTGTAGAAAAGTGTCAGCCGTTCACGGCTGGCCATAGCTGCGCAAGGGATGAAAGCCGCATGGCCGAGACTGCCAACGCGGGCTCGGTTCACGACAGCCCGGCTCGAAGAGTGCGCCACAACCACCAGATGTTGACTGCCCAAACAGTTCTCACGCAATATGGACTTTTACCTTTCCCTGAGCAAATTCGGTTTCGGGAACAAGAAACGGATTTCCATGAGCAAGAAGGATATCACTAGAGACAATCACTATGTGCCGATCTGGCACCAGAAAGGATTTCTGCCGAGCGGCAGGAAGAAGCTTCACTATCTTAACATGGCACCAGATGAAATTCATCTCCCCGACGGACGCATCAAGCATCATCGCGACGAGTTCGAAAGCTACCCCTCGCAATGCTTCTACAAGACCGATCTCTACAGCACGTTTTTCGGCGCGCACGTGAATGACGAGATCGAGCAAAAGCTCTTCGGAAATATCGATGCGACTGGATCAAATGCTATTCGGGCATTTCTCGGAGATGATGTTTCCGAGTGGCACGAAAATTTTCAAAATCTCTTCATCTATCTTGATGCCCAGAAGTTCCGAACGCCTAAAGGTCTCGACTGGATCAAAGCCAGGTATCCGGCCTTGGACCAGAATGGCCTAATGATGGAGATGCAGGGTGTTAGCATGATCAACTGCACGCTTTGGAGCGAAGGCGTGAGAGAAATCGTCTCCGCGCGTGAAGCGGGAGTCAAATTCCTTCTCACTGATCATCCAGTCACGATCTATAATTATGCGTGCCCGCCGGATCACGAGCTTTGTGCATATCCCAATGATCCATCGATCGCTCTGAAGGCCAGCCAGACGCTCTTTCCTCTGGATCAGGATCAATGTTTAATTCTGACCAATCTAGAATACGCACAAGCGCCGGATTCGACCGACCCACTGGAAAAGCGCACCCATGCGCGTCAGGTGCGTCAATCCTTGGTCCGTACAGACAAATTTATCAAGACGCGCGCACTCAGCGATGCAGAAGTTATAAAAATCAATCATATCCTAAAGTTACGAGCCAAAAGGTTTATCGCCGCTGGAGATCGAGATTGGCTCTGGCCTGAAAAAACGCTGGAAGGCGCTTGGCAGGATATTCGGCAAACGCTGTTGCCGCCCAAGGATGAGCTTTGGAGTTTCGGAGGCGAGACATTCATAGGCTACAAGGACGGAACCGTTGACTATCAGGATGCTTTTGGCCGCAAGACCAAGTCCGCCGACTTTCTGAACAAGGACGTCAAAGAATCGGATTTGGGTGTAAATGATCCGTGTGGTTGCGGGTCAGGCAAGAAGTACAAGAAGTGTTGCAAGGCCAAGCCGAAGTCAGAGCGTACAAGTTGGAAGACGCTCAGTATTCGTGAGCGCAACCTTGGATTCTTCCGAGCCGTCAATGCGATCCTTGGATTGGACGCAGGCAAGGACTGGAACGATGTCCGCCGAGAGTTGGATGAAGACAAAGTAAAGAGAATCCACGAGCTTTACGGCTACACATGGCCGTTAGACACTGATCTTTTCGAGCTCTTACCGAAACCTGACGGGAACACGCGTGCGCTCTACGCTGGCATCCTCGATCCGCGCACTACACCGTTCATAGTCTCGAATGCCTGCTTATATTTTGGCGATGTTTTGGTCCAGAGCCCCTTTATCAATCCCAATCAGGTCAACCCTGAATTCTCGCCTGTTGAGAAGCCGCATTCCTATCTAATTCAGACGCTCAAGAATTTACTGCTCTTCTTTCAGCTTTTCCCATTGATCGAGAGCGGGCGCGTGAATTTGTTTCCCGACCCGTTATCAGTGGACCCCTTCCTTCAGCGCCAGGCTATGGAACTGGCGCAGCAACGCTCGGAAGGAATTCGCATATCCGAGCGGGATACAGATATGATGAAACGTCTTCACGAAGAGGATTTTAAGCAGACGCTGTGTATGCTTCCAAAAGCTTCGCAGGAAAGCATGGCGCGGCGGGCAGACCCGAAAGCCCCTGAGGAATACGTGCAGTATTACCTGAAACATCTGGAGAAAATGCGGGAAGAGAACCCGCTCGTGCTGCTACGGGATGACGTCTTCGAAGGCGGCGAAGACGGAGGGCAACTCACGCCCTATCAGATGGCACCGAACTTCGAGCTGATGCTGATGATCGCTCAGGCAACGGGAGCCTTTGTTGTGACCGATAGCCATCATCGCTGGGAAGAGCTTCAGTATGCATGTCACCGTGATGCAGGCATCGTACGCTCGCGCGCACCTAAGGTGATGGAGCATGTCTTTGAAACTGCGCGGCCCGTTTGCGAGGATTTGATGGGTGCCGATGCGATGCTGGCGGATGGCAAGCTGCAAAGGCATCGTAAATGGGTCGAAATGCTGAATGACGGCCTATCAGTGGCAGATGCGCCGCTTCCAGAGGACAAACTGATCGATGAGTTTGATCGCGCTACCAGCGATGTGGAGCGGCAGTTCGGTGACAATGGAAGCAGCGGCTTGGCGGGGCGCTTTCGGTACTTGGCTCCTGCGGGCGGCATCTATCACAACAATGTTCGCAGGCTAATGGTGCGTAGCGGCATTGATGATCGTCCAGACCGCATTTCCTTGGCGGTTCTAATGGATATCAACGGGACATAAGTATATGATAAAACAAAACGAATTATAGAGCAGAGTGATGGCACAAAGACCATATTTCAAAAAATCGATCAAAGAACTTGAGGCACTATTCGCAGACTCGGGCCGTGACCCAAGCATTCTGGATCTTCTAGAGTCCGAACTTCGCCATCGCAATACGCAGCGCGCTCAAGCGCTCGCAAAGAAAGTGTTAGCGGTAGGGGGCGACTTCAAACCCGCCAAGAAACCTGAGCCGCCCGTTTCAAGAGCTCCGAAGGCAACTCCGAAACCGGTGCCTCCTGCAACCAAGCAAGAAACTCCTGCGACCCCGCCCGCGATGGCCAGGCGCGCTGATCTGGGAAAAAAACCTGCGGTCACAAATGAGCCGGAGAACATATTGCGGACATGGACGGCGTTGGAAGTTCTTTCGCCGCAAGGGTATCGGCGCGAGGGCGATTTGGCGGCAGGTGATACGTCCCGGATCGCGCGTTTCGATGAGGTAGAACTTCCATGGGAACGCGGAGAGCGCTCAAGACCCAAGAAACGGCTTTACTACGAGCTTATCCTGGGTGCGATTGCGCTCGGTCCTGCCTTTGAAGCACTTCTAAAGCTCTATGCGGATCGCAGGCCTGATGCGCCAAGCATGCAAGGGTTCTCGCCGCTGGCGAGTATCCTGCTGGATAAGGAAGGGAGACCGCTGGAAGACGATGTGAGTTTCGCCATATCGAGCTTCGCGTGGGGTGTTCCGGTGGCACTTCAAGGTGATCTGAAAGCACTGGCAGACTGGCCGCAACATGAGCGACATCTGCGAGAGATTTTCAGCAAGCGCCTGGTCAAGAGGGATCGGAGCGGCGACGTTATTCCGCTGACAAAGGCGCATATCAAAGACCTTTATGATTTTCTCGTCGGAACGCTGAATCTGTCCGGCCATGCGCTAAAAGAGCCGTATTTCGCCCTGCGCCGTTATGAGTTTTTTGCAAGCAAGACGCCGCCCGAACCCAGTTTGCTGAATTCCTTCTTTCTTGACGACCTTGCAACAGCAAGGGCGCTGCATGCGAGAGGCACGCTCCCTCACGCACTTCAACACTATCTGGGCATTCAATCGCCACCCAGGCGCACCAACCTCTTGGAAGACGAAGGCGGTCTTCAACACATCCTGCAGCCTACGCTTTCGCCCCTTGGTAGATGGCCGGGCAATGGCCGCTTCCCACTTGCCATGCTGCAACAAGCAGCCGTCAATGCCACACAGCCCGAATGCATGGAGACTGGAATTCTGGCTGTCAACGGGCCGCCAGGTACTGGCAAGACAACGCTCCTTAGAGACGTAGTTGCCGCGCGTATTGTAGATCGTGCGAGCGTGATGGCCGCGTACAACAAGCCGTCCGATGCGTTCACACCGACCCGCCAGACGTTGCAGAGAAGCGGTGCAAAAATTTCGCTGCACAAGCTGGACGAGCGGCTAAAGGGCTACGAGATGGTCGTAGCCTCTTCGAATAACAAAGCCGTCGAGAATGTAAGCGCGGAGCTACCCGCGATGGACGCCATAGCGCAGGACGCAGACGACCTGCGCTATTTCAAGACGGTCTCCGACAATGTCTTGGAGCGAGAAAGTTGGGGTATCATTGCCGCTGTCCTTGGCAATTCTTCAAACCGATACTTGTTCTCGCAGGTTTTCTGGCGCGATGAAGAAAATGGATTGTCCACCTACCTCAATCACGCGTGCGGATTGCCTCAGATCGTGAGTGAACCGCAGGAAGATGGACCGCCTAGAAAGCGAAACAGACAGATAATTGATCGCGAGCAGCCGCCAGCAAATCAGCGAGATGCATTCAAGCGATGGGAAGCGGCACGGGACGATTTTTCTGGGAAGCTGAAAGCTTCCAAATCTCTGCAGACGAAGCTTCAGGAGATTCACCAGGACATCGTGCGGACTCAAGAAATGCGCACTGAGCTTGATCGGTTGTCATCGGAAATTATGGCTTTGGAAGATGAGCGCCCGGCGTGTGAGGCTCAGCTTGCCGATGTGCAGCAACGTTATGATCTCGCGGAGAACAATCTTAGCGGGAGCCGCGATCAACAAACGGCGCACCGACACCAAAGACCGGGATTTTTCGCAAGACTGTTCAGAACAGTGCGTTTCAGAGACTGGAATGCAAAAAATCAAGAACTTGGTCGTGCGGTGCGGCAGCACGAGACTGTCGAAATGGACATGCGGACGACATTCGATACGGTGCGTTCCAAGCTTTCCGGCATCAAGAATCGGATCGAGACAAAGCGCGTACAGGTAACAAGGTTGGATGGCGAACTGACGGCGCTCACAGGACATTTGAGGCAGGTCAAGAAGTCACTTGCTGCCATCGTGCCGGACACCTCGTTCTTCGAATTGCCCCATGAGGACATGCAGCAAGCCAGCATCTGGTTTGGAGAAGCCGAGAACCGTATCCGGGATGATCTCTTTGAATCCGCAATCCGCCTTCATCGCGCATTCATTGACGGTGCTGCCGATCCGCTGAGGCAGAATCTATCTGTGTTTGTTGAGTCTTTTGGAACGCGTTCACTCGGGACATCTGAAAAGGACGCGCTGATCGGAGACCTTTGGGCATCCTTCTTTCTTGTTGTTCCGGTCGTCTCGACAACTTTTGCCTCGGTAAATCGCATGTTCTCACGGCTAGAGCCGGAAGCGCTCGGCTGGCTTCTAATTGACGAGGCTGGACAAGCGCTGCCCCAAGCAGCCGTTGGCGCGATAATGCGCACCCAAAAATCGGTCGTTGTGGGTGATCCGCTACAAATCGAGCCAGTCGTCACGCTTCCCAGCACGCTCACCGAAGAGATTTGCGGTTACTTCGGAATCGACCCGATGAAGTACAACGCCCCCGAAGCTTCGGTTCAAGCTATGGCGGATACTTCGAGCATGTATTGCGCCCGTTTCCCCATTGGAAGTGGACACCGAGACGTCGGCGCGCCGCTCCTTGTTCACCGTAGATGTGACAGCCCGATGTTCGATATTTCGAACGAGATTGCCTACGCGAACCTTATGGTTCAAGCAAAGAAACCGACGCCGAAAAGTCCGGTACTGGGACGTTCTTGCTGGATTGATGTTACTGGTAAGCCTGGCCCCGATAAATGGTGCGCAGACGAAGCCCGAGTCCTGATCGGCATTCTGCACAAGCTCCGATCTGCTGGCGAAGACGCCGACCTTTACATCGTAACGCCGTTTGTGATCGTACAGAACAACCTTCGCCAGGAATTGCTCAAGAGCGGTGTTCTCAAGGGCTGGGTGGACAAACCTGAGAGTTGGATATGGGAACATGTCGGAACCGTGCACACGGTTCAGGGGCGAGAGGCAAAGCTTGTTTTCTTCGTGCTTGGCGCTCAATCATCTTCGCAAAATGGGGCACGCGCATGGGCTGGCGGACGTCCCAACTTGGCGAATGTCGCGGTAACCAGAGCGCAGTCATCGCTCTATGTGATTGGAAACCGCAGTCTTTGGAAGTCGGCGGGCGTTTTCTCGGCACTGGATAGATACCTCCCCGCTGCCTCGACTGATGAGTTCCGCTCATGACGGAGTTTTGGCCCTGGCTAACAGGAAACTTCAACAACCGGGAACTGGCCGGTGCAATTTGGATAACAGTTCTTCTTCTTCTCTTCTTCATACGAAGGGAGGGACGGAAAGGGATTTGGGGCATTGTGCAGGCGATAATTGCACCCAAACTCCTGATCCTTTTCGCAGCTTTTGCGGCTAATATTGCCTTTCTCGCTTGGCTTGGCTTGCGATTGGGCGTCTGGGAGACTGGCCTCTTGGCTCCGACGGTTGTCTGGTACTTCTTCGGTGGTCTCCCGCTCTTGGCGAGATCATTTGATGCGAAGGAGGGCACGCAACATTTTCGCGGTTACGTTAAAGACGCTCTGAGTGGGACCGCGATTCTTGAATTTCTTTACGTCGCAAAGACCTTTGGCTTTGTCGTAGAGCTATTCTTGGTTCCCATGGTAACGTTTCTTGCTATGCTTGTTGTCTTCTCTGAGCGTCAGAAAGAATACGCAAAGGTAAACTCCCTCCTTTCAATTATACTTGCAATCTTCGTCCTTGCGGTCATCTGGTACTCCATATCCCAAGTTTTGGACGAACCGGACACGTTCTTCACAACAAAGACTTTCCGCGCCTTCCTGTTGCCAATCTACTTCACAGCTCTTTCAATTCCTTTCTTCTACCTCCTGCATTGCTACTCACACATCGAGGGCGCACGCATTCAGATTGAGTTGAAGTCTTTTCAATCTGATGAAGTAAAGGCCTACGCAAGGAAGCGGTTCTGTTTGATCTTTCCGCTGAGACCGTGGTTCTTGCGAAGGGCTGTGCGGCAATTTCACAATATGCCTGCACGAAGCAAAGAGGACGTTGATAAGATCATCAATGACATTCTGAAGTATGAGCGCGAGGCTGAATCGCCGCCGCCTGTGGACCCATCCACCGGCTGGAGTCCATTTCTGGCAAGAGACTTTTTGACTGAAGAGGGAATAAGAACTGGTGACTACCATCCAGGTTATGAAGGCGACGACTGGTGGTCTGGCGTATCTTCCAAGGAACTAGATGATAGTGTTTTCCCTGGCACAGCCAATTATTCGTTTTCCGGCGTCGAAGGGCTGGTGACACAGCTGAAATTACGTGGCCATTTCATGGATGATTTTGTTACAGAGGTGGCTCTGGACGAGTTCTCGCGCTTATCCCAGCGACTTCTGGCACGCGCTCTGATAAATGTTGATGTCGAGGACGCGATGCAGAGGTTGCCTACGCGCCAACCCTTCCAAGCCATTTCGGGAAATACAACGATTGAACTGAAGCGTGAGCGGTTTCATAGCGGGAAAGGCTTTGAGTTGGTCCTCGAAGTCGGAAAAACTGCCGATTCGCATGACAAATAACGGCATCCAAGAAGGGCGACTGAAATGACACAGAAAAGAGAACTTTTCGAGGGTTTCCACAAGCGAATGGATGCTGCCATTGAAAGTAAATTCTATCTCGAAGCGTCGTGGTACGCCTATGCTATTATCGAGGATAGATTGGTGTCAATGCTACGCCAGAGCGGAGGTATTGGTTACAATGGCAGCCCCAACCCGATCAGGATGCTTGGAAAGAAGGTTGATGAACTGAAGAACCGCGGAGCGACAGACAAGTTATTGGATGCAAACCTGGAACCGCAAAGCATCTTCGATTGGGCAGAGCAGCGAAATACGCTCATGCATGCCATGGCAGATGGCAGCCTTTCGCAAGCCGAAGTAGACAAGCAAGCCTACCTTTTGGCGATGAATGGACGTGAGTTGGTGCGGGACGTTTCTGCCGCTGCCATGCGACTGAAGAAACATCGAGCCAAGGTTCGGTAGGCTCCGGGTTAATGTTACACTTGACGTGATGCTGGGGTGATCAGTCGGGCGCCCGCTGTGCATGGTTCGGTGTCGGTGGAGAGGTCACTTCTCCAAGCCTGACGAGTTGGGTTCAGGGGCGGCGATAGGCCCCTGGGAGTGGTTCATCTTCGGCAAGATGGCGGCATCCAGCCTGCGCAGGGTTGGTCTCCACGAAGTGGTCTGGGGTCTTGGGGGTAGGAACGCCCGCCAAGTCGATGGGTGCAGGGAGAGTGAAGTCTCCTTGCGAGAGGGTTTCAAGGGGCGCGATAGCCCCTTTGATCCATGGTTCGGTGCAGGTGGAGAGGGACGTCTCCAAGCCCTGCGAGTGATTGATCGGCGATACGATCTACTGGCGCTGGAATGGGTTCAATACCCTGGAAGAGCCAAGGCCGGAGGGATGCAACGGGAGCGCGCAGCGGGCTCCCTTGCCAAGATGCGGTGTACTACACCGCACATCTTGCGGGTGAGAGATAAGGAGAAATCGGGCGATAGAGGCGTCAACCAACATACGAGGGTATGCGGACTGCAACCAGACGAACCCGCCTACGCCGCGCTATCCACAGAGAGCCGCCGTAGGCCTCTTTGGAGCGTGCTTTCTGACACCTGGAACCGTGAAGCCGTCTGTTGCCATGTTGCGCCTTCCTGATGGATGTAGCGATGGGCTTCCATGATATCGTCCTCGGTGAGGAGCGGAGGCCGCCCGATCTTGCTGCCGCGCTCGCGTGCCGCTCGCATCCCTTCCAACGTGTTCTCACGGATGAGATCGCGTCCGAACTCCGCCACGGCGGCGAAGATGTGGAAGACCAGTTTGCCCCCGGCTGATGTCGTGTCGATGCCTTCGGTGAGAGAACAGAACTGCACACCTTCGTTGTCGAGCCGCGTGACCAGATCAGCCAGATGTAGAACAGAGCGCCCGAGCCGGTCGAGCTTGTAGACTACCAACGTGTCGCCGGGACGCAAAGCCGCCAGCGCTTCGTCCAGCCCCGGTCGCTTTGCCTTCGCGCCCGATACACCATGATCGTGATAGATCATCGCGCAACTGGCCCGCATCAGCGCGTCGAGCTGCATATCAAGGCGTTGATCGTCGGTTGAGACACGGGCATACCCGATCAGTCGAGCGGCCTCACTTGTCGGCGTTGGTGGAAGCGGCCATCGGATCATCGGCAGCACCTTTCAGGGGTAGCAAAACGGATCGGTTTTGCTGTGCTGCCGCATCCATGATCTTCCCCATCGTTTGAAGCCGTGAAACCCCTATGTACAAGTGGTTTGCCGGTCGTTCGTGCTTTCTCTCTCGTCTTGCGATATACCATAGTCAGAATCCATCCTTTTTGATTGGAGCAGATGGCTGGCCTTCGGCCAAGTATTGCGAAGCTCCATTTCCGGGATGTCCACAGATTCCTTCCAATTCACAAACGCTTAAACCGTCAATACGCGGCGAAGCGTTTCAGAATGTCATAATTAATAGCAGCGTATGCAGATATTATAGCTTGACAGGTAATATAGTTTCAAAAAGCTTGCAAATAAGAAATATTTTGTCTATCTTTTTGCTTGCAGCATATAAAAAGATAAGAAAGCTGAAGAGGTGTGTGTCTGACGCAATTAAGAATGCAAGGGCACAAATGGCACAAGCCAGGAAAAGAAACGGAATTTTGGGTAGTGCGCTCGCGGCTAGCTTGAGCGCGGCTGCTGTGTTTGCGCCTGCTGCGGCCAGCGCAGAGGATGTTACGCCCGTTGCACAACCACAAAATAGTTCGGTTTGGAATGAAGAGCTTCGCGCATTGGATGAGGCCGCACGTGGAGCACGTGAATATGCAGAAGACAATTACGGTGTCGGAATCGTCATTCATGTTGGGGATGAAAGCTTTCCAAACAGCCATTTCGACACAGCGGAGCAGTTTGGTGACGCGGTTGTTCAGCTCTTCGCAGACAAATATCAGACTCCTGCAAAAGCTTTCCTCAGTCCCAACCCAGGAAGCAAAGCAACGGGTTTGACATTTCACGTTGACCGCTTGATTCATGGTGCGGAGAACGGGACCGAGGTGAAATCGGTTCGTGAGGCCTTCGCCGCTATGCCCGATATAGTGGAGCAGCTAAAGATTGCCAAAGAGTTGGCCGCCGTGGAACTCGCGGCGCCAGTGCCCGCTGGTGGCTAGGTAACCTTAGGCCCGCTCACATTGATTGAGAGCTTGGACATTGGCTCGTCATTGGAAATATCCGATGAAGCCTCTGCAAAATCGGCATTAAACTTCTCACTTACTTCACTTCCAAACATCCCGAAATCATCTTCCGCCTCGTCAATGACCGCGACGTCTTCATCTCTACTGCTGTCCTGAACGTCGCGGCTAACCCAACGTAAGGTCTGATCTTCAATTTCAAACGCGACTGTATCGCTGGATGCATGGCTCTTGCCCGCTTCAGCGATGGTTTCGCTTACGTCGGCCTCCGTGACCAGCCCGCCATTTAGAGCGATTTCGGCATCCTTACTTTTCGCGAACTCAACTGCGGCCTGGTAATCGTCCCTCTTCTTGATCTGGCGCAGCAACGCATGATCGGCATATTCGGGTTTCACCTCGCCATCCTCATGCGTTTCCTTGACCACATCCTCCATCGCGCGACGGAGATAGTCCGCTTCACTCTCACCCGGCTTTTGCTCGGGCATATCATCACCAAGGATGTCCCTAGCGTGTTCGAGAACCGATAGCCCGGTTTCGCTTTCAACACTTTCCGCGAAGCTAAAAATTTCATCATCAGTCATATTGCCGAAGACCTGGCCGGCAATGAACGTATCGGCGTCACCCGCTTTGATCAGCGCAAGCAGAAGGATATCGCTTGAACGTTCTTTTGATTTACGTTCTGCGTCATTTATAAGCGACTCTTGCGCTTCTGCGGTCGCCGCCGCTCCTGATTTGATTAAGCTTTCACGCAGGCCGCTTTGAATGCCAAATAGATTTTGATCATTCTCTTCGCGGGTAACTCTGTTCAGATGTGCGGCATATGCGACTTCATCACTGGCAAATGGTTGCCCGCGCTTATCCTTGAATTCCTCCTGTAAATCCCCATGGCTGTAAGCCATAACATACACTCCCTATTGCCATGCCGTTTATCCGTTTTCCGGCTTCCTTTGACATGCCCCTGTATGATAATTCATAAAGATTAAAAATTTATTATGGAAATATTGGATTTATCTAAAAATTTATCTATTGCGAATGGATGCAGGGTTTTGAGATAATGAAGGGTGAGCAAGGATGGGAAAAAGAAGAAATACAGGCGCGTCACCATTTCGTCGGAGACGCTAGATACATTGCGCCGAGAGAAGGCCCGAACAGGTGTTGGCGAGTACAAGCTCTTAAGGGAAGCACGAGACGCGCCCGAGGGCCTTACCCATGAACTGGTCAATGCATGGCTCAGCGGACGGATCGCAACGGCGCGGCAGGTTTATCTGAACTACATGCTCAAGCGTTGGCGGTCGTTGCCCGACGATCCGATTATCCCAATCACACCGGCGCTCCGGGCCGAGATGAAGGCGGAAGTGAAGAGAACTGGGCTGGGACCTGCCGCCCTTTTGCGCGGTATCCGACCAAGTGAGGTCAGCGGTCTAGGCTCGGGCAATGTGCGGTCCTGGCTTTCGGGTGAAGTTTCCAAAGCCAACCGAGACAGCGTGGCGTTCGTCCTGGAGCGCTGGCGTGCGCTGCCCAGCGTCGAGGATGCCTGGATGCTTGTTGACGCAGATGAGAGGGAGCGATGGCGGGCAAAGCTCAAAGAAGCCGGGGTGGCGCAAACTGCCTTGCTATCAGGACGGGACGATGTTCCTGCAGGACTGACCGCCGGTATCGTATACGCGCAGTTCGCTAGGGAACCGCGCCGTTTGCGGCGTGAATACTACGACTACATTCGCGCAGTGATCGAAGAGCTACCGATCAAGCAGCCCAAACCAAAGGTCGTTCAGGAAGATGCGCAGCCGAAAGTTCCCGGTCTCCGTGCAGGGTATGTTCCCCTGACTGAGGATATGCGCCAAGCGCTACAAGGCGAACGGGATCGCACGGGTGTTGGTGAACGCTCCCTTGTCGCCATGATCGACCCTGGCGTGATCACGACCCCTGTTCAGCCGATACACATCAACTCTTGGCTCTGTGGGCGGGTCAAGTCCGTGCCAAAGGCAAGCTTCGAGGCGGTTCTTGCGGCCTGGAAGGCCCTACCGGACAAAAACGGGTTCTGGACGTCTTAGCGGCTAAGTGCCCAGCGCACATCTCACTTAAGAGATGAAAATCGCGTGGAGTAGCTTTGGAGTCTGGAACGCGCCTATCGTTCCGACCAACCCTGCGACGAGGTGGGTCACGGTTCGATACCGCCACGACCCGGCAAAACGGTAAATGCAATAATTGAAGGCGAAGAGTGTCGCTCCGCCGATCAGGAATATAGCGAAGAACAGACCGAACCCGCTGGTCGTTTCCTCGGGTGCGGGTCCCAAACCAACGGTTAACGCGTCATAGGTGCCCGTTGACTGTGCTATCAATGTGCCAAGTGCCGGAATGGCCCAATTCAAGATCGCAAAGCTAAGCAAGAAGAACGCTGCTCCGGGGGCGCCAACTCGCTCAAAGGCTTCCATAGCTGAAATACTAACCGCACCAACGGATGCAACAATCACCAGTATCGTCAAACCAATATATATGAGGGTCGTCCAATTATCGATCCCCGATCCATATGAGAACAAGGAAAAGGCCAGTAGGATACCGCCATATAGAAAGACCGCCGATCTCCCAGTCTCTATCCAGAAGCGGAACCGTTCTATGGGTTTGTCCGTGGATTGCGCTGCTGCGAGCCGTCGTTCAAACGTTGGATGCGTAAAATTCGTTTGAATTGCGACTAGCAGGTTCTGCCACTCCCAACCTATCGCTCTTTCACGGTTACGCTGGCGGCGAAGCCATGTGAGGTACTGTTCTGGGTTGGCCTCTAGACCAGCGCGGTCAGCAACGAACTCCCGCATGTGAAGGCTCTGCCTTATCCACGATATGAAAAACAGAGCGGCAGCGACAGAGGCGAGCGGGATGGCGAAGGTCATGATCCGTTGATCCATTGGTATGGCAGATCGCTGAACAGATGGCAGAGTAAGTGCGGAGAGAGCAAGAGCTGTGAACTGAACAAGCATCGCAAGGCTGATAAGCCCAGCTAAGGCAGCAAGATGAAAGTAGCGTGCATCCCCGTTTTGAATATGGGCCAACTCATGTGGAATCGAAAGTTTTGAAGCCGGGTCGGTTTCGTCATCTTCGTTTATTCGAACAATAATTGCCTTATAGAAGCCGAGATCGAAAGCTCGTGTTGCAATAGTCTTGCTGACTCTTAATCTCACATTATCGTCTATAAAGGGGCTAGCCGCACCGGAAGGCTTGTAAGATTGCGAGTTCGCGAGCGGTGCATATATCATCGTCACAAAGTACCAGACGATGACGATTGTAAGGACGATAGGAAAAGTCGGCAGTGCAGGAATTGCGAGGGCTAAGAAACTAATAAATAAAATGCCTGCGATACCATCAACCGCATTAGCTGATCTTGGGAAAATCAAATCTTCTTACTTTCGGCGTGTTTCCATATGAATATGTGCGCGATCACCGACAGCCTCTCGAACCCGTGCCGTGTATTTTGCAACATCTTCGTCAGTGAGTGACTCTTTGAAACTAATCACCAACTTTGAGACCGAGATCGAGTTATCAGAAAATGCTCCCGAACGGCGGCGTGTCGGCCTTACAGTCCCGCTAGTTGCGATGTCATCAAAGCGCCCCTCTTCGATTGCGTCGAAGAGCTCCCCGAGGTCAAAATCATCTTGCGCTGTGATCGTGATAATCAACGTATGTGTTCCACGGCTAACCTTGGCTCCTGCTGCCATCTAGGCGATGATGTCGGGCGGATACAACATCTTGGATTTTGCGATGCCTTCGAAGACGCGGAAGAAGAAACCATCGCTGAGCGTTTCCTACAGCCAACTTGCCAAGGCGCTTGGCGTGAAAGCGAGCTTTCGATGGACGCTCAGAGAGGATCGCAGTTCCGCCGTGATCCTGTTTGAGGCGCAAGAACACAACATCTCTTGGCTCCGCACCAAGGTCACGCGCTTCGTGCGGTTGATCGAAGACATGGCGAACAGAAACGGCCTCACGCTGACCACTAATCGTGAGGAGACAGGGGACGCTATCTCTCTGATATTGGACGTAATTTCAGATGAAAGTTTGTCCAAGCTCGAAGAAGCTGGTAAACTTGATTATTATTGTCAGGATTTACAGAGTTTCATTGAGGATGAGTTGAGTAAGAGAAGAAAACGTCACGAACTACCATTTCCAAAGCTATCGTCATCTCACGAAAAAAACTTGAAAACTCCTAGGCTTACCAAGGCCTTTGGCTCACGCGTCGACCCCGACTTGGCGTCAGAAGTAGATCAACGCATTGAAGAGCTAGGCATCACCAAGCGCGAAGCTTTCGAACAGGCTTTTCAGGACTGGCTGAGAAAAGATTACGACAGCTAGTATATACAGCCCGTTGCCAACCCCCGTCGTCTAGTATATACAAGCTGTGGGGCGATTCACCAAGCGCGCCGAACACTGAAACCGCTGCAAGCTCTGCCTCTGCGGCCCCGGAGAAAGTGCGTCCGATGGACTTTTTCGACAGCAAGCTCATGAGCGCGTTCATGGCAGCGGCTTGTTGGGGGCTTGTTCCCCTAGGTCTCAAGCTAGGCATCGAGAGCGGTGACCAACGATGGACGATGCTGGCCTTCATCTCGCTGGCGGCGGGGTACTACTGCCAGCTTCCGATCCTTCAGGAGTCGATGGGTTATGCCATCGTCGTGACCTCGGCCTTTACGCAGCTTGTCGCGCTCGGCATCGCGTTTCTCTGGTTCGGCGAGGTTCTGAACGCCAATAGGATAGCAGGTATCTTTTTGTCTCTGGGCGCGATTGTCGCGTTCAGCCTCCCTGAAAATACACGGTTCTGAGGGAGGGGACGAGATGTTTCAACATCATCAGAGACATATGGGTCAAGGTGGCGGGTTGCCCGGTATTCTCGGCCCTCTTGCGGGATGGTTGGCCCTTGGCGGCACGATCATCTTCGCACCGCATATCTGGCCGCATATCGAGCATTCGGTCACACAAACGCTTTTCGAGCTGTACCGGCACGAGATCGCCGTCTGGCTCGTCTGGAGTGCGAAGCTGGGGGTTTACCCCTTGAGCTTCTTCGCACTGCGCGTGGGGATCATGGGCGCATTCATGTGGCTATCCCTTATCGCAGCTCGTCGGCTCATGTGAGCCATTATCTCAACCAAGCCAATAAGGAGAACCCCATGGCTCGCTATCGCGTTCGAGGCATCGTCGCCCAAAAGGTCAGCAACCCGTGGCCCACGATCATCGCCGTCATCATCGGCCTGATCATTCTTGGAGCCGCTATCGGCGGCTGAAATCAACCACGACAAAGGATGAGATTATGAAGATTCGAAGAGGTATGTCCGCCAAAGAGCGGCTGCAAATGATTGGTTTTGGGGCGCTCGCGTTTTTCGGGTGCCTCTGGCTTTACCCCCATGTGGGGACCGATGCTGGCCAGAGCGTGCTGATCGTGGGGGTGATCCTCGGGGCGACGAGCGTCGTCGGGGGGATCATCGGGCTACAGGACCACAAGCTGTGAGCCGGATCGTAAACGTTACGCGGATACATGGCGCGAAATCCACCGCCCGGCTGCTCGGCGTCGGGGGCCTGTGTGCCTATCTCGGTTACTATGTGCTGAGTAACAGCCCCGATGATGAGATGTTCGTGTGGGGCTGGGTCTTGATCGTCTTCAGCGCCTTGTGCCTCTACAGCGGCTTTCGCGGGCGGTCGTAGCCGATCTGAGACGGTGATCCCGCAGCAATCACTGCAGGATCACCCTATGCAAGACCAGAAGCCTGGCCGGGGCGATGCGGCAACACCGCCCCGGCATCTCTTCACCGAACAACCCTTCAATCACAATAGGAAACTGGATGGCTGACCCTACGGTACAGCGGTTCGGCTCGGCAGATACCTGTAATTTTCGGATGCGCCGCCGGGCGGGAGTTTATGGGGGACGCGGGGCCTATATCGGGCACGATCCCGCAGGACGGGCCTGCTACAGTAACCAACAAAGCGCCATCCTCCTGACCGGGGGAGCCAGGTCACTGAAAGGCAGCTTGGTGATCCCATGGCTGGTCGATGGCCGAATTGGCGGTGATCACGGCCACGACCATATCGTCATGACAGATTTCAAGGGACAGGACGGCGCAGTTTCAGCGCTTCAGGTCCGGCAAGGCCGCCATGGCTATTATTTCAATCCAAGACGCCAGCGGGGCTTGCCGTTTCATCGCTTTGCCGCCCTTGGTCATCTTTGCGGCTCGTCTTCAACCCTCATACCGGACGCGATGGTCTTCGCCGAGAATTGGACCCCGGAGACCGATCCCAAAGCCGCTTACTTTCAACGAATGGCCCAGAAGATCAACATCGCCATTGCGGTGACTATGGCCCGAACCATCGGGACCGTCATGCTTCCCGCGCTTGCCGATAAGGTATCCGCCCTTGGCGATCTAACGGATGAATGGCTGTCTTTCCAATACGACATATCCCAGCAGCCCGAACCGCAAATCAGCGAAGTCGCGACCCTTCTGGAACGCGTTCAGGCCGGGGAGTTTCAAGGCGGAGGCTGGGACGGCATAAGAGGGGAGTTGGTAAAGAGCTATAGCTGCCTGCTCGACCCATGTTTGAGAGAAGCGCTCTCGCCACCCTTCGACTTTTCCTTTGATCGTTTAACAAGCGGCGATACAGGACCGTGCCTGGTCTCGATCATGGAAGAGTTGGAATACGCGGAGACGTCGGGTGCGATCATCCGGACGCTTCTATCGACAGCGATGCTGCATAAGCGTCGCCACATCTCGGCCCGCCCGCAATTTTGGGTCCTTCAAGAAATCAGCAACATCGGAGCCTGGCCGTTTGCTGAGTCCCTCGCGACGATTGGCGCGGGATACGGCATCCGGCCCGCCTATATCGTGCAATCGACGCAACAGCTCGACAATCTCAAGAAAGGTGCGAGCACGATCATCCCCAACTCGTGCGGGACGCAGATTTACATCGGCACAAGGTCAGTCGCTCAAGCCGATATCATAAGACGGCAGCTTGGGCGCATGTCGGTGGACTATGTGGACCCTGCATCAGTCGAGCGAGCGGAAGCGGCGCGTGCAAGGGCCTTAATGGGGGCCGCGTTTGGCCACGCGGATGTTCTCTCGTCCATGATGGAGGCCCGTCATCAAACTCGCATGGCACAACAAACCGTGCAGATGGGTCGCGACCTTCGCGGAATTGATGAGATTCTGAATGAACCGAACGGGAAGGCGTTTGTGTTCATGCCCGGAGTCCTTGAGAAACCCGCATATTTGACCATCAAGCCATACTGGCAGAGGCGCGATCTGGCCGGAGCCTATCTTGGCGATCCGTTCCATAACGAGCCCGGCACGGTCGAAATCGCAACCCGCTTCGGGCAGCGTATGCGCAAGGTCATTACCGAGCCTGCGCCACGGGCCGTTCATGATTGGCCCCAGTATCGAGAGACCGGGACCTTCTCGTATGTCCGGGGGTTTCGGCCATGAAGCGTCCGAACAACTTCCCCCGCGAGGGGATGCACCAGCCAGTTACGCAGGAGGCCGTCAAACGCCTCGAACGTCAACGTCCCAACGTTAATGCCGAACTGCACTACACGATAGGCGGGAGCATTGAAGCCAGTGTGCATTCAACGCTTGATGCGGAACGCGAGGCAGCCATCACCAGTGGCTCAAGACGGCTCGGGCAAGTCTCTGCTGATTTGCAGAAAGGTTTTTCCGCTGCCGGGGAGGATGCCCGCACGCGATACATTCAAAAGCAACAGCGAGCTGCCAAATCGTCAATCGGCAGATCGCATTTTCAAAGCCGGAAATAGAAAGGAATACCATGTCTGATAACGACAAAAACCGCCCGGCCATCAAGCATCGCGATGGACCGATTGAAGTCGCCGTATGGCGTCGCGAAACCGATACCGGACCGGTTTTCAACACGGAGCGTACGCGGTCCTATCAAGACCAAGCCGGAAATTGGCAGAAAACGCACTCAATTCCCGAGCGAGACCTGCTGCGCGCCGCCCATCTCGATCAGAAGGCTTATGAGAGCATTCAAAGCATGCGAGAGCAGGATCGGGCTGCTTACATAGGACGCCAGTCCGACCCTAGGAAAGATCAGGATGCCAAGCGCGAGCGATGAAGAATTTGATGAGAAGGTGCAACCCATGGTATAGTATACTTATAGATGCTTGCTCCGTAATCGTTGCTCAGCAAAGATTACACGTTGCAACGCAATAATCGCAAATGACATGTCAAAATTTGCGATGAACACCTCAAAGCACAGCGCTCTTGGCTCTGCCTGCGTCTTTTGATGCGGTAGGTTCTCGTGCCTCAGCAGAATTGGATCGCCAATATGGATGACTTTACGCGTGAAATATCGTCAAAACTAAATGAGGCCGTAAATCGACCGACTGCGACAGGGCCGCGCTCCATTCTAGAAATTGATGTAGAGCGCTATCAAGATCATTTAGACGATCCAAATTTGTCACCGGAAGATCGAGATGCGATTCTCAATGCCATGTGGTCGATCATAACAGCATTTGTTGAACTTGGGTTTGGGGTGCATCCTGCCCAACAAGCCTGTGGAAAACTCGAAGCAGCGCTTGATCATTCGGTAAAATCGGAGTCCACTAAACATAACCAAGATGAAAACGACCAAGACTTAGACGCGCCAACCATCTAGCGGCTTGCGCGAGAAAGAGAGATTTTATGGGAGTCCCACAGACTAATCTAGAGCCGACCAAGGCGCTGATTTATTGCAGAGTTTCAACTACCAAGCAGAAGCTTGAAGGTTCGGGCCTCGATAGCCAGGAACATCGCTGCCGCCAATACGCAGCGACCAAGGGCTATGATGTCGAGATGGTTTTTCCCGACGATGTATCCGGCGGTGGGGATTTCATGAAGCGGCCAGGCATGTGCAGCATGTTGGCCTATCTTGATGCCAAGAATACAGAAAACTATGTGGTGATATTTGACGATTTGAAGCGTTTCGCGCGTGATCTAGAGTTTCATATCCAACTTCGACGTGAGTTCGCAGAACGTGGTGCGAAAATTGAGTGTCTTAACTTCTCATTTGAAGACACGCCCGAAGGGGTATTCATCGAGCGAGTATTTGCCGCGCATGGCGAATTGGAACGCGAGCAAAACCGTCGGCAAGTCATACAGAAGATGATTGCACGAGTTGAAAAGGGTTACTGGGTTTTTCACGCGCCCACCGGTTATAAATTCGCGACGGACCGTATCCATGGAAAGCTACTGGTTCCGGACGAGCCTATTGCGGAATGTCTTCGCGAAGCCTTGGCTGGATATGCAAACGGTCGCTTCCGGTCACAAGCTGAAGTGCAGCGATTTCTCGAAAGCAAGCCCGATTTCCCAAAGGATCAACCGAACGGTAAAATTAGAGCTTGGAAGATCACAAAGATTCTAAAGAATCCGATCTATGCGGGATATGTGCAGGCGAAGAAGTGGGGCGTACCGCTACGGCGCGGACACCACGAGCCGCTCATCAGCTTCTCCAGCTACGAGCAAATCCAGAAGAACCTCGTTGAAGGTGCGCGCGGAGCGGCACGCGCGGATTTCAACGCAGACTTTCCCTTGCGCGGCTTCGTGGCCTGTAGCGAGTGTGGGAACAACATGACCGGCGCTTGGTCGAAGGGAAAATACAAGCATTACGCTTACTATCGTTGCGAGACGCGCGGTTGCTCTCAGAAGAGTAAGTCAGTGGCGCGCGCGAAGCTGGAGGGCGGCTTTGAAGACATCCTCAAGAGCCTCCAGCCAAGCAAGGCGCTCTTCGAGCTTGCCGTCGCCATGTTCAAGGATGCTTGGAACAGCCGCATGGAACTGGCTCAGGCAGACCGAGACGAGTGGCGGCGTAAGGTCGAGGCTGCTGACAGGAGTATATTGGAACTTATCGACCGCATGGTGGAGACTAAGAACTCAGCCGTGATCAAGGCCATAGAGGCCAAAATCGAAAAGCTGGAACGGGACAAGTTCACCTTTGCCGAGAAGGCCGATCAGCCGCTCCCAAATGCCGCAAGGTTTGAAGAGTGCATTGAACTCGCCTTGAGATTTCTCGCAAAGCCCTGGGAAATATACAAAAACGGAAGCTATGCGGTGCGCCAGACAGTGCTAAGACTGGCATTTTCTGAGCCGCTGACATTCACGCCTGAGGGTGTGTATGGAACACCAAAAACCACCTTACCGTTCAAGGTGTTAGGCGGTTTTGACAGCGAAAAGTGTGAGATGGTGCTGCTGGAGAGAATTGAACTCTCGACCTCTCCCTTACCAAGGGAGTGCTCTACCTCTGAGCTACAGCAGCGAACCAACGGGCGCCGCTTAGACCGAACGGGCGTCTGCTGCAACCCCCATCGCTGGACCCTGGGGCGGCGCTTCGCTATGTGGAAGGCAGGCAACAGAGGGCGCGATGGCCAAGGCAGACAACCCCACGCGTGAGGATCGGCTGAAGGCTGCGCTTAAGGCCAATATGGCACGGCGCAAGGCCCAGAAGCGAGCCCGCACCGAAGACCAGGTCCCTCAGGATGGGGCGGGGTCTGGCGGCGGCAAGGACAGCGCCGATGGGGCGCCCGCGCCTCGAAAAGTCTGATGCAGATTTGCCCGACCCCGCCGTAGCCGTTTCTTAACCCCTGCTGGGCTATGGGGGCCCATGACCCGGCCCCCGACCCCCGCCAATCAAAGGCTTTTGCAATGTCCGCTGATGATGCGCGTTTCCACGACGGGGCTGGCCGCCCCCTGGCGCTTTGGGCCACGGATGTGGAGGATTTGAAGGTGGTTTCGGCCCTGTGCCAGGATGCGATCCTTTCGGCGTCCGATATGCGCTGGCTCCGGTCGGAGCGGAAACTGGCATTGCTGATCAACCGATTCCGGTGGGAGCATGGGACGCGCACGCCCGAAAGGGTCCAGTCCCTTTTGACGGTTTCGGATGTCACATCTGTGCGGGGCCAGGGTGTCGCGCCGGGCGATGCGGAGACGGTCTTGTCGCTGTTGCAAGTGGCTTGGGAAGGCGATGATGAAGTGGCGGGCCGGCTGCAACTGATCTTCGCAGGCGACGGCGTGGCGGAGGCGAGGTGCGACTGCCTGGACGTCACGCTGCGGGATGTCACGCGCAGCTATGCGGCGCCATCGGGCCGGGCGCCTGAACACCCGGAATGAAGGTTCGCCCGCTGACACAAGAAGACGATGCCGCGTGGCATGGTCTGATGTTGGATGCGACGCGCACCCATCCGGCGGCTTTTCTGTTGTCCCATGAAGAAGTTGCGTCGCTGCAACCTGACCAGGTGGCGGCGTCCCTCGGGCGGGGGCACTTGCGCGGCCTCTTCGACAACGCGGCGCTGATCGGGTTTGCGGGCCTCCACCTGTGGGAGTTGGACAGACTGCGTCACAGGGCAGATGTCGGCCCGTTTTACGTGGCGCCCGCGCGACGTGGCAGCGGGGCGGCGGACCTGCTGATGGGCGCCTTGGTCGAAACGGCCCGGGCTCGCGGGGTGACCTGGTTGGACCTCTGGGTGGCGGTCGACAATGTGCGGGCCATTGGATTCTATCGCCGGTTCGGCTTTGAACAGGTGGCGCTGCGCCACGACGCGCTGCGCCTGCCGACGGGGCCGGTGGATGACCTGCTGATGACGTTGAACCTGGACGCGGCGCGACGGCCGATCTGAGGGCCCAATGACTTGGAATGCCTCTGCAACCTCGTTCCAAATAAGTTGGCGTAGGCCCGAGGTGCAGAGGTGGCTTCCGATTCCGGGCAAACCGATCTAGGGACGCGACATGCCTCAATTCCTGTCCTCCGCCGCCCCCGATTTCGAGACGCGTTTCCAAGCGCTGCTGACCATGAAGCGCGAAGATGCGCCGGACGTGGATGAAGCGGTGGCCGCCATCATTGCCGATGTGCGCGCGCGGGGCGACGCGGCCGTGATCGAGTTGACCGCCCGGTTCGATCGGCTGGAGTTGACGGCGGACCGGTTGCGGATTTCCGATTCGGAAATCGCCGCTGCAGCGGCGGAGGTCACCGCCGAAGACCGCGCCGCGTTGGAGCAAGCGGCAGAGCGGATCAAGGCTTATCACGCCAAGCAGCGGCCCGAGGACGAGGCGTGGGAAGATGAGACTGGCGCCAAGCTTGGCTGGCGCTGGACGCCCGTGGATGCCGCCGGGCTCTATGTGCCAGGCGGGTTGGCGAGCTATCCGTCCTCGGTTCTGATGAACGCGATCCCTGCCCGTGTTGCTGGCGTCGGGCGGCTGGTGATGTGCGTGCCAAGCCCCGATGGTGTGCTCAACCCGTTGGTGCTGTTGGCCGCGCAGATTTCTGGCATAGACGAGGTTTACCGCATCGGCGGCGCCCAGGCCGTGGCCGCCATGGCCTATGGCACCGATACCATAGCGCCGGTCGACAAGATCACCGGGCCGGGCAACGCCTTCGTGGCGGCGGCCAAGCGCCGGGTCTTTGGCCGTGTCGGGATCGACATGATCGCGGGCCCGTCAGAGATTCTGGTGATCGCGGACCGCCATAACGACCCCGACTGGATCGCCATCGATTTGTTGAGCCAGGCCGAACATGACGAGAGCGCGCAATCTATCCTGATCACCGACGATGCGGCTTTGGGCGCGGCCGTCGCGGAAGCGGTGGAGCGCAATTTGGCAGCCCTGGAACGCCGTGACATCGCAGGTCCGTCCTGGCGCGATTTCGGGGCCATCGTCACGGTGCGCGACCTGAATGAGGCGGCGGCGCTATCGAACCGTATCGCGCCCGAACATCTCGAACTTGCGGTGGACGACCCGGAGGCTCTGGCCGAACAGATTACCCATGCCGGGGCGATTTTCCTTGGGCAATGGACGCCCGAGGCCATTGGCGACTACGTCGGCGGGCCCAACCATGTTCTGCCCACGGCCCGGTCGGCCCGGTTCTCGTCTGGGCTGTCGACGCTGGATTTCCTCAAACGCACGACATTGGCGCGGATGACGCCGGAAAGCCTGCGGGCCATTGGGCCTGCGGCCGTGCGGCTGGCCGGGTCGGAATCGTTGCAGGCCCATGGCTTGTCGGTCCAGGCGCGGTTGGATCGGCTGAACCGCGGGGAATAAGGCGACCGGCTACCTGGCGCGCATGTTCCTGGCCAACCGGGCACGAGTCCGGTCCGGGAACTGGGCAAGACCGGCTGACGCGTCAGGGCGTCTTGTGGCCGCAGCGCATCGCCTAGACCTCACCCGCGCCTTGGGCCAATGTCGCGGCCATGACTGCCCGTATTGCCCAAATCCAGATTGATGACCGCAACTTGCCCACGCCGACCCCTGAGATCGAGCAGGAGCGGGCGGTGGCGATCTTCGATCTGCTGGAAGAAAACAGCTTCGCCCTGACCGCCTCCGACGCGCCGGTCGGCCCCTACCATCTTGACCTCGCCATCCGCGAACGTCGCCTTGTCTTTGACATCCGCACCGAAACCGAGCGGGCGGGCGAAATCCACCTTTCGCTTGGGCCGTTTCGGCAGGTGGTGAAGGATTATTGGCAGATCTGCGAAGCCTACTTCGATGCGGTCAAGAAACTGCCGCCCAGCCAGATCGAAGCAATCGACATGGCCCGCCGCGGCATCCACGACGAAGGTGGGCGCATCCTGCAGGAACGGCTGCAGGGCAAGGCCGAGGTGGACAAAGACACCGCCCGGCGGCTTTTCACCTTAATCTGCGTGCTGCATTTCGGTGCCTGACGTGGCCCTTCCCCAATCGGTTCTGTTCTGTTGCGACCACAATTCCGTGCGCTCGCCCATGGCGGAAGGGCTGATGAAGAAGATGCATGGCCATGCCATTTACGTGCAGTCGGCGGGGGTGAGGAGCGATCTGGAGATCGACGGCTTTGCCATTGCCGTCTGCGACGAACTGGGCGTGGAACTGTCGCGCCACCGTGCGCGCAGTTTCGAGGAAATGCGCGAATGGGGGGACGATCTTGAAGGGTTCGATCTGATCGTTGCCCTGTCGCCGGCGTCGCAGCGCCAAGCGCTGGAACTGGCCCGCCATGCCCATATCGAGGTGGAATACTGGCCGATCATGGACCCCACCGGTCTGGGCCAGACGCGGGAGGAGAAGCTTGCCAGCTATCGCCAGACCCGCGACCAGATCGTGGACAGGCTGAAGGATCGGTTCCCCATCTAAAGGCCGATCAGGCCCCGCTGCACCGACAGGATCTCGCTGGCAACACCGTTGTCGAAGGCGGCGTGGACGACGAACTTCACGATGGTCGCGACCGGAAAGGCCGGTTTTTTGATCGAGACATGGATGTAGGCCGTCCCGTCCGCCACGTAGGCAACCTGGAAATCATCGGCGATGATCTCGTCGATCTCGGCGATAGAGCGCCCGATGAAATCCTGCTCGAAGACCCGTTTGGCATCGTCGGCCGTCATCTCCGCGGACAGCGCTATAACCGGCTGGTCAGCCATGACTGGACCTCGATCAGTTTTAAGGAAAAGAAACAGGCAGAGAAGGACAAACCGGGACAGGGAAATGATGGCCGGGGTCATAGCAACCGCATTCCATGCCCCGGCGCACGGACATTCGGTTTGCGTACCGGCAGCTTCGCATAGGCCAAACAGGTCATCGCAAATGAATTGCTGTTCGGCCCCGTAGGTTCGTACTTGATGGCCTTCTGGTTCACCAGGACGATGCACGTCAGGAATCTGGATGTGTAGTTGGCATTGGTCTCCCGGACCTTCGCGAAACGATTATGCAGATCGAACTCGATGCTGGCGACGTATTCCGGCAGCGAGACCGCTTCGATTGTTCCGTAATCGCCCGTCTCTGGAACATGGTCCTCTTCCTGGTCCTTGCTGGAATCCGGTGCCGTGAAGCCTGATACGACACCCAAGACCGATGGGCTGCCGTCCTGCGATGGGCCCGCGCGAAAAACCGGTTGAAGTCCAAGTCTTTGTTCGGTCGCCCGAACAAACAAATGGTAGTAGCTAACACCCAGTGTTGTATCGATATACTTCGCCCCGGTCTCGTAGAGCCAACGCGGACAGGTCCGGCACGTCCGCACCCGCTGAACCCGTCGGGCGGTTTCCCCGCCCGCCGCCGAACTGCGCGAAGCCCCGCCGGGCGAGCTCTGTGACGACCGGCTCCCGCTGCCCGACGACCGCCCGGTCGCCGATCCCCCGCGCGTGGCGTTTGTGGCCGAGCCGATTACGGGTGTCGCTGGTCCTGCCAAAACGTCACTCCTCTTTCCATCCAAAGCCGGTCCGGGCGGATGCCGTTCAACCGGGCGAATTCACACAACCCGAACAGGAGAAGAAAGCGGTCCGATTGTCGACCCGTTTCTGCGTCGGTCAGCGACGCGATCATGTCGTCGTTCAGGTAGTCGGTCAAAGCCTCCCGATAGAAGAGGCTCAGTGTATACACGATATCCACCGATCGCTTCAGCATATCGTAGTCCAGCGCCATATGGCCGAAGGCATCCCACCATAGATCATAAAGCTGGTTTGCCCCTAATCCTCGCGGCGTCTGGGCGGTCAGGTCCCGCAGATGGCGGTTCGCAACCATCGCCTGACCGGCCTCGAAGATCAGATCCGCCTGCGCCTCCGCGTCCGTGACACGCGGTCCGTTTCTGAAATCCGGCACCACAGCGACGGCGCTCCCGGCAATTGGCAGAAGGAACCGGTCTACGCCGTCAAAATGGTGGAAGAATGCGGTCTCCCCAGCCATCAAGGCCAAATACAGAAAGAACTCAGGTTCCCAGTAACGGTTGTAGTACCAACTGCCGTCGCCATCGCGCAGCCGGACTCCTTTCCTGCAGGCCGCGCGAACCGCTTCCAGCGATTGCCTGGATTGGATCAGCAGTCCCGGACCGGCCGCCCATCGATCTCTTAGCAGGGTCCTCAGGAAGTCTGACGCCTGCTCGGTCGTCACATCCAGCGGGATCAGGACCGGCGCCACCTTCGCGAACTCTTGCTCGGCCGCGCCTTGGAACAAAGACCTTGGCTCCAGGCCCGTGGCCGCCAGATCATCCTCCAAGTCAGCTCCCCATTCCGACCAAGCCGCCGAGTCCAGTAGGGCGTAGGTCGAGCCCGGATCATGCTCGGTGATCAATCCATAAAGCGCCCGTGGCAGCCGGAATTCTAGGGAAACGATATCGTCGGGATCGACGACGTATTCAATGATCTGCGGCGCCGTCACGGGGCGAGGCTCCGATTCTTTTCAAACTCGCGAAAACACACACGCTGTTGTCTGTCATGGGCCATGGCAGTGCGGCAAGAGATATCATTTCAGACGATGGATCGTATCAGTCAAGACAACAACACCGGCGACATGACCGATGCCGTCATGACCGGATCAGCTCTTATCCTGGCGCGAACGCTTTGGTCGGCCAACCGGACGGGCACCAGATGGGTTTTGTACGAATTGGGTTTCGGACCCCCAAAACCTACCCCAACTTGTGAATTTTGCCGCAATGCTTGCCACGCATTAACACTTGAACAATTTGCCAATCGGGACCATCTAGCGGCATCCGTCGCGGCCCACGCGACGCCACCATAGGAGATATCATGGCCAAGGAAGAGCTTCTCGAATTCCCCGGCGTCGTGAAGGAACTCCTGCCGAACGCGACATTCCGGGTCGAACTCGAGAACGGCCATGAAATCATCGCGCATACGGCAGGCAAGATGCGGAAGAACCGCATTCGCGTTCTGGCAGGCGACAAGGTGCAGGTTGAAATGACGCCCTACGATCTGACCAAGGGCCGCATCAACTACCGCTTCAAGTAAGTGTTTATCCTCGGCTCCGGTTCGCCCCGGCGGCTGGAGCTGCTGGCGACACTCGGGCTCGTTCCCGACGCCGTGCGCCCACCTGATGTGGACGAAACGCCGCGGAAGGGCGAGGTGCCGCGCGTCTATTGCGAGCGGATCACATCCGCCAAACTCGACGCGATTGAGGCGTCAGCGGATGACGTCGTGCTCTGCGCTGACACCACCGTTGCCTTGGGCCGGCGGATATTGGGCAAACCCCAAGATGCAGCCGAGGCAGACACGTTCTTGCGCCTGCTCTCGGGTCGCAGGCATCGCGTGATCACAGCCGTGGCGGTGGGGTGTGGCGGTAAAAGCTGGACGCGGACAAGTGTGTCGTCGGTCCGGCTCAAACGTTTGTCCGATCAGGAAATCGCGGGCTATCTGGCGACCGGCGATTGGCAGGGCAAGGCGGGCGCCTACGCCATCCAGGGGCCCGCTGCGGCCTTTGTGGCCTGGATGGACGGCAGCCATTCCGGGATCGTGGGCTTGCCGCTTCATGAAACAGCGAACCTGTTACAGGCGGCAGGACTGGAGGTCTGGGCAAAATGAAGGGCACGCAAATCATTCTGGGTAAGCCTGGCGGCCGCGCGGCGGCGGCTTTGCTGGTCGACGGCCGTCTGGACGATTTGCTGATCGATGCCAGCGATGGGCAGCCAGGCCCCGGGGCGATTTTTCGTGCGGTTTGTGACCGGCCGGTGAAGGGCCAGGGCGGCATGTTCATGAAGCTGCCCGACGGACTGACGGGTTGGCATCGCAACGCCAAAGGCCTGGCCCCGGGGCAGGAAATGCTGGTGCAGGTCACAGGCAGCGCCGAGCCTGGGAAGGCCGTGCCTGTCACCGACCGGGTGCTGTTCAAATCGCGCTACTGCATCGTCACGCCCGGCGCCCCGGGCATCAACGTGGCAAGGTCGATCCGCGATGACGACGAACGCGACCGCCTGTTGGAGATTGCCCACGGCGTGGCGCCGAAGGGACCGGGCGATCTGGGGATCATCTTGCGCAGCAATGCAGAGACCGCGGATGAGGACGCCTTGACCGATGACCTGGAAACGACCTGGGCCTTGGCCGAACAGGTTCTGGGCGATGCAGGCGAGGGACCCGAGTTGCTGCTGGACGCGCCCGATGCCCATGTCTTGGCTTGGCGCGATTGGCCTGCGGCACCAATTTCGGAGGATTGGGACCAAGCCGCTGACTTGATCGAGGCGTTGCGTCTGCCAGATGTCTCCCTGGGGCAAGCCACCGCCTTCATCGAACCCACGCGCGCTTTGGTTGCCGTCGACGTTAACACGCCAGAAGGCGGGGCGGGCGGGCTCAAGGCGAATTTGGCCTTGGCCAAGGAATTACCGCGACAGTTGCGCTTGCGTGGTCTGGGCGGCCAGATCGTGCTGGACCTGGCCCCCATGGCCAAGAAGGATCGTCGCGTTTTCGAAAGCGCGCTGCGCGGGGCGCTCAAGGCCGACCCGGTGGAAACCTCGATGATCGGGTGGACGCCGCTGGGCCATTTCGAACTGACCCGCCGCCGCGAGCGGCGCCCGCTGGAGGAGCTGCTATGAGCTGCCCAATTTGCCAAAAAGACACCGACGCGAAGTACCGTCCGTTCTGTTCGCGGCGCTGCGCGGATGTGGATTTGGGGAAGTGGTTAAACGGGTCCTATTCGGTGCCGTCGGACGCGCCCGAAGATGCAGAAGAAGCAACCGAGGAAATTGCACGGGAATCGCGGCTGCATTGAAGGCTTGGGACGTAGCCGCGCCGCTTTGGGACCCGCTCAAGTTCGAACTGTCGAGCAGGTCCTTCAGCCCATCGCTGCCACCACCCGACGGCTGAGTGCGGGGCGTGCGGCGATATAGCTGGCCAGGCCCGGCTCGGTCTCTAGAACCGGGAACAACGTCAGGATCTCGCGGCGCTGGGCCGCCCCCAAGCCGCGCAGCGATTGCAGCCCCGGTTGGAAGCTTTCCGACCAAGTGCCGTTGGCCAGTACGATCTGGTGCCGCTCAAACAACAGATGCCGATAGGTGACGCCGCCCAGAGGCAGGCAGCGTTCGATGCCACCCCAGCCAGTCATGTGCTTGGCTGCGGCGAGCCCCTCGGTCTCGGCAGCAACCAGCGCCAGCGCCGTGTCAGCGACGAGCATCCGGTGCTGGGGGCTGACCAGCATGTCCTGCGCGGGCAGGCCGGGGCACAGCGCGCCCGCACGGATGCGCACAGGTCGCAGATGCGGCCGCAGGCGCAGTTCGGCAGCACTCAGATGGCGGGCGCCAGCCCAGGCCAGGGGCTGGATGCCGTCATCGCGGGTAATGATCCGATCCCCGGGGCGCAAGGTTTCGACCGGGCGTTCGCCATGGGCCGTCGCGATCATCGTGCCACAGGTAAAACAGATGGGCGTCGCCAGGTTTTCGATGTCGTGGGCGCCGATGATGGCGGTTTGACCCGTATCGGGATTGAACAACTCGATCCGATAATCAAAGCCATCCCCACCCACGTCGGGACGGCGGGAGAAATTCTGAACGATGAAGCCCTGATCCAGCAAGGGGCCGATATCCAGCGTGTCATTGTCATCGCCGCCAAGCCCGCCCAAGACGGTGGTGGTCGTTGTCGGGCCCGAGCCCACGCTGGCGATGATAATCAGGTCGGCATCGTCGCGCCCGTTCAGCAGGTCGCCGTCACCGCCGCCGACCAGCGTGTCTTCCCCCGTCCCGCCGTAAAGCCGGTCGGTGCCGTCGCCGGCCACCAAGCTGTCATCGCCGTCGCCGCCAAAGAGCGTGTCATCACCTGTCCCGCCCTCCACAATGTCGTCGCCCGGGCCGCCGGAAAGCCGATCATCACCGGTGCCGCCCAGGACGGTGTCATCCCCGCTGCGGGCCATGACGGTATCGTCGCCGCCGCCCGCAACAAAGAGGCTGTCACTGGCATTGCCGGACAACTTGTCATCTGCGTCGCTGCCAGTGATGCTTTCGAAATTGGTGTTCTGGTTGAGCGGTGAGAGCACACCATCAAATCTGAGGCTGCTGGCGTCGGAGATGGTCACATCCACGTCGGCGATCGGGATGGTGCCAAAGCTCAGTATGTCCAAGCCATTGCTGGCATCAATGCGGACGCTTTGGCTGGCAGGAAAAGTAGCCAGAAATGCCGCGTCATCGCCAGCCAGGTCCATGCCCGCGGCGTGGGGACTGGCAAGGAGAGCAGAATTGCTGTTTCCGCTTCCCGCAAAGTCCGTATCGGCTTCGAAGATGATGTCAGCGCCCATGCCAACACGCACCAGATCGACTCCGCTTTGCAGGTCGATCGCATCGTTGCCGTCGAAGGCGCGGATGGTTTCCGCCATCCCGGCGTCACGAAGGTCGCTGTCGCCGCCTATCCGTGCCATGGTCATCCTCCCGCTGGTGAGCATCAGGCCAGATCAGACGGTCGCCTCGAATTCCGGGACGTGGCGAGGGCGGCGCCCGTGACGCTAAGGAAACGGCAGGAACTGGCCGAGAATGCTGTATGGGTCGGCAATCATCGGACGGGTCTGTTCCAAGCCTGTCATGAACACGCCATCGGGCTGCGTGATCCGGTGGGAAATCGGGTCTGGACACCGCACCGGGCGTGGCCTAGACGAACGCGACCCATCGAAGGCCATCCCTTCGAAAATCCGTGCCCGGGTAGCTCAGGGGTAGAGCAGTGGATTGAAAATCCTCGTGTCGGTGGTTCGATTCCGCCCCCGGGCACCACAAAAACAAAATAAAACAAGCGACTAACCCATGGTGTCTAGCGCCACGAGACTGCACAACTTGGTGTGGGTATCATTTGGGTAGCATTACATGATGAAATCGAGGTCGTCGCACGTTGGTCTTTTCGCTAGATGCAGCTGCCTGTGCTGCTACGATGGACAGAAAGAATAGGACGACAGCTTGCTAGAAGACGCTATCGAAGAGTTTTATTCGTCCCCAATGAACCTTCAGGTGCTCCATAAGTTCCTGACGATATGTATGGACGATGGGGGCAAAACAGCGATTGAACACGTCCGACGGCTATTTGCCGACGACTATGGTGGTCATACTTACAAATGGGAATTCAAAGAACCTGCAGGAACTGCGTTACTTGCGTGGGGAGAGGCGGGCGTGGAAGAACTGAAACGCGTTTTCTCGGAAAACGAAAGCTATGCCAATCGTACGTTGGTTTTTGACATCCTTTCGGGAGCGGCGGCGGGAAAGGGACCAACGAGAGTAGAACTAGGCGCTTCAACAGATATTTGGGACCAGATAGCGGTGGCAGGTGAAGTGCCGTCTGCTGTCCAACAAGCAGCGCGAAGGGCCTTAGTCGACTTGGTGCTTTCTGTGGAAGCCATCGATGACGTTGCTAGTTTGATCGGTGGAGTACTTCAAAAACAAAGCTTCAGGGACGATAGTGCTGCCATTGAGCTTATCCGATCAGCATCAAGTCGATGGCTTGCCATTGGTGATCGCGTATTGAAAGACTTCGGCGACCTAATCACAACTAACCCAAATGATGAACCTGCTTTTCAGCGTTTCTTAGAGACTAACCCTCAACTCTTGGATCCAATGGCAATTGAGGTTTGGCCGGAACCGAACTTGTTCGGCTCTCGAAAACCTGACTTCGTTGTAAAGCGTTCGGACGGAAGTTATCTGGTTGTCGAAATCGAATGCCCCGCAAAGACGCTTATTACTTGGGCAGGACACCCTTCTGCAGAGGTCACCCACGCCGAACATCAAGTGACAGATTACCGGAATTACATGCTTAGTCATATCGGAACTGTGAAAGACTTCTTTTCTGGCTTCTCTGATCCAGACTGCTTGGTTGTCGTCGGCTTGGAAAGCACTTTGACACCCGAGCAAAAGGCGACCTTGGCGGCACTTAATGGTGCCCGCCATCGGGTGAAGGTTGTGGGCTTCGACTGGTTGCTTGAGCGAGCCGAGAGAATATCCAAAAACGTCTCCGAGCACGGCGTGGTAGTAAGCGTGCAGCGCATGACCTAGCCATCTGATGTGGCAGAGCGAATTAATCCTAGGCTTACTCTTGAAAGCGTATCGTGGAAGGCAGACATTCAACCGACAGATGAGGTTGAGCGATAGTGTTTCACGCGAGCGAGGATAGCCTAGACGACCTATTGAGAGCCGTTTTCAAGCAGCTGCTCACAGGGCGCGGGAATTTCGAAGTCGACTCCAGCAAAGGTAGAAGCACTGAGGTCTTCGGCGCGCTCTTAGAGCTTAAGAACCCGCGCGCGCGACTGAGCAGGTCATTCTCGAAAGCCAAAGCCTTCAGTCCGCTTGGCGAGTTGTTTTGGTACTTGGCGGGCAGTGATAGCGTCGAGTTCATCAAACACTACATCCCCAACTACCCGAAGCTGATCAAAAACGAAATTACGGCGAATGGGGCCTACGGACCACGTATATTCGGCGATATGGCGTCTAAGAAGAGCGATCAAACCAGTGAATGGGATCGGGTGATCCGCACTCTGCGTGAACGAGAAGGCTCCCGTAACGCTCTTATTCAGATTTACGCCAATACCGATGCAAAGCCGAAGAACGGAGACAAGCCATGCACCTGCACCATTCAGTTCGCGGTCAGGAACGGGCAGTTGTTGATGCACACGCATATGCGTTCCAATGATGCATTCTTCGGGCTTCCCCATGACATTTTTACATTTACCATGCTGCAAGAGATAGCGTCTCGTGAACTTGGCTACGGGCTGGGAAGGTACACGCACTCAGTGGCAAGTTTACATTTATACCATGACAGCGCAGCAACGGAAGATCGTCCTGCGAACACTTCAACGTCTGGTGCTGAGGCCTATTATCGAGAAGGCTTTCATGAATCTCGTCCAATGCCTGAGATGCCCTCAGGAAACCCTTGGCCGGACATCGAACAGGTGAAGATCGCCGAGCGGGAAATTAGGGGCGGAAACATCGAATATACCGCGCCGACAGACCTCGCTCGGTACTGGAAGGACTTCATTGAACTTTTTAGAATTCACAAGATGTTTGAAGACATGAGGAAACGCGGCGATGACCTTACAACTGAAAGGCCCGAGTTGCGCCGAATTGTTAAGACAATGAAGGAAATTTCGCCGATCTACGAAATATATATTCGCGACAAGCTGCAGAGAAAGCAATCGCCCGTTCGAGACCTATTCGAGAACGCAGGTTAAGGTGCAAGGCATGAACGGCATCCACAAAGACAGATTAAATGAGTTCATTGAAAAAATTGAACAGCTTGGCCCCCTTCCCGGAATCGCGACTGCTCAACGGAGACAGTGCTGGGCGCAACAGATCGTGTCCAGCCTACGTCGAATTTCATATACTGATACTTTGTTGATGCGTAGCGTGAATGCGGCGAGGTGTGATCCGCATTCTGGTATTTTCGACCCTGTACGAGGGGCGCTTCACTTTCAGAGAAGCGGACAACTCGACGAAGCGGTCTGGTTAACTTTCGTCCTCACCCATTTCGGAAAACATGCGGTAGACGAATGGAAGCTGGCTGCAAATGTCTATGGTTCGTTTGGCGTGGGACCAGTTTGGACGTTCGCACAGTATGCTGCAGACCCTGCAGGGTTCGAGAACATGTTGGCCGCAAACTCTGGCCGGTTGGCGGACGCCAGCATTTCGGGTAGTTTTTCTAACCATCGCAAATTTCAGAGCAAGAAACCTCAAGCCATAGCGAAGACGTTTCGCACGTACTATGAGTGGCAGACTGAGTTCGGCGGATTTCGTGATCGAATGATCGCGACACATGCAAGTGTTGGTCAGGAACCCCAAGCGGCTTTCGATGCTCTCTACAAGTCCATGAAGGGGGTGTTTGGCTTCGGTGGAGGACGCCTCGGAAGGTTCGATTTCCTTACGATGCTCGGCAAACTTCAGCTTGCTCCGATTACACCAGGCAGCGTCTACTTGGATAAGGCAACAGGACCGCTTGTAGGGGCGCGGCTACTGTTTTTCGGTGATCGCGACCATCACATTACCGGTAGAGCCTTGGAGCCTCGCGTTGATGCCTTGGACGGGATTCTTGGCGTGGGAAAACAGGTGATCGAAGACAGCCTCTGCAATTGGCAAAAAAGCCCTGATGTTTACGAATATTTCCGAGGTTGAGAAAGGACCGGCAGTTTAGTGCTCCCTTCCCATTTGTAACGGCGCTTTAGATCATTAAATTGGTGCGGCTGGAGTGCCCCAGCTTTTTGAAGCTGTCCGACAATAATGCCCGGTGTTACCCCGGCTTTACGAGCGATTCTCCTTGCATGAGGACGGGTCGGCATTGCGTTTAACATCTCATCTCGCAAGTCAGCCGGAACAAGCGTATCTTGAGCGAAAATGTCAGCTTCATCTTCGAATACAGACGCGCCTAGCGGTGACGGATCAGCGCCATCCACCGAAATGTGGTCAGTGCCATGCAGAACCACGTGTGCGGCCTCGTGGAAAAAAGTGAACCAGAAATGGTCTTCACTCAAATAGCGAAAGCTTAGCAAGATAATCGGGTTGCCGTTTTGGGATGTCCAAGTGGCACCGCTTGCTCGACAACCTTTCGGGGCCTTCGAGCTTACCAGACCAACACCTTCCTCAGCGCAAGCTTGCTGCAGTTTTGAAAAGAATAACTCGGGGCGCTTGAGCGCACATAGCTTCTTCAACTCAGTCAGACGTTTCTTGAAATTGCTCGCTGAAAACTTCGCCAAGGTCAGGTTTTCAGCTTGCATCTCTCCGATACGCAGCCAAGCCAAAGTCGCCATCTCGTCGGTCTCAAAGGCAAAAGATGTTCGAAATGCAACTTGGCCAATCCCAGCGGAGTACCGCTCGTTCCAACCGCTGATGCTATCGCATCCAAAAAAGCTCAGGATGTCCTCGGATAGACGCTCACCGCGAGAGCCTTTCGGCAGCCAACCGAGTTCTCGGAGGGCTCGAACTGGAAACGACTGCCCCCACCTAGACAGCTCTTCGGTTGACGCAGAACCTGCAAGCCGCGCTCTATCGCCCAGAAACTGGTTATAGCGTTCGATCCAGAACTGGCGCGATGCACCAAGCTCCGAAGATAGGGCGTCTGCGATTTCATCGGAAATCACAACGCGCCCTTCCATTATTCCAGAAAACAAGTCTTCTTCGAACCCGATGCGTTCGGCCAAATCGTGAACTGATGTTTTTCCAGCCGCAGCCAGCCGTGCGATTGTGTCGCCCGGTGGGGAAGCCCAGTTTGGTTCAAACATCAAGCAAACACCTCCCCTTCAATTACGATAGCGTTTAGGTGGATTCGATGAGCATCCTTCCACGCTTCGTCTCCAACGCCGGATGCAGCTATCAACGTCTTCAGTGTGCAGCCAGTGGATACGAACCAGTCCAGCTCAAAGGTGCCTTCGACTTTCGTCGCCGAAAGCGGTCCCATAGGCACGTCACCGGCAAAGAACGCCGCCCTGAAATCCGCCACCAAACCAATGAACGCCTGACCGTTTTCACTTCCGAGGTGACGGTAGGCTTTCTTGGGTTCTGTTGCCAAGTCCCTCATGAGCTTGCTCGAAAAAGTCGGTTCCAAGGATCCAGCATCCCAAAAGTTGCACAAAATGGAGCCTTGGAAGGCACGTCGCTTACAACATCTTCCCAGCAGTCATACATGCAGCGGGTGTAGCGGGCTTAGCCGCAAAAGTCACGAGCGAACTGTCGTGAGGCTAGGATTGGCTGACGACATCTGCCACACCGATCTGTTCGGGAACGATGCGGTGAGCGGTTCCGACGCCAGTGTTGACCAAGGAAAGGGGCGCGATGTGCGCCCCTCTCGTTGTTCGCTGATGTGTTGGGTAGCCCTACGAAGGCTTTTTCGGCTGCAAGGCGCGCCGAGCCTCCTTCTCGGCGGCTGACCCCTTCACCCATTGCCACGGGGTCCGGGGCTTTCTTGCCTTAACCAGTTCAGGGTTCGCCTTGGCGTCGCTGGCGGCGGCGCGTAGGCGTTCACGGGCCTCGCGCGGGTCGATCTTGAGTTCTTCGCAGATGGCCTTGAGCGTCACGATGTCGGTCATTTCGATCTCCTAAGTTGCTGATGAAGATCGATAAGACGCAAGATCGGAGCGTGTCAGGGATAACCCTAGTTCGGCTTGAAGATTTCCGAGACGTCCACGCCGAGGGCCTTGGCGATGCGCTCGACTACCAAGATCGACGGGTTGCGCTTCCCGGTTTCGACGCCGCTTAGGTAGGTCTGGTGAATGTCCGCGCGATGGGCGACCTCTTCTTGCGAAAGGTCCTTCTCCCTCCTGATCCTCTGGATATTTCTCGAAACGCGCGATTGAATTGACATGCGCGGCATGGCGCATGGCGGTCACGCTCTCGACCATAGACTATGAGTCATATTCGACTTAGGCTGACGGAAGGCCCGAAGTCACTGGCGACATTCAGGAATGCAGGAAGAGGCAGGGGGACGTGCGCCCTCGTGGTTGACTCATAGTCTATCTAGCGAGGCGAGGGCCATCCAGTCGCCCGAGGCCCTGCTGCTGCCCGATCATGTCTTGGATTTCATCGATCGGCACGCGGTCACGCACGGCGTCTACGGCTGGTGGTTAGACCACCGCCTGCCTTTGGTGCCAAGGGACGGTTGCATAGAGCGTGACGGGAAACACCTGCTCTACATTGGCATCGCACCGCCAAAGGATCGGCCAGTGCGCCGAGGTGGGCCAACACCTGTGAAAAGCCGACTTTGGCGCAACCACCTACGCGGGACCGTGCGCTCCTCGACCCTGCGTTTGTCGCTTGCGGCCCTTCTTGAGCGAGAGCTTGATCTTGCGTTCTGGCGCGACAAGAGGAACCGTGTTCGCATGGACCGCTACCACGAAAACAAGCTGTCAGATTGGATCGCCGAGCACGCGGCGATCTCGGTCGTGCAGCATGACGAACCGTGGTCCCTTGAGGAAACGCTAATCAGGAACGGCCCACCCTTACCCCTGAACCTGAGCATGTCAGGGCATCCGTTCAAACCGACGCTGAGCGACCTGCGCCGCGCGCTGGGGCGAAACTGAATGCGCCTGCAACTAACCCCGAACATCGAGAGCGAAGCGCGCGCGCGGCGGCGTTGTGTTGAGCCAGAAGCGCCGGGGCGTGCCTCGGGCATGGTGATCCCGTCGCAATACTGGCTGGCGCGCTGTGCGGCGCGCTCATGGCGATCATCCCGGCATCTGCACGGAAGCGGTGCATCGGCACCCCTATGGTCTCCATAGGCCGCGCGGGAATTACCCTGACGGGCAATGGTCCCCGATCTTATTGCGCTGGCATCGAAACCGGCCAGCGAGGAAATCGGCAATGACGATACGCGCGACATGGGCTTTCAACGGCCAGACGAAAATCATTCTGGGCAACTGGCACCGCCTGTGGTGCCTGCTTTTCGGCCCGTTCTACTACCTGTTCAAGGGCATGTTCCTGTGGGCGATCCTGTCGCTGATCACTGCAAACGGCCTGTGGATCGGCTTCCCCCTGTTCAACCGCGCCATCGTGCTGCGCCACTACCATCGCAAGGGGTGGGTGCAGGGATGACCGCCAGCACCTCCGCCCAAGCAGTTTGCCACCCGAGTGGAACCCGGCGCGCTATGCCGAAACCCAGCGCGAATGCGGACTGCTTGAAAAGGCATGGCAATTTGGGTCCGGCACGCATCCGACAGACTGATAGATAGTCAACGGGTCGGTCCGAGGCGTTCCGCGCGGCGCTGTCACAAGGCGACCAAAGGGGGATGGGGGGAGGCGTTTTTTTATCGGCTCGCGCCTCGTGGGTGGACAAGGGGTCATATTGATTGCCGAGGTTTTCGACCCCCAGCCGCTCGTTTCTTTGTAGGTCATCTGCCAATAGAGAATTGGGCGCGGGCCACCTCGGGTGTCAGCCCCCGCCATGGTTCTGTTTCTGAAGCTGATCTATGCGCTAGTTCAATTTTCGCGCGTCGCTATCCTCAATTTCGGAAAGCTCTTCGTCGCTCGGCATGTCAAATGATAAGTGAACGTGCGCAATCGCGATTAGTACTTTAGCGATTTCAATACAGCTCAAGCCAGTCTGCTCCCTTTCTTGTCTCTCTACTTCGATTTCCAGAGCGTCAAAAATTGCATTTTCTAATTGGTTCAAGTGTTCATCGCGATCTTGCATTTTATCACCATACTCTTCCACTTTGCACTCGTATGAGCGCGGTTTTCGGTTTTGGATAAACACTTGCTCAAAAATCCCACACGTGCGCGACTTCTGAGCAAGTGATCGTGACGCGCGGATCAGGGCAGCGACCAGACGGAGGCTTTCCCGTCTTTCGACTTCACCACGCCGAGGGCTTCGCCTGCGCGTCGGAGCGTAGGGAGTGAGATCCCTTTTTCCTTGGCCCAGCCGTCGAGCGCCTTCTTCTTGACCGGCCCCTTTCGGAGTACGCTTTCCAGCCACGCGGTCGCAGTGTCGCGTTCTCGTGGCGGTCGGCCCCGTTCGGCCTCGGGAGGCGCGAGTAGTTCGCCCACCGTCAATTCAGGCTCGCAGGCATGCCATTTCACGCGGGGGTGTGAGCGTGGCCCGGTGCTCTGCATCTCAAACACAATTGTCGGACCCGGCTCGGCATAGTTTGACTTAGCGTGGGCCACCGCGCGCAAGCGCGGGTCGTCGGGATGCGGCGCGAGGATCAGGCCAGACCGCACCCGAGCCGATATCGAAATCGACCCGATACCTTGGTGCATGGCATGGTCAGCCCGCGCCTTCCGAAGGTGCCGCACGATCAGAATGGCCGTGTCGAACTCGCGCGCCAACTGGTCTATCTGCACCATGAATTGCATGGTCTCGGTTGCCTTGTTCCCGTCCGCACCCTCCTTCATGAAGGCGATAATCGGATCGATCACGACGAGGGCGGGCGTGTTTGCCGACAGTTCCTGCCGGAGCAACGCCAAACCGCGCTCGTCCAAGGAAAACGGCTCCTGTTGGAAGCGGACCTTTGAAACATCGGCCCCGGCCTGCATGAGGCGGGGTTTCAGCACCCGCGACGGGTCATCCTCGGCGGACATGAACAGCACCGAACCGGCCTCTATCTCATCCACGAATGGCGGCGGCTTCCCGGTCGTCACGGCGGCAGCGATGGCACAGGTAAAGGTAGATTTCCCTTGCCCCATGTTCCCGTCGAGGACAGTCAAGGCACCTTTCACGACATAAGGATACATCGAGAATTGCGGCGTGGACTCCTCGACGTCTCCGAGCCAGCCAAAAGCCGCTTCGTGCCCGGCCTCGTATTTGCCAACGCTGGAGGCAATACGCTCGACCTCATCGGCGTCGAGGGGTGGACTACACGCCGCTGCGTTGATCGCCTGCAACGCACCTGCGATGGCCGTTTCGGCCAAACCGCGAAACCTAAGTGACCCGGCAATCTTGGTCAGCTCACTGTTGCGGCTCCCGACCTTAAAGGCCCCGACCGCGTCGAAGTTCGCTGTCCGGCTCTTGTCGCGTTTCAGCGCTCGCACGAAATCGGCAGGCAACGCCGCCAAGCGGCCCTCTCCACGCTGCACACGATACCGGCTACCGCATTTGTGCATACTGGGTGGGCCTACGAGATATCCACTGGCATTGTCCTTGATGTCTATGCCGGTAAGCGGTGCTTTCCTCTTGGGTAGGGCCTCCGAGGCGCGGAAATAGTAGTGTGTCCCGCGGCCGGTTCGAACTGAAAGAGTGGGTGGCAGGTTCAGCTTCTTGAAGGTTTTGGCCCCCTCCGGGCCGTCAACATCGAGCACAACCAGCCCCGGCGGAAGGATCACGCCGAAGTTGGCATTGGGGTACTTCTTGAACGCGCGACGGATTTTAACCGCGCTACTCGTGGCGCTATGCTGCCCCTTCGGAAACAATTCCGCGATTGGATGCTTGCCCGGACTCTTGCAATCAGGCTTGCCGCAAGTGCATTGGCCGTCATCATCAATGCCATGCAAGGCGATGATTTTGCCGCCATGCCGCGCCCAAGCGAGCGCGGCTTTGATAATCGAGGACGACAACATGTCACCCTCGAAGCGAAATACTTTTCGCATCCCAATTCTCCTTTTCGGGGTGATCAGTAGTCGGCGTAGTGCGTGCGAGCGCGTTCTTCGGCGCGTTCAGCAAGCCAGTCCTCAATTTCCGACATGAACCACGTAACCGTGGTGCCGCCCATTCTGGCCCTGCGCGGAAAGCGCCCACGGGCCTCCCAGCGAAGCAAAGTCGTATTGCTTACGCGGATGCCAAAGCGCTTGAGGTCGTCGCGCGTTACAAGCAATGGTCTGTCTGTTTCGTCCTTCATGGATTTCCCTTTCGTCGGTTAGACAAAGGAGCCGGCTCCATGTTTGGACAACATATGACAGACTGAAACGCAGTGATATCAGAGGCATAGCTAAGGCTGCGCATTTTGTACGTAGGTTTATTGATTTCGGGGCAGCTTCGCTATCTCGTCCAGCACGGCGCCTGAGAACTTGAAACCTTCACCGAAGACCTCTTGTGCACATGCATTCAGGAATTCCTGATATTCGCTGCTGGGACCCGGAGTGCGATCATATCCACCACGCGATGCTCTGATGTCTGGAAAATACCGTTCAAGCACGCCAGCAAGTGCGTTCCCGAAATCGATCTTGAACTCCTGAGAAACCGACGAACCTTTTCGTTTTCGGTCATCCAAGACCTCGAAAAGGTCGCTCGTGCGATTTCTGAGTCTGGTCAATTCTTGGATGAGTATATGCCGGTTTGGCGGGACCGACGGCAATTCATCAGGCCATTCTGAAAGAAGAGTTAGGTTGTCGTCGGAAAGCGCCTCGATCAACTTCTCGGCGGGACGCAAGACCGAACTCGTCATCGTTCGTTTTCTGGCGTCAGGCGTCTGTGCCTCTGGCCCACCTTGAACGCCGAGAGGACTGGACATAGCCGCGCCCCAAAAGACTTTGGCGATGGTTCGAAGATCATCAGCTAGGCGTATTCGGTCGGTTTCATCGTCCGCCCCACCAATGCGGCAAAGCCGGTCAATTGCTTTTTGTGAAAAAAACTCAGGCGCTTGTGGGAGCGGTCGATCCAGCCACCCCAACTCGCGGTACTTCAGATAATACGGCTGATCTGGTGACTTTTTCGACATGGCTATTCCAAAGCTCAAGCGCCTCGCGCTTCTCGTCCGCGTATGAATAAACATTGTAGATAGCCGCCACGCCTGAGACCACACCCGTTTTGTGGTTCAACAGCGCCTCGGTGACGGGCTGTGGGACGCCCAGCATCGCCATGTTCGTGGACATCGTGCGTCGCAGGTCGTGAATGATCCACGGCTCCGTGCCTTCGGGCAATGCCCTATCGAGCCGTTTTTTCACGCGCCCGAAGCCCGACACGGGAGATTTGCCGGTGGTCGTGAATACGTAGTCCGAACCGAGGAACCTCGGCACCCTGTGCAGAACGTCCAACATCGCGTCGGTGATCGGAACGGCGTGCTGCCTGCCGTTCTTGGCGCGCTGCGAAGGAAGGGTCCACAGGCGTTTTTCGAGGTCGATTTCCGACCATCGCATTTCGGCGACCTCAGCGCGTCTCTGGCCACTCAGGATCAACAGCTTCATGCAATCCCCGAAAGGATAGCCTTCGGCGTCACAGGTCGCCCACAGCGCGCCCAGCTCTCCATCAGTCAGGACACGCTCGCGCGACCTTTCCTTGGACAACGGCTTCATCCCAGCGATGGGGTTGGCATCGATCATGCCGCGCTCGACGCACCAGCCCATCAGGTGCTTGAGGTGGGCCAGCGCCCGGTTTGCGCTCGTTGGCGCTGATTTGTGGATCACGTCGCAGGCTTTCACGACATCGGCACGCTTGATCTGGTCGATCTGCTTGTCGTGCAGGGTCGTGAACTTCGCCAACAACGCTTCCTTGCGCTTCCAGTCACGGTTGTGAACCTTGGCGTACTTCTCCATGTAGTCAGGGATCACCGCGCCCAGCGTAGGTTTTGTTTCGACCTCCACACCAGTTCGGTCCTCGAACCGGCCCGCCTCGATTTCATATAGGACCTGCCGCACCCGCTCACGCGCTTCGGCCAGCGATAAGACAGGGAAGCGCCCGATGGTTAGGCGACGCATCCTGCCGTTGATACGCTTGTGCAGGCAGAACGTCTTGGTGCCGGACGTGCTGATGCGCAGGACGAGGCCCGGCATCAATTCGTCACGGAAATCGAGACGCTTGGACGGGTTCGGCTTCTGGCCCTCGATGAACTTGGTGGTGAGTTTGCGTTTCATAGGCCCATGATAAGATGGGTGGACGTGTCACGTCAGGGACAATCCTAGATGAACTGAAATCCTTTGCGACCAGATGTTTAGGTTGGTGGCTTTTGATTTCGGTTCATGTGAAGTTGACGTTGTAGTCACCAACACAGATCATCTTATGCTTCGCCCAACACACGCCAAAAAACAGTTCAAAGCCAACCGCGTGTTCTCAGGTCGGAAAGAAGAGCGCGACTTGTTCTCGGAAGCCTGCAACCAAACGGACACAAAGGGTACATACAGAGTTTTGAACTGGTTCGGGGTTGGCGGACAGGGCAAATCGTCTTTGCTCCGAGAATTCCAACGCCAGATTGCTGCCCACAACGGAAAGGTGAAAGAGAACAAGAGCGGGACCCGGCTGATACCTGCGAAAATTGATTTCGAGGATGAGCGCCTGAAACGCGTCGATGCAGCGCTGTATTCCTTGCGCCGTCAACTGGCGCAATTCTCGGGCTTTGCGTTCCATACCTTCGACGCCGCATTCGTCGCCTACCACACGAAAACGCGCCCGGGCATGGATATCGGCTCGACATATCCAGAACTTTTCAAAGGTGAAAAGGAGGGCATGATGGACCTGATCGATGTCCTTGATGACCCTTTGGCTGTTGCGTCGCATCTAGCATCGGCAGCCCTTCCCGGCGCGGGCTTGATCTACAAATGGGGAGCGAGGCTGACCGGCAAACTCGCGAAGTGGTGGAAGACACGCGGAAACGAGTTGATCGCGGGGATCGAAGCTCTGCAACCAGAGCAAATCCTTGAGAAGCTGCCGACATTCCTCGGCATTGACCTGTGCGATGGGATCGAAGCGAAACCGGACCGCCGACCTGTTGTACTGCTTGATACATATGAGGCCCTTTGGAGAAACCGTGGTCAAAAGGATGGTTTGGCGGATAGGAGGGCGGACGCTTGGGTCCGATTGTTTATCCAAGATGCCCCCGGAGCGCTCTTTGTGATCGCAGGACGCGACAAACTAAGATGGAGCGAAATAGACGACGCTTGGGGTGAAGTCGTGGAATCCCGCCTCTTAGGCGCCTTGTCTGATGAAGACGCAGATCAGTTTCTTCTGGAAGTACCGATTGTGGAGAACGATGTCCGAGCCAAAATCATCGACAGTTCTCAGGGCTTGCCGTTCTATCTTGATCTGCAGGTTTCGCACTATGAGACGTTGAAGGAACGGGGTGAAACACCGTCTGAAGCCAACTTTGGTGGAACACCGTCAGACATTCTTGCCCGGTTCTTAGAGCACCTCAGTGACAATGACCAAGCAACACTACGCCTCGCATCCTACCTTCAGATCATCACACGGGAGGCGATGGACGAGTTGGTCGGGGCATTTCCTACTCATGCAATCAATTACAGCTTTGATCAAATGGTAGCCCGAAGTTCCTTCGTCGAGATTTCGTTGGATACCTATGAAATTCATTCACTTTTAAAGGACGAACTCCAAAGGTTGGATGCAGCCGGGCTGAACTCGGACTTCAGGCAAATTCACTCACAGCTTCATGAGTGGGCCGATGCGAAGATACGCAGAGACCCATCGGACGAAGATTGGCTCGGCGCGAGACAGTTAAACTTGGCTTCTATCGAGAGCGCATTGTTTCATCTTGAGTACGGCAAGCCCGAACAACTGGCTTCATGGATTTTTGAACTTCGACCGATGCTGGAAGTTCTCGAAGGCTGGGACCTTTTGCAATCATGCTACGAAGTTGTTCTGAGAAACTTGGATAAGCAAAATCAACCAAATGCCTTGCTGGGTGCCATTTTGCAAAACAACTTGGCATATGCAATAGAGAGCCAAGGCAGATTGGCAGACGCTTTAGAAGAATTCCGTTTGGCGGAGAAGCTAATCGACGACTCTGCCACCACGGATGACCCTACACCTTGGTATATTCGTTGGAACCTCTCTCAATCGTTGCTTTCATCTGACGATTTGGAAGTTGCAGAAATTATGCTGTCAGGTGTTGAAGAGTGGTTTGCAAGAAATCGACCTCTGGACAGCTCGGCCTCTGCGGCAATCAATGGATGCCTTTCCCACATCAAGAGACGACAAAATGACATCCTCGATGCCGAACTTTATGCCATTAGAGCGGTTCGTGGGCACATAGAAACTGGAGCGGCCAATAACAAGAATGTGGCGGCTTCGATCCATGATCTCGCTCAAACTCTATTGCTGCAAGGGCGAGTTGATGAGGCGGAACCTCTCTTGCGTCTTGCTGTAGATTCCTTCGTTGATTCTTGGTTTTTGCTGGAGAACGCAACAGAAGTGGGTCTTGATCCCTCAATCTCAGCCGAAAACCTTGACGTATCAAATTTTAGTTTCACTTCTGAACCTCTTTTTAGAAGGGCATTGTTCGATCCCCTTCCCAGAGTTTTTGAACCGAACTCTGCAAGGGAGTTTGCTGACCATCGCTCCGGTTTCCGGTTCAACGAATTGGATCAAGAGCTGCTTCGAAACGTTCTTTCGGGCGATCCTATCAAATACGTTGAAGCAACTCGCCACCCAAAAGAAGCAAGCATTGTCGCCAAGCTAAAGAAAGGCTTGCTTAGATTTGACAAGGATGCCCTGCTGACACTCTTTTTGGAGCGCGCTGGAATTTCGTTTGTTGTCTTTAGCTCTGAAAAGTTTGATTTGTCTTACTACCACGATGAAAAATTGATGGTTGTGCGCTATCCCGCCTCTGTTCTGAGTGTAGAACTGGAGGCCGTAAGTTTTTTTCTTTCAGTGTATTACGTCGCCATAAGGCACGCTGGTATTGCTCCCCCGCACCCCCAGCAGGGAAACATGGCGCTGGCAAGCTTCGAGCATGGGGCGAACCTCGACGCGATCACTGAACTGGCCAGCGCAATTACTGCGTTGCCAAAGATCAAGGCCGACAGTTTCATTCGTGTTTTCAGCCCAGCCATGCGAGAATTTATTGTTAGATATCAGGATGGAGCAACTCGCGAAGAACTGTATGAAGAATACGCAGAGATATATGAAACTCCCTTAAATTCAGAGAGTCCGCAGTGAGCTATATGGCGATGTTTAGGCAGCTATGTAGCATTGTGGGTATCGCTGGGGTAGCGGAAGCAGTGGGCTTGAATGTGGCGGAGTGCGCAGGTTCGAGACGATCTGCCGAGCGCAAAGATCAAAATAATCAATCTGCTACGTTAAGGGTTGAGCGATCCTGAGACAGCCCGTGCGGATCACAAGCCTAATTGAAAATCCTCGTGTCGGTGGTTCGATTCCGCCCCCGGGCACCATTACATCAGACACTTGTTTTTGCGGTATACTTGCCCGCTTTTTGACCTGCCAGAAGGCGGGTGCGAAGCATGCTGCGACTGATGCCGAAGGGGCGTGGGTCAGGCGACCATGTCCAGCGTGACCGGATGCAGCGGCGCCCCGCCTTGTTGGAAGGCGTCGGCATTGGCCAGGGTCGTCTGGGCAATGGCATCCAGGGCTTCGCGTGTGAAGAAGGCCTGGTGGCCGGTGATGACCACGTTGGGAAAGGTCAGCAGGCGGGCGAAGACGTCGTCTTGCAGCACCTGATCGGACAGGTTTTCGAAGAAAAGGTCGCCTTCTTCTTCATAGACGTCGATGGCGAGGCCGCCCAATTGGCTGGATTTGAGCGCGACGATGACGGCGCGCGTATCCACCAGCCCGCCGCGGCTGGTGTTGATAAGCAGGGCGCCACGTCGCATCTGCGCAAGGGCCGCAGTGCCGATCAGATGGTGGGTGTCGGGCGTGAGCGGGCAGTGCAGCGTGACCACATCGGATTGGCCCAGGACCTCGGGCAGGGGCGCGTAGCGGGCCCCGGCTGCACGGGCGGCGTCGGAGGGGAATGGATCGAAGGCCAGCACCTCGCAGCCGAAGCCCGCAAGGATGCGGATGGCGCAGATGCCGATGCGGCCCGTGCCGACCACACCGACGACCTTGCCGTGCAGATCGAAACCCATGAGGCCATCAAGCTCGAAATTCCCCTCACGGACCCGGTTATAGGCGCGGTGCAGGCGGCGGTTCAGCGTCAGGAGCAGGCCCACCGTGTGTTCGGCTACGGCATGGGGCGAATAGGCCGGGACCCGACCGATGGAGAGGCCCAGATCCGTCGCGGCGGCCAGGTCCACATTGTTGAAACCGGCGCAGCGCATAAGGATCAGTCGTACGCCTACCCCATGAAGCGCCCGCAATGTCGCCACATCGAGCGTGTCGTTGACGAAGGCGCAGACGGCCTCTGCCCCCTGGGCCAGCACCGCCGTATGGGCATCGAGATGGGGGCGCAGGAAGCTCAGGTCATGGGGCGTATCCAGGGCCGTGTTGGCGGCGTTGAATGTGGCGTGGTCATAAGGCTTGGCGTTGAAGATGACGATGCGCATGGGGTCAGCCTGCCCCCATATGCGGGGGCCAGGTTCCGGCGGGCGTCATCCAGCTTCGGCCTTTGCGATGGTGTGCTTGACCGCCACGAAGGCATCGGGCGTGACCGACACGCTGTCGATGCCGGCGGCCACCAGGCGGCGGGCATATTCCGGGTCGTTGGACGGGGCCTGCCCGCAGAAGCCCACCTTGGCGCCCGCCTTATGCGCCTCGGCCACAACATGTTCGATCATCCACATCACTGCCGGGTCGTCTTCCTGGAACAGCGCGGCCAATTCCTCGGAATCGCGGTCCACGCCCAGGGTGAGCTGCGTCAGGTCGTTGGACCCGATGGAAAAGCCGTCGAAGCGCTTGGCGAATTCCTGCGCGCGGATAACGTTGGAGGGAATTTCGCACATCATCCAGATCTCCAGCCCCGCGGCCCCGCGCGACAGGCCTGCCTCGGCCATGACCTCCAGCACGCGGTCGGCTTCTTCCACGGTGCGGCAGAAGGGGATCATGACGCGGACATTGGCGAAGCCCAGCGTCTCGCGCAGCCGGTGGATGGCCTGGCATTCCAGCTTGAAGGCCTCCCGGTAGCTGGGCGCGTAATAGCGCGAAGCCCCGCGCAGGCCGAGCATGGGGTTTTCCTCGGGCCGCTCAAAGGCGCGGCCGCCCAGCAGGCTGGCATATTCGTTGCTTTTGAAGTCGCTCATGCGGACGGTGCAGGGATGGGGATGCACCACCGCCGCAATCCTGGCCAGGCCGGTTGACAGGCGGTCGACGAAGTAGTCGGCGCCGCTGGCATGGTCGGCGGTCAACTGCGCGATCCGGGCAGCATCGGACGGGTCGTCGATGCCCTGGGGGTTCAATAGCGCCATCGGGTGGGCTTGCACGAAGGCGTTCACGACGAATTCCATCCGCGCAAGGCCCACGCCATCGGCAGGCAGGCGCCACCATTGGAATGCCGCGCCCGGATTGGCCATATTGAGCATGACCTTGGTATGGGTGGCTGGCAGGGCATCGGGGGCGATTTCCTCGACCTCGATTTGTGCAATGCCGTCATGGACGGTACCTTCCGTGCCGCCTGCGCAATTGACGGTGATTTCCTGACCGTCATGCAGGATATGCGTGGCATCGCCAGTGCCCACCACAGCAGGGACGCCCAGTTCCCGGCTAACGATGGCTGCGTGTGACGTGCGCCCGCCATGGTCGGTGACGATGGCGGCGGCGCGTTTCATGATGGGCACCCAGTCAGGGTCTGTGGTGCCGGTGATCAGGATGCTCCCATCGCGGAACCGGTCTATATCGCCCGCGCTGCGGATCAGGCAGGCCTCGCCTGCAATGGCCGCTGCACCCACGGAAAGGCCGCGCAGCACCACCGGCCCCGGATAGGGCACCCGGTAGGTGCTAAGCCGGTCATGGGCGCGGGATTGGACGGTTTCGGGCCGGGCTTGGACAATCCAGATTTTGCCGGTGACCCCGTCGCGGGCCCATTCGATATCCATTGGGCAGCCATAGTGCTTTTCGATGGCCACGGCCTGGCGGGCCAGATCGACGATTTCCGCATCCGACAGCACGAAGCGCGCGCGTTCGGCCTGGGACGTGGGCACGACGCGGGTGGTCGTGCCTTGGGCGCCGCTGCGCGCGGCCAGTATCATCTTTTCTTCCTTGGCGCCGCGGCGCTTTTCGACCACCGGGCGCAGATCCGGGTTGTCGAGGAAGGGCTTGAACACCTGATAGCCATCGGGGTCGACGCTGCCCTGCACGACGGTTTCCCCCAGGCCCCAGGCGGCGTCGATGACGACGGCATCCGGGAAACCCGATTCCGTGTCGATGGAAAACATCACCCCCGACCCCCCCGTGTCGGAGCGTACCATGAGTTGGACGCCAACCGACAGGGCCACCTCGGTCTGGCCGAAGCCCTGGGCCTGGCGATAGGCAATGGCCCGGTCGGTATAAAGCGACGCATAGCAGCGGCGGCAGGCCGAGAGCAGATCGCGCAGGCCGGTGACGTTCAGGAAGGTTTCCTGCTGGCCCGCGAAGGACGCTTCGGGCAAGTCTTCGGCGGTGGCGGATGAGCGGACAGCCACGGGGATATCGGTGCCGTGGGTGGCACAAAGCGCGGCATAGGATGCCTCGATATCGGCGGCGATGTCCTCGGGCCAGTGACCACCCAGAATGGCCTCGCGGATGGTCTGGCCGGTCTCCGACAGGGTGGCACGCCCGTCATCCATGGCGGCGACGGCAGCGTCGATCCGAGCATTCAGGTCATTGCGCTGCAGGAACGCGCGGAAAGCGTCAGCGGTCGTCGCGAAGCCCGGCGGGACGTGGACACCCACGGCCCCCAGTGTTTGGACCATTTCACCCAAGGACGCATTCTTGCCGCCCACTTTCGGCACGTCGCCCCGGGCCAGAGTCTCAAACGGCAGGGCATAGGATGGGCGGTTGCTTTGGTCGTTCATGGCAGGCTCCCTCATCTCCGATCAGACCAGGCTAGCGCGGCCTCGTGACGCTGCTTTGATGGAGGTCAAGGGGCGCGCCGATCATTCGGCCCGGGCAACAATCGGCACATCATCGCCCACCTTGTCTGAGGGGTGCAGCACGACGTCTTCGCCGGCGTCCAGCCCGCCTGTCACCTCGGCCAGAAGCTCGCCCATCCGGCCCAACGCGATGGGGCGCAGTTTTGCCGTGCCATCGACGGCGACGAAAGTTGCCCAACCGTCGTCGTGGCGGAAGGTGGCGCTGATGGGGATGCGCAGCGCGTCTTCGGTGCGCCAACGGATGATGCGCAGGAAAACGGCATAGCCTTCGCCCAGACCTGCGCGGTCGGCCAGGGGCGAAGTCAGATCGAAGATCGCATCGGCACGTTGTTCTTCGATGCCCAGGGCCGAAACCTCTTCGCGCGCGATGGGCTCCACCTGGCGCAAGGTTGCGTCCAGCGCGTCCTCCCCGCCCCAGCGTTCGACCCGCGCGGCCGCGTCCGCAGGCAAGCGCACGGCGTCGGCAGACAACAGGTCGGCCACGATTTCCAGATCGGACGGGTCGCCGATGGTCAGCAGGCGCGCGCCGGACTGCACAGGCCGGGCGCTTATGGTGTCGATGCTGAGCACGACACCGGTGGCGGGGGCGCGAAGCTCCATGCAGCAGGATGTGGCATCGCTCAGCGTAGGCTCGTCCAGCGTGGCGCGCGCCCGGTCCACCCCGCCCGCCGCCATTTCGCGCCGCGACAAGGCGGCGTCATGGGCGGCTTCGGCCGAGGCCAGTTGCCGCCCGCTATCTTCCAGCGCGGCGATGGACGCGATGCCCCGGTCAACCAATCGCAAGATGCGGGAATGGTTGCTTTCCGCGTAGTTCAGTTCTTCCCGCGCGGCCATGATATCGGCGTCGGAGGCGGCCAGGGCCGCAATCGCTTCGTGCAAGACGGCCTCTGCCTCGGCCCGGCTGCGCGCGTCCAAGATGGGCGACGCGGCGGGCTGAACAACGGCGACGACGGTTTCCCCTGCGGTGACCGCATCCCCAACCCGCACGGGCGAGCGTCGCGCGGTGCCGGTGACCGGCGCGGCGACTTCGTAAATCTCGCGGATGCGCGTGACGCCATCGGCATTGATCAGCACTTCGAGCGGCCCGCGATCAACCGTATGCAGGTCAACCGGGACCGGGTCCGTGCGGAAACCGATGAAGGCAAGCCCGCCAAAGATAGCGATGGCCACCAGGCTGGTGATGATGGTGCGAAGGGACGGTTTCATGGCTTACTCCCGGGTCTTGAGGACGGCGACAAGGTCGAAGCTGTCGATGCGGCGGCGCACTACGAGGACAGAGGCCAGCGCCACGATCAGTACGACAAGGCTGGCGCGTGCGAAGGTCGACGGCTGCACCACGAAGGGCAGGATGTAGAGGTCGGACGAAAACGCCGCCGACATCGCGGCGGCAAGCCCCGCGCCCATGGCCCAGCCCATGGGCTGCGCAAGTGCGGCCAGGATCATCACTTCGCCCAGCAGGATCCACGACACCTCGGCCCGCCCAAAGCCCAGCACCCGCAGAGAGGCCAATTCGCGTGCACGCTCCGACAATTGGATACGGGCGCCGTTATAGGCCACGCCGATGGTGATGATGGCCGCCAGCACGGTATAGATCAGCGAGGTGACGCGCACGTTCTGATCCAGCGTGTCCTCGAACGAGGCGCGGTTGTCCGATAGAAGGATGGCGCCCGTGACGCCTGGGGTTTCCTTGATGCGGGCGTAGAAGACGGCGGTTTCGTCCTGTTGCAGCGTGACATTGGCCACCGAAACGCGCGGTGCCCGGCGCATCAGCGCGTCAAGCGCCCCCGCCTCCATGTAGGCGCCCAGGCCGAAAAGCTGGGTGACGGTGCCGGTGACGGGCAGGTGGTGGGTTTCGCGCCGTTCGCCGCGCAGCTCGACCTCCACCAAGTCGCCGACGGCCAGGTCAAGCTGGTCGGCCAGACGCTCCGAAAGCAGAAGGCCCGATGCGGGCGGGTCCACGGCCCGATCATCCGCCACGATGCGCGCCAAGTCCGCGCCGGGGCGGCGGCCTTCGATGGGCAGGGTCTTTTCCAGATGGCCGTTGCGCAGAACCGCGTTCACATAGGTTTGCCCTTCCACCTGAAGAATGCCGGGCAGACGGCGCACGTCTTCAAGAACCGAGATGGATTGGTCCGGCAGGAATGTGATGATGGCGTCCTGCCGGTTCGACATATCGAAGGCGGTCACCACAATCGTGTCGAGCGCGTCGTTGAAGTAGTTCGACACGATCAGCACGGCAGTGGCCAATGCGTAGCCGAGCGCGCTTAGCCCCGCGCGGACGGGCCAGCGTAGGATCGAACGGGCGATCATCATGCTGGGCTCCGACAGGCGCAGGGCGGCGATGGCTCGGTCCAGCGGCGTGCGCGAAAAGCGCGGCGGCGGCGCGGGGGACATGGCCACCGCAGGCGGTAGGCGCGCCGCCGACCAAGCCGCCCGCGCCGCCCCCAGCCCTGCTGCCGAAAGGGCGGCCACCGCGCCGATGGCATAGGCGACGGGGGAAAGGTGGAAGATCATGTAAGGGAAATCGTAGAACTGGGTGTAGAGTTCGGCCAACATCCGCGCGAGCCACGTGCCCCCGGCCCAGCCAAACAAGATGCCCACCACGGCGATCAACCCCGCCATGGCCAGGTAATGGGCCAGCACCGCGCCGTCGGTGTAGCCAAGGGCTTTCAGCAGGCCGATTTCTTCGCGCTCCAACGCGATGATGCGGGCCACCACCATGTTGACCAGAAAGATCGAAATACCCAGGAAGATAGGCGGCAGGATGCGCCCGATCACGTCCAGCTGCTCGATCTCCGCCTCCAGAAACGCATTGGAAAGCTGGTCTACCCGGCCCACGGCACCATCGCCCCCATAGGCCGCCAGGATGTCGTCCAGCGCGTCGATTACGGCGTCTTCGCTGCCCCCTGGCTCCAATGTCAGCGACATGTCGTTGAAGGCGCCGGCCATGTCGAACGCAGCCTCGGCAGCGCGGGCAGGCATCCAGATGATGCCGTGGCCCGCAGGGTCGGGCATCATGGCGCCAGGCCCGATCGTGTAGATGAATTCAGGGCTGAGCGCGGTGCCGGTCACCGTCAACTCCCGCCTTGTGCCATCGAGGTTTGCCGCGAAGCGGTCACCGGGGCGGAAGCCATTGGCATCGGCGAAGGGTTCGCTGACGACGACGTCGAAGGGCGCCGCAGCGTCGGGCCAGCGACCGCTGCGCAGAAGCGGCACATTCAGCGATGGCAGTCCCGCTTCGGGCAGCGACACGATCAAGCCGCTGGCCGGGCGGATGCGGCCCGGCAAGTCCAGTACGACGCCCCGCAAGATGCGCGTCTCCAGATGACGCACGCCCGGGATGGCGGCGATGGCCACATCGCGGGATTGCGGCACGCGGGTCGCGCCCGCGAAGACCTCCGCGAAACGGTTGCGCTCGTAATAAGCCGCCCGCGAGTCGCTGAGCGCGCCGGACATCCCCATGGACATCAACAGCACCGCCACACCGCAGCCCATGACCAGCGCAATGGCCAGCGATTGCGCCCAAAGCCTGCGCAGATCGCGCAGCAGCTTGAGGTCGAGCGCGCGCATCACCAGTCGATCTCGGCGGGTTTCAGGCGGTCTTCGATCACCCGCTCTTCCACCAATTGGCCATCGGCGAAACGCAGCATCCGGTGGGCCATGCGTTGGATCATGGCGTTATGGGTGATGACGATGGTGGTGGTGCCGAAGCGGTTGTTGACCTCATCGAGCACTTCCAGGACCTGCACCCCCGTCTTGCTGTCGAGCGCGCCGGTGGGTTCATCGCACAGCAGGACCTCGGGGCGCTTGGCCACGGCCCGGGCAATGGCCACGCGCTGCTGTTCCCCGCCCGAAAGCTGGGCAGGAAAGTGGTCGAGCCGGTGGCCCAGCCCCACAAGGTCCAGCGCCTCTTCCGGTGGCATCGGCGTGTGGGAGATATCGGTGACCAGCCGCACGTTTTCGCGCGCCGTCAGCGAAGCGACCAGATTGTAGAACTGGAAGACGAAGCCCACATGGTCGCGGCGGTAGCGCGTCAGCGCCCGGTCGCCCAATGCCGTCAACTCCCGGTCGCGAAACCACACCTTGCCCGATGTGGCGCGGTCGAGCCCGCCCAGAATGTTGAGAAGGGTGGACTTGCCGGACCCGGAGGCGCCCAGCAGCACCGTCAATTCACCGCTCCGCAAGGTCAGGTCGATCCCATCCAGGGCCACGACGCGTACCGGCCCCGTTTCATAGACCTTGGTCAGGGCTTCGGTATGGAACACGGCCGCGTCGGCCAAAGGGGCGGGGGCAGCGACGGGCACAGCCATCATCCTTCCTGCAATGGTGATTTGTGCAGATTGCGCCATCGCCACGGCCGCCACTTTGACCCCGATCAAACAGCGGGATCGATGCGCAGCTTTGACGTCCATCAAGGCGCGCTGCGACCCGCTTGGGGCAGGGTCGGACCATGGACAGCAACGCCAAGTGGCCCCGGGCGCATAGACAACGGGACAGGCAGATGGAGGCGAAAGATGTGGGGTAAGGCCTTCCCCATCGGGCGTGTGGCAGGATACGAAATCCGCCTTGATCCCAGTTGGTTCCTGATTGCGGGCCTTTTCGTCTGGACGCTGGCCCGTGCATACTTCCCACAGGCTTTGCCGCAGGCGGGCACCGGTACCCTTGTGCTGCTGGCCATTGTCACCATGCTCGGTTTCTTCGGGTCGCTGACCTTGCACGAATTGGCCCATGCCGTCGTGGCTCGGGCCTACGGCATGCGCGTGCGGGCCATCACGCTTTTCCTCTTTGGCGGCGTGGCAGAGCTGGAAAGCGAGGCACCGGATCCGGGCGCGGAATACCGCGTGGCGCTCGCGGGCCCAGTGGCGAGCTTTGCGCTGGCCATCGGCTTTTGGGTGCTGAGCGTGGCACTGACCCCTTGGCCGGTGATCGCGGTGCCGCTTGGGTATCTGAGTTTTGCCAACGGCGTTCTGGCCATCTTCAACCTGATCCCCGCCTTTCCGCTCGACGGGGGGCGCGTGCTTCGGGCCGTCCTATGGAAACGCTCTGGCAGTTTTGCTGAAGCAACAGGCACGGCGTCACGGATATCGGCGCTATTTGCCTATGGGCTGATCGGCCTGGGGCTTTGGACGATGTTTGCCGTGGGGCCTGCAGCCGGCTTGTGGCCCATATTGCTGGGCCTCTTCCTATTGGCGGCGGCCACGGGGGCGCGGGTGCAGGTTGAAACGCAGGCGGCGCTCTCCACGCTCCATGTGGGGGATCTGATGCGGCGCGACCCGGTGATTGTGCACCCCGATATGACGCTGGATGACGTGGCCAATGACGCCATGCTGCGCCATGCGGTGTCCTTCGTGCCGGTGGTCGAAAACGGGCTGTTGCTCGGGTATCTGGACCTGCGCGCGATGCAACAGATCGAGAGGGAGAATTGGGGCGCGACCCGCGTCGACGACATCTTCGCCGCGCTCGATGACGATGCCGTGGTCGGACCGAATGCCGAAGCTCAAACCCTGTGGGAGCGGATGCAGCGCCTGGGCCGTCACAAGTTTCTGGTTGTCGAAGGCAGGCGGCTTCTGGGGGTCGTCACCCTGAGTGATATCATGGCGCGGTTACGTCTGGCGCGCGCGATCCCGATACCCCATGATCGACCCGGCTGATGGGCAGACGGAGGGATATGCGTGGGCCAAACCCAGGATGCTGCCTTGCTGGGCGCTTTGCTTGAGGCGGCTGTGGACGCGATTGTCGTCGCCGATGCCGACGGGACGATCCTGCGGGTCAACGACGCGGCGTCTCGGCTATTTCGCCAACCGGCCCAGGCCATGCTTGGCAGCAATGTTAAGATGCTGATGCCCCAGGACATGGCCGCGCAACATGATGGTTTCATGCATCGGCACCTGACCACTGGCAAACAGCGGATCATCGGCATCGGGCGCGATGTGGAAGGCCTTCGCGGCGATGGCACGACCTTTCCGCTGCACTTGTCGGTGGGCCGTACCGAGACGGATGGAAAAGCGACCTTCATTGCCGTTCTGCACGACCAAAGCCAAAGACGATCCGCCGAAGAGGCACTGACCCGATCCCAACGCATGGATGCCGTAGGGCAGATGACAGGGGGAATTGCGCACGATTTCAATAACCTGTTGACTGTCGTCATCGGCAATCTGGAATTGCTGGAGATGCAGACGGATGACGCCGCGACGACCGAACTGATCCAGGATGCGCTTCATGCGGCGGAACTGGGGGCTGACCTGACATCCCGCCTGCTGCTCTTTTCGCGCAAGGGGGAGTTGCGGCCCCGGCGGCTCGACGTGAATTGCGCCATCGGGGAGGCCGTCTCCCTGCTCAAGCGCACGATGTCTGCGCGATGCCGGGTTGAGATACGTCTGGCCGAAGACCTTTGGCCGGTGGAAATCGACCCGACGCAGTTCCAAACGGCGATCGTTAATCTGGCCTTGAATGCCCAAGATGCGATGCCGTCGGGCGGCCGGTTGGTTCTGCGAACGGAAAACGTTGCCATCGACGACGCCTATGTCGCGCAAGATACCGATATCACGCCGGGTCTCTATGTGCGTCTGACCGTGTCAGATAACGGCGTCGGCATGGATACCCCCACGCGCATGCGCGTGTTGGAGCCTTTCTTCACAACGAAGCCCGCGGGCAAGGGGACGGGGCTTGGCCTGTCGATGGTCTATGGTTTTGCGCATCAATCGGGGGGGCATCTGACGCTCTATTCAGAACCAGGGCGGGGCACGACCGTGGGTCTTTATTTCCCGGCCGTACAGGCAGGCGATGACGGACCCGAGCTGCCGTCGATCCAAAGCGAGGGGCCCGAACCTTTCGGTGCGGACCGGCCGCTTCTGGTTGTGGAAGACGACCCAGCCGTCAGGCGGCTGACGGTTGCGCGGGTGTCGTCACTGGGTTTCCGTGTGGTTGAGGCGCGCGATGCCGATGAGGCCTGGGACATCGTGATGGCGCGCGACGATATCGATCATGTCTTCACGGATTTGGTCATGCCCGGCAGCATGACGGGCCGCGATCTGGCCGACCGGCTGGCCGAGACGCGGCCCAATGTGCGCGTCTTGCTGAGTTCGGGCTATTCCGAGGGCATGCAAACCATAGATGAACGGGTGGGCCGCCCCGCGCTTCTGCGCAAGCCCTACCGTCAGGCCGATCTAGCCCAGGCCCTTCGGTCTTTGTTTGACGCCTAAGTGTCCGCGCTTGCGGCATGCGGGGCTTCGGACAGCATATAGCCCACGCCACGCACCGTGCGGATCAGTTCCGGCCGCGTGGCATCCCGTTCGATCTTCTTGCGCAGGCGCGCCACCTGGTTGTCGATGGTGCGGTCCAGCGGTGTCCATTGCGGCCCGTCGATTAGATCCATCAGCCGGTCACGGGACAGGGCGCGTTTGGGGTTTTCCACGAAGGCGCGCAGCAGCTTGATATCGGCGGTGGTCACATCGCAGGGTGCGCCGTTCCGGTCGGTGACGGCCATGCGGTCCAGATCAATGGTCAATCCATCGAGATCCAGTGCCGTTTCGGCGTCTTCAACGTGCACCACGCCCGCACCCTGCGCCCGCCGCAGTACAGAACGGATGCGCGCCTGCACTTCGCGGACATGGAAGGGCTTGGTGACATAGTCGTCCGCCCCAATTTCCAACCCAACCACCTTGTCGATCACGTCATCGCGCCCGGTAACCATGACAATAGGCACGTCGTGGCTGCGCCTGATCTCACGGGCGAAATCCAGCCCATCTTCTTCGCCCAGCGTAAGGTCGAGCGTCACAAGGTCGGGTGCGCCATGGGCAAAGGCCCGCCGGGCGGCGGTCGCGTCGCAGGCTTCACGGACGCTGTGACCGTCACCTTCCAGGCACCGGCGCAGCAATCGGCGTACCTTCGCGTCGTCATCTACGACAAGTATGTCTTTCGTGCCCATCGGGTCCCGCCCCCTGTGGCGTCCATGAAAACATAGGGTCCCAAACCCGTCGCACCAGTCGGCCCGCGCCTAGACCGACGTCTTGTTACAAAACGATACATTCGGCCAGACCTGCTGCGACACCAGCACGTCATGATCCCTCTGCCGCGATTTCTGGGGAGAGACTCGATGCAACTAGCCTACACAAGTGATCATCACAGCCAATCCGGCGGATCGGACCATATCCGGCCAGTGCGACATCTTGCCCGCGGGGCTTACCTTTTCCACGAAGGGGACGATGTCGATTATCTCTATGAGGTGTTGACCGGAACGTTGCGCTTGACCCGCGTCAGCCCAAGCGGCCGTCGCCAGGTCATCTCCTTTTGCCGGCCAGGCGACATCGTGGGCTTCGCGCCCGATGGTGAGCGTCATTGCGATTGCGAAGCCATCGAGGCCGCCGATGTCGTGGCCCACCGGGCCAGCGCGCTTTCCACGGGTGAGGCTTCCCATCGGGTCTTTCTGGTCGAAGGCGCCTTGGACGAAATCGCACGGTTGCAGGATCATTTCATGCTTCTGGGCCGCGCCAGCCTGCGCGAACGGCTTGCGGCGTTCCTGTTGTCGCTTCTTCGCCCGGCGGATTGTCCCAATTCGGGAACAGTCGATCTGCATCTGCCGATGACGCGGACCGATATCGCCGACTATCTGGGCACCTCCATCGAGACGGTCAGCCGGGCCTTCGGACGGCTCCGCGACGAAGGCGTGCTGCGGGCGGACCGTGCGGGCAATGTCCGTATCCCGGATGTCTCTGCCCTGGCCCGGATCGCCAGCAACGCTTGATTGCGCCGTGTTGGCTTGACGGCTGTCAAGGCGCGCCGCCGTTTCACCATGCAAGACCACTTTGCCAATTCAGGCAGTTCTAAACTGAGGGAGAATGACGATGTCCAAGAAGCATCATACTGACGCGCTTCCGGCCCGGATGGGTGGCTGGCCCTTTCTGACGCCGTTCCAGTTCGATCTGAACCCGTTCATGGACCGTCTGGGTGACCTGCGCGCTGATTTCATGCCGCCCTCGTTCCCGGCGGTCGACATGTCCGAAACGGACGATGCGGTCGAGATCACCGCCGAGGTCCCCGGTGTCAGTGCCGATGAGATCGACGCGTCCATCGTCGAAGACAGCCTGCTGCTGCGCGGTGGCCATGACGAAAAGCGTGAAGAAGAAGGCAAGGACTGGCACATGGTCGAACGCCGCTCGGGCCGCTTTCGGCGCGTGATCCCGCTTGGGTTCAAGCCGGACAAGGATGGCTTCTCGGCCAAACTGTCGGACGGCATTCTGCGGATTTCCGTCGCCAAGCCCAAGGCGCCTGCCTCGAAGCCCCACAAGATCGCCATCGACGCGACCTGACACGAAAGAGCCCCATCCAACCGTCTGTGTTGGATGGGGCTTTTTGCTGTGCAGACGCCTTTACGTTGAGAAGAGAACCGGCACATCCGCGTCGCGGATAAGCGACTCGGTGACAGCACCGAAGAACAGATCGTAGGCACGGGAATGGCCGAAGGCGCCCGCCGCGATCACATCGGCGCCGATTTCGGCAGCTTCGCGGGCCAGCACCGCTGCCACGGGGTCCCCATGGGGGACACGGTGGGTCAGCGTCACGCTATAGCCATGGCGCGCAAGTGCTGCTGACAGTTCTGTCATGGCATCATCACGCAATTCGTCGCGTTCGTCGCCGATATGGACGACATGGACATCGGCCCCATCGGCCAAAAGCGGTAGCAGATCGAAAGTGGCGCGCGCGGCTTCGCGAGTGCCGGAATGGGCCACGATGGCGCGTTTGCCCACGCCGTCGCCGATCCCGCCAGGGGGCACGAGAAGGACAGGGCGGCCCGCGCCGCGGATCACCACCTGCACGGCATGTCGTTGATCGGTACGGTCATGTTCGCGGTCGGGGCGTGACATCAGAACCAAGTCGCAGCTTCGCGCGCTTTCGATCATGCGGTCGGCTGCGGTGATCGATTCCGTCTTCACGAGGCGCCATTCGCCCCGGATAGCGTCCCGGCGCGTGACCTCCTGAAAGATGGCCTCGATGGCGTCGGCTTGGGCCAGTTGACCTGAATTGAACGCCTCGAATGCGGGCGGCGGCACGTGCATGGCAATGCCCGGATAGACCATCAACGCCTCGATCGTGTGTTGCCCGATCAGGTGGGCATCGAAGCGCGCGGCAAGGGCCGCGCCTGCGGCCGACAGGTTCGGGGCCGCCGTTTCGGTCGTCAGGCAAGCGAGGATTGTTCGGATTGTCATTCTGGGCCTCCGCGTCGGTAATTTGTTTGCTCAGGCTAGCAAGGCGGCACCTGGCGGGACTTGATGCCCGTCAAGGCTTGCCACCCGGTGCTGGGGCACCCCGATTGCGAACCATCAAGGGAGCAGTCCAATGACCAAGCTTCGTATCCTGGCCCCTATTCTGGCGCTCATGCTCTGGGCCGGTCCGGTGCATGCTGAACCGATCGAGGCGCAGATCGGCGGTGACCTTCTGGCCGCAGGTGGCCGCGTGGAAGGGACGGGCGCAGCGCCACGGGATCTGTTGATCACCGGGGGGCGTGTGCTGGTGAACGGCCCGGTGGCCGAAGACCTTTACGCCTCTGGCTTTTCCATCGATATCGCGGCGCGGGTGGGGGCGGATGCGAACGCAGCCGGGGCGCAAGTGACGCTGGGTTCCGAAGTGGGCGGCGACGCGGTTCTGGCTGGCGCCGTTTTGACCGTATCCGATAGCGCCGATGTCGCGGGCAACCTGCGGCTTTTCGGGGCGTCCGTGACCATGGATGGCGCCGTGTCCGGCGCCCTATTGATTTCGGCGGGGGAGGCACGGCTGAACGGGCCCGTGAGCGGCGATGTGATGTTGAACGTCGCCAATCTGTCCTTCGGGCCCGAGGCGCGCATCGACGGGCAGTTGACGCTGGCCACATCGGAAGACGTCGACATCCCAACAGAGGTCATCCCTTCGGGGCGCGTGACCTATGTGGCGATCGACACACCCGAATGGCGGGAATTCGACGAACTCGCCTGGGAAGGGATGCCACAAGCGCCCTCCGCCGCGGCGCTTGCAGGGGGCTATCTGATCTCGCTTGCGTTCCTGTTGGCCGTGGGCGCCGCGTTCCTGGCGCTGGTGCCCGGACGGGTCGCCAGTATGCGCCGCATGGCCATCGACCGCCCCGGCCTGACGATCCTGCTGGGGTTCATCGGGTTTTCGACGCTGGTCGGCCTCGTCCCGGTCTCTGCCATGACGATCATTGGCCTACCGCTTTTGCCCATGGCCATCTTGACGCTGATCCTGGCCTGGGTGCTGGGCTATCTGTTGGGGGCCTATGTCCTTGCCATGGCCATCGCGCGGGCTGCTGGCCTGGGTGACAGTCCGTCGCTGCCGATCCGCATCGCCGTGCTTGCGGCCGCCATCACGGGTGCGGCGCTTTTGAACTTCATCCCGTTCCTGGGTTGGATCGGCAATGTCGCGCTGGTTTTTCTGGGCATAGGCGCAATGACCGAGGGTCTGCTACGCTCGTTCATGCCGGGGGTGGAGCCATCGCCGGATAACGAGATGCTCAAATCCGAGAAGGACGACTGACAATGAAGGATCTGTCCATTCCACCCGCGGCCCTGCGCGCGATGCTTGAACAGCTTCGGGGGCTCGGCGCGGGTGAGGACGTGCCCCTGGATGAGGGGGAGGATATGCGCAGCAATGAGTTGCGTGCCGAGATCGAAGGACTCGATCGCGACCAGCAGCATGAGCTTGTGGCGCTTCTATGGGTCGGGCGCGGCGACTTTTCCGAAGCCGAATGGGAAGAGGCCGTCAAACTGGCTGAAGAACGCCATGTAGGCCCCTGTTTCGACTACATCATGACCCGGCCCTTGGCAGCCGACGAAATCGCGGCCGGCCTGGAAGAGATCGGCCACGATCACTTGCTGCTCGACGGCTCTTACTAGGGGTCTGGGCCCATGGATCTGGCGGCCTGGCCCCTGGGGACGCTGGTCTTGGCCTTTGCGGCCGCCTCTGGTGGCATCTGGGTGGCGGGCACGGCACTGGCCCGTGCCGCCGACGACCTGGCCGAAGGGTTCAACCTGGCCCGCTCACTTGTGGGGCTTTTGCTTCTGGCGGTGGCCACGTCGCTTCCCGAAATCGCCACGACGCTGACGGGGGCGGCCCGCTGTGCGTCGGAACTGGTCATGGGCAACCTTTTGGGCGGCGTCGCCCTGCAAACCGCCATCCTTGCCGTGGCCGACCTTTGGGCGCGCAGCGCCATCAGCGGCTATCCGCGCCGTCACAACCACGTTCTGGAGGCGTCGGTGCTGATCGGCATGCTGGCCGTTGCGCTGGTGGCTATCGCCATGGGCGAACCCGTGGCCTTCGGCCATGTCGGCGCAGGGGCTGTGGGCGCGGGCCTCGCCTATATTGCCGCCATCGCCCTTTTGCGCCGCTATGACAATGCGGGCGATTGGGTGCCCGTGGATCTGCCCGAAGAAAGCGACGCTGCACCCCTCATTCCGCAGGTCGAACCCAGCCTGAAAGCCCTGTTGGTGCGAATATCGCTGAGCTGTGTGGTGATCTTGGTCCTTGGCCTCGCCCTCATCGCCATCTCGGGGCCGCTGGCGTCCAAATCGGGTCTCGGGACGGGTTTCGTGGGCGTGACCATGCTGGCGGCGGCCACGTCCTTGCCGGAACTCACGACGACCATCGCCGCGGTGCGCATCCGGGCCTATGGTTTGGCGATTTCCAATGTCTTCGGGTCCAATCTGATCATGCTTGGCCTGATCTTGCCCGCCGATTTGCTGCATGGCGGCGGGCCGATCTTGCGCGAAGCGGGCCCGCTTGCGCCGCTTTCCATTGGTTTCGGCATCCTTGTCACCGTCATCTACCTGATTGGGCTGACAGTCCGGCGTAAGCCTTCTATCCGGCGACTCGGCGTGGACTCCCTGGCTGTCTTGGCCTGCTATGGCCTCAGCCTGCTGGCCTATTGGGCTGCGCGGTAGCGGCGCACTTCCTTCACCGCTTCGGGCAGGATGATAAGGGGCAAGGCGGCGGTGAAGATCAGACCCCATTCGGCGAGGCCAAGCGGCACCGTATGTAACACTACCTTCAGGATGGGCACATGAAGCGCCGCCACCTGCGCCCCCAGCGTCGCGGCCAGCGCGACCAGAAGCCAGCGGTTCGACGTCCAGCCGAGGACCCGGTTGGGATTGCGCAGCGACCGGAACGCGAAGACCGAGACCTTTTCGAAAACAACCATTCCGGTGAAGGCCGCACTGCGGGCCAAAACCTCGCCCTGGGGCAGCAGGATCAGGAAGATCGCAAGCGCCGCCCCGCCCGTATAAAGCCCGAAGGCGAGCACCAGCCCAAGGCCCGGACGGCCCAGAATGGGGGTGCCCTTGGGGCGCGGTGGGCGGCGCATCTGATCGGGCTCCGCCCGTTCCAGACCCAGGGCCATGGCGGTGACACCATCGGTGACCAGGTTCATCCAGAGGATCTGGATAGGCAGGAAGATAAGCGCCCCACCCAACAGCAGCGCGCCCAGCAAGGCGATCACCTCGCCCGCATTGGACGCGAGCAGGTAACGGACGAATTTGCGCACATTGGCGAATTGGCGGCGCCCTTCTTCGATGGCGGCGACGATCGTGGCGAAATTGTCGTCCAGCAGGACCACATCGGCCGCTTCGCGCGCGACATCCGTTCCGCGTTGGCCCATTGCGATGCCGATATCGGCGCGGCGCAGGGCGGGGGCGTCGTTCACGCCGTCGCCTGTCATCGCGACGATGCGGCCCTGTGCCTGAAGCGCCCCCACGATGCGCATCTTGTGGGCTGGCGTCGTGCGCGCGAAGATCGCACCGCCTTTCAGGGTCGTGTCCAGCGTCTGGTCATCCATTGCCTCCAGGTCCGTGCCGGTGACGGTCTGGCCTGCGATGCCCAGGCGTTCGCCGATGGCGGCGGCGGTGACGGGGCTGTCGCCGGTGATCATGATCGGGGTAACGCCCGCCGATTGCGCCAGTGCCACGGCGTCGCCGACCTCGGGGCGGGGCGGGTCGATCAACCCGGCAAAGCCGTGAAGGGTCAGTGCCGCTTCTGTCAGGTCATCACCCGGCTCACTGCGGGAGGCGAGCGCCAGCACGCGCAGGCCCTTCGCGGCCATGGCGTCCGCCGCGGCTTGAGCGGCGGCAACGTCCAGCGTACTGCCATCGGCGCCCGAACAGCCCGCCAGCACCGCTTCAGGCGCCCCCTTGACGAGCAGACGCCGCCCATCTTCGTCATCCACCAGGACAGACATCATCTTGCGATCACTGTCGAAAGGCCGCTCGCCCCGGCGCGGCGCACGGGCGGTGCCCGCCTTGGCGGCCAATGTCAGCAGCGCGCCTTCCGTGGGTTCACCCACCAGGGTCCAGCCGTCCGGCGTCTGACGCAGTTCCGCGTCGTTGCAAGATGCGGCGACATGCAGCAGCCTGTCCGGCCACCCCGGTCCCTTGATCCGGCCCTCCGGGGCATAGCCTGTGCCGGTCACCTCGTAGCTGCCTGTTGGCGCCCAAAGTTCGACCACCGTCATGGCGTTTTCGGTCAGCGTGCCCGTCTTGTCGGTGCAGATGACCGACGCAGCGCCCAGCGTCTCGATCGCGCGCAACCGGCGCACCAGGGCCCGACGGCGCGCCATGGCGCCAGCGCCCAGGGCCAGCGTCACGGTGACCACGGCGGGCAGGCCTTCGGGCACAATGCTGACGGCCAGCGACAGGGCGATCATCACCATCTCACCCAGGCCGTAGGCCAGCCAGACGCCCAGCCCCAGAATGGCCAGGGCCAGCAGGATTGCGGCCACCCCGATATTGCGGGCCAGATTGCTCAGGTTGCGCTGCAATTCGGTCGCGTGCCGCTCGATTCCGGCGGTAAGGCGAGAGATGCGGCCGAATTCAGTCCCGGCGCCGGTGGCACGCACGACACCTTCGGCCCGCCCCGCCACGACACTGGTGGAGGCACGCAACGTATCGCCTAGAGCGTGGGCAACGGGTACGCTTTCACCCGTCAGCACGCTTTCATCCACGCGCAACTCGCGCGCCTCGACGACTTCGATATCGGCCGGAACCTTGTCGCCCGCGGCTAGCAACACCAGATCATCCGGCACGATTTGGGAGGATGGCAGGCGCACCAGAACGCCGTTTCGACGGACCGTGACGTCTGCCACCATCAGGTTGCGCAGCGCCTCCAATGTCCGCTCGGCCCGCCATTCCTGCACGAACCCCAACGCGGCGTTCAAGACCACAACGACCGCAATGGCCGCCGCGTCCACCCCTTGCCCCAGCGCCAAGGCCACACCGATGGCCGCCAATAGAAGCAAAACCAACGGGTCGGCGAGTTGCCGCAAAAGAACCACCGGTGCGCGTGGGCCTTGGCCGCGCGGCAGCGCGTTTGGGCCGAACTGGGCCAGCCGCGCCTTCGCGTCGGCATCGGTCAGGCCGACTCGGTTTGGGTGATCGGGCATGGCGGGCTTTCGGGAACCAGGAACGCCCGATCAATGGGCGCCCGACGGCTCCATTTCTTTGATGTCGGTCAAGGCGCAGTCACGTCCCCCGAACCATTTTGACCAGAGGATTCCGACCGGAGAGCATGTGATGGAAAAGACAATGAAGGCCGCTGTGGTGACCGAGCTGGGCAAGCCGCTCGATATCCGAGAGGTGCCGGTGCCCGAGATCGGTCATGGACAGGTCCTGGTGCGGGTCAAGGCCTCGGGCGTGTGTCACACCGACCTCCATGCCGCGGAAGGCGATTGGCCGGTCAAGCCCGGCACGCCCTTCATCCCCGGCCATGAAGGCGTGGGCGAAGTGGCGCGCATTGGGCCCGGTGTCACCCATCTGAAGGAAGGTGACCGGGTGGGCGTGCCCTGGCTGCACACGGCCTGCGGGCGCTGCGAACATTGCGTCGGCGGGTGGGAGACGCTGTGCGACAGCCAGCAGATGACCGGCTACACCGTCAACGGCGCCTATGCCGACTACGTTGCGGCGGATGCCAATTATGTGGGCGTCATCCCGGGCCCGTTGGACTGGGGCCCGGCCTCACCGGTGCTGTGCGCGGGCGTGACGGTCTATAAGGGCCTCAAGGAAACCGAAGTGAAGCCCGGCGAATGGGTGGCCATCAGCGGCATCGGCGGGCTGGGGCACATGGCGGTGCAATATGCCAAGGCCATGGGGATGCATGTCGTCGCCGTGGATGTGGCCGATGACAAGTTGGAGCTGGCGAAGCGGCTGGGTGCCGACGAGGTGGTGAACGCTGCCAAGACCGACCCCGCGACTGAGATCGCGTCGAACCTGGGCGGGGTGCAGGGCGTTCTGGTGACGGCGCCGTCGCGGCCCGCTTTCTCGCAAGCGGTGGGGATGCTGCGCAAGCATGGGACGCTGTCGCTGGTGGGCATTCCGCCCGGAGACTTCCCACTGCCCATCTTCGAGGTCGTGCTGAAACGCCTCACCATCCGCGGCTCCATCGTGGGGACGCGCAACGATCTGTCCGAGGCGCTGGCGCTGGCGGGTGAGGGCAAGGTAGAGACACAGTTCGCCTGGGACGACCTGGACAATATCAACGACATCTTCGACCAGATGCGGCAAGGCAAGATCGAAGGACGGATCGTGTTGCGAATTTAGCGGGACTGCACCCCGGCAACCTGACCAGCGGCGAAAGGGGTCTGCTTTGACACATGCGCGCGAACCCTCCGCGTCTTTGGCGCGGATCTTCGATGAACTGGGCGCGCGCGCCGCGGCAGGCGAAGATGTGTGTTTGGGCGATGTGCTCCGGCTGACGGGCAGCCGGGCCCATGGCGTGGCGATCTTGCTGCTGGCCCTCCCCGAGGCGCTGCCGCTGCCCATTCCCAGTTTTGGTGCCGTGTTGGGGGTTCCATTGCTGATTGTCGCGACCCACCTGGCCATCTTCGGGGAAGATGTCCGCCTGCCTCCCCGGGCCCTGCAACGCGAAATCCCCAGCCGGATGCTTGACGCCTTGGCGCGCTATGGCGCGCCGATCCTGCGGCGTGCCGAACGGATGAGCGCTGCGCGCCTGGCCGTTCTGGCTGAACGCGAACGGCTGATCGGCCTGTTGGCTGTGGCCATGTCGCTGATGCTGTTCCTGCCGATCCCGCTTTTAAACGTGCCGCCTGCGCTTGTCCTGGTCTTTTTGGCTTGGGGGCTTGTCCAGCGCGACGGGCTTTTCGTTCTGCTGGGCCTCGTCGCGCTCGGAGGGCTGATCGCCGGGATCGGTCTGACCGGCGAATGGCTGCTGCGCCTGATTTCCCGTTGAAGAAGCGCTTAGACCGTCACTGACTTCGCATCTGCCTGACCTGCTGGTTCGCGGACGGGTTCAATGTCGTGGCCGCCGGTAATGCTCATGCCGTATTGCATGATGCGCAGCCATTCGCGGACATAGTCGCCCATCATCCCGTTGATGTATTCCGCCTGCACGTGGCGCATTTCGCCCAAGTTGCGGCAGCCCAGCATCTCTTCCTGCGCGCTCATGGCACGGTGGACCCGTTGGGCGCCGAAGCGCGTCAGTTCCGCCTGCACCTGCGCCATGGAATCGAGCATGTGTTCCGCGGCCACCACCATGGGAAAGCTACCGTTGGCCGAAAGCTTGTGTGCCAACGTGCTTGCCGGGTGCGGCCATTCCGGGTCAGCGGCAGTGGATTTGGCAGGCTGTGTCGAAGTCTTGCGCGTCATCTTTGTCTTCCTCCCAGCATGATGCCCATTCTACGTGGGGTGCACGGGGAGTGCCTTGACGCGTGTCAAGTCACGACGGGAAGGGGTTTCGCCTTGTAAGAAAGCGACAACTCTGCGCCGGTTTCGGGGTCGGACAAGGTGGCGCGAAAGTGGGCGGCCGGGCGCACACCGCCAAGGGCCCCCAACGTGCCACAGAACAGAACATCCCCTTCATTCAAGCGCGTAGCGGCGACCAGGTCGGGCAGGGGCCGAATGGCGGCGAGCGTGCCGGACTGATAGGTCACCCATTGGCCCTCCTCCTCGATCTCGGCGCGCAGTTCCAGACTGTCGAGCCGGTCCGCCACCTCATCGAGCCGCCAGAGTGCGCCGCCCACGGGCTTCGGGCAGGCCTGTTTCGACGCGGCGACGGAGACCTTCTCCAACCCGCGATCCGTGTGGTCCGACCCGATCCCGAGCCAAAGCCTGTGTTGCGCGCGCAGGATGACCGGCTCCACCTCACCGGAACTTTCCGTGCCCAAAACGTCGATTTGCCCATCCTGCGTCAGAAGGCTTGCGCCCACCCGGTAGAAAAGCGGCGTTTTCGACGGGGGCGGGATGCCGATGGCAGCCAGTTCCTCGATGTGGTGGGTGACGGCGGCCGGGTCCCGCGCCGTCCAACCTGCGATGGTCAGTCCCGCGGGCTGCACGCTGAGCGGGCCGTCAGATGTGTCGAACTCCAATGGGATGTCCCTTCTCGCCTCGGCGCCCCCGCGCTCTACACTGGCGTGCGGGGCAGTCCATGCGCAAGTCCGCGCCTAAGTGATCGGTCAAACTTATCACTTCCGACCAGAATCTTCGATTTGCCTGACCCGCCATCTCGTGTGACAGTCCGGGGGATTGCCAGTGCCGAGGTGCCATGCCCGCCCCCCTTGCCAGCCATGCCGAAATGTCCCGTCTGCCGCTGCCCGACCTGCGGGCCGCGATCCGCGCGGGGCGGTGGACGCGGCACACGGCGGGGTTGGCCAAGGGGCGGCTGCAATGCAACTTGGCCATTGTGGCGACCGACATGGCCGATGACTTCCTGGAATTCTGCCGTCTGAACCCGAAGCCCTGTCCCGTCGTGGGGGTGGGCGCACCGGGCGTGCCCCACATCCCCGCCTTGGGCAAAGGGATAGACATTCGCAGCGATGTGCCCGCCTACCGCGTCTGGCGCGACGGCGCCCTGGTCGAAGAACGCACCGACATTGCGGACCTTTGGCGCGACGACCTGGTGACGGTGGCGCTTGGCTGTTCCTTCACCTTCGAGACCGCGTTGATCGAGGCGGGCATCCCCGTCCGCCATATCGAGGCTGATCGCACTGTGCCCATGTTCCGCTCCTCCATTGCGCTTGATGGGGTGGGGTGCTTCCAAGGCGGGATGGTCGTGACCATGCGGCCCATTGCAGAAGACCGGGTCGACGACGCCATCCGTATCAGCGGCGCCTATCCCCAGGCCCATGGCGCGCCCGTGGCCGTCGGCGACCCTGGGGCAATCGGCATCGTGGACCTGTCCCGCCCCGATTACGGGGACCCCATCGACATTCGCCCCGGCGACGTGCCGGTCTTCTGGGCTTGCGGCGTGACCCCACAGAACGTTCTGCTGGAAGCGCGCCTGCCGTTTTGCATCACCCACAAGCCCGGCTGCATGTTGATCGCCGATATAGGTGAGCGGGAAGATGCGCGCATCCCGGGCCACCGCGCCCCAGATACAACACATAAAACAGGGAGTTTTCATCATGCGTAAGCTATCCATCCTGCTAATGGGCTGCACCGCCCTGGCCGCGCCCGCCGCGGCTGAGACGCTTTCGGTCGTGGGGTCCTGGTCGGGCCTGCCGCTTCACAAGGAATACGAGGCGCCGTTCTGGTCCGAGACGCTGCCCGCCGCGTCCGACGGCACTCTGACGGTGGAGTTGACGACCCACGACCAGATGGGCCTGGGTCTGGGCGATATCTATCCGCTGCTGGGCGACGGGGTCTATGACGTGGCCATGACGGTGGCCGATTACGCCGTGGCCGACGCGCCGGAGTTGGAAGGGCTGGACGTGCCCATGATCGCCACCGATGCCGACAGCGCCCGCGCGATGGTGGACGCCGCGCGGCCCATGGTCGATGACATCTTCGCCGACCGTTTCAACGCCAAGGTCCTGGCCATCGCGCCCTATCCGCCCCAGGTCGTCTTTTGCAACGCCGAGATCGCCAGTCTGGACGATTTGCAAGGCCTGAAGGTGCGCGCCAGTGGGCGCATGACCGCGAAGTTCCTGGAGGCCTTGGGCGCGGAAGGCGTCAATGTCTCCTTCGCGGAAGTCCCTGGCGCCTTGCAACGCGGCGTGGTGGATTGCGCGGTGACCGGCGCCGGATCGGGCTATTCCGCCGGTTGGTGGGAGGTGTCGACCCATCTGCTGCCCATACCGCTGGGCGGCTGGGATCCGGTCGTCACCGCCATGAACATGGACCGCTGGAATGCGCTCGATGCTGATGCTCAGGCCCTGATCGAAGCGCAGGTAAAGGCCGATTTCGAAGATCCGGCCTGGGCCACCGCTCAGAATGCTCTGGTCAACGACATTGCCTGCCTGACCGGGAATGGCGACTGCCCCGCTGGCGATGCGCGCGGTATGACCTTGGTGGAAGCCAGCGATGCCGACATGGCCAAGGCAGGCGACGTGCTGCGCGCCGATGTGCTGCCCGATTGGGCGTCGCGCGCGGGCGATGAGTGGAAAGACCGTTGGAACGCTTCGGTCGGCGAAGTCGTCGGCGTGCAGATCGAGTGAGCGCCGACGCCCTGATCGCCCTTCTGCGACGCCTCAACCGGGGCGTCGCCTATCTGGTGGGCCTTTTGCTGCTGGGCTGCGCGGCCTTCGTTCTGGCCGATATCCTGCTGCGCCAGATCGGCCAGTCCTTTGGCGGCACCGATGAAATCAGCGGCTATGTCATGGCCATCGCGACCAGTTGGGGCATGGCCTACACCCTGTTGGAATTGGGCCATGTCCGCATCGACCTGGTACGCCGCCGCCCGCGTCCCCTGGGGCGTGCGCTGCTCGATCTGTTTTCAATGGTGGCCACAAGCGCGGTGATCGTCACGGTGGCCATCAAGTGCTGGCCGGTCTTGGAGCGGTCGCTGACCAATGGCAGCCGGGCCAACACCCCGTTGGAGACGCCCCTGGCGCTTGTCCAGGGCCCGTGGTTCGCGGGCTGGGTCTGGTTTGCCATCATGTGCTGCCTGACGACGCTGGCCGCGTTGGCCATGGTCCTGCGCGGAGACACCGCCGCGTCCGAGCGCACCATCGGCGCCTTCGGAGAGGCGTCGCCCCCATGATCGGCGCCGTTGCTGCGGGCCTTCTGGGCCTTCTGGCTCTGTCGATCCCTGTGGGCATCGTGCTGTTCCTGCTGGGTTTTGGCGTGGACCAATTCTTCAGCGCCTTCCCGCTAAGCCGGGGCTTGGGCAACATGGTCTGGTCTTCGACCAACTCGGCCACGCTGATCGCCATCCCCTTCTTCGTGCTGCTGGGGGAGGTGCTGGTGCGGTCGGGCATTGCCGCGCGCACTTATGCCGCGCTCGACAAATGGGTCAGTTGGCTGCCGGGCGGGTTGGTCCATGCCAATGTGGCCACCGCCACGATGTTTTCGGCCACCTCCGGCTCGTCGGTGGCGACGGCGGCCACGGTGGCGACGGTGGCTATGCCCCAGGCAGAAAAGCTGGGCTACGACCCGAAGCTCTTCTCGGGCGCGATTGCCGCGGGGGGCACGCTGGGCATCATGATCCCGCCCTCGATCAACCTGATTGTCTATGGCTTCCTCACTCAATCCTCGATTCCGCAGCTTTTCCTGGCGGGGCTTTTGCCGGGGCTGGGCCTGGCGCTGGCCTTCATGGCGACGACCGCGCTCATCTGCTTGATGCGACCTGGCCTGGGCGGCGATCAGCGCCGCTTTCCCCTGGTCGACATGCTGCGTGCGCTCGTCCACCTGATCCCGATCCTGCTGCTTTTCGCGGCCATCGTCGGCTCCATCTATGCGGGCTGGGCGACACCGACCGAGGCTGCGGCCGTTGGCGTCGCGGGTGCCTTGGTCATCGCGGCTGTCACGGGCGGCGTGTCCGTGTCCATGCTGGGCGAAGCGATGCTGGGCACCGTCAAAGTCACCTCCATGATCATGCTGATCGTAATCGGGGCGTCGTTTCTGAACTTCACGCTCGCGTCGGCTGGGTTGGGGCGCGAGTTGGATGCTTTCCTGACCGGCCTGGGCCTTACGCCGCTTTCGACCATTCTGGTCATCGTGGCCATGTATGTGGTGCTTGGCTTCTTCATCGAGACGCTGTCGCTGATGGTGGTGACTATCCCCATCGTGGTGCCGTTGGTGGTGGAGTTGGGTTATGATCCGATTTGGTTCGGCATCCTGATGATTGTGCTCATCGAGATGGCGCTGATCACGCCGCCGGTGGGGCTGAACCTTTACGTGGTGCAGGGCGCGCGGAAGTCGGGACACCTCAACGAGGTGATGCTGGGTGCCGTGCCTTTCGTTCTGGTGATGCTGGCCATGGCCTTTGCGCTGATCGCGTTTCCGCAGATTGCGCTTTGGTTGCCGGGGGTGGTGAACTGATCTGCGGTCGAGAGGCCCGCCTGGGAGGCTAAATGCCGCGGGCAGCCCCGCTCCACCCAGGACCGGAGGCAAGCCCGTAGGGCGCCGGTCCATCGACGGGCCCCCCCCGTCCGGCGATTTGGATGACGCTGGTGCGCGGCTGGGGCCGCTTACGGATGTTGCAGATATAGACTGCGTCAGAAGGACCGCCTGATCGCCGAACCGCGGCCCATCGATGAACCGGCTTGCGCCCCAGCCCCATTATCGGGCCCATGCATATTGACCCCCTACCCACACCACTCCCCCGCCACGGCCTGCGCGATCTCGGCCCCCCGTTCCGCCAGGTAGCTGCGCGGCTCCGTCAGGTAGGATGCCGTGAATTGCAAAGGGGACGGCTGAAAGCCTGCATCGAAGGGTGCGATGGCCCCGGCCTCCAACAGTCCGCGTGCCAAGGCGTGGGGATAGGCCCCCACGGCAACCCCGGCGGCAATCATCTGCAAACTCGCCGAGAGCGAGGCTGAAGAATAGACCCGCACCCCCGGCCCATGGCGCTGGGTCAGCGCTTCGGATACTTCGCGGTGGGGCCGGGTTCGGGTCGCGTAGGAGATCACGGGCACGCGCGCCAAATCCACCTCGCCCATATCGCTGGCCTTGTACCATTGCAGATCGAAGCTGGGCAGCGCCACGTTTTCCACCGTGAAGTCGGAGACCGGGCCCATTAGGAAGGCCAAGTCCAATCCCCGCTCCAACAGCGCGGCGCGTAGGTTGACCGAGATATCGACGGTCAGGTCCAGCGTCACCCGGGGAAACGCGTCGCTGAACGCCTTCATAAAGGCGGGGAGCCAGCTTTGGGCGATGGTCTCTGAGGCGCCGATGCGAAACAGGCCCTGGGCCTCGGACGGGTCGGCCACGCGCTTGCGGATTTCTTCCTCCACGAACAGCATCTGCTCGGCATAGGTCAGCAGCATCTGGCCGTGGCGCGTCAGCACCAGCCCGCCGGGCCGCCGCTGGAACAGCGTCTGGCACAACGCCTGCTCCAACGTTGCGATGCGGCCCGATACCGCCGGTTGCGAGATGTTGAGCCGGGCCGCCGCGCGCCGCACCCCGCCCAGCCGGGCCACCCAAAGAAACGTGCGCAATTGGTCCAATGTCATGGCAATATGTCCCAGGCCGAACGCGGGACCGCAAGCGCCGCGCGATTGTCGTAAACCCGCCCAAAAGCTCACGCAAACGTCGGGTCGCGCCCTGCGCCGCGCTATCGTATCAACCCCCGACCCAAGACGACCGGATGTCCCGATGACCCCCATTGCCCCCCTGACCCGCGATGTCGTTCTGATTGGCGGCGGCCATGCCCACGCGCTGGTGTTGCGCCGCTGGGGGATGGACCCACTGCCCGGCGCCCGGCTCACGGTGATCAACCCGGGGCCCACCGCGCCCTATACGGGCATGCTGCCGGGCCATGTGGCGGGGCATTACACGCGCGACGATCTGGACATTGATCTGGTAAGGCTGTGCCGGTTTGCGGGGGCGGGCCTGATCGATGGGCGCGCCATCGACATCGATGCAGGCCGTGGTGTGGTCACCATCGAAGGCCGCGCGCCTATGGCCTATGACGTGGCCTCCGTCGATGTGGGGATCACCGCTGAGATGCCGCAGATCGACGGCTTTGCCCAGCACGGCATCCCCGCCAAGCCGTTGGGCCCCTTTGCGGTCGCCTGGCGCGCATACCGCGACCGGGCCCGGGCGGGCGACGCGCCCAAGCAGATCGCCGTGATCGGTGGCGGTGTGGCGGGGACGGAGCTGGCCATGGCCATGGCCCACGCGGTCGAGGGCGCCCAGGTCACTGTGATCGAGGCGGCGGACAATTTGACCGGCATCGGCGGCAAGGCCCGTCAGGTCTTGCTTGACGCGATGGCGGCGCAGAATGTCACGCTTCGTTCTGGCGCGAAGGTCGCGGCGGTGGCTGCCGACCACGTCTTGCTGGACGACGGCGATACGATCCCTTCGGTCTTCACCGTCGGCGCGGCGGGCGCGCGGCCCCATGACTGGATCGCCGGGACCGACCTGCCGCTGGAAGACGGCTTCATCCGCGTGGGCCCCAGCCTGCGTGTCGAGGGCCATGACAATCTGTTTGCCGCGGGTGATTGCGCCTATCTCGTCCACGACCCGCGGCCCAAGGCCGGTGTCTTCGCCGTGCGCGAAGCCCCGATCCTGCACAACAATTTGCGCGCCGTCCTGACAGGCGATGCAACGCGGCGCTACGACCCGCAGCGCAACTACCTCAAGCTCATCTCTCTGGGCCGTAAGGCCGCCTTGGCCGAGAAGGGCAAAATGACCCTGTCTGGCGACATGCTTTGGCAGTGGAAAGACAAGATCGACCGGGAATTCATGGATAAGCTCACCAAGCTGCCCGCCATGGCTAAAGGCAAGCCGCCTCGCGCCATCGCCTTGGGCGCCGATGCGGTGGCCAAGCCGCTTTGCGGCGGTTGCGGCGCCAAGGTGTCGGGTGATGTCCTGGCGGGGGCTTTGGCCGCGCTGCCCGATCCCAAGCGGCCCGATGTGCTGTCGCGGCCAGGTGACGATGCCGCCGTGCTGGACCTGGGTGCCAACCGGCGGCAAGTGATCACCACCGATCACCTGCGGGCCTTTTGCGGTGACACGGCGCTGATGACGCGCATCGCCGCCACCCATGCCTTGGGCGATATCTGGGCCATGGGGGCTGCGCCGCAATCGGTGCTGATGTCCATCATCCTGCCGCACATGTCCGAGGCCCTTCAGGCCCGCACCCTGGCCCACGTGATGGAGGCCGCCATGCCCGTCTTTGCCGCCGAGGGGGCGGAAATCGTAGGCGGCCATACCTCCATGGGGGCAGAGATGACGCTGGGCTTCACGGTCACCGGCCTGACGGACCGCGCGCCCATCGGCCATGGGGGTGCCGAGGCGGGCGATGCAATCCTGTTGACGCGGCCCATCGGGACCGGGGTCATCCTGGCCGCTGAAATGGCGGGCGCCGCGTCGGGTAATGACGTGATGCCGATGCTGGAGGCCATGGCCCGCCCCCAAGGCGATGCAGCGCGCGTGTTGAAGGGCGCGCTGGCCATGACGGACGTGACGGGCTTTGGCCTTGCGGGCCATTTGGCGCGGCTTTGCAAGGCCAGCGGTGTCGGCGCCGAGATCGCGCTGGACGCGATCCCCACCTATGCTGGCGCCTTGGCGCTGGCTGAGGCGGGCCATGCCTCCGCCCTGGCCGCAGCCAATGGGCAAAGCGTCCCTGTGGCCAGGGCGGAGGGGCCATTGGCCGCGCTTTTGCATGACCCGCAGACTGCTGGGGGCCTGTTAGCTGCTGTTCCCGCGTCAGATGCCGACGGGTTGGTGGCGGCTTTGCTGGACGCAGGCCATATGGCCGCGCGGATCGGCACCTTCACAGACGCGCCGGGCTTGCGGGCCACCTAATCCCGCTCAGACCATCGCCAGAATGCGCGCCGCAGCGGCTTCAAGGTCGGGCGCTTGCAGATCGTCCAGGGCGATTTCACCCAGGGGCGCTGTCTCGGCCCGGTTGAGGGCGCGGCGGTATTTCGGGTCGTAATGATGTTCGATCAGCCCGGCGGCCAGCCCTTCGAAATCGCCCTCGGCGGCTTGGCCCAGCCAGGCTTCGATCCGGTCCCGGGGCTGGTAGGGCCGCAGGCTTTCGATCCGGTCGCGCAGGCGGGCGCGGTCTTCCGTCAGGTCGGGATAGGTCGTTGTCAGGAACCGCGCGCGTGCGGCCACCTGGGCGGAGACGCGGATCACCCGCGCCTGGCCCATGGCCGACCAGAGCGTGGGCGGGATGAGGACGCTGCCGATGGCGTTGCTTTCGGCTTCCAGGAAGACGGGGCGGGCCGGGTCCAGCCGCGCCAACGCCCCGGCCAGGCGGGATTCGAACATCTTCTGCGAGGGCTGCGCGCGCGCCCATCCCCCGAAGTTGGAGCCGCGATGCTCTGCCATCCCCTCCAGATCCAGCACCTGCGCGCCCGCCTGGCCCAAGTGGTCCAGCAGGGCCGTCTTGCCTGTACCCGTGCCCCCGTCGATCAGCACCAGATCCAACGCCAGCGTCTGGTGATAAAGCAGATCCACCACCAAGCGCCGATAGCGGCGATAGCCGCCGTCGACGACCTCGACCCGCCAGCCTACTTGCGACAGGATCGACGCGAACGACCCCGACCGCTGCCCGCCGCGCCAGCAATAGACCAAGGGCTTCCAGCCGCCATCGCGGTCGGCCAGGGCGCCTTGCAGGTGATCTGCCGCGTTTCGCGCCACCAGGGCCGCACCGATCTTGCGCGCCAGAAAGCGGTTCTGCTGCACATAAATCGTGCCGACCTTGGCCCGTTCCGCATCCGACAGCACCGGCAGGTTGATGGCGCCTGGCATGTGATCTTCGGCAAATTCCGAGGGCGCGCGCACATCTATGATGTCGTCGAAGGGCAGGGGGTCGGTCAGGGCGGTCAGCGTGAAGGCCATGGCGCCATCACGCAGGCTTTCCCTGTGCCGTCAAGCATCCGGGTCGTGGCGCGGCAGAAAGCGCGGCGGCATGGGCCCTTTGTTGCGCCCGCCTTGCTGGGTCTGCTCCCATGCATGGGCCAGTAGCCCGACCGAGCGCGACAGGCAGAAGAGCCCGCGTGCCAGGGGTGCGTCGAAGCCCAACTCGCAGAAGATGACCGCCGTGGCGCCATCGATGTTGAGCGCGATGGGCGCGCCGCGGTCCGCCCCGATACGGTCTTGCAAGGCCGCCGCATGGTCGCGGAATCGGCCGGTGACGATGCCAGCCTCCGCCGCCTCCGTCACCAGCGCCATCAGGCGCGGCGCGCGGGGGTCCACGGGTTTGTGGAAGCGGTGGCCGAAGCCAGGGATGATCTTGCCATGGACTGCGCGCCAGGTATCGAGCGCGTCTGGCCCCAAGCGGTCGAAATCATACAGCAACGCCGCGCATTGCGCGCCCGCACCACCATGAACGTCGCCCAACATGTTGAGTCCCGTGGCCATGGCGCTTTGCAGCCCAACGCCGCAGGTGGCAGCCATGCGCGCCGCCGCGATGGAGGGTGCCTGCGGCCCGTGATCAACCCCCGCCACCAGCGCGGCCTCGAACAGACGGGCTTGCACGTCGCTGGGCAGGTCGCCGCGCACCATGAGCCAGATCATCTGAGGGAAGCTGACATTGCCGATCAGGTCCTCGATCGGGTGGCCGCGAAAGGCGATGCGGCCCGGCGCCATATCGATGATCCCCGTGCGCCACCAATCGCGGATGGCGGCGGCGTCTTCGGTCTCGGTCATGAGGGTCTCCGGTCAGGGCAGCGTGATATCCGCCGGGACGGAACCGGTGAGGACACGCCGGATATTGGGCAGGTCGTTGCCCTCGATCCAGGCATGGGCGCGGGCCTCTGTCCAGCCGTGATCGCGCCAGCGGGCCACGAGGCGGTCGCGCAGCACATCTGCGGGCGGGGTAAGCGCGATAGACAGGTCCCAAAGGCCATGCAGATCGCGCCAACCCGGCGCGTCGAGCAGCAGGTAATTGCCCTCCACCACCACAATCTCGGTCGCCGCGTGCAGGTGTCCGCCGCCGGGCACGGTGGCGTCCGCCGCGCGGTCGAAGGTGGGATAGGGGCAGGCCCCGCCATCGGAAATCACTTCAAGAAGGTCTGTGAAGCTTTTGATATCGAACGTTTCAGGTGCGCCCTTTCGGTCGCGCAGACCGATCTTGTCCAGTTCCAAATTGTCGAGGTGGAAGCCATCCATGGGCACGACCTCTGCCCGGCGCCCGGCGGCCGACACGGCCCGCGCCAGATGTTCCGCTGTGGTGGACTTGCCCGAAGCGGGCGGCCCCGCCAGCGCCACCAGCCGCCGCCCCGGGGGCAAGGCGGTGATGGCGGCCACCAAGGGCGCCAAGTCGCTCACGCTGACGCCTCCTCCACACCGTCGGGCAGTTTGGCGCCGGTCATGTAGGCGACTGCGTCGGACATGGAATGATCCTTGGGGTCGATGACCGTCAGCCGCTTGCCCAGGCGGTGGATATGGATGCGGTCGGCCACTTCGAAGACATGGGGCATGTTATGCGAAATCAGGATGATCGGGATGCCGCGACCTTTCACATCCAGGATCAATTCCAACACCTTGCGGCTTTCTTTTACCCCCAGGGCCGCCGTGGGTTCATCCAGGATGATGACCTTGGACCCAAAAGCCGCAGCGCGGGCGACGGCCACGCCCTGACGCTGCCCGCCCGACAGGGTTTCCACGGGTTGGTTGATGTTCTGAATGGTCATCAGCCCCAGCTCCGACAGCTTTTCGCGGGCCATCTTTTCCATGGCGCTGCGATCCAGCATCCGAAACCATGTCCCCAGTGGCCCCGGTTTGCGCAATTCGCGCCCCATGAACATGTTGTCGGCGATCGACAGTGCGGGCGACATGGCGAGGGTCTGATAGACTGTCTCGATCCCCGCATCCCGCGCCTCTAGGGGCGAGCCGAATTGGACGGGCCGGTTGTCAAGCAGCACCTCACCGTCATCTGGTTGAACTGCGCCCGATAGCGCCTTGATAAGCGTGGATTTCCCTGCGCCATTGTCGCCGATAACGGCCAGGATTTCGCCGGGATACAGCTCAAAATCGCAATGGTCCAACGCGGTCACGCGCCCGTAGCGTTTCACCAGGTTCTTGGCCGACAAGATAGGGGTCATGTGGAGATCCTCCGGATCCACTGGTCAAGCGCCACCGCCAGGATGATCAGACAGCCCGACGCGAATAGCACCCATTGCGGGTTCGCCCCGGCCAGCTTCAAACCGGTGGCGAAGACCCCCACGGTCAATGCGCCAAAGAGCGTGCCCAGGATCGTCCCGCGCCCGCCGAAAAGCGATGTGCCCCCAATTACCACGGCGGCGATGGAATCCAGGTTGGCTTCTGCGAAAGATGAGGGCGAAATCGACCCGACCCGCCCGATGGCGGCCCAAGCGGCCAGGCCCACGATGGCGCCCGCGACGACATAGACCGACATCAGCACCTTGTCGGTGCGCACGCCCGCCAGTTGCGCGGCCTCTGGGTCGTCGCCCACGGCATAGACATGACGGCCCCAGGCCGTGCGGTTGAGTACGTACCAAAACGTGCCAAACAGCAGCACGACCAGTACCACGGCATAGATGGTGGGCGCGCCCATGATGGTGAGTTGGAAATCGCCGACCTCCACCCGTTCGCCAAAGAGCTTCAGAAAGGGCGCGGCGGCGTCGATGTCCTGGCTACGGATGGATTGGGATCCAGTATATAGGAACACGGTGGCCAGCACGATTTGCCACATGCCCAGTGTCACGATGAAGGGCGGCAGCTTCACACGGGTGACCAGAAACCCGTTCACGGCGCCAAGCGCCATGGCGAGCAGGATGCCAGCAAAGACCGACAGCGGGGCAGGGAAGCCGTAATTCACCGCCAAGTGGCCCATGACCACGTAAGACAGCACCATCACCGCCCCCACCGACAGGTCGATGCCAGCGGTTAGGATTATGAGCGTCTGCGCGCAGGCTAAAAGTGCGATGATGGCCGTCTGTTCCAGGGTGATCTTGATGGCCAGGCCGCTGAGCAACCGGCCATCGGTCACGAAGGCGAAGGCTGTGACGGACAGCAGCAAGATGATGATCGGAACGAGCGTTGGGAAATTGTGCAGCAGGTGCTGCACTTGGGCGAGCGGGCCGCGATGGGTCCGCTCGAATTCCGCCACGCGGGCATCGGCTTTCGCCACGCTCGCTTCATAGCTGTCGGCCATCTGGGTCTCCCTGCGGGGAAGGCTGGGGGTCGGGCCCCCGGCCTCGGACTTGGTTGGACGTCTCAAGGGTTCACGTGGCCCCGATGGGGCCACGTGCCGTGCTTAGCCCCAACAGCGGTCCGTGCCTTCTTCGACCGAGATCGAAGGGACCCCGTCCACCGGCACATCCGTCACCAGATTGACGCCCGTGTTGAAGAAGTCCAACCCTTCCGAGGGTTGCGGCACCGTTCCGTTTTCGGCGAATTGCGCGATAGCCTCGATGCCCAGCGACGCCATCAGCAGCGGGTATTGCTGCGACGTCGCCCCGATCACACCCTCGGCCACATTCTGCACACCGGGGCAGCCGCCATCGACGGACACGATCAGCACATCGTTTTCGCGGCCCAGGGCGCGCAGCGCTTCATAGGCGCCCGCCGCGGCCGGTTCGTTGATCGTGTAGACGACATTGATGCTGGGATCCTGCAGAAGCAGGTTCTCCATGGCGGTGCGGCCGCCTTCCTCGTTGCCAGCGGTGACTTCGTTGCCGACGATGCGTGGGTCATCTTCATCGCCCCAACGGGACGGGTCCTTCACGTCGATCCCGAAGCCCGTCAGGAAGCCCTGGTCGCGCAGCACGCCCACGGAAGGCTGGCTTTCGGCCAGATCCAGCATGGCGATGCGGGCATTTTCTGGATCCTCGACCGATGCTGCGGCCCAGGCGCCAATCAGGCGGCCTGCTTCGAAATTGTCGGTGGCGAAGGTGGCGTCGGCGCTGTCGATGGGCTCAAGCGGGGTGTCCAGCGCGATGACCAGGATGCCCGCGTCCCGCGCGCGCTGCACGGGTTCCACGATGGCTTTGGTATCGGACGCCGTGATCAAGATGCCCTTGGCCCCGGCTGCGATGCAGGTCTCAATGGCGTCGACCTGGGCTTCATGGTCGCCATCGACCTCGCCCGCATAGGCTTGCAGGTTGATGCCCAACTCTTCGGCCTTGGCCGTGGCGCCTTCGCGCATCTTCACGAAGAAGGGGTTGATATCTGTCTTGGTGATCAGACAGGCAGTGGTTTCATGGCCCTCGGCGAAGGCGGCGCTGGACATGGAAAGGGCGGCAAGGGCCGACCCAGCGAGCAGTTTCTTCATGATATCCTCCCATTTCACGCCGGTTTGGAGGCGCGATGACGTCAGGTGAACAGAGCGAGGGCAGGTCGTCAACGATCCTGCACGCTTCTGCTTCGCCCTGCACCGAAATCAAGCCCAAAGGGCGCCGGTCCATCGACGGCCCCCCCCGGCCCGGCGATTTGGATGCCGTGGGCGCGAAGCTCCGGGCGGCGTTCGGGTATGGTCGCCATAAAGGACTGAAGCAGAATCGTCACATCGCCAGACCGCGGCCCGTCGATGGACCGGCTTGTGCCCGCGAGGGTTGGTCTGCGGTCAGTCTGTTCGGAATGTCCTCACGCCACCAACCACCGCAACGCCGCGCGGTAGCCTTCAACCCCAAGCCCGGCAATCACGGCATCCGCGCGCGCCGATACGTAGGAATGGTGCCGGAATGCCTCGCGCTTGTGGATATTGGAGACATGGACCTCGACCACCCGCCCCTCGAACGCGTTGAGCGCGTCCAGGATGGCTACGGATGTATGGGAATAGGCGCCGGGGTTGATGACGATCCCGTCGGCATTCCCACGCGCTTCCTGGATCCAGTCGACCAACTGGCCCTCATGGTTGGACTGACGAAACTCCAAATCCGCAAGGCCCAAGGCACGGCAGGACGCTTCCACATCCGCCAGCGTGTCCGCGCCGTAGATTTCAGGCTCGCGGGTGCCGAGCAGGTTCAGGTTCGGGCCATTGAGGACAAGTATCTTCATGGCCGCGTCTATGCCTGCCCCCGCGCGCCGAGGCAAAAGAAAAGGGCGACCAAAATGGCCGCCCAGAATTTCGGGATAGGCTTCCCCCCATCCACGCTTGTGAAACGAGTTTCCCCGTCTCCCCTTAACAGGAATAATACATCTGGTACTCGACCGGGTGCGGCGTGTGCTCGAAGGAATAAACCTCCTCCCACTTGAGCGCCATGTAGCCTTCGATCTGGTCGCGGCTGAACACGTCGCCTGCCAGCAGGAATTCGTGATCCTTCTCCAACTCGTCCAGCGCCTCGCGCAAGCTGGCACAAACCGTCGGGATCGAGGCCAGCTCTTCGGCGGGCAGATCGTAGAGGTCCTTGTCGGACGGATCGCCGGGGTGGATCTTATTCTGGATACCGTCCAGGCCCGCCATCAGCAGGGCGGCGAAGCACAGATAGGGGTTGGCCGACGGGTCGGGGAAGCGGGCTTCCACGCGCTTGGCCTTGGGGCTTTCCGTCCACGGGATGCGCACGCAGCCCGAGCGATTGCGGGCCGAATAGGCGCGCAGCACGGGCGCTTCAAAACCCGGGATCAAACGCTTGTAGGAGTTGGTGGAGGGGTTGGTGAACGCGTTCAGCGCCTTGGCGTGCTTGAGCACACCGCCAATGAAGTAAAGCGCTTCCATGCTGAGATCGGCATATTGGTCGCCCGCGAAAAGCGGCTTGCCGTCTTTCCAGATGGACATGTTCACGTGCATGCCCGTACCGTTATCGCCCGCGATGGGCTTGGGCATGAACGTCGCCGACTTGCCATAGGCATGGGCCACATTGTGGATCACGTACTTATATTTCTGAAGCTCATCGGCCTGCTTTGTCAGCGAGGCGAAGATCAGGCCAAGCTCATGCTGGCAGGACGCCACTTCGTGGTGGTGCTTGTCGACGGTCATGCCGATGTTCTTCATAGTCGACAGCATCTCGGACCGCAGGTCCATGGCGGCGTCGGTGGGGTTCACTGGGAAATACCCGCCCTTCACGCCGGGCCGGTGGCCCATATTGCCCATCTCGTATTCGGTGCCGGTGTTCCAGGCGGCGTCGGAGGCGTCCACCTCAAAGCCCACTTTGTTCATGGAGTTCGAGAAGCGCACGTCGTCGAACAGGAAGAATTCCGCCTCGGGACCGAAGAACGCCGTGTCACCGATGCCGGTGGATTTCAGATAGGCTTCGGCGCGCTCGGCCGTGCCGCGCGGGTCGCGATTGTAGGCCTCACCCGTGTCGGGTTCCACGATAGAGCAATGCACGCAGAGCGTTTTCTCTGCATAGAAAGGGTCGACATAGGCGCTGTCGGTGTCGGGCATCAGCTTCATGTCTGACGCTTCGATCCCCTTCCAACCCGCGATGGAGGAGCCGTCGAACATAAAGCCCTCCTCCAGGAAGTCTTCGTCGACCTGGTCGGACATCACCGTGACGTGCTGCAGCTTGCCGCGCGGGTCGGTGAAGCGGATATCGACATAGGCGATGTCCTCGTCCTTGATCTGCTTGAGGACGGCGTCCTTGCTCATGGGGTTCCCCTTCCTTGAAGTACTCGGTGGTTTAAGGATGTTTTCGGTCAGATGGCGTTGTCGCCTGTCTCTCCGGTGCGGATGCGGATGGCCTGTTCGACCGGGCTGACGAAAATCTTACCGTCGCCGATCTTATCCGTCTTGGCGGCTTCCACTATGGCATCCACAGCCTGCTCGACCATGTCATCGGCCAGCACGACTTCGATTTTCACCTTCGGCAGAAAATCGACGACGTATTCGGCGCCGCGGTAAAGTTCGGTATGGCCTTTCTGACGCCCGAAGCCTTTGACTTCGGTCACGCTCAGCCCCTGGATGCCGATCTCTTGAAGGGCCTCTTTCACCTCGTCGAGCTTGAAGGGCTTGATGATGGCTTCGATTTTCTTCACGGCTTCCTCCCCCGGGGCGCGGCGTTGGGGGGTGGCTTCGCAGGGCCGCCCGGGGGCGTCCATCGGCTGGCCTTTCCGGTCCGGGTCAGGGGGCGGAGATTCCGGGTGTTCGCTGAAAATTAAGGCACACTGATTAAGAAATGTGCAGTTGCCGAATGAATGAGAAAGGCCAGACGCTGGCGATCCGCGCCATGCCGCGTCAGAGTACAGTCTTCTGACCTGAAATAACCGACGAGACCTTCGCTTGACGCAGACCCTTTTGACCGCAAAACAGATGCGCGACCTCGAACGGACCGCCATGGATTCGGGCCTCGCCACCGGGCTTGAACTGATGGAGACGGCCGGGCGCGCCGTGATCGATGCGACCTTCGCCCATTGGCCTGAACTTCAGGACGTGGGCCGCTACGCCGCTATCCTTTGCGGCCCCGGGAACAATGGTGGCGACGGTTTCGTTATGGCTCGCCTGCTCAAGCAGCGGGGCTGGAAGGTCGAGGTCTTCCTTTACGGCGACCCTGAAAAACTGCCCCCCGATGCTCGCACAAATTATGAGCGCTGGATTAAGCTGGGTGCTGTTGAACCCTTCCCACTCCCGGAGGATCATCCCCGCTGGGATGGAGAGCATCGGCACGACTTGGGCCTGGACCTTCTGGTGGATGCAATCTTTGGCACGGGCCTGACGCGGCCCATCGCGCCGGACCTGTCGGACGTATTCTCTGAAATCAACAGGTACGACGAAAGTTACGGCTCGCCGGTAACGGTTTCCGTGGACGTCCCCAGTGGGCTGCAGTCGGACACCGGTGCTGTCCTCGGCAACGCCATCGCGCCGGACCTGACGGTCACCTTCCACTCTGCTAAGCTGGGCCATTACCTAGCCAACGGTGCGCGCCTTTGCAAAAACTTGCGCGTGGTACCGATCGGGATTGACCCTTCGGCCTTGGCATCTGTCCTTACCGCGCCGGAGGGCCTCGACCCCGAAGACTTGCGGTCGCAGCCGCCCGAAGCCCGCGTGGCCAAATCTCGCTTCGCCGATGGCGTACCGCTGGCTGAGATGGTGCCATCGAACTACGAAAAACACTCGGGTCACAAATACGATTATGGTCACGTTCTGGTCCTGACGGGCGGAATGGGGCGGACCGGCGCCGCGCGCTTGGCGGCGCGGGGCGCACTCCGCATCGGCGCGGGCCTGGTCACCCTGGCTGCCCCGGGGGCGGCCATGATGGAATGCGCCGCGCAGATCACGGCACTCATGCTGAGCCGCTGCGATGACGCGGAGGCCCTTGAAGCCATGTTGGAAGATACGCGCCTCAACGTCCTCTGCCTGGGCCCGGGCCTTGGCACGGATGCCAGGGGCGCCGCCCTTGTCGAGGCCGCCATCGCGTCGGGCCGGGGCTGTGTCCTGGATGCCGACGCACTGACTTTGCTGGCCGACACCAAGCCCTTCCCGCTCCATGACAAATGCGTCCTCACACCCCATGGCGGCGAATTCGCACGCCTCTTCCCCGACATCGCCGAACGCTTGCAATCCGACGCGGCGGCGACCAGTTACTCCAAGGTCGATGCGACCCGAGATGCTGCCGCCCAAGCGGGCTGCACGGTACTGTTCAAGGGGGTCGACACAGTCATCGCCTCACGTGACGGCAGCGCCATGATCCATGCAGCATCCCATGGGCGCGCCGCGCCGTGGCTCGCCACGGCGGGCAGCGGAGACGTCTTGGCCGGCATCATCGCAGGCCTGATGGCGCGTCGGTACTCAGCCCATGACGCAGCCAGTGCCGCTGCCAGGCTCCATACGGAAGCCGCCCGCGCCTTTGGCCCGGGCCTCATCGCGGAAGACCTGCCAGAGATGATTCCGCGCGTCTTGGCGACGCCCGACCCGGAGAAGTAGAAGTGTTTCCGGGCAGTGTGGCGGACTGAGGTCGCAGTCGTCGTATTTGCATGGCTTGAGGCCGTGCCCGACCGAATTTTTCGTCCACCTATCGCCTTGCGAGATGCCGTGAATGACATGGACGCCGCACCTTGCTGGAAGAAGGGATTGGCGCATCGACGGGCCGTGTCCAGATTGGCGCATGTCCAAGACAAGGGATCTCGCTCAAAGCACCCGACTTTACCCCTTGTCGCAGGGTCAAGGGTGCGCTTCGCCCGCCAACACGCATGGACTGATCCCGTGTTTCCTCGGTGGAGAAGAGGCTCGATCACGTCCCGATATCCGCAGCCTCCGGTCGCTCGGGCAATTCGCAGTGCGTCAAAAGAGAACGCCGAGGCCCGCCGCAGGAAGGGGGCCATCGCCAGACACGCCTAAGCTGTTGCTCTATCCTTGCCCGGTCAGGTCGTCGCGCGTCGCAATTCCATCCGTCAGCGGGGCGCCTGACACCACTTCCATCCCATTCACGTAGATGGCCGATGGCCGATCCAAGATGATTGACCAAACGGTGCCTCGCGGCGCTGCAACCTCTCGGATGACGACGCCATCCACGAGGCGGACCGCCGCTACCCGTGCTTCATGTGCATGGAACAGCGTTTTTGCGCGCCAGCCCCGCAATACCACCGGCTGGTCAAAGGGCAGGCAGAGGTCCTGTTGCGGTCGATTGCGGCCAAGGCTTCCCGCAGGGAACTGTGCCGCGCGCGTGTCTTCCGGCGTTTGAGAGCAGACAACGTCGCGGACCGGGACCATTCCGTGGTCGCGCGTGATAATCCGCTCGCCCGGGGTAATTGTTTCAACCGCCACGTCACCGCGCGCCGTCAGCACCGTGCAGTCGCTTGGCAAGGCATGACGCAACGTGCCGCCCAAGAGCACGGGCACCCCGATCGGAGAGGGGTTCGGAGTGGTCATTGCCATATATCCGCCCGAGTGCTTCTTTGCATCTTTGGTCACCACCGTAGCGCCCCCTGCGCCATGAGCATGCGAAATCACTCCGCAGACAGAGGCTTGGCAGGAAGGTGTTGCCAGGGCGTTAAGGCTGCCGCTGAAATCCGCCGCTTGCGAAGAAGAAAACCCGGCCGCGTTTGGCGTCCGGGTCTTTCCTAACGGGACACCTATCCCGTTTCGCGGTGGATCAGTCAGCGTGGGTGATCTCGATCACGTCGATTTCGGTCCGGCCTGTGGGCACTTCGAGACCATTTGCATAGACGGTCAGGGGCGCGTCGAAGCCGAGGCGATAGAAATCTTGTTCCCCTGAAGCGGCAATGTGCTTGCCGTCCGCCAAGCGACGCGCGGGGACCAATGCGCCAGCGGTGTCAAAAAGGGCTTCGGCGCGCCAATCGCGAACTGCGACGTGCTGGCATTCGGTGACGATCGTGTCACATTCAGGCCGGGCCAGCCCAAGGCTGTCTGACCGGATGGTGCAGGCCCCGGCTGCAACGCGCGTGACATCCTTTAGGGTTGCCATGCCGCGCTCGCGCGTGATGATGCGGTCGCCGGGGTTAAGCTTTTCGATCAGAACCTCACCTTTCGCCGTCAGAATATGCGTGCCGCGCGCTATGCCACCTTTCAGGCCGGGCTTCGATGCTGTGACGGGGGTGGCGCTGGTGGCGGCTAGTGTTTCGGCATTCTGACGAAGCTGGACGGTCATGGCAGTGATCCTGTCTTCAGGTTTCCGATCTCGATAACAAGTATGTGACCGGGAATTGGGGCACGATCTGGGCAGGACCGCGATGATCTCAGGGCCCTTTCCGGGGGCGGCAGAGGGTGCTAGACCGCCGCCAATGCGGGTGTGGCGGAACTGGTAGACGCACCAGATTTAGGTTCTGGCGCCGCGAGGCGTGGGGGTTCGAGTCCCTTCACCCGCACCAAGACTTCAGACCTTTGCACGGGGGGCAGCCCATGCGTGACCGACTTGTTGACCTGTTTCACATAGGCGTTTCGCGGGCGGATCCGGCCAAGGCTGTTGCTGCTGCCCTACAAGACGCAGCCCGACCCGACCTGATCCTGGCTCTGGGCAAAGCGGCCATCGCCATGGGGCGCGCGGCCTTGGCCTGTTTCCCCGATACCCCCGCCATCGTGGTCACGAACTTAGAAAATGCGGCAGACCTGCCCGGTGCCCGTGTCATCGTGGGCGGCCATCCGGTGCCGGATCAAGGCTCATTGGAAGGTGGCCGGGCGCTTCTGGAGGCGGCGCAGGCGCTTGGGACGGGGCAGCGCTGCCTCGCTCTCATCTCCGGCGGGGGGTCGGCTCTGGCGGTTGCGCCGTCGAAGGGCGTCAGCCTGGACGACATGGCCGATCTTTCAAGGAAGTTGCTGGGCGCAGGGCTCGATATCCGGGCCATGAACCTGGTGCGGCAGAACCTGAGCCGTCTGAAGGGTGGCGGATTGGCCCGTGCCGCCCAGCCTGCCATCGTAGAGACGCTCATCCTATCGGATGTGGTCGGCGATGACCCGGCGGCGATTGCCTCGGGCCCTACGGTGCCGCCCCAGGGTGACGCGGCCCATGCCCGCGAGGTGTTGGAGGCGGCAGGCCTTTGGTCGGACTTACCCCACAGCATCCGCGCCGCCCTGCAGGGCCCGCCCGCAGGCCCCGTGCCTTCGGGCCCGTTGCGCATTATCGGCTCCAATCGCATATCGGCCAAGGCCATGGCGGATGCTGCGCCTGAAGCCAAGCTCGATCCGATCCCGTTGGAAGGGGATGTGGCCGAAGCGGCCGCTCGCGTCGCCGACACGGCGCGGCTGGGTGCTGGTCTGTTCCTTTGGGGCGGTGAGACGACCGTCATCTTGAAGGGTGACGGGCGGGGCGGTCGCAATCAGGAACTCGCGCTGCGCGTGGCGTTGGCGCTTGACGCGCTCAAAGCGCCCTGGGCCTTTCTATCGGGGGGCACGGATGGACGAGACGGGCCGACAGATGCGGCGGGCGCGCTGGTGGATAGCGGCACGCTGGGCCGCATCGCGGCGGCGGGGATAGATGTGCGGGCGATGCTGGCGCGCAACAACAGCTATCCGGCGCTTGAAGCAGCGGGTGATCTGCTGATCACCGGTGGCACGGGGACGAATGTGGCCGATCTTCAGCTTCTGCGGGTGGGCGTATCATGACCCAGACAATGGCGCTGGGCGGCCAGCACCCTATATTTGCACCATGATTAAACGCACGCTTCTTTTCGCCGCCGTCGCGGTGGCCGTCGCCGCCCCGATTGCGCCGCGCCTGGCACAGATGGACCCCGAGGTTTGGCACGTGGACCCGACCGACACGCCGCGCACGGGCCGCCCCAATGATTACCTCGTGGGCGAGGGCGGCGATCAGCCTGCCTTCATCAGTCCGCTTCCCCCGGCAGAGTTGGCTGCGGCCTTTGACTTTGTCGCGATGTCCGACGACCGGGTCGAACGCTTGGCCGGAGACCCGGCCCAGGGTTGGGTCACTTATGTCCAGCGCTCGTTTCTTATGGGCTATCCCGATGCGATCTCCGTGAAGGCCGAGGCCGATGGCGATGGGTCGCGGCTATCACTCTATAGCCGGTCGCGGTTTGGTTATTCCGATATGGGCGCAAACCAGGCCCGTGTAGAGCGTTGGCTGGCCGCTTTGGAGGCCGAGGCCGTCGGGGGTTGAGCCGTTTGGAGGGCGGTCATCCGGGCGCTTGAGCGTGGTCGTCAGAGTGAGGGTTTGTCGGGTGAGACTTCAGCGCTCGTGCCCGCGTAGCAGCGGGGGCGGGGGGCCAGCCCCCCGTCGATCAAAGATCGACTCCCCCCGGAGTATTTCTGCCAGGATGAACAGGGAGAGGTCTGGTCCTGTCGCTTCTGCAATGTCGTTGTCAGGCGCTGGCGTCGCGGGGGATGAGAATTGCAGATTCAGTAGGGAAGGGGCGCAGCGCGATTGGTGTCGTCGATGGCCTCCACCAGTTCTTGCGGTAGGACCATGTCAGCGGCTTTGAGCGCATGTTTCAACTGCGCCAACGTCGTGGCGCCCAGGATGGCTGAGCAGGCGAAGGGCCGGGTTTGGAGCCAGGCAAGCGCCATTTGGACCGGGTCGATATCGAATTTGTTCGCCAGATCGAGATAGAGCGCCACCGTCTGCTCTACCCGGTCCGACCAGCGCCCACCAAGCCCGGGATTGATGGATTTGCGCGACCCTTCGGGCACAGCGCCGTTTTGGTATTTGCCTGTGATCAGTCCGGTGGCCAGGGGCGAGAAGGCGAGCATCGTGACGCCTTCATGGACCATCATTTCGGTCAGGTCGGTGTCGGCTTGACGCGCTAAGAGAGAGTATTCGTTTTGTATAGCCACGGGCCTGGCCGGGCCGTCTTCTGTCAGGCGCAGCCATTGGTCCATGCCCCAGGTGGATTCGTTGGACAGGCCAAAGGTGCGGATGCGTCCCCGCTCCACCTCTCGCTCCAGGGCGCCGACGCAATCGGCCATGTTCTGCAAGATCTCGGCGCGCTGGCCTTCGGGGCGATAGGTCCAGTTCTTGCGAAATTGGAAGGAGCCGCGATTGGGCCAGTGAAACTGATAGAGGTCGATGACCTCCGACTGGAGCCGCTTGAGCGAGCCTTCGACGGCGTCGGGGATGGTTTCAGCCGTGATCGGCGCACCAGCGCGGGCATGGGCGCCTTCGCCGGAATGTTTGGTGGCGATCCCGATCCGGCCGGCATTTCCCTTGGCGATCCAATTACCGATGATGGTTTCGGTCAGGCCCGTGGTTTCGGCACGGACCGGGTTCACGGGATACATCTCGGCGGTGTCGAGCCAGGTAACGCCCGCGTCGATGGCCATGTCGATTTGCTGGTGGGCCTCTGACTCTGGCGTTTGGGTGCCGAACGTCATGGTGCCCAGCATGATCTCCGAAATGGTGTCTGTCTTGCCCAGGGGGATGATGCGCATGACGCGGCTCCTGTCAGGATGAGGGTGTGAAGTGTTGCGGCGCGCTGCGCGGTGCTAGAGGTCGAGGTCCAGCCAGACCGGCACGTGGTCCGATGGCTTTTCGCGGCCTCGCATGTCGGACTGGATGGTGCAGTCGGTCATGCGGTCCGCGACGGCGGGCGACAGCAGGAAATGGTCGATGCGGATTCCGTCGTTTCTATCCCAGGCGCCAGCTTGGTAATCCCAGAAGCTGTAGTGGCCGGGCGCGGGGGTGCGGGTGCGGAAAGCCTCGGTCAACCCAAGGTTCAGAAGGCGCCGGAACGCGGCACGTGTCTGGGGTAGGGCCAGGGCGTCCTTGGTCCATGCGTCGGGGCGGGCGGCGTCGCGGGCATCGGGAATAACGTTGTAATCGCCCGCCATCAAAAAGGGTTCCTCGGATGCCAGAAGCGCGCGGGCCCGCGCTTCCAGCCGCGCCATCCAGGCAAGCTTGTAGTCATATTTGGGTCCTGGCACAGGGTTACCATTGGGCAGGTAGAGCCCGCAGATGCGGACGGAGCCCGTCTCTCCGATCACGGTGCCTTCGATATAGCGGGCCTGTTCGTCGCTGTCGTCGCCGGGCAGGCCGCGGGTGACGTCTTCCAGCGGGGTCTTGGATAGCAATGCGACGCCGTTGAAGCCTTTCTGGCCATGGGTATGCAATTCGTAGCCTGCATCTTCGGCCACCTGGCGGGGGAAGTTTTCGTCGACGGATTTGATTTCCTGGAGGATGGCGACGTCGGGCGCGTCGTCCCGCAGCCAGGTGGCGACTGTGTCGTAGCGGGCCTTGATGCCGTTGATATTGAACGTGGCGATTTTCATGGGCCCCTCCCGCGTTGGGGCGGGTGTAAGGCCCGCGCCGGGCCTTGTCACGGGGGGTGGGCGGCGCCATCTGGCAAGGTAGGGTGCGGAAGCTGGCCAAGGGCCGATTTCGCGCGGGCGGGCTGTTGACAGGGGGGCTGATGGCTCTTATCTCCCCGTGCGTTGGCACTCCCCCTGGGTGAGTGACAACAGGGAGAAACATCTAGCTCAAGAGGCTACCGCAATGGCTTTCACACCGCTGCATGACCGTGTCCTGGTCCGTCGCGTTGAATCCGACGACAAGACCAAGGGTGGTCTGATCATCCCCGACACCGCCAAGGAAAAGCCCGCCGAGGGCGAAGTCGTCTCTGTCGGCGCGGGCGCCCGTGACGAAGACGGTGATCGCATCGCGATGGACGTCAAGGCTGGCGACCGTATCCTGTTCGGCAAGTGGTCGGGCACCGAGATCACGATCGACGGCGAAGAGCTGCTGATCATGAAGGAAACGGACATCCTCGGCATCATCGAGGGCGGCGCCGCAGCCAAGGCTGCCTGAAAGCGCCCGGATCTACGGATCGTCTGAACTTCGCTTCGTAACAAATTCAAAAGATAGGGAATCATCATGGCCGCCAAGGACGTGAAATTCGATACCGACGCCCGCAACCGCATGCTCAAGGGCGTCAACATTCTGGCCGATGCCGTCAAAGTGACGCTTGGCCCCAAGGGCCGCAACGTGGTGCTGGACAAGTCGTTCGGCGCCCCGCGCATAACCAAGGATGGTGTGTCGGTCGCCAAGGAAATCGAACTGGAAGACAAGTTCGAAAACATGGGCGCCCAGATGGTGAAGGAAGTTGCTTCCCGCACCAACGACGAAGCCGGTGACGGCACCACCACCGCCACTGTTCTGGCCCAAGCCATTGTCAAAGAAGGCATGAAGGCCGTGGCCGCTGGCATGAATCCGATGGACCTGAAGCGTGGCATCGACCTCGCCACCACCAAGGTCGTGGAAGCCATCAAGGCCGCCGCCCGCGACGTGACCGACAGCGCCGAAGTTGCGCAGGTCGGCACGATTTCTGCGAATGGCGAAGAAGAAATCGGTCGCCAGATCGCTGACGCGATGCAGAAGGTCGGCAATGAAGGCGTCATCACTGTCGAAGAGAACAAGGGTCTTGAGACGGAAACCGACGTCGTCGAAGGCATGCAGTTCGACCGCGGCTACCTTTCGCCCTACTTCGTCACCAATCCCGACAAGATGACGGCCGAGTTGGAAGACGCCATGATCCTGCTGCACGAGAAGAAGCTCTCGTCGCTGCAGCCGATGGTTCCGCTGCTCGAGTCGGTCATCCAGTCGCAGAAACCGCTTCTGATCATTGCCGAAGACGTGGAAGGCGAGGCACTGGCCACGTTGGTCGTCAACAAGCTGCGCGGTGGCCTGAAGATCGCTGCCGTCAAGGCGCCGGGCTTCGGTGATCGCCGCAAGGCCATGCTGCAGGACATCGCGATCCTGACCGGCGGTCAGGTCATCAGCGAAGACCTGGGCATGAAGCTGGAAAACGTGACCATGGACATGCTGGGCACCGCCAAGCGCGTCTCCATCACGAAGGACGAAACCACGATCGTCGACGGTGCTGGCGAAAAGGCCGAGATCGAAGCCCGCGTCACGCAGATCCGTCAGCAGATCGAGGAAACCACCTCGGATTACGATCGTGAGAAGCTTCAGGAACGTGTGGCCAAGCTGGCGGGCGGCGTTGCCGTCATCCGCGTCGGCGGCATGACCGAGGTTGAGGTGAAGGAGCGGAAGGACCGCGTCGATGACGCGCTGAACGCCACCCGCGCCGCGGTTCAGGAAGGCGTTGTCGTCGGCGGCGGCGTGGCCCTTGTTCAGGCTGGTAAGGCCCTCGACGGTCTGACCGGTGCCAACCCCGACCAAGCCGCTGGTATCGCCATCGTGCGCAAGGCCATCGAATCGCCGCTGCGCCAGATCGCCGAAAACTCCGGCGTGGACGGTGCCGTTGTCGCGGGCAAGATCCGCGAAAGCGACGATGTCACTTTCGGTTTCAACGCGCAGACCGAGGAATATGGCGATCTGTTCAAGTTCGGTGTGATCGACCCTGCAAAGGTCGTGCGCACCGCGCTGGAAGACGCAGCCTCCGTTGCTGGTCTGCTGATCACCACCGAGGCCATGGTCGCCGACAAGCCCGAAAAGCCCGGTGCGGCCCCTGCCGGTGGTATGCCCGACATGGGCGGCATGGGCGGCATGATGTAAGTCAGCCGCGCATGTGGAATTTCGGATGGGGCGCCTTCGGGCGCCCCATTTCGTTTGGCCTGCCCCTGGACACATTGCCAAAAGGTCGTAACTCAGGCCGCCATCCGGGCCCTGGGCCAAACCCACGGTTGCCGCCCCTTCATGGCTTCGCTAGTGCGGAAGGGACGAACGACAAGGGGCCACCATGTATCGGGTCTGGAACTTTCTCACCAATTACTCGCTTCTGTTGGTCTTCGGCGCGTTCATCGCGCTGGTCTGGGCGAATACGGATGCACATTCCTACCACCTGTTCGTGGAATACCCGCTTTGGTTCAATGATCTCATCGGCTTTGACCTGCATCATTGGGAAGAGGCCATGGGCGAGGATGCAGAGCTCTTTGGCCATGCCGAAACCGCCAAGGTCCTGACGGCCCATTATCTGGTCAATGATATCCTCATGGCGTTCTTCTTCGCTATCGCTGGTAAGGAAGTCTGGGAGGCGGTGATCCTGAAAAATGGCTCGCTTCGCGGCAAGAAGGCAGCCACGCCCCTTTTCGCCACGGCGGGCGGCATGATCGGCCCCATCGCCATTTATCTTGGCATTGCCTGGCTGCTCGGGCCCGCAAAGTTCACCGCCTTCGCCAATGGCTGGGCCATACCGACGGCCACGGATATCGCGTTCAGCTACCTTGTTGGGCGCATCGTATTCGGTGCCGGTCACCCGGCTGTGCGCTTCCTTCTGCTTCTGGCGATCGCTGACGACGCGGCGGGTCTGATCATCCTGGCGATCTTCTACCCAGAGGGCGATTTGGCTCCGGTCTGGCTGCTGCTTTCGCTTGCATCAGCCATTGGGGTCTTCGTGCTGTTCAACTGGCTGCCGCGCAAGTTGGACCGCGGTGACCAGCTTCGTCCAACATCCACTTGGATGCGCAAGAAGCTGTCCTGGTGGCCCTATCTTGTGGCGGGCGCGCTCAGCTGGTTTGGCTTCGCCCAATCGGGCCTGCATCCCGCGCTGGGCCTTTTGCCCATCGTGCCGACACTGCCCCATGCGGACCGCGCCTTCGGTATTTTTGCAGAAGCCGAGCAATACCTGACCGACCTGCTCAACCACACGGAACATTTGCTCAAGCACCCGGTTGAGGTGGTCCTGTTCCTGTTTGGCCTGATGAATGCGGGCGTTGAGTTTTCGGCCATCAGTGAACCCACATGGCTCGTCTTGGCCGGTCTCATTATCGGCAAACCCCTTGGTGTGCTGGCCTTCGGTTGGTTTGGCGCGAGCGTCATGAATTTGGGCCTGCCGCAGGGTATGAAGATGTCAGACCTCTTCGTCATCGGCTGCGTTGCCGCCATCGGCTTTACGGTGTCGCTTTTCGTGGCGTCCGTCGCGTTCGACCCGGGGCCTGTGCAAGACGCAGCCAAGATGGGTGCGCTGCTTAGCTTTGGTGCGGCGATCCTGTCTATCGTGGCCGGTAAGCTGACGAAGGTGGAAAAGCAGCCGAGCTAAAACATACCTCCCATCATCTGGCGCAGCCCTGATTACAGAAGGTTGGGGCAGAGGTGTGCCGGTGTGTGTCGGCGTTCCCGTTCGGCGCGCGAGAACGGCATTGCCATCAATTCGACACAAAAACTGCTCCGAAAGGGGAAGAAACGGCGTTTCAAACCCGATTGTCGACCCATTCTGCAGTTAACTGTGAACCATGGTGTGATCATATCAGAGCACCGGCACAGCAAACGATTCGGATGATCCGCGACCGATGATCGAGTTCGACAACGTCTCTAAGTCCTTTTGGACGGGCAAGCAGCGCAAGGTGATCCTTGATCGCACCTCGTTCCGCGTGGAACCGGGGCGCTCGGTCGGGGTTTTGGCCCCCAACGGGACAGGAAAGACAACTATCATCAACATGATGGCGGGTCTCGAAAAGCCCGATGAAGGCGAAGTGCATCGCACCAGCCGCGTGTCCTTCCCGCTGGGTTTCATGGGCGGGGTGGTCAATCGCAACACGGCCACGGAGAACGCGCGCTATATCGCGACGCTCTATGGTCTCGACCCTGATTATGTCGAAGCGTTTTGCCGCTGGGTCTGCGGGCTTGAGGAATATTTCGACATGCCCGTCGGCACCTATAGCCAAGGGATGCGCGCGCGGTTCAGCTTCGCGCTGATGCTGGCATTGGAATTCGATATCTACCTGATCGATGAAGGCATGCCATCGACCACGGATGCCGAATTCAACCGCAAGGCGGGGTCCATCCTGAAGGAACGGCTGCGCGACGCGACCGTCGTCATTGTTAGCCATCAGCCCCAGGTGCTGGAACGCTTCGCGACTTCGGCTGCGGTGCTGCGCAACGGCAAACTTCATCATTTCGACACCTTGGAAGAGGCGCGGAGGCTTTATGAGTACGATGCCTAGGGCTCGCAAATTTCGTATCCGCCCCGATGCGGGCTTCAACCGTCAGGGCGCCACGGTGCCTCAGGATGGGTTGCCCGCGCCTGTGGCGGACGATGTGGGCCCCGCCGCAAATGATGACAGTGCCGCGCCCACCGGGCGCCAGCTTCGCATGGCGCGCCGCATCGCACAGAAACATGGGCTGAAGGTCAATTCCGACCACGAAGCGGTCGAGGCGCTGCGTGCCCGTGGCATCGACCCGTTTGAGCGGTCCAACATGCTGCAACTCGTGCCAGAGCGGGGCGGCAGCGATGGCAATCTGCCCGCCGTTGCGCGCACTGCGCCCGTGCCGGCCGCCCCCGTCGCACCCACGCCCGATGCCGATTCCCGCGCCGGCGAAATCGTTCGCATCCAGCGTGATATCGCGCGTCGCCGTCGCCGTCGTCTCGCGCTTCTCGCCACGCGGCTGATGTTCTTCGTGGGTCTGCCCACGATCGTCGCAGGCTTCTACTATTTCGTCATCGCCACGCCGATGTATGCGACCAATTCCGAATTCGTCATCCAGCAGGCCGATGCCGGCGCGGCCGCAGGGGGCGGGCTTGGCGGGCTCTTTTCCGGCACCGGTTTGGCCACGCAGCAAGACAGTATCTCGGTCCAATCCTATCTTCTATCGCGCAGCGCGTTGCAGCGGCTGAACGGTGATCTGGGCTTCACCCAGCATTTCGCCCGTGACGAAATCGACCCATTGCAGCGCTTGGACCCGGAAGCCACAGAAGAAGCTGCCTACAAGCTTTACCGCCGCATGGTGAAAATTGGCTACGACCCCACCGAAGGCGTCATCAAGATGGAAGTGATCGCCGCCAACCCGGAAGTGTCGGCCGAATTCTCCCAAGCCTTAATCGGCTATGCCGAAGAACAGGTGGATCAGCTTACCGCACGGCTGCGTACCGACCAAATGTCGGGTGCCATGGAAAGCTTCCAAGCCGCCGAACAGCGCATGCTGGAAGCCCAGTCCCGTGTGGTCGACCTTCAGGAACAATTGGGCGTCGTCTCGGCTGAGGCCGAAGTGTCGAACACGATGACCCAGATCGGCGCCATCGAGACGGAATTGCGCGCCGAACGCCTGCGTCTTGAACAGCTGCTTGCCAACCGCCGCCCCAATGAGACCCGTGTCGATGTCTCTCGCCAGACCATCGACCAGCTCGAGGCGGAGCTTTCGATCCTACGTTCCAGCTTGACAGAGGGTGCCACCGAAGAAGCCAGCCTCGCGCGCGTTACCGCCGAATTGGCCGTGGCCCAGCAGGACCTCGTCACGCGGCAGCTTTTGCTGCAACAGGCGGCGCAACAGCTCGAAATGGCCCGGATCGAGGCGAACCGCCAAGTGCGCTACCTGTCGACGCCAGTGCCTCCAGTCTCCCCGGATGAGCCGACATACCCCCGGGCCTTTGAGAACACGCTTCTGGCCTTCCTCGTCTTTGCGGGCATCTACCTCATGGTCTCTCTCACCACGGCGATCCTTCGCGAACAAGTTTCCGGCTGAGCTTATGGTATGGTGGCGCGCGCCCACGCGGCGCGCGTTTTTCGGCCTGCCCACGGCAGCGCGGCTTGCATATGCGGAAGGCGTGGCTAAAGCGGTCGTAGAACACCGCCCATGTGCAGCCGACCGATATTTGAGAACCTGAGGATTTCCATGAAACCCCTTGCCGACGTCACCCCCAACACTTGGGAATTCCTGCGCGACCCGATGATCGCGCCCACGGGCTTCCGCGAATACGACGCGCGCTGGAAATACCCCGATGCGATTAACTTGCCCGGCATCACCGCGCTGGGCCTGGGGCTGGGTACGCAGATGTATCTGCGCGGGATCGAGCCGCGCATCGCCGTCGGCAACGATTACCGTGACTACTCGCTCGCCATCAAGCAAGCCCTGATCCTGGGCCTGACGCAGGCTGGCATCCATGTGCAGGATATCGGCCCGGCGATCACGCCCATGGCCTATTTTGCCCAATTCCACCTGGATGCCCCCGCCGTCGCCATGGTCACGGCGTCGCACAATCCTAACGGTTGGACCGGGGTCAAAATGGGGTTTGAGCGCCCCCTGACACATGGCCCCGATGAGATGGGCGAACTTCGCGATATCGTGCTGGAGGGTCGCGGTGAAACCCGCGATGGCGGCAAATGGGAACATGTCAACGGCGTGATGGACGCCTACCTCGATGATCTATGTGGTGATTTCCGCATGTCTCGCCCCCTCAAAGTGGTCTGCGCCACGGGCAATGGCACCGCCTCTGCCTACGGTCCTGCGGTGCTGCGCCGTATTGGTGTTGAGGTGGTCGAAAGCCACAATACGCTCGATTACACGTTTCCCAACTACAATCCCAACCCCGAAGACATGAAGATGCTGCACGACATGGCCGACAGCGTCCGCGCCTCAGGGGCCGATCTGGCCCTGGGCTTTGACGGCGATGGCGATCGCTGCGGCGTGGTGGACGATGAAGGCGAAGAGATCTTCGCCGACAAGGTGGGCGTCATCATGGCCCGCGATCTGTCGAAGCTGCATCCCGGCGCCACCTTCGTGGCCGATGTGAAATCCACCGGCCTTTTCGCCAGCGACCCGGAACTGCGGGCCAATGGTGCCAAGGCCGACTATTGGAAGACCGGGCACAGCCATATGAAGCGCCGCGTCCACGAAATCGGCGCGCTGGCGGGGTTTGAGAAATCGGGGCACTACTTCTTGGCCGAACCCATCGGGCGCGGCTACGACGACGGGATGCGCGTGGCGGTCGAGATCTGCAAATTGCTCGACCGCAACCCTGACAAATCCATGAGCGATCTGCGCAAGGCCCTGCCGGTGGTCTACAACACGCCCACCCTGTCGCCCCATTGTCCGGACGAAGAAAAGTACGACACGCTCCAACGGATCGTGGACCGGCTGGTGCCCATGAAGGGGCAAGGCACGCTGGGTGGCCAGAAGATCACCGATATCGTGACGGTGAACGGCGCGCGCGTGATGCTGGAAAACGGCGGCTGGGGGCTTGTCCGGGCGTCGTCCAACACGCCCAATCTGGTGGTGGTCTGCGAAAGCCCCGCCTCGAAGGACGAGCTGCGCGCCATCTTCGAAGACCTCGACCGGGTCATCCGGCTCGAACCCAATGTCGGCGATTACGACCAGACGTTCTGATCGGATGGGGTTGGCTTGGGCCTCCGGTCTGTTGCTGCTGGCGGTTTTGGCCAGCGCGCTGCTTTCTGGCCTGGGCTGGCTCATTATGCGTTTTCTGCATCGCATCGGTGGGCGCGTGGCGGTATTATTGGTGGGACTTCCGCTGGCCGTCGGGCTGGGCAGTGTGCTGCTTTTGTCATTGGTGACCTTGCCTGATGCTCTACGCATCCATGGCCTGGTGGATGTGGTGCCAACGCTTGTCCTGATCCCGCCGGTATGTGTGCTGGCATGGGCAGTGGCGAAGCTGGGCGTCCGGCGCGAAAAACCTAGGGCGCAAGGCATCTACGGGCCGCCGGGGCGGAAGAAATGATCCGGATTGTTCTGGTTTGGTTGTGTCTTGCCCTGCCTGTCGCCGCGCAAGAAATGGCACAGCCTTCGGGCTCCATCTCGACGGAACAAAGCGTGGGCAGCGATGCCGCCATCGACCGCCGGATCGAGGCCATTATTGCCGAGCTCGACGGCTACGATGATGTCGCGGTCGAGGTTCGCGAAGGCATCGTCACCTTCAGCGGCGAGGTTCTGGACGGCGAAGCTATCCCCCGGCTCGACGAATTGGCGGCGCGGGTCGATGGCGTCGTGGCCATCGAAAATCGGGTGGTAGAAAGCACCGATGTGTCGCAACGGCTCGACCCGGTGGTGGACCGCTTCGCGGCGCGGTTGGATCAGTTCGTCGCTTATCTGCCGCTTCTGGCCGTGGCCGTCCTGGCAGGGCTATTGGTAATGGCGACCGGTATCTTGCTGGCCCGGTGGGAGGCGCCGTGGCGGCGCCTGGCCCCGAATGCGTTCATCGCTGACATCTACCGCATGGTCGTCCGCCTGGTCTTCGTTTTGGCGGGTGTAGTTGTCGCGCTCGACATTCTGAACGCGACCGCGGTCCTGACAGGCTTGTTGGGCGCTGCGGGCATCGTCGGCCTGGCCGTGGGCTTTGCCGTGCGCGACACGGTCGAAAACTTCATCGCCTCCGTCATGCTGAGCCTGCGGCAGCCGTTTCGGCCCAATGACTTTGTGGATATCGAAGGCTCCCTTGGGCAGGTCGTGCGGCTGACCAGTCGGGCAACGGTGCTGCTGGATCCCGACGGCAACCATGTGCGGTTGCCCAACGCGGTGGTCTTCAAGGCCAAGATCGTGAACTACACCCGCAATGCCGAACGCCGTTTCGGCTTCGTGTTAGGCTTGGACCCGGCCGCTGATTTGGCAGAGGCAAAACGCATCGGGCTGGATACGTTGCGCAGCCTGGATTTCGTGCTACCCGACCCGCCGCCCCAAGTCTGGGTTAAAGAGGCGGGGGACAGCACCATCAATGTGGAATTCTTCGGCTGGCTCGACCAGACCCAGACGTCATTTATGGCGGCACGGGGCGAGGCGCTGCGCGTTGTGATGTCGGCGTTGGAACAGGCCGACATCGCCCTGCCGGAGCCCACATTTCGCACCAGGCTGGTGGGCGCGGGCTGGGGCGCGGCCCAAGCCACGGGGGACGCCCCCGCGCCGGAGGCGGAGCCCGAGGCACCGCCCGCCATTCCGCCCGAACCCGAGGAGGTGGCCGCCGACGACACGATTACCCGGATGGTCGATGCCGAACGGCGCGAGGTGCGCGAAGACGACCTGCTCAGCCCCTCAGCGCCAGAGGAATGAGCGCCGTCACCCAAGCCCACCTGCCATTCACCCCCTGGGCCGATCCGGGCCTTGCCCGTCTGCCCGGAATGGTTCCGGTGGAGGGTTCATGGATCGTGGTGGATGACGCCTATGCCGCCCAGATGTCTGAACGGGTGCGCCTGTTGCGTTCGCGCCCGGGGGACGTCATGGCCGTACTGCCCGGGGCGGAGCCCTTGGTGGCGGAGCTATCTGACGTTGTGGACGCTGCACTGCCGGACATGTTTCGCCGCGTGGCGGGCGGCGTGCAGCGCCCCGACGGCGTGCGGGTCGACGACGGCCCGCCCGCGCTTGGGCGGCTGGGCCGGCTCTTGCAGGAAGACCTGTTGCTTCTGGCGCGCGATGGCGCGGAGCATGTGCTGGTGGCCGGGCTTCTGTGCTTTCCGGCGTCTTGGACGTTGGCCGAAAAGATGGGCCGACCGCTCACGCGCATCCATCGCCCGGTGCCCGATTATGCGGGCGATTTGGCCGGGCGGGTGCAGCGGCTCTTTGATCGCGTCCCGCCGGGGCGGCCCATGTGGCGTGCCAATGCGTTGGGCTATGCCGATCGCGCCCTCTACCAACCCCGGGCCGAGACCGCGCCGCGGGATATCTCGGCCCCGGTGCGCTATGTCCGGTCTGAGCGGCAGACGGTGCTGAAGTTGCCCCGGACGGGCGCGGTGCTGTTTGCGGTGCACACCTATGTGGTGCCCGTCACGGCACTGACGCGGGACCAGCGCGCAAGCTGTCCGTTCCTGGAGGAGAGTGTCACCGACCAGTGACGTTGCCCAAGTCAGGGTGCCGCGAAGTGCTTGGACAGTTTCAGACCCTGGCCTTGGTAGTTGGATGCGATACCTTGGCCGTAAAGCTGGGCGGGTACCTCGGACATGGCTTCATAGATCAGCCGCCCGACAATCTGGCCGGATTCCAGCACGAAGGGCGCTTCGTGGCAGCGAACTTCCAGCACGCCGCGGGCGGGCGTGCCGTGGCCGAAGCCCGGATCGAAGAACCCAGCGTAATGGACGCGGAACTCACCCACCATGGCAAGATAGGGCGCCATTTCGGCGGCGTGGCTGGGCGGTATGGTGACGGCTTCGCGCGACACCAGGATGTAGAAGGCGCCAGGGTCCAGGATGATGCGGCCCGCGCGAGTGGTGATCGGGTCCCAGAAGTCGCGGGGGGCGTAGTGGCCCAGGCGGTCCAGATCGATGACGCCCGCATGGGGGCGCGCCTGCCAGCCCACCAGATCGCCGGGGCCGGGCGACAGATCGACGCTAAAGCCCAAGCCATCGTCGATGACGGGCGTGCCATCGACCAGGGGGGTCGCGGCGTGCAGGGTGTGCAGGGCGTCGTCATCGAGCACGGCATCGCCCACGCGGAAGCGGATCTGGTTGAGCCGCATCCCGGGGCGGACCAGAACGCTGAAGCTTCGGGGGCAAATCTCGGCGTAGAGCGGGCCATCATAGCCTGCGGGAATACGGTCGAATTCGGTGCCGCCATCCGTCACCGTCCGCGTCAGCAGGTCAAGCCGCCCGGTGGAGGACTTGGCATTGGCCACGGCGGAAATGTCGGGTGGCAGGGCCAGGCTTTCTTGGAGGGGAACCAGATAGACCGCGCCCTTTTCCAGGACAGCGCCCTCGGTCAGGTCGACGCGGTGCATTTCGAACTCGGCCAGGCGATCGACGAGGCGCCGACCTGCACCCGGCAAAAAGGACGCGCGGACCCGGTAGGCCACATCCCCCAGCCGCAGATCCAGCGAGGCGGGTTGCACCTGGCCCGTGGCAGGCGCGTCGCAGGTGAGCGCACCGGACGCCATGAGCGCCTCGATCTGCTGGCTGGCCAAGACACCGGTCGGAAATGTCATTCTGTTCCCCCTGTCCGCCCGGACCAAACCCCAGAGACGCGAAACGCCCCGCCCCAAATGGGGAGAGGCGTTGCGATGGTCGGGCTAGCAGGACTCGAACCTGCGACCTTCCGTCCCCCAGACGGACGCGCTACCAGGCTGCGCCATAGCCCGACTGGCGACGATACATACGGCTTTGGCCCGGGGGCGCAACCCGCAATTGGCAGGCTTTGGGTCAGGAATTCGGCCCTTGGCCCAACTCTTCTTCCACATCCTCGATCAGACCGCGCAAGCGACGCACGACGCGCTTGAGGCGGCGGTGATGTTCGGCCGCGATCCGTTCGGCACCCCGCACTCGGTTGAGCGCTGCGTAGGTGGGCGGCGGCGGCGCAGTCTGCGCCGCGGCTTGCAGCGTGATGCGCGTGCGCTTCTCGGCCGGGGCGGCAGAAGGCACCGATGCAGGTTCGGCCTTATCGGTGGAGGTGAAGATGTTCTCTGGCTGCGCGGCCTCCGGCGACGGGGCCTCGGCGGCGGGCGCGTCAAGTTCGTCCCGCAGGGTCTGCATCTCGGGATCAGGCTCGTCACCTGGGGGCGTGTCCTCGCCTTCCAACTCGTTCAGGCCGGTGGGCTGAAGGGCGGTATCGATCGGGTCCACCGGGTCGTCGCCACCGGGCGGTGTATCGGCAAGCATATCGGGCTGCGCTGCCGCTTCCGGCGCCGCCACAAGCGGGTCGGCGGGCAGGCCCTCAACCTCGGGCGGGGGGGCTTCGTTCGGTTCGGGTTCCGCAGCCGTGGCCGACTGAGCCGTTCGGTCAAAGGGCACCACGCGATCCGACCCGGAGGCCGACGCAGGTGCCTCGTCGCCGTTGCGGATGACCCGCCGCGTTCGTGCGGGCGGGCCTTCCGGCATTTCGAGTTCGGGGGAAAGCGCCATCACCGGCTCGACCCCTTCATCATCGATCTTGTCGCCCACTGCGCGGATCGTCAGACCCTGATCGTGCAGCATGACTTTTATGCCGCCCAGCAGGCGCATGTCTTCTGGGCGGTAATAGCGGCGCCCGCCGGCGCCCTTGACGGGCGCAATCTGTTCGAACTTCGATTCCCAGAAGCGCAGAACATGGGTGGGCACGGCCAACCAATCCGCCACTTCCCGGATCGTGCGAAACGCTCCGTCCGACTTTTCCGGCGTGCGCGCCAAGGTCAACCTTTCTTGGCCGCGTTCCCTGCGGCCACACGGTCCTTCATCAGATGGGACGGGCGAAAGGTAAGGACGCGGCGGGGCGGGATGGGGGCTTCTTCGCCGGTCTTGGGGTTGCGACCCACCCGGGCCGACTTGTCACGGGTTGAGAACGTGCCAAAACCTGAGATCTTGACCTGCTCGCCGTCTACCAGCGCGTCGGATACGTGCTGTAGAACCTGCGCCACCAGGGCCGAACTTTCGTTGCGGCTGAGGCCCACGTCGCGGAACACCGCTTCGCTCAGATCCATCCGTGTGAGTGTTTTGGTAGCCATCGTCTCATCCCCTTTTTTGCGCGCGATCATCTGTCGCGGTGCAATTTATGCGTGCACATTCGCGGGCGGTGGTTTTCTTGTCAATGACAAGCACTTGCAGGGTGACGTTCACGCAAATAGATGCTGGCCGAATTCGCATGAAAACACCGCGGTTCCAAGCCCTTGGCTACCAGCGCAGCAGAACCGCGCCCCAGGCGAGGCCACCGCCGATGGCCTCGGTGACGACCAGATCTCCGGTCTTGAGGTCGCCGCGTGCCTTGGCCACGGACATGGCCAGGGGAATCGATGCCGCCGAGGTGTTGCCGTGGTCCGCCACGGTGACGACAACCTTGTCCATCGGCAGGCCCAGTTTCTTGGCCGTGCGGTCGATAATGCGAACATTGGCCTGGTGCGGCACAACGCGGTCGATGTCGTCGGCGGTCACGCCGCCCTTTTCCAAGACGTCGATGGTGGACCGGGCGAGCTTTTCCACCGCGTGTCGAAAGACGTCCTTGCCCGCCATCATCAGATGCCCGCTCGATTGCGACGTCGACACACCGCCTGACACCTGAAGGATTTCCCGGTGGCGGCCATCGCTATGTAGATCGGTGGCCAAGATGCCGCGATCTGCGGGGGTGCCCTCGCCCTCAATCGCTTCCAAAATCACAGCGCCCGCGCCATCGCCGAAAAGCACGCATGTCGTGCGGTCTTCCCAGTTCATGATGCGGCTGAAGGTTTCGGCGCCGATGACCAGCACGCGTTTGGCTTGGCCGGATACGATCAGCGCATTGGCGTTGGACAACGCATAGACGAAACCCGCGCAGACCGCCTGGATGTCGAAGGCGAAGCCCCGGGTCATGCCCAAACCCTGCTGCACGATGGTGGCCGTCGCCGGGAAGGTCAGGTCGGGGGTGGATGTGGCGACCATGACGGTATCGATGTCGTCGGGCTCCAGTCCTGCATCGGCCAGGGCGGCCTTGGCGGCATGAATGGCAAGGTCTGACGTGGTCTGGCCCTCGGCCGCGAAGTGGCGCCGCTCAATCCCGGAGCGGGATTTGATCCACTCGTCGGAAGTGTCGAGGAAGGTGGTGAACCAATCATTCTCAACCACCCGTTCAGGCAGGTAGTGGCCAACGCCCTGGATGGCTGCGCGGATCATGTCTCCACCTCGGCGGGCCCGGTGACCGAAGCAAGGCGCGCTTTCAGGCGGTCGCTGAACCGCGATTCCGACAAGGACCAGGCCAGCGCGACGGCGGCGGCCACGCCGGTTTCGTCCGCTGAGCCATGGGATTTCACGACCGTGCCGTTGAGCCCCAGAAAGACGCCGCCATTGACGCGGCGCGGGTCTATGCGGGCCGACAGGCGCTTGAGCGAGGTCATGGCCAGAAGAGCCGCGATCTTGGAAAGCGGCGTGGCGCGGAAGGCTTCGCCCAGCATGTCGCGCACGAAGCGCGCAGTGCCCTCACCGGTTTTGAGGGCCACGTTGCCAGTGAAGCCATCGGTCACGACCACATCCACACGGTCCGAGGGGATGTCGCCGCCTTCCACGAAGCCCACGAAATCGAAGCCGTTGGCATCGGCCAACACGTCGATAAGCTCGTGGGCATCACGCAACTCGGACCGGCCCTTATGTTCTTCCGTGCCCACATTCAGCAGGCCGACCCGCGGCCGTTCTAGCCCCAGACCGTTCCGGGCATAGGACATGCCCATCAGCGCGTATTGCAGCAAATCGTCGGCATCGGCGCGGATATCGGCGCCCACATCCAGCATCACGTTGAAGCCCGACGGATTGCGCGAAGGCCAAAGGCAGGCGATGGCCGGGCGGTTGACACCAGGCAGCTTGCGCAGCCGGATCATGGAAACGGCCATGAGCGCGCCGGTATTGCCGCAGGACACGCAGACCGTGGCTTCGCCGTCGCGCACGGCGTCGATGGCGGACCACATGGATGTGTCCTTGCCGTTGCGCATGACCTGGGCTGGTTTGTCTTCCATTGTCACAACGCCATCGGCGTGGCGCGTGGTGCAATGATCCGACAGGCCCCGTCGCTTGGCGATCAACCTATCAAGCAGGGGTTTGTCCCCGTGGACCACAAAACGCATGGCAGGCGTCTGCTTCACAGCACGCGCAAGCCCCGCGACTACGGCTTCAGGGCCGAGATCGCCGCCCATGGCGTCGATGGACAGGACATGGGGGCCGTCGTCTGTGTCGTCCGACATGAAACGCCCGCCCCGCGTGCTGATCAGATGTCGTCTTCCAGCTCGACCGTGTCGGCCGCGATGACTTCGCGGTCGGCATAGTGGCCGCAGGCGCCGCAGACGTGATGCGGGCGCTTGAGCTCACCGCAATTGGGGCACTCGGCCGGATTCCCGGGCACGAGGCTGTCGTGCGACCGGCGATTGTTCCGGCGGGAGGGGGTGACCTTGTTCTGGGGAACGGCCATGTCTCAACCTCGGGTTTGTTGCGGCACAGCCGGGCTGGGCCACCATTGTCCAAAATATGTCGGGCGTCCCTATTGCGTTCACGCGCAGGGGTCCAGCGAATTCCGTTCCGGATGGGGCGGAAAGCGCCTCATACAACGATTTCGGCGAGATGCAAGGGAAGGATGATTTGCCATGCGCAGGACAAAGCCTTCGATGCGCGGTGCGAATGCCGATTGGATGTCTCGCCTTTCCGCCCACGTCAATGTGCGCAAATGCGGGAGGGAAATCCGAGCGGTTGGTCATATGTGCAGCCTCACTTGAAAGGACGAGCACAATGAGACGCTATAAAATCGCACTGACCATCGCAGCCATCGCCGCATCCGCCACCGTGACCACTTTCGCGGTGACTGCCCACGAAACGGCCAACGAAAAGTTTCCGCACGAACGGATGGTTGAAATTCGTCGCATCATGGGCGGCGAAATCTGAACGAGCATTTGGGAAGGCACAGTGTCAGGCCTTCCAGGAAAAGAGCCCAACCAACATCGATGTCGCTGCGTTTCTTGAAGGGTCGAAGATTGACCCTTTCGGGAGGCGCTCAATCGTCTTTGCCGCCTTCAAGCTTGTCTTTGAGGGCGGCAAGGCCGGCGAAGGGTTTCATGGCTTCGTCGCTCAGCGGCTCCACCCCCGGTGGCGCTGCGGACAGGTCCAAATCTTCGGCGCCCTCCGCGCGGGGATAGGCCGGGATCGACAGGATCAGCACCTCTTCCAAGATGTCGCCCAAGTCCAGAAGGGTTGGAAGCGGCTCCACCCCGTCATCCTCGGGCATCTCCATCTCTTCGCCGCTGGGTTCTGGCAGGTCATTCGTGAAGAGGCGGCGCACATCTTCTTCGATTCGGGTCGTGACCGGGTCCGTTGTGACGCGGCAGGGTTGAATGACGGTGGCCCCCAGATGGCCCTCCAGCAACCAGTCATTACCCTGACCGGCGGTGAGCGCGACTTCCAACCTCACCTTCTTGACCGCATCCACATTCATGCGGTCCGCCAGTGCTTCGAGTTGGCCTGCATCCGGGACGAGGTTGAACCGCGTGGTCTTGCGGCGCGGCAGGTCGGACAGGCGCAGGGGGTGGGACAGGACAGGCTTCATGGCAACCTCGGTCGGCAGGCTTGAGGTGGGGGGCGAGGGCGAGTAAGCCATAGGGCGAATTGGTACGCCCGCGCAACGGGGGGCCGTATTGCGTGTATCGGGGGACGACAGAATGGCACGGATCGCGAGGGGTTTCCTGGTCGCCGTCCTTCTGACGGCCCTTGCTGGTTGCTCTGCCACGTTCCGTAACCACGGCTATGTTCCCCCCGATGAGGAGTTGGAGTCGATTGTCGTGGGCGCCGATACCCGCGATTCGGTTGAGTTGAGTGTGGGCAAGCCATCAGCCAGCGGCGTCCTGGGCGATGAGGCGTGGTATTACGTCCAAAGCCGGGTGCGCAATTTTGCTTGGCGCGCGCCCGAGACCATCGACCGGCAGCTTGTGGCGATTTCCTTTGCCGATGATGGGACCGTGGAAAATATCGAACGCTTCGGGTTGGAGCGGGGCCGCGTGGTGACCTTGTCCCGGCGCGTGACGGACACGACCATCCAGGAATTCGGTCTGGTCCAACAGATCCTGCGCAACTTCGGCCGCATCGATATCGGTGAGGCGCTGGCAGCAGGCGCTGGCGGTGGGGCGGACAACTAGGATGTCGTTGTCATTGGCGCTTTGGTGAGGCTGGCGCATGGCCCGCATCTGAGCCGGGCCCGCAGGCGACACATGCCATGTGCCCCAGTCGATGCCGTCGCAGGCCTTCCGCCAGACGCCGCGCCGCGTAGGTCGCATGCATAGGCCCGAGTCGGCTATTCGGACGGATCGAACTGGAGCGCCACGCCGTTGATGCAGTACCGTAGGCCTGTCGGCTTGGGCCCGTCGGGGAAGACATGGCCCAGATGGCCATCGCAGCGATTGCAATGAACCTCGACGCGTTTCATGAACCAGGAATTGTCTTCGCTTTCGCCCACATTCTCACCCTCGACGCCGTCAACGGGCTGATAAAAGCTGGGCCAGCCGGTGCCGCTTTCAAACTTATGGGCCTGGTCGAAAAGCGGCGCATCGCAGCCCGCGCAGCGATAGGTGCCGGGGCCCTTGGGGAAGTCTTCGTGGGTGCCCGCACGCTCCGTCGCGTGTTTGCGCAGCACCTTGTAGGCTTCTGCCGACAGCGCTTCGCGCCATTCCGTATCCGACTTGACGACCTTGTCCATTCCGCTTCCTTGTCCTTCGGGGCCCATTGCAGGCGCTCGGCTTGGAGATAGGTGCGCCCACGGGCGCGCCAAGGGCGATGGTTGGGATGAACAGGCAAGTCGGCAACTGGCATGTGCGCTTGGAGCATGGGGCGGCCCCGGCCCGGGCGCTGGACATGCGCGCCCGCCTGTTTCGCGCGGGCAACCCCGATGGCGACCGCTTCGATGTGCCCGCGTCCCATTTGACGGTCGAACGGGGCGGAGCCCTGGCCGCCTGCGCCCGCCTGACCGTGCAGGAGGCCGACGCTATCGCAGTCGGCTATACGGCACAATTTTATGACCTGCGGGCGTTCGCCGGGTCCTTTTCGCGTGCCTTGGAGGTGGGTCGCATCTGCCTGGACCCCGATTGCACCGACCCTGAGGTGCCGCGCCTGATGCTGGCCGTCATGGCTCAGATCGTGACCGAGGCGGGAGTGGATGTGCTTTATGGCTGTTCGTCCTTCCCAGCGGATGGGGCGGGCATGGTGCGGTTGGCCGGCCATGTGGCGCCCGATAATTGGCGCCCGGGTCGACTTGCGCCCGAGACAATCGTACTGCCCCGCGCGCCCGGGCCGCTGCCGCCCCTGCTGCGCGCTTGGCTGTCACTGGGGGCCGGGGTGTCGGACCATGCGGTGGTGGACCGCGATCTGGACACGCTCCATGTCTTCACCGCCTTGCCCGTCGCGGCCATTCCCGCGCGTCGGGCGCGGCTTTTGACGGGGATGCTCGATCCGGTCTGATTGACCGTCCTCGCGATGGCCGCTACCTGCGGCCCATGGCCCGCGCCCCCTTGCTTCAACTCACCGATATCTCGCTCACCTTCGGTGGGGCGCCGCTTTTTGCGGACCTGTCGCTGATCGTGCAGGGCGGGGACCGCGTGGCCTTGGTGGGGCGCAACGGGTCAGGAAAATCCACGCTTCTTAAGGTAATGGCAGGCTTGGTGGAGCCGGACAGCGGCAGCCGGGTGCTATCACCGGGCACGAGCGTGGGATATATGGAGCAGGAGCCCGATCTGGCAGGCTTCGCAACCTTGGGCGATTACGCCATCTCAGACCTCGGCCCCGCGGAGGCCTGGCGCGTCGAGGCGGCGGCCAGCGGCCTGAAGTTGCAGTTGGAGGCTAGTCCCGACGCAGCCTCGGGCGGGGAGCGGCGGCGCGCGGCCTTGGCCAAGCTGCTGGCCGAAGCGCCGGAACTGATGCTGCTGGACGAGCCCACGAACCACCTCGATATCGATGCCATCGCTTGGCTTGAGGCGGAGTTGCGCGCCGCGCGAAAGGCCTATGTGCTCATCTCCCACGACCGGGCCTTTTTGCGGGCGCTGACGCAGGCCACGCTTTGGGTGGATCGCGGCGCGGTGCGGCGCCAGGATAAGGGCTTTGACGCGTTTGAGGCCTGGCGCGACAAAGTCTGGGAAGAAGAAGATGCCGCGCGCCACAAGTTGAACCGAAAGATCAAGGCGGAATCGCGGTGGGCCGTGGAAGGCATCAGTGCGCGGCGCAAGCGCAACCAGGGCCGGGTGCGCGCGTTGCAGGGTCTGCGGGCGGAGCGCGCGGCGCAGGTCCGCCGGGCGGGAACTGCCGCCCTTGACCTCGATACCGGGCCAACCAGCGGCAAGCGCGTGATCGAGGCGCGGGGCTTGACGAAAGCCTTTGGCGACAGGGTCATCGTGCGCGATTTCGACCTGCGGGTGCAGCGCGGGGATCGCGTGGCCTTTGTGGGGCCCAACGGGGTGGGCAAGACGACGCTTCTGAAGATGCTGCTGGGGGAGGTCGCGTCTGACGCGGGTTCGGTCAAGCTGGGCACGAATTTGGAGATCGCCGTCTTCGACCAAGCGCGCGCCAAGCTGGACCCCGATGCGACGCTGTGGGATTCGCTGGCATTGGATCCGATGCTGGGGATGGCGGGGACGAGCGATCAGGTCATGGTGCGCGGCACGCCGCGACATGTGGCGGGCTATCTGAAGGATTTTCTTTTCGACGACCGTCAATTGAAGGCCCCTGTTCGATCGCTATCGGGAGGCGAAAAGGCGCGGCTTCTGCTGGCGCGCATCATGGCGCTCCCCTCAAACCTGCTGGTGCTGGATGAACCCACGAACGACTTGGATGTGGAAACCTTAGACCTGCTACAAGACGTGCTGGGCGACTATGACGGCACAGTTCTGCTCGTAAGCCACGACCGTGATTTCCTGGACCGCGTGGCCACCCAGACCATCGCGATGGAGGGAGATGGTCGCGCCCAGGCCTATCCTGGTGGCTGGTCGGATTATGTCGCTCAGCGCGGGGAGCGGGCGGCGGCTGTGGCGAAACCCACGCCCAAGAAGGCGCCATTGGGTGCCGCTAAGGCGGAGAAGGCGGTGGACGGGCTGACCTATACCGAGCAGCACCGGTTCGAGGCCCTTCCTGCCGAGATCGAACGGTTGGAAGCCGAGATCGGGAAGCTGGAAGGGCTTTTGTCGGATGCGGATTTGTTCACGCGGGAGCCGATGAAGTTTAAGAAGGCGACTGAGGCCCTGGTGGAGCGTCAGGCGAAGTTGTCCCAGGCGGAAGAGGATTGGCTGAGCCTGGCGGAGCGGGCGGAAGGATAGGAGCGTTCTTGGCCATGTGGGCTCGTTCGCCTGTCGGCCGGTACCCACAGCAGCGCTAGATCGGAATCAAGCGCGCCGGACGCCGGTCGATCGCCGGGCCGTCCACCGGCTCGTCGATGGCCCCGCTTTCGCTCAGCGCACTTTCGGATCGCAAGATGCGAACGGCGCCAGAAGACCGCACAAAATCCTACGAACAGATCCCCGGAAGGTCTTCTTCATATGGCACTCGCACCGGGCGGGCGAAGATGCGGGGTTCGGCCACCGGTAAAACGGGTGACAACAAGCGATGCAGCCGCTCGGTCCGCGCGCCTTCGGGGTCCAGGGTGGCGCAGCAGAGGTATTCCTCCACCAGGCTGGCTTGCACCTCAAAGCCGTATTCCAAAAAGGGCCGCGGGTCGCCCGGCTCAAAGAGGTAGGGATCGTCGATCATCACTTGTTCGCTGAAGGCCCGCGCCGGATGGTAGCCCGTCAATTTGCGGTTCTGCCATTGCCAGATGTGGGTTGCCTCATGGACGAAGAACATGGCCAGGGCCAGGTTCAGTTCCCCGTCTGCGGTTTCGAACGTGTAATCGGGCAGGGTGATGCTGGGCGCTGTGAAAAGCCGGTTGAACAGCACGATCCCGCCAGCGCGCGCCGTGATGCGACCTTCGCGCGGCGGGCCGATGCGTTCGCGGCAGGTTACCCTGGGGCGGGCATCGAAGGTGATGGGGAAGATGCCGACGACCGGAGTTTCCGTGATGCGGATGCGTCCAGTGTCCAAGGTGCCGCCATGGATGGGCTGCAGAAAGTCTGTTTCCGCCTCCGTCAAAGGGCGCGACGTACAGGCAGCAAGGATCAGAACGAACAAAAAAGCGAACCGCATGGTTGAGGAGTATCGCGGTTTTCAGGAAATCTGAATCAGAATTTCCGCAATCGCCCTGACATTCTATTGAAGGCGTTCACGTTTCATGAAGTCCTGATTGTGTGGGGTCTTTGGGGAACGCTTGGCACCAGGGAACGCGTTGTTGAAAGCCCCAAGAGTTGACTCAGCGGGCTGGCCTGATGCCTTGTCGGCCTGTGAATGTGTGTGAGAGGTCAGGCCATGGACATGACGGCGAAGCAATATGGCGCACAAATGCGCGCCCAAGACATCGCCTGGCCCGCGCCGGCCATCGGGCTGGCTGACTTGCGCCGCCCCGGGGTGCGCCTCCACCGGATCGGTCAGCGTGCCCCGCGGAATTGCTTCGTGCTGGATCGGCGCGGTTGGGGCACGGTCTATTGCGCGCCGAAATACGGTGACTACCGCGATGCTTTCGATGCGGTGATGCCGCGCAGTTCGCTTGGCCGAGAAGTCGACCATCTGATGCCCAAGTCGCGGGCCGCGGGTGAGGATTTCATCGCCATGGGCCGCATTTCCGGCAAGTCCAATGGCGGCTGGAACGCCGATGACGACGCCAATGCCCTGTCCCAGAAGGTGCGCGACATGGTCCGCGCGACGCCCCATGGCTTTACCTCGAAGCTCACGGATCTGGAGCGTGGCTGGGCGGTGGTGACCTGCTATATCCGCCCCATGCGGGAGCTTACGGGGATCGAACTGATCCAACCCGAGGACATGGCGGAGATGTTCGGCGAGACGGTGTAGCCCCGCCTAATCCACCGCCGCCCGCTTCGCACCGGGCGTTAAACCCGCGATTTCCAGGATGAGCTTGCGGCGGATCGCGTCGGCAAACGCATCCCGCGTATCGGCCGAGACGACGAAGGCGTTTTGGCCGCCGATGATGCGGGTCTCATAGATTTCCACCAGATTGCCACGGCCGAAGCCACTTTCGAACTGGATCGCAAGCGCGTTGATGGTGATGTTCGCGGCCACGACCTCATCGCGGGCTTGCTCGATCGGGGGGCCGAAGGAATTGCCATCGGTGTCGCCCGAGAAGTCGATGACGCGGCGCCAGCCCTCGATGTCATTCCCCTCGATCAGGTCGCGCCCGAACAGCAGGGCTGAGCCGATGGCGTTGCGCCCCGTGGCCATGCGCGGTGGGCCAGCCAGCGCCTCGGCAAAGGCTTGGGCTTGGTCTTCCGTGGCGATGCGCATCCATGGCACGACCACGGCCTGATTGGTGGCCCATTCTACATAGGTCACCGCGATGGAGCCATAGGCCGTGTCGGCGATGGCGGCCAAGACCCGCGGATCGGTAATGGCCTGGGCGTAGCTTTCACGCTGAAACATGAGTTCCCGCTGAGAAATGGAGCCGGAGGCGTCGGCCAGCAGCACCAACTCCAAGTCGGTGTCTTGGGCAGCGGCGGGCAGGGTGAGCAGGGCGAAAGCCAGGGCGAAGATCATACGCATGGGGAGGGAGGTAGGGCGACGAAGGGCAGGCGTCCATGTCGGTTGACGCGTATCAAGGTGGAAGACGCGCCGACATGGGAAGATCGGTCCGGTATCAAACGGAGACCCCGCCATGCGCCTTGCCATTCTGATCGCTTTCCTTGCCTGTCCAGCCGCCGCCCAGGACGCGGCGCGTGTCTCTGAGGGGGCGGGCCTGTTCCAGGATTTCTGCGCGGCCTGCCATGGGGTTGAGGCGCGGGGCGACGGCCCGATGACGGAGGTTCTGTCGGTGGAAATCCCGGACCTGACGCGCCTTTCCACAGGCGGTGCGTTCCCGCATTTCGACGTGGCCGCAAAGATCGACGGGCGCGACCCGGTGCTGAGCCATGGCGGCGCGATGCCGGTCTGGGGCTCAGTCTTCGAGGGCGGGGAATCGGCCTTCATCCGCACGGAATCGGGGCAACCCATCGTCACGTCGGAGCCCATTGCGGCGTTGGTGGCTTGGTTGGAGTCGGTGCAGGATTAAGCCGCAGGGGCCTTCATATCGACCTATGACGACGGTGCGGATTTCGGGGCTACGATGGTTTCACCCTCGGCGCCGGTCGCGTGGGCGGTGGGGTGTCACCCACCCTGCGCTTGCTTGCGCTGCGTGCGGAGCCGGGCCAGCGGCGGGTCGGGGGGCGGCGCTGATTGGGGTGGGCTGCTTGGTTTATGGTGGCAAGGATCGGACGCGGGTTGTGCCGTTTGCTGGCGTCTGCGGAGCGCCGGCCCGTGGGACCGACCCGGCGCTGGCCCGGCGGGGCTGACGCCCCTTGGTTCCGGGCCAGGGGGTGTCGGGCGTGGGGGACGACGGATGTGTCGGGATGGTGGGTTTCACACACCCTATGCTTGCTGCCTCAATGCGCCATTCTCGGGCCACATTCGGATGACATGGCCAGCATGTGAGCCTGCGTGTTGACCGGAGTGATGATGCGACCCCCGAAGATGAGTGACAGCAATCTGAAACTGCTTCTCTGGGCCGTCGGCGATATCCTGATGACGTTCCTGCGCAGCCTGGCCTCGGCCGCGGGCATGATGGCCGCGGGCGCGGTGGTCGGTGGTGTCATCGGCGGCGGCGCGGCGCTGGCCACCGGAGTACCCATCGGCGGCGGCCTCCTGATCGGCGCGGTCATCGGGTTTCTGTTGTCTGCCGTGGTGCTCTACGTGCTGAGCGCGGGCTCTAGCTGGTTTTAGGGCGCGTCTGCCGGTTGGGGACGTTTGAGGCAGTCCAGGGACGTATGGGGTGGTCGCGCGGGCGGTGGATTAGCCGTTTTCGTCGGTGCATCGGGAGGTGCGGGCTGGACGATTGTCGGAATGGGGATATGAGATAGCGCGGGCGTGGCGATGCGCGGTGCGGTGACGGGGTGTTGATCGGGCGGCCGTAGGGTGGGTGAAAACCCACCGATGCGTGATGTTGGTGAATGGGTGGATTGGGTTACAATTTACTGGCGCGCTGGCTCGGATTTCGGTGTAGTGGGTTTTTACCCATCCTACCTTGCTCTTTCGCTACGCTGATTGGGTAGCTGGTAGAGTTATCAACATTTGAAACTCTTCAGGTTCTGGCCCTTTCGAGATCGCCGATGGCACTGCGTTTGGACCGATATCAAATGGAATCTTGACACTACGCAAAATGTCCATGAAGGCTTGCTGTTTACTTGATGCCTCGCCGTTCCTACACGGGCGGATTTGAATGCCGCTCGGGGGATGCTCATTCGGACCAAATACAACCCCACTGCTAGTATGCCAGCCGGACTGCTGAAAAATATGCACGAAGTCAGAATGAAGACGCCTAGCATTAGGTGCCGTGGCGTCGTGAAGTACTGCCACGCTGCTGCCAGCAAAACGTTTTAGCTGCTGCGATATTACGGTTTTCTGATCTTCTGAAATCGTACGAGGGGTTATTTCTCCAACTGCCAGTTCTAAGGTTGCTATCCGAGACTGTAATTTTTCAACCTGCCCAACGGCATCTTGTGGTGAATCGACATTCAGCTTTCGCTCGTATTCATCGATGCGGTTTCGAAATAAGTCAATTAGTGCATTCTTGTTTTGCAGTTGAATGTCAAAAAGAAATTTGCAAGTAATAAATGTTGCCGCTACCGCAAGCGCCAGCAGAGTCGGGACGGTCCAGCCTAGCGATAAAAGTGATGCCCATTCTCTTTCAAGAAAACTCATTAATTCAAACATCCAACTCCCCCGCAAACCGGGCGTTCTCTTGAATATACTCGAACCGTAATTCGGGCTTCTTGCCCATGAGGCGCTCGACCAGGTCTCCGGTCTCGCCCGGGGCGTCCTCGTCCACCGTCACGCGGATCAGTTTGCGCGACGCCGGATCCATCGTCGTCTCTTTCAAATCCTTGGCGTCCATCTCGCCCAGGCCTTTGAAGCGCGAGACGTCGATTTTGCCTTTGCCGCCCAGGCCACGTTCCAGCCAGTCGTCACGCTCGGCCTCGTCCAGGCAGTAGACGCGTTTGGCCCCTTGGGTCAGGCGGAAGAGGGGTGGGCAGGCGAGGTACAAATGCCCGGCGTCGATCATGGGGCGCATTTGGGTGAAGAAGAACGTCATCAGGAGCGCCGCGATATGGGCGCCGTCCACATCGGCGTCGGTCATGATGATGATCTTGTCGTAGCGCAGATCATCGATGTTGAATTTCGTGCCGAGGCCCACGCCCAGGGCTTGGGTGAGGTCGGAGATCTCGGCGTTGGAGCCCAGTTTGGATGAGGCGGCGCCGAGGACGTTGAGGATTTTGCCCCGAAGCGGCAGCAGGGCCTGGGTCTTGCGGTCGCGGGCCATTTTGGCGGAACCACCAGCGGAGTCGCCTTCGACGATGAAAAGCTCGGTCCCGTCGCGGGCGCCTGCGGAACAATCGACCAGTTTGCCGGGCAGGCGGAGCTTCTTGGTGGCGGATTTGCGGGCGGTTTCCTTCTCCTGCCGGCGGCGGAGGCGTTCTTCGGCGCGCAGCACCAGGAAGTCGAGGATGGCGCCCGCGGCCTTGGTGTCGGAGGCCAGCCAATTGTCGAAGCGGTCGCGCACGGCGGACTCGCAGAATTTGGCGGCGGATTCGGTGGAGAGGCGGTCTTTGGTTTGGCCGACGAAAGCGGGTTCGGCGATGAAGCAGGAGACCAGCGCGCAGCCGCCCGACGTCAGGTCGTCGCGGGTGATCTGGGCGGCTTTCTTGTTGTTCGCCAGTTCGCCGTAGGCCTTGATGCCTTTGAGGATGGCGGCCCAGAAGCCCTGGACATGGGTGCCGCCTTCAGGCGTGGGCACGGTGTTGCAGTAGGATTGGATGAAGCCGTCGCGCGACGGCGTCCAGTTGATGGCCCATTCCACCTTGCCGGGCGCGTCAAACTTGTCGGCGAAGTCTACACTGCCCGCGAAGGCGGTGTCGGCATAGGTGGAGGCCTGGCCCAGCGTTTCGGACAGGTAATCCGACAGGCCGCCCGGAAAGTGGAAGGTGGCTTGTGTGGGCGTGTCGCCATCGTCGATTTCCGATTTCCAGCGGATTTCCACGCCTGAAAACAGGTAGGCCTTGGACCGCACCATGGCGTGCAGGCGTGCGGGCTTCAGCCTGTGGTGGCCGAAGATGTCTTCATCGGCGTGGAAGGTGACGGTGGTGCCGCGGCGGTTCGGGGCGGCGCCGATCTTCTCGACCGGGCCCAGCGGCTGACCACGGGAAAAGCGCTGCTCATGCAATTCGCGGTCGCGGGCCACCTGGACGACCATGGAATCCGACAGCGCATTGACCACGGACGCCCCCACCCCGTGGAGCCCGCCAGACGTCTGGTAGGCCTTGCCCGAAAACTTGCCGCCCGCGTGGAGTGTGCAAAGGATGACTTCCAGCGCGGATTTGTCGGGGAATTTCGGATGCGGGTCCACAGGAATGCCGCGGCCGTTGTCCTGCACGGTGACAGCGCCATCGGCGTGAAGCGTGACCTCGATGCGGTTGGCGTGACCGGCGACGGCCTCGTCCATGGAATTGTCCAGCACCTCCGCCACCATGTGGTGGAGCGCCCGTTCATCGGTGCCGCCGATATACATGCCGGGGCGTTTGCGAACGGGCTCCAGCCCCTCCAACACTTCGATGGAGGAGGCGTCATAGCTCGGCTCCGGGCTGTTGCCCGGGCCCAGCGGAAGATCTTTGGCCATATCTGTCACCGCTCGCCTATCTTGTCGTTGTTTTGGGCAGAATACGCGAGATGTGGGGTCGGGGGAAGGCCCTCAGGGGATGAGTGGGATGTCTTCGAGGGGCTGCAGTACCCCCGCCTCGTTGAGGTCGACATCGAGGTCCTGCATGGCGCGGACCTGGGGCTCTTGGGTATAGTCGAAGGGCCCGGGCGTGCTGGCGACGAAGGTGCCGCCGAGCATGGGGGTCGCGAGATGGGCGCGGCGCAGGGCCTCGGGCGGGATCGGGCGGGGCCACCAAGAGGCCCAGCCGACGGTTTGTTTGTCGTCGAAGACGCGGATGTCTCCCAGCGTTGAATTTCCGGCCGCGATCATGTGCGTCAATTCACGCCAATTGGCGACCAGAGCAAGGAGGCTCTTAATCAGGGAAACGTCCGGTGGCGGCTGCAGGAAAGGTAACCTGATCGAAAGGCTAAGCTGATCGACATCCCAGGCGCCATTCCATCGATATGTGATATCCGTAACCCAGCGTTCTGCGCCTGCCGTTGTCGCACGAGATATGCCCGTCACGACGTTTGGTAGCCCAATCATCTCGGCCTCCTCACCTTCTTGTTCCATCGCGTCGCGCATAGCTTCTTGTCGAAGGGCCTGTTTGCGCGCGAGGAAATCCGCCGCGTCGAAAGGCAGCCCCGTAATGCCTTCCCCATCTGCGGCTGTCATCGGCGACACGACGTTTGCGAAGTGTGGATCAAGCGTTTGGAGTTTGCCAATCAGGTCGATCCAGGCCTCCACACCCGTTTCAAAGCTGTCTTCGGAGCGCGGGAACGAGAAGATGACGATGAGACGATCGCGGTTGTCCATTTTTTGGCTCTCGATCTGGAGGCAACGTCGGACCAGAACGCAATATGCGCGGCGAGACCTGTGCTTAGCGTCGATACTGGATTGTGCCTGTGCAAAACCTTCCATCCAACTCCAGAACTCGGGAGATTTGCTGGAGCCGATCATCGACTTCAAGGGATCAGCGGGATTTCGGTGAGGGGGCGCAGCACCCCCGCTTCGTTCAGGTCCACGTCCAGGTCCTGCATGGCGCGGACCTGGGGCTCTTGGGTGTAATCGAATGGCTCGGGCGTGCTGGCGACGAAGGTGCCGCCGAGCATGGGGGTGACGAGATGTGCCCGGCGCAGGGCCTCGGGCGGGATCGGGCGCGGCCACCAGGAGGCCCAGCCGACGGTTTGCTTGTCTTCGAAGACGCGGGACGAGAAGAGGGCGGAGCGACCGCCCGCGACCATGTGCTGAACCGGGCGCCAATCGTGGATGCGGGTTAAGAGGGTTTGGAGGAAGGGCAGGTCGGGAGCGGGGTTTAGAAATGGGAGGCGTAGCGAAACTTTCAAGCCGTCGTGTCTGACGCTCGACCCCCAGCTATGCGCAATCACTGTAATGTCGCGACCTGTGGCGGATCGTGGCTGCGCTCGGGAAATGACGTCTGTATGGCCGACTTCGCCTCTGGACAAACCTTCAAGATCGGTGCCGCGGGCGAACTCGTTTGCGAGGCTTGGGAGGTTTGGGTCGAGGATCGGTGTGTCGACAAAGCCGGGTTCGTCATCGCGGGAAAATGGCGCGATTAGCGCCTCGAAATGTGCAGAGATTTTTTTCAGGTCGGCCAGGAATGCGTAATACGACGCCCGATAGGCGATCGGCTCAGGGTATTCATCTGCCTTGGTTAGCGTGAAAGCAATGTGAAGCGTGTCGCGTTCGTCCATATTGTCTACCAGATTGACTGCGGCAGCATGGCAGCCGGTATATTGAATGCCCTCACGCGGCTCGAAGAGCCAGCGCGGCTATTAACGAACAAAGCAAGTAGTGTCTGGCTACAGCCCCACGCCACCATGTGGTCAAGCCCTTGATGTCGGCTCGGGTACCTTGAAGCCAGATTGTGATGATTGGTTATTTGCGTTTGTACGACGCCCATTCTCTCCTCTGCTCTGGAGGAGTCCGCTATTTCGGGCGCCCCAGCCCCGAAGTCGTCCACCAAATACCCCGCACATCCAAGCTTCGCCTCGATCAGGAAGCAGCGGAGGCCGTTTAATCCGTCGAACGGACGGCGTCCGGTGCCGGAGGCGGCGTCGGGCATGGTCCATTCTTCGATTTGTTTCGCGTCGATATTGGCGGCGAAGGGCGGGTTGCTCATGCCGAGGAGGCGCGTGCCGAGCCAAGGGTCCTCATGGGATGAGCGGGATGTCGGTGAGGGGGCGCAGTACGCCCGCCTCGTTCAGGTCGACATCGAGGTCCTGCATGGCGCGGACTTGGGGCTCTTGGGTGTAATCGAACGGTTCTGGCGTGCTGGCGACGAAGGTGCCGCCGAGCATGGGTGCCGACAGGTGGGCGCGGCGTAGGGCCTCGGGCGGGATGGGGCGGGGCCACCAGGAGGCCCAGCCGACGGTTTGTTTGTCGTCGAAGGCGCGGGACGAGAAGAGCGCGGAGCGGCCGCCCGCGACCATGTGTTGGACGGGGCGCCAGTCATGGACGCGGGTTAGGAGGGTTTGGAGGAAGGGCAGGTCGGGGGCAGGGTCTAGGAAGGGTTGCTCGATGGAAATGCTGAATTGATCGGGTTCGTGTTGCTGGTTCCAGATATATGCGAGAGAACTCACCCATCGACGGTCGCGTCCCGCAACCGATCTGGATTGACCATATTCAGCGAAACCGGCTTCACTAAATGAGCTATCGCCGCCTTCGTCCAGCCATTCTTGGTGGGCTTCTGAACTGAGCTTCACGCTCCAGTCGATATAGTCTTCGTCAAATAGAGACTTGCCTTCGATGTCCTGTAATTCCTCGTCTGTATCCGGAGAGACAATGTCGCGGAAATACGGACCTTCATTGCTAAGGTTCGCCAGAAGACTTATCCATTTTTTTGCACCTTCGACGCGCGTTTCATCCGACTTCTGAAAGGTAAACTGGATTTCTAATGTCTCGTTTTGATCCATAGTCTTACCAGGTTGAACTCGGTAGCATTCTAGCGGGTACGTGAAAGGCTCTTACCCTGCTTGATGGCCCCATGATCCCGTTGATGTAGACGACGAGGATAAGCTGACTGCAGCCCCATGCAACGTGCCCATCGAGGCCGCTAAAACGAGATGGGTACCTGCTGGCCAAACGGTGATGGTTTCGCGCCTGAGCGACGACCAATCGCATCCGGTTTTGGAAACGTGCGCGCCGATCAACCCGCGGCAACCCTCCGCCATTCCAATTCCCTGTGAAGTTGCCCGCATATCCAAGCTTAGCCTCGATCAAAAAGCAGCGGAGGCCGTTCAAGCCGTCAAACGGACGGCGTCCGGTGCCGGAGGCGGCGTCGGGCATGGTCCATTCTTCGATCTGATTCGCGTCGATATTGGCGGCAAAGGGTGGGTTGCTCATGCCGAGTAGGCGCACAACGCGTTCCTGGTAGTCCATGGCGGGGCGGAACGGGAAGGACGCGTTGGATTTCCAGCCATCCCGCAGGAAGCCGCATTCGGGGCAGTCGACGCAATCGTAGGTGTCAGTGCTCTCGATGGCCTGTTGCAGGGTCTGGTTCTGGCTCAGATCGCCTTGCCCGGTGGTCGCGCCTGGGCGTTCGGCGCTGGGGTCCCAGGGGTCGTCGGGGTTCATATGCGGGGGCATGTAGTCGCCGCCGCGGCCGCGTCCGGGCCGTGTGCCGCCATCGCTGCCGGTGCCGGGGAACGGTCCGGTGGGGCCGGGTCTGGGGACCGCGCGACCACGGCGGGCGAGGTTCTTGGCCGCGTTGACGGCGTCTTTTACGCCCATGGCTGTCTTGTCCAAATCGTTACCACCAAGGGGCCCAGTCCCATTCGTCTTGTTCGCGCGACATATCCAACTTTAGCACGGCGAGGAAATCAGTGAACCGTTCTTCGGGTTCTTTGGGGCTTTGTGCCCAGTAGTCCTCGAATGCGTTTTCTCGAAAGAAGTCCGGCAGGTATACGCAGGCAAGCACGATGAACGTCCCCACGAGTTGGCGCTTTTCGAGGCCGAGGGCGCGGGCGTGGCGGCGGGCCAGCGCGATGCGCGGGGCGAGCGTGCGGATCGTCTCACCGGCCAGCAGATCGGGGAAGCTCTGCAAGAAGGTTTTCGCGGCCCGGCGGTCGGCGCTGATGGCGTGGGCGCCGGAAATGGCGGCGCGTTCCTTGGGCGTGATGCGGATCGGGCCCGCGGGCGCTTGCGATGGGGGGGTCGCAAGCCAAAGGTCCCCCAACCGATCAACGCAGATCAGGGCGTCAACGAGTGCTGCGCCGCGATGGTGGAAAAGACGTGTCGCGATTTCGCCGTCGGGCGTCGCGCGAAGGTAATTCGACAGGAAGTCCGGTTCGTGGAATCGCACCTGATAGAAGGTGCCGTCGCTATCGGCGAGCCGGGTGAAGCGCCGAAGATGCGCGTGCATCGTGTCCAAGTCGGTCTGGCTGGCAAAGAACAGGCCGGGTTCATGGTGCCAGTAATGCCAATGTGCGGGGCGGTCGGGGTCTTGGGTAAAGAGATTGCGGGTGAAGGTGTTGTCGTAAGGCAGCTGGGCGAGCCATGGCGCGACGGCGCCGAGGTTTTCGGCAGCTTTGCCTGTGTAGAGGCAACGGTGCGGAACATCCGACGTAGCGAGCAATTCGGGCAGATTGGTCAGACGCGCGCCGTCGAGCAGGGCATAAAGTCTGGTGTCCGGGTCGACGTCGTCCAAGACGCGTGTGAGGGATTGTGGGATCGTCTCGGCGGTATCGGCCCGCAGGGGGCGGAAGGGACCCGCTTTTGAGACGCTCGGGGTTGAGGGCGACACGTCTGGCCTGGTTGCGGGCATTGTGGCCTTTCAACGAAAGCAGGGGGCCGAAAACACATATCGGCAAGATCGCATCCCTTTCCGATAGGTCAAGCCTGCGCTATGGCCTGCGGTGATTTCTGGAGTGTCCCATGCCACGCATTCTTCTGACCGGCGGGGCCGGCTATATCGGCTCCCACACATATGTGGCGCTCTGCGAGGCCGGGCACGAGGTGACCATCCTCGACGATTTCTCAAACGCCGATCCCGGGGTCATCGACCGCCTGGCGCGGTTGACCGGGGGGCCGGTCGATGTGGTGCGGGGTTCGGTTCTGGATGCGCCGGTGTTGGAGAAAGTGTTCGCGGGGGCTGCCTTCGACGGGGTCGTCCATTTCGCCGCGCGCAAGGCGGTGGGCGAAAGTGTGGCCAAGCCGCTCGACTATTTCGAAACCAATATCGGCGGGCTCGTCGGCTTGATGCAGGCAATGAAGGATGCCGACGTCATGCGCATCGTCTTTTCATCCACGGCGACGGTCTATGGCGAGCCGGAGGTCTTTCCGCTGACCGAAGACATGCCCCTGTCGCACACGTCGCCTTACGCGTTCACCAAGCTGACTTGCGAGCATATCCTGTCCCAAGCGGCGAAAGCCGATCCATGGGCAGTGGGTGTGCTGCGGTATTTCAATCCGGTCGGCGCCCATCCGTCGGGCCTGATTGGCGAAGACCCTCGGGGCATCCCCGATAACCTGATGCCCTACATCGCCAAGGTGGCATTGGGCGAGTTGCCGGAATTACAGGTCTTCGGCAACGACTATGACACGCCTGACGGGACGTGCTGGCGCGACTATATCCACGTGATGGATTTGGCGCGGGCCCATGTGCTGTCGCTGGAAGCCCTGATGGGCGGACGCGGCCATGTGCTGAATATCGGGACCGGGCAGCCCGTGTCCGTGCTGGAAATGCACGCTGCCTATCAGGATGCTTGTGGGAAACCGCTGCCCTACCGCATCGCGCCACGCCGACCGGGTGACGTGCCGAAGCTCTATGCCGACCCATCGAAGGCAAAGGTTGAGCTGGGCTTCGAGACGGAGTTTGGCCTGGGCGACATGTGCGGGTCGAGCTGGGCTTGGGTGCAGGCGCAGGCGGCGGGCTGGCGCTTCAATTCGTGACGCCTTTGGCGGACCTTGGAATGGCTGAGGGTTATGCCAGGACGAGCCCTGAAATGGTGCAGCGTTCATGACAATCTTCGATGAGCAGATGGATCAGTTAAACCTCGGACCGCACTGGTCTAGATGGTGGTGGCCAGGTCCTTTGCTCTACCACTTGCCAAGGGACCGCGTGGAGGACCGCGTTTGTCGATCCATCTGACGGCGCTCACCGAGCGCGGGCGGCCTCAAGGGCGGGGGTGATGGTGTCTTCGACCACCGACGCCGTGACAGGCCCGGCGAAGCGCAGCATCACGGTGCCGTCGCCCGCGATGACGAAGGTTTCCGGCACACCGTAAAGGCCCCAATCGATGCCGGTCCGGGCATCCCCGTCGACACCGATGGCGGCATAGAAATCCCCCAATTCATCGAGGAAGGCCAAGGCATCGGCGGGCGCGTCCTTGTAGTTGATGCCATAGACCGGCACGGTTTCGGCCAGGTCGGCCAGGTGCGGGTGCTCGACCCGGCAGGGCACGCACCAAGAGGCCCAGAAATTGACGAGCTTGACCTCTCCGTCGGTGAGAATTTCGTTTGTCAGAGGCACTTTGCCGGGCAATTCGGTCAGTGTCATGGGCGGCGCGGCGCGGTCGATCAGCGCCGACGGGAGCGTGTCGCGCGTATCCACATCGCGCAGATTTGCGGCAGCGAAAAAGCCACCCAAGGCGGCGAAAATCGCGATGGGCAGCAGGGCAATCCATTTCATTCGCCCGCATCCTCCAGCTTGCGGCGCATGGCGCGGCTGACCATGACCGACCGCGCGATGAGCCCGACAATCAATAGAAGCGACAGGCCATAGGCCAGCAGGATGTCGAACGCATATTGCCCCAGCCAGGTCATGCCAGCCGCGCCTTGAGCGAGATGGCATGGAGGCGGCGGCGGCGAATTTCCGTCCGCGTGCGCATGAGCACCAGCGCGATAAACAGTGCGACGAAACCCGCCAGCGTCACTACCAGCGGGAACCAGAAGACATCGGCCACGTTTTCCTCCGCATCCAGCGAAAGGGACGCCCCCTGGTGCAGCCCCTGGCTCCAAAACTGGGCGGCGTAACGCGACATGACGGCGAATACCGTTCCCACGAGGCACAGGATCGCGGTCAGGTCTGCGGCTTGGTCGGGGTCTTCGATGGCTTCCCAAAGCGCGATGTAGCCCAGATAGAAGAGCCCGAGGATCAGGAAGGATGTCAGCCGAGGGTCCCATTCCCAATAGGTGCCCCACATAGGCTTGCCCCAGATGGCGCCGGTCAAAAGGGCGACGACGGTCATCACCAGCCCGATGGGGGCGGCGGCCCGGGCGGCGAGCGCAGAGACATGGTGGCGCCGTATCAGCCAGATCAGCGATGTGACCAGCATCATGAACCATGCGTTGATGGCGATGAAGGCGCTGGGCACGTGGATGTAGATGATCTTGACGGAATGGCCCATGCGGAAGTCTTCGGGCGTGAAGAAGAAGCCCCAGATAAGCCCCGGGCCGCAAAGCGCGGCGGCGATGCCCCAGGCCCAAGGTTGGACCTTGGCGGTCCAGGCCATGAAACGGCGGGGGTTGGCGTATTCCCAAATCGACATGACGCGAAATCTATGGGGCCTGCGCGGGGCCCACAAGCGGCCAATGGGCGATTTCACGAGGCGACGTTGCCGCAGTAGGGTTTGGGGGCCGGAGTTGGTTTGCCGCGGCACCCCTTGGACCTGAAACCCGTCCGGGGTGACGCGCAGATGGCCGGCGTCGAAACGGAGCCCCCAGGCGCTTCAGCGCAGATTGATCCGCAAGGCCGCGGCCGCGGCAAAGGGCAACGCGGCGATGGAGCCCAACGTGATGGCCCCCAGAAGGGCGAGGGGTGTCGCCGTGGAAAGACCCTCGGCCCCGCGTCGTGTGATCTCGGCCCCGAAGACGAGTGTGGGGATGTAGAGTGGCAAGACAAGTAATGACAGCAGCAGCGAGCCCCTCTTCAGGCCCACGGTCAGGGCCGCCCCGAAGGTGCCGATCCAGGACAGGGCCGGCGTGCCGATCAGCAGCGACAGGGTCAGCCAGGGAAGGGCCTGGACGGGCAGGAACAGCAGAAGAGAGAGGGCAGGTGCGGCCAGGGTCAGCGGCAGGCCGGTGGTAATCCAATGGGCCAAGGCTTTCGTGGTGCAGACAGCTTCGAGCGGCAAGGGCGCAGTGGCAATCAGGTCGAGGGACCCGTCTTCCGCATCGAGGGCGAAAAGGCGGTCCAGCGACAGAAGGCAGGCCAGCAGCGCGCCAAGCCAAAGGATGCCGGGCGCGATGGGGGCGAGTCGGTCCGGCTGGGGTCCCACGCCCAGGGGCACGAGTGTCGCAAGGATCAGGAAGAAGGCCAGCCCCAGGCCAAAGCCGCCGCCCGCCCGGATGGCAAGGCGCAGATCGCGGAGGAGGAGGGCCCTCATCTTGTGGGCGCCGCCTGGTTGGTCAGGTGGCTGGTGGCGCTGCCCCCATCGCGCAAAGCGCGAGTACCCCGAAGCATCTTTCGCAAAATGAGGCGCGCGGTCATTCCACGGCCTCGGCGAAAGGGTCGGTGACCGGGTCGGTCGGCGCGCGTGTGGCGGCGGCGAACTGCGCGATGTCTAACGTCTTGGCATCAAGCCCGAGGTCAATATGGGTGGCCAGAAGCGCGATGCCGCCCGCGGCCAGGTGGGCGCGCATGGTCGCCGCGAAGGCATCCACCCGTTGGGTGTCGAGCGACACGGTGGGCTCATCCAGCAGCCAGACGGGCCGGTCTGTCAGCACCATGCGTGCAAGCCCCGCGCGGCGGCGTTGCCCGGCGGAAAGGTCGGCGGCCCGCCGATCGAGCAGGGGAGCAAGGTCGAAGGTGGCGGTGGCCTGTTCGACCCCCGAGGTGCCGCTGCCGAAGGCCGAGGCCCAGAAGGACAGGTTTTCGCGCACCGTCAGCTGTAGTTTCAGCCCATCGGCATGGGCGCCATAGGCGATGGCATCGAAAGGCAGCGAAATCGTGCCGCCTTGCGACGGGGTCAGCCCCGCCAGGGTGCGCAAAAGCGTCGTCTTGCCCGCACCGTTGGGGCCCCGCAGGATGAGTGCATGGCCCGGCGTGACCGAGAACGAAACATCCCGAAGCACCAGGCTTTGCCCACGGCGGCAGCCCAGGCCCTGGACGGTGAGGGGCAGTGTCGTTTCCATCGCTTCCGTCTATCGATGGCAGGGGGCCGGTGCAAAGCGGTTATGTCACGGAGTTGTGCTGCGATTTCGTTCGGTATGCAATTGCATACCCTTGAACACGTCGCCCGCATCGGGCATCACGCGAATTAGACCAACTACCCTTTCGGAGGACGACCATGACCGTACAAGTGGGAACCGACACCGCCAAGACCCGCCGAACGCTGAGCGTCGGGTCCCAGACGGTCAGCTATTACTCCCTCGCTGCCGCCACCGAGGCTGGGCTGGGCGATTTCTCGAAGCTGCCGACCGCGCTGAAAGTCGTCCTCGAAAACATGCTGCGGTTCGAAGACGGCGGACGCACGGTGTCCACCGACGACATCAAGGCATTCGCGGAATGGGCCGCTGCCGGTGGCAAGAACCCGCGTGAAATCGCCTATCGCCCCGCCCGCGTGCTGATGCAGGACTTCACCGGGGTACCTGCCGTGGTGGATTTGGCCGCCATGCGTGACGGCATCAAGGCGCTGGGTGGTGACGCGCAGAAGATCAACCCGCTCAACCCCGTGGATCTTGTCATCGACCATTCGGTGATGATCGACGAGTTCGGCAATCCGCGCGCCTTCCAGGTCAATGTCGACCGCGAATACGAGCGCAATATGGAGCGCTATCAGTTCCTCAAGTGGGGCCAGACCGCGTTCAACAATTTCCGCGTGGTGCCGCCGGGCACCGGCATCTGCCACCAGGTGAACCTGGAATATCTGGCGCAGACCGTCTGGACCGATGAAGACCAGAACGGCGAAACCGTGGCTTACCCGGACACGCTGGTGGGCACCGACAGCCACACGACCATGGTCAACGGCGCCGCCGTCCTGGGCTGGGGTGTGGGCGGCATCGAGGCCGAGGCCGCCATGCTGGGTCAGCCGATTTCCATGCTTATCCCTGAGGTCGTGGGTTTCGAGTTGACGGGCAAGATGGTCGAGGGGACGACGGGCACGGACCTCGTTCTGAAGGTCGTGGAAATGCTGCGCGAGAAGGGCGTGGTGGGCAAGTTCGTGGAGTTCTACGGCGACGGACTCGACAACCTGCCGTTGGCCGACCGCGCCACGATCGGGAACATGGCCCCGGAATATGGCGCCACCTGCGGCTTCTTCCCCATCGACGCCGAAACGCTGCGCTACATGGAGATGACAGGCCGTGACAAGGACCGGATCGCTTTGGTGGAGGCTTATGCCAAAGAGAACGGCATGTGGCGGGACGCGGATTACGCGCCGGTCTATACCGACACGCTAAGCCTGGACATGGGGACTATCGTCCCCGCTATTTCCGGCCCGAAGCGTCCGCAGGACTTCATAGCGCTGACCGATGCGGCCAAGGCGTTTGGGGCCTATGTGAAGGGGCAGCGATCGGGCAAGGACGCCTCGGCCAATGCCGAGATCCGCTGGGAAGGCGAGGGCGGCGCGCCCGAACCGACGGACATCCCCGGCGACGAGGGTCATCACCTGCGCGGCTACGTGGCCGGTGGCGAGGCGGATCGGGCCCAGATCCACGACGGTTCCATCGTGATCGCCTCGATCACCTCCTGCACGAACACGTCCAATCCATATGTGATGATCGGTGCGGGCCTGGTGGCGCGGAAGGCGCGCGAACTTGGGCTGAACCGCAAACCCTGGGTGAAGACCTCGCTGGCACCGGGTTCGCAAGTGGTGAGCGCCTATCTGGAGGCGGCCGGTCTGCAAGACGATCTGGACGCCATCGGCTTCAATCTGGTGGGCTATGGCTGCACGACGTGCATCGGCAATTCGGGGCCGCTGGCGCCGGAGATCTCCAAGACGATCAACGACAACGACCTGATCGCGACCTCCGTCCTGTCGGGGAACCGGAACTTCGAAGGCCGCATCTCGCCCGACGTGCGGGCCAACTACCTGGCTTCGCCCCCGCTGGTGGTGGCATACGCGCTGGTCGGCGATATGAACGTCGACATCACCACCGCGCCTCTGGGTCAGGACAAGGACGGCAATGACGTCTTCCTTAAGGACATCTGGCCGTCGAGCCAGGAGATCGCGGAACTGGTCGAGAAGACAGTGACCCGCGATTCCTTCCAGGAGAAGTACGCCGAAGTCTTTGAGGGCGACGAGAAGTGGCAGGGCGTGGAGGTCCCCCAGCAGGAGACCTACGACTGGCCCGCCACGTCGACCTACGTGCAGAACCCGCCTTACTTCCAAGACATGGATCCCAATCCCGGCGCCATCGAGGACGTAAAGGGCGCAAGGGTCCTAGCGGTGCTGGGCGACATGATCACCACTGACCACATCTCGCCTGCCGGATCGTTCAAGGAGACTTCGCCGGCGGGCAAGTACCTGACCGAGAGACAGGTCGCCCCGCGGGAGTTCAACTCCTACGGGTCGCGGCGCGGCAACCATGAGGTCATGATGCGCGGCACCTTTGCCAACATCCGCATCAGGAACGAGATGCTTGACGGGGTCGAGGGCGGCTACACGCTCGGGCCGGACGGCGAGCAGACCTCGATCTTCGACGCAGCCATGGCCTGGCAGGAGAAAGGCGTGCCTCTGGTCGTTATCGGCGGCGAGCAATACGGCGCCGGATCCAGCCGGGACTGGGCGGCCAAGGGCACGGCGCTACTGGGCGTTAAGGCGGTGATCGCCGAGAGCTTCGAGCGCATCCACCGCTCGAATCTCGTCGGTATGGGCGTCATCCCCTTCGAGTTCACAGGCGGTGATACCCGCAAGAGCCTCGGCCTGACCGGCGATGAAGAGGTCACCATCGAGGGGCTGGGCGACGTGAAACCGCTGCAGATGGTCGATGCCGTGATCAAGATGGCCGACGGCACCGAGAAGACGGTGACGCTGAAATGTCGGATCGATACCGAGGTTGAGATCGACTACATCAAGAATGGCGGTGTGCTGCATTACGTGCTGCGCAACCTAGCCCAAGCCGCCTGAACATAGGGCAGCAGGGATGGCGGCGCATGGCCTGCGCCGCTATTTTCTGTTTCGCAAGCGGGACAGATGCCGGGCGGAAAAAGGCATACCTGGATTGGAATTAGGAGACAGCAGGCTTCGCGCATTAAGCTCTGGTTTTCTTGCCTGCACATATCGGCGCATCGTACTCCGCCAAGACCTGGCCCACTGGACGGATCCACCATTTGGGTACCTGCGACCTGGTGCCGTCGCCTTCGATCTGTGCCAGGATTTTTTTGCGCCGCCCCTAGGCCAAAATCTTGGCCAATGCGGTGGGGCACGCATGCAGCTCATTAGAAATGCGTCAGCCCGGTGCGGTAAGACGCAATGTCTGTGCCATCCGAACAGTCTGGCGCGCGTCCCAGCAGGAGCCATATCCGACACCAGAGCATCCGACACCAGAGCGCCCCAGGGTTGAAAAGGCACTATGCAGAATCGCCCAGCGCAATATGTTGGCGCTAAACCGGGCGGATGGGATGGATTCGTTCTGGCCACCGATGGGGGAAATCGGTAAGGAAATTTTACCAGACGGCCCGGGGAGGGGCGTCGTGCGGGGTGCAACGCCATCCCAAAGATCGGTTCAATAGGGAGGAACCACATCCATGAAACTCAAGGCAATCGCGCTTGCGACCACAGCCGCCGTCTTCAGCACCGGCGCGCAGGCGCAAGAAGTCATCGAGATGACGTCGTCGTTTGGGAAAAACCTGCCAATTCTCGGCACGGCCGCCGTCGACTTCGTCGACAAGATTAACGGCATCTCGGAAGGTGTTGAATTTGAACATTTTGACCCCGGTGAATTGGTCCCCACGTTGGAAGCGCTAGACGCCGTGTCGAACGGCTCAGTCGATGCCTCTTATGCGACGTCGGGGTATTGGCAGGGCAAGATCACTGCCGCCTCGCTGTTCGCCGCGGTGCCCTTCGGGCCGGAAGCGGGCGAGTTTCTGGGCTGGATGCTTTACGATGATGGCCACGAACTCATGCAGCGCATGTATGACGAGAACGGCTACAACGTGCACGTCCTGCCTTGCGGGATCATCGCGCCCGAAACCTCCGGTTGGTTCAAGAACGAGATCAACTCGATCGCCGATCTCGAAGGTCTGAACATGCGCTTCTTCGGCCTGGGCGCCGAAGTTATGCAGCGTCTGGGTGTGTCCACGTCCCTACTGGCGGCGGGCGACATCTTCCCCGCGCTGGAGCGTGGCGCCATCGATGCGACCGAGTTCTCCATGCCGCGCATCGATGCGCGGCTGGGTTTCCACAATATCGCCAAGTTCAACTACTTCCCCGGTTGGCATCAGCCCGCGACGCTGTTCGAACTGCTCATCAACAAGGACCGTTGGGAAGACCTCGACGAGCGCTCGCAATATCAGATCGAGGTGGCCTGCTTGGCCAACATCACGACCAACTTCGCCGAAGGGGAAGCCACCAACTTCAGCGCCATGGTCGAGAACACGGAAGCCAATGGCGTGACCATCAAAACTTGGTCACCTGAGATCCTGGAAACCTTCGAATCCACTTGGAACGAAGTTGCCGCCGAGTTGGCCGCCGAAGACGAATTCTTCGCCGAAGTCTGGGCAGATCTTCAGGAATATCGCGAAGGCTATAAGACCTGGGGCAATACGATCTACCTGCCGCGCCCGCGGAACTGATCACCTTGTATCGGCCCGGCCCCAAATGCGGGGCCGGGCCCTTGTCCTGTTTTGGGCAAAGATGACGCGCCAGCCATGCGCGCGGGGGAGGGGACATGTCTCAGCAGCATCCAGAAGAGACGGAGCACGTGGAAGGCGTTGGCGAAAAAGCCATCGTCGCTATTTCCGACCCCGGTGAAGTGGGGCGGGCCGAACACAATCGCGGCGACCGCGTCATCGTTCAGATTTCGAACATCTTCGCCTGGTTCTTCCCCGTCCTGATGATTGCCATCTGCGCGCAGGTCGTCCTGCGCGGTGCGGGCCACAACCAGGCTTGGCTCGATGATGCGCAATGGTGGGTCTATGGCTCGGCCGTGCTGGTGGGCATCGCCTATGCGGTGACCACCAATTCCCATGTGCGTGTCGATATCTTCTATGACGGCTTTGCCCACCGAAAGAAGCGCCATATCGACATCTTCGGTCTGGCTTGGCTGTTCTTGCCCTTCATCATCCTGTGCTGGGACACGACGCTCAGCTACGCAATATCCTCGGTGATCGCCGATGAAGGCTCCGACTCGCCCAACGGCCTCCACAATCTGTGGATCTTGAAAGTCTTCATGAATGTCAGCTTCCTGCTGATCGCGGCGGCCACCTGGTTTGCCTATACTCGCTATCTGGCGCAGATCACGCGGCCCGATTGGTGGAAAAAACTGCTCTTTGCCTTTCCCGCCGTGGCCTTTGTCGTGAACCTGGCGATCTACTACATGGCCCTTGGCATCGTGTTGTTGACGACCGAGGCCGCCAATGCCCGCGAAGCCAGCCGCCATTGGTTCTTCGATGAATTCAACATTGGCCCGGAGGAGATGAAATACACCGTCGCCTCGGCTTTGATCGTGACGGTCATCATCATCGCCGTGGCCTATGCGCGCCGCGACACCTCCGAGGAAGCGTAAGATATGTTCATCCTGGAGGCCCTGGCGCCCTATGTCACGCTGAACGAAATCGCCGTGCTGGCGATGTTCCTGTCGTTCATCTTCCTGCTGTTTCGCGGCATTCCCGTGGCTTTCGCACTGGTGGGCGTGTCGCTGATCTTCGCCCTGATCGCGGAGATCTTCCTGGACCCCTTCCGATCCAGCTTCCGCGACATCATCGAATTCGACCGCACCGGCATCGACTATCAGCGGCTCTCGGTCCTGTCGGGTCGCCTATTCGGGAACATCGTCAAGAATCCGGTGCTCGTGGCGCTGCCGATGTTCATCTATATGGGCCTGATGCTGGACCAATCCGGCGTCGCCCAGCGGATGATGCACGCCATGCAGAAGCTGTTTGGCGGGCTCAAGGGCGGGCTTTCGCTGACCGTCATGCTGATCGGCATCATCCTGGCGGCGTCCACCGGCGTCATCGGCGCGTCGGTCACGCTACTTGGCGTCATGGCGCTGCCCGCGATGATGAAGCAGAACTACTCCAAACCCATCGCCACAGGCACCATCGCCTCGGCCGGGACCTTGGGTATTCTGATCCCGCCCTCGATCATGCTGGTCATCATGTCCGACCAGTTGGCGATCAGCTTGGGCGATCTGTTCATGGGCGCGCTCTTCCCCGGGCTGATCCTTGGCGCGCTTTATATCGTGTTCATCGTGGTCTTTGGCCTTCTGTCACCCAACTCCATGCCTGCGCCGGAAAAAACAGGCGAAGTGGGCTGGCCTGTCGTCAAAGAAGTGCTGCTGGCGGTTGTGCCGCCCATGTTCCTGATCCTTCTGGTCCTGGGCTCGATCTTTGCGGGCATCGCCACCCCGACCGAGGCTTCGGGCCTGGGCGCATTCGGCGCAACCGTGCTCGCCGCGCTCAACCGCAAGCTCAGCTTCAAGGTGTTTATTGAGGTGGGGCGCTCAACGCTTAACACCGCCGGTTACATCGTCGGCATCTTCCTGGCTGCGAATTTCTTCGCGCTGGTGCTGCGCCGCTACGGTGGGGATGAGATCATCGAGAACCACATCCTGGGCGTCTTCGAGAACCCTTACATGATCGTGGCTTTCATCCTGTTCCTGGTCTTCTTGCTGGGCTTCCTGCTGGACTGGATCGAGATCACGATCATCATCATGCCGCTGATGCTGCCGATCATCGTGGGGCTCGAACTGGCCGTGCCGGGCTTTGGCCAGGTGCAGGACCCGTCGGTCGTGTGGTTCGCCATCCTGGTGGCGGTCACGTTACAAACCAGTTTCTTGACGCCACCGGTGGGGTTTGCCTTGTTTTACCTCAAAGGGGTCTGCCCGCCGGGCGTCACGCTGGGCCACATCTATAAGGGTGTGATCCCTTTCGTGTTGCTGCAACTTACAGGGCTGGCTATCGTCTTCTATTACCCGGCGCTGACCACTTGGCTACCTTCCGTGGCCTACGGGAACTGAGCGATCGCGGGCCGCCAGCTGGAAACCCGGTCGGGGGGCCAGCCCCCCGTCACGCCATGCGCGACTCCCCCCGGAGTGTTTTGGCCAGGATGAAGCAGGGGCGGGCGGTGGCGGCTGACATCAAGAGGGACACCGGCACCTTCCTGCGCTGGAATGTTGCGACGGCTTGCCCCACTTGGAAGTTCGGCACAGGACTGCCAAATGGCAGAGCACCGTCATCGAAATAGGACCCGCCATGCGCCGCCTCATCGCTGCCCTTCTGCTCTTCGCCAGCCCCGCCGCCGCTGACATGGTCATGCTGGGCGATCTGCATATCGAAGCGCCCATGCTGCGGGCAACCGCGCCGAATGCTCCCGTGGCGGGCGGCTTTCTGCGGATCGAGAATACTGGCGATACCGGCGATACTCTGATCGCGGCAAGCATTGCGGGCGATATCGCTAGACGGGTCGAGTTGCATGAGATGGCCATGAACGATGGCGTCATGTCGATGTTCGAAGTCGAAGGTGGCATTGCGCTGCCTGCGGGCGAAATTGTGGTTCTTGCCCCTGGCGGATTGCATATCATGCTGATGGGCCTGCAAGAACCTTTGGTCGAAGGCGACACCCATAGTGTGACGCTGACCTTTGCCGAGGCCGGAGAGATCACGCTGGACTTCCCCGTCCTGTCGCTGGGCGAAATTCGCGCCGCGGTGGAAGAAGCGGGCATCATGGGGCATGGCGACATGAAGCATGGCGACGACGATCACAGCCATCACGGGAACTGATCATGGATACCCGCAGCCGCACGATCCTTTTTGCCGCCCTGGTTGGGGTGCTGGCCCTGGGGGCGGGGCTTGCGCTGCGCCAACTGGTGGATGCGCGAACGCCCGCCGTAGTGGGGACAGACCTTGGCGCGCCGTTCGAGTTGGTGGACCAGAATGGCGAAACGATCACGCAGGCCGCCTTTCAGGGGCGGCCGAGTTTGTTGTTCTTCGGCTTCACCCATTGCCCCGAAATTTGTCCAACCACTGTCTACGACATGGAAACCTGGCTCACCGACCTGGAAGTCGGCAACGACGATGTGGGTGCGTTCTTCGTGACCGTCGACCCGGAGCGGGACACCCCAGAATTTCTGCGCGATTACCTGTCGGCCCAATCGGATCGTATCCTTGGCATCACCGGTGAGCCGGAGGCGGTCTGGGACATGGCCCGATCCTGGCGGATCTATTGGGCGAAGCGGCCTTTGGGCGATGGCGACTACACGGTTGACCATTATTCGTCGGTCTTTGTGTTGAACGCGGAAGGCAAAGTCGTGGATGTCATCGCCTACGGGGAAGATGCCGACACGGCCAAGGCGAAGATCAGCGCCGTTCTGGGCTGACATCAGTCATGCCAAGCTGCCTGCGCATGTCACGGTAGACGCCCGCGCGCGCCATATCCTTGGCGCGAGACCTGCCCTCCAGGGCAGAAAAACGCGCCTTGGGTCACAGGCCCAGTTGAGGATGCCCTGGGTGACGTGCTGCGTGGCGCCCTCCATCAGGGAAGCGTAGCTGTCGGCCTTCGCGATCACGATGTCGAGCAATCCCAGCGGCGTGACAAAGAGCCAGTCCAAATGGGTGGCGTTTGCGGGCTTGGGCCACCAGGCACGGCAAGCGTCAAGTGTGCCGCGCGCCCCGCCCCAGCCATCGAGGTACGCGGCGATAGCGTCGAGATCGCGAAGGCAGTCGGCAACGCGCGCCAGGTTGGCGGGGGCCAGGTCGGGGACCACATCCAGGTCATTGGGCGCCAGGTTGGCGCCATGCAGAGCCAACACCTGAGAGCCACAGAGTACCCAGCGGAAGTTATGGGCTGCCAGAGCCGCGATGAGCGGGCCGGGTTGCAGGGGTGGGCGGTCTTGAGGGTCAAGGTGCATGTCAGGCCCCTTCAATACCAATTCCATGGGCAGAAGGTGACCGAGATGCCATCTTCCAGCCCAACGGCGACGCGGCGCTGGCTGTGGGCTTCCGATGCGTCACCCAGCCCATGCGCGTCATAAGTTATCATAATCCGCTGGCCTGATTCGCAAAGGCGCGTTACACTCCTGACACAGACCTGGAAAACCGGGCAGAGCAGTTTAGAAATTGCAGGCGGATCAATGACGGAAATCGCGCATGGCGCGGTCGTCGCCCTTCCGGGCGAGGCCATCGTGTCTCGGTGGTGGCGGACATTGGACAAGGGGGTTTTGGGTGCCCTTGTCCTGCTGTTCGCGATCGGATTGTTGCTGGGCTTCGCGGCCTCGGTTCCCTTGGCAGAACGCAACGGCTTGGCGCCCTTCCACTATGTGCAGCGCCAGGCCGTGTTCGGCACCATGGCCTTTGCGGTGATGATCTCGGTGTCGATGATGACGCCGCAGGTCGTGCGCCGCCTGGGCGTGCTGGGCTTCTTCGTGGCGGCGGTGGCGCTGATGCTGTTGCCGGTGCTGGGCACCGATTTCGGCAAGGGGGCGACGCGATGGTATTCGCTGGGCTTCGCCAGCTTGCAGCCCTCGGAATTCCTCAAGCCGGTTTTCGTCATCATGTGCGCCTGGCTCATGGCGTCGTCGGCGGAACCGGGCGGGCCGCCGGGCAAGTCCATCAGCTTTGCCATTCTGGTCGTGATCATCGCTTTCCTGGCGCTGCAACCAGATTTCGGCCAGGCCATGCTGACTATCGTGGCTTGGTCGTCCATTTATTTCGTGGCGGGGGCGCCCATCATTCTGCTGACCGGTATCATCGGGGCGGTGGGGGTTGTGGGCATCGTGGCCTACAACAACTCTGAACACTTTGCGCGGCGCATCGATGGATTCCTGTCCCCCGAGGTCGATCCACGGACACAGATGGGCTATGCGATCGACGCGATCCGCGAGGGTGGGTTCTTCGGCACCGGCGTCAATGAAGGCCGGGTGAAGTGGATTCTGCCCGACGCCCATACCGATTTCATCATCGCGGTCGCGGCAGAGGAATATGGATTGCTGATGGTGCTTTGTATCGTGGCCCTGTTCGCCTTCATCACGGCGCGCTGCCTGCTGCGCCTATGTGTGGAGCGTGACGCCTTCATTCGCCTGGCGGGCACCGGTCTGACCGTTTTGCTGGCAGCGCAGGCCTTCATCAACCTGGGTGTGGCCGTCCGGTTGCTGCCCGCCAAGGGCATGACGCTGCCCTTTGTCAGTTATGGCGGGTCATCCCTGATCGCCATGGGCCTGCTGATGGGGATGCTTTTGTGCTTCACCCGGGTGCGGCCCCAGGCCGAGATCGGGGACCATCTGCTTTCGAACGGTTACAGATGAGTGCGCTGATCGTCATCGCAGCCGGGGGCACGGGCGGGCATATGTTTCCCGCACAGAGCCTTGCGGAGGTGATGCTGGCCCGCGGCTGGCGGGTGAAGCTTTCCACCGATGAGAGGGGCGCACGCTATGCGGGCGGCTTCCCCGATGAGGTGGAAATCGAGGTGGTGCCTTCGGCCACCTTCGCGCGGGGCGGCTTGGCGGCCAAGGCTATGGTGCCGGTCAAGCTGATGGGCGGCACGATGCGGGCCATGCAGGCCTTCCGCAGCGACCCACCTGCGGTGGTGGCGGGCTTCGGCGGCTACCCGGCCATTCCGGCCATGGCGGCGGCGGTGCTGCTGAAGCTGCCCCGCTTGATCCATGAACAAAACGGTGTGCTGGGCCGGGTGAACGCGGTCTTTGCCAAACGGGTGGACGCGCTGGCCTGCGGAACGTGGCCAACAAAGCTACCCGACGGTGTGGAAGGCGTGCATGTAGGCAACCCGGTGCGTGCTTCCGTCCTGAAGCGTGCCGAAAGTCCCTATATCGCGCCGGGCGAGCATCCCATGTCCGTCCTGGTTGTCGGGGGTAGTCAAGGCGCGCGCATCCTGTCGGATATGGTGCCCGATGCCTTGTCGCGTCTGCCAGATGCGATCCGCCAGCATCTGCGCGTGGCCCACCAGGCGCGGCCCGAAGATGAGGCGCGCGTGGTCGAGTTCTATGCCCGCGCCGGGATCGACGCCGAGGTGCAGCCCTTCTTCGAGGACCTGCCCACGCGCATGGTGGATGCGCAATTGGTCATCTGCCGCTCAGGTGCGTCGACGGTGGCGGATTTGTCGGCGATCGGGCGGCCCTCGATCCTGATCCCGCTGGCCAGCGCCATCAAGGACGAGCAGACCGCCAATGCCCGCGGTCTGACGGAGGCGGGAGCCGCGATCATGGTGCCGGAATCGAAACTGACGCCCGAAAGTTTGGCGGAACAAGCCGAGCTTATCCTTTCCAACCCGCAAGGGGCCTCGCAAATGGCGCGGGCTGCGTACTCCGTGGCCGTGCCCGATGCCGCTACCCGGCTGGCCGACCTTGCCATCCACGTGAGTCAGACATGAATGCGATCTTTCCGATGAATGCCACAAAGCTTCCCACCCAAATGGGCCCCATCCATTTCGTCGGGATCGGCGGCATCGGCATGTCGGGCATCGCCGAAGTGCTGCTGAGCCATGGCTATTCGGTCCAGGGCTCGGACCTGAAGGCGTCGAAGATCACCGAGCGGTTGGAGAAGCTCGGCGCCCGAATTTTCATTGGTCAAGTTGCAGACAACCTCGAAGGGGCCGAGGTTGTGGTGATTTCGTCCGCGATCAAGACCGGCAACCCCGAATTGGACGCCGCGCGCGCCCAGGGCCTGCCGGTGGTGCGCCGGGCCGAGATGTTGGCCGAGTTGATGCGCCTAAAGTCCAACGTGGCCGTGGCCGGGACCCATGGGAAGACCACGACGACCACGATGGTGGCGGCCCTGCTGGATGCCGGTGAGATGGACCCGACGGTTATCAATGGCGGCATCATCCACGCCTATGGCTCCAACGCCCGGATGGGGCAGGGCGAGTGGATGGTGGTGGAAGCGGATGAAAGCGACGGCACGTTCAACCGCCTCCCCGCCACGATTGCCATCGTGACCAATATCGACCCCGAGCATATGGAGCATTGGGGCACCATCGAAAACCTGCGCCAGGGCTTCACCGATTTCGTATCGAACATCCCGTTCTACGGGCTGGCCGTGTGCTGCACCGACCATGCGGAGGTGCGCGCGTTGGTGGGGCGGGTGACGGATCGGCGGATTGTCACGTTTGGCTTCAACGCGCAGGCCGATGTGCGCGCGGTGAACTTGCGCTACGACGCGGGGCTGGCGAAGTTCGATATTCAATTGCAGGCGGAGGACGCCGTGATTGAGGATTGCACGCTGCCCATGCCCGGAGATCACAACGTCTCCAATGCCTTAAGCGCCGTCGCCGTGGCGCGGGAACTGGGTGTTCCGAAGGAGGTGATCCGCGAGGGGCTGGCTTCGTTCGAAGGGGTGAACCGGCGGTTTACCCGCGTGGGGGAGTGGAACGGCGTGCCGATCATCGACGATTACGGCCACCACCCCGTTGAAATCGCTGCCGTCCTGAAGGCCGCTCGCCAAAGCATCGGCGACACGGGACGGGTGATCGCCGTCCATCAACCGCACCGCTTTTCGCGTCTGGCCTCGCTTTTCGATGATTTCTGTGGCTGCTTTAACGATGCCGATGTCGTTGGAATCGCTGATGTCTTTGCCGCCGGTGAAGATCCGATCCCAGGGGCGGAGCGGGACGATCTGGTGGCGGGCCTGATCCGCACGGGGCACCGCCATGCCCGCGCCGTGATGGGCGAAGACGACCTGGTGCGGCTGGTGCGCGAACAGGCCCGCGACGGCGATATCGTCGTCTGCCTGGGCGCCGGTACGATCTCCGCCTGGGCAAATGCTCTGCCCGAGCGTTTGGCCGGATGAGCCCAAAATTCACAAATTGGGGCACCTTTCAGGGGGCCGTTTCCCAATTTGTACAGAAGTCATGGCGCTAATTGCGCTCTGCCTCTGGGTCGTTTTGGCCTGGCTTCTGATGCTCGTCCTGACCGCCAAACAGAGCTGGCCCGCCGCTTACGGCCTGATGGCCATCGGCGCCCCGATCCTGGTTTGGATTTGGATTTCGGTGGGGCCGCTTTGGGCGGCCCTCGGCCTCGCGGTGATGATGCTGGTCCTACGCTGGCCGGTGATCTATTTCGGGCGATGGCTGCGGAGATTGGCGGGGCGGTGAGGCTTGCCAAGCGGTGACGCGGAGGTCAGCTTGGCCGGGGATGGTGATAAGTGACGAGATTGATCCGGCGAAGGACCTGGAAGGCTGGCTGAATGCGTTGCCTCAGTGGACGGGGGCAGAGAAAAATCGCGTTCGGCAGATTGAGGTAGCGTTGTCTTTCCGGGCGGCGGCGCGAGTGTTTCCGTTGGTACTTCCAAAGGCAAAGACGGACCGGCCCGATGACTACTTGGAGACGCTCCGAGCATTTCGCGCTCTCGTCGCTTTGTCGGTTGCTTGTACCGGGAGGCGTGACGTGATCCACAGCGTCACCAACTCAGCCCTGGGGTCAGAATTAAGCGCAATGGACGCAGTCTTCATGGGTGCTGTGGGCGTCGCCTGGTTTGATTCTGGTTCAGTTTCAACTGTATCCGCCGTCGAAGATGCGATTGAAGCCTGTCCCGACGGTACTCTTGGTTCTCGGGGTCCGCTCCGGGAAGAAGGGCCGCTCAATGAGAGAAACCCGCGTGCCTCCGTGCGAGAGGCTGTTGCATCCGATGCTATGTCACTCGGAGAGGGGGGCGATGTTCTTACGACTGCCCTCTGGCCACGCCAGAACCCGCTAAAATTCACCTGGGTTTTCCGAAGCGAAGATCTGGCGAATGCGCACGGTGATTGGTCGCCGGTCATCGCCTGGTATGAGCATCTGCTGGACCCCAAGGACTGGGCGCCTAATCAGGATATGCTGGCCGAGATCGCGGAAATCCGCAATACCGTCTGGGCGGCTGGTCCCACAGAGGCGCTGCCAGCGATTGGGGAGATTTGGGCTCGGTATCAGGTAAGATCTGAAAGTACGCTCGATGAAGAACTCGCCAGGTCTCCTCGGCCGGATCGAGATGAAGTCGAGCGGATCAGGGAGCAGGTATCACGCAATCGGGGCGAGCTGCGCGACACGATCGAGGGTATTCAGGAACTCATTGTTCGCGAAGTCGAGCGACTGCAAACCAACAATCATCTTAACGCTGAGTCGCCTAGCCTATGTCGTTCGCTCATTGGCTCCTACATTATAATGTATGATGCGCTGGATCGCATCTCTGCGCTGGTCCCAGAGAGCGGGTCGCCAAGCGAAGCCGAGGCGGAAGAAATTATCGGGCTAGGGCGGCTTTATTGGTCGAAGCTGTCTGCGCTACCACGGGACCGGGCCGATGAGGTCGTGCAGAAGGTATGGGAGACCGGTGGCGGTGTGGTGGACCTCGGGCTTGTGACCAGTTCTTCGGCCCTATTGATGGCATTGGGCTTTCCACCCCTTCCAAGCATTGCACTCGGGGCGATGGCTTTCGGAAGGAAGCATTGCGGTCAGATCATTTCTTCTGCGAAAGACTATTTGAAGGGCGGGTCCTGACTGGCTTGCTCGTTGCTCCCCGAAGTCCTAACCCCAGCCCATGACTTATCCGTCCGTTCGTGGCACGCTGACTGAAAACCGCCCTCTGGCTGATCTCACCTGGCTCAGGGTGGGCGGGGCGGCGGATGCTTTGTTTCAGCCGGCGGATATGGAGGATTTGCGGGGGTTTTTGGCGGCGCTCGACCCTGCCGTGCCGGTTTTCCCCATGGGGGTCGGGTCGAACCTGATCGTGCGGGATGGGGGGCTGCGCGCCGTCGTGATCCGGTTGGGGCGGGGGTTCAACGGGATCGCGGTTGATGGCGATTTGGTCCATGCGGGGGCGGCGGCTTTGGATGCCCACGTGGCGCGGAAGGCGGCGGCGGAGGGGCGCGATTTGACGTTCTTGCGGACCATTCCCGGCTCTATCGGCGGCGCGGTCAAGATGAATGCGGGCTGTTACGGCATCTACACCGCCGACCATTTGGTGGAGGTGCAGGCCGTGACGCGGGGCGGCGATGTGGTCACGATCCCGGCGGCGGTGCTTGGCTTTGCCTATCGGTCGTCCACCATTCCCGAGGGTCATGTGATCATCCGGGCCACGTTCCGCGCGCCCGAGGGGGACCCCGCCGACCTCGAAGAGCGCATGGCGAGCCAGCTCGCCAAACGCGATGAGACACAGCCCACGAAGGATCGCAGCGCGGGGTCGACCTTTCGCAACCCGGCTGGATACAGCTCCACCGGGCGAGATGACGACGTGCATGACCTGAAGGCCTGGAAGGTGATCGACGCGGCAGGCATGCGCGGGGCGACGCGCGGCGGGGCGATCATGTCGCCCAAGCATTCGAACTTTCTCGTTAACCAGGGTGGCGCAAGTGCCGCAGACCTGGAAGGTCTGGGCGAAGAGGTGCGCAAGAGGGTTTTCGAGACGCAGGGTTTGACCCTAGAGTGGGAAATCATGCGGGTCGGAGAACCCGCAGACCCGTAACGGCCCGTCAGAGGCCAGGGAAAAGAAGAACAGGCCAGGGCGGATCAACGACCCGGCACGAGGCAAGAGGCATGGATGTCGGGCAGGGCATTCCAGAACATCGCCGTCCTGATGGGCGGCCCTTCGTCGGAGCGTGAGGTCTCGCTTTCGACAGGTCGCGGCTGCGCGGATGCGCTGCGCGGCGTGGGCTATGATGTGGTCGAGATCGACCCGGACCGGAACGTGGCAGGGCAGTTGCGGGACGCAGCCCCTGACGCCGTGTTCAACGCGCTTCACGGTCGGTGGGGTGAGGATGGTTGCGTCCAGGGTGTGCTGGAATGGCTGCGCATTCCCTACACGCATTCGGGGGTTTTGGCCTCGGCCACGGCTTTGGACAAGACGCGCACAAAGGACGTCTACCGCGCGGCCGGTTTGCCCTTTGTGGAAAGCCGGATCGTGACGCGCGACGCGGCCCAGGCCGCCCATGTGATGGCGCCGCCCTATGTAGTGAAGCCCAACAACGAAGGGTCATCGGTGGGGATTTACATCGTGGCGGAAGGGGCCAATGCACCGCCCGTGCTGGCCTCAACCATGCCGGAACATGTGATGGTCGAAACCTTCGCGCCGGGGCGGGAATTGACCTGCACGGTCGTGGGCGCGCCGGGGCAGGAGCGCGCCTTGACGGTCACCGAAATCCTGACCGATGGGTGGTACGATTATCAGGCCAAATATGCGGAGGGTGGCAGCCGCCACGTCTTGCCGGCTGAGTTGCCTGACGACGTCTTCGCGGCTTGCCAGGATTACGCCTTGCGGGCCCATTTGGCTTTGGGTTGTCGCAGCCTCAGCCGCACGGACTTCCGCTGGGATGAGGCGCGGGGCCTTGGCGGTTTGATCCTGCTGGAAACGAACACCCAGCCGGGCATGACGCCCACCTCTCTCACGCCTGAACAGGCGGCCCATGGCGGCATGAGCTTCGGGCAGCTCTGCGGGCTGCTGGTGGAGGATGCGTCATGCGACAGATGAAGGCGCCGCGCGCGACGGGGGTGGACCCAGCGCCCTCCAAATGGCGTTACCGGATTGAGCGGCTGTGGCTGACTCCGCTCTTTAAGGCGCTGGTACGCACGGGCATTCCCAGCTTCGGTTTCGTGTTCCTGTTCACTTGGTACATCAACGATGCGGAGCGTTTGACCGGCATCATCGACACCTATGAATCTGCCGTGAGCGCCGTGCAGGATCGGCCAGAATTCATGGTGGGGATGCTGCGGATCGAAGGCGCGTCCGAGCAGCTTCAATCCGATATCGAAGAAGCGCTGCCCATCGATTTGCCGCTGTCGCAGTTTCAGCTCGACATGGACGGCCTGCGGCGTGAGCTTCTGACGCTAGACCCGGTTCTGGATGCCGATGTGCGCGTGAAAGCGGGCGGCGTGCTGCTCTTGAAGGTGACGGAACGCCAGCCTGCGGTGATCTGGCAGAACGCGGATGGCCTGGACGTGCTCGATGCCACCGGCCACCGCGTTGCGACACTCGATACGTTGAAAGCGGCCGGGCCGTTGCCCCTGATCGCGGGCGAAGGCGCCAGCGAAGCCGTTCCCGAGGCGCTGGCGCTGATCGAGGCTGCGGCGCCGATCACCGACCGTCTGGTGGGCCTAACCCGTATCGGCAATCGCCGCTGGGATGTGGTGTTGACCCGAGAGCAGCGCATCTTGCTGCCCGAAGACGCGCCTGCCGCCGCGCTGGACCGTGCGCTGGCCATGCATGAAGCCAAGGATGTGCTGTCGCGCGATGTGCGCATCGTCGATCTGCGCCTGCCTGACCGCCCCGTTCTGCGCCTGACGGCCCCCGCGCGCGATGAGCTGCGTCGCCTGCAGGAACTGGAACGTCTGTCATACCGAGAGGAGAGTGAATGAGCCGTCTGTTCCACGCTCAGCGCGCCATGCGGCGCAAGCGCCAGGCCGCCCTGCAACGGGGAGTCGTCGCCATCCTGGATGTCGGCACCTACCAGACGGCCTGCCTGGTTTTGCGCTTTGAGGAAAACACGCCCCAGGGCGAAGGCGTGGGTCACATGGCGGGTCAGTCGAATTTCCGCGTCATCGGCGCCACGACCACCCGGTCGCGCGGGGTGCGCCAAGGTGAAGTGGATTCCATGCCCGAGACGGAGCGCGCCATTCGCACCGCCGTGCAAGGTGCGCAGAAGATGGCTGGCGTGCGCGTCGACCACGTTATCGCCTGCTTTTCGGGTGGGCGCCCCGGCAGCTACGGTTTGTCGGGCGAGGTGATGCTAGAATCGGGGCCCTGCACCGTTCATGATGTGGGGCGTGTTCTGGCCTCAGTCGACACGCCCGATTTGGGCGCGGGGCGCGAAGTGCTGCATGCGCAGCCGGTGAATTTTGGCATCGACCATCGCACGACGTTGCGCGACCCTCGCGGCCAGACCGGCGAAGTGCTGCGCGCCGACATGCATCTTCTGTCCGTCGATGCCCATGCCATCGAAAACCTGCTGGCCTGCATCCATCGCTGCGACCTGGAACTGGCGGGCCTGGCCTCGGCCCCGTACGCCGCGGCCACCTCGGCCCTTGTGGAAGATGAGAAAGAGTTGGGCGCGGCTTGTATCGATATGGGCGGCGGCACCACGGGGATTTCCATTTTCATGCGCAAGCATATGGTCTTTGCCGATACCGTGCGCATGGGCGGCGACCACGTAACCAGCGATATCAGCCAAGGCCTGCGCATCCCCACCGCCACGGCGGAGATGATCAAGACCCGCTATGGCGGCGTGGTAGCCACGGGCATGGATGACCGCGAACACATCGCTTTGGAGGCTGATACGGGCGATTGGCACCATGATCGCCGGTCCGTTACACGGACGGAGTTGATCGGGATCATCCGTCCCCGGATCGAGGAAATCCTGGAGGAAACCCGCCAGCGTCTGGACGCGGCGGGCTTCGGTGACTTGCCCAGTCAGCGCATTGTGCTGACGGGCGGGGCATCGCAGATCCCCGGGCTGGACGGGTTGGCCGCGCGTATTCTGGGCAATCAGGTTCGGCTGGGGCGGCCCTTGCGCGTGCAGGGCTTGCCCGAGGCGGCCAAGGGCCCGGCCTTTGCCGCGTGCGTCGGCCTTTGCATGCAGGGCGCTGAGCCGCAGGATGAGTTTTGGGACTTCGAGGCAGTGCCCGAACGGGCTTCCGGTCGGTCAATCCGCCGCGCTGTGCGTTGGTTCAAAGAGAATTGGTAGCGGCCTGACACATTCGCGCCACATTCCGGCGCATTTTATGCCGCAATTTATCGCTCGCGATTCGATTTTTGGGTGACGGAGTCTTTCAAACCCGTTACCTTCTCAAACAATAACGCGGAAACCGCGCAAACAGGCCTGAGGCAGGGCCACAACACGTATAGGTGGACAGAGCAATGACATTGAACCTCACCATGCCCGGCCAGCCGGCCGAACACGACCTGCGTCCGCGCATCACCGTCTTCGGTGTGGGTGGGGCAGGGGGCAATGCCGTCAACAATATGATCCAGAAGGATCTTGAAGGGGTGGAGTTCGTCGTCGCCAATACCGACGCCCAGGCCTTGCAGCAAAATCACGCACAGCAGCGCATCCAGCTTGGGGCTCGCGTTACCGAAGGTTTGGGCGCCGGGGCGCGGCCCCAGGTGGGCGCCAGCGCCGCCGAAGAAACGATCGAGGAAATCGTCGACCGTCTGGCGGGCGCGCATATGTGCTTTATCACCGCGGGCATGGGCGGCGGCACCGGCACCGGCGCTGCCCCGATCATCGCTCAAGCGGCGCGGGAATTGGGCATTCTGACTGTTGGCGTGGTGACGAAGCCGTTCCAGTTCGAAGGTCAGAAGCGGATGCGCCAGGCTGAGGAGGGTGTCGAAGCGCTCCAGAAGGTTGTGGACACGCTGATCATCATCCCAAACCAGAACCTGTTCCGTCTCGCCAACGAGAAGACGACCTTCACCGAGGCGTTCAGCTTGGCCGATGATGTTCTTTATCAAGGTGTTAAGGGTGTCACCGATCTGATGGTGCGGCCCGGTATGATCAACCTGGACTTCGCCGATGTCCGCTCCGTCATGGATGAGATGGGCAAGGCAATGATGGGCACCGGCGAAGCGTCCGGCGAAGATCGCGCCGTGGAAGCTGCCGAGAAGGCCATAGCCAACCCGCTTCTGGATGAGCTGTCGCTCAAGGGCGCCAAGGGCGTACTGATCAACATCACCGGCGGGCACGATCTGACGCTGTTTGAGATGGACGAAGCGGCCAACGCCATCCGCGACCAGGTGGACGAAGACGCCAACATCATCGTCGGCTCCACCATGGACCCGGCCATGGAAGGCATCATGCGCGTGTCGGTCGTTGCCACGGGCATCGACGCCAATGCCTCGACATTGGACGCGCCGCTGCCGCGCCGCCGTCTGGCCGAAACCACCGCGCCTGTGGAAGCGCGCGAAGCTGCCGCGGCCTCGGTCGCGCCCGCTGCTGCTGCCGTGGCTGCTCCGGAACCGGTTGCCGTCCCGACCCCCGCCCCCGTCGCGGAGCCGAGCGCGCCCAGCTTCTTCGATGCCGTTGACCAGCAGGAAGCCGAAGAAAGCGCAGCTGCCGACGACTTTTTCGGACGTCGTGAAGCCGCCAGCGGCGATCTTCCGCCCCCGGCCTATGCCCCGGCGCCCGAAGCTGCGCCGCAAATGGCTGCGGAGCCTGAGCAGACCATGTTCACCGCCCCGCGTCCCAGCAGCCAGCCGACACCTGAAACGATGGAGCGCCTGCGTGCCGCCGTTTTGAAGGGTGAACGCCGCGAAATGGCTGCCGATGCGGCGCCCAAGGCGCCTGCCGGGCCGGAGGCGAATGCCCGCTTCGGCATCGGCTCCCTCATCAATCGCATGACCGGAACGGCGGGCGACGCCCCGGTCGAGCGCCCCGCTGCGCCGCAAGCCCCAAGCGCGGCCCAGCCTGTCGACATGGAAGAAGAACGGATCGAAATTCCCGCCTTCCTGCGTCGCCAGGCCAACTGACCCGAAAGGGTTCCACTCGACCATCACTCACAGATGGAGGGCGACGACCTGGGGACGGTCGTCGCCCGCTTCATTTTGACCCTTCGTCACTATCACGTCTTTGGAGTGGGCCAGCCGACCGGCCCGTCATCTGCTAAGACCCTACGAATAAGGGCCAAGAGGCACATTTTTAGATTTTCGGCGGTTTTTTGCCAACACCTGTGGATTACGTGTTTCAGGCCGTAACGACGCTTGAATTGCCGCACCCCCGCCACCCCCGTAGCTGTCGCATCCATAAGTCGCCTCACTAGGCGCGTGGAGGACAAGCAGAATGCAGACGACCGTCGGCAACGTGATACGGTTCGCGGGCAATGGCTTGCACGCCGGAACGTTTGCTCGGCTCAGCATTCATCCTGCGGACGCCAATCATGGCATCTGGTTTCGCCGAACCGATATCAATGGAAATGGCATGATTGCTGCGCGCCACGACTCGGTCGAGGCGTCGCCGCTCAACACCCTTTTGGTCAACGAAGCGGGCGTCGCTGTTGCCACGGTCGAACATGTCATGGCGGCGCTTTCCGGCTGTGGCGTGCTCAATGCCGTGGTGGAGATCGACGGACCTGAAGTGCCCATTCTCGACGGCTCTGCTGCTGAGTTTGTGCGTGCCATTCTGGCGGCTGGCGTGCGCAAGCTCGACGCGCCCGTTCATGCCATCGAAGTGCTGCGCAACGTCGCTGTGGATGACGGGCGCGCCAGCGCCACGCTGAGCCCCGCCGAAGAGCTTGAAATCGACTTCGCCATCGATTTCGACGACGCCGCCATCGGGTGCCAGCATAAGGTGCTACGCCTGTCCAACGGCACGTTCGTGCGTGAATTATGCGACAGTCGCACCTTCTGCCGAAAAGTCGATGTCGACCGGATGCATGCCGCTGGCCGCGCCCTTGGCGGCACCTTGTCGAATGCTGTTGTGGTGGATGGGGCAAGCGTCGTGAACCCCGAAGGATTCAGACATGCCGACGAAGCCGTGCGCCACAAGATGCTGGATGCGATGGGGGATCTGGCGCTGGCCGGGGCCCCGATTCTTGGGCGCTATACGGGTATCCGCGCGGGCCACGCATTGACCAATCGACTGCTTCATAGGCTCTTTGAAGATCCGTTGGCCTACCGTATCCGCACCCTTGACGCCGCGTCCTGCCGTTTGCTGCCCGGCGCCGGGCTTGAAAACGACTACTTCGCCCATCTCTGATCCACTTGCCCGGGCTTCACACCGCGCGCCCGCGCAGCTAATATGCGTCGGACCCTTGGGGGGGTCGAAAGAGGGACGGGACGAATGAAGGTCAAAGGACCGACGCGACTGGGCAGTCATCTGCTCCCATTTGTGTTTCCCCTGCTCCTCGTCGCATGCGGTGGGGGCGGGCAAGATGCGCTTGAGAACACCGCGCCCGAGACGATTTTTCAACGTGCCGAACTGGAACTGGCCGATGGCGACGCCGATGTGGCCGCCCGCCTGTTCGGTGAGGTTGAGCGGCTCTATCCCTATTCGGAATTCGCCAAGCGCAGCTTGATCATGCAGGCCTTTGCCTACCATCAGGACCGCGACTACGAAAATGCCCGCGCCGCCGCGCAGCGCTTCATTGATTTCTACCCAGCCGATGAAGACGCGGCCTATGCGCAGTATCTGTTGGCGTTGTCCTACTACGACCAGATCGACCAGGTGGGCCGCGATCAGGGCCTGACCTTTCAGGCGCTTCAATCCCTGCGCACCGTGATCGAACGCTATCCCGACAGCGAATATGCCCGTTCCTCTATCCTGAAATTCGACCTGGCCTTTGACCATCTCGCCGCCAAAGAGATGGAGATTGGTCGCTACTACCTCAAGCGCGGACACTACCCGGCCGCCATCAACCGGTTCCGCGCGGTGGTCGAGGAATTCCAGACCACGACCCACACACCCGAGGCGCTGTTGCGTCTGGTTGAGGCCTATCTTGCCCTGGGCTTGACGGACGAAGCGCAGACGGCGGGCGCTATTTTGGGCTTCAACTTCCAGTCGTCGCCCTTCTATGACGACGCGTTTCGGCAGTTGAATGGGCAAGGTCTGGCGCCCGAAGCGCGGGGCCAAGGCTTCCTGCGGGACGTCTATCGGCGCACCATCCAGGGCCGCTGGCTCTGAACGCAGCCTGCGCGGCGATGATTGCTGGCGGTTCCCGGCGATTAACCTTTAGATAGGGCTATGCTCCGGTCCCTAGACATCCGCGATATGTTGATCATCGACAGCCTCTCGCTGGAATTTCGCGAGGGGTTGAATGTACTCACAGGTGAAACAGGGGCCGGGAAGTCCATCCTTCTCGACTCGCTCGGGTTCGTTCTGGGCTGGCGGGGGCGTGCCGAATTGGTACGCCAAGGCGCGAAACAGGGCGAGGTTTCGGCAAGTTTCGACCTGCCGCTGGGTCACCCGGCCCGTGACGTTCTTGCAAACTACGAAATCGAGGCCGAAGACGGGGAACTTCTGCTGCGTCGTGTGAACACCCGGGACGGGCGCAAGACCGCTTGGGTCAACGGCACCCGCGTCACCGGCGAGGTCTTGCGCGCTTTGTCGGATTGCCTGTTGGAACTGCACGGGCAGCATGATGACCGCGGCCTTTTGGACATGCGCGGCCATCGTCGCTTGTTGGATGCGTTTGGCGGGCTTCACACGGACGAGGTGCGCACCGCCTGGGCCCGTCTGTCGGAGGCGCGCCGCGCGCTTGACGAAGCGATGGCCACGGCCGAAGCGGCCCGTGCAGAAGAAGACTTCTTGCGCCATGCCGTGGACGAATTCGACAAGCTGGCCCCCGCACCCGGGGAAGAGACCGAGTTGGACAGCCGCCGCCGCTTGATGCAGGCCTCTGAGAAGATCCGCGCCGACGTTGCCAAGGCGCTGGAGGCCATTGGCCCCCAAGGCGCAGAAGGGCAGATGCTTGACGCGACCCGCTGGCTCGACGGAGCGGCGGGGGACGCGGGCGATGCGCTGACGGGCGCGCTGGACGCGCTTGGCCGCGCCATGAATGAGTTGGGGGAGGCGCAGGCTGGCGTGGAAAGCTGCCTGGATGCCCTGACCTTTGATCCGCGCATGTTGGAAGACACCGAAGAACGGCTGTTCGCGATCCGCGCCATGGCGCGCAAACATGGTGTGCTGCCGGACGATCTGATCGATTTCGCCGAAGACCTGCGCCGCCGGCTGGCTCTAATCGACGCGTCAGGAGACGGGATGGCGGCCCTGCAACACGCCATGACCGAAGCCCAGGCCGCCTATGATGCCGCCGCCGGTGCGCTATCGTTCCAGCGGCAGGCGGCGGCCAGCCGGTTGGATGCGGCCATGTCGGTGGAACTGGCGCCGCTCAAGATGGATCGGGCCACCTTCACCACTCGTGTCACGCCCGTCAGCCCTGGGCCCGAGGGTGTGGACGAAGTGGCCTTCGAAGTCGCCACCAATCCTGGCGCCCCGTCTGGGCCTTTGAACAAGATTGCCTCCGGCGGGGAACTGAGCCGCTTTCTGCTGGCGCTGAAGGTTTGCCTGACGGGTGGGGATAGGTCGCTGACGCTCATCTTCGATGAGATCGACCGTGGCGTGGGCGGGGCCACCGCCGATGCCGTGGGCCGCAGGCTGAAGGGCTTGGCGGCGGGCGGGCAGGTGCTGGTCGTGACCCATTCGCCCCAGGTGGCGGCCTTGGGGGCCCATCATTGGCGTGTGGAAAAGCGGGTCGCAGATGATGTGACGACCTCGACCGTGACGCAGTTGGCGGATACCGACCGCGTCGATGAAATCGCCCGGATGCTGGCCGGCGACACGGTGACGGAGGCCGCGCGGGGCGCTGCGCAGGCCTTGCTCGATGCGGCGGCCTGAGGCGAGGCTGGGCCCGTGTTGGAGCAACTCTTCCTCGGCAGCGTGTTGATTGTGATCACAGCGCTGGTGGCCGCGCCATGTTGGTGGGCGCTGGAGGTGCAATTGGGCCGCACCCGCACCTGGATGGCGCGTCCGCCCCATGGGCCGAAATTGATGGCGGCGCTTTGCATGGCGATGTTCTAGTCGCTGGTGGCCATGACGGCCTCTGTCTGGGTCTGGGCCATCGCGCTTTGGGTGATCGGGATCTTCCAAACGTTCGAGACCACGGTCTACTTCTCGCTCGTGGTGTTCACGACCTTGGGTTTCGGCGATATCCTGATGCCGCCGGAATGGCGCCTGTTAGGCGGGCTGGCCGCGGCCAATGGGCTGCTGATCTTCGGGTTGTTGACAGCCATGTTGGTGGAAACGCTGCGGCAGACGCGGTTGCGTCAGCGGGGGCGTGACGGTTGATTGCGACAACCTCACGCCGATGCGCGGGCGGTGCGCTATAGTAGCCAGGCAGCGGCCAGCCCCAAAAATGCGAAGAACCCCACAACATCCGTCACCGTGGTCACGAAGGCGCCCGAGGCCAGGGCTGGGTCCACGCCGACCTTTTGCAACAAGACCGGCACGCCAACGCCCGCTAAGCCTGCCACGGCCAAGTTGATTACCATGGCCACGGCGATGACGACGCCCAGCATCGGGTCCCCGAACCAGATGATGCCCACGATGCCCATGATGAGGGCGAAGGCAAAGCCGTTGATGGCGCCGCCCACCACTTCGCGGCGGATGACCCGCCAGACATTGGCCCCGGTCAGGTCGCGGGTGGCCAGCGCGCGCACCGCTACCGTCAGCGATTGGGTGCCCGCATTTCCGCCCATGGAGGCGACGATTGGCATCAGCACGGCCAAGGCTACGACCTGCGCGATGACCTCTTCGAATTGCGCGATGACGAGCGAGGCGAAGATTGCCGTCACCAGATTGACCGCCAGCCAGGGGAAGCGACGCCGGACCACATCCATTGTGCGGTTCGACAAGCTTTCTTCGCTGTCCACACCTGCCAGCCGCAGGATGTCTTCCTCGGCCTCTTCGTCCAGGATGCGGATCGCGTCGTCGATTGTGATCACACCCAGAAGTCGGTCATCGGCATCCACGACGGGTGCCGAAATCAGGTGATACTGGTTGAACGCATAGGCCACTTCGTCTTCACCATCGGTGGCCTCGAACGTGCGGAAGCTTTCTTCCAGCAGATCGGCCAAGGGTGTCTCTCGCGGGTGGGACAGGATCCGGCCCAGCGTCACGTGGCCCACAGGCCGGGTCCGGGGATCGACGAGAATGACATGGTAGAATTGCTGCGGCAGATCATCTGAGGCGCGCATGAAATCAATGGCTTGACCCACTGTCCAATAGGACGGCGCCATCACGACCTCGCGCTGCATCAGGCGCCCGGCGGAGTGTTCCGGGAAGGTCAGTGCTTGGGCCACGGCGACGCGGTCCACGTCGTCGAGCGCTTCCATGATGGCATCGGCTTGGTCTTCGTCTTCCAGGTTCTCGATCAGGTCGACGACGTCGTCGGTATCGAGTTCACGCACCGCTTCGGCCACGTCTTCAGCGGGCAGGGCCTCTAGGATTTCTTCGCGGACGGCCTCGTCCAGTTCCGACAGGATTTCACCGTCGATGCTGCCCGACCAAAGCTCGATCAGGGCGAAGCGCTCAGCCACGCTGATTTGTTCAAGAAGGTCGGCAATGTCGGCGCCGTGAAGCACGCCCAACTGGTCATCCAGCGTGGTGCGGTCGCGGGTCTCTAGCGCATCCCGAATGGCGCGCAGGCGCGCTTCATCCAACTCGAAATCGCCATCGATTTCGTCTTTGGGGACAGTGACGAACTCGCCGTCAGGCTGGGGATCGGTCATTGCGGCGCTCCCTAGGGTCTTGGTCGGGATAGCGCGGCTTGGGGGCGAGGGGTAGCGGTGAATTCAGGCTCGGGTTAGGCCAGGGCATGACCACGCTGATCAAAGGCCAGGTTCTGGCCTTCCATGCCGATCCTTTCAGCACGCCTTGGGCGGATGCCACACGGTTCTATGCCCACGGGGCCGTCGCCATCCAGGGCGACCGGATCGTCGGCAGCGGCGCCGTCGATACCCTGCGTGACCGCTTTCCGGGGGCGGAGGAGGTCGATCATAGCGATGCGCTGATCCTGCCGGGTTTTGTCGATGCCCATATGCACTACCCTCAGACGGCGATCATCGCGAGCTGGGGCAAACGACTGATCGACTGGCTCAACACGTACACTTTTCCCGAAGAAGCACGCTTTAAGAACACCACCTATGCCACTGAAATCGCAGAACGTGCGCTGGATTTGGCACTGGCCAACGGCACCACGTCCCTGTGCAGCTATTGCACGATCCATCCCGCCAGCGTGGACGCGATCTTCACCGCGGCGAAGGCCAGGGGCATGGCTGTCTGGGCGGGCAAAACCTGCATGGATCGCAACGCACCTGACGATCTGCGCGACACGGTACAATCGGCCCATGACGACAGCGCGGCACTGCTGGCCAATTGGCATGGGGTGGGGCGGGCCTCCTATGTGATCACACCGCGCTTTTCGCCCACATCAACGCCTGCGCAGCTTGAGGCCCTGGGCGCTCTTTGGGCGGCCCATCCCGATTGCCTGATGCAGACCCATCTGAGCGAACAGGTCGATGAGATCGCCTGGGTGCGCGCGCTCTTCCCGAGTGCGCGCGACTACCTCGACACATATGAGGCCCATAATCTGCTGGGTGAACGCGGGCTCTACGGTCACGCCATCCATCTGGAGCCGCGTGAAATCGACCGCTTGCGCGAAGTTGGGGCAGGGCTGGTCCATTGCCCGACATCCAACACCTTCATCGGGTCAGGTCTGTTCGACATCGGGTTGGCAGCGACCCACCGCGTGGGTCTGGCCACGGATACCGGCGGCGGGTCCAGCTTTTCGATGCTGCGCACCATGGCTGCGGCCTACGAGATCGCGCAATTGCGCGGGCGGGCCCTGCACCCGGCGCAGCTTTTGTGGCTGGCCACGGAAGGGTCGGCCCGGGTGCTTCATGCGGTGAACGAGGTCGGCACGCTGGCCGAAGGGTCCGCCGCGGACCTGGTGGTGCTCGATTTGGCCTCAACCCCCGCCATCGCACAACGCAGCAATCGCGCAGGCGACATCTGGGAAGCGGTCTTCCCGACGATCATGATGGGCGACGATCGGGCCGTGCGCGCCGTCTATGTGGCGGGCGAAGCGGTCGGCACATGAAGCGGTCGGCACATAAAGAAAGGCCCCGGCCGAGGGAACAACCGAGACCTTTCAGGGTCGTGTCGTATGTCAGCCGGTGACGGTGACGCAGGTCCCGCTGGCATCGTCGAAGGCTGTACCGGGGGCACAACTGATCTGCGCGGTCTGTTCTTTGGACCAATTGCACTCATAGGCCATGGCCAGGCCCGGCGCGGTCATCAGGACGGCGGCGGCGAGAACGGTCTTGGCGGTCTTCATCTGTCGTCTCCTCAGTACGTGGTGAATAAACGGTAGCGCCTTTTGCCCACGACTCAATCAACGAAATGTCGCAGATACGGTGCTTTTCGGTCTTGGGCACAGGCTATGCCGGAAATATGCTAACAATATGAGCACGGTCGCCAGTTTGATCACCGCCCTGGATGCCATCGCCAGCGCCGATGCTGTGCCGGGTGTTGCACGCTTCTATCGAGGCGGCGATCCCGAAACCTATGCCATGGGCGTGCCCATCGGTAAGGTCTTCCCCATCTCCAAGGCACATATCGACCTCAGCCTCAGCGATATCGAAACCCTGCTTGACGACCCACGGTACGAGGTCCGCATGGCAGCCGTCGCCGTGATGGATTTCAAGGCGCGTCGCAAAAAGCTGCCGGACGAAGACCGCCGCGCTTTGTTCGATCTCTATCTCCGCCGTCACGACCGTATCGACAATTGGGATCTGGTGGACCGCGCGGCGCCGTTCGTGGTCGGCGAATACCTCGTCAACGGTGATCGCACGGTTCTCGACCGTCTGGCTGCGTCTGCTAATCCAAATGAACGTCGCACCGCTTTGGTTGCAACCTATGCCTTCCTGAAGCGGAGCCAGGTCAAAGATACCTTTCGGATCGCCGATATCTTAGCGCCTGACTCTGATGCTTATGTCCAGAAGGCCATCGCATCTTGGGTCCGCGAAGCGGGCAAGCGTGATCAAGACGCGCTCGTTGCGTTTTTGGATCGTCACCGCGATGTGCTGCCGCGACCGACGCGCAGTGCGGCATCGAAACTGTTGCCGCCCGACATTCGCGCCGGCTTGTTGTCCTGATCGCGGGTTCAGTCCGGCCCGAAGACCCGGGCGAAGATCGTGTCCACGTGTTTGGTGTGATAGCCTAGGTCGAACTTTTCGCGGATTTCGTCCTCAGGCAGGGCGGCGCGGACATCTGCGTCGGCAAGAAGCTCGGTCTGGAAATCCTTGCCTTCCTCCCAGACCTTCATGGCGTTGCGCTGCACCAGGCGGTAGGCGTCTTCGCGGCTGACGCCCGCTTGGGTCAGGGCCAGAAGAACGCGCTGTGACATCACCAGGCCGCGGAACTTGTTCATGTTGGCCAACATGTTGTCGGGATAGACGACGAGTTTGTCCACCACACCCGTCAGACGCGCCAGGGCGAAGTCCAGGGTGATCGTGGCGTCAGGCCCGATCATTCGTTCGACCGAGCTGTGGGAGATGTCGCGCTCATGCCACAGCGCGACGTTTTCCAGTGCGGGCATAACGGCGGAGCGGACCATGCGAGCCAGGCCCGTCAGGTTTTCGGTCAAGACGGGATTGCGTTTGTGGGGCATGGCGGATGAGCCCTTCTGCCCCTTGGAAAAGAATTCCTCCGCCTCCAAGACTTCGGTGCGTTGCATATGGCGGATTTCCGTGGCGATGTTTTCCACCGATGACGCCACCACGGCGAGGGCTGAAAAGAAAGCGGCGTGGCGGTCGCGGGGGATGACCTGGGTCGAGATGGGTTCCGGCACGAGGCCCAGCTTGGCGCAGACATGGGCTTCGACCGCCGGGTCGATATTGGCGAACGTGCCCACGGCGCCGGAAATCGCGCCCGTGGCGATCTCATCCCTTGCTACGCGCAGTCTTCGAAGGTTGCGATCCATCTCGGCGTAGAAGCGCGCAAACGTCAGGCCCATGGTCGTGGGCTCCGCATGGATGCCGTGGCTGCGCCCGATGCGGACCGTGTCCTTATGTTCCAGCGCCCGGCGTTTGAGCGCGGCCAGCAATGCCTCCATATCCGCGATGAGGATGTCGGCGGCGCGGGCAAGCTGGACGTTGAATGTGGTGTCGAGCACGTCGGACGATGTCATGCCCTGATGCACGAAGCGCGCTTCATCCGAGCCGACGATTTCGGCCAGGTGGGTCAGAAAGGCGATGACATCGTGCTTGGTGACGGCCTCGATCTCGTCGATGCGGGCCACGTCGAACTCCACGTCTTTCGCTTTCCAGACGGCGTCGGCGTTTTCGCGGGGGATCACGCCCAGATCGGCCATGGCGTCGCAGGCATGGGCCTCAATCTCGAACCAGATGCGGAATTTTGTCTCCGGCGACCAGATGTTCACCATTTCGGGGCGGGAATAGCGGGGGATCATGGGCGGCTCGCTCTGGCAGAAAGGTCGAGGGCGTCCTAGACCTCAGGCCGACCACCCGCAAGGAACCCGCCATGCGCGCCCTTTTGATCGCCATCACGTTGGCCAGCCCGGCTGCCGCCGACTGGCGCCCCGTGGAGGACGTGGCGGGCCTGCTGACGGGCGCGCGAATCGACTATATGGGTGTTGGGCAACTCTTCATGGCCAATGGCACGACCTATTACGGCCCCGATTTTGGGCTGTGGGCAGTACGGGACGGGCGCTATTGCTCGGTCTGGCCGCCCGAGACCAGTTGGATTTGCTACGGGGTGGAGCGCGATGACGACCGCATCCGCTTCATTGGGCCGGATGGCGCCGTGACCGAGGGGCGGCTCGTGCCATGACACCGGCGGATAGGCTGGCGGCCTTGCAAGGCACCTGGCGCACGCTGCGCGTCATCCGCCATGCCGACGGGGCGCGCGCGCGGTTTGCAGGCGAGACGCGTTGGGACGGTGGGCGATGCGTTGAGACGGGCACGCTTAGCCAGAGGGGGCACGATCTACAGGCCAGTCGCACCACGCACTGGCAAGCGACACCAACCGAGCTTCGGGTCAGCTTTGCCGATGGCCGCCTGTTCCACGAGGTGCCCAGCGGTGGCGGCACGGCGCATCATGATTGCCCACCCGACACGTACATCCTGCACTACGATTTCAGCGCCTGGCCCCGTTGGTCCATCCGCTGGCGGGTCACCGGCCCACGCAAGGATTATCGCGCGCTGACGCGCTATGGGCCAGTCAGCCGGTGACGCAGGCCTCGCCCGTATCCCGCCAGATCGGGTTGTTCTGGGACATGTCGCAATAGGCCCGGAAGCTGCGGCCGCCAATTGTCAGACATGTATGGCCACCAAGCTCGACACGCGCGCCCACGCGGTCGGTGCAGTAACAATCGGGTCCACTCGTCGCGGCCACGGGCCAGAGAACGGCAAGGGACAGGATAATGGGTCGCATCGCAATACCTCCGCAATGCAGCATGGCATGGGCAGCCGCCCTTGACCAAATACTTTGCGCACCCCATCACCCGCCCCATGATCCCTGCGGACCGCCTTCATCAACTCCTGTCGCGCTTTGAGTTCCTTGAAGCGCGTCTCAATGCCGCGCCCGACGCTGGCGAAATTGCGGGTCTGACGCGCGAATATTCCGACTTGCGCCCCGTGGCGGAACAGGTCCGCGCCTACCAAACGCTGCAAGCGCAGCAGGCTGAGGCTGAGGCCATGCTGGCCGACCCCGAGATGCGCGAATTGGCGGAAGCGGAGCTTCCCGCGCTCAAGGCCCAGATCAAGACCGCCGAAGCCGACCTTCAACTGGCGCTTCTGCCGAAGGATGCCGCCGATGCCCGCCCCGCCATCCTGGAAATCCGCCCCGGAACGGGGGGGGAGGAAGCGGCGCTGTTCGCGGGCGATCTGGAACAGATGTACCGCCGCTATGCGGAAACCCACGGGTGGCGGATGGATGTGGTGGAACGCCAGGAAACCGATCTGGGTGGGGTAAAGGAATTGATCGCCCGGATTGAGGGTGAAAACGTGTTCGCGCGTCTGAAGTTCGAAAGCGGCGTCCACCGGGTGCAGCGCGTGCCCACCACCGAATCCGGTGGGCGCATCCATACCTCGGCGGCCACAGTTGCCGTGCTGCCCGAGGCGGAGGCCGTAGATGTCGACATCCCCGCAGGCGATATCCGCATCGACACCATGCGCGCATCCGGGGCAGGGGGACAGCACGTCAACACCACCGACTCGGCCGTGCGGATCACGCATTTGCCCACGGGCATCGTGGTGACCTCGTCCGAGAAATCACAGCACCGCAATCGGGAGATCGCGATGAATGTGCTGCGCGCCCGGCTCTACGATGCGCAGCGCGCCGCACTTGATGCCGAACGCTCCGCCGACCGCAAGGCGCAGGTGGGCAGTGGTGACCGGTCCGAGCGGATCCGGACCTACAACTTCCCCCAGGGCCGCATGACCGATCACCGGATCAACCTGACGCTGTATTCCCTGGGGAACATCATGCAAGGCGACCTGGATGAGGTGATCGACGCGCTTGTCGCCGACCATCAAGCCATGCTCCTGGCGGAGATGGAGTGATGAAAGCCGCCGTCCGAACGATGCGCGACGCCATGGTCGATGCTAGGCGGCGGCTTGAACTGGCGGGCGTGCCCGACCCCGCGCGCGATGTGTCGGTCCTGCTGGATGCGGCTGGCGCGGGGATCGAGGAAACCTTGTCCCCTGAAGTCGCGGCGCAGTTCGAACGGCTGGTTGCCCGCAGGGTCCGGCGAGAGCCCGTGTCGCATCTGACCGGTCGCCGGGCCTTTTGGATGCACGATTTCATTGTCACCCCCGACGTACTCGACCCGCGCCCCGATACCGAGACGTTGGTCAGCGCAGCCTTGAACGCCCGCGGCGATACATTGCGCGATCCAGCCCGCTGGCCGACAGAGACGGATGTAGCCGTAACCTCGCCGTCCATACCGTTCACCCGCGTCCTCGATCTGGGCACGGGGTCGGGCTGCATCCTGCTCTCGCTGCTCCATGAGCGTCCAACGGCCACCGGGGTCGGCACCGATATCTCGCAGGCGGCGCTGGATGTGGCGGCGCGCAACGCGGAGCTGGTCGGCGTGGCGGGTCGGGTCGAGTTGCGGCGGGCTGACTGGCTGGACGGGGTCGAAGGCGCTTTCGACCTGATCGTTTCCAACCCGCCCTACATCGCTGCCCGCGAAATGGCCGACCTTCAACCCGAGGTCCGCGATTGGGAACCGCACCTTGCCCTTACCCCGGGTGGGGATGGGCTGGACGCGTATCGCAAGATCGCTCGCGACGCACCGGCCCATCTGGCGCCGGGCGGTTGGCTCATGGTGGAAATCGGGCCCAGCCAGGCCCAGGCCGTCAGCGCCCTGTTCCAAGCCGCGGGATTGGTATCCATTTCGGTCGCAAGGGACCTCGATGGGCGGAATCGCGTCGTTTCGGCACAAAAACCGGGGGCCAGGTGACGAATCCCCTTGTAAGCCGGGACGGACACACCCATAACCCACTCAGCAACACGGGAAGACGTGCCGAAGCGCGCGCCCCAGATGCGAAGCCCGATAATCATGGACCCCCGTGACCCACGAATGGTGGGCAGGGTCCGAGGCAAAGATCAGCGGAAAACATACGCATGAGAAGCAGCAAGTCCCGTTCGCGCAACAAGAACCGTGGCAACCGGCCCCAGGGCGGCAATATCGTCAACCGGGTGTTCGACAGCTCCGGGCCCGAGGGCAAGGTGCGCGGCACGCCGCAACAGATCATCGACAAGTACAACCAGCTTGCCCGCGATGCGCAGCTTTCCGGTGACCGCGTCGCGCTCGAAAATTTCCAGCAGCATGCGGAGCATTACACCCGCATGTTGGCGGCCGCTCAGAAGGAAATCGAAGCGCGCCAGCAGCAGAACCAACAGAACCAGCAAAATCAGCACCACAACCAGGGCCAGGGCGGCCAGAATGGGCAGCACGGCCAGCAGGGTGGCGCCATTCAGAACAACGGTGGCCAGCAAGCCGATGGCGGGCAAAGCGGTGGCGATCATGGTGCCCAGCAGGGCCAGGATGGCAATGGCGGCGGCGGGCGCAATCGCCGCAGCCGCAACCGGGATCGCGACACCAATCGCGATGCGCAGCCCGATGTGATCGAAGCGCCGACCGGCGCGCCTGAACTGGTGGACACGCCCGAAGGCGCGCCCGTGGCCGAGGCGCCCAAGGTCGAAGCCGCCGTGCCGGAAGCGCCAAAGGCCGAGACGCCCGCGCCGGAAGCTCCGAAGGTGGAAAAGGCGAAGGCCGAAAAGGTCAAGGCGGACAAACCCAAGCGCACCCGTACCCGCAAGAAGGCTCCAGCCCCAGCAGAAGGCACCGGCGAAGTACCCCCCACGGATGCGGAACCTTCTGAGGCGTAGGTTCTTGGCCAAAGGTAGCCTGTGTCCGATCAGGACCTCCGACGCTCCGCGGGCTTCATTGCGGTCTAAAACGGTTTTCGGAAAACCTGAATCAGTATTTTCGAAAAACGTCCCGACATCGCATTGACGTTGCACCGTTTCTCGAAAAGCTGACGGCTCAGGTTTTTCGAGAACCGCTATAGAGCACTTTAACGGCTTCTGACGTGCCTGAACCGTCAACGTTTCGAAAAGCGCTTTGAGCAGCTTCGTAAGACGTGACGGATGGTTCCACTTTCGACCGAAGTGGCGTTACCCTAAGACCCGTGCCAGAGCACACCAACCTTCCAAAGGCACCACCTCGGCACGGTCTGTGGGCGACAGCCCGGCTTCGCGTAAGCGGTCCTCGATATCAGGTGCCAGGCCCTTGAGGGCTGCGCGCAGCATTTTGCGGCGCTGGTTGAACCCTTTGGCCACCACCCTCTCTAGCATCTTGGCATCCGCAGGAAAGCGCGGCGCAGGCAGGGCGCTCAGGTGAACCACAGCTGAATGCACCTTGGGCGGCGGGGCGAAGGCCTCGGGCGGCAGGGTCATGACGATCTGGGCATCACTGCGCCACTGCGCCAGCACGGCAAGTCGTCCATAGGCTTTGGAGCCTGGCGCCGCCACGATGCGCTGCGCTACTTCCTTCTGGAACATCAGCGTGAGGCTCTCCCAAGGCGGCGGCCAGCTTGGCGGTGTCAGCCAACGGACCAGGAGTTCCGTCCCGACGTTGTAAGGCAAGTTGGCCACGACACGCCACGGCGCGCGCAGATGCGCCGCTACGTCCACGTCCAAGGCATCACCCTCGATCACCTCCAGGCGCCCCGGATAGGCCGCCGTGATCTCTGCCAAGGCGGGCAGGCAGCGTGCGTCCTTTTCGATGGCCAGAACCTTCGCCGCCCCTTCAGCCAATAGCGCGCGCGTCAATCCGCCAGGGCCGGGGCCCACTTCCAACACATGGGCACCCTCGACTACGCCCGAGCACCGCGCAATCCGCGCCGTCAGGTTCAAATCCAGCAGGAAGTTCTGCCCCATGGATTTGCGCGCCCGCAGGTCGTGGGTGGCGATCACCTCGCGAAGGGGCGGCAGGTCGTCGAGTTGGGCCATGGTGCTGGGTGGGCCGAAATGGATGGCAGGTAAAGGGCTGATCTAGATTTTCAGAGCATCGGCCAGCTTCGTTTTGGGATGACGCACGGCTGCGATCGAACAACCGCGTCCGATCTCTCGGAGTAGACAGCCCTTCCCTAGTCCACGCGCCGCTCCGCCATATCCCGGGCCAGTTCCAGGGCCGCCACCATAGATGTCGGATCTGCTTGGCCAGTGCCTGCAATGTCGAAGGCCGTCCCATGGTCGGGCGATGTGCGGATGAAGGGCAGGCCCAGCGTGACGTTCACACCGCCCGCGAAGTCGATGGTCTTAATCGGGATGAGCGCTTGATCGTGATACATGCAGATCGCCGCATCAAACCCCTTGCGCGCATCGGCGTGGAACAGCGTGTCTGCCGAGAGGGGCCCGAAACAGCCCAATTCTGGTGCCAGCCGCGCGACAAGCGGGCGGATCCAGCGCAGTTCTTCATCCCCGATGGCGCCGCCTTCGCCCGCATGGGGGTTCAGCCCGGCCACGGCAATGCGCGGCGCATCCACCCCGAAGTCCTGGCGCAAGGCGTGGTGGGTGATGCGCAGCACGGCTTCCAACAAATCCGGCGTTAGAGCCTCTGGCACTTCCCGCAGCGGAATGTGAATCGTCGCAGGCACCACACGTAGTTCGGGGCAGGCCAGCATCATGGCCACCTCTGCCTCGCCCGACAATGCTGCCAAGTATTCCGTGTGGCCCGGATGGGGGAAGTCGGCCCCATCTTTCAGGGCTTTCTTGTGGATCGGCGCCGTGCACAAAGCCGAGGCCGCGCCGCTTTCCACCAAGTCCACGCCCCGGGCAATGGCCGACACGATACCAGGTGCCTGCGCTGCCTGGGGCTGACCCGGAACGGCAGGGCCTGGGATGTCGTGGGACAACACGCAAAGGGCGCGGCTATGGGCCTTGGAGGGGTCGCTGATCACCTCAACCGGGGCGCCATGGCCCGCGAAATGGGACGGATTACCAATGGCGAAAAGTCGTAACTCCGGCAGCAGGTTCCAAGCCTTGGCCACCACTTCTGGACCGATGCCCGCCGGTTCCCCGCAGGTGACGGCAATCGGTGACTTAGCCATCAACGATGACTGCGTCTGCCCGCAGCTCCTCCAGAAAGTTCTGGGCGTAGTTGGTCAGACGTTCATTGAGTAATTGCTGACCAATTGCCTCGAACCCACCCTCGGGCGGTTCGGCCACGCGGGCACATAGCATGATGAAGCGCAGATTACCGCCGCGGGTCAGCAGGGTTGAGACTTCGTTTTCATCGAGCTTTGCAATTTCCTGACGCAGATCGTCGGGCAGTTCGGCAATGGGCAACACTTCGCGCGACAGCACCTCTTCGGGCAAGCCTTGGGCCATCCCGTAAAGGTCATCGCAGGTATCCACGTCATCGCGCAGACGCGCGGCGCGGCGCAACGCATCGGCGCTGCGTCCCCCTGCAATAAGGAACTCGGCGTAATCCACGGACAGGTCTTCGGGCGCGGTCACGCCACTTTCATCCAGATCGCGCAGTAGGAAGAGCGCGATGAAGCTGCCCAGATTGATCGGGTCGGACACTTCGCCCGGCGCCAGTGACAGGACCTGAGCCGCGATGGGCGGGGCCAGGTTCGCCAGCGGGACCCAATCGATCCGCCCGCCGCGCTGCGCGGAGGGGGCGCGCGAATTGGCCCGCGCCGCCCGTTCGAAGGCGGCTTGGCCGCTGACTGTGTCCGACAGACGTTGGGCCAGGGCCTGAACCTGCTCGGTGTTTTCGGGTGTGATCGGCAGGGCGATTTCCGACAAAAGCACCCGCACACCCCCCGTGCCGGAGCCGCCCCGGGCGGCGGCGCGCGTGACCTCAGCCTGGGTGGGTCGGGCGCGGGGGCCGAAGCGCTGCTGGATCAGCGCGCGCCAATAGATCCCATTGCGCACAAAATCGCGGAAGGTTTCGGGCGCCACGCCCGCGCCTTCCAGTGCCGTGATAAATTCCTCGGGCGTCAGGTTTGCGCGTCCCGCGAACTCCACCAAAGCATCGTCCACTTCTTCGGGCGTGACCTCGACGCCCGCGACGCGCGCGGCCTCACGCTGTAGGACTTCGTCGATCAAAGCTTGCCGGGCCGAAACAGGATCACCGCCCGGTGCCCCCAAGAGCGATAGGAAAAGGGCGCGCTGTTGCACCTGAAAGTTTGTCACTGCGCGGCCATTCACGGTGGCCGCCGCTTCGAACGGATTTTGCGCAGGGGCGGGCCCCGCGCTCAGCGCCATGATCAGGGCAACCATGATCCCCATAAGTCTTGCCATGCTCGGTCCCCTCATATCCCGCAGCGGCGCCGGCGGTCCCGCCGTTCATCGGCACCGAACCCGACCAGTTGCACGCCTAGCCCGAACTTGGTCGAAGGTTCCAGATCATCGTTGGAGGTAAAGCGTCGTTCCACGTCGAAATCCACCGTCAGACATTCCGACTGATAGGTCAGGCCAACACCCGCCCGGCTTGGGTCATCGGTCACGAAATCATAGCGCCAATTGGCCCGGCCCGTCCACTCGCGGGTCAGGTTGAGGGCGGCGTCCACCGTCCATTCCGATGTGTCAATCGGCCGCCCGGCCTCTTCGTCTGCAAGCAGCCAAGTGTGGCGGGTTTCCAGCGAATGGCGGCTGCTTTGCCAGCGCAGGATGGTTTCGGCCCGTGTAAACTCGAAACTGTCGTCGAAAATCGAGCGTTGGAGCAGTTGGAAGCGGTCATTATATTCCGCCGTGGTCGACACCAACCAATCCGAGGCATCTCCGCTCAACCCCGACCCTGTCAGGAACTGGTCCAGATCTGCCGTGCGCAGGATGCGACCAACGGTGCCGCCCAATTCCCAACCCGACGGGTCATAGCGCGTGTAGCTCAGCCCCAGGTTCAGCCGCGTGCCCAATTCGCGGGTATCGCGGCCGGGGAAACGCTGGGTGGAAAACAAGTTCCCTTCATCGAAGCCGGGCGTCAGGCTGTCTTCATCCGGCGTGTCGGGCGCGTCCGAGGGCGCGACGATCAGTTGCGCTGCGGGCTCAATCAGGTGGCGCACGCCGTTGGCGTTGCTGCGGGTCAGCGGCATCCGCAGCTCAAACCCTCCGAAGGGGATGGCCCGCACGATCAGGTCGTCGTCGAACTCGTCGGTCTGGCGCACGTTGAACGCATCCACATCCACACCCGCGATGGCCGTCGCCACGACGCCCGGCCCCGTGACCCGCGTCGCCCGCCAGTCGAGCGCTAGTGACGCGCGCTGCACATCACGCGCCGAATTGGCCGGTAGGCCTTCGGGCACGTTGCTGGCGCTGCGTTCGCGGCCATGGGCCTGCAATTTCCAGACCAGATCGCCGCCCAAGATGGGGCGCGGCACGCGGCGTTCGCGTTCGACCGTCAAGATGCGGGTGGGCAGGAAGCGGTTTTCTTCGCCGTCGCGCAGGCTGCGGAAGATGATGACTTCCCCCAGGACGCGGTCTTCGCGGTCGATCCGGGTCAGCGCCAAACGGCTGTCGAGCCTGTCCTTTTCGGTGATCTCATAGTCCAGCAGGTAGGTTTCGTCGGTCACCGCCTCAATGTCGAATTCCAGCCGGTAATCGCGCGGCAGTAGGAAGGCGCCTTCGGCGAAGACGTAGCCCCGCAACTCTCCGGGCCGAATATCGTCGCCGGAAAACGCACCCTCGATTTCGATGGCGCCGTTGTTGAAGGCCTGGCGGTAGCGGTAGCCCAGGCTTTGCACGTCATTGGTGGTGAAAAATGGCGCCAGCGTCAGATCCCGCGACGGGCCCAAAGCGATGAAATAGGGCAGGGTGATGCCCGTCCCCAACTGCCCGTCATCCGAAAAACGGGGCACCAAAAAGCCCGTGGCGCGTTCGACCGTAGGGTCCGGCAGACGCAAGCGCGGGAACCACGCGACGGGGATGCCCGCCACTTCGAACCGTGCATTCTCGAAATAGAGCTGCCGCTTTTCGGTGTCGTGGATGATGCGCTTGGCGCGGATCTGCCAGATGGGCACTTCGCTTTCGGCGCAAATTTCACAAGATGAGGCGACGGTCTGGTAAAGCTGCGTGAACCGCCCTTCGGCCCCCGTGGCGATTTCGGTGGCCGCGATCTGCAAGCGCTGGTCCAGCACCAGCCGCGCGCCTTGAAGGATGGAGTTGCGCAGATCCGATGATAGCGACGCGAAGTCCGCGATCACGATGGTATCCGGCCCGTCCAGCAGGGTCAGCGGCCCTTCCACCAGCAATCGGTCTTCTTCACGCAGATAGGTGATCCGTGTGGCCCGCAGGATGCGACCGTCAGCGAAGACTTCCACCGCGCCGGACGCGGTCAGCATGTTTTCATCGAAGTCGATCCGGTCCGCCACCAGTGTGGCCGGGGCAGGCGGCGCGTCCTGTTGCGCGGCCAACGGTAGGGGCAACGCAAGGCAGAGCATCAGAAGAAGGGCGCGCAGCGGTCTCATCCGTCCTCCAGATGCAGGATTAGACCGGTGGCGAGCAATATGGCGGCCAAAGGCGGCGACCACGCCGCAAGCTGCACCGGCAATTGTCCGTTTTCCCCGAGGACTTGGGCAAAATTGCGCAGAAAGAACACCATGAACCCCACGACCAGCGCCCCAAGCACCATCATGCCCGACCGCCCGCCGCGTTGTTGCCGCATGGAAAAGGCCGCCCCGATCAACACCATGGAGGCCAGCATCAGCGGGTTCGCCAACTCCATCTGGAGCCATACGCGGTGGGAGCGACCTGAAAAGCCCGCCGCGTCCAGTTGGCGGATGAAGGCGGGCAATTGAAAGATCGGCACCGAAGACGGGACCCCGAAACTGTCGCGGATCTGGTCGCGTGTCAGCGTGGACGGGATCGTGGTCTCGCCCAATGTCTCTGCGTCGCGCTCGGGGTTGTCGGATCGGCCAAGCGGCCAGCGCTTGGCATCGTCCAGCAGCCAGGCCCCGCGGACCAATTCGGCCCGGGCGGCGTCATAGCGCTCAATCGGGCTGCCCTGGGCGTCGAAGGCGATGAAGGACACTTCGTAGAGAACCGTCCCGTCCAACGAGGATCGGGCCGCGCGGATCACCGTTTGCCCGTCCGCATCGCCCTGGCGCAGCCAGACGCCTTCCGGGCTGACCGAAAGCACGCTGCCCGCGCCACTGCGGAAGCTGGCGATTTCGCGTTCATAGGCGGCGTTGGTGGCGGCGACGATGGGATTGATGACCATCAGCGCCACCGCGCCTAGCAGCAATGCCGCGCTTACCGGGGCCAGAAGCGCGCGCAAGGCGGATTGTCCAGCGGCGCGGATCACCACCATTTCCGATGAACGTGCCAGCGATAGAAACAGCGCCAGCGTCGCCAAAATGACGATCAACGGCAAAATCTGGTAGAGCGCCGCAGGCAGGTTCAACGCCGCCAGACGCAGCCCGTCGCCCATGTCGGCGCCGCGTCCGTCCAGGCGGCGCAACTGCTCCATCAAGTCGATGGGTAGCAGAAGCGCGGTGAAGATCAGTCCCACCAGCAGTACCAGCCAAAGGAAGCGGCGTGCGATATAGACCGACAATGTCATGCGGGCCGCGCCATCAGCCAGCGCCCGCGCGCGTCGCGCCAGACAAGCCCCGCCCCGAGCATCAGCGCCAGCAGGGGCGGGACATAGGGCGTCCACCAAAGCGCGATATCGCCTCGCGCCGCATCTTCGGCCACATTGGCCAGCACCTTGACCAAGATCGCAGCCGACACCGCCGCCAGGATCTGGCGCCACAGGCCTAAACGCGAATAGCTGCCCAGCATCAAAAAGCCCAAGGCCAGAAGCGGCATGGCAAAGGCGAACAGGGCTTCGGCAAAGCGCGCATGGCCCTCATAGACCAGTTTCGCGCGGTCATCGCCCGTGGCCGCCTGCGCTGCTTCGTCGGCACGCAGCAGCACGGCAGTACCCAATTCTCTGGGGTCGCGCTGGCGCATGGCTTCGGTGCCCGCAAGCGATGCCAGATCAAAGGCGAAATCCTCGAATGTGGTGATCACCAGGCTGCGTTCCTCCACCCTTAGCGACTGCGCCATCCCGTCGAACATCACCAGCCGCGTGCCGTTTTCGCCGCGCACCAATACGGCCCGTTCTGCGGTGTAGAAGGTCTGCACCGTCTCGCTGCGCCGGTCTTGCAGGAACAGGCCCAGAAGCTCACCCGCATCGGTGATCTCGCGCAGGTAAACGGTCACGCCGTCGCCAGGGTGAAGGAACTCGCCTTCCTTCAGGAACCGCGCTGTGACGTCCTGGCTGAGGGCTTCGCCCCGTTCGCCCAAGGCAGTACGCGCGGCAGGCACCAGCACGTGGCCCAGGACCGACACCATCATGCCCACCGCTAGCCCAAAGATCAAAACGGGCCGTGCCAGCCGCCAGGGCGACACGCCGGTGGTCTGCGCCACCACCATTTCGCTATCGCCCGAAAGCCGGTTTACGCCATAAAGCGTCGCCACCAGGGCCGATATGGGCAGCACCGCATAGATGACATTGGGCAGCGCCAGCGCGGTGAATTCCAGAAACGTCACAAGGTTCGACCCGCCTTCGATCAGGCGGTCGAACAACCCGATGGCGCGGTTGACCCAATAGACGGCCACCAGCACCAGGCTGAAGAAGCCGAAGTAGATCAGCAACTGCCCCGCGAAGTATCTGTCGAATAATGCCAAGCCGACCCCTTCGCCCGCGTTCCGCACCGTCTTAGCCGGGCTGCGCGCAGCCCGCAAAGCCCCTTCGCATGTTGCCGTCTGGATTGTCGCGGAGTGCGGCACTAGGGTCCCGCCCAAACACCTTACTCAGTCGGAGCTTCCCATGACCGCACCCGCCACCGTTACCTTCGTCGCCACCGATCTCGACGCGCTCGCGACGACCGAAGGGGTGGTGGCCTGCATCATACCTGAAAACGGCACGCTTTCGCCTGAGGCGCGCCGTCTGAACCGCCTCACCAAGGGCGCCGTGAAACGCGCGGTGGAGTCGGCTGCTTTCGAGAAACTGTCCGACGGTGACGTCCTGGAACTGGGTTTCCCCGCGGGGATGGAGGCGTCGACCCTGGCCATTCTGCGCCTTGATCGCCGCCCAGACGCCGACAAGGCCCTGGCGGGCGGTGCGACCTTGGCCAAGCTGTGCGGCACCCGGCCGTTGACCCTGCTGGCGGGTAGTCAGCGCCTGCTCACCGATATCGTGCTGGGGGCAACGCTCCGCAGCTACGATTTCACCGACCACAAGACGGGCGAGGGCAAGGGCGACGACGCGCCCGGCGCCGCACCGATTACGATCACCACGCCCAAACCCGACGAGGCCGAGGCTGCCTTCGCCGATGCAAGCGCCGTGGCTGAGGGCGTCTTTCTGACCCGCGATTTGGTAAATGAGCCCGCCAATGTGCTGACCACCACCGAATTTGCCACACGGCTTGAAGCGCTTCGCGATCTGGGGGTCGACGTGGAGGTTCTGGAAGAGGCCGATCTCGAAAAGCTCGGCATGCGCACGCTGCTTGCCGTTGGTGTGGGCTCCGAAAGCCCGTCCAAAGTGGTGGTGATGCAGTGGAAGGGCGGCGGCGATGAAGCGCCCTTCGCGCTGATCGGCAAGGGGGTCGTCTTCGACACGGGCGGCATCAGCATCAAGCCCGCCGCTGGTATGGAAGACATGACGATGGATATGGGCGGCGCGGGCACGGTGGCGGGCGCGATGCACACGCTGGCCAAGCGCAAGGCACGCGCCAATGTGGTGGGCCTGGTGGGTTTGGTGGAAAACATGCCCGATGGCCGCGCACAGCGTCCCGGCGACGTGGTCCGTTCCATGAAGGGGGACACCGTAGAGGTGATCAATACGGATGCCGAAGGGCGTCTCGTGCTGTGTGACGTCATGTGGTACGCCCAGGACCGTTTCGCGCCATCCGCCATGGTGGATCTTGCCACGTTGACCGGCGCCATCATCATCGGGTTGGGCCATGAGAATGCGGGTGTCTTTTCCAACGACGACAAGCTGGCCGACGCATTCCTGAAAGCCGCGCGCACCACCGGCGAGGGCGCCTGGCGCATGCCCTTGGGCAAGGCCTATGACAAGCAGCTGAAATCCCGCGTGGCCGATATGAAGAACGTGGGCGGTCGCCCCGCGGGCTCGATTACGGCGGCGCAATTCCTGCAACGCTTCGTCAAGGACGACACGCCGTGGATCCACCTTGACATCGCGGGCGTGGCTTCTGTGAAGGGCGGCACCACGCTGTCGCCCGATGGCGCCACGGGCTGGGGTGTGCGTGCACTGGACCAGCTTGTGCGCGACCGGTTCGAGAGCCGCGATGGCTGAGGTCTATTTCTACCACCTGACCCGTTCAGGGGTGGAACCGACGCTGGTCACGCTTCTGGGCCGCGCCCGCCAGCAGGAGTGGCGCGTGGCGGTGCGCGGTGTGGGCCGCGCGCGTCTGGAAGGGCTCGATAGTGCGCTTTGGACCCATGGGGCGAACGACGCCTTCCTGCCCCACGGGCTGGCGGGCGGCGACCACGACGCCGCCCAACCCATCCTGCTGACCGAAGGGCCCACGCCCAACGCGCCCGATTGCCTGATGTCCATCGACGGGGCAGAGATATCGCCCGACGAACTGAGCCCCCTTAAACGCGCCTGCATCCTGTTCGACGGCACCGATGGTGAGGCGCTCAGCCGCGCGCGTGCCCAATGGACGGCGCTGACAGGGGCGGGCGTGGGCGCGCGATACTGGTCCGAGGAATCGGGGAAGTGGGAGGAGAAGGCGTCGAAGAACGTTTAAGGCGAAATGGCAGGCGGTTGCGTATCTGCTGAGGACGACTTTGACCGGCCATTGTGCGATTGTCCGGCCAGTGAATGGCCGAGATTGCTTTGGTAATCATTGCCTAGGTGTTCCCGCTCTGCCCTGGACCGGCTTCATGCCAAACGCGGTGCGGAGCCTCTAGCCGGAGCCCTAACGCACCAAGCGCAGCGTGTCGTTCTCGATCTCGATACGCCCGAACTCGCCTAGAAAGGACATACCCAGAAGGCTCACATTCATGTCGCCTTCGTTGACGACGGCGGGCACATTCGCGTCAACGATCTCTCCGACGCCCACGGTATCGAGCCGGATATCCGCCGTCCGCACTGTTCCATTCGCCGTGTAGGCGGTGCCGAAATAGCGCAATTCCTCCAGATCGATCCCCGCCCGAGCCGCGTCTTCCTGGGTCAGCACCAAGTCGGTTGCCCCCGTATCCACGACGAAACGGATGGGGGCACCGTTCACATCCAGCACCATGTGGTAATGGCCGTCCTGCGAACGCGGCACTTCGATCACCATCTCGCCGTCGCCCACCACAACCGATTGGCGCGGCAGCACGGTCTGGCTCACCTCGTCCCACATGCCGAAGACGACGATGGCGCCCACGAAGATGAAAAACCAGATGGCGCCCTGCTGGACGACCGTACTCAGCTTCTGGCGATTGGCCACAAGGAAGCTTCCGGCGATGACCCCCACAAGCAGGGTCAGATAGATGAGGCTGGCGGTCTGGTCACTGGACATGGGGCAGACATAGTCGATCCGCCGCCTGTTACCACCCCAGGATGGCGCCGAGCCCGTCCAGCACGAATTGCACGGAGAGGGCCGCCAGCAACATGCCCAGAAGCCGCGTCACCACGTTGATGCCCGTGGCGCGCAAGAGCCGCTCCATCGGGGCGGCCAGTTGGAAGAAGGCGAAGACCACGGCGATCACCACCAGCATCACGCCGATGGCCTGGGCCGTGCCCACGGGGCTTGCCTCGTCCGTTAGCAGGATCATCGTTGCGATGGCGCCCGGCCCGGCGATCAGGGGCAGGGCGAGCGGAAAGACCGACGGGTCGTCGGGCGGTGCATCGGCTTGGCCTTCGCGGCGCAGGGTGCGCTTTTCGAAAAGCATCTCAAGCGCAGTTAGAAACAGCAGCAGGCCGCCTGCGATGCGGAAGGCGGGCATGGAGATGCCCAGAAAATTCAAAAGCCCCTCACCGGCCAGTGCGAAGATGATGAGAAGGCTCGCCGCGATCAGGCACGCGCGCAGGGCGATGCTGCGACGTGCACGGGCCGACAAGCCCGCTGTTAAGGCAACGAAAATCGGGGCCAATCCGATGGGGTCGATCACCACGAAGAGCGCGGTGAAGGCTGTGATGGCTTCGGCCCAGGTCATGGGCAGGCGATCCGTGGGTCGTACCCTTTGGCGGAGGTTAGGGTCACGCCGGTTTCTCCGCCTTTTCCAAGGTTTCCACGGCCTGCATCCATAGTGTTTCAGCGCGGTCTGCCGCTTCCATCACTTCGGCATATTTCCGGTTCCATGTTTCCAGCTCGCCCATGCGGCCATCCTCGTAAAGCGTTGGATCGGCCAGTTTCTTTGCCAGTTTGTCGCGCATGTCGTCGATCTTCTTGACGCGCGCCTCTGCCTTGCGCACCTCTGCTTTCAACTCCAACAATCTATCGCGTAAGATAGGTTGTTTTTTCTTTTCTTTCGAGGGTTTTGCGGGGCGTTCTTCACCTTGCAGCAGCAGCGTCCTGTACGCTTCCAGATCACCCTCATACGGCTGCACTGTGCCGCCTTTCACCAGCCAAAGCCGGTCGGCTACCAGGCTGAGTAAGTGCATGTCATGGCTTACTAAAACCACGGCCCCGGTATAGGCGGTCAGGGCTTCGATCAGGGCTTCCCGGCTCTCTATATCCAGGTGGTTGGTGGGCTCGTCCAAGATCAGCATATGCGGCGCGTCCAGCGTCGCCAGAAGCAGGCTGAGGCGTGCCTTCTGGCCCCCCGAAAGCTTGCCGACCAGCGTATCCGCCTGGTCGACGCCCAGCCCGAAAGACGCCAGCCTCGCCCGTAGCTTAGGCGGCGCGTCCTCGGGTCGTTCGCGGCGAATGTGGTCGAGCGGGGTTTCATCCACATGTAACTCATCGACCTGATGCTGCGCGAAATACCCGACCCGCAGCTTGCCCGACGCGATCTTGCGCCCATCGCTCGTGTGAAGTTTGTCCGATAGAAGCTTGGAAAACGTGGATTTTCCTTCGCCGTTCCGACCCAAAAGCGCGATCCGGTCGTCTTGATCGATCCGTACGTTCAGGCGCTGCAAAACCGGCGGTCCGTCATAGCCCACCGCGGCGCTTTCCATGCGGACAATCGGCGGCGACAACTCTTCGGGCTTAGGAAAAGTAAACACGACGCGCGCTGCGTCTTCGGGCGCCGTGATTGTCTCCATCCGCTCCAGCATCTTGACCCGGCTTTGGGCCTGTTTTGCCTTGCTGGCCTTGGCTTTGAAGCGGTCCACGAAGGCTTGCAGGTGTTTGCGCCTTGCATCCTGCTTGGCGGCCTCAGCGGCTTGGCCTGCGCGTTTTTCGGCCCGCATCTTTACGAATTGGTCATAGGTGCCTGTGTAGTAAGTCAGGCCTTTGTCTTCCAAATGAAGGATGCCGCCCACTGCCCGGTTCAACAGGCCCCTATCATGGCTGATGATGATGACCGTATGGGGATATTTCGCGAGGTAGCTTTCCAGCCAAAGCGCGCCTTCCAGGTCCAGGTAATTTGTCGGCTCGTCCAGCAGCAGCAGGTCAGGCTGGGAAAATAGCACGCCCGCAAGTGCCACGCGCATGCGCCAGCCGCCGGAATAGGCGGAACAGGGCCGCGATTGTTCGTGGACTTCAAAACCTAACCCTTTGAGGATGCTGGACGCGCGCGCCTCCCCCGACCAGGCATCGATGTCCTGCAACCGCGTCTGTACCTCCGCGATGCGGGCGGGGTCCGTGGCGGTCTCCGCCTCGGCCATAAGCGCGGCGCGCTCCGCATCGGCGGCCAGCACCGTATCCAGCACCGACGTCTCGGACGACGGCACTTCCTGCGCCACGCCCCCGATCCGCGCGCGGCTGGGCAGGGATATCTCACCGGAATCCAACGCCAATTCCCCGCGGATCAGGCGGAAAAGCGTCGTCTTCCCCGTTCCGTTGCGCCCCACAAGGCCCACCTTGTGGCCTTCGGGAATTGTCGCGCTGGCGCTCACCAGAAGGGGGCGTCCGGCAACCGAGTAATGGAGGTCCGAGATCCGTAGCATGGCGCTGCCTTGCGCCGCGCGCGCGGCGGCGTCAACACCCGGTTTCCTTCGCCCCCGGCCCCTGTTAAGGCCGCGCCAAAGATAACAGACGGAGACCGATATGGCCCTGGAACGTACCTTCTCGATCATCAAGCCCGACGCCACCAAGCGCAACTTGACCGGCGCCATCGTCGCCAAGTTCGAGGAAGCCGGCCTGCGCGTCGTCGCCTCCAAGCGCATCCAGCTGACATTGGCCCAGGCCCAGACCTTCTATGGCGTCCACAAGGACCGGCCTTTCTTCGGTGAGCTTTGCGAGTTCATGATTTCCGAACCCATCGTCGTACAGGTGTTGGAGGGTGAAAACGCCATCGCCAAGAACCGCGAAGTCATGGGCGCCACGAACCCCGCCGACGCGGCTGACGGCACGATCCGCAAGGAATACGCGCTGTCCATCGGCGAAAACTCCGTCCATGGCTCTGACGGGCCGGACACGGCGGCGGAAGAGATCGCCTATTTCTTCTCGGGTCTTGAGCTGGTCGGCTAGGTCGCGCCGCGCCTGACCGGCGAGCAACTTCGATATAGCAGTCCGCTAGACACGAAAAAGGGCGCCAATCTGGCGCCCTTTTCAATGATCTAACGCGAGGCGGTCAAGCCGCGACTGGGCTTGCCCCACGCTGCCAGGCGAAGGCCTTGAACGCGTCATCCATGGGCGTTTCGGCCATGTGGTTGACGTAGTTCGACATCACCTTCTGCGCCAAACCCAACACCACATCCAGCACTGCGCGGTGGGTGTAGCCCGCCGCGAAGAACGCTTGCATCTGGGCAGGCTCCATCGCGCCGCGCTGGCGGACGACTTGCAGAGTGAAACGGCGCAGCGCTTCCAGCTTGTCGGTCGGCAGCGGTGTCTCGTTGCGCAGTGCGTCGATGATGGCGTCGTCCACCTTCATCATCTTGGCGATCCCGGTATGGGCGGGCACGCAATAGTGGCATTCATGTTCCACGTTGATGGTCTGCCAGACCACCGTCAGTTCTTCGGCGTCGAAAGCCGTTTCTTGGAACAGCTTGTGGAGCATGTGGTACGCTTCCAAGTGCTGCGGGCTTTCTGACATCACGCGATGCAGGCCAGGCAAGCGGCCGAAGGCCTTGATGGAATTTTCCAGAAGCGGTTTGGACGCCTCGGGCGCGCTCTCCATATCGTGGAGCGGGAAGTCGGTCATGGGACAAGTCCTATCTTGGGGAAATGCCGCAGCTGCAGCCGCGGCCATTGACGTGCGAGATACGGTGCCGGACCTCACGGTTCCACGAACGTCTGTTCAACAGAATGTGTGCATAACCTTTTGGGCCGAAAGGCCGGGGCAGACGCGGCCTGTATTGCCCCCTGGCGCGGGCTTCTATAGCGCCAGTGATATGCAAACCTTGTCATCGCATTTGAAGGCTACGCTCAGCCTGGGCCTGCCGCTTGTCGGCAGTCAGGTGGCGCAGATCCTGATCGGCGTGACCGACACCCTGATGCTGGGCCGCTATTCGGTGCCCGCGCTGGCGGCAGGGACGCTGGGCGCGACGGTCTTCTTCACGATCTTCGTGCTGGGGTCGGGCTTTGCCAACGCGGTCATGCCCATGTCGGCCCAGGCCGTGGCGCGGTCGGACGAGACCCAGGCGCGGCGCGTGGCGCGCATGGGGCTGTGGTTGTCGCTTGCGTTTTCCCTGGCGGTGCTGCCCCTTTTTATCTGGTCCGGCCCCATCATGCAGGCCCTGGGTCAGGCGCCCGGCCTGGCCCAGGACGTGCAGGCCTATCTGCACATCGCGGGCTTTGGGATCGTGCCCTATCTGCTTATGGCAACCCTGCGCAGCCATCTGAGCGCGCTGGAACGCACGCGCATCGTCCTTTGGGCCACGCTGGTCGCGGTTGCGGTCAATATCGCGCTCAACTGGGTGCTGATCTTCGGCAATCTGGGTTTTCCCGAACTGGGCTTGCGGGGAGCGGCCATCGCCTCGGTCGCCGTGCAGGTGACGGCCTTCGTCGTCCTGGCCATCTATGCCGCGCAGGGCCCCGGCATGGCGCGGTTTGAGCTGTTTCGCAACATCCACCGCCCGGACTGGCCCGCTTTCTTCCAAATCTTCCGCTTGGGTTGGCCCATCGGCCTGACGGGCCTGGCTGAGTCGGGGTTGTTCGCGGCCTCCGCGCTCATGATGGGGTGGATGGGCACGGTGCCGCTGGCCGCCCATGGCATCGCCATCCAGATCGCTGCACTGACCTTCATGGTCCATATGGGCCTGGCCTCGGCAGCTACGGTGCGGGTGGGCCATGCCTTTGGGCGCAACGATGCCGAGGGGCTGCGCCGCGCCGCCTTTGCCGCCAGCCTTCTGTCAGGCGCAGCGGTGCTGGGGGCCTGTGTGCTCTATTTCGGGGCAGGCACTGTGCTGATCGGGGCATTCATCGACCATGCCGACCCGGATGCCCCGGCCATCCTGGCCCTGGGCGTCAGCCTGCTGACGGTGGCGGCTTTGTTCCAACTGGTCGATGCGGGGCAGGTCATGGCGCTGGGCTTCCTGCGCGGTATGAACGACACGCGGCTGCCGATGATTTACGCACTGCTGTCCTATTGGGTGCTGGGCATCCCGGCCAGCTACTTGCTGGGGTTCACGGCCGGGCTGGGCCCCCACGGATTGTGGCTTGGCCTGACCGTCGGGCTGGCGGCAGCCGCAGGGACGCTTGGGGCGCGCTTCCTGCGGCAAAGCGCGCCGGTCGCACTCACATAGAGAAGCTGACCCCGCACCCGCACGAGCTGGAGGCGTTGGGGTTGTCGATGGTGAACCGCGCGCCGATCAGTTCTTCGGTGAAGTCGATCGTGGCGCCGCCCAGGAAGGGCAGGGATACTTCGTCCACGACCACCTTTTCGCCCGCGCCTTCCAGAATGAAATCGCCGTCGGATGGGTCATCCAATTCGATCTGGTACTGAAAGCCAGAACATCCGCCGCCTTCCACGGCCACGCGCAGGGCCTTGCCCTGGGTCGCTGCGCCGATCTCGGACAGACGCTCGAAAGCGCGGGGGGTGACGCGGGGGGGCAGGGTCGACAGGTCCATGGGCGCCTCGGGGCTGTGCATTGCCATCGACACCGATATATGGGGGACATCTCCGCCTGCCAAGAGAGCCCCCCGTGATCGTCCCCTTCGCCAGCGACCCAGACCGCACGCGCGGACGGCTCCACCCCGAGGAGGAGAGCGCCTTCCGCTCGCCCTTCCAGCGGGACCGCGACCGTATCATCCATGCCAGCGCCTTCCGTCGTCTCAAGCACAAGACCCAGGTTTTCATCGAGCATGAGGGCGACTATTTCCGCACCCGCCTGACCCACTCTATCGAAGTCGGACAGGTGGCGCGCACCATCGCCAAGCATCTGGGCCTGAACGTGGAACTGACCGAGGCCGTGGCCCTGGCCCATGACTTGGGCCACCCGCCCTTCGGCCATACCGGTGAAGAAGCCCTGGCCCGCCTGATGGCGCCCTATGGCGGGTTCGATCACAATGCCCAGGCCATCCGCATAGTCACCTCGTTGGAACGGCATTATGCCGATTGGGACGGGCTGAACCTGACTTGGGACACGTTGGAAGGCATCGCCAAGCACAATGGCCCGGTGGGTGACCCGGTGCCCTATGCCCTGGCCGATTACGATGCCATCCACGATTTGGAACTCCGCACCCATGCAAGTGCCGAAGCGCAGGTAGCGGCCCTGTCCGATGACATCGCCTATAACAACCACGACCTCCATGACGGGCTGCGGGCGGAGTTGTTTTCAACCGATGAACTCGCCGAACTGCCCGTGCTGTGCGATTGCTTCGGTGCCGTCGATGCCAGATATCCAGGCCTCAACTACTATCGCCGCCGCCACGAGGCGCTGCGCCGCTTCTTCGGTGTGCTGGTGGAAGACGTGATCGCGGTGACCGAACGCAACCTGCGCGACCTCGCCCCCACATCGCCCGAAGATATCCGACTGGCCGGGCGCATGATGGTGCAGTTCAGCCCCGGCCTCTGGTCCGATTTGAAGGTCATCCGGCAATTTCTGTTCGACCGCATGTACCGCGCGCCCACGGTGGTGGAAATGCGGGCTCAGGTGACGCAGGTCGTCGAAGATCTGTTCCCCCATTTCATGGCCAACCCCCAAGATTTGCCGAAACAATGGCGCAAGGATGTTTCCGAAGCTGACAGCGAAATGACACTCGCGCGCCTTGTTTCTGACTATATTGCTGGAATGACAGATCGATTCGCCTTGCAATGCCACGACCGCCTGGTGGCCGGAGCCGCCCGATGAGGGCCCTCGCACCTTTCGCCCTCGCATTCGCCGTGGCAACGCCCGGCACGGCACAGGTTCTGGCGCCCCTAGATGGGGTCTGGCAGGCCACCGATGCCATCGTGCGCGCCGGGTCAGACTGTCCTGACCACATGGTCCGCGCAGCGCCCTACATGGAAGAACAGCTAGCCCGTATCCCAAGCCGCCCCGTGGCCTGGCAAGGCCGGTTCGATGTGTCGGGCGCCCAGCAATTGGATGACGAAATCGTCGAAGGCAGTTGGAGCCTGATTTCCCCCGAAGTGCTGAAGGTGGAGCGGATGTCCAACGGTGCATCCGTCGAAACCGGTCGCCTGCGCTTGGACGCCCCCGATAAGCTGACCTACGAGACGCAGATCGTTGCCAAGGCCATCTTCGCGGATATGGATCAACCGCCCGAGGGGATCGAGGCCTGTGTGATTACAGCGCGCTTCACCTGGCGGCTGCAAATCATCTCCTGACAAGGGGGCTTGGCGGCCCTGGCAATTGACGACCGGGATGCCCGTGTTACACCGCGCGGGCCCCATCCTAAGGTCGCCACCATGAACCTCTTTGCCGATATCCGCGCGCTTACGATTTCCGCCCTGGACGGGCTCGTCTCTGACGGCGTGCTGCCTGGGGGGCTCGATACAGCCAATGTGGCCGTTGAGCCGCCGCGCGACGCGGCCCATGGCGACATGGCGACCAATGCGGCGATGGTGCTGGCCAAGCCCGCCAAGATGAAACCCCGCGACATCGCCGAGGCGTTGGCCCCCCGGCTGGCCGCCGACCCGCGGATCGTGTCGGTGGAAGTGGCGGGACCGGGCTTTCTGAACATCCGGCTGGCCCCAGATGTCTGGCAACAGGTCGTGGCCGCCGTCCTGGCGAACGGCGCCGATTTCGGGCGCTCGGCCATGGGGCAGGGGGCGAAGGTCAACGTCGAATACGTCTCGGCGAACCCCACGGGGCCCCTCCATGTCGGGCACACGCGGGGCGCGGTTTTCGGCGACGCGCTGGCCGCGCTTTTGGAATATAGCGGCCATGAAGTCACCCGCGAATACTACATCAACGATGGCGGCGGGCAGGTCGATACGCTGGCCCGGTCGGTCTATCTGCGCTATCTGGAGGCCCATGGTCGTGACGTTGCCTTTGAAGGCGATGTCTATCCAGGCGACTACCTCGTGGCGGTGGGGCAGGCGCTGAAGGACAAGGTGGGCGAAGACTACCTCGACAAGGGGGAGCGATACTGGCTACCGGTTCTGCGCCTTTTCGCGACGGAAGCCATGATGGACCTGATCCGCGCCGACCTGGCCCGGCTGGGCATCGAAATGGATGTGTTTTCGTCGGAAAAGGCGCTTTATGGCACCGGCAAGATCGAGGCGGCCATCCACGCGTTGCGCGCCAAAGACCTGATTTATCGCGGCACGCTTGAGCCGCCCAAGGGCAAGCTGCCCGACGATTGGGAGGCGCGGGAACAGACGCTCTTCCGGTCCACCGCTTTTGGCGACGACCAAGACCGTCCGATCCAGAAATCGGACGGCGCTTGGACCTATTTCGCGCCCGACATCGCGTATCATTGGGACAAGTGCGAACGGGGCTTCGATGCGCTGATCAACGTCTTCGGGGCCGACCATGGCGGCTACGTGAAACGGATGAAGGCTGCTGTTGCGGCCCTCAGCGACGACAAGGTGCCGTTGGACATCAAGCTGACGCAGATCGTGAAACTGATGCGCGACGGCGAAGAACTGAAGATGTCCAAACGCGCAGGCACCTTCGTCACTCTGGCCGATCTGGTCGACATGGTGGGACCCGACGTGACCCGCTTCATCATGCTGACGCGCAAGAACGACGCGCCGCTGGATTTCGACGTGGATAAGGCGTTGGAACAGTCGAAGGACAACCCGGTCTTCTACGTTCAATATGCCCATGCGCGCGTGCAATCGGTGCTGCGCAAAGCGGCAGAGCAGGGGATAGATGTGTCGGATGCCGCCCTTGGCGCTGCCGACCTGTCGCATCTGAGCCACAGCGCCGAACATGCCTTGGCCGCCAAACTGGCCGAATGGCCACGGCTGGTCGAAATCGCCGCCCGCACCCATGAGCCGCACCGCGTTGCCTTTTACCTTTATGACTTGGCCAGCGGCCTCCATGCGCTGTGGAACCGCGGCAATGATGAGCCCGCGCTTCGCTTCTTGCAGGAGGATCATGCGATCAGTGCCGCCAAGATCGCGCTGGCGCGCGCCGTTTCCGTTGTAATTGCGGCGGGTTTGGGTATTTTGGGCGTCGAGCCCGCGAATGAGATGCGCTGAAGACCTCAAAGGGGCGCAGCGCGCGGGCAGAGCAGAGGCGGGCAAGGGGTAAACCCCCAAGCCCAGGGCAGTGAACGAATAACAGCCGAGGGACGACGCCCGTCCTATCGGCGGAGGGCAGGCATATGGCGGATATGGATTACTACGGTGCCGATTACGGCACCGAAGCGCCGTCGCGGCTTATGGAAGCTGCGCGCAATTTCGGCTTTGTAAACTGGGCCGGGGCGTTGACCTCACTGACGCTGACGGCGGGCATGGCTGTTTGGGCGGTGGACCTGACGTTCCGCGACGTATCGGGCGTGCCGGTCATCCGCGCCATGGAAGGGCCCATGCGCGAACGCCCCGCCGATCCCGGCGGCCGTGTGGCGCCGTATCAGGGCATGGCCCTGTCGGACATCACGTCAGGCGGGGCAGCCGCCCCTGCGCCCGATGCCATCGTGCTCGCCCCGCCGCCCGTGGCCCTGGATGCGCCTGCCTTGGGCGAGCGGATCGCGGCTGCTGCGCCCGCCACCACACCGCCTGCTGAGGCCGAGGTGGCCGCGGCCGCGCCGGGGCCCGCTTTGGAGGTGACCGAAGTGGTGTCGCTGGCCAGCCCTGCCACCGATACGGTGATCGAGTTGACAGAGCAGGTCCTTGTCGGTGCCAGCGCCCCCACGGCCCAGCCCGTGCCATCCCCGGTGTTTGAGACGCCGCCCGCCACGGTCGAGGCTGTCGCCGCTGCGACGCCCATCATCTCGCCCAATGAGCCCGGCATCGCCGTCTCGTCGCGCCCGCGCCAGCGGCCCGCCGGGCTTCGCCAGGTCGCGGCCACCGTGCCCACGGATATCCCGTCGCCCCGCGCGGGCGTCGAAGTGGTTTCCGCCTCGCCCGATGTGCCCGCCACCCGTTCGGTCGATCCGGCGTCGGTGCCGGTGGGCACGCGTGTCGTGCAGCTTGGCGCCTTCGACAGCGAAGCCATTGCGCTGTCCGAGTGGGAGCGTTTGGAAGGCCGTTTCCGCGACTACATGGTCGGTAAGTCCCGCATGATCCAAAAGGCCCGTTCTGGCGGGCGCGACTTCTGGCGCCTGCGCGTTGTCGGGTTCGAGGATGCCTCGGACGCGCGCCGCTTCTGCTCGGAATTGTTGGCCCGCGACGCGGCCTGCATCCCGGTTACCGTCCGGTAGCATCGATGCCCGGTGCTTTCATCTTCGGCTGCGAGGGGCCCGACCTCTCGCGGCGCGAAGCCGACTTCTTTCGCGATGCGGACCCCTGGGGTTTCATCCTGTTCGCGCGCAACGTGGACACGCCCGACCGCCTGCGCGCCCTCACCGCTGACCTGCGGGAGGCCGTGGGCCGCGATGCACCCATCCTTGTGGATCAGGAAGGTGGGCGGGTGCAGCGCCTGGGCCCGCCATTCTGGACGCGCTGGCCCCGTCCGCTGACCCAGATGAGCCGGGCGGCCGACCCCGTCCGGGCAATGTACCTGCGCGCAGCCCTCATTGGGCATGAATTGCGCGATCTGGGCATTGACGTGAATTGTACACCCACCGCCGACATCGCTTATGACAAGACGCACCCGTTTCTTCTGTCCCGCCTCTATGGCGATAGCGCCGACACCGTGGCCGAACGGGCCCGCGCCAATGCCGAAGGCTGTATTGCGGGCGGTGTGCTGCCGGTCATGAAGCACATTCCGGGCCATGGTCGCGGGGCCGCCGACAGTCACTTGAGTTTGCCGCAGGTCGATACGCCGCTGGGTGAGTTGCGTGAGACGGACTTCAAGGTTTTCCGCAGGTTGCGCGACCTGCCGCTCGGCATGACGGCCCATGTGGTCTATTCCGCCATCGATAGTGCACCCGGCACGATTTCCAGACCCGTCATCACCGAAATCCGCCATGGGATCGGCTTCGAAGGTCTGTTGATGACCGACGATATCTCCATGGGGGCGCTGCCGGGTGATATGGCCAGCCGCTGCCAGGCCTCCATCGCGGCGGGCTGTGACCTGGTTTTGCATTGCAACGGCGAGGCCGAGGATATGGAGGTTGTCGCCAACAAGACGCCCCGCCTGTCGGAACCGGCGCAGGACAGATCGGACGCGGCATTGGCGCTGCGTTCCGCCCCCGGCGACCTTGACATCGAAGCCGCCCACGCAGAACTTGCCGCGCTGACGTCCTAAGGGGTGGCACTTGGCCGAAGAAGACTTCACCGAAGGTCCGGCGCATGACAGCGCGGACGCCGTCGCCGACCGGTTGGCAGCCGAAGCCTTGGTCGTGGATGTGGACGGCTTTGAGGGCCCGCTGGACCTTTTGCTGACGCTGGCGCGCACCCAGAAGGTGGATTTGCGGCAGGTGTCGGTGCTGCAACTGGCGCGGCAATATCTGGCCTTTGTCGAACAGGCCCGGACCCTGCGGATCGAACTGGCTGCCGACTATCTGGTGATGGCTGCTTGGCTGGCTTTCCTGAAATCCCGTTTGCTGCTGCCGCCCGATCCCGAAGAAGAGGTGTCCGCTGAAGATCTGGCTGCCCACCTTGCCTTCCAGCTTGAAAGGCTAGAGGCGATGCGCAAGGCGGCTGCGCGGCTCATGGCAAGGGATCAGTTGGGCCGCGATGTCTTCGTGCGGGGCGAGCCGCAGGGCGTCGAACGCGCGCGCCGGGTGACTTACACCGCCACGTTGCTCGATCTGATGCAGGGCTATGCCCGCCTACGCACCCGTGACGATTTCAGGCCCTTCGTGATGGATCGTGACGGCGTTTTCACCTTGGAAGACGCGCTGGAACGGCTGCGCCCGCTTATCGGGTCGGCGGTGGATTGGACAGACCTGATGGCCTTCCTGCCCGACGGCTGGGATGCGGACCCGATGCGCCGCCGCTCTGCCACGGCGTCGACCTTTGCGGCGACGTTGGAATTGGCGAAGACCGGTAAGCTCGACCTGCGCCAGGACGACACATTCGGGCCTATCCGGGTGCGGGGACGGGGATGAGCGAGGAAAGCCTTTTCGAAGCGCCCCCGCTGGCTGAGCAGGAGCGGATGATCGAAGCGATCCTGTTCGCCTCGGCCATGCCGGTCACGGTGCCGGATTTGCACGCCCGACTGCCCCATGGATGCGACGCGCCCGCCGCGTTGGACCAGCTTCGCAAGCGCTATGAAGGCCGCGGTGTGCGCGTGGTACGGGTGGGGGATGCCTGGGCCATCCGCACGGCGCCCGATCTGGCCTTCCTGATGACGCGCGAGACGGTCGAGACCCGCAAGCTCAGCCGCGCGGCCATCGAAACCTTGGCCATCGTGGCCTATCACCAGCCTGTGACACGCGCTGAGATCGAGGAGATCCGCGGCGTTTCCGTCTCCAAAGGCACGGTGGAGCAATTGATGGAACTTGATTGGATCAAGCTGGGCCGCCGCCGGGAGACCCCGGGCCGTCCCGTGACCTTCGTGGTCACGCGCGCCTTCATGGACCATTTCGGCCTGGAAACCCCGCGCGATCTGCCTGGTTTGAAGGAACTCCGGGCTGCGGGCCTTCTGGACAGCACCCCGCCGCCCGATGCGTTGCCGGACGCGCCGGAGGACGCTCAGGAAGAACTGTTCACACCGCCACCGCCGGATGAAGATTGACGCGCATTGCGCCTGTAGCCGCAAAGCTAAAATGTCACCCATGAGCAATTCAGGAATGTCACTCTGCCCTCAAAAATCAATGAGGGTGAGCGGACATGGGATGGGTAACGATGAGCGAGCGCAAGTTGAACCGCGTGGTGGTTCTGGCGCAGGTCGATGATGGTCGGCTGAGTGTCGACAATGCTGCGAACATGTTGGACCTGACGCGTGGTCTCGTTGGCAAATACGTCGATGTCTACGAGATGCCAGACGGGCGCATCCAAGTCCGCGCCAAAGGCGTCGTCCTGCCCTGCAGCGTCTTCGATCCGCACCAACAGCGCGTGACCCATGCAGCGATCGCCGAGAACAAGCACCTGAGCGCTGTGCTGGCCCACATCAAGGAAGAACAAGAGAAAGCCGCGCCGCCACCAAAGGTCAAACCCGTCAGCGCCAAGAACGGGTACAAGAAGACAGGACGCCGCCCGCCAGGACGCCCTTCCAAGATGGAAGCCTACTACGAGCATCGGCGGGCCGAGCGTGCTGCGCAGCAATCTTGATGTGATTGCAAGCCGGAGATGTTGCAATTCTCGTCATGCAGGCGAGGAGGTATTTTGATTGAGGTCGAACCCACAGAAGAGAGCGGCGGTCACTGCGACTGCTGCGGGAACCAAACCCGTACAGTTTGGGGATATGTACACGAAGATCACGGCACGGTTACCAGCTACTTCATGCAATGGACAGTCGGAGCGTCGCTAGAGATCCATCCAGCCAACTTCGATCTGATCTATGGAAGATGGGGCGACGGCGCATCAAGCTCCGACAGATGTGCTATTTCATTACTACACTTCGAAAATGAAAACGGTCCAGGCGTTATGGTCATCGACGCAAAAGATCGTCCTGTCGCGAACATCAGTTTGGTTTCAAAAGCTTTGACACGTGACGAGATCATCGGAACCGATCTTGCAACGCATGTGTTTGCGATTTTCGATGCAGTCATTACCCAAGACAAGCGACTGACCTAGACGTACCCCGCAAGGCTTTTCAGCTCTGCGATATTTGAAGTCTCCGGGCTGCTAAGCCTTGCTACCGTCTCGCGCATTAGGGGCATTTCTGCTTTGCACAACCAGCGACATTTCTACTTGGTTGCGACGGGGGGAGAGAGCACCCACCTGTGGGGTTCAGGAGACACGCAATGCTCAACCAAATCCTTCGTATGGTCCTGTTTCGTGGCCTGGGTCGCATGGTCGGCGGTAAGGCTGCCCGCAACACACGTCTGGCCAGCCGCGCATTGCGCATGGCCCGTCGAATGCGGCGCTAGAGCGGCTCTGGGAAGATCGAAGATCAGTCATCTAGAAGCCGCGACAAGAGTATTGCTCTATCGTGGTCAGCGTTGGCGGTCGCGTCGCCAGGCGCCCGGGGGCACACCCACATGGCGCGTGAATGCGGCTGTCATGTGGGACTGGCTGGAAAACCCGCAATCGAAAGCGATGGTGGCCAGCGGCTCATCTGTTGTTTCCAGAAGCTCTTTGATGCGGGCGATGCGGCGATCCGTCAGGTATTTGTGCGGGCTCATCCCGGTGGCTGCGCGAAAGGCCCGGCTAAAGCCGTAGACATTCATATCGATCAAGCCGGCGAGATCCGACATTCCGACCTTTTCCGAGAGCCGGTCTTCGATCGTCTCTGTGACGCGCCCCAGATCCCCGGGGGTGAGTGGGCGGGCCCGATCCTGAGACGGCTGAATGGTCCCTGCCAGTCGTAACAGGCTTGCCACGATCAGATAGGACAGACTATCCGCGAAAAGCGCGCCGCCGGGATTGCCTTGTGCTGCTTCGTCCACGAATTGCAGTCCCAGTTCGTAGATAAACTGATCTGCAAAGGCTTGATCATGCAGTGCCCCGGTGTCGAGCGGGCGCGACCCGTTCCCGAACTCCGCCCAAGCCGTTTCAAACAGCTGTGGGTCAAGCGCGATGGCCGAAAGATCGAAACTGCAATGGGCGTCACACCCGACTGGTTCGTCTGGCGTCGACAAAAGCATTACGCCACGCCGCCAACTTGTACTGAAGAACCCGTTTCCCATATCGCTGCGTCCCGTGCCGAAGCCTCCCTCGGCAAGTTGAAGCACATAATGGGGTTTGGGCTGGTCGAAGTATTCTCCGGCGGGGCTGTTCCGCAGTTGGACGATGCCCACATTGTTGGAGCCGATGGCGGGTAGTGCGTTCATCGACGGGCCGTCATCAGCGGCGTCCACACGTTGTATATGTGATCCGGGAGCGAAGGACCCCAAATAAGGCGCCGGTCGCTTTTGTGACGCGCGGTGGGGTCCGGTCTGCAGGCCCATCCTTGTCTTGGCTTCGGTCACAACGTCGGTCCGTCCAGGTCTCGGTTCACTATAATGTCTATTCAAATTGACAGCAAAGACTAAGGGCCGCTTTCATTTTTTTGCGGTCGGCAGCGCGGACACTGGCGCGATGCCCAACGTTGCACGGGACAAGTTTCTTGGAATCCTCACCAAAAGCCGTTTCTGGTGGGCTCAGCATCCGCTTACAGGTCTGCTCTTGGCATTACACTCTGATTAAAAAAATTTTCGTGAAAGCTATGTGTTCGCAATATATCGAAAAAATTGCGGTGGCTGCGGGGATCAAAGTACGCCAAACGGCGTCATGAATGCACAATTTTGTGCCATAGCCTTCTATTTTGGAGGCGATTCGTGAAAACCGGCGCGGCGCAGTTCCTGCGTGGCGACCCGGCCAAGCCAGAGCACGAGGCCCCCAAAGGCCAGAAGGCCGCCGCCAGCCAGCCAAAGCTGTGTCTGCGCAACGCCCACGGATGCCAGGCCACCCATCTCACCGATCCAGACCATGGCAAGCGTGCCCGGCGCCAATCCGGCCAATGTCGCCCAGATATAGGGCCACGTGCGCACGGCGGTCAGGCCCAGAAGCCAGTTCTGCGCCGTAAACGGTAAGATCGGTGTCAGTCGCAGCAGTGCCACGAACAGTACGGCATTATCCCGTATGGCATGGTCTGCAGCTTCCACTTTCGGCCCCGATATGCGCCGCATCAGGGGTTGGCGCAGCCAGTGGCGGCCAATCAGATAGGGTGGAATAGCGCCCAGGACGCTGCCCAGCAGGGCCAGCGGATAGCCCCACCAACCAAAGGCGAGCCCGCCGACAACTGACATGGCGGCGGCCGGCAATGGCAGGATGACCACCACGATGTAGACGCCCACATAGACGATACCGCCCCAGGCGCCGTGGCTATCTACCCAGTCCCGCAGCAGCGGCACCCAGGTGCCCCAAGGCAGAAGCCACATGCTAAAGGCAAGGACGACCAAAATGCTTGGCCAAAGCCAAAGCTGCCAAATGGGCAGGGGGGAAGGGCTAGCGCGGGCCATCTATAGTCCCTAGCGACTTGAGCTGGGATGCCGCTGCGGCAGGGAATATGCCACGGTGATCAGGCCGAAGTTCTGGCGGTAGCGGCGCGTTGGCCGATCCAGTCCAGTATCGCGCCGTTGTCAGGTGGCAGCGCGGTGGCGGTGCCGCCGGTAAAGCTTTCCAACGCCTCCAGATTCAGGCGGTTGACGCCCACCAGCACATCGGCCCCGGCCTCTAGCGCGGCGGCGATGACGGGGCGAAAGCCGCGTCCGGCGGCTTCCTGCTTGCCGAACTTGTTGACGATCAGCAGATCGGCGCCCGCGGCCAGACGTGCCTCTGCCGCGGCCACGGCTGTCTCCAACCCCTCCGGATCCAGGCGGCAGCCCCGCGCCTCGCGGCCCAGCGACTGGCTGATGCGGATGACCGGGCCGTCGGGCAACACGACAGCGTCCATGTCGCAACGCGCGCAATCGGGGCGGTCGGAATTGACTTGCACCACGCCCGCCAGCCGCAGGCCGCGTGCCATGGCTGTTTGGGCCACCGCATGCAGCAGTGGATCAAGGACACCGCGTCCTTCGGTCATCGTATAGGCCAATCGCATGGTGCTTCGTCCCATTCCCAGCCTTTCGGCGCAAGCCTTGACGCGCCCGGCCCTTGGCGCGACCAAGTGCCATGCCCGATAACACCCCCCGCATCGAACCCCTGGGTGAAGCCGCCTTTCTGGTCCGCTTCGCCGAACGACTGGACGATGCGGCCAACCGCGCCTGCGTGGCCTTCCGCGCAGATCTGGAGGCCGACCCGCTGCCCGGCATCGTGGAAACCGCGTCTTCGCTGGGCTCGGTCCTGGTGCGCCATGACGGGCAACAGCCCGATGCGCTGCGCGCGGCCCTGGCCCGGCGGCTGGACCGCGATTGGTCGCAGGCTGCTCCGGTGGCCCATAGGCTTTGGTCGATCCCTTGCAGCTATGGAGGTGCCGACGGCCCGCAACTGGCAGAGGCCGCCGAGATGGCGGGTCTGAGCCAGGCGCAGGCCATCGAGGTGCTGTCCAACGCGCGTGTTCGCGTCCTGGCCTTGGGCTTCGCGCCGGGCATGCCGTATCTTGGCATCTTACCGGACAATTGGGACCTGCCGCGCCAGACAGGTCTGACGCCCAAAGTGCCCGAAGGGGCGCTGGTGCTGGCCGTCCGGCAATTCGTCCTTTTCGGAACCGAGGCGCCCACGGGCTGGCGCCATGTGGGTCGCACGCTGTTTGGTTGCTTTGAGCCCACACGCCCAGAACCCATCGCGCTGTCCCCAGGTGATGAAGTCTGCTTTCCCCCCGTCACGCCCGAGGCGCTGCGCGAAGGCGCGGCCCGCGACGCGGCGCGCTTGGGTGGCGCCCGGTTGGAGGCGATCGCGTGATCGAAATCCTCGATTGCGGGCCGCTGGTGACTTTGCAAGACGAAGGGCGGCCGGGCTTTTTGGCTCAGGGTCTGGCTCAGGGTGGCGCGGCCGACCGCCAAGCGCTGCGCGAGGCCGTGGCACTTGGTTGCGGCGGAGCCGCGCTGGAGGTGCCGGGCGCGCCCATCACCGTCAAGCTGCATGCGGCGCGGACCATAGCGCTGACCGGCGCAGAGATGCGCGCCGAGGCCGATGGCCGTGGGCTTGTCTGGCACGCGGCCCATCCCCTTCCCGCTGGCGCCACCTTGCGGCTGCGGCCTGCGGGGCAGGGGGTTTATTCTTATCTGAGTGTGGGGACGGGTATCGACGGGCCGGACGTGATGGGCAGCCGCGCCGCCCATCTGATTGCCGGGATCGGGCGCGCGCTTGCGCCCGGTGATCGATTCGAAACCGACCCTGGTGGGCCCAGCACCCCGCGCCGTCTGCGCGATGTCCCAAGCCGCTTTGGCGGCGGCACGCTGCGACTGCTGCCCACGCCCCAGACCCGGCTTTTCCCCCCCGAAGAACGCGCCCGGTTCGAGGCCACGACCTTCACCCGCGACACGCGCGGCAATCGCCAAGGCGTGCGGCTGGCCATGGACGGGGCAGGCTTTGCCACCGACGGGCAACTTAACCTGCTGTCGGATTTCATCCTGCCCGGCGATGTCCAGATGACCGGCGATGGCGTGCCCTACATCCTGGGCCCGGAATGTCAGACCACGGGCGGCTATCCCCGGATCGGCACTGTCCTGTCCGCCGACCTGCCACGTGCGCTGCAAGCCGTGCCGGGGGCATCGCTGCGCTTCACCTTCGTGGAAGCAGCGCCCGCCCCAGCACCGCCACCCGCCACCACCCCGCTGGTGCGCGACCCCGCGCAAATCGCCGAATTGATGGAACTGCAACTGATTGGCGGCGTCGTGTCCGCCCGTGATGGAGGATAGCCCATGAAAGTCGATCTGAACGCCGATATGGGCGAAAGCTTCGGGCCCTGGCCCATGGGTGACGACGCCGCCATTTTGAAGGTGGTGACCTCCGCCAATATCGCCTGTGGTATCCATGCAGGCGATTGGGATGTCATGGCCTCCACCATGGCTATCGCGCGGGATGAAGGCGTTGGTATCGGCGCCCATCCCGGCTTCCCCGATTTGCAGGGCTTCGGGCGGCGGCGGATGCAGATGCCCCACACTAGCCTCACCAATCTGGTGATCTGGCAGTTCGGCGCTTCACTGGGCATGGCGCGCGCTCTGGACGCGCAGGTGCGGCATTTCAAACTGCACGGCGCCTTGGCTAACATGACATCGGAAGATTACGACCTCGCCCGCGCCGCCTATGAAGGGGCGCTGCGGGTGGATCCGGACATCATCTTGCTGGTGCTGGCGGGGACGGCCCAGGAAAAGGCCGCCCGCGATCTGGGCGCCACTTGGGCGGGCGAAATTTTCGCCGACCGCGCCTACAACGACGACGCCACGCTGGTCACGCGCGGCCAGCCCGGTGCAATGGTCCATGATCCGACCGAGGCGGCCGAGCGGATGGTCAAATTCGTCAAGTCGGGCGCGATATTTTCGGTGTCGGGGCGCGAAGTGCCGGCTGCTTGCGATTCCATCTGCCTGCATGGCGACGGGCCCGAGGCTTTGGCCATCGCGCGGTCAGTGCGCGCCGCTTTGGAGGCCGACGGGATCGAATTGCGGCCCATGGAGGGGCGGCGTTGAGCCCGCGGCAACACGCGCGCAGGTCGGATCGCGCTTCTGTTCCGCACCGGATTGCGCTAGCTCTCAAGAAACGAATTCCGCGTTGGAGCGTGAAAATGGCACTCGACGAACAAGACGATGTGGCGCGCAAGATCGGTCGGCTCGAAAAGCTCCAGGCACGCGAGAAGCCCAATCCGCGTTGGAGCACGCATTTCAACAACAAGCTGCTGACAACGAGACGCTCTCCTATCCTGTCGCCTGACGAAAAGCTCTTCACGGTGGGGAGCTGCTTTGCAGAGCGGATCCGCGCCGCGCTGACCAAGAAGGGCTTCGATGTCGGCCCACCCATGCAAGACATCAAACTGGACGCGGACCGCTTCAAGATCGACCGGCTGCCCACCTATCCGCATATGGATTACTACAACTCCTTCACGGTGAGGCAGGAATTTGAGCGCCATGTGGGCGACTGGGTTCAGGACCCCGACGATTACTGGACCATCAACAAAGACCCCTATTGGGGCGGTGAGACCATCTATCAGGACCCTTATCGGCGTATGGTCGTTGCCCGCACGCCGGAAGACCTGCGCGAGGCCGTGCAAAGGTGCAACGAGGCCATCGACCGCGGCATCCGCGCGGCGGATGTCTTCGTCGTCACCTTCGGGATGGCAGAGGTCTTTATCAACACCCAAAGCGGCAAGGTCGCCTGCCAGAAGCCGGGCTATGCCGGGGGGGCTGGCGAGTTCGAGACCGAGTTCCACATGTCCTCGTTCCAGGAAAACTACGACAACCTGAAGCGTATCACCGAAATCATCGCCCAGGTTCGCCCCAATGCACGGGTCGTCTTCACCCTGTCACCGGTCAGTTTGGCGCGGACGTTCTCGGACCAGGACATTCTGGTGGCCAATGCCGAAGGAAAGGCCGTTTTGCGGGCGGCTTTGGGCCAGATTGCGCGAGATTTCGAGCAAGTGACCTATTTCCCCTCCTATGAAATCGTCATGTACAACGCGCCCGAAAGCTTCCGCGAAGACGACGGGCGCCACGTGTCGGATTGGGTCGTGCAGCGCATCGTGGATACGTTCGTGGAAACCCATGTGGCGTGACCCGAGCGGGGTTTGGGGGCCATCCAAACACGTCACGATGACCTTGCACTTGGTTGTGCGACACGTGCGACACGGGGTCGGCGCCAGTTTCCTACGCAGGATCGCGCTCTAGCAGGGGCACAAAAGACCGGTGGGGTAGCTGCGATGCCGACTTGACGGTCATCAAGTCGGTGGGCCGCGGTGCGGCCGCGATCTTCGCCCGATGATTTGGGGGCCTTGGTGCATCTCTCTGGCGGTAAGAGCGGCGTGCGGATGGGCTGGCTGTAGCCTGTCTGAGCAACGCTTTAGCGCAATCGCGGTGGCGCGTCGGGGTCGCGGACGCGGCCTGTGGGGGCAGGTTCGGGCAGGTCGATGCGCAGGCCATGGCGTGCCAGGCTGGCCGCCAGCGGTTGGGATGCGCGCAGGAACGTGACGTCCAATGCGCCAGCTTCCAGCCCGGAAAACACCAGCGCCTCGGAAATGGCGCGGGCCAGGTCGTCTTCGGCGCCCGGCACCGCATCCACGAAGGCCAGGACATGGGCCCGCGTACCGCCCTCATAGACCGCGCCTGCCAGATAGGCGGAGGCTGCCACGCCCGCCGCCAGCGGCAGCTTGCCATCGAGCGCGGTCAGGAGCGCTTCTGGCAGGGTGCCGGGCGGGGTGACTTCTTCGATTCGGCGGCTTTCCACGGGCGGGGCACTGGCCAGGGTTTCGGCCAGCCAAGCCATGGCACCGGGCGGCAGCAACTGGGCCGATGGCGCATCTTCCAGGTTTAGGCCCAACCCCAAGCCCTCACCCGCCAGCAGGCCCGCCAGACGGCGGCCGGACAGGGTCGCGGTCTCGGCGGCCCCGGCAAAACCTGTCAGCCGCTCGGGCAGATCGAAGGCCAGGGCATAGCGCGCGCCGTCCACCTCAAAGAGCCTGGGGCGCACGGTCTCCCCCTCGGTGCCGTCAAGCAGCAGATGCAGCTCTGCTTCGGCTAGGCGGTTCCAGAAGGCCAGGCGGTCTTCGTCCGTGCCCGAGGCTTCGGCGGCCTGGTGGGCGGCGTCCAGCGGCGTCATTTCAAGGCCTCCTGAATGGTGGCGCGCAGAGCGGGGAGCGTTTCGCGCGCGAACCAGGGATGTTTCTTGAGCCACGCGGTATTGCGCCAGGATGGATGGGGCAAGCACCAGATGCCGGGCGCATGGTCGCGCCAATTTCGCACGCGGTCGGTAACTTTGCCGCGGCCCAGATGCCAGTCCTGTGCGTAGCCCCCGATCAGCAACGTGATGGGCGGGCGTCCCGCATGGTTGAGGGCCCTGCCGCGCCAGGTTTTGGCACAAATGCGCGGCGGCGCGATATCGCTTCCGTTTGCGTCATAGCCGGGAAAGCAGAAGGCCATGGGGATGATGGCCACCATGTCCCGGTTCCAGAACGTCGCCTCGTCCAGTCCCATCCAGTCCCGCAGGCGCACGCCAGATGGGTCGTCGAACGGCTTGCCGGATTGATGGGCGCGCATGCCTGGTGCCTGGCTGGCAACGAGAATGCGCGCGCCGGGGTGAAACCAGACAACGGGCCGCGGTGCATGGGCCGAAGCGGTGGCGGCGAACCGGTCACGGCACAAGGTGCAGCGCGAAATCTCTGATGTGATGTCCATGCTGGCGCAGCTAGGGGCTTTAGCGCGCCGCTCAAGAGACCGGGTGCGTCGATCTACTTGCCAAGAAGACGATCCGCCCGTTTCCGAACCAATACCGTCCGCAGATCATGCATCGCCAGCAGCAGCCGGTCGGTCACCGCATCCAGATCCGTCTCGGAAGCCCGGGATTGTGCCCAATGGGCGGTGAGGTTCAGGTGGTCGACGGTGCGCAGGATGTCGTCCAAGTCGCGTGCGGCCAGCTCGGCGCGCCGCGCCTCAATCCAAGTGGCAATGGCGGCCTCATCCTCAGGGCTGAGTGTGGTGTCGCCCTGGGGTTTCACTTGGCCGTTGTTGATGTTGATCGTGGCGATCTGGTCCAACTCCAACCTGCGCTGGCGGTTTTCGGCATCGACACGGAAAACCAGCGCGCCATTGTCTTTCACGCGGAAGTAATAGGGGGGCAGGCTGGTGCTCATCCGTCGCTCCGCGACAGGAAATAGGCGACGACAACGCGCTGCAACTCATCTGTGGTGACGGTGCCATCCGCGTCCAGGTCCCAGCTTTCGAGGTCCATGAGCAGTGCGGTGCTGTCCACTTCGGTTTCCTGCAACCGGATCGCGTCCAGGATTTCGGCACGGCTGGCGCTGCCATTTTCGTCGGTGTCGTAGAAGCGGAAGAAGGCGGTGTGTTGCGCAACCGACCAGTCGGGACGCCCGCGCGAAAGCTCAAGCCGCCCGATCTTATCGTCGCCGTTGATGTCCACTTCCATGAAGTCGTCCAGCAGCTTCGTGGCGCGGGCATCAAGCTCTGCCGCGCGGTCCTCGGCCAACGTTTCAAGCACCAGGCCATCGGGCCGCCCGACCCGTGCCATGAGGGCCTGCAACTTCTCGACGACCGACATGGCGTCGGAGTCGGCCATCAGCCGCTCTAACTGCGGGGTGATGACGACGCCATCCGGCAGTATGGCCTTTTCCGCCGATGCCGGCGCGACGCTGGCAAGGAACGTTGCAAGCGTCGCACCCCAGCGGAAGGTGTTGTGGCGCCGCGTCTTCAAGAGAGCGCCTCACAGAACCGTTTGATGCGCGCGCAGGCTTCCGTCAGCGCTTCGTCCGAGGTGGCGTAGCTAACTCGGAAATGAGGCGACAGGCCGAAGGCCGCGCCAAAGACGACGGCCACGCCTTCTTCTTCCAGAAGGGCCGTGGCGAAGGTTTCGTCATCGGTGATCTGCGCGCCCGCCGCGCTGGTCTTGCCGATGCAACCGGCGATGGAAGGGTAGACATAGAACGCCCCCTCCGGGACTGGGCAAGTGATGCCGGGGCAGGCATTCAGACCCGCCACCACCAGATCGCGCCGCCCCTTGAAGAGCGCCTGATTGGGGCGAATGAAGGCCTGGGTGCCCTCCAACGCTTCGACGGCGGCCCATTGCGAGATGGAGCAGGGGTTCGACGTGGATTGCGACTGCACCTTGCGCATGGCCGCAATCAAGGGCTCGGGCCCCGCCGCATAGCCGATGCGCCAGCCAGTCATGGAATAGGCCTTGGAGACGCCGTTCATGGTCAGCGTTCGGTCGTAAAGCTGCGGCTCCACCTGGGCGGGGGTAGCGAAGACGAAATTGTCGAAAACCAGATGTTCGTACATGTCGTCGGTCAGGACCCAGACCTGGGGGTGACGCAGCAGCACGTCGGTCAGGCCCTTTAACTCAGCCGCGGAATAGGCCGCACCCGTCGGGTTGGAGGGGGAATTGAAGATCAGCCACTTGGTTTTGGGCGTGATCGCGGCTTCTAGGGCTTCGGGCGTTAGCTTGAAGCCGGTCTCGATCCCGGCTTCGGCGATGACCGGCTCGCCACCCGCCAGCAGCACCATGTCGGGGTAGCTGACCCAATAGGGCGCAGGGATGATCACCTCGTCGCCCGGGTTCATCGTGGCCATCAGCGCGTTATAAATAACCTGCTTGCCACCGCCGGACACGGTGACCTGGGCGGGCGTGTAGTCGAGGCCGTTGTCGCGCTTGAATTTCGCACAGATGGCAGCCTTCAATTCGGGGATGCCATCGACGGCGGTGTATTTCGTCTTACCTTCGGCAATGGCGCGGGCGCCCGCGTCCTTGATATTGTCGGGCGTATCGAAATCCGGCTCACCCGCGCCCAGGCCGATCACATCGCGGCCCGCCGCCTTCAATTCGCGCGCCTTGTTCGTCACGGCAATGGTCGGGGACGGCTTCACGCGGGCAAGAGTGTCGGACAGGAACGCCATTGGGTCGGTCTCCGGTTGGCATGGGGTCGGCCCGGTCCTAGAGTGCGAGGGCGCCACGATCAAGGAGCAGGCCATGGCCTCCGACAGTACCAGCGACGACTGGTTCGACCCAGAAACGACCACCTTTGGCGACCGCCTGGCGGGCGCGCGCGAGGCGGCGGGCTTCGATGTGGAGGCGCTGGCAAAGCGGCTGGGCGTCAAGGTCAAGACCATTCGCGCCTGGGAAGATGACCGTGCCGAGCCGCGGGCCAACCGGGTGTCGATGCTGGCGGGGCTGACCAATGTGTCGCTTGTCTGGTTGATGACGGGCGCGGGCGAGGGGCCCGCCTTGTCGCCGCGCCGCGCGGGCGGGGATTTGTTGTCGGAGGTCGAACGCTTGCGCCGTGAAAGCGCGCGGGTCACCGACAGTTTGCGGCGGTTGGAAGCGCAGCTTCGCGCCCATCTGGACGACGCATGACCGAGCCGCGCGAAACCCGCATCAAACGCTTGCGCATCCGGTCCTGGCGCCGGGGGATCAAGGAAATGGACTTGATCCTGGGCGGTTATGCCGATGCGGAATTGGCGACGCTTGATGACACGGCGCTCGACCTATTTGAGGCGGTGCTTGGCGAAAACGACCACGATTTGTTTGGTTGGGTCACTGGCCAGGCCGAGCCACCCGCACGCTATGCGCCATTGATGGAAGACTTGTCCCAACGCGCCGCGGCCGCGCGTTGATCGATTTTCCGAACGATCCGCTCTTGCTTTCGTGATCGGTACTGGCAAAAATTATTGCGCAGGTTTAACGAATTATCAGGAAATTTCGCGGCATAGAGAGCGCACCATAAAGTGAGATCAGGGTGCTAACGGATGAGCCGCCTCGAAAAATTCCAACCCCGCAAGCAACCGGACTTCATGTCCGGCTATCTCGACGCGCTCACGCTCGTCGAACGTCTGCACAGGTTGCTGCTGGATGTTATCAAGGACGAATTCGAGCGTCTGAACATTCTCGAAATCAATGCCGTTCAGGGGTTGCTGCTGTTCAATATCGGCGACAACGAAGTGACGGCGGGCGAATTGAAGACCCGTGGTTATTACCAGGGCTCCAATGTCAGCTACAATCTCAAGAAGCTGGTCGAAATGGGCTATATGCACCACCAGCGCTGTGAAATTGACCGCCGCGCAGTGCGTGTTCGCCTGACACCCAAGGGTCGCGACGTGCGCGACTCGGTGGAAGCCCTTTTTGGGCGCCATGCCGATGGTATTCGCCATACTGGTGTCTTGTCCGATGCCGGGCTGGTCGAGATCGTCAGCACCCTTCGCCGGGTAGAACGCTACTGGTCCGACCAGATCCGCTACATCTACTGATTGGCGGCGCGTTATCCGCGCCGCCGCGCCCGCGAGAATTCGACCACTGCCGATGGCGCGGGTCATTTCGGCGATTAGCGGCACGTTCGCGGGCCTTGGTCACCAGATGCGCAGCAGCCCGCTATGCAGGGCTTGCGCAGTCCCGGCGGCGGTGGGCCGGGAATCCGCTTGCACCGCCTTCGCCGCCTCCATAGACAGCCCGTGATTTCCACCCGGCCCCGAAAGGCGGGGTTTTCGCATATGGGCGGCCAGGGGGCCGTCTGGTCCATATACAGACAAGGATGAACCCATGCAGGTGACCGAGACCCTGAACGACGGCCTCAAGCGCGGCTATACCATCACGGTCCCCGCCGCCGATCTGGATGCCAAGGTCGACCAGAAACTTGCCGAAGCGCAGCCTGAGATTGAGATGAAGGGCTTCCGCAAGGGCAAGGTGCCCATGGCCCTTCTAAAGAAGCAGTTTGGCCAGCGCCTGCTGGGCGAAGCGATGCAGGAAAGCATCGACGGCGCCATGTCCGACCATTTTGAGAAGTCGGGCGACCGGCCGGCGATGCAACCCAAAGTCGAAATGACAAACCAAGAATGGGAAGAAGGCGACGACGTGGAAGTTGCCCTGTCATATGAAGCGCTGCCGGACGTCCCGGAGGCCGATTTCTCGGATGTCGCAATCAACCGCTTGGTGGTCGAGCCTGCAGATGCAGACGTGCAGGAAGCCCTGGGCGAGTTGGCCAAGAACGCGCAGACCTTCGAGACCAAGAAGGGCAAGGCGAAAGATGGCGACCAGGTCGTCATCGATTTCCTCGGCAAGGTGGATGATGAACCCTTCGAGGGTGGCGCCGCCGAAGACTACCCGCTGGTTTTGGGTTCCAACTCCTTCATTCCGGGTTTCGAGCACCAGTTGGTCGGCGTGAAAGCGGGCGACGAAAAGAACGTCGAAGTCTCGTTCCCGGAAGAATACCAAGCCGAAAACCTCGCCGGTAAAGCGGCGGTCTTTGAGTGCAAGGTGAAGGAAGTGAAGAAGCCGGCCGAGGCCAAGATTGACGACGACATGGCCAAATCCTTCGGCGCCGAAAGCCTGGAGGCGCTGACCGACCAGATCAAGGAACGGTTGACTGCCGAATACCAGGGTGCCGCGCGCCAAGTGGTCAAGCGCCAGCTTCTCGACCAGCTTGATAATCTTGTGAAGTTCGATCTGCCCCCCAGCTTGGTCGAGGCTGAGGCCAATCAGATCGCCCACCAGCTTTGGCATGAAGAAAACCCCGACGTCCAAGGCCACGACCACGACAAGATCGAGCCCACCGAAGAGCACATGCAGCTTGCGGAACGCCGGGTCCGTCTGGGCCTGCTTCTGGCCGAATTAGGCCAGAAGGAAGGGGTTGAGGTGTCCGATGCCGAGATGACTCAGGCCATCATGACCCAAGCCCGTCAGTATCCCGGCCAGGAACGGGAATTCTTCCAGTTCATCCAGCAGAACGCGCAGGCGCAGCAGCAACTGCGCGCGCCCCTGTTCGAAGACAAGGTGATAGACTTGATTCTGGGCCGTGCCAAAGTGACCGACAAGACGGTCACCAAGGAAGAATTGCAGGTCGAAGTCGAGAAGCTCGAAGACGTCTGATTAGACTGCATTGCGGCAGCCAAAGAACAGCTTTCGAAGGCGCCCAAGCGGTGCCTTCCTGCTGTGTGGATCTTGAAAATTCTTGCCATCATGACGACATAGTAGTCAGGCAAGCGCCTATTCTGACATCAACGCCCTATTTTTCCCCGGACGACACCTGTCGCCCGGCTTTTCTTGAGGAGACCCGTTGACCGCTCTGTTTTCGTCCGACTTCGCTCCGTTCACGACGGCCATCCTTGTCTTGGGTGGCCTGCTTTTACTGGAAGTTATCGCCCTTCTGGTTGGCGCTAGCCTCATTTCCGAACCCGACGGGCCAGATGTCGATTTCGACGTGCCCGAATTGGACGTGCCCGAGATCGAGGCGTTGGAACTAGGCGAAATCGACGTGGCCGAATTGGAAATGGCCGACGTGGCCGCACCTCAGCCCGTCGGTATGGGCTGGACCGGCTTCGGCCATGTTCCATTCCTCATATGGTTTGCGGGCCTGCTGACGGGGTTTGGCGGCACCGGCATCGGGCTGCAACTTGCGGGCCCATTTCCCCTGTGGCTGGTTGTGCCCGTGGCCGCCTTCGCAGCCTTGGCCTTCACGCGTAGCTTTGCTGGCTTCTTCGCCCGCGCCATCCCGCGCACCGAAACCGCTGCGCAAAATGTGCGCAACCTGGCCCGCCGCCGCGGTGTGGTCACCCAAGGCACAAGTCGCCGCGGCCGACCAGCCGAATTGCGTGTCAGCGACCGCTACGGCAATTCTCACTACGTCCGTGCGGAGCCCTTCCGCGATAATGACGAAATCTCCCGCGGGGCCGAGGTTCTGACCATTTGGGACCACCGCGCGGCCGAACTCCGCATCGTTCCCCTCGACTGATTTGAAAGGCTCGACCATGCCGAACGCTCTTCCTGAATTCTTCATTCTTCCCGCTATCATTCTGGCCTTTTTGGTTTTTGTCGGCCTGGTCACCGCGCGGCTCTACAAGCGGACAACGCGCGAAGTGGCCTTGGTGCGAACGGGTCTTGGCGGCAAGACGGTGATTGTCGACGGCGGTGCAATCGTCTTGCCGCTGTTTCACGAAGTCGCGCCGGTCAACATGAAAACTCTCCGCCTGGAGGTCAGCCGAACCGCCGAAGCGGCGCTCATCACCAAAGACCGCATGCGCGTCGATGTGGGCGTGGAATTCTACGTATCGGTCGCGCCGACCGAAGAAGGCATCAGCCGGGCGGCGCAGACGCTGGGCGACCGGACGTTCTATGTCGACCAGCTTCGCGACATGATCGAAGGCAAGCTGATCGACGGCTTGCGCGCCGTGGCGGCCCAGATGACCATGGATGAACTGCACGAAAACCGCTCGGACTTTGTCCAAGAGGTGCAGAATGCGGTGACGGAAGACCTGCTGAAAAATGGTCTGGGGCTGGAATCGGTGTCGCTGACGGCGCTGGACCAGACGCCCTTCGATGCGCTTGATGAAAACAACGCGTTCAACGCCGTGGGGATGCGCAAGCTGGCCGAGGTAATCGCGACGTCCAAGAAGGAGCGGGCGCAGATCGATGCTGAGGCCGAAATGTCGGTGAAGCAATCTGCCTTGGAGGCGGCCAAGCGCAGCCTGGAGATTGAGCGCGACGAGAAGGCCGCGCAGATCGCTCAGACCCAGGAGTTGGAGACGTTGGAAGCCGCGCAGGAAGCCGAACTGGCCCGTCGGCGCGAAGATTCGATGCGTGAGAAGGAGGCTGCGCGGGTGATCCGTGAGCAGGCCATTCGTGCTGCGGAAATCGACCGCGACCGCGCTTTGGAAGTGGCGGAGCAAGAACGCCAGATCATCGTCAATCAGAAGTCCGAAGAAGAAAGCCGCGCCCGTGCGTCGGCTGACGCTGCCCGAGCGGAGGCCGAAAAGGCGCGGGAGCAGATCGAAACCGCGCGCTCGGTCGAGCAGGCGGAGCGGACGAAGCGCATCGCCCTGATCGAAGCCGCGCGCGAAGCGGAACGCGAAGCCACCCGCATTCGCTTGGCCGCCCAGGCCGAAAAGGATGCGGCAACCGACCACGCCGAAGCCCGCCGGGAAGAGGCCCGTGCCGAAGCCGACGCGGTTACGATCCGCGCCGAGGCGAAGAAGGCCGACATGTTGGCCGAAGCCCAGGGCCGCGAAAAGATCGTCGCCGCTGAAAACGCGTTGTCGGACGAGATCATCCAGATGAAGCTGCAACTGGCCCGGCTGGAGGCCATGCCCGGCATCGTCGAACAAATGGTCAAGCCTGCCGAAAAGATCGACTCGATCCGCATCCACCAAGTCGGTGGCCTGGGGCAGGGCGGTCCCGGCACCGCCGCCAATGGCGATGGCAAGCCCGTGGTGAATCAAGCGCTCGACTCCATCATGGGGATGGCCGTGCAGATGCCCGCGCTTCGCAAGCTTGGGGAAGAACTCGGCCTTTCCATGGAGCAGGGGCTGACGGGCCTTGACCTTACGGACGGTCGAAAGGACGCTGCGGATGAGGTTGGCGAAGACGACACGCCCGAGCAGATCAAAGCCGCTGAATGATCAAAGGGCGCCCCATGGGGCGCCCTTTTTCAACGGGTTGTCAGTCGTTTTTCAACCTGGCGTCACATGGATGACTTGCCCGTCGGAAAAGTCCGTCAACACGATGAAGGATCCGTCCGGTTGGACTTCCACGTCACGGATGCGGCCTAGATCGGTCAGCAGGCGTTCTTCCTCCGCCACGCGGCCTTGTCCGTCCAGCGACAGGCGCACGACGCCCCCGGGGTTGAGCGACCCGGCCAAGATGTCTCCGTTCCAGTCACCAAAGGCGCTGCCGGAATGGAAGGCCATCCCGCCTGGCGCAATCACCGGGTCCCAGAAATAGACGGGCTGTTCCATCCCGTCGCGAACCGCCGCGCCGGACCCTACGGCGGATGTGTTGTAGTTGCGCCCATAGCTGATGACGGGCCAGCCGTAGTTCAGACCCCCTTGGGGCCGGTTAAGCTCATCCCCGCCGGCTGGCCCGTGTTCGATGGTCCAAAGCGTGCCAGATGCGTCGACTGCGGCACCCTGGATGTTGCGATGACCCAGTGACCAGATGGAGGGCTCCGCCCCCGCCTGGTCCACGAAGGGGTTGTCTGATGGAACAGCGCCTTCAGCCGTCACGCGGACCACCTTGCCATAGGTTTTGTCCAGATCTTGGGCAAAGACCCGTTCGGATCGGGAAAAGTGCTCGCCTGTTGTGATGGCGACGGTGCCATCGGCAAGAAACACCAAGCGGCTGCCGAAATGCATGGGGTTCCGGCTTGCAGGCGTCTGCACGAAGATGTCGCGGACATCGACCACGCGGGTCAGCTCATCGGACAACACCATGCGCGCCGCCGCTGTGGCCGAGCCACCATCCACGGGTTTGGCATAGGTCAGGAAAATGACGCGGGACTGGGCGAAATCGGGCGCCAGCGTCACGTCCAGCAGCCCACCCTGGCGGGCAGCCACAACGTCCGGTGTGCCCTGAATGGGGGCGGAAAGCGTGCCGTCAGGGGCCAGGTGCCGCAGCCGGCCCGGCCGTTCCGTTACCAGCCAACCCGCATCGTCGGGGAGGGTGGCGATGCCCCAAGGGTGTTCCAACCCATCAGCCAGCACCCGCGTCTGCAAGGCCACGCTGCTATCGGCCAGGGGCGCACGGAATTGTTGGGGAAAAGCCGGTGGGAAGTCGGTGTTGCGCGACCCCCATTCCCAGGTCTGGGCAACGCAAGCGGCAGGAAGCAGGGCGAGTATTAGAGCGAGACGGCGCATTTGGGTTCTCCGGTCACGAGGTCCACATCGTACCGAAGGATAGGGCGCCGGTGCCGGTCGTCACGGCCCGATGCGCGATTGGCCGAGGCTGCCGCAACGGCAGCCTCGGCTCTCCATGTCAAAGGCCGATGCGGAAGCGCATGAAGCCCTCGTCCGAGCTTCCCGCAGGCTCTGGCGTGATGCCGGGCACCGTGTCCGAATAGGCTTCGGCGGCAGGGCCCGTCTCGAACAGGACGGTGGTGTCGCCCAGTGGCGCAAAGGTCCAATTGGCATCCGCCGACGGGCTGATCGTGCCCTGATCGACGATGTAGCGGACAATGACATCGCGGTTGGTGTCCGGCGCTTCCACGATGATGGTGGACCCATCTGCGCCGGGGAAACTGCCTCCGCCGCTGGCACGGTAATTGTTCGTGGCGATGACGAATTCCGCATCCATATCAAGGGGCTCACCCTGGTAGGTAAGATCCGTGATCCGGTTTGCATCGGGGTTCACCACGGCGCCATCGCGGTCGAAGCGGGCAGGTTGGCTCAGGTCGATCTTGTACTGAACGCCGTCGATGATGTCGAAGTTGTAGCTGGGGAAGTCCGGGTTCAGCAGGATGGCATCCTTTGAGCCCGGCTCGATCTGGTTGAACATGCCGGCAGAGCGTTCGAGCCAGTCTTTCACTTGCTGGCCAGTGACGCGCACGGCCCGCACCGTGTTGGGGTAAAGATAGAGGTCCGCCACGTTGCGGATAGCCACATCGCCCGCAGGCACGTCGGTGTAGTATTCCGGGCCACCCCGACCGCCGGCCTTGAAGGGGGCCGCGGCCGACAAGATGGGCAGGCCCGCATGTTCGGTGCCTTCAAGCAGTTGGCCCACATACCATTTCTGCGCATTTGAGACGATCTGGACTGACGGGTCATCGGCCACCAGCGCAAAGTAGCTGTGCAGCGGCGCGTCGGTTTTACCCACGGCGCGACGCACATAATCCAGTGTCGCCTGGTGGTCGGCCTCGGTTGCGGACAGGACCGTATCGAGGCTTTCGACCTGGGGCGCCCAGCTGCGATCTTCCTGGCGGATGGCAATTGGCCGTAGTTCCGAGGTGGAGGCCGCGATGCGCCAAGCGCCGCCATCCCGTTCCAACATCAAGTCGATGAGGCCCATATGACTACCCCAGAAGCCGGGCATCACGGCGGGTTTGCCATGGATCGTGCCTGCCGTGGCATCGACCCCTTCGATCCCGGCATAGGCCTCACCAGGGAATTCGCGGTGATGGTGGCCCGTCAGGACGATGTCGATCCCCGGCACGGCGGCCAGTGGCACAGAGGCGTTTTCCATCATGTCCTCATGCTGGGCAGCCCCGATGCCCGAATGGCTGAGTGCGATGATGAGATCGGCGCCTTCCTCTTTCATCTGCGGCACATAAGCTTCGGCGGTGGCGACGATATCGCGGGCGGTGACGTTGCCTTCCATATGGCGGCGATCCCACAGCATGACCTGGGGCGGGGTGAAGCCGATGATGCCCACCTTGATGGGATGCGCATTGCCTGCGCCGTCCACGATTTCGCGCTCAAGCATGGCATAGGGCGCCACGAGGGTTGTGTCGTCGGTGACCTGCCCAGCCTGTTCCTTGACGATGTTGGCCAGCACGACGGGGAAGTCGGCGCGCGCCAGGGCCTTGTCCAGGAATTCGATACCATAGTTGAATTCATGGTTCCCGATTGTGGCCCCGTCGAAGCCAACGGCATTCATGGCGGCGATGATCGGGTGCAGATCGCCCTCTTTCAGCCCGCGTTCATAGGCCATGTAATCGCCCATGGGATTGCCCTGCAGGAAATCGCCATTGTCGAGGACGAGGGCGTTACCGGATTCCGCGCGCACCTGTTCGATCAGCGCCGCGGTCCGAGCCAAGCCCACATTTTCGACGGCGCGGTCGCCGTAATAATCGTAGGGCCAGACATGGACATGCAGGTCCGTGGTCTCTGCGATGCGCAGATGGGCCTGGTTGGCCTGGGCGCGGGCGGCAAACGGGTGGATCATGACGAGGCCCGCGGCCCCGGCACTGGCGGTCAGGAAGTGACGGCGAGTTAGTGACATTGGGGTGGCCTCCGCTGCGTTTTTTGATTCGGTCAGTGGAAGCCTACGCCTTTCCCAGTCCGCTGCATGGGCCTTCGCACCTAACGGCACGTTACACGCAAAAAAGGGCCGCCCCGAAGAACGGCCCTAGCGGCGTTTCTATGTGCGTTGCGCTCAGCTTTCGGGCTGATCGTCCGCGCCATCGCCTTCGGGCGTGCTCACCGTGCCGTCTTCGGCCAGATCGTCGGCGGCCGAGCCGATATCGTCGAAGAGTTCGGCGATTTCGAATTCGGCGGCGGCTTCTTCCTCGGCGGCCAGTTCCTGGATGGACTTGCCCGAGGCCTGCAGTTCCGCTTCTTCCTGGCTGCGGGCCACGTTCATCGTGATCTCGATTTCCACCTCGGGGTGGAGGATCACGCTGACCGGGTGCAGGCCGAGTTCCTTGATCGGACGCTGGAGGGCCACTTGGCCACGGGCCACGGTGAACCCGGCTTCGGTCGCCGCTTCGGCGGCGTCACGTGTGGTGACGGAGCCATAAAGCGCCCCGGAATCAGAAGCCTGGCGGATGATGACGAATTGCTGGCCACCCAGCTTTTCAGCCATTGCCTCGGCTTCCTTGCGGGTTTCGAGGTTGTCCGCTTCGAGTTGCGCCTTGCGGCCTTCGAAGGCGGCCACGTTGGCTTTGGAGGCCGTCAGCGCCTTGCCTTGGGGCAGCAGGAAGTTCCGGGCATAGCCGGGTTTCACGTCCACAACCTCGCCCATCTGACCGAGCTTGGCCACGCGTTCCAAAAGGATCACTTGCATATCGAAGTCCCCTTATTTGACGGCGTAAGGCAGCAGGGCCAGGAACCGCGCGCGCTTGATGGCACGGGCCAATTTGCGCTGGTTCTTGGCCGAAACGGCGGTGATACGGGCGGGCACGATCTTGCCACGTTCGCTGATATAGCGCTGCAGTAGGCGGGTGTCCTTGTAGTCGATCTTGGGCGCGTTGGGACCCTCGAACGGGTCGGTCTTGCGGCGACGGAAGAAAGGTTTAGCAGCCATGTGTCCGTCTCCTTATCGACGTTCGCGGCGGTCGGACCGCTCGTCGCGCTTCTGCATCTGAATCGAGGGGCCTTCCTCGTGGGCGTCGACCTTCACGGTCAGCACGCGCATGACGTCGTCATGCAGGCGGGCCAGACGCTCCATCTCCTGCACGGCGGCCGAAGGCGCGTCGGTGCGCAGGAAGGCGTAGTGCCCCTTGCGGTTCTTGTTGATCTTGTAGGCCATGGTTTTCACGCCCCAATACTCGCTATCGACGACGCTGCCGCCGTTATCTGCAAGAACGGTGCTGAAATGTTCCACAAGGCCTTCGGCCTGCGCGTTGGACAGATCCTGACGCGCGATCATGACATGCTCATAGAGCGGCATGTGAGCTCCTGTTTTTCTAGCGCGTGTTTCAAAGTCCGGGCCGTTCACCCGCCGCCCGGACACGAGAGACCACGCAGATAAATCGTCTGACGGGATGGGCGGGGTATAGCGATGTGCACGCAACGCGCAAGGGGCATCGCCGCTTGCATTCATCGGCTAGGCATTCGCTGCACAAAGGCTTTGGGGCAGCATCCCCCTCGCGTTGGCGCCAGCGCGCCTATTAACTTAGTGTGGCAACAGCGCGATGGCGGCTCCGTGTTCAAGCGCAGCCCGTCTCAACTCACGGCCAAACATAAGAAAGGGGCCTCGCGGCCCCTTTCCCAAAGTCTTTGCAAACTAATCCGATCAATCAAACCAGCCTTCGTCGACGCTTTCCATTTCTTCCAGCTGCTCTTCGCTCAACCGGGTCACATAGCTAAAGGACGTGTCATCGACGGGCACAAGCCGCAGGTCTGCCACAGGCACCATGACGTGCTTGTCCCCGATATCCAGAAAACCGCCCACTTCTGCAACGATACCGACCATTTGGCCGCTTTCGTCCAGGACCACGTCTTCGATCTCGCCGATTTGCGCGTATTCATCCTGCCAATTCATCGCATCCCAGGATGCATTGTCGGCATCTGCCCAAGTCGTTTCGTCATAGACGGACGAAATCGAGTAGACCGGGCCGCCAGTGATGTCACGGGTGCGAATCAATTCGTTGATGTCTGCGACCTGCGCTTGTGCGGCCAGCGGCAGGGCTAGGGCTGCGGACAGTGCAGTGGTGGTAAAAATACGTAACATTTGAGTGTCTCCCTGTTGGTGCGGTTGTGATGAGACAACGCGCCGCCCCGGGCCAAATGTTCCCGACCAACAAATGTTTTTTTTAGTACTTGCGTATTTCCCCGACCATCGACCGGTGCCGTTTGCGTGCCGGTACGACGCGATGCGACATCCAGTCGCCGTGCCTTTTGCGCGGCCCTTCGTGTCGGCGTTTTCCCTTCCACCGAAGTGCAAATCGACTTGCAAAAACGCTCTGATGATCTTTGCGACCGAGACCCTGCTTCACGGGGCGCTGGACAGCATTGACGTGATCATCCTTGCCCTCGACTCGGCAAAGACTTGCCGGTGCAAGGCTGCACACGATCTGTTGACCCACGCCTGTTTGCCTTCTGAACTTCAGGCACAATCTTGTGTGCCATACACCAGCCAAACCCGACAGGAGGTCCTTCATGATCCGCACCACCCTTGCAGCCGCTGCCATTCTCGCCGCGGCACCTGCCTTCGCCGACCCGGTTCCTTACGCGCTGGATGCAAGCCATAGCCAGATCATCTTCAGCTATGACCACCTCGGTTATTCAACGACATATGGCATGTTCTCTGGCTTCGAGGGCACCATCAATTTTGACGAAGACGATCCAGCCAATTCCTCCGTCTCGGTCTCCATGCCGATTACGATGATGTTCACGGGCTGGGAAAAGCGCGATGAGCATTTTCTTTCCGCGGATTTCTTCAACGCGTCTTCTGACGCCGCGGCTGACGAAGCCCGTAATACGGTCAGCTTCGAAAGCACCTCCATCGAAGTGACCGGCGAAGACACGGCCCTGATCACCGGCGATCTGACGATGAACGGTGTCACGCAATCGGTGGTCCTGGACACGACGCTCAACCAGCAGGGCACCCATCCGCAGCAGGGCAAGCCATGGCTTGGCTTTGACGCGACGACGACCATTCTGCGGTCCGATTTCGGCGTGGGGGCATTTGCGCCGTTTGTGTCCGATGAAGTCGAAATCGTGATCTCCATCGAAGCGGGCACCGACGCCGCTTGATTAACCATCGAAGCCCGAGCGCGTCTTTGATGCGCTCGGGCTTTACGAAATATTAGGCCTTCATACTCCATAGCTTCCAAAATCTTCCAATGACCGGATGTGGAGAGAATGAAGCTGATCCTTGGACTGGCCTGCCTCATGCTGGGTCTTGCTGCACTTCCGGTTCACGCCCAGCCTGACCGTTTTGCGCTGCAAACCAATCTTGATCACGTCTGGACGATGACGGCAGCTGGCTTGGTTTTCTTGATGCAAGCTGGATTCCTGCTTCTTGAAGCCGGGCATGTGCGGTCAAAGAACTCCGTCAATGTCGCGCAAAAGAACCTGATCGACTTCATCGTTTCGACTGTCGTCTTCGGGGCCGTCGGTTTCACCCTGATGTTCGGCAGCAGCATCAGCGGATGGATCGGGTGGGATAGCGACGCACTGTTTTACGGCGCCACCGACAAATGGCACATGACCTTCTTCGTGTTCCAACTGATGTTCTGTGGAACGGCGGCGACCATTGTGTCGGGCGCCGTGGCCGAACGGATGAGCATGATGGGCTATATCACCTGCACCGCCATGGTTGGGCTTATCATCTACCCGACAGTGGGCCACTGGGTGTGGGGCGGGATACTTTCGGGCGACGAAACGCCGTTCCTCGCTGCCTGGGGCCTCATTGATTTTGCGGGCGGTGCGGTGGTGCACATGACTGGCGCTGCCGTCGCGCTGGCCGCAGTTCTGATCGTGGGGCCGCGCTCCGACAAGTTCGACGAGAATGGCAAGCCGCGGGTGCTGCACGGCCATTCGCCGGTCCTGTCCACCATGGGTGCGCTTCTCATCTGGGTTGGTTGGATCGGTTTCAATGGGGGGTCCACGACGGCGGGCACCGAAGCATTTGCTCACGTGGTCATGAACACCATGATTGCCGGGGCCTGCGGTGGCCTCGCGGTCACGGTCATCGGTCGTATTCGCACAGGGCATTTCCGGCCCGAGCAGGCAATCAACGGCTTGATCGGGGGGCTCGTCGCTGTCACCGCAGGTGCCGATGCGGTGACGGCCCAAAACGCCATGCTGATCGGCGTCGGCGGCGGTGCCGTGGTCTTTCTTTGTGCTGAGATGTTGGAACGTGCCTTCAAGATTGACGACCCACTCCAGGCGATTTCCGTCCATGGCGCTGCCGGTTTCTTTGGCCTCATCATGACGGGTATCCTCGCCCGTGAAGACGCCCTCCTCACCGCTGATCGGCTCACCCAGGTGGCGGTTCAATTCGGAGGGGGGATTGTCGTGTTCGTTTGGGCGTTTACCGTGGCCTACGCCTTGCTGCGCGTTGCGGCACATATCCTGCCCGCAGGCCCCGACGGCAATCGCCGTTTCCGCGTGACCGCCGAAGCCGAACGTGAAGGCCTCAATAGCCATGAACATGACGCGCCCATGGGGTCGGGCATTCTGACGGCTGCCATGGCCAAGGTTGCGCGGAATGACGGTGCCGATATTGAGCCCATCATGCTTGAACATGGCGACGACGCTTATGAGATGTCTGTCCTGTTCAACCGAATTATCGAGAAAATCCAACAACGCCGCCAAGAAGAAGCCGCTGCGGCCAAGGCAGAGCTTGCGCGCCATGCGGCAATGCAACGCGATGTCGGTGAAATCATCGACGCCTGTGCCGCAGGACATTTCGACCGGCGTCTGGAGGTCGAAAATCGCGAGGGGTTTGAACTCGAAATGGCAGAGCGCCTGAACCGCCTTTGCGATGTCACGGCCGAAAGCCTTACATCGGTTGAAAGGGCCATGACGGCGCTTGCAAACGGTGACCTAAGCGTCCGGGTCAACGATGATCGTGGCGGGCTCATGGGCCGGATCGCCGAGACGGTGAATGCCACTTTGGGCGAACTGACGGCAACCGTGACCGACCTGCAGCACGCTGTCGGTGCCGCGTCGAACGGCGATTTTTCAGCACGGTTGTCGACAGAGGGGCGCCAAGGCTTCTTTCTGGAGCTTTGCGAAGGCGTGAACTCCGTCTCGATGTCTTGCGAACGCGGTCTTGATGACCTTGGCCGGGTTCTGTCGGTCCTTGCGAATGGCGATCTCACCGCTGAGATGGAAGACAGCCATAAGGGCCGCTTTGCAGCGCTTGCCGCCGATGTCAGGCGCGCAACACGGACTCTGTCGGATGTCATTTCGGGCCTGTCGCAGGTCGCCGACCATGTCGCCGAAAGCTCAGAGAAAACGCTACATTCCAGCGGTCGCATTCATGCACGCTCGGCCGAACAGGCAAGCCTGATGAACTCCGCGGTCGAAGCGTTGACGCTCATCGATAAAATGGCCTCGGACGGCGCCGAAACGTCGCAACGCACCGCTGAGCATTGTGCTGGGGCCCAGTCGGCCGCGCGCAAAGGGGACAAATTGGCAACAGAAGCGGCTCAGCAAATGCTGGAAATGGACCGCGCTGCCCGCGAGATTGCCGCCTCCGTCGAGCAGATCGGCGAAATCGCTTTCCGGACCAATCTGCTTGCCGTGAATGCGTCGGTCGAAGCGTCGCGCCAGGCAGGTCAAACCGGTTTCCGCGTCGTTGCGGAAGAAGTGCGGGGCCTCGCAAACCAGACCGCCGAAGTGGTTGGAGAAATCCAAGAGCGCGCGGAAATGATGAGCAAGGCCTTCGCCACCGGGCGCGAGCGGGTGGACCTCGTCCGCGCCAGCTTGGGGGCGATCCTGGATGCCGTGACCGATGCGTCCGAGCTTTCCGGCACTCTGAGCGAGATGGGCGGCGCGCAAGCGGAACGCGTATCTGAAATTGGCGGCGCCGTCCGGGAGATCGAAAGCGGCGCGAAGGAGGGGCTCGACCTTGCCGCCGAAGCTGACAAGACCGCCCGGGCCTTGTCAACAGATGCTGGCCAATCCCGAAAGCTGATCTCGACATTTCGGCTTCCAGACCCAGCGAAAAGGTTTGCGGCTTAACGGGTTCACCGAAGACAGTCCGCTGCCAATGGTCCTGCGCCCCCCGGGCGCGAGCCTTTGATCAGAGGCACTGGACCGACACGACTGCGCCTGAAGGGTCGCGACACGTTCGCCGGTTTGACCGCCGGCAAAATCGATCTGACAGACGGACTGTCCCGTCCCTTTGGCAACCACTAGGTGTTCAGTGCCCTTGCTGACCGCGACCCCCGAAGCGGCGGATGTCGGTTGAACATAGTCAGGGCAACGCTGGCCAAAGGTCGTCTCAGCGCCGTGCCGATCTCCGGTTGACCCCGTGGGCCGCTTCGTGCCCCATGCGGTCATGAATTCGATCGACGACGTCCAAGCTGCCCTTGCGGAACAGAACTATGTCTGTGGAAGGGCGCTCGCGACCGTCACGTTCTTGTCGCTCCGCCTCAACCGACCGCTCTTTCTCGAAGGGGAGGCGGGAACAGGCAAAACCGAAATCGCCAAGGCCATCGCCGCCGCTTTGGGCCGACGTCTGATCCGGCTGCAATGCTATGAAGGGCTCGATGCCGCCAGTGCCGTCTACGAATGGAATTTCGCCCGTCAGATGATGGCCATTCGCCAGGCGGAAGCGGCCGGCACGGCGGCGCCAGACCTCTTTTCCGACGACTTCCTGATCGCCCGGCCCTTGCTCGAAGCCATGCGGCCTGATCCAGCGGGCCCCCCCGTTCTCCTGATCGACGAAATCGACCGAACCGATGCGCCCTTTGAGGCCTTCTTGCTTGAGGCGCTGTCTGACTTCCAAGTCACCATCCCCGAAACCGGCACGATCAAGGCGCCCGAACCGCCCATCGTTATCCTGACGTCAAACCGCACGCGCGAAGTTCACGATGCGCTCAAACGGCGCTGCCTGTACCATTGGGTCGACTACCCAAGCCATGAACGCGAGATGCAGATCGTGGCCGCCCGCGCGCCGGAAGCATCCGAGGCGCTTAGCCGCGAAGTAGTGGCTTTCGTCCAGAAATTGCGCACCGAAGACTTGTTCAAGCGCCCCGGCGTGGCCGAGACGCTTGACTGGGCGAAGTGTCTTCTGGCGCTCGACATGATCGAGCTATCCCCGGAAGTGATTGCCGACACGCTGGGTGCGATCCTGAAATATCAAGACGATATCCAGAAACTGCAGGGGTCGGAAGCGAAACGTATCCTTGACGAAGTGCGCGCCGAAATCGCGTGACTACCGCATCATGAACCGGGTGCGCGCGCGCAGCCCGTTCAGGTCCAGATATTCGGGTATCTCTTCATCATCCACATAGCGGGGATCCTGGGGCAAACAGCCCGGACCGCAGATCAGCCTGATCTCGCCCCGGATACCGTCCACATACCAAAAGCGCCCGCCCGGCGTCGATACGAAGCCATCCACACGCTCTGCCATGACGACGAGCAAATCCGTAAGCGACGGAACTTCGTTGTCGAATTCTGGCGCGTAAGACCCATGGGTGTGAAATGTGGCCACCACTTCGGACATGGCGCCGTAGCCGCGCGGCGTACAACTGTCGACGCGGCCACCTGAGCCCCGGGTGATCGCGAGGCTGCCATCCCTAAGGCGCCCGATCACGCCGCAGAATTCGCGGCCCTCTCGGAAGCTTGGGGTCTGCAAGTCGCTCAAGGCGCTGCGCGCCGTCGCGACAATTGTCGCATCCTGCGCAAGCGCGGGGAGGGGCAGGGCCAGCAGGAGGGCCGCCAGAAGAGGCAAGCGCATGGCGCGTCCTTTGCATAGGGTGCGCACCGGGTTGCGCGCGCGTCACAGAGATGGGCTTGGCAGTCGTCACCTGCTAGAGCGGTTCTCGAAAAACCTGAGCCATCAGCTTTTCGTGAAACGGTGCAACGTCAATGCGATGTCTGGACGTTTTTCGAAAATACTGATTCAGGTTTTTCGAAAACCGCTTTAATCACAATCCATGGAACACGCGCCGATCGCCCTGCCAGACAACCCCCGGCTGGCCCACAACATCGCCCATTTCGCAGGCGCATTGCGCCGCGCGGGTCTGCCCGCCGGGCCGGATCGGCTGCTTCTGGCCATGCGCGCCGTGGCGCAGGCCGGCTTTACGGAACGCGACGATTTCCATCACGCGCTAGAGGCCGTTTTCGTCCAGCGGCCCGAACACCGCGCCACCTTCCGCCAGCTTTTCCGGCTCTACTGGCGAGATCCCCGCTATCTGGAACATATGATTTCCCTGCTCAGCCCCGCCATCCGCGGCACGCAGGAAGAGCGCCGCGCCAAGGCCGCTGAAAAGCGCGCCGCCGAAGCGCTGCTGGCTCAGCACGACCAGCCTGGTCCCGAGCCTGAGGGCGAGGCGCCGGAGGAGTTGGAAATCGACGCCTCCACCACCGCCAGTGGGAAGGAGCGTTTGCGCAGCCTCGATTTCGAGCAGATGTCGGTGGCCGAAATGGCCCAGGCGCGCCGCATGTTGGCGAAGCTGCGCCTGCCGGTGAAGCCGCTGCCATCGCGGCGCCGGATCGCGTCACCGCAAGGGCGCCTAGACCGCCGGGCCACGTTGCGGGCCGCGCTGCGCAAGGGGGAACTGACCGAACTGCGCCATCGCAAGCAGCGCACCCGTTGGCCAAATCTGGTCGCGCTGTGCGATATCTCGGGGTCCATGTCGTCCTATTCGCGCGCGCTTCTGCATTTTCTGCACGCGGTCTCCAACGCGCAAGGCCAAGGCTGGGCCGAGGTCCATGCCTTCACCTTCGGCACCCGCCTGACCAACATCACGCGCCACCTGCGCACCCGCGACGTGGACGCGGCACTGGCCGCCGCGGGTGCCGAGGCCCAGGATTGGGAGGGGGGCACGCGCATCGGCCAGTGCCTGCACGATTTCAACCGCGATTGGAGCCGCCGGGTGTTGGGGCAGGGGGCCGTGGTGCTTCTGGTGACCGACGGCCTGGATCGGGGCGCGCCGGACCGGCTGGCATTTGAGGCAAAGCGGCTGCATCTGACGGCCCGCAAGGTGATTTGGCTGAACCCGCTTCTGCGCTTCGATGGCTTCGCGCCCAAAGCCGTGGGCATCCAGGCCATGCTGCCCCATGTGGACAGCCTGCGCGCGGGCCATTCCATCGCCGCCCTGGAAGGGCTGGCCGAGGCTCTGTCGCGCCCCGATGATGTGGGTGAGTTGGGGCGACTTCGTTAAGCGCATCCATCCTTCGCAATCGCCATCACCGTTCGCCGTGTCCCGCGCATAAGGCGCAGCATTCGGGTCGCGCGCGGCCTGGGCCCCGTGTGACCTGTGATGGCAACAGCAGGAGACGCGATATGCAATTTGAACCCTACGACCCGGACTTTACTGCGAAAATCCGTTCAGGCGGGCCGGACGCCTACGGCCAGCCGGCTGAGCGGGCCATCAGCACGGGCCAAGGCACGCCATGCCGGTCGTGCTTGAAAGACGTCCCGGCGGGCGAGTCCTTCCTGATCTTGGCCGCGCGGCCCTTTCCCGACATCCAGCCCTATGCCGAAACCGGGCCGATTTTCTTTTGCGAGAAGTCCTGCAAACCTTGGCAGGGCGAGGGGACGCCCCCGGCTTTGCAGACCTCGCCGGACTATTTGGTGAAGGCATATGGCGCAGACAATCGCATCCTCTATGGCACCGGGGCGGTTGTGCCCAAGCAGGATGTAACCCCAGAGGTCGAGGCGCGGTTGGCCGATGCGCGGGTGGCCTTCGTTGATATCCGCTCAGCCCGAAATAATTGCTTTTTGACAAGGGCTTGGAGTTAACGTCTTGCTTGGCGGCCCCGCCGTGCCTTTTCGGGGCCGGGGCTTTCGGCGTATCACGTTCCCACAGGAGGAGCGGCCATGGAACGTTTGGAGGGCGCGCCCGAGGCGGCGTTGGAATGGCACCGGGCGGGCACGGGCGCGGCCTTGGCCACCGTGATCGAAACCTGGGGCAGCGCGCCGCGCCCCCGGGGCTCGCAATTGGCGATCTCGGCCAACGCGGAAATTGTCGGTTCGGTTTCAGGGGGTTGCGTTGAGGGCGCGGTCGTGGCCGAAGCCTTGGATGCCATGGGTGACGGCCAGCACCGCGTGCTGGAATACGGGGTCAGTGACGACGAAGCCTTCGCCGTTGGCTTGGCCTGCGGTGGCACGATCAAGGTCCTGTTGGAGCCGGTAGGCGGCACGCTGCCGCCCGACTTGCTGGCTGACCTGGTGGCCCGGCGAAAGCGGTCCGAGGCGGTTGGCCAGGCCGTAAATGTGCAAAACGGGACCACTTTTCTGGTCGATGAACCCAACTTGTCCACACGTTTGACTGGCGATCGCAGCGATTTCGAACCCGATGGCGAGACCTTCGTGACGCTTCACGCGCCGCCCTTGCGGCTGGCCGTTGTGGGCGGCGTCCATATCGCGCAGGCGCTGGTGCCCATGGCGCGGCTGGCGGGCTATGCGGCGACCGTGATCGACCCGCGCGAGGCCTTCGCCGCGCCCGCGCGCTTCCCGGACACGCCGCTGGTTCACGATTGGCCAGATGAGGCCATGGCTGCCTTCGCACCCGATACCCGCTCGGCCGTTGTGCTGTTGACCCATGACCCGAAGCTCGACGACCCGGCCTTGCGGATCGCGTTGGACAGCCCGGCCTTTTACGTGGGTGCCCTGGGTTCCACCCGGACCCATGCCAAACGGGTCGACCGGTTGACGGCGGTGGGGGTGTCGCCCGACGCGCTGGCGCGGCTCGATGCGCCCATCGGGCTCGATATCGGGTCGCGCAGTCCCGGCGAAATCGCGGTGGCGATCCTGGCGGCCATGACCCAGGCGTTGCGCAAACCCGGCGGCGCGGCATGAGCTTCGGCCCCATGCCGTTGGACCGAGCGCGGGGCGGCGTGCTGGCCCATTCGCTGGCCACGCCCGAGGGCCGGGTGCGCAAGGGCACGGTGATCGACGATGCCGTGGCCGCCCGGCTGGAAGCGGCGGGCTTTACCGAAGTAGTGGCTTGCCTGCCCCAGGACGGTGACATTCCCGAAGACGAGGTGGCCGCCTGGCTTGCCTGCGCGCTGGCCAGCGACGGGATCGAGGCGCGCGCGCCCTTCACTGGTCGCTGCAATCTGCATGCGACGGGGCCGGGCGTGTTGGAAGTGTCGCGCGCCAAGATCGACGCGCTCAATGCGCTGTCCGATGAGGTGACGGTGGCAACCTTGCCGGAATGGCAGCGCGTGACCGAGGGGATGATGGTGGCGACAGTCAAGATCATCTCGTTCTTCGCCAATCGAGCCGTGCTGCCGGACCCGCCGAGCGGTGCTGCGGGCGCGCTGCGCCTGCACCGCCCGGCGATCGATCGGGCCGAGTTGATCGTGACGAAGCTCGATGGCGCGCCCGAGAAAACCGCCCCCGTGCTGGCCCGGCTGGACCGGTTGGGCGTGGCCCATCACGTCACCGAGGTGCCGCATGAGACGGGTGCCTTGACTGCGGCGCTGACGCGCGGACAAGCGCCCTTGCGCCTTATCTTGACAGCCTCGGCCACTTGCGACCCGCGCGATGTGGGCCCCGCGGCGCTCGTGGCGGCGGGCGGGACGCTCACGCGCTTCGGGATGCCCGTCGATCCGGGCAACCTGTTGTTTCTTGGTGATCTGGGGCGCGCGCAGGTGATCGGTCTGCCGGGGTGCGCCCGGTCGCCCGCGCTCAACGGCGCCGATTGGGTGTTGGAGCGTCTGGTCTGCGGCGTGGCCGTCACGCACGGGGATATCGCGGGCATGGGGGTGGGCGGTCTGCTCAACGAAATCCCCACCCGCCCGCAGCCGCGCGAACGCGCGGCGAAATAGGCGCTTCCTCCGCGGGCGACCACGTGCTTTCTTAACGTCAACGATAGGGAGGAAGACCGATGACGAATGTCACGTTAACGGTGAATGGTGTTTTGCGTTCGGCGGATGTTGAGGGTCGGACGTTGTTGGTTGAGTTGTTGCGGGA
>CANLTZ010000004.1 GCA_947494145.1 uncultured Jannaschia sp. | reverse complement strand
CCGAGCTGCTGCAAGACCTGGCAAACCGCGCGCAGGCCGTCGTCGGGGCACAGCACTGATCGACCCGATGGTCGACGCAAAACCGGCTTGACCGAATGAAACGCGCCCCGACCAACCGTCTGGCTGATCGAGGCCGCTGCATTTCGCATGCCGGAGGCTTTCCTCAGGGTCGTCGCATCGAAGGGCAGGGCGCCGGTCAGGTCCATTCTGTCTCATGGGTTTTCGACGCCGTTCGCACAGCCCGCGTCCCCGCATCGGAGGGCAAGGCCAGCACCGTCTCAAGCGCCGCGATCGGAGCATCGGGTCCCGTCATCCCGTCACCGGATCGCCAGGCCACATGGCCATCGGGCCAAGCCAGAAGGGCGCCGTCCTCCGACACGCCCGACACCCACGCCCGATCGCCGAACATGTCGGCATAATCCTGACCAGGACCGATCCTATGGGCCGCGACCGGCACCCCCGATGCCAGGGACCAGGCCCGCGCCGCGTCCACCCAAGCATCGCCCCCGATCCCCGTCAGAAGCGTCATCACGCCCTTCCCGACCCCGTCCAGCGTCGACACCCTCTGCCCGTCTCATTCCAGCCAAACATAGGGCAGCTCGGCGCCGGGATGACTGGTCGGCTGATAGAAGAGCTCTGCGTCCCTCGTGAAGCCTGGGGCTGCATCGCTGGACGCCGCCGTAACCGCGTTCGAGGTATAACACTGGTTCAACTCGACGCCGTGGGCGTTGTATTCGCAGTTCTTCAGCTCGATCGCCGCGCGCAACGCCTTCGGGCTGCGGCCCTTACTGGCGAAACTTCTTTTAGACGGTCCATGCCCGCGCGCGTTCGGCATCATAGCCGTCCTGGATGGACGTTTTAGACCCCAGCCCGTTGGTTGGCGGATGCCAAGGCGCGGCGTCACCTGCGATGAAGACCCCGCCACTGGCCATGCGTTCGGCCCAGCAATTGTTCACCGTTCAGAGCAGGGTGACTTCGATCTTGGCATCCAAATCCGGCTCGCCCACCAACTGGCGGATGACGGACAGGGCATAGTCGTCGCTCATTTCGGGTGGCCCGGCCTCCAGGTTGCAGCCTTAGACGATCATCCATTTGTTCCAACGGCGGATCATCCGGACGATGCCCATGCCGACGCCGCCGACTTGGCTGCCGGGCTGGATCACGGCGTAGAGCACGCTGGGTCGGTGGGCGACCAGGTGCGACAGGTCCGCGTCGAACGCGATGTTCATGCTGCCTGCGACACCCATCTTGCCCGCCATTGGCAGGCCCGCCTGCTCGGCCACCCGCGAATTGCCGCCATCGGCGCCGATCAGATACTTGGCGCGGATGGTGTATTCGTTGCCCGTGGCGCAATCGCGGACGCGAGCGGTGACGCCGTCGGCATCCTGCTCAAACGACAGGAATTCGGTCTCGAAGCGGATCTGCGCGCCCCATTTGGCGGCGTTCGAGATCAGGATCGGCTCCATCAGATATCGCGGGATGTCGCACATTTCGGTCGGGCTGGCGTCGGTATAGTCGGCCAGCCGCTGGGGATGATTGCCCCAGGCATGGATGCGGCCCAGTTCTTCGCCCGCCAGCGCGGTAAAGAAGACGTTGTTGGCCATCGACGATTGCGGCGAGGCGACGGCCATGGCTTCGTCTTCCACGCCCAGATCGCGCAGCACCTCCATGGTGCATTGGTTGGTGATGTGGGCGCGGGGCGTGCGGGCCGTCCAGCCGTAGCGCGTCACGACACAGCGTTAATGCCGTAGATTGCCAGGACTAACGCGGCTGACCCACCCGCATGACCAGAGCCGACGATAAGGACGTCGGTTTCAAGAATACTCATGATGTGGCGCTCCCTTTGAGGTGCAATGGCGTTTTCCGGACCCTCCCACACGCAGCGGACCTTAAGGGGCAGACCCTTCCTCGACGATCTGCAAAATCGCCCTGACGCCGTCGCGGTTGACCGGGCGGGATTCCAATAGGGTTTCTGGACTGCGATATCGGCGGCCCTGTCCAGATCGGACTTTGCCACGCCGAAATCGCATAGCAAGGTCTGCCTGTTGATCTTGCGTATCAGGGCGTGCGGCCGGATTTGGGCCGTCTTCGTTGCCTAGGGCACAGGCGACACGAGCTATGGCCTCTGGCGCCGCCCCGGTGTCGGTGACGACCTCCATCGCCTTGGCCGTCACATCCGTTGGCGTGTGCATGGTGGTGCCTGGGAATACACCTGCCGATAAATCGCTTCAACGTGTCGGATAGGGCGCGCCCATCGCTTTCCTGTTCCGGCGTCGAAAGCAGCAGGACCCGCTTAGCGCCCAGCCGCTCCAACTCGGCGGCGGCCTCCGCCCGGCGACCCACCCCGAAGACGTCCCGCATTGGCGCGGCTTGATAGGTGAAGGGGGTCATCCCGCCGCCCGCTTGGTCGCGCCGGTCGAGAAGGAAACCTTGGCCCGCTCGCCTTCCACGAGGCGGAAATTGTAGGTCATCCGTACGAAGGGGTTGGGCTTGTTGTGCTGTGCGGCGGTTTCGGGCTCATCCGCAGCGGTGAAAGTGACCTTCAGGCTATCCTTGACCCCGAACACCGCATCGCCCGATAGCCACTTGTCTTCAGCATCGAAGATCTCGGACACGACCGTCTTCAGGCCCGGCGCCGAGACGATAAAGTGAATATGGGCCGGGCGCATGTTGTGCCGTCCACCCGCCTCCAACAGCGCGCCCACGGGCCCGTCAATGGGGATTGGGTAGGCTTCGGGGCGGACGGTCCAGAAGGAATAGCTGCCGTCTTCGCGGGTCTTCAGGCGGCCACGCAAATTGTAGTCGGGTTGATCTGGGTCGACGTTTTCATAGAGACCGTTGTTATTGGTCTGCCAGATGTCCAACTCCGCCCCCGCCACAGGCGTGCCGTCCAGATGGGTCACCTTGCCTTCGACCAGGCAGGGCACCCCGTCATTCTCGCCGCGCGAGATCGTGTCGAAATGCTCGATCCAAGGGCTGCCCTCTCGGTAGAACGGCCCGAGCACCGACGGCTCGAACGCGCCTTCGGGCAGGTCATCGGCCATGGTCTCGACCAACATGGTCAGGCCCAGCGTGTCTGACATCAGGATGAACTCATGCCGCTTCTCGTCGCTGATTTTGCCGCCCCAGGTTAGGAATTCGGCCGCTTGTAGAAGCTCGTCAGGTTTTAAATTCACGTCTTTGGCGAAGGCGTGCAGATGTTTGATCAGACTTGCCAACACCGCGCGCATCCGGGGGTCAGCCGCCTGTGCGTATTCCGCCAATGTGATGTCCGTGATCATATCGGGGGTGGTTTTTGCTGCGTTACTCATGGCGGGTCTCCTGATTGAGGTTTGTGGCCGGGCGACCTATCGGCTGCGAGACGAAAATCCGGGGATGAGACGATTAGGCCAAAGCGGCGTGGTCATTTGAACATCCTCCGACACGCATCAAGATAGTGGACCGATAAGTCCATATTATTGGTCCATAGTCGTGAGAGACTCCGGTTGTTGCTTAGACCTGAGGTTGTCATCCATTTGATTGAAGGGAAGTCAGAGCAGTCGCACATGTACTGTGCACAAATCTTGACGCTTTATATTTGACTGATCGTTACAATTTAGCCAACCATATGTGCCACGGCAGCATGAACATCTTGTTTCGGCTAGCCCAAGAACGTCGCTTCGATTGCGGTGCCCCGCCGCGCGCTCAGAGGAGAATTCCGATGAACACCCATGCCGCCGACCCCCGCCCCGATACGCTCTCCTTGGCCCGTGCCGCACGTCTCAACGCGGTCGGCGACGCCGCGCGACGGACCATCGTCGGCCCAGACCATCCAATGCCGGATCGTCCTCGGGATGAGGATGCCCCGCCGCCCCGGCTGGAACTTTTCCACTTCGTGATGTCGATCTGCTCACAAAAATCGCGCGCCGCGTTACTGGAAGCAGGCCAGACCTTCGCCAGCAACGAACTGGTCATCATGCCGCCCCTGAACGAAAACTATCAGCCAGACTATGTCGCCCTGCGCATGGCTTCGCCTCTGGCTGGTGCGACGAAGATGGTCGCGGGCTACACCGGCGCGACGGGCACCGTCGGTGAAGGCTTCGACCCCCTGGTGGTACCAACCCTGGTGGACCATGACGCCGGAGAGGTTGTCGCCGACAGCCGTCTCATCGCGCTTCACGCTGACAGCCTGTCGGGCGGCCGCCTTATCCCGGACGTGCATCACACCTTGGTCATGGGTGAGGTGGAACGCGTGGATACGCTGCCCATGGCCGGTCTGTTCTATGGACCCAATCCCGATGGCGATCACCGGCCGCCGCCGATCCAAGCAGGGATGAAAGACGCCCATACGCGCAAGATCGAACAGGTCCAAGCGCGTCTAGATGGACTGCCGTCAGATTCACCGCTTCGTCCAGCCTATGAACAGAAACTCGTGAAGGAAGAAGCCGGGCGTTCCTTTGTCCACGACCCGGCGGCCATGAAGGGGATTATCACCACGACCGCTGAGGCCGTGGCCGTCCTTGATGCCGTTCTGCAGCAAAGCAACGGCCCATGGGTCGCGGGCCAAGATGTGACGCTGGCCGATATCTTCTGGGGTGTCAGTCTCTTCCGGCTTCTGTATCTCGGCTACGGCTGGATGTGGGCAGAAATGCCTGCCGTCGCAGCCTTTGTCGACGCGGCCTTTGCATTGCCCTCGATCCGGGCTGGGGCCATCGACTGGCCGGGGCATCCGCCTGGCGACACAATCGCCCATCTGCGCTGAGTGCCTGCGATGCCCAATCTGACCCTCAATGTCGATCACGCGCAGGTCTCCCATGTTCAGGCCCAGCTAGATCGAGTGACGGACCTCATGGTCCGTCCTCTCGGCGCGTCCCGTCCGAATGTGATGCTTCTTCCAATGATGGCCGGTAACAAGACCAGCGCGATCTATGCCGAACTGCTTTACCTTAGGAACGGTGATCGCCCCGAAGACGCCATTGCAACCTTCGGGCGCGCCCTTGCAGATATCCTTAGCACGCCAGGTGGCCGGCTGTCGTTTCGCGGCCTCCCGGTTATTCCGGGTGGCATTGTTTCGGTTGATGTCGAGACGACCCAGTGACTGCCACCTTGCGTTTCGTCCAGCCTGACCGATATCAAGGCGACTGTCCGGTCAATCATGGTGAAAGACACAGCGATGGCGGGTACCCGGAAATTCGATACCGATCAGGTTTTGCAGCGCTCGCTCAATGCGTTCTGGCACCACGGCTATGACGGAACGTCCATTCAAGACCTGACCGATGCGACCGGACTTGGCCGCGGGTCGCTTTACGGGGCGTTTCGTGACAAGGAAACGCTTTTTCTGGCAGCGCTGGATCGATACCTCAATCAGTCCGGTGAGCGCTGGGCGGCAGCCCTCGCGCAGTCGGATATCCGCCGTGCGCTACGCGATGGCCTGACAATCTTCATCGAAACAGTCACGCAAACCGATGCTGGATGCGGCTGCTTCCTGGTTCTCGCTTCCATGGGAAGCGATGAACGCGGAATCCGCATTCGCCGCCATGTCCAACGAGCCTTCGCGCAGCAGGAACAGGCGCTTTATGATCGCTTTCGGCAGGCCGAAGCGGATGGCCAGCTCGCACCCGACGCCGACCCACTGGCGTTGGCACGGTTCTTTGTTGCCCAAAGCCGCGCCATAGGCGCCACAGCGCGGGTGACAGGGGACGTCTCGGCCCTACACCAGATCGCCGATTTGGCCATGGTGGTCCTTGGTCCGGCCCCCACTCAGGCCGCAAAGACGCTATAGCTGGACCTGACACAATCCGTGTGGCCATCATCGGGTCGCTGCAACACACAGGCGCAAGCGGCCCCTTCCGCGGGCTTTGATCGTCGGCTACGCTAAGGCCAGGCAATCGAATGGCAAAATCGATCGAATTCGACGCGACACCCGATCCGCAATTCACGGATAAGGCCTGGTTCGAGGTCTTGGCCGCGGTCGATGTCGCCTATTCCGAACTCGTCTCGCATCAAGCTCTACTGGAAGAACAGAACGAAACCCTGCATGAATTCCGCCGGTTCTTGGCGTCGATCCTGTCATCCGTCAGCGATATCATGGTCGTGGTCGGGCGGGCTGGCGTCATCGAAGAGGTGAGCCAGTCGCTCATGGATGTGACCGGCCTCGCCGGAGACGATCTGATCGGAATGGACGCGGGCGCTTTGTTCGAAGGCGACAGCACCGACCGCCTTCACAGAGAACTGGACGCCCTCCGATTTTCCAGAGAACCCGCTCGCTTCGAAGCGACGCTAAGGGCAATGGAAACCCCGGAACCCTATGAAATGTCGATCACCGCGCGCATTGATGATCGTGAGCGAATGATCGGCGCCGTCATCGTAGGCCGACCCTTGGGGGAACTGCGCCGTGCCTATTCCGAGTTGGAGGTCAGCCATCACAGCCTGAAGGAGGCACAGTCGCAGCTTGTTCGAAACGAAAAGCTTGCATCACTCGGCCGCCTTCTGGCCGGGGTCGCGCATGAGCTGAACAACCCCATCAGTTTCGTCTATGCGAATGCCCATGCGCTTGAGAAATACATCATGCGCTTCGAAGAGTACTTCGAGCGTGTCGAAGGCGGGGCCCCGCGCGACGAGCTGGTCGCGCTTAGGCGACAGCTAAAGCTGGACCGTGAGTTGAAGAACCTTCGCGCCGCGATTGATGGTGCGCGCGAAGGGGCGGAACGGGTGCGCGACATCGTCGCCGACCTTCGTCGCCTGTCGGTCGCGGGGACAGCAACCCGTGAAAGATACGATCTTGTGGAAGCGGCACGCGTAGCGGCAAGGTGGGTTATTCGTGGATCGAAAGCGCAGGTCGAGATGCGGTTCGAGGGCCTTTCGGAACTGACCGTTCACGGAAACCCAGGGCATATCCAGCAGATCGTGATGAACCTTCTACAGAATGCAATTGATGCGCTTCGGGGGCAGGAAAATGCCGAAATCGTTCTGTGGGCAGGGATTGAGGACGGCCAGGCCATTCTGACCGTGACAGACAATGGCCCGGGTATCGAAGCCGAAACCGCATCATCCATTTTCGATCCGTTCTTCACGACAAAACCAGTGGGTGAGGGGACTGGGTTGGGCTTGTCGATATCCAACAAGATCGCCGAAGAACATGGTGGCAGCCTGACCCATATCAATGTGGAACCCGGCACCACCTTCCGCCTCGCCTTGCCGTTGGGAGACGTTGAATGAATCTGCTGTGGCTCCAATCGGCAGGGTGTGGCGGCTGCACCATGTCGCTTCTTTGCGCCGAAGACCCCAATGTCCTTGATCTGCTGGAAGATGCTGGCATCCACATCCTCTGGCATCCCGCGATTTCCGAAGCGACCGGCGATGAAGCGCGCACCCTTCTCGAAGACGTTCGGTCCGGGGCCGCGAAGCTCGATATTCTATGCGTCGAAGGCTCGATCGTGACCGGGCCGAAGGGCACCGGGCGCTACCACATCTTGTCGGGCACTGGACGGCCCATGCTCGACTGGGTGCGTGAATTGGCACCGTTGGCGGAGCATGTCCTTGCCGTCGGGACCTGTGCTGCCTTCGGTGGCATAACGGCCGCCGGAAGCAACCCCGCAAGTGCAGTTGGCCTCCAATATGATGGCGGTCTTTTGGGTGGGGTCTTGCCCGCCGATTTTCGAACCACGTCCGGCCTGCCCGTCGTCAACATCGCCGGTTGCCCCACGCATCCCGATTGGGTGACGGAAACACTGCTGCTGATCGTAGCGGGGGCGATGGATGCTGACATGCTGGACGACCTGCAGAGGCCGAAATTCTACGCCGAGCATCTTATCCACCATGCCTGCCCGAAAAATGAGTTCTACGAATACAAAGCCAGTGCCCGCAAACTATCCGAGATGGGCTGCATGATGGAACATCTCGGCTGCGTCGGAACGCAGGCCGTTGGCGATTGTAACATTCGAACCTGGAATGGCGGCGGCTCATGTACACGCGGCGGCTATCCCTGCATCGCTTGTACCAGCCCCGAATTTGAAAACCCCCGGCACGCCTTCACGGAAACGCCAAAGGTGGCTGGTATTCCCGTTGGCTTGCCCTCCGACATGCCGAAAGCTTGGTTCATGGCCCTGGCGTCTTTGTCGAAAGCCGCAACGCCCGACCGGATCAGCCGCAACGCGAGCGCCGACCGGATTGAAGTCGCGCCAAAACCGAAGCGGGAACGTCCGTGACCCAACTTGTCGTGGGACCGTTCAACAGGGTCGAAGGTGACCTGGAGGTGCGGCTGGATGTGCAAGATGGCGCAGTGGAAGCCGCTTACGCCAACTCACCGCTCTTTCGCGGGTTCGAGAAGATGCTGGCCGGGGCCGACCCAAGGGATGCGTTGACGATAACGCCCCGGATTTGCGGGATATGTTCGATAAGCCAATCGGTCGCCGCCGCTCTGGCGCTTGCGGATGCTGCAAAGGTCGAGATGCCGCAACAGGCGAAGCTGGCCGCGGCAGTGCTTCACGGTGTCGAAAACCTCGCGGACCATATCACCCACTTCTATCTGTTCTTTATGCCCGATTTTGCCCGACCGGCTTACGAAGGCCATGATTGGTATGACGAGGTGGTGACCCGTTTCACCGCAACTCGGGGCACGTCACAGAAGGCAGCGCTGGATGCGCGGGCGCGGCTTTTTCACATCACCGGCGTGCTGGGGGGAAAGTGGCCGCATACCCTTGCCATCCAACCTGCGGGCGTCACCCGTGCGCCAACCGCGGCAGAACGGGTGCGCATGCTGTCAACGTTGAAGGGCTTTCGCCGGTTCTTGGAAGCGCATCTCTTCGGCGCGCCGCTGGAAGACTTTCTGGCACTTGAAAGTCGCGCCGACCTGGCAACTTGGCGCACAGGGGATGCTGGTTTGTTTCTTCGGGCCGCGCAAGAATTGGGGTTGGATGGGTTGGGCGTCGGACCCAGGCGTTACCTGTCTTATGGCGCCTATCCCATGGCATCTGGGCGCACGACACGGGCTGGTCTTTGGGTGGACGGCCAAATGGGGGCGTTCGATCCGACAAGCATCGTGGAACATGTGTCTCGAAGCTGGATGACAGGCGCCGCAGCCCATCCATTCGAAGGTTACACAGATCCAGACGAAGATATGTCTGAGACTGGATATAGCTGGTGCAAGGCGCCCCGCCTTGATGGGCTCACCGCCGAAGTTGGCGCGTTGGCGCGCGGCATCGTGGACGGGCATCCGCTCGCATTGTCGGTGGCCGCGGATGGCGGCGTCGCGGCACGGATTGCCGGGCGCCTTCTAGAAATCGCGCGAACGCAGATATGGCTAGAGGAATGGGTCACAGCACTCGATCCAGCCCAACGCTTCATGGGGGAATTCGAAGTGCCGAAAGACGGCCGCGGCGCGGGCCTCGTGGAAGCGGCGCGGGGCTCTCTTGGGCATTGGTTGACCATCGAGGATGGCCGGATCGCGAATTATCAGATCATTGCGCCGACGACTTGGAACTTTTCGCCACGCGATGAAAATGATGCACCGGGACCGCTGGAGGCCGCGCTTGTGGGCGCACCCGTGGCCGCGTGTGATAAGACGCCACTCTCTGTCCAGCACATCGTTCGAAGTTTCGATCCCTGCATGGTCTGCACGGTGCATTGACCGCAGGACGGCGAATACGCGTCCGAGGACAAGTGCAAGGGGTCGGGTTCAGGCCCTTTGTTTGGCAATTGGCCAATCGGCTCGGAATCCGGGGCGAGGTCCGCAATGACGCCGAAGGCGTTTTGATACTTGCCACGGGCACCGCGCTTGACGCTTTCATCGCAGCGCTCGTGCAGGAGGCGCCGACGCTTTCCGAAATTGATGCCGTCGAAAGTCAGGACTTCGAAGCTGATTTCGGCGAAGGTTTCGCGATTGCCAAATCCGGCCCCAAAGGGGCGCAAACCCGGGCCACACCGGACGCCGCCACATGCGACGATTGTCTCAATGAAATCCGAACCCGGGGTGAGCGGCGTTTCGGCTATCCATTCACAAATTGTACAAATTGCGGACCGCGCTACACGATCCTGCAAGGGCTACCGTATGACCGCGCGCAGACGACCATGGCGCCGTTCGAAATGTGCGCCGCCTGCCGCAGCGAATACGACAACCCATCCGACCGCCGTTTCCATGCCCAGCCCATTGCTTGTCCCGATTGCGGGCCCAGGATTTGGCTTGAGGACGCGGTCGGCACCCGCATCGAAGACAGCACGCTTGAGAATGCCGCAGACTGGCTGAGGGACGGGCGTATTCTAGCAATAAAGGGGTTGGGCGGGTTTCACCTTGCCTGCGACGCGTCGCAAGCCACCGCAGTAGCCGAACTTCGCAGACGCAAGATGCGACCGGGCAAGCCATTTGCGTTGATGGCGCCAATGACGGTGATTGAGACTTTTGCAGTCCTGTCTCCGCTCGAACGGGCAAGACTGACTGCAACGGCAGCCCCGATCCTGCTGCTGGAACGACAGACCATGTACGATCTGCCCGACAATATCGCGCCTGGCCAGCGACGATTGGGGTGGATGCTTCCCAACACGCCCCTTCACCACCTCCTGTTCGACCTGTTGCGGGGGCCGTTGGTCATGACTTCGGGCAATCTGTCGGGCGAACCCCAGGTGATTGGAAATGCGGAAGCGCGGGAAAAGCTCTCCGCGTTTGTAGACGGCTTCTTGATGCATGACCGCGCTATCGCACGACGCCTGGATGACGGGGTGGAGATTATTGCGCTGAACCAGCCCGTGGTGTTGCGCCGCGCGCGCGGGTCGGTGCCAGGAACCTTGCCGGTGCCGAAAGGACTTCCGACCCGCGAAGTCCTTGCATTCGGAGGGCAGCTCAAGTCGGCGATCTGCTTGACGAAGAACGGTCAGGCGATGCTGTCCAACCACTTGGGCGACCTCGACGATGCCCTCAGCACAGAGGAATTCTTGAAAGCGGACAAAGACATGGCCGATTTCTTCGATCACCGACCGGAGGTTATCGCAGTCGACTTGCATCCCGACTTTCGCGCGACCCGCCATGGGCGCGAAAAGGCGAAGGTGCTGGGTCTTCCGGTCATCGAGGTGCAACACCATCATGCCCATATGGCAGCTGCTTTGGGCGAAGCTGGCTGGTCGGGGGAGAAGGCCATTGGGCTTGTACTCGACGGGCTGGGCCTTGGCCCTGACGGAACAATCTGGGGTGGCGAAGTGCTGCTGGGCAATTACGCAGAGGTCGAGCGCGTCGGCTTCCTGAAGCCCGCGCCCTTGGTCGGCGGCGACAAGGCGCAATCGGAGCCATGGCGAAACGCTATCGTCCGCCTGGATCAAGCGGGGTTGTCCCCGCTTGTCGAAACACTCTTTGCCTCAAAACCCGTCGATATCATTCGAAGCGCGGCCCGCTCCGGGTTTAACGCCCCGGCGTCGACTTCGGCTGGGAGGCTGTTCGATGCGGTGGCGGCCTGCCTTGGACTCACCGCGGACCGGCAGAGCTACGAGGGAGAGGCAGCGATGCTGCTGCAAGCGCTATCCGAAGGCGCGACGGAAACTGGCAGCTACCCGTACACAATCGACGGCCAGGTGATCGACCCGGCACCGATGTTCGTCGCGCTGGCGGACGACCTGCGACGGGGCATCGACGCCTCGATTATCGCCAATCGGTTCCATGGCTTTGTCGCCGATGCCTTTTCGGCTTGCGTCCGGTCCTGCGCAGAGGCTTCCGGAACCGACACCGTGGCCTTGTCTGGTGGATGCTTTCAGAACGTCCACCTTCTGGAGCGGATCGCCGAAAACCTATCCGATATGACGCTTTGCTTGCCCGGCGCGGTCCCGGCAAATGACGGTGGCTTGGCATTTGGGCAGGCATTGGTTGCGCTGTCGCGGATGGAAAGCAACTGACCAGCATCCGCATATGCCGGTAAGCACACTGCCTGCCGCTGGCAGCAGGATTTCCGCATTATTTAATTTTATCAATGGATTACGATCTGGCAGTTCAGACTCCGGATTTCCTGTCGCATGCCGGTGCATACCGCGATCCTGGCAAGGGAAGGTGCTGGGACATCTGCGCACTGACAATTCGGGAACCGGAGGAGGGCCTGCCTTGAGCCAGATCGAAACCTTCTATGACGTGATGCGTCGACAGGGAATTACCCGTCGAAGCTTCATGAAATACTGTTCGCTGACGGCGGCGGCGCTTGGGCTCGGACCAAGCTTCGTGCCGAAGATCGCACATGCGATGGAAACCAAACCACGCACGCCGGTTATCTGGATCAACGGCCTCGAATGCACCTGCTGTTCGGAAAGCTTCATCCGCGGCGCACATCCGTTGGCGAAGGATGTCGTCCTGTCGATGATTTCGCTGGACTACAGCCACGTGCTTATGGCGGCGGCGGGTGAAGCCGCGGAAGCCGCGCTGGAAGAGGCCATCGAGAAGTACAAAGGCAACTACATCCTGGCTGTCGAAGGCAATCCTCCGCTGAACGAAGATGGTATGTTCTGCATCAATGCTGGCAAGCCTTTTGTCGAACAGCTTCGTCACGTGGCCAAGGACGCCAAGGCCATCATCAGTTGGGGGGCCTGCGCCTCTTATGGCTGCGTCCAGGCCGCCAAACCGAACCCCACACAAGCCACGCCGGTCCATAAGGTCATCAAGGATAAACCCATCATCAAGGTGCCAGGCTGTCCCCCGATCGCCGAAGTCATGACGGGCGTCATCACTTACATGCTCACCTTCGACCGGCTGCCCGAATTGGACCGCCAGGGTCGGCCCGCGATGTTCTATGGCCAGCGCATCCACGACAAATGCTATCGCCGTCCACATTTCGATGCTGGTCAATTCGTCGAACACTGGGACGACGAGAACGCGCGCAAGGGCTATTGCCTTTATAAGGTCGGATGCAAAGGCCCGACCACCTACAACGCATGTTCCACGGTACGGTGGAACGAGGGCACGTCCTTCCCCATCCAGTCGGGCCATGGATGCATCGGCTGTTCAGAAGACGGCTTCTGGGACCAGGGCAGCTTCTACAATCGCGTCACCGACCTGACCCAATTCGGCGTCGAAGCAAATGCTGATCAAGTTGGGATGGCGGCGGCCGGGGTCGTCGGAGGCGGCATCGCGCTGCATGCCGCTGTGTCCGCTCTGAAATCGGCACAGAAAAAATCCCAGGATCACGTGTCCGAGAACGAGGAGGCCTAGAGCATGGTTATCCAGACACCCAACGGCTTTACGCTTGATAACAGCGGCAAGCGCGTCGTCGTCGACCCCGTGACCCGGATCGAAGGTCACATGCGCTGCGAAGTGAATGTCGATGAAAACAACACGATCACCAACGCGGTCTCGACGGGGACGATGTGGCGGGGCCTCGAAGTGATCCTGAAAGGGCGCGACCCTCGCGACGCATGGGCCTTCACAGAACGGATCTGCGGCGTCTGCACAGGCACCCATGCGCTGACATCGGTGCGCGCGGTGGAAGACGCGCTCGGGATCGAAATCCCCGACAACGCGAATTCGATCCGAAACATCATGCAGCTCAACCTGCAGATCCACGATCACATCGTCCACTTCTACCATCTGCACGCCCTGGATTGGGTTAACCCCATAAACGCGCTGCGCGCAGACCCGAAAGCCACGAGCGAACTTCAGCAAGCCGTCAGCCCGGCGCACCCGCTATCAAGCCCAGGCTACTTCCGAGACATTCAGAACCGCCTCAAAGCATTCGTTGAATCCGGTCAGCTGGGCATCTTCAAGAACGGGTATTGGGACAACCCGGCATACCTTTTGCCGCCCGAAGCCGATCTTATGGCGACCACGCATTACCTTGAAGCGCTCGACCTGCAGAAGGACATTGCCAAGATCCACACGATCTTCGGCGGCAAAAACCCCCATCCGAATTGGCTGGTCGGCGGCGTCCCGTGCCCGATCAACGTACACAGCACCGGGGCCGTCGGCGCGATCAATATGGAGCGTCTCAATCTGGTCAGCTCGATCATCGACAAGTGCATTGAATTCAACAAGAATGTCTACCTGCCGGACGTGATCGCAATTGGCGGCTTCTACAAAAACTGGCTCTATGGCGGCGGGCTGTCGTCACAGGCTTGTCTGGCTTATGGCGACATCCCTGAGCATTCTAACGACTTCTCGCCGGAACAACTCTACTTGCCACGAGGGGCGATTACCAACGGCGACCTGTCTGTCGTCCACGACGTGGATGTCCGAGACCCTGAGCAAATTCAGGAGTTTGTCGATCATTCCTGGTACGATTACGGCGAGCCCGGCAAGGGGCTGCACCCTTGGGATGGTGTGACCGATGCCAAGTTTGAGCTTGGCGCCAACATGAAAGGCACCAGAACCAATATCGAACAGATCGACGAGGCGGCGAAATATTCATGGATCAAGGCGCCGCGTTGGCGCGGCCACGCGATGGAGGTCGGGCCGCTGGCGCGCTACGTGGTGGGATACGCGTCGGGGCACGACGAAATCACCGATCAGGTTAACGGGCTCCTGCGGACCATGGACCTGCCGGTCGATGCGCTATTCTCGACCCTCGGGCGCACGGCGGCGCGCGCCCTTGAGAGCGAATATTGCGGCAGGCTTCAGAAGTACTTCTTCGACAAACTCGTTGCGAACATTAAGGCTGGCGACGAGTCCACTGCGAACGTCGCCAAGTGGGAGCCCTCTACCTGGCCCACATCGACCAAAGGCGTCGGGATGACCGAAGCGCCGCGCGGCGCATTGGGACACTGGGTTCATATCTCCGAAGGACGGATCGAGAATTACCAATGCGTGGTCCCCACCACTTGGAACGGCTCGCCACGTGACAGCCAGGGCAACATCGGCGCGTTCGAGGCTGCCCTCATGAACACCAAGATGGAACGCCCGGAAGAGCCGGTCGAAATCCTGCGCACGCTGCATAGTTTCGACCCGTGTCTGGCTTGTTCCACGCATGTCATGTCGCCCGACGGCGACGAACTAACCACCGTCAAAGTTCGCTAAGGAAAGGGGCCACCCATGAAACGACTCATCTCAATTGCCGTTCTTGCACCGACTTCCGCCCTGGCACATGGCGGCCACGAAGCAATGGCCCAAGCCACGCACGGTGCATTCCATGCGACCCCTCTGATCGCCGCGCTTGCGCTGATCGCAGTGGCCATTGCCGTCTGGAGGGCGCGGGAATGAGCCTTTCAACCGAAGCTGACACTGTCCTGACCAACGATGCCACGGACCAGGACATTGCCACGATCACACGCCGCACAAGCGTCTATGTCTACGAGGCCCCTGTCCGCCTTTGGCACTGGATCAACGCGCTGGCGATTATCGTTCTGATCGTCACAGGCTACCTGATCGGGTCTCCGCCACCGTCAATGCAGATTGCCGAAGCGACACACCAGTTCGTCTTCGGCTATATCCGCTTCGCACATTTCGCCGCTGGCATGATCATGACCGTGGGGTTCTTTGGTCGGATCTATTGGGCATTCGTTGGCAACCATCACTCTAAACAGATGTTCTTGTTGCCATTCTGGAAGGCGACCTGGTGGACAGAAGTCTGGCACGAAATCAAGTGGTACGCCTTCCTTGAGAACACGCCAAAGAAGTACGTGGGTCACAATCCCCTGGCACAGATCGCCATGTTTTTCTTCATGACCATCGGCATGACCTTCATGATCGTGACGGGCTTTGCCCTCTATGCTGAAGGTATCGGGCAAGGAAGCTGGCAGGATGCGATTTTTGGCCCCCTTCGGGACTGGATCGGCAATAGTCAGGTTCTGCACCAGATCCACCATCTTGGGATGTGGTTCATTCTGATCTTCATGATGATCCACATCTATGCCGCGATCCGCGAAGACATCATGAGCCGCCAGTCGATGGTCTCGACCATGATATCGGGTACGCGAACCTTTAAGGACGACAAGGTGGATTGAAGCTGACCACTTTGAGTCGAAGTCAAACGGGCGTTTCTGCGCCCGTTTTCATTGATGGAAAGATGTTTTTCGACTTGCCGCCTTATTGAAAGATCACATTGCACTCCGAACGACGCGCCTAGCCTCCAAAAGGCTACAAAATTGATCTTTATCAAAAACTTATTCTTCCATCCACGTTAGTGGTCGAATTCTATCCATGCCGTGAGGAAAATCGACAAGACTAAATCCAGTACAGCCCGGTTGGGAGCCGGGTCACCACGTTGCGGGAGGAGCGACAGACATGACGAAAGCTCTTGTTCTGGGCATTGGAAACGTACTCTGGGCCGATGAAGGTTTCGGGGTCCGCTGCGTGGAGGCCTTGGCCGATTGCAGGGCCTTCGGGGATGATGCCCTTTTACTGGATGGTGGCACGCAGGGGCTTTACCTGCTTCCCTTCCTGGAAGACGCCGACCTTCTCGTCGTGTTCGACGCGGTGGATTATGGCCTCGTGCCCGGGACGATGAAAATCGTTGAGGGGGATGAGGTGCCCCGTTTCATGGGGGCCAAGAAGATGAGCCTTCACCAGACAGGGTTTCAAGATGTCATCGCTACGGCCCAACTCATGGGGTTTTGCCCAGATGAGTTGCTGCTGATCGGGTGCCAACCTGTCGAGCTTGAGGACTATGGTGGTGGCCTTCGCCAAGTCGTGGCCGACTGCATTCCCCGGGCGCTGACCATCGCATGCGCGTGGCTGGATGAGCGCGGGATCAAATCGACCCCGGGGCGAACGGATACGGGCGACCTTGCCGATACTTCGATCCGAATGGCCGCATATGAGAACGGTCGTCCCACCGAAGAAGATGCCTGTCGGGTCGGCGACGCGCGCTTCTTCCCGACCGCGGAATAACAGGATGTGCGTCGGTATTCCCCTTCGCATCACCGAAGTGAACGGCACCAACGCCATCGCAACGGACGGGGCGCGGACGGAGGTCCTCGACCTGTCGCTGGTGGGGACCCAACCCATTGGGACGTGGGTCTTGGGCTTTCTGGGCGCCGCGCGCGACGTCCTGACCGAAGACGAGGCGGAGCGTATCGGCGCCGCGCTTGCCGGGCTCGAACGGGTGATGGCGGGCGGCGCATTGGGTGACGCGTTTGCTGACCTGACCGGTCGCGAACCGGTTTTACCGCCGCACTTGGCCGCAGCACATGCAGCCGGCAAGACAGAAGCCTGAGGAGGCAAACATGGGACACCCATTGATCGACCGATTAACGACAGAGCTTGGGTGGCCCTGCCTGAACGCGGAAGACGAGGTGCAGAATTGGGTCGCAAGGCCCGGCGTCCATGCGCTCTTCCTGCCCGGGGACTGGGCGCGCAACCTTGAAACGCCCGATGTCGCCGTGATCGCACCCGAACTCGTCAACGCCTTCCAGGGTCGCTTCGACTGCGCCGTGGTCGGGGATGAGATCCATGGCGCCGTCAAGGACGCCTCGGGCATCAACAAGACCCCATCGCTGATTTTCTACCGTGAGGGGGTCTGCCTCGGCGGCATCCCAAAGGTTCGCGATTGGGATGACTACATGGCGCGGATTTCGCGCTTTCTCGACCTGCCCGTCGCGGCCGAATGAAGGAGCGTGAGAAATGATCCGTGATTTCCAACTTCCACCAACCGGTTTCGGACCCGGATCGCAGGCACCCGAAGAAGCCGGCTCCGAACTCGAATACATGAGTCTGCCGCAGGACATGCGAACCTATGCCCCCCATCTACCGATGGTGGAACCGGATGAAGCCCTGGCACCCGCAATGGAGCTTCTGGGCCAAATCGCTGACGCCGCGGATAATGTGTCGAAAGGCGCGCGGGCCGCGACCTTCGACTTGTCTGGCCTAGACACCACCAACCGCGCCCTTATTGCCGAGACGATGGGCGAAGGCGAAGTGGCCATGAAGCTGCGCGGCATTCCCGCCCTATCGGTTCAAGAAAGCGTCTTCGCCGGAATTTGGTGCATCACCGGTTCAGGGATCGACCGGATCGAGGTTGCCCCCGTCCCGCAAGCGTCGCGCGACCATGCCTTTGCAGCATCGCTTCAAGGTCGCTCCGTTCCGCCCGGGCCCGGTGTCGTGAATGCGCCCGCCTTGATCGCGGAGCTCAAAGACAAAAGCGCCCGCTATGATGGCACGCTCCACGTCATCAACCTGACCCTGCTGCCGCACACCGAAGAAGACCTGGTCTGGCTTCAGGATCGGCTCGGCCAGGGCGCGACCGATATCCTGTCGCGGGGCTACGGCAACTGCCGGGTCAAGGCGACAGCGCTTCCGTTTGTGTGGCGGGTGCAGTTCTTCAACTCGATGGACACCCTGATCCTGGACACGTTCGAGGTCACCGATATGCCAGAAGTCGCGCTGGCGGCCAACGAAGACCTGGCCGATAGCGGCGCACGTCTCTTGCAAGTGATGGAGGCGACCAGATGACTGGCTTTGAAGGATCTTTCCTTGGGGCGACGGACAAGATCAGCCCGCTCGCAGTGATGGAATGCAAGATCTGCTGGACGCCGTATGACCCCGCCGATGGCGATGATTACCGCCAGATCGAGACTGGAACCCCCTTTGCCGATCTGCCCGACGATTGGTCGTGTCCCAATTGCGGCGCCCCGCCGGAACAATTCATGGTGCTTGAAGACCCGGGCTCGGAAGCCACGAACGACGCCGCGACAATCGCTGAAGCAACCGGGCGCCTTGTCGCGGACTTTAATGAGATATGGCATTCGACGATGCGGGACGTGCCAATAGTCAATAAGGCCCTTCGCGTCGAGGCCATCGGGTTCAAGAAATACGAGGGCGTCATCATGGGCGTGCTTATCAGCCCATGGTTCATGAACCTGATCCTGCTGCCTGACGATAGCGACTGGTCGGGCCTGACAATCGGCGACAAGGAGGTGATCGCCTTCCCCTCGGGTGAATATGAGTTCATCCACAACAGGCGGGAAATGACCGGCGGCTATAAAGCCTGTTCTTTGTTCTCACCCATGGGCGATTTCACCAGCCACAAGGATGCCACCGACGTGGCCCGGGCCGTGATGGAGGCGATCTTCGATCCCGCGCACCGCGCGCAGTCGGATCGGGCCGCCGACATCCGCGCGCGCCGCGAAGCGGAATTGGCGGCGCCCGTCGATGCGCTTGCTGCTGTCAACCCGGCGCCAAACCGCCGCGCGGTGATTACCGGCGGGATTGCGACCGAGGATGGGGTGATCTGATGCTCGATCTCACCGCTTCGGCCACGCTTTCCTTCCAGCCAGCGCCCGCGCTGCCCGTCGCGCGGCTGGTCGTGGGGCAGGATGTTGACGAAGTGGTGCAGCTATTGCCGCGGCTTTTTAACCTTTGCCGGACGGCACAAGGCGCCGCAGTCGAAGCCGCACTCGGCCGTCCGGCAGACACAAGGGGGATCGCAAGGGAAATTCTGCGCGACCACCTGCTGAAATTCCATGTGACATGGCCGGCCTTCTTTGGACGCGCGCCCTGCCCCTTGCCGCAAGACTGGGCGGAGTGTGGCCCGAACCTACACCTACAGGCGTTCGGGCCAACTGGACGAGCGCCCGCAAACGCCAACGAATTCTTCGACTTCCTGTCAGGCGACGCGGGTTATGCACCGGTTCTGCGCTTGATCGACGGCTCATTTCTGACAGGCGAAGCGGTTGCCGACTTGTCGCCCGTGACACCCGCGACAATCTGGGCACGGAGCGCGGTGGACAATTCAGTGGCCGCACGAATGTCCGAACATCCCGCGATGAAAGGTATCGCCGATGCGCGCGGCAAGGGGCCGCTTTGGCGCGCGGCGGCTCGGCTATACGACATTGATGCAATCGCATCTGGCGGCCTACCCCCCCTTCTGACACCGGCGCAAGGGGAAGCCATAGTGCCGGCGGCACGAGGCAGCTATGCCGTCCGCATCGAAAGTGATGGCGACACGGTCACATGCTTCGACCGCATCACCCCGACCGACCACCTGCTTGCGGATGGTGGCGTGCTTGACCGCGCGCTTGCCACGCTTCCTGCGACCAAGATGGGGCTTGGCCCTTTGCTTCTGGACGTGCTCGATCCGTGTAGCCCCGTGCGCCTGAGGGAGGTGGGCCATGCATGAGATGAGCCTTTGCGAAGGCATCCGCAGCGTTGTCGTCCAGGCATCGGCATCCCCCGATATCGCGCGGGTCACGCGCGTCAGACTCGAAATCGGTCAGTTTGCCGGGGTTGAAAAGCGCGCCCTCAGCTTTGCCTGGGATGTCGTGATGCGCGGCTCGAAAGCGGAAGGTGCCGTCCTGGAAATGATCGACCTGCCGGGCACGGCAACCTGCTTTGACTGCGTGAAGACGGTGCAGATTGCGGACAGGCTTGACCCCTGCCCCGAATGCGGTGGCGGGCGACTTCTGCCAGAAGGCGGCGACGAAATGCGGATAAAAGATATGGAGGTGGCGTGATGTGCACAGTTTGCGGATGCGGTGACGGCAAGGTCGAAGGTTCAGGCCAGCATACACATTCCCATTCTCACGGGGATAAGCCCCACAACCATGGGCATGACATCCACTATGGCACCGGGCCGGCAGGTGTCGCTGTCCCAGGCATGAGCCAAGAGCGGCTGATCGAGATCGAGACCGGCATCCTGTCCCAGAATGATCGTCATGCCGCTGAAAACCGTGCCCGCCTTGCAGCGCTTCACGCCTTTTCCGTGAACCTTGTTTCGTCCCCTGGTTCGGGCAAAACCACACTTCTCTGCGCGACAATCCGGGCGATGGAAGGCCCCGTCGCCGTCATCGAAGGCGACCAACAGACAACCAATGACGCGGACCGCATCCGGGAAACCGGGGCGCCCGCCGTACAGATCAACACTGGGAAAGGCTGCCATCTGGATGGGCACATGGTCGGCCATGCCCTGGACCATCTTTCACCCGAGCAAGGCACAACGCTGTTCATCGAAAATGTCGGTAACCTGGTCTGCCCGGCGGCTTTTGACCTGGGCGAAGACGCCAAGGTCGCAATCCTCAGTGTGACGGAAGGCGAAGATAAGCCGCTAAAGTACCCGGACATGTTCACGGCGTCCAAATTGGCGCTCCTGAACAAGGTCGACCTCGCGCCGCATTGCGACGTCGATATGGACCTCTATGAGGCCAATCTGAAGCGCGTGAACCCGCTGATCGAAGTAATCCGGGTCTCTGCCCGGACCGGCGAGGGACTGGAGCGCTGGCTTGCGTGGCTTCGGGCCGAGGCACAGGCCAAACGTATCAAACAGGCGGCTGAATAGATGGCAGGCCGTACCCTTCCCAGCGTTCTCGTCGTCGATGATGAGAAGCATTCCGTCGCCTCCATGAGGATGGCGCTGGAAGACGATTTCAACGTGCTTGAAGCGATGAATGCCGCCGAAGCGTTGGCCCTGATGGAAGAACACTGGGTACAGGTCGTCCTGTCCGACCAAAGGATGCCGGGAACAACGGGTATCGAACTCCTGACGGAAATTCGCGACCGCTGGCCCGAAACCGTTCGGATCATCGTGACCGGCTACACCGAAACCAACGACATGATCGATGCGATCAACGATGCGGGCATCTATCAGTTCATCACCAAACCCTGGCACCCTGACCAGCTTCTGATGGCCGTCCGAAACGCCGCCCGCCTTTTTGAGTTGGCCCGCGACCATGAGCGCATGACACTTGAGATGCGTTATCTCGGGTCGACCGCATCTGCGAACCTCGATGCCAGGCGGCGGCAGCTCCAGGAAGGGCTTGGGTTCGACAGCGTATGGCGTGGGCCGAACTCTCCCTTGAATGCCGTAATTGCCGTGGCGCGCCAGTATGCAAGCTTCGATGTCCCGGTGTTGCTGACCGGTGAGGCGGGGACCGGAAAGACCGAACTCGCCCGGGCGATGCATTACGGATCTCTCAGGTCCGATCGCTCCTTCTTTGAATTGAATTGCGCCGGGCTGAGCGATGACGCCCTGTTGGCTGAACTCTTTGGTATCAAGCGCGGCGCGGCCACCGGTGTGCAGGCGACCCGCATCGGCATGCTGCAAAAGGCAGATCGCGGGACGATCTTCTTGAATGGCGTCGATACATTGTCTGACGTGATGCAGATGACCCTTCTGCGCCTGTTGCGCGAAGGCGCCTATCAACCCGTTGGCAGCCACGAGGCACTTACGACGCGCGCGCGGATAATGGCGGGCACACATAGGGACCTGCGCCAAAGCATCGTCGACGGCGTATTCCGCAGCGATCTGTACTTTGCATTGGCCGTCACCGAACTACAGGTGCCGCCCTTGCGCGGCCGTCCAGGCGACATTGCCCGACTGGCCGAGAAGTACCTTCACGCGGCCGCCGAAGAACATGGCAAACCGGTCCGCGGCTTTTCCGACCCTGCGCTGGAATTTCTGGAAAGCTACGATTGGCCCGGAAATCTGCCCGAACTTCGAAATGAAGTGATCCGCATGCTCATCATCGCTCAGGACGTCACGCTCGGACCAGAGCTCATTTCACGACACATCTTGCAGGCCGAGCCTGGCCAAGACGGGGCTGACCGCCAAGCGGCTAGCCTCGGCACGATGGATGGAACGCTAAAGGACCGCGTCGAAATGATGGAGATGCGCATCCTTCGGGAAACGATCACGCGCATGAAATGGAACAAGAGCCGCGCGGCAAGTGAACTTGGGCTCAGCCGCGTCGGCCTGCGTGCCAAGCTGGATCGCTACGGAATCGAACCCCGTGCAGCAACATCAGAGGAGGAGTGACCAGATGTGCCTTGGAATACCAGGACAGATCACCAAGATCACCGATGTCGACCGCCAGATGGCGATAGCCGACGTGTCCGGGGTCCGGCGCGAGGTGTCTCTTGCCCCCGTTGCGACTGACCCGCTTGACGGTCTGGTGGGGGAGTGGGTGCTGATCCATGTCGGCTTCGCCATGGCCGTCATTGATGCGCATGAGGCCGCCGAGACGCTGGAGGCGCTGCGCGGTTTAGGTGAAGCGCAGGAAACGCTTGAGCAAATGGCGGAAAGCCAGAAAGCCTTCGAAGAGGTGCGGTCATGAGATACGTCGAAGAATTTCGCGACCCGAAAGCCGCCAAGGGCATCCTTGCAGCCATCGCACGCGTTGCCGATGAAATCGGCGCGACCGAAGACAAACCCGTCCACATCATGGAGATCTGCGGTGGGCATACCCACGCCATCTTTCGCTACGGTTTAGACAAGCTGGTACATAAGGGCATCGAATTCATCCACGGCCCGGGCTGCCCCGTCTGCGTCCTGCCGATGGGTCGCGTGGACGAATGCGTCGAACTCGCTGAGCGGCCCGAGGTCATCTTCACCACCTTCGGTGATGCGATGCGCGTGCCGGGCACCAAGAAATCTCTGATGCAGGCGAAAGCCGACGGGGCCGATATTCGCATGGTCTATTCACCGCTCGATGCGCTGGAACTGGCCCGCCAGAACCCCGATCGTGAGGTCGTCTTCTTCGGGCTCGGCTTTGAGACGACGACACCGTCGACGGCGTTTTCCATCCAGCAAGCCGCGCGCGAAGGGCTGCCGAACTTCACGGTCTTCTGTAACCACATCACCGTACCCCCGCCGATCCGTGCGCTCTTGTCGGATCCGCATATGCTGATCGATGGCTTCGTGGGCCCGGGTCACGTCTCGATGGTGATCGGCACCCATCCATATGACTTCATCGCTGAAGACTTTGGAAAGCCTCTGGTCGTGGCAGGTTTCGAGCCGCTCGATCTTCTGCAATCCGTTCTTATGGTGCTGGAACAAATCCGCGACGGTCGTGCCGAGATCGAAAACCAATATGCGCGCGTGGTCCCGGAGCACGGCAACCCTGCCAGCATTGCCGCGATGGACGACGTCTATGAACCACGCCCGACATTCGAGTGGCGAGGCCTCGGTGAGATCGATGAAAGCGGTCTGCGCATTCGCGACGCCTATGGCGCTTTCGATGCAGAGGCGAAGTTCGGGATTGGCTACGGCGCCGATACCGGCCGCGCGCCGGTTGAAGAACCCGAGGGATGCGCCTGCGGCGCCGTCATGACGGGACGCTGCAAACCGACGGACTGCCCGCAATTTGGGCTGGGATGCACGCCCGAGATGCCGTTGGGGGCTCTGATGGTATCGTCCGAAGGCGCTTGCGCAGCCTATTGGCAATACGGCGGCGCCCGCCCATTGGAGGCCGCGGAATGAATAGGGCCACGCCCGTGTCCCGCTTGCGCGATGCGCGCGTGACCCTTGCACATGGTGGCGGCGGAAGGGCGATGCGCGACCTAATAGATGAGGTTTTCATCGCCGCGTTTGAACCGCCTGGCATGGAAGATCAGGCGCGCCTGATGACCGATGCGCTGCAACTGCCAGGGGCACGGCTGGCCTTTACCACCGACAGTTTCGTCGTGACGCCGATCGAATTCCCCGGGGGAGATATCGGCACTTTGGCCGTCTGTGGCACCGTCAATGATTTGGCAGTTGGCGGCGCTACGCCCCTTTGGCTGTCCGCTTCGTTCATCATTGAAGAAGGAACTGAAATCGACCTCCTTCGCCGCATCGTCGCAAGTATGGCTCGGGAAGCCGCGACTGCGGGCGTGCGCATTGTGACCGGAGACACCAAAGTCGTGGAGCGCGGTTCGGCAGATGGGGTCTTTGTGACCACATCCGGCGTCGGTGTCATTCCGCCTGGTCGCGACCTGCGGGCTGACGCGATCCAGCCTGGTGATGTCGCGATCGTAAACGGCGTTCTGGGCGATCACGGTGCGGCAATCCTTGCCGCGCGCGGTGACCTTGCGCTTTCGACCGATATCGAAAGCGATTGCCAGCCGCTCAATTCATTGATGGACGCAGTGATTGCAGCCGCCCCCGGTGTTCGCGCCTCGCGGGACGCGACGCGGGGTGGACTGGCTTCGGCCCTGAACGAAATGGCGGATGCCGCTGGGGTTTCCGTTGAGATCGACGAAGAAAAATTGCCGCTTCGGCCCGAAGTGGCCGGTGTCTGTGAAATTCTCGGGTTGGATCCGCTCTATCTGGCCAATGAAGGGACGCTGGTCCTTTTCGTACCGCCGGACCAGGCCGACGCCGCCCTTACTGCGATGCGCGGAACCGATGCCGGTCGGGGCTCAGTTGTCGTCGGGTCGGCAAGGGAACGCGGCACGATGCCGGTCACCATGCGAACTCGGTTTGGCGGTATTCGTATCGTCGATATGCTCGTGGGGGAGCAACTGCCCCGCATCTGCTGAACCCTATAGCGGTTCTCGAAAAACCTGAGCCATCAGCTTTTCGTGAAACGGTGCAACGTCAATGCGATGTCGGGACGTTTTTCGAAAGTACTGATTCAGGTGTTTCGAAAACCGCTTTAGGTGCCGGCAGGACATGTCGCCTCAGGCTGCGCCCGGGGCGGCTTCCCAGGCGGTTTTCATATGAGCGAGATGGGGGCACTGGCAGCGCGCAAAGGCTTCGAGAACAGTTGGCTGGCGCAAAAGGCAACCGAACCCGCGCTACTCACCTGCAATTGCGTAGCGGATCGTGGTCGGTACCTGCCCCGGACGATGCAACTGCCGAACCTCCTTCGGTTCAAGGAAGGGCCGCGCCGCTGGGCCATAGGCGTCTTCCGGCGCATCGTCATCCAAGCCTGGATAGATCGCCAGTAGCCGTTCACGATCAGCCAGATCGAGGCCGCGCAAGGCCCATGGGCCCGGGTAGAAACTTTCACTGAGAAGCTTCTGGGTGATCAAAACCTGGTGGCGATCAAACATCAGATGGACATAGGTGATGGGCCCTGGGTTGCTTGTCACATGAACATCCAAATCCGAATGGCGTGCCAGGTGGATGGCCCGGGCAAAGACATCTCGTCCCGCTTCGTCGCGGATCGCGATGCCGTGTTGAGGCGACACCAACATGTCCCGGTCGTTGCCAAGCGCGCCTGCGCCAATGCGAACGGGACGCAGTTCTGGACGGGCGCGCAACATAGGTGCCGTCACGATCTGTGTTGCACACCAAGTCACCTTTTGCGGCCCATTATCAGCGGTATGAACCCAGTCGCCGGGCCGTAATTCTTCAATCGGACGCGCGCCGAAAGGCGTATCGATCAAGGTACCGGCCGTGAAACATGGCACGCCCGCTGCATTCATCTGGCTGGCCGACGATATCTGTGATGGCGCGACGCCCTGTAGAACCACGCTTTCGCCTGACGGAAAGCTCAGCAGCGCGTTTCCCGCGCCATCATCCGATACGGTGACATCCCAGGCGTTGATTGGCTGACCGTCGGGGGTGCGCAGTTCACTTACATCGAGCTGGTCGTTGAAGACGCCGTCGCCATCATCGTCACCCGTGTCGAAGTCGGTGATTGTGTCAGCGCCGCCACCCGCCTCGAAGACAACGGTATCCGCCCCTGCACCCGTGGTGATCCAATCATTGCCGGCCTCGCCACTTAGCGTGTCCTGCCCATCGCCTCCGTCCAGCGTGTCATCGCCCGTGCCACCGCGAAGCGTGTCATCACCGCCGTCGCCGTCAACTTCGTCGTTGCCGTCATCCCCTTGGATCCGGTCAGCACCGGCCCCGCCTGAAATGACATCATCGTCCGAGCCACCTTTGACGATGTCGTTTCCGTCGCCAGCCGAGATCGTATCGGCCCCGGAACTCGCCTCTATGCTGTCGTCGCCGTCACCGCCGACAAGACTGTCATCACCACCTCCCCCATTCAGCGTATCCGCGCCCTGCCCGCCAAAGACGGTGTCATCGTCAAGACCACCTGCGAGGCTGTCATTCCCCACGCCGCCGTCCAGGCTATCGTTGCCACGATCCCCTCGAAGCGTATCGTTCCCAATTCCGCCAGTGATCAGGTCATTCCCTTGGCGTCCGTCCAAGTCATCCGCACCTTCGCCGCCCGCGATGGTGTCATTGCCAAGCCCCCCGGCGATCACGTCGTCTTCGCTGCCACCATCGACGGAATCGTCGCCGTCGCCAGCATCAATGAAGTCGGCCCCTTCACCGCCTCTTAGCGTGTCATGCCCATCACCCCCCCAAAGGGTGTCGTCGTCCCGATCTCCGTCGAGAATGTCGTCACCGGCATCGCCATGCAGTTCGTCGTGGCCATCCCCACCGCGGACAGTGTCGTTTCCAGGACCGGCATGGACCTTGTCATCCCCAGCGCCTGCATCAATCGAATCCGCGCCGTCGCCGCCCTGCACGTCATCGCGGCCGTCGCCACCAGATACGTCGTCATGTCCGGCACCTGCCTGGATCGTGTCATCCCCGTCCGCGCCATAGATCGTATCATTGTCCGCAGCACCATCGAGCACGTCACTTCCCGCGCCACCGTCGATGACGTCCGCGCCTGAATCTCCGGTGATCGAGTCTGCGCCCTCCCCACCAGAAAGCTGATCATCCCCACCATTTCCGTCGAGTGAATCACTGCCGCTACCGCCTTCCAACTGGTCGGCGCTGTTGCTACCCAAAAGCGTGTCATCGCCACCGCCGCCATTAACGGTGACGGTGCCAGGCGATGCGGTGGCATCCACCACATCCGCATCTTCGGTAAGAATGAACCGCTCTATGCCGGAAAACGTGACCGTATCTGTGCCGTCGGTGAAATGTCCCGACTCGGCCCCGGTGAAGGTCACGGTCACGCCGCCCGTCACCGCGCTCAGGTCGATAGTGTCAGTGTCGACACCCCCCTCACCGCCGTCAATCGTATCCGCACCAAAACCGTCTTCCAGGACAAAGATATCGGCGTCATCGCCGCCCGCCATACTGTCGGCGCCTGTCCCGCCGGCCAAAAGGTCTTTACCTGTGCCGCCATCCAGGCTATCGTCGTCGGCGCCGCCTTCAAGCGTGTCGTTGCCGTCCCCACCTTCTAGCGTATCATTGCCCACCGTCGCGACAATACTGTCATCACCCGTGCCGCCGACCAGGCTGTCATCCCCGCTGGAATTCAGGAGCGTGTCGTTGCCTGAGCCCCCAATCAGAGTATCATTGCCCGTCCCTGTCATCAGCAGGTCGTCGCCATCCCCGCCATCCAGGTAATCGTCGCCCGCCCCGCCCGCCAGGGTATCGTCGCCTACACCCCCTTCGATCGTGTCCGCACCCGAACCACCGACAAGGGAATCGTCGCCCTCGTGCCCCAGAATGCGCAAGCCGGTGCTGTCAACCGACGCGTCAATCAGATCGCCGAACTGGCTTCCCTCCACCCTTTCGATGTTTGAGAACGTTGTGGTGCCGCCAGTTGCCGAGAAGACGAGTTCGCCGGAATTGTCCCCGTCGAATGTGAAGGTGACGCTATCAGTGGCGGTCGAACGAAGAACGACGACGTAATCTTCGTCGCCTGCCTCTCCGTCAACGACGGAGTTATGGGCTGTTTCTAGCATGACGACGATATCGTCGCCGTCGCCGGCCAAGATCGTATCAACACCAGAGCTGTAGAAAACGTCCTGGGTGCTGCCGCCGATCAGCAAGTTGTTTCCTTCATTGCCGCGGATGGTGTCCCGACCCAGTCCAGCGGAAATGGTGTCGTCGCCGCCTCGACCGCGCAGATCGTCACCGCCATCGCCCCCGAAGATGTAGTCGTTACCGGAACCGCCATAGACGCTGTCATCACCGGCACCGCTTTCAATCGTGGCGCCGTCCCATGACTGGAAATCCACGACATCCGCTGCGTCCGATAGGACGATGCGCTCAATTCCCGTGAAGGTGAACGTTTCCGTGCCGTCGGTGACAGTGCCGGCTTCGTCCCCCGTGAAGGTGATCGTCAAAGGCCCCGTCGTCCCCGAAAGGTCGAGCACATCCTCATCGAAACCGCCTTCGCCACCATCCACCGTGGCGCCGTCGAACCCCGCGCCCACGCCACTGGCTGCATCGTAGAGAAGGAACGTGTCGTTATCGTCCCCACCCGCAAGCGAAGCGGCGCCGTCCCAGCTTGTCAGCGTGTCGCTGCCGCTGTCACCTTCCAGCGTATCAGCCCCACCATCGCCGATCAGGTAGTCATCGCCTTCACCACCGACCAGACTGTCATCGCCCTCACGGCCGCGCAAGACATCGTTGCCGCCCCCACCGAACAGAGAATCGGCCGTTGACCAACCATCGGCGAAATCGGCCCAGTCCGTCAGCACGATGCCTTCGATTTCGAAGAAGCTGGTCGTGCCCGTGCCGTCCGTGATCTGGCCCTCTTCGTTGTTCGTGTAAGTGACCGTGACGGGGCCGGCCAAGGCGCTCAGATCGACGAGATCGTCATCCGCCCCACCCTCGCCACCGACGAGCGTATCGCCTAGCCCGCCTGCTTCCACCAGGAAGGTGTCGGCGTCGTCATCCCCGTACAGGCTATCCGCCCCCGCGCCACCGCGAAGCACGTCGTCCCCTTCACCCCCTTGAAGGGTGTCCATCCCGTCGCCACCGGAAAGTACGTCATCGTCGGCCCGGCCGAGGATTAAGTCATCGCCGGCCCCGCCGATGATCGTGTCGTCACCAGCATCCCCTTCAAGGGATTCCCGACCGGCGCCACCAACTATGCTGTCGTCACCGACATTGCCGCGGATGTAGTGATTCTCAACGCTGCCGGACGCGTCGATTGTATCGTTGACGGCAGACCCTAAGATGTTCCTGATCGATGTGAACGACCCGGATGAGCTGGTTTCACCGTATGTGAACGTGCCGTCGCCTATACCCGTGACGGTTACTGACGCGCCATCTTGAACCGACGTCCAGCCCTCAAGCCTTAGTGCGTCCCAGCCATCGCCACCATGGATGGTGACCGACCCATAGCTGTCGCGATGGACGAACAGGTCGTCGCCATCGCCCCCCGTCACGGTGTCGTTTCCACTCCCGGCACGCAAGGTGTCGGCGCCGCTGCTGCCGACAATCAGATCATCCCCGCCATGGCCGCGCAGATTGACGCCTTCCGTGGCTACGGAGGCGTCGAGCGTGTCGTTGATCGCCGTGCCGTCGACCTGTTCGATGTTGGTGAACTGACCGGTCGACGGCTGCTCGACAAAAGTATAGGCGCCACTGCCGTTGCCATCAAATGTCAGACCGACGCCGTCATCCGTTGAAAGATGGTTCCAGAAGCGAATGCGGTCGTACCCGTCGCCACCGTCGATGGTTGTGTTGTCATGCGGGTCAACGATTGAAAAGTAGTCGTCACCATCGCCGCCGTCGAGCGTGTCGTCATCACGCCCCCCCAACAACGTATCGTCTCCGGCACCGCCGCGAAGTAAATCGTCGCCATCCCCACCGTAGAAATGGTCGTTGCCTGCCCCGCCATCGACAGTGTCGTTGCCATCGTCATCGCCAACACTGCCAAAAATGTCGTTGCCGTCGCCAAGGTCGATGCTGTCGTTTCCAGCATTGCCCCAGACTGTATCGTCGCCTACCCCCGTTAGGATAGTATCGTCACCCGCCCCACCCTCGATCACATCGCCATATTGTCCGCCCTCGATAGCGTCGGCGTTGTCGGGATCATAATCCGCCGAAACCAGATCACCGTAATCCGGTGCGTTGGAACCATCGACGTCGAAGACCGGGCCTGCTTCAAACGTGACGCCTGGCTGGATCGGCGCATCCGTCATGTAACCGACTGGTTCACCTTCAATTTCGATCAGATAAAAGGTGACCGTACTGCCATCTGGCGCGAGCGCTTCAAACCCACTTTCGATGTAGACAGTGCCGTTGATGACGTTGCCATCCGCTTCGGTTGCCGTGGCGACCTGATCCCCATCGCTTCCCACTTCGTCGGCAAGATCGTCGCCCGCAAACGCGGATTCACCCCCGCCATCGGTGATTTCAAGCCGCGTTGCATCGGCGGCCTGCGACCAATCGGACTTGATATAGAATCGTTCCCCGCCGTCGATCGTCCCGTCGGGGTCCGCGATTTCAATCGCGCCGGGCGCAAAAATCATGAACGTGCTAGTAGACATGGGCCATCCGTTATGAACGATGACCGGTCTCACAATATCCTTATCGATTTCCTAAAACGCGCACGCCCAGCGATGCGAATTATTTACGATTTGAACCTTCTACGTAATCCATGCAGCGCATGAATGGCCGGTCGAGCCAGCGTGATCCCTCAATCGCCGGGGCATTTCCGCCGATAGATGCCCGGCGCCATCACGCCTGTCAGAGAGCGGCGAACATCGGGGCTAGACAAATCTGACTTATTTTGTAAGTTAATTTCATGTCCTAGCCACTTCGGTTGCAAGCGCACCCCGAACAGCCCGGATCTCCCAACCACCGGAGGTCGCAATGCCGAAGATGACGCCAGACAAATGCTCCACCCCCTGCCGCCAACAGATGATGGATGTCCTGTGGGAAGGTTCCGCCCCCTGGGAAAGCCTTGTCGAGACGCTCGTATCTCGCGTAGCCGCCCCTCAGAACGAAACCCAGCGCCACCCTTCCGGGCAAGACAGATGAGTGCCATTGCCCGCGACACACAGCGTGACCCGCAGAAACCCCCAGTGATCGATGCGCGGGTCCTGCTTTCCGATTCTGAGACCGCCCACCTGCTATTGGACGGTCAGATCTATGTCCTGCGCTTGACCCGCGCGGGCAAATTGATCCTGACGAAATGAGTGCCGACATGACGATCCACGCATTCAGGGCGGCCCCTAAGACCGACGATCGTGCCCACCCAAATCCCGGTGCGGCCCCCGTGGCCGACCTGCGCCGCATTCCCGCTCGGCAGGCGCTTGCGATTATGTTCCTTCGCGATTGGTGCGGCGGGCATCAATCGTCGATTGCAGAGGCGCTGATCCACGCACTCGGGGCCGCGCAGGGACAAGCCACTGCTGCGGCATTTGACACCCTTCTGGGCCTTTTGGCGCGCGAGGGGCGACGCCCGCTTTGTTGCCACTCGCTCCAGTGTCTCTGCGTTGGCGCAGATGAAGCTGTGATTGCCAATCTGCTCGACCTGGCCGCCACCGGCGCGCGCGAAGACGCGATGCTGATCGCCTCCCTCCTGCTGCCCGCCGACCGCACTCTGATCGCCGCCGAAGCCGCCCGCGTGGCCGGGCTTGGCATCCTGCGCAGCTCTATCCGAAACAAAACCGGTGCGCAGCCCGACACATTGCATTGAAGCGCTCCTCAAACATACTCACCAACCTCACCGCCATGTGCGCCTACTTTTGCGGCAGCCCGCGCCGGAGCCTGACCGCCAACAGGCGCTCATGATCGAAACCGACCGCTGCGTAGTGGACTTGCATTGCTCAGGCCAGTTGATGCCTCAGGCCCTTTTCGTCTCGGAAGCCTTCAGGGGCCTCATGTCCACTTTTGCGGAGGCACTCGAAACCGATTTGGCGACGGGATATTGATCTAAAGCGGTTTTCGGAAAACCTGGATCAGTATTTCCGAAAAACGTCCTGCCATTGCATTGATGTTGCACCGTTTCTCGAAAAGCTGATGTCTCAGGTTTTTCGAGAACCGCTATAGGCCGGCATCGGTCGAGTGCCGATCCAGGTGCCGCGCCTTTTTGCGACGCGCGCAATGCGTCGCCGTCGTCGGCGCGATCCCAAGAAGGCTACACGTGGCCTGAACCGGGTGGTCAACTCGCCGAGCAAGCGACCTATGACAAGGAAGACGCGAAATCGATCTGCAGGATCGACTTCCCAACGAATGGATCGCTTCCTTTTTGGTGCGATTCACCCCGTCCTGGTAAGCCCACTGGACGAGGGTCCAATATCCGGGTGCCACCATCATAAGCTGTCCCGTCTAACAGACGGAAAAGCCGCTTTGGTCCGTCTGGGGCTTTCGACTAGGGTCATTTGAACGGTATGTAACTGGAAGGGAGGCAGCCATGTCCGTTGAGCAGATCAAAGGTTCCACCCCGCGGCGGGTTGCGCCGCTCAACCTACCGGGTGTGATGAGTTCTTGCCCATAGCCAGTGGCGCGCGCTGAATTGGCCCCTTTCCGGCAGGGCCCCGCAGGTCGCGATTGAGCAGCGCCAGTTGCCTTGCCAATCGGGCCACGTCAACGCACTCCTTTGCGAATTTTCAGGCTCCATCCAGAAGGATACAAGATGTCTGCCATTTACAAAGCCGGGGACATGGTTCCCCTGACCCCGCGAGACGGCGCACCGATGGTGTCGCGCATGGGATTTGGCGGGGCGCCACTAGGCAACCTTTACAAGCGCATTGATGAGGCCGATGCCCAAGCTGCGCTTGATGCGGCCTATGCAGGTGGCATCCGCTACTTCGATACTGCGCCGCAATATGGGTTGGGGCGGTCTGAATATCGGTTTGCCGATGCCTTGGGGCGGTTCGGGCGGGAAAACGTCTCACTTTCCACCAAGATCGGTCGCTTGTTGCTGGATTGCGGCCCAGACGAAGTGACGCCCGAAGCCTTCGTGGACGTCCCCCGCAAGCGTATCGTCTTTGACTACAGCCGCGACGGCGTGATGCGATCATGGGAAGCATCGAAGCATCGACTTCGGGTCGAGAAGGTCGAAATCCTATACATTCACGATCTCTGCGTTTTCTCCCAAGGGTCGCAGGAGGCATCTGATGCCGCCACCGCGCAGCTATTCGATGAAGGTGGCTACGACGCGCTTCAAGAACTGAAGGCCGCCGGGGAAATCGGTGCGGTCGGGGTCGGCGTCAATGAGTGGGAAATCTGCGAACGTCTTCTGCGACGCGCAGATTTCGATGCCTTCCTGCTGGCCGGACGATACACATTGCTGGAACAGGAAGCGCTGAATTCCTTCCTGCCGCTATGTGTCGAGAAGGGCGCCGGTATCATCCTGGGTGGTCCCTACAATTCAGGCATACTCGCAACAGGCCCGATGGAGGGCGCGCATTACAACTACGCCCCGGCGCCGCAGCACATCTTGGATAAGGTCACCAAGATGCAGGCGGTTTGCAAAGCTCACGACACGCCCTTGATCGCGGCGGCCTTGCAGTTTGTGCTGGGCCATCCGGCGGTACGCTCGGTCATCCCAGGTGGCGTTTCTGCGGCAGAGGTCGAAACCAACGTCGCGCTTTTATCGCGGGCGATCCCGGCGGCTTTGTGGTCGGACCTGCGCTCCGAAGGATTGATACACCCGGACGCCCCTGTCCCAGCCTGACAATCCGTGCGCGCCAGGCCCAGACTTCACGTGAGATACGCCTCAACCTCCGCGCGGGTCGGGGGATTGCACCCTGTCACCTGGCAATTCAGCGCAGCCGCCGTCACCGATAGCCGGAGCATATCCTCAAGCGCCTCGGTCGAAAGACCGGCGAGTGTGGCCGCGGTCGTGGCGCCTTGCTCGGCCAACCAAGTCAGCGCGAAGCCCAGGAGCGTGTCACCCGCCCCCACGGTGTCTCCCAACTCAACCGCAGGCGCCGGGTAGGCGGCCCAACCCTGGGGCGTCGCGGCTAGCGCACCGTTTTCGCCATCAGTCACGAGCACGAGCCGCGTTCCCGCCGCCAATCGCGCTTCGATGAAGTCTTGGGGCGGCACGCCTGGCGCATAGAACTCCAAATCCTCGACAGAGATCTTCAGAATGTCGGCCCCGGCCACGAGCCGGTCCATCCGGGGCCGCCAACCATCGTGGCCCGCAATCATACCCGGCCGCACATTTGGGTCGAGAGCGAGAAGCGCGCCGCCTCTATCCCCCAGCGCAAAGTCTGCAATCCGGTCCGCCCCCGGCGACACGATCAGGGAGATCGAGCCGACACCCAAAATATCCCCGTCCCGAAGCACGCCCGCAGGCAAGGACGGCGCCATGTTCACCACCGCGCTGTCGCGGTCGAAGAACGCATAGGCCGGGTGCGCGTCGGCGCTAACCTGAATAAAGCCCAACACCGTCGGGTCATCGGAGCGCGGCGCGTGCGTGGTGTCCACGCCGTAAGCCGCCAAATCCGCCATAAGTTGTTCACCGAAGATATCGGTGGAAATAGCCCCACAAAAAGCCGCATTGCCCCCGGCTTGAGCCGTGGCTTTGGAGGCCGAATAGGGCGACCCACCGGGATTGGCGTCATAGGTCTTCTTGTCGGTGGTGATGAAGTCGATCAGCGCCTCGCCGCAGAACATTATCCGGGTCATAAAGCAGCCCCCAAGGCGGCGGTCATGATGCGGTGCGAGGCCGCGGTTTCTTCGGGTGTGGCGCAATTGAACGGCTGCGCCATCCCATCGCGCCCATTGGCCAACTCATCCACGAAAGCCGCCATCATCTGTTGCAGGCTGTCGGGAAAACCGAACTCGAATATCCCACCGGTGATGGCCTTATAGGCGCTGGCATAGCCCATATCGCGGTGCTTCCAGTCCTGCGGCCCGCCGGGCGTGTAGTCGAGCACGCGTAGGGTCTTGGGATGCTTAGTCGAGAAGGCGATGGATTGCTTGGTCCCGTCCACCTCAATCTCCCATGTGTTCATCTCACCGGGCGCAATGCGCCGGGTCTCGAAGGTGATGGGAAAGCGCGCGCCCTGGCCATCGACCATGCCGTGGATGGCAGCGTTGTCCCAGGTTTCGCAGGGGACGCTGCCGCCTTTGCCATCGGGGCGTTCCGCCACGATTTTTGTCAGTTGCGCGGCGATGCGCGAAGGCTCCCACCCGAAGCGCAGGGGGATGTGCATGACATGCAGGCCCAGATCGCCCATGCAGCCATAGGCCCCGTTCTTGTCCACCATCCGCTTCCAGTTGATGACCTTGTTCGGATCGAGGTCTGAGGCATGCAAGAACCGTGCACGCACCCCGATGATCTGCCCCAGCGCGCCGCTTGCAATCGCCTTCACCACCGCCTGCGCACCGGGAAAGAAGGGAAATTCCGACGATGAGCGCACCAAGACCGTCGGATGCGCTGCAACGGCGGCCATGATCCGGTCATTGGCAGCCTTGTCGATGCCGAAGGGTTTTTCGCCCAACAGGTGCTTCCCCGCCTCGATGATATCCACATAGAGCTGCGCATGCAGGTTGTGGGGCACCGCGCAATAGATTGCGTCGATATCGTCGCGGGCGATCAGGGCGTGGTAATCGTCGGTCTCAAAATCGCAACTGGGGACATGGTCCATAAACCACGCCCGCGCCGCCGGGTTCACATCGCAAATCGCCGCAATTTCGGGGCGGGCGCCGGGCGCCTCGATATGCATCCAGCGCGCAGCGGCGGAAGCCAGTTCCTTGCCCATAAGCCCCCCGCCGATGATGCCGAAGCGGATGGTCTTCATGCCAGCATCTCCAAGGCTTGGGCCGGTGTGGCGCCGTCATGGACAACGGCCATCAGGGCGCGGGTGATCTTGGCCGGAGCCTCATGTTGGATAACGTTGCGGCCATAGACGATGCCGCTGGCGCCCTGTTCCATCAGATCGGCGGTGCGTTGCAGGATCACCGCGTCGGAAACTTTGCCGCCGCCACGCACCAAAACCGGCGTACCCGAGGCCGCGGCAATGACCTTGTGGTACTCGCCCACCTCATCCGTGGGGTCAGCTTTGATGACATCGGCCCCAAGCTCCACCGCTTGCCGCACCAGCGTCTGCACCAGCGCCAGGTCGCCATTGACCATGTAGCCGCCCGCTTTGGCATTGTCGGCCATGACCAGGGGCTCAATCATTAAGGGCATCCCAGCAGCATCCGCCTCGGGCTTCAAACGGTTGATGTTTTCGACACAGGCGCGATGCACCTCGGGCTGGTTGGGCAGAAGCAGAAGGTTGACGCAAAGACATGCCGCATCCAGGCGGACGGCCTGGGCCACGGCATCTTCGACCACCACGCTGAACAGGTGCGACGGCAGAGCCTTGGCATAGATATTCGCGATATCCGTCCGCATCACCAAGGCCGGTTTCTGCGGCCCCGGTATGTCTTGCAGATGTCGCGCCATGCCGGGCGACAGTTGGATGGCGTCGGGCGCGGCGGCGGCCACTGTGGTCACGGCATGACGCATATCCTCGATCCCTGCCAAAAAGCCCGGCTCGTTGAAGAAGCCATGGTCGATGGCCACATCGAAGCACTTGCCGTCAGCGGCGAGAAATCGGTTCAGGCGGGGTTTGGTCATCATCGGGTCCCTTTGGAATGAAATGGGTCAGGCCGCCGCGGGAAAGGCCCCGCGCCAGCGCAGAAAGGCCGGACGATAGGCCGCCGTGCGATGCAACAGGTCGGAAATCGACGCTTGCGGCACGCCCGCCTTGCGCCAAAGCATCGCCAGGGCGGGCAAGGTCAGATCGGTTGCCTCCATCGCGAGGTGCAGCGCCATGTGCCAGCGTTCCGCCGAGATGCCCGCGCCTTCGACCATGCGAATGGTCCCCACCAGCCGGTCATCCCAGCCAAGTTTCCGGGGCGCATCACGCCCGACACGAAGGCAATCGTCCCGCAGCCACGGATTGCCCATGCGCGCGAACAGATCCGCGCCATGGGCCCGCCAGCCACCAGGCGTGAAGAGCGGGGCCTGCCTGCCGTAGAGCGCAATCAAGGCGGCGCCCGTTTCTTCCACGAAGGCCTCGCGCACCAGGGCGGCAATCGGGGCCTGGGCCAGCACGTCCGAGATGAAAGGCAACCCCAACACCTGACCCGCATAGGCCAGGGTGACATGGGCCGCGTTGTGGCCGTTCAGCTTGGCCTGCTCGTAGGGCAGCAGGTCGCAGTGGGGGAGTAGGCGCGGCAAGACCGGCGCGCGGCAGGCCGAGACGTGGATGTCGTCATAGGCCTCTACCAGCCACGCTTCGGGCAAGCCAGGGACGCCGGGGACGAGGGCCATTTCAGCGATCTCGGTGGGGTCGCGAACGGTGCGGGACATTTTTCCGATCACCGTATCCACGGCTTCGAACATGTCTGGCGGCCCGCCTTCGGCTCGGATGGCGGCGCTGAGTTGGTCCGCGGCGTCCAAAGCGTTTTCGGACGCATAAAGCACCGCAGGCGGGCCCCGCCCCACCGCCTTGGCCTGCATCGCCTGGGCGAGTAGCGGTGCCAGGCCCGCGTAGTCCGTGACCGAGGACACGGCCACCGCGATATGCGTGGCGCCCACCAAAGCGGGCAGCGCGGCGTCCGCCATCAGATGATGGGCGGCCACGTCATCAACGTGCATGGCCCGAATGCCATCGGCATGGGCCACGTTCACCGTCACGCGCCCGTTGATCGCTTGCGCCTGCTCAGCCCGGCGCACCAGCACGGTGCGGGCAAGCCCGGCCTCCTGCGCACGGGGCAGAAACAGACCTGATTGAATCGCGCCCATCCCGATGCCTACGAAGCTCATGCCAAGTGCCTCGCCTCATCTTCCGCCGTCCAGCCATCCACTTCGAACGCGGCGGCGATGGGTTTGTGGGGGTAGAGCACGGCCTTCCCGTCCAAGCGCTGGTGGCGCACATCGTCGATGAGCTCGATCGACTGGGCCATGCTGCCGATCTTAGCGATATGGGGGGCGGCGTTGATCGTGCCTTCCGCCATCCAGCGCAGGGTCTGTGCGATGTCCCAGGCTGTGCCGCCGGATGAGCCGGTGATGCAGGTCTCGCCGTAATGGACGGCGTTGGCATCAACAGCGATCATCTCCTGACCCTTTTTGAGGCCCCCGAACAGGTTCGCGACCCCGCCCTTGGCCAGCAGCGGCAACGACGCCTCAATGACCGGCGCAGCCCCCACGGCAACGATCAGGTCATCGACGCCCAGGCCATTCGACACTTCGCCCACGACGCGGGCCACATCTTCGGGCCCGGTGGTCACCAAGCGCCCAGTTCCTCCGAACAAGGCTTCCGTCCGCGCCCGGCGGATGTCCGACGGGTCGGAGCCGATGACGAAGCGCGGCCCGGCAGCCAAGGCCACTTCCACATGCATCCGCCCCATGGCACCGAGCCCCACCACGAGCGTCACGCCGCCAGGCTTCAACCCGGCCACCGCCCCGCGCGGCGCTGTCAGGGCGTCTTGGGTCAGGTGCACATGGTGAAACTGGCCCGAGACGCAGCAGGAAATCGGCTCGGCTATCGCGGCATGGGCATGGGGCATGGCCGCGTCTGGAACGGGGATCAGGCAGTGCGCCAGAAGGACTTCTTCGGGGATCAGCATGTATTCCGCCAGATGCCCCGGCAGAGTGTAGCCGCAGGCAATCTTGCGCACGCCCCGGCCGCGGTCGCGGTAGCGATCCAAGTGGTTGATGGGCGGGTGGTCCACGGCGGGTTGTACCACGTAGCGCGCACCCAATGTGTATGTGCCCACCAGATCGGCGCCGCAGGCGACCAGCGTGACCGCGCCCTCATCGCCCAGAATGGCAGGGTCGCGCGCCAAATCCTGACCGTAGAAATAGGCATGGTCAGGTCCTTGGGCGATGGTCTTGATCAGCGACGCACAGATGCCCGCCGCGTCGACCCGCACCAGAAGCTGGCCAGGCCCGGGACGGGGCACGGGCATGTCGGACAGCCGCAAGGCATACTCCCCCACGCCGGACAGCGTGACGGCTTGCATCGTCTTCGGAAGGATCATGTCAGTCGTCCGCTCTCAACCGTTTGCCGCTGTCAGTCTCGAAGTAATACCGCTTGGCGGGGTCGATCCGCAGGCCGACACGGGCGCCATCTTCGATCTCGATATCGGGCGGCGCGCGCACGATGATATGGCCGCCATCGGGCGCGGTCAGGGTGACCAGCGTTTCGTCCCCGGTCATTTCGGCGATGAAAACCTCGGCCACCAGATCAGCTGTGTCGTCGGGTGCCGCAAGCTCCGCATCTTCGGGTCGGAACCCGACGGAAACATGGGTGCCTTCGCGCACCCGCACGCCTTCCAGTGACAAGGCCCGATCCCCCACTTTGACGCCTGCGCCCGTCGCATTGCCCGCCACGAAGTTCATCGGTGGCGAACCCATGAAGCCCGCCACGAACATGTTGGCGGGGTCGCGGTAAACCTCCTTCGGGGTGCCAAGCTGTTGCAGCACCCCGTCGCGCATGATGGCCACGCGGTGGGCCAAGGTCATAGCTTCGATCTGATCGTGGGTGACATAGATGGTCGTCACGCCCAGATCCTTCTGCATCCGCTTCAATTCGGCCCGCATGAAGCCACGCAGCTTGGCATCCAGGTTGGACAGCGGTTCATCCATCAAGAAGGCAGCGGGGCGGCGGATGATGGCGCGGGCCAGGGCCACGCGCTGGCGCTGCCCGCCCGACAATTCCCTTGGATAGCGGCCGAGAAGCTCGCCCAACTGGACCTGTGCTGCGGCATCGGCCACGGCGGCGTCCTGTTCGGCCTTGGTCTTGCCCGCGATCTTCAAGGGAAAGCCGATGTTTTCGGCCACCGTCTTGTGCGGGTAGAGCGCGTAGCTTTGGAACACCATGGCGATGTCGCGATATTTGGGCAGCACATGGGTCACGTCGCGGTCGCCCAGCAGGACTTGGCCGCCCGTAATCTCCTCCAGACCTGCGATCATGCGCAGGGCAGTGGACTTGCCGCAGCCCGACGGGCCGAGAAGCACCAGAAATTCGCCCGGCTCGACCGTCAGGCTAAGGCTTTTGACGGCGTGGAAAGCGCCATAATGCTTGTCCATCTCGCGGATTTCGATCCGCTTGGCGGTGGCCATGGTGTCCTTCATCCCTTCACCGCCCCCACCAAAATGCCTTTCGAGATGAAGCGTTGCAGCACCACCGCCAGGGCCAGCACCGGCAGGATCATGACGACGATTACCGCCGACATGGTCCACCACAGGATGCCCCGTTCCCCGGCATTCATGGCGGCGACAAGGATGGGCATTGTCTGCGCGTCCGCGGTGCTGAGAAACAGGGCCAGCAGGTATTCGTTCCACGCCAGGATCATGACGAGCAGCGTGGTGGCCGCCAGCCCGGGCTTCGACAGCGGCAGCACCACTTCGCGGAAGACGGTGAACATGGTTGCGCCGTCGAGTTGCGCGCTTTCTTCCAGGTCCCTCGGGATCGAGGCGAAGAAGTCGTACATCAGCCAGACCACGATGGGCAGGTTGATCACCGCATAGGTCAGGATGATGGCGATATGGGTGTCGAGCAGGCCCACGGACTGGAACATCATGTAGATCGGCACGACCACCACCACGGGTGCCAGAATCCGTTGGGAAATCATCCAAAACAGGATGTCCCCATTCCCCAGCCGCCCCGCGATGCGGTTGCCCAAGCCCCGCACCATCAGGACGAACAACGCCACCGCCACCGCACCGGCCAGCCGCCAGTCGACACCGTAGGCCATGGTCGCCACCAGCACCGCGGCCATGCAGAGCACGAAGGCCAAGACCGTGGACAGGCGCGGCGCGTAGGTCACACGGGCCAGCGCATAAGCGGCCATGGATCCGATCAGCACCGACAAAGCGGTCGAAGCCAGGGCGATGATGATGGAGTTGATGTAGGAACGGGACGTGTCGGCCCAATCTTCGATCAACAGGTCGCGCCAGGCATGCAGGCTGGGCTGAAAGTCGATGAAGGGCAGAAAGACAGGGCCGGAATTCACGTCATTCACCGATTTGAACGAGGTGATGACCAACCAATAGATCGGGAAGATCACGAAAGCCGCCCAGACAATCAGCAGCAGATAGGTTATGGCGCTGCCGCCGGGCGACATGTGACCCACGCGGCGCGGGGTAAACAGGCTCATGACCGGACCCTCCGCAACACCACCAGGTTGAAGAAGCTCACGCAGGTCACGACCGTCACGAACAGAAGCAGATACGCCACCGCGCTGGACTGCCCCAGATCGAGCGACCGCCAGGCGAACAGCGCATGGAGCGACATGCTTTCCGTGGCGATGCCTGGGCCGCCAGACGTCATGATGTTGGGCAGGTCCACGATCTTGAAGGCCTCGATCACGCGGATCAGCATGACCGTCGCGGCCACCGGCATGATCTGCGGCCAGGTGATTTCGCGGAAGATCTGCCATTCAGACGCGCCATCCATGGACGCGGCCTCCGAATAGTCGCGCGGTACGTTTTCGAAAGCGGCCAGAAGCATAATGAAGACGAAGGGTATCCACTGCCAGCTATCGGCGATGATAATGAACATCCGCGCCGCCCAAGGGTCGGTGGCCCAGCTGAAATCGCCCAGGCCCGCCGCCTGCCAAAGCGGCGAAAACGGCCCCTTTGACGTGTCGGCCAACATGCGGAACGTGTAGCCGATGCCGATCGGCGTGATCATCAGCGGCAGGAAGAACAGCACCCGAAAGAAGTTGCGCCCCCGAATGGCGCGGGAACACAGATAGGCCAACCCCATCCCAATGACGAACTGGATGGCGCAGCCCACCAGCACATAGAAATACGTGGTCAGCAATGTGCCGAAGGGCCGCCCGCTAAGTGCCGTGTAAGACAATAGCCACCCCAGCCCCAGCACAAGCCCCCAGGGAAACAGCCGCCCCAGCGTGCCGATGAATGTGGGCCCTGCGCGCAGGTAGGCGGCAATCCACCAGATCACGCCTGCGGTGACGGCCAAGCCGAAGACCCAGCCCATCAGCGAAAGCGGGCCGAAGGTGCCCAGGAAGTGGAATTGCTCGCTGCCGAAAAGCTGCTTGTCGAAATTTCGCCAGCCCACGAAGCGGACCTGGAAGCCGCCCCCCGATAGCCGGATACGCGAAAACGCGATCACCAGAGACGCCACCAGCGGGAAGATCGAAAAGACCAGGATCAGAACGACCGCGGGCCACAGGAAGATGTGGCGGGCATTGCGGTCGAGCCATTCGTTCAAACGCTCCCCCCGGCTACGAGCCGGGAGGGACGCGGAAGCTTGCGCGGCGCCAGTTGGGGAGGGTGAAAGATCAGCCGCCACCGCGCCAGCCCTTAATTCGTGATGCCCAGGCCGAGGCGGTACATCTGGGCCTGTTCGTCACGCCCGAAATCCTCGGTGATTTCTTCCCAGGCTTCCTCGATATTGGCCAAGGCCTGCTCGGCCGTGATCTCATCGGCCAGGAAGCGCGCCAATTCCCGATCCAGCACCACGCCGGTATATTGCTGCGCCCCCGGAATGCGGATGTCGGAGGCCATGTTGGGGTGGTTCAGGCTTTCCTTGATCGCGCCCAGATAGTTCTGCGCGAAGTCTTCGGAAAAACCGGCCTGCACCCAATTCGACGTGTCGTCCAACTGACTGTTGCGATAGGGATTGTAGCCCGTCCAACCGATTGTGACGTCGATATTCGATTGAGCCGCCTGGTTCATGTAGGACAGGAAGTCATAGGCCGCCTGTTTGACCTGATCGTCCGACGACGCGTTGATCGCACCGGCCCAACCGCCGAAGGCGGCAAAAGGGGCATAGTTGATGCCGTCGACGGCGTGGGGGCAAAGGCTGTCGTTGCAGTCGGTCAACTCACCCGAAGCCGGATCCACCACGCGGCGGCTGCCGGGCATGATGATAGCGCCCATCTTGTCGCGGATCGCTTCGCCGCCTTCATCGATGGACAAGGGCCCGATATCACCCCAGTCGATGGCCAGAGCACAGCGACCGGATGTGACCAATGCGCGGGTATCGCCGATATCGTGGTTCAATTCATCGGGTGGACCGTATTCGCCGGTGGCCTTGTAAAGCCGGAAAGCCTCCGCCCAGCCGGCATTGTTGATGCGCGGTTCCATGGTTTCCTGGTCGAACCAGAACCCCTCGCCCGTGCCCTGCGTCTGGTTGAAGCTGGCCGCAACCGAGCCGATGGCGAAGTAGGATTGCGCGTTGCGCTTCTTGAAGATGCAGGAGCCGTAGTCAGCTTCTCCATCGCCGTTCATGTCCTGGCCATGCACGGCGGCGGCCACTTCGAGATAGTCTTCCCAAGTGCGCGGCGGCTCAAGCCCCGCTGCTTCCAAAACGTCCCGCCGATAATAGAGCATCTGGAAGTCGCCATCGACGGTGATCAGATACGTGCTGCCCCCGATCTTCTGGTTGAACTCGCGAAAATAGGGCGCGATGTCGTCGATATCGATCTGGTCATCCGCGGCGATATAAGGGTCCAGGTTTTCGACCAGCCCGCCATTGACCAGCTCAACCCCCCAGCCGGACGCAAAAACACCGACGTCGATGGAGTTGGTGCCCGTGGCCCAATCCGTCAGCAGCTTCTGGAAGATCTCCGCGAAGGGCACTTCGTTGACGACGATGTTGGCGCCGGTCATTTCCCGGAACTCTTCGCCCCGCTCTGCCAAGCGGCCAGCGATCACTGGGCCCGGGCGGGTCAGAATTTCCACCGTGACGCCATTATAGTGCCCGTCAGCCTGCGCAAACGGCGCGGCAAGCATCGACGTCGCAAGAAGACCCGCCGCCAGCGGGGTTTTGAAATGTCTCATGGTTTCCTCCCATTATCGGCCGCCCCCACTCCTCCCGCGGGATCGACCGTTTCAGTTAACGCTGCGCGGCAAGCGGGCGTCAATCATCTGTGTTAGATGGAACACATATGATCGGACATGAGTCAATCATTTGCGTAGTATGAAATACAAATGATCAATTGTGGTCTTGCGGGTCAGGCGACGTTCGGGCCGATGCCGTGCCAGGGTTTATTTGAGGAGGGAGGCGCATGGATAGCATCACACGGGAAACGGACCTGCGACTGCGCGCGGCCTGGCTCTATTTCGGGCATGGCTTGACGCAGCAGGCGGTGTCGGACCGCTTGGGTGTTTCCCGTTCCAAGGTTCTGCGCTTGCTCGAAGAGGTGCGCGCGCGGCAAGAGGTACGCATCTGGGTCACCGGCGGACCCGACTCGACCGTGGCCCATGCGATCGCATTGGAAGACGCGTTCCAGATCGAACGGGTCATCGTCGTGCCGGGCAATGCGGCCCCCGATGACGGCGGCACCGCCGCCGTGGGCATGGCCTTGGGCCGCGAATTGGCCGCCATGATGGCCCCGGATCTTCTGATCGGCGTGGGCTGGGGGCGCACCTTGCATGCCTCGCTGACGGCTTTCGCCCCGCGCCGCCAAACCGGCTGCCGGGTCGTGTCGCTGCTAGGTGGCTCGGTCGATCCCGAAATCGCCTATGCATTCGAATACCCCTGGCGCTTTGCCAGCCGCCTGGGTGCCGAATGCCAGCTTTTCCCTTCCCCCGTCGTCGTCGCCAGCCCCGATGTACGCCGCTCCCTGCTGGATGACAGCGGCATGGCGGGCATTCTCGAACTGGGCTGCGCGCTGGATCTAGCAATTTACAGCGTGGGCGATGCGGGACCGCGCGGCACGTCCCTGTCGCGGCGCCTGATCCCGCCGGACATCTACGCTGACATGGCGGGCTTGGGCAGTGTGGCCGATGTGCTGTGCCAGTTGATCGACGCCGAGGGCAAGGACATACCCCACCCGATCCAAGATCGGCTGATGGCCCTGCCGCTTGATGACCTGTCGAAGGCAAAGCGCCGTGTCCTCGCCGTGGCGGGGGCCGACCGCGCGCAGGCGATCCGCGCCGCGGTGCGCCGCACCAAGCCCACACTTCTGGTCATCGATGAGCCCGCCGCCATCGCGCTGCGCGCCTTGACATGACCGCCACGCCCGCCCTGCCCCAACTGGACAATACGCGCGCCCGTGCCCTCTTCCTCGACCGTCATGGCCTGGCGGAGCCGCCATCTGGCCCCGGCAAGGGCGCCGACCTGCAAAACGTGATCGAAGCCCTAGGCTTCGTCCAACTGGACTCGATCAATACCGTGGTTCGGGCCCACCACATGATCCTCCACGCGCGCCGCCCCGCTTACCGGCCGCGCAATCTGCACTTGCTCCATGACCGAGATCGCGGCGTTTTCGAGCATTGGACCCACGATGCCAGCATGATCGCCATGGACCACTTTCCCCATTGGCGCCTGCGCTTCCGCCGCAATGAAGCTACGCTGGCCGACCGCTGGACGAAATGGGGCCGCGACTTCGCCCATAAGATCGACGATGTCCTGCGCCATATCTCGGCTCACGGGCCTTGTTCTTCGGCGGATGTGGGCGACGGTGAAGCGCGGTCATCGGGCGGATGGTGGGATTGGCACCCGTCCAAAGCGGCGCTGGAATATCTTTGGCGCACCGGCCAGCTTTCGGTCACGCGCCGCGATGCGTTCCGCAAGGTCTATGACCTGACCGAAAACGTCATCCCGCCGGAATACCTCAACGCCCACCGCACGGAGGCAGAGACGATCCACTGGGCCTGTAGCTCCGCCATGGAACGGTTGGGCTTTGCCACCTCAGGCGAACTAGCCGCGTTTTGGGACCTGATTACGCCCTTGGAGGCCAAGACCTGGGCTGTCGAGGCCCTGGCCAGCGGAGATCTCATCGAAGCAGAAATCGCCCACGCCGACAGCAAGTGGCGCAAGGTTCTGATGCGGCCCGACACGCTCGACGCGCCCGTCCCCGATGCCACGGGCCGCCTGCGCATTCTCAGCCCCTTCGACCCCGTCCTGCGGGACAGAACCCGGGCCGAACGGCTTTTTGGCTTCCGCTACCGCATCGAGATCTTCGTACCCGAGGCCAAGCGCAAATACGGCTACTATGTCTTTCCCATCCTTGAAGGCGACCGATTGGTGGGTCGCATCGACATGAAGGCCGAACGCGACCGCGACCGCCTGAACGTAAAGGCGCTATGGCCGGAAGCGGGCGTGCGTTTTGGCCAAGGCCGCCTGAACCGGCTGGAAATCGCCCTGGATCGCTCCGCCAGGCTGGCTGACGTATCACGTGTCAGCTTCGAGGATGGATGGCTCCGGTAATGCCCCCTGGAAAGGCAAAGCGCAGAAAGAAGATGCAGACAACGGCGAGATCCTGCACCCGAGATTGACCCGGAAACGCATGATACCCATCTCCCTCGTCAGGACCTCCGCCAAGCTGGCCCGATCAGCCAGTACGCTTTAGGACATGCAAGAGGAACCCCGCCATGACGCTCACCCACCCCACCCGCCGCAAGCTCGTCCTCGCCGGGGCCGCTGCCGCACTCGCAACCGGCGCGACCGGCCTGCTGGCACCGGCGCGTGCCCAAGGCCTTGCCCCCACGCGCACCATGCGCGGTGGCGCCAACAATTACCGTCCTGGCGCCCCGATCGTGCAGCGCATCGGTGGAGGCGGGTTTCTCATGACGGGCAGCGTGCGCCGCGCGGGCGATGGCGCCCCGCTGGGCGGCATCCGCATCCAGATGTGGGCCCATACGACCGAGGGCCATGAACGCGACGAACGCAGCCACGGCGCTACGCTGACCGATGCCAACGGTGTTTTCCAAATGGACATGCCCCAGATCGTGCCTGCCTTTGGCCAACCCCACGGCCATCTGGCCTATGATGCCGATTTCGACGGCAACGGGTTCGAAACGGTCTTTCTGCGCCCGATCATGGCGAAGGTGGGTGATACCAGCCTGCGCGCTGATTTCGTGCTGCAACCCGCCTAACCCGGTGGGTCGGGCCCGTTCCATCGCCATCTGGGCAGGCCTGGCCGCAGCCCTCGCCCTGCCGCTGGGCGTTGCGGCCAACAGCCCGCTTCTAGCCTGGCGGGAGCCCGTCTATGTCGTTGCAGGCTTCGCCGGAATCGTCGCTTTTTGCCTGCTGCTTGTCCAACCGCTTTTGGCGGGCGGATACCTTCCTGGCCTTCCCAAACTCCGTGCACGGCGGGTCCATGGCTGGGTTGGCGCGGCTTTGGTCGTGGCGGTCCTTCTCCACGTCCTTGGCCTTTGGGTCACGAGCCCGCCGGACGTCATCGACGTCTTGCTGTTCCGCTCACCCACCCCGTTTTCGATCTGGGGCGTTGCCGCCATGTGGGCTGTCTTCGCCGCCGCCCTTCTGGCCGCGAACCGTCGGCGGCTGCGTCCGCGAAATTGGCGCCTGTACCATACTGGCCTCGCGGTGATCATCGCGGTCGGCACCGTTGTCCATGCCCTACTAATCCAGGGCACGATGGGGACGATATCGAAAACCGTTCTTTGCGCCTTGGCCCTGGCCGCCCTTGCCGCGACGCTCAACCGTTTGCGCCCGTGGGTCGGGTGGATGCGCAATCGTGTCTGACCCGCTTCGAAATCCAGTGTTGATTTTTGCGGTGACCGACTTTACTCAGAATTTTCCCGTCTCAACCTCGAACTCGCGGAAATCCGATGTAACGCCCACGCACAGTCTTTAGAAATCTACCCGACGAACGACGTCGGATTTCCTCATGTGCACTTCGATACATTGTGAGACGGTTATGAAAATCCATAAATACCCGCGGACGCGGCATCTTGAAGGTTCGCGCCTTCAAGTCGGAGATATCTCCGACGACAAACCTATCTACGAACTGGCGGGCGAAACACTCATCATCGAAGAAAAGCTCGATGGGGCGAATTCAGCCATGTCTTTCGATACGGCTGGCAATCTGCTTTTGCAAAGCCGTGGCCATTACCTCACGGGCGGCGGTCGGGAACGGCATTTCGCCCTATTCAAGACTTGGGCCGCAACCCATGCGCGGGCTCTTTTTCCCGTTCTGGGCCAGAGGTTCGTTGTGTATGGCGAATGGATGTATGCCAAGCATACGGTTTTCTACGACCAGCTGCCACATTTCTTTCTGGAATTCGACGTCCTCGACCGGGAGACTGGCATATTCCTGAGCACGCAGGCACGTAAATCCCTTCTGAACGGACTTCCCATCATGCCGGTGCCCGTCATTCATGAAGGTGAGATCAAATCCACGGACCACCTTGTCGAAATGGTCCGCCCAACCCCCTATAAGTCCACCAATTGGCACGATGCACTGGTGCGTGCTGCGGAGCAGTCGAAAAACCGTTTCGATATGGTTGACCAACAGACGGAAGACAGCAATCTGGCCGAGGGGCTATATATCAAGCACGAGAAAGGCGACCGCGTCATGGATCGCTTCAAATTCGTTCGCGGGGACTTCCATCAAGCGATTCAGGCGGCCGATGGCCATTGGCATGATCGTCCAATCTTGCCCAATGGTTTGGCTTCAGGCGTAGATATATTTGCGCCCAAATTGGGTCTTCCCGGAGCTTACGATGCCTAGATCGCGCAATATGTGATCGACCACAGGACATTGCTGTCGTTCGTGCCGAACGCGTCTGACTGGCATATTGACTGGTCCGCAATCTGGCTGTTTTGGCCGGAATCGACCGCGCTTGACACTTGCCCACAGGACCCTTTGCACCACGCCGAGGGGGATGTGGGTACCCATACCCGTATGGTGCTTGAAGCACTGGTGAAGGACACTGCCAGGCGCGCTCTAACGGAGGAGGATCGAAGCTGTCTTTTCTGAGCGGCCGTGCTGCACGATGTGGGCAAGCCCGCCACGACACGGCACGAGGAAGACAGCCGCATGCTTCGCACGGCCATTCCCGCGTTGGTGCGTCCATCGCGCGCCAATTGCTCTGGCATGTCGGCTCCCCCTTTGCATGACGAGAAGCACTTTGTGGGATCATTGCCAAACACCAATTGTCGTTCTGGCTGATCGAGAGAGACAACCCTGTCAGGCTTGCTATTGAGACCTCCCATCAGTGCCGGCCCGATCGCTTATGTCTCCATGTAAAATCTGATACGCTTGGCCGTATCTGCGCCGATCAAGAAGCAATTCTAGCGAACGTGAAGCTTTCTGTGACTACGTTTGAGGAAGCGGGTTGCCTGTCGGCGCCATTCGCCTTCGCTAATGATGAAAGCCGCGTTGCGTTCTTCGAATTACCAGATCGCGATCCGGCTTATATCGCACATGAGACGTTCAAATGTTCTGTCACCGTGATGTCCGGCCTTCCCGGAGCGGGCAAGGACACCAACAAGTATCATCGACCATCTCGCCAAGAAGCTAGAAACACCAGAGGTTTGGGAGGCACGCCGCCTCATCCATCCAGTCTAGCCACCAAGCCCCAGGTAGCTATTGTTGTAAATTTGCAGCACGCCCTGATTTCTAAAGCTTCATCCTTGGAGCGAATCATCAAGGCACCGTAATCCAACCCTGAGCCGGTCCCAAGGACCCAAATCGTAACCCCAAGAGGAAAGGGAAACCACATGCCTGCACATTGCTTTACCCTTTCGGGGCCAATCAACGCCTAATCCGAACACCGGTCAGGTTTGATTAATACGTCAGCGCCGCTGCTGACGTTTACCATTATGTATTTGGGTACTATTCCATGGGCAATTCTGTCTTGGATGGCCGCTCGCCTGCTGTTTCCAGCGGCGGCGTCATCACGAAATTCTATTCCTCCGGCGCCTGGATTGATGGGCGCGCGGAAGAACAACTCAACCACGTCGCCAGTTGGGCTGAGGTTCAGAAAATCGCCGCCTTTCCTGACCTACATCCGGGGAAATACGGACCGGTTGGATGCGCCATTCTAGCCGATCGCGTGTTTCCGCAGCTTATCGGGAGCGATATTGGCTGCGGCATGTCTCTCTTTGAGCTCAGCTTGCCAACGCGCAAACTGAAGCTCGAAAAGGCGCTGCGGCGTATGCGCGTGCTGGGCGAACCGGTCTGCGATGACCATAGCACGCGGCTGGAGGCAGCCGACTTGCCGACCAACCTCCAGCCCGGTGGGCTTGGCACTATCGGAGGCGGCAACCATTTCTGCGAAGTCCAGGCCGTGGCGCAATGCGCAGAAGGCATAGACCTTGATCCGTCTCGGCTATATCTGCTGGTCCATGCGGGTTCGCGCGGGGTGGGTAGCGCGGTGTTTGACGCCCTGCCCCAAGGCGCGTTCGACGGTCTAGCACCAGGCAGCGATGCAGCCGAAACGTACCTGAAAGCGCACGATCACGCCGCCCGCTGGGCGCGCTTGAACCGTCAGGTCATCGCGGAACGGGCCGCCGACGCCCTTCGCAGCGATCTGCGGCTCTGCGTAGATGCGCCACATAACCTGCTGACGCATCACGAAGGTGGCTGGCTGCATCGAAAAGGGGCCGCGGCCATCGGCGCAGGCCTCGTCCCGCTGGCGGGGTCGCGTGCGGCGCCCAGCTTCCTGATGTCCGCCATGGACCATCCCGATGCGCTTGGCAGCCTCGCCCATGGGTCGGGGCGGCGTTATGACCGCGCGTCGATGCATGGCCGTCTGCGGGCGAAGAAGTCCGACATAGATGCCATGCAGCGCACCCGTTTCGGTGGCCGCGTCCTTTGCGAAGACCGCGATCTGCTGATCGAGGAAGCGTCCCTGGCCTACAAGTCGCCCGACGCTGTCGCAGCCGACCTGGAAGGTATGGGAGCGGCACGCCGTGTGGCAGTATTTCACCCGCTTCTGACCTTCAAGAAGACCCGCGAAAGGGGGCGCGCATGACCGATGCAACCCCCATCCCCCTGCTTGTCACCAGCGGCAACGGACCGGCGGAATGCCAACGGGCCGTGGCACAGGCCCTCGCCCTTCTTCAAAAAGAGGCCTGCGCCATGGGCGTCACGGTCGATATCAGTGCCCCGCCTACAAAGCATGGCCACAAATCCGCCGTCGCCGTCCTGCACGGCCCGGCGGCGGAAACACTGGCCCGCCAATGGCGTGGAACGATCCAGTGGCGTGTGCAAAGCACGCTTCGCCCCGGCCATAAGCGCGCCAATTGGTTCATCGGGGTCTTCGACCTGCCCAAACCCACCACCGCGCCCACCAGGTTGCGCGAAAGCGATGTGACCTTTGAAACCTTCCGCGCCGGTGGCGCGGGCGGCCAGCACCAGAACAAGACCGACAGCGCCGTGCGCGCCACGCACCGGCCCACGGGCCTGACCACCGTAGCGCGCGACATGCGCTCCCAACATCGCAACAAGGCGCTTGCGCTTCGACGGCTGGACGACCTGCTAACGGCCCAAATCGCCGCCGATGAAGACGCCCAGAAGTCCGACCAAAACCGCCTGCACAGGGCGCTGGAACGCGGAAACCCGGTGCGTCGTTTCAAGGGCCCCAACTTCCGCGAAGACGGGAGGGCGCGGTGATGGAGGTCATTCACCAAATGCTGGCAAACGCCCTTGCCAGCGACTTCTTCGCTGGCGGCCTGGCCCTCGGCGCCTTCGGGATGGCCGCGGCCCTCCTGCGCATCGGGTGCATGGCCGCCCACCGGGCCATTGCCCGGCGCACCTTGGTGAGCATGACGCTTGACAACCGGGCGGAGGCCTACCGCCATTTCTGCATCTGGATGGAACAGAACGGTGTGCTGGCCCGCGCCAAACATGTTCGCCTGACCGATCGCAACTGGGCGCACGGCACGCGGGGTTATGCCCCCGCCCCCGGAACCCATTGGTTTTTCTGGAATGGCAAGCTTTGCCGCCTGGACCGGGAAATCAACGAGAAGAGCAAGATCGGCAACGTTAACAACCAGCGTCCTATGGAGGTTCTCACGATCACTATTCTCTTCGGGCACCTCCGCACCATCCTCGGTTGGATCGAACAAGGCCGCCAAATCGCCTGCTCCGTCGACCGAGTTGGCCCCAATCTCCACGTCATGAAAGGCGGCTATTGGGACAACTTCGGCGAAATCCCCAGCCGCTCCATCGAGACCGTCCTCGTGGATGATGACCGTATCACCCGTGCGCGAGATGACATGCGCTGGTTCTACGATGCCGCCGATTGGTATGCCCAACGCGGCGTGCCCTGGCGGCGGGGCTATTTGTTCCACGGCCCGCCGGGTACAGGGAAATCCAGCCTGGTCCGCGCGCTCGCCTCGGACCTGTCATTGGACATCGCCACGCTGGATATCGGGCATGCCACACTCAGCGATGACGACCTGCGCGAAGCCATGATGGACGCGCCCAAACGGTCGCTTATCACCATCGAGGACGTGGACGCGGTCTTCACCCAACGGGAAAGCCGGGAACGGCACGGCGGCATCAGCTTTTCCGGCCTGCTCAACGCCATTGACGGGGTCGCCGCGCAGGAAGGGCGTGCCCTTGTCATGACCACGAACCACAAGGAGCGGCTGGACCCCGCCCTGATCCGCCCGGGCCGGGCCGATTTGCATGTTGAGCTTGGTTTGGTGCGCGCCCATACGGCCCGGCGCCTGTTTGACCGCTTTTTCCCCGGCGAAGATGCGCTGGCCCGTCAGTTCGAACAACGCCTCGGTGCCCAGACGTTTAGCCCCGCGCAAGTTCAAGGCTGGTTGCTTGCCAACAGCGCCGACCCGCAAGCCGCCGCGCAAGCCCGGGGGCTGGTGCCAGATTTGCACGATCTGGCCGCGGAATAGCCCGATCCCCCGCCTTTCTTCTGGCCCGATCCGTCAATAGACCCGCAGATACAACAAACACCCGGTCCAACCGCCATGCAGCTCGAACTTACCCTGATCGCCCCACCCGACGCCGATTACGCGGCGACCGATCTGGGATTTCTGCTGCACAAGCACCCCGATCACCTGCACGTGCGGTCCAGTTCTGCCGGGGACATCACCATCTTCTTCTCCGAAACGACCCCATCGCGCGCCACCGCCGTCCTGCATCTGGAGGTGGACCCCATCAGCCTCGTTCGCGGCAAGAACAAGCAAAGCGACGGGCTGCTGGCACAATACGTCAATGACCGCCCCTTCGTCGCAAGCTCTTTCCTGTCGGTGGCGATGACGAAGGCTTTCGCGCAATCCATGGCGGGCAAGTCCAAGGACAGGCAGGCCCTGGCCGACCGCGCCCTGCCGTTTGAGATCCGCATCGTGCCCGTGGCGCTGTCGGGTGACTTGGATCTGGTCAAACGTCTTTTTGAGCCGCTTGGCTACCGCGTCGCGACGCCGGACACGGACGGTCCCATAATCGACCTTCGGCTGTCCGCCACCTTGCCCTTGGGCGATGTGCTGCGGCACCTCTATGTGCTTGTCCCGGTCCTCGACAACTTCAAGCACTACTATGTCAGCGAAGACGAAATCGACCGATTGCTGGCCAAGGGCGAAGGCTGGCTGTCCGCCCATCCCGAAAAGGAAATCATCACGCGCCGCGCGCTCAAGCACCGGCGGTCGCTGATGAATATGGCCCTTGCCCGCCTGGAAGAAAGCCTGCCGCAAGACGACGAACCCGAAGACGCGCCCAAGGTCGAACCGGAAGAACAGCTTGAAAAGCCCCTGCGCCTGCATGACCTGCGGCTCGACAGCGTGGCCGATGTCCTGCGCGATCATAGCGTCACCTCGGTCCTCGATCTGGGCTGCGGTGAAGGCAAGCTGATGGCCCGGCTCATCAAGGAACGCGGGTTGAACCGGATCGTGGGTGTCGATGCTTCTGTCCGCACGCTGGAACTGGCGCACCGCAAGCTGCGCCTTCACCAAGCGGGCGATGCCAAGGCCGCCCGCGTCGCCCTTCAGATGGGCAGCCTGACCTATGGTGACCGTCGCTGGCACGGCTTCGACGCCGCCACCTTGGTGGAAGTAATCGAACATATCGAGCCGCACAGACTATCCGCCCTGGCGCTGTCTCTCTTTGGGGATGCGCGCCCCGGACTGGTGGTAGTGACCACGCCGAACCGCGAATATAACGCGCTCTTCGAAGGGCTGCCCCATGGCAAACTGCGCCATCCCGACCACCGTTTCGAATGGACCCGGGCCGAATTCGAAGACTGGGCAACCAAGGTGGCCGAAGAGCACGGCTATGCCGCCAGCTTCGCCCCCTTGGGCCCACTGGACGACACCCATGGCGCGCCGTCGCAGATGGCGGTTTTCACTTTGGCGGATACAAAATGACCGGCCATCAGATCACCATCCCCGATTTCGCACTCGTCGTGCTGATCGGCCCCACGGGGTCGGGCAAGTCGTCTTTTGCGCGCAAGCACTTCCTTGAGACGGAGATCGTGTCCTCCGATAATTGCCGCGCGCTTGTCTCGGACGATGAAACCGATCTGGGGGCCACCGCAGACGCATTCGACCTGCTCAACTACACGGCAGCCATCCGCCTCAAGCGCCGCCTTCTGACGGTGATCGACGCGACCTCGGTCCGGCGCGAAGACCGGGCCCGGTTGGTGCAATTGGCCCGCAAATATCACGCGCTTCCCGTGGCGGTCGTGCTGGATATCGACCCGAAGATTTGCCATGACCGCAACCAATCCCGCCCCAATCGTGACTTCGGCGAACATGTGGCGCGCAACCACTCCAAATCCTTGCGCCGGGGTCTTCGCGGCCTTCAGAAGGAAGGATTCCGCCAGATCCAGGTGATGAAATCCCCGGGCGAGGTGGACGCGCTTCAAATCACGCGCGAACCCCTCTGGACGGATAATCGCGCTGATAATGGTCCGTTCGACATCATCGGCGATGTCCATGGCTGCTTCGATGAGCTGAACGAATTGCTGGGCAATCTGGGCTACCAGATCGACTCCTTCGCGCCCGATGGCGAAGACCTGATCGGTGCGCGCCACCCCGAAGGCCGCATTGCCTTTTTCGTGGGCGACCTGACCGACCGCGGCCCCCGCAACCGCGACACCCTACGCCTTGTCATGGGGATGTGCCTTGAGGGCACGGGCCGCTGCGTCATAGGCAACCACGACTTCAAGCTCCATAAGTGGCTCAAGGGCCGCAAGGTCACACAGACCCACGGCCTCGACGTGACCGTGGCCGAGTTGGAGGCGACGTCCGACGCGTTCCGCAAACAGGTCGCCGACTTCATATGGGACCTGCGGTCCCATGCGTGGCTGGCGGATGGCAAACTGGTCATCGCCCATGCGGGGTTGAAGGAAGAGATGCATGGCCGCGGCTCGGGCCAGGTGCGCACCTTCGCGATGTTCGGCGAGACGACGGGTGAGGTGGACGAATTCGGCCTACCCGTTCGTCTGGAATGGGCCCGTGACTATCGCGGCAAAGCCGATGTCGTCTTCGGCCATACGCCCATGCAGGACGCCGAATGGCTCAACAACACCATGTGCATCGACACAGGCTGTGTCTTCGGTGGCAAACTGACAGCCCTGCGCTGGCCCGAACGTGAAACCGTCTCGGTTCCGGCGAAGACCCAATACGCTGTTCCTGCAAAGCCCCTAGACGCGGGCAGATCCCTATCTGCGCAGCAGGCTCATGACCGCCTGCTTTATTTCGATGACTACGCCACCAAGATGCGCATCGAGACGCGGTTCAAATCCACCCTCCAAATCCCCGAGGAAAACAGCCTCGCCGCGTTGGAGGTGATGAGCCGCTTCGCCGTCGACCCACGCTGGCTAGTCTACTTGCCGCCCACGATGGCCGCCTGCCCCACCGCGCCCGAGGGCTCCTTTCTGGAACATCCCGACCAGGCCATGGACCACTATGGCGACCGTGGCGTCACAGACCTTGTGGTGGAAGAAAAGCACATGGGCTCCCGCGCGCTTCTGGTCGTAGCCAGAGATGCCGGGGCCGCGCGCACTCGGTTTGGCGTCGAAGACGGCAAGGCGGGCGTGGTCTATACGCGCACCGGCCGCCCCTTCTTCAAGGATGAAGCCCGGGAACGCGCCATCATCGGCCGCGTCGCAGGCGCCATACACGCGACCGGTCTGTGGGAGACACTCGAAACCGATTGGGTCCTGCTAGACGCAGAACTCATGCCGTGGTCCGCAAAGGCGCAGGAGTTATTGCAACGGCAATATTACCCCACCGTTGCCGCTGCCCAATCCTCCGCTGCGGCCCTGCTGGATGCCATCGCCAAGGCGGGCGATCTGGGCGGGCTGGACGCGCTGCGTATGAAGGCAGAAACGCAGCTTTCCAACGCGGACCTCATGGGCAAGACCATCGACGGCTATTGCTGGGCCGCCGACAGTATCGACGATTACCGCATCGCGCCCTTCCACATCCTCGCCACGGAAGGAAAGGTCCATTCCGATCAACCGCACACCTGGCACATGGAAACCCTGGCCATCTTGGCCAAGGCCGACCCGATCCTGCAAACCACAGGCTGGAAACAGATCGACCCGACCGACCCCGCCCACCGCGCCGAGGTCGTCACGTGGTGGATGTCCCACACCGCCAAGGGTGGCGAAGGCCTGGTCTTCAAGCCCAACGCCTTCACCCTGCGTGGGGAGCGTGGGCTGATCCAGCCGGCCATGAAGGTGCGTGGGCGCGACTACCTCCGCATCATCTATGGCCCCGACTACGACCTGCCCGTCAATATCGAGCGGCTGCGCCAGCGCGGCCTTGGTCGCAAGTTCTCCCTGGCAGAGCGAGAGTTCAAGCTGGGCTTCGAGGGCCTCCACCGCTTCGTGGCGCGTGCGCCCCTGTCCCGCATCCACGAATGCGCCTTGGCCGTCCTAGCGCTGGAAAGTGAGCCCGTGGACCCACGGCTCTAGCGAGTGTCGCCCCCATCGAATGGACCGAAACGGCATCCAAAAGTGCAAGCCGGTCTATCGACGGGCGGGGGGCGACCCGGGGGTGGGCTGGTGCCCTTCGGGCTTGATTCCGGTCCAAAGTTATGCGGGGAAAATGACCGTTCATCACCCCCCAAACACGAAATCAGGCGACCCGTCCCCGGGCCGCCTGACCTCTTCCTTTACACGGCAGCACGCAGCTCTTCCGCGATGGCCTTCGGCACGTCGCCATAATGGTCCAGCACCATGGCGAAGGTGGCACGACCCCGGCTCAAAGACCGCAGCGCACCGACATAGCCAAACATGTTGACCAGCGGCACATGGGCCACGATCTCCTGCCCGGCCTTGCCTGCTTCCGAGCGGACGATCAGGCCACGCCGCGCGTTCAGGTCTCCGATCACCGCGCCCACATGGTCCGTGGGCGATGTGACATCCACCTTCATCAACGGCTCCAGCAGGATGACACCCGCCTTCTGGAAGGCCTCTGCTGTTGCCTCCCGCGCGACCCGTTCGAACGCCGTGGCCGAGCTGTCATTGGGGTGGAATGCCCCGTCGATCAGCCTGACCTTCGCGCCCGACATGGGCCAGCCATGGCCGGTGCCGGTGCCCATGGCCGCCCGCACCCCCGCCTCCACGGCCGGGATGAACTCGGTCGGCACGGCGCCCCCGGTGATCTCGCTCACGAAAGACACATCCTCCGCAGGCTCTACCACCAGTTTCACCCGGGCATATTGCCCCGGCCCACCCGATTGCTTGCGCAGCGTCCGGTCCACCTCGACCCGTTGGGTCAAGGCTTCACGATAAGCCACACGCGGCTGGCCCAGCCGGGCGGTGACACCATGGGTGGTGGCGATTTCCTCCAGACAGATCTGAAGGTGCAACTCACCCATGCCGGCCACCAGCACCTGGCCGGTTTCCGGGTCAGAGCCCACGCGCAAGGACGGATCCTCACGCGCCATGGCCGCCAGCGCCTGCCCCAGCTTCGACTGGGACGCGGCATCGGGGGCCTCCACCACGGCTTCGATCACCGGGTCGGGGCAGACCAACCCATCAAGCACCACAGGCGCCTTCGGGTCAGACAACGTGTCCCCCGCCCGAACCGATTTCAGGCCCATGACGGCGACCACATCGCCCGCTTCCGCTTGCGTCAGATCGGTGTGATCATCGGCATGCATCCGCAAGATGCGGCCCACCCGTTCCCGCTCGCTCAGGGTCGCGTTCAGCACGGCCATGCCCTTGTCCAACCGCCCGGAATAGATCCGGAGGGTGGACAGCGCCCCGTGCTGCGTGACCTTCGTCTTGGCAACAAGGGCCAAGAGCGGCGCATCGGCATCAGCCGCCCGCCGGACAAGCGCGCCCTGCGGGTCGCGCCCCTCCACATCCGGGCGATCAAGCGGCGACGGGCAATAGGCAGCAATCGCGTCCATCAGCGGCTGTACCCCGATATTGCGATAGGCCGAGCCGGTCAGCACAGGCACGCCAGCACCACCGATACAGGCCAGCCTCACCAGACGGGTCAGCAGGTCAGCCCCGATGGGCTCGCCCTCCAGATAAAGGGCAAGGGCACCATCGTCCTGATCCACCACGTCCTCGACCAGCTTTTGCCGGGCCGCTTCAGCCTTCGCCAGCAACACCTCGGGCACCGGGCCCCTCTGCGGCGCCTGCGCGCCATCGGTCCAGGTCAACGCCTGCAACGTGATCAGATCGACCACGCCCACAAACGTCCCTTCCGCCCCGATGGGCATTTGCACCACAAGGGGGCGCGCGCCCAAACGGTCACGGATCTGGTCCACACAGCCCTCGAAATCAGCGCCGAGACTGTCCATCTTGTTGACGAAACAGATGCGCGGCGTGCCGTAACGATTGGCTTGATGCCAGACGGTCTCCGATTGCGGCTCCACGCCGGCGACAGCGGAAAACACAGCGACAGCTCCATCCAAAACCCGAAGCGAGCGCTCCACCTCGATGGTGAAGTCAACATGCCCGGGCGTGTCGATGATGGTGATGTCGCAGCCCCGCCATTCCAACGCCGTGGCGGCGGCTGAAATGGTGATACCATGGGCCTGCTCGACCGCGCGGCTATCCATCTCGGTATTGCCGGTATGGACATCGCCCACCTTGTGGATGCGGCCCGCATTGAACAGGATCCGTTCGGTCAACGTCGTCTTCCCGGCATCCACATGGGCCATGATGCCGATATTGCGGATGGTGTCTAATCTATGGGTCATGGAAAATCCCTTTCCATCAAGCCGCTGGCGCCTCGCCGCGGGTCAGGACGGCGAACACGCTTACGACCATCGCGCCCACCATGGGGCACAGTGTCAGATGTCTGGTGAAAGAGGGAAACACCCTCGTGATGGAGACGCGCAAGAAAACCCCTGACAGTCTGTCAGAGCGTCTCCCCTATCTGGCTATCTTCAGTCATCACGCGCCTCCTTCGGCGTCTGGTGTGGGGCGCATCTGCGAAAACAGCGCCCAGAAGTCAACGCAACTGCGCCTTTCCCTGTAAAGGTGACACCCCCACGCCACGCTTTGACCGATGCGCCCCCACCCAACGCGCATCCACCTTTCATCCTGGCCAAAATACTCCGGGGGGAGTCCCGGCTTGCCGGGACGGGGGCTGGCCCCCCTTTGCCGGACCGCTACACAGCCGCAGAGTCAGATCAAATGGCTTCGTAGGTGCCGCGGCACCTCGCTACCCGTCATCCGAAAGCTCCGCCTCCACCAATTGCCCCAGATCAGAAGCAGCGCGCCGCAGGTCGTCCAGATGTGCGAGGGACCGCGCGGCATCGAAACGCTGCGTTGGTGCGTGGAACGACAGGGTGGCCATCAACCGCCCGTTCGGATCCAGGATCGGGACGGCCAGGGCCACCATGTTCTGCATGAACTCTTCACGGTCCAAGGAATATCCTCGCCCAGCAATCCCCTCGATTTCAGCGCGCAGGGCTTCCACGTCGGTAATGGTGTTGGGCGTCTGTTCCGCCAAGTCCGCCGCCGCAAGGTAGCGATCCAGATGCCGCTTGGTGAGCGAGCTCAGATACATCTTGCCGCTGGCCGTGCAATGAAACGGCACGCGCGTGCCTTGGGGCAGTTGGATGCGCAGCGGCCACTCGGTTTCCACCCGTTCCAGATAGATCATCGCGTCGCGGTCGGGCAGCGCGATGTTGCAGGTCTCTCCGATCTCGCGGCTCAGCCGCCGCAGTACGGCCTGGCGCGCGGTGCGGATGCGCAGCGAGGACAGGATCCCGCCTGCCAGCCGCCGCATCCGGGGCCCGGGCGAATAGCTGCGCCCATCCATGTCGCGCTGCAAAAACCCTTCCTCCTCCAAGGTGGCGAACAGCCGGTGGATGGTGGGCTTGGGCAGCGCCAGCTTGGCGTTGATTTCCGTGGGCGTGACGGGGACACCGACCTTGGCGACTTCTTCAAGGACCAGAAGAAGCCTCAGATTGGTTGGAATGGTCTCGCGCGCGGTCTCCCCGTCCATTGGGTCACCTACAGGTTATCCGGAAGCAATGCCGTCGAGAGCTGCGGCACCAACGCCACGATGATCCATACCGTGATCAAGGCCAGCAGATAGGGCCATGTATAGCGCAACAGGCGGAAATACGGCACGCCGGTCACACCAGACGCCACATACAGATTCAAGCCGTAAGGCGGCGTGATAAACCCGATGGACGCGCCGACCAGGAAGATGACCGCGAATTGCACAGGCTCCACCCCGACGGAATGGGCGATGGGTGCCAGGATCGGGGCCAGGATGATCGTCACCGGCAGGCTTTCCAGAACCATGCCGCAGACGAAGACGATGGCCATGGCCGTGAACAGGATGGCGTAATAGCCGCCCATAGAGGTCACAAAATCGCCGATGATCTGCTGCGCGCCCAGCACCGACAGGATCTGCTGCATCACCACCGACACCGCGATCAGCGGGGCCAGGATACCGGTTATCTGCGACGACCGCATGGTGATCGACGGCAACTCAAGCGGGCCGAAGCCGCGCACCACCAGCATTTCCGCGACTGATCGGTCTTCAAGCGGTGCCTCTTCCTCGTGCCGGGTCAGCTTGTTGATGGCGAGGCAGATGAAGCCCACCAGCACGCAGAAGCCCACGGTGACACCCGCCGCCTCGGTCGGGGAAAACTTGCCCGTGTAGATGCCCCAAAGCACCAAACCGATGGCGAAGAACCCCAACCAGGCGCCCAGGCCGGTCTTGAGCACGCGCAGCGGGCTCAGCGCGATCAGATAGCCCCAACCGTTCATGGTGCAGATAATCCAGCAGGCGAACATCATGGCGCCAACCATCAGTGCCCCGGGAATGATACCCGCCACAAACAGGTCAGAAATCGGCAAGTTCATCAGGAAGCCGTAGACGATGAAGATGATCGATGGCGGGATGATGATGCCCACTGTGCCGCCCGCCGCCGCCGTGGCCGCCGAAAAACGTTCGTCATAGCCGCCTTTGACCATTTCGGGATGCAGCATGGACCCAATCGTGGCCGTGGTCGCCGAGTTTGAGCCCGAAATGGCGGCAAATAGCCCGCAAGCGCCCAGGGACGCCATGGCCAGCCCGCCCCGGATCCAGCCGAGGCACGCATAGGCGAAGTCCGACAGCCGTCGCGCGATGCCCGAGCGGTTGATCAGGTCCCCCGTCAGGATGAACAGCGGCATGGCCAAAAGGGCGAAGCCGTCGGTGAAGACATCCGCCAAAGCAGCGCCGATATTGTCCAGCGGCAGGCCCAACACGAAGGACATGCCGATGACCCAGTAGCCGATGACCAGGAAGACCGGGGTGCCCATCATGAAGAGGATGGTCACACCGATGGAAATGAGGGTGATGATGTTGCCGTCGGTCATGTCAGTCGGCCCCGATCACGGCTTGTTCGATAAGGGGCGCGCCCGACTTGTAGTTTCGGTAATCGTCCACCCAGTTCTCGATCACGCGGCCCGCTAACATCAGGAAGGCCAGGGGGACCGAGACGAGGAACCACCATTGCAGCACATTGTCCGTGCCCAGCATGATCTGGAAGTTCGAGGCAGAGTTGGCGACCATACGCGACGAGGTCACGATCACGACCCAGGAAAACCCGATCCAAAGGATCGCATCCATCGTCAGGCACGCCATCTGCCCGGCACGCGGCAGGGCCGTGCGAAATTCGGCGAAGGCCAAGTGCGTGCGCAGCTTGACGTTATAGCTGCACCCCACCCACGTCATGATAAGGAACAAGAAGGGCGGGATGGTCGTGGACCAGGGCGCCTGTTGCCCAAAGGTGAAGCGGCGGATGACCTCCACGAAGATGATGCCCCCGATCATAAGATATGAGGTCACCATGATGGTGGGTTCCAGCTTACGCTCCACCCAGGGAATGGCGCGGTAGAGGGCATAGAAGACCAGTCCACCCAGGATCGTGACGATCAGGCCGATGGGCCAAGCCGCGGGCTCCCGCAGGGCTTGGCGGACCATGAAAGCATCGTTGGAGAACAGTGCGGCGAAGATCTCGCCCGCTCCGGCGAACCAGTTGCCCATGTCAGGCACTCCCTTGTTCGTGGATCAGCGCGTTTGGGATGCGCTGACGGGTCGAAGGGCGATCTTGCGCCGCCCTTCGCCAAGACTGGCCTGGTTTCAAATCAGACCGAGCGCCACCAGCGGCGCGGCTCGACATTCTCGGCTTTCATATCGGCCGGAATTTCGCGGGCGACGTTGTAGATCTCCTGATAGGTATCCGCGCCACCCTGCCAGCCATTGATCCGCTCGCGCCATTGCTCCCACGGGTCGGGGTTGAACTCGGGCGAGCACATTTCCTCGGCCATCTTGATTTGGTCATCGGCCAAGAAGGACACGCGCACATCGTTTTCGGCGAAGATCGTGCCGGGCAGGATCGGGTCCGAATAGCCGACTGTGTTGACCAAAGCGGCTTCGTTGGCGGCCTGGACATGGACCTGCGCCAAGTAGGCGGATTCCATGATGGCGTCTTGCAGATGCGGCTCCAGGCTGTCGAACTTCTCAGCGGACATGCCGGTATGCTCGGTGCCGCAGAAGAAGCGCAAATCGACCGATTGGCTGACCACCGGCGACATGTTGGCATAGGCCACGGCGGAGGCCCAGGTTTCGGCCCCGTCGACTAGGCCCTGGCGGAGACCGTCCAGTGTTTCTTCCCAGGCGATGGGCGTCGGGTTAAGGTTCAGAAGCTGCATGGCGATGCGGCCCAGCTGCGTGCCCGTCACACGGTTGCGGGTGCCGAACAGCTCTTCCAGCTTGGTGACCGTGGGTTTGTCGGCGAAAGACTGGCCCATCTGCAAACCGCGCAATTCGCAATGGCTGAAGAGGAATTTCAGACCGTGGCGCTTTTCCAACGGGTCGCGCAGCATCGTTTGCGAGGCGGGGCTGTAGAGGAAGTAATACTGCGCCGCCCGGCTGGGGAACATATAGGCATAATCCAGCACGTTCAGATAAGGCACGGCACCCGCCGAGTTCTGGGTCGAGGCGGCATACATGTCCACCACGCCAAGCTGGGCCTTCTCGGCACAGTTGAGCTGGCCACAGATCTGGTTGTCGCCGATGAATTCGATGCGAATTTCGCCCTCGGTCCGCTCCTCCAAGTCGCGGGCGAATTCCAGAACACCGGCGCGTTCGATCAGAAGGTTGCGGGTGTTGAAGCCGGACGCGCCCATCTTGAGCGTGTGCTTGGGCTCATTTGCGAAGCGCTTCTCGTAGGTCGATTCAGCAGCGCGCGCCAGTGACGGAAGCGTCACCGCACCCGTCAGTGTCGCCGCGCCCATGATCACGGACGACATCCCGTATGTACCGGTCAGTTTCAGCAGGTCGCGACGCGATACCTGGCTTAGGGCCCTTGCAGCCTTCATTTGTTCATCCTCCCAAATGCGCAAAATTGATACTTGCGGTCTCATTATTGCTCACCATATGATCAGTCTGGCAAGACAATTCTTCCCCAACCATACACAGTTCCACGGAGCGGCCAGAAAATGTCGGAGGTCTCAGCGGATTATGTGATCGTCGGGGCCGGGTCAGCAGGGTGCGTGTTGGCCAATCGCTTGTCTGCCGATTCGTCGATCAAAGTCGTCCTGCTGGAAGCAGGTGGCCGTGACTGGAACCCCTGGATCCACATCCCCGTCGGCTACTTCAAGACGATGCACAACCCGGCCGTCGACTGGTGCTACCGGACGGAGCCCGATCCCGGCCTGAACGGGCGGCAATTGGACTGGCCGCGTGGCAAGGTTCTGGGCGGATCGTCATCGCTGAACGGATTGCTCTACGTGCGCGGCCAACCCGCAGATTATGATCGCTGGCGACAGATGGGCAATGCGGGCTGGGGCTGGGACGACGTGCTGCCGCTGTTCAAACGCTCCGAAAAGCAGGAGCGGGGGGCAGACGATTTCCACGGTGATCAAGGAACGCTGGCCGTGTCGAACATGCGGCTGCAACGGCCCATTTGCGACGCCTGGGTCGCAGCGGCCCAGAATGCGGGTTATCCCTTCAACCCCGACTATAACGGGGCCAGTCAGGAGGGGGTCAGCTACTTCCAACTGACGGCAGAAAAGGGGCGGCGTTGTTCCAGCGCCGTGGCGTTCCTGAAGCCTGCGAAGGGTCGTGAAAACCTCAAGATCGTAACCCATGCCCAGACGCAGAAGATCCTAATCGAGGACGGGCGCGCCACAGGTGTGATCTACCGCGACCAGGCGGGCAAGACCCATACCGTTCGGACCAGGGCCGAGGTCATCGTGTCGTCAGGCGCCATAGGGTCGCCGCAGGTGCTAATGTGCTCAGGCCTCGGCGAAGGTACTCAGTTGCAGGAGCATGGCATCGACGTGATCCGCGACTTGCCGGGCGTGGGCAAGAACCTGCAGGATCACTTGCAGGCGCGGTTGGTCTTCAAATGCAATGAACCCACGCTGAACGACGAAGTCCGCAGCCTGTTCAATCAAGCCCGCATCGCCCTGAAATATGCCATGTTCCGCGCGGGCCCTATGACCATGGCCGCCAGCCTGGCCACGGGTTTTCTGCGCACCGGCGACCATGTGGCCACGCCCGACATCCAGTTCCACATCCAACCCTGGTCGGCCGACAGCCCCGGCGAAGGCGTCCACCCGTTTTCGGCCTTCACCATGTCGGTCTGCCAATTGCGCCCCGAAAGCCGGGGTGAAATCCGGTTGGCGTCGCCAGATATCCGCATCTATCCGACCATTCATCCCGGTTATCTTGCGACCGAGACCGATTGCCGGACCCTGGTGGAAGGCGTCAAAATCGCGCGGCGCATCGCGCGCACCGCGCCACTGGACGCTAAGATCGCCGAAGAATTTCGGCCCAGTGCCGACCTCGCCATGGATGATTATGATGGCACGCTGAATTGGGCGCGCAACAACTCCGTCTCGATCTATCATCCGACCGGCACCTGCAAGATGGGGTCGGGCAGTGATGCGGTGGTGGATGCGCGGCTGCGTGTCCACGGCATCGACAGGCTGCGGGTTGCCGATTGCTCGATCATGCCCGAAATCGTCTCGGGCAACACCAATGCCCCTGCGATCATGATCGGAGAAAAAGCCTCTGACTTGATCCTGGAGGATCGCCGCGTCGGGGCCACGCGCCCGGTGACGGCCTGACATCCTGACATCTAACGCAAAGGAATAGCCCCGTGAAAATGACCACCGAAGAGGCCTTCGTCAAAGTCCTCCAGATGCATGGAATCGACAACGCCTTCGGCATCATCGGTTCGGCTATGATGCCGATTTCCGACCTGTTTCCGGCGGCGGGCATCAAGTTCTGGGACTGTGCCCATGAAACCAGCGCTGGCATGATCGCCGACGGTTTCACGCGGGCCTCGGGCAAGATGTGCATGGCCATCGCGCAGAACGGGCCCGGCATCACCAACTTCGTGACGCCCATCAAGACGGCCTATTGGAACCACACGCCCATGCTGCTGGTCACGCCGCAGGCCGCTAACAAGACCATCGGCCAAGGCGGCTTCCAGGAGATCGAGCAGATGCGCCTGTTCGCCGACATGGTCTGCTATCAGGAAGAGGTCCGTGACCCGTCCCGCATCGCCGAAGTGCTCAACCGCGTGATCGAAAAGGCCTGGCGCGGGTCGGCGCCTGCGCAGATCAACGTGCCGCGGGATTACTGGACGCAGGTGATCGACATCGAGCTTCCCCAGGTCGTGCAGTTGGAGCGCCCCCAGGGTGGCAGTGCCGCTTTGGCCCAGGCCGCAGAACTGCTTTCCAGCGCCAAGTTCCCCGTTATTCTGAACGGCGCCGGCGTGGTTCTGGCTGGCGCAATCCCCGCTTCCGCCGCTTTGGCGGAACGTCTCGATGCGCCGGTCTGCTGTGGCTACCAGCACAACGACGCCTTTCCAGGCTCGCATCCCCTATCGGTGGGGCCGCTTGGCTATAACGGCTCGAAGGCGGCGATGGAGTTGATCGCCAAGGCCGACGTGGTGCTGGCTTTGGGCACGCGGCTGAACCCGTTTTCGACGCTGCCGGGCTATGGCATCGATTATTGGCCCAAGGATGCGAAGATCATCCAGGTCGATATCAATTCCGACCGGATCGGCCTGACCAAGCGGGTCACCGTGGGCGTCCAGGGCGACGCCAAGCTGGTGGCCGAAGCCATTTTGGACAAGCTGGCCGATGATGCGGGCGACGCGGGCCGCGCCGACCGCAAGGCCACCATCGCGCAGACCAAATCCGCCTGGGCGCAGCAATTGTCGTCCATGGACCACGAAGACGACGACCCTGGCACCAATTGGAACGAACGCGCCCGCAACCGCGAACCCGACCGCATGTCACCCCGCCAAGCATGGCGCGCCATCATGTCGGCCATGCCGCGCGATGCGATCATCTCGTCGGACATCGGCAACAATTGCGCCATCGGCAACGCCTACCCGACCTTTGAGGCGGGCCGGAAATACCTGGCACCGGGCCTGTTCGGGCCTTGCGGGTATGGCCTGCCCTCGATCCTGGGCGCAAAGATCGCCTGCCCCGATGTGCCGGTCATCGGCTTTGCGGGTGACGGGGCCTTCGGCATTTCGATGAACGAGATGACGGCTTGCGGGCGGGGCGATTGGCCCCCGATCACCATGATCATCTTCCGCAACTACCAATGGGGCGCGGAGAAGCGGAACACCACGTTGTGGTTCCAAGACAATTTCGTGGGCACCGAACTGAACCTGGGCGTGGAATACGCCAAGGTGGCCGAGGGATGTGGGCTGAAGGGCGTGCAGGTGCGCGGCATGGAAGACCTGACCCAGGCGCTGCGGGCCGCTGTGAAAGAGCAGATGGAGGACGGCGTGACCACCTTTATCGAATGCGTCCTTAACCAGGAATTGGGCGAGCCGTTCCGCCGCGACGCCATGAAGAAGCCGACCTCGGTTGCGGGGATTTCGGCTGACGACATGCGCCCGCAGATGCGGGCGTAGGCCCCCGTGTCGGTCACCGACACCTTTCGCGCGTCCGTCCACGATCTGGACGGGCGCGTGCGGGCGGTTCTACCCGGGGTGATGGTGGCCGTGTTGGCGGCCCTGGCCGCCACATTCGTGGCCCAACACTACGCGATGCCCGCCATGCTCCTGGCACTTCTGTTCGGCATCGCGCTCAACTTCCTGAGTGAGCCGGGCAAGGCCGCCGAGGGCATAAGCTTCACGGCACGCAGCGTGCTGCGCTTCGGGGTGGCCATCCTGGGTGCGCGGATCAGCCTAGAAATGCTGACATCGCTGGGCTGGGGCATGATCGGGCTTCTTGTGGCAGGGACGGTCTCAACTATCCTCTTCGGCGTAATGCTTGCGCGCCTCATCGGATTGGGCCCGCGCTTCGCCATCCTGACCGCAGGTGCAGTGGCCATCTGCGGTGCGTCTGCGGCCATGGCCATCGCGGCGGTGCTGCCCAAAGACGACAGATCTGAACGCAACCTTCTGTTCACCGTTCTGGGTGTCACCGTGCTATCGACGGTGGCAATGATCTTCTACCCGATCCTGACCAACACGCTGGGCTTCGACGATGTGACCGCCGGGGCCTTCATCGGTGCGACGGTCCATGATGTCGCACAGGTGGTGGGGGCGGGCTTCAGCATTTCCGACACGGCCGGCGAAACCTCGACCCTGGTGAAGCTGATCCGTGTGTCTTTTCTGGCGCCCATCGTGGTGTTGATCGCGCTCTGGTGGCGGCAGACGGACAGTGAAGGGCCGCGGCCGCCGCTGGTGCCCGGCTTCGTGCTGGGCTTTCTGGCACTGGCCGCGCTCAATTCGTTCGGGCTGATCCCGGCGGTGATCGCGGGCTTTTTGGCATCCCTGTCCGGCTGGGCGCTGCTGGCCGCCATCGCGGCGGTGGGCATGAAGACCGACCTGCGCCACGTCGTCCAATTGGGCCTGGGCCCGATCATCCTGATTACGGCGGAAACCGTGTTCCTGGCGGGTATTGTGCTGGCGGGGATCGGGTTTTTGACATTGACGCCATGACGGACGCAATCCTTGTTCTGAATGCGGGCAGCTCGTCCATCAAGTTCGCCGCTTTCCCGGCGGAAGGCTCTGACGAAGCCCTTCTGTCCGGCGGGGTGGAACGAATCGGGGCGCAGGCGCAGCTATCGATCAGCACGGGCGAGCGCGCCGGTGTCGCAGCCCCCGACCACCCCAGCGCGTTGACCCTGGTGGCCGACCGGGTAGCCGAGCACCTCCATGGCGGTCATATCCACGCGGTTTGCCACCGTATCGTCCATGGCGGGGCACAGTTCTCAACACCCATCCCGTTGGATGATGCGGCCCTGACCGCGCTGGACGACCTGATCCCCCTGGCGCCGCTGCACCTGCCCCACGGGCTGCAGGGGGTGCGGGCGGCCCAGGCGCTTTACCCAGATGCAGCGCAGATCGCCTGTTTCGACACGGCGTTCCATAGCGCGAAGCCCTGGCTTCACGACAGTTTCGCCCTTCCACAAAGCTATTACGATGAAGGCATCCGACGTTACGGTTTCCATGGTCTGTCCTGTGAATCGATCCTGCGGACCCTGCGGGCCGAAGGTTATCCGGTCGATACCCGCCGCATTGCCATCGCGCATCTCGGCAACGGGTGTTCTGTGACGGCGGTGAAGCACGGCGTGGGCCATGCCAGCAGCATGGGGTTTTCGACGCTGGACGGTCTCGTGATGGGGACGCGCTGCGGATACCTGGACCCGGGCGTGATCTTGTACTGGCTCAACCAGGGGAAGACGGCAGCCGAAATCGAGGACATCCTGTACCACCGCTCTGGCCTTTTGGGGGTGTCGGGCCTGTCGAACGACATGCGAGACCTGACCGCGTCGACGGACCCGTCCGCCCAGCGCGCGGTCGAGGTCTTCGTGTCCCGCGTGGTGGAGGAGGTCTGCCGCCTGGCTGGCACTATGGGCGGGCTCGATGCGGTCGTCTTCTGCGGGGGGATCGGGGAAAACGCGAGGGATATCCGCGAAAGGATCACTGCGGGCTTAGGCTTTCTGCCGGGCCCATCAGGGGCCGGGCCCGAGATACTGGTGCGCGAAACACGCGAAGAACATGAGATCATGCTCGAAGCGCGCGCCGTCATGTCGGCGGCGAGTGGCCCATAGGCTGTCCCCACCCCCGTTCACCATGGGTCACGGCGTCGGCGACTACCAAGTTTCACGCATCAATAGCTCGGGCAAAGCGTTGAAAAGGCAAGCAGTCCACCTGGTGTGATGCGCTGGCACCGCCTGTCGTGTGCCAAATTCTAAGCAGCCCGGTTATCTAGCGCTTTCAACGGGAGGACCGCCGAGAAGGCTGACCTGAGCACGTTTCTGGAAGTCTGTCGGGCGAAAGTTTCGAGACCGACGCATATGTCTAGAGCGGTTTTCGGAGAAGCTGATGCTTCAGGTTTTTCGAGAACCGCTATAGCATGAAAATGGCCCCGATTACGCGCTGATCGAAGACTGGCGCAACGTGAGAAACTAAGGGGGCCACCCATGGACAAGACATATCCCATTGTCGCCTTCGGGCCGGTCGCGACCGCGATATCGGCAATGGTGCAGGACACAACCCAGCCAACCGACCTGGCCGCATTGGCCCCAACCGCCTGGGCGGACACCCGACAGACAACGGAAGAGATCGCCCAGGGTGAGATGCTGTTCCTCGACCCCATACTGCCGGGGCACTCATGGGATGCCTTCTTCGCGCGTCATGAACCATCCGCCGGGTGGCATGTAGAACAGGGTTAGCTTCGGCCATCCGGGCATGACCCATTGGCGCATTCTCGCCTCGGGGCCACAAGAAGCGAAAGATGCATCCAAAGAAACCCCAGCCAAGCGCCGCACGCGCTGAGCAGTCGAACGGCCCTGCCGATGACGACCCGTTTATCCCGCCCGAAGCAGTACGCGGCCTGGGACCGCATGACGCCTGCGCCCATCTGGAAGATGCCGCCGCGGCTGCTTAGGTCTTAGACCGCGTCCGCACAGGACGTATCCGCCCGCCCTGAAAGCGACGGATTGGCACCCCGAAAAGGGTTTATCCCAGTAAGGGCCATCGCGGACGAGCGTAGGGTGACAGCCCGCTAACTTGCGGCGCCCGATTGCAGCAATGCGTCGACGTCTTCGGACGAGACCCCGAACTCCGCCAGGATTTCGCGCGTATGCTCACCCACCAAAGGTGCGGGGCGTTCGATGGATGGCGGCGTCTCGCTCATACCGACAGCAGGGCCCACGACCTTCACATTCCCCGCTTTGGGATGATCGTAGCTGGTTAGCAGACCCAGATGCGCGACTTGCGGATCGGCCGCCGCCTCCAGATGGCTCTTGACCTCACCGCACCAGATGTCTGCGGCCAGAAGGGCTTCGATCAGGGCCGCAGTGTTCCACTTGCCGGTCTCGGCAGCGAGGGCCCGCCAGACGGCATCCCGTTCCGCGAACAACGTCTCAGGGTCGTCGAAACGAAGCAGCTCATCCTGGCCCAGAACGCCGACCAATGTCTTGTACGGGCTCATGGCGATGGTCACCCAGCCATCTTGCGTCGGGTAAGTCCCGAAGGGTGCATCCATGCCGGGGTGGCCGATGCCGGAATTCGGGCGCTCGAAATCTTCGTTGAAATTCATGGCCATGACCATTTCTTGATTCTGATGGGCCAGCATCCCGGCCAGAAGGTTCACCTTCACCTCCTGACCTCGGCCCGACCGTTCACGCCAGAGAAGCGCGGTCAGGATGCCGTAGACCATGTTCATCGCGCCCACCTGGTCCGAAAAACCCGATCCCACAGGCGTGGGCGGATTGTCGGCCTGACCCGTGGCCGCCATAATCCCCGTCAGGCCCTGAACCAGCATGTCTTGCCCCGGCCGATCCACATAGGGCCCGTCTTCGCCATAGCCGGAGCCGGAGCAATAGACGATGCGGGGGTTCACCGCTTTGAAGTCGTCATAGCCATAGCCAAGCCGCGCCATGACCCCGGGGCGGAAATTCTGGATGACCACGTCGGCCTGTTCGGCCATTTTCATGATGACATCACGCGTCTCGGGCGATTTGAGGTTCAGCGCAAGGCTGCGCTTGTTACGGTTCCAAGCTAGGAAGTTGGGACTTTCCCCGTCACCCACCCATTTGTTTCGGAAGGTGAGTGAACGGAACAAATCACCCGCGCCGGGCCGTTCGATCTTGATCACATTCGCACCCATATCGGCCAGAAGCTGGGTCGCGAATGGCCCTTGCAACAGGTGCGAAAAGTCGAGGATCGTGATATGGGAAAGGGCTTTTTCGGTCATGTGTCAGTCTCGATCATCATCAAGGGGGCCAGTGGCGCGGGCGCGGGCCTCGGTCCAAAGCGCGCGCAAGGCGGCGAAGGTTGTTTCGGGTGCCTCACTACGGAACAAGCCTTCGCGCAAACGGGCAGAGGCCACGTTAGTGAACGCGGGGAAGCCATCGAAACGGGGACGCAGCAACGCCGTTTCAGAGCTTGCCAATGTCCCGGAGTAAAAGTCGCCCCAAACTGCATTCACCTGGGCGCTTTGCCAGGCGGCGCGGGCCGAAGGCTGGCCGTTATGGGCAGGCAGCAGCGTGCATTGCGTCTGGGACGACAGAAGGCTCGCAACGTGGTCAAGCAGATCGGAAGACGGCGTGGCGCGGGCCGAAAAGGCGATGCCGGTGCCACCCAAGACGCCCCCTCGACCGCCCGTTGACGCAATACTGTTAGAGAAGCGGATCGGATGGCGGTTTGCTATGGCGCGCGCGTAAGTGACATAGCCGAAGATCAGCGGGATCAATGCGATGTCATTCCCCGTGGCCATGGCCTCTAGCAAGCCAATGGGGTTAAGATCATGGGTCGCTGGGGGCGCCTGCCGCGCCAGGCGACCGAGGCGTGCTATGGCAGGCAGGGCCACCCCATCGGGCAGCATGTCGTCGCCGCCGATGATGGCACCCGCACCGCCTGCCATGGAAATGAGGTTTAGGAACGCGTGCGGCCCGGCCAAGGACAAAGCCACCGGCTGACGGGCGGCCATGGCTTCCACCTCGTCCCAATTTGCAGGCGCGGACCCCACCAGATCAGCGCGGCGCGCCATGACCTGCGACGCCACGTCAAGTGGCAGCGCCCAGTGTCGCCCCGCCCATCCGTAGGAGCGGAAAGCAGGGCCCACGCCTTGCGCGGCCCATCCCGCGATCTGGTCGGGGTCGAACAGGTCCTCAAGCGGGATAAGGCACTGCTTCGCGACCGCTTCGCCAATATGCGGGTGGTCAAGCACGATCAAATCGTAACGCGCCGCGAGGTCCGTAATGGGCGCGCTCTCAAACCCTTCGAGCGGCTGCTTGTCCCAAGTGATCAACGGCTCCGACCGGCCCGCATTGACGATGCGCGCCGCCTCGGCCAGCGCGTCATAGCCGCGCGGATGATCCCAAGTGAGGCCCCGATAGGTCATCGCGATGCCTGCCACAGCGGGGGTGCGCCCACATCCATCGCCACACGAGAGATATGCCAACGCCCAAGGTTCGCGGTGTAGAGCGTGGCACCATCGAAGGCGACATTGGTGGGGTGGCAGAAGACATGCGCCGTAGGGTCTTCGACCAGCACATCCGTTCGGCTGCCATCCGGGGAAATCCGCAACAGGCGCGACGGCTCATAGCAGCCCACGACCAGGTTGCCATCGCTATCGAAGGCGATGCCATCGGGCAGACCCGGCAGGTCGGTGGCAAAGGGTTCCGGCTTGCCCGCGCGCCCGTCGGGCAAGATCGGCACCCGCGTGATAGAAGGGGCGAAGGTTTCGCAGACATAGACCGCGTCTTCGCCCCCGCGCATGGCCAGGCCATTGGCGAAGTTGAAGCTGTGATCACACCAGAGACGAGCTGCCCCGGTCGCCAAGTCGTAAGCCCAGATACCGGGCCCCGGCACGCCCGAGGCATGGCTGTCGGACACCAGAAGCCGCCCCCGGGCGGTATCAACCAGGGGATAATTCGGGATTTTGATGCCAGGCTCACTGAAGCGGGTCAGGTGCCGGTCGGCCAGGTCGAGCCGGAAGATCGCCGCATGTTTCAGATCACAAACGAAAAGGGCGCGATCCGCCTCGAAGGCCAAGCCAAGCGCGAAGCCGCCGGTCGACGCGACACGTTCCATACGGCTGGCATGGGGGGCGATGCGAAGGATGTCGCCGTCCTGGTTGCCCGTCCAAATCCAGCCGTCGGGGCCCACGGCGACCCCTTCGGGATGGCTCAACTTCGGGTCGCTAAAGATGCCGTCAAAGAAGACACCCGCCGTGTCGGGCGCAAGCAACGTGTCTTCCGCCGTGGTGAAGCGAAACGTCATGCCCGCCTCGCCCCGGTCGCCTTGTCGAAGACGTGAAGCTTGGCCGCGTCGAAGTGCAATGCGATGGCGCTGTTCATCTCACGCCCCTCGGTCGGGCCCACCTTCACGGCAATCATCGCCTCGCCGGAACGGACGTTCAGCAGCGTGGAATCGCCCAGAAGCTCGGATGAAAACACCGTTCCGCTCAGGTCTCCGGCACCGTGGGCCACGGCGATATCTTCGGGCCGGATGCCGATGATCGCGGGGCCATCGGGCTGACCGGGCAACGCCAGGGCACCGCCGGCATGGGCGAAGGTGCCGCGCTCAACCTGGCCTTCGATCAAGTTCATCGGGGGCGACCCGATGAAGCTGGCCACGAAGGTGTTGTCGGGCCGCGCATAGACTTCGGCCGGGGTGCCGATCTGCTGGATGCGCGCATCGTTGAGAATGACGATCCGGTCCGCCAGCGTCATCGCCTCCACCTGGTCGTGGGTGACGTAGATCGTGGTGGTGCCCAGTTCCTTCTGAAGGTGCTTGAGTTCCGCCCGCATCACGGTGCGCAACTTTGCATCGAGGTTGGAGAGCGGTTCATCCATCAAGAAAAGCTGGGGGGTCCGCACGATGGCGCGGGCCAGGGCCACGCGTTGGCGTTGCCCGCCCGACAGCTCACCCGGGCGGCGGGTCAGCAGATGGGCCATCTCGACCTTTTCGGCAGCTTCCCGCACGCGGCTTTCGCGCTCGGCCCGGGGCAAGCGCGCGATTTTGAGTGGGTAGCCGATATTTTCGCCCACTGTCATATGCGGGTAGAGCGCGTAATTCTGGAACACCATGGCCAGATCGCGGTCACGCGCTGGCACGTCGTTTATGCGCCGCCCTCCGATCAGAATGTCGCCTGCGGTGGGTTCTTCCAGCCCGGCAACAAGGCGCATCGTGGTGGACTTGCCGCAGCCAGAGGGGCCAAGAAGGACGAGGAACTCACCATCGTCGATCTTGAGGTTCAGTTGCTCCAGTGCGGTGAAAGCACCGAAGGTTTTCTGTAGATTGGAAAGCTCGACGCTGGCCATGTCAGACAGTCTCCGAGAAGAAATCGGCGGCGAAGGGCAAGGTGACGGGCGCGCCGCCGTCCCCTTCCAGAATGAGGGTGGGGCCGTCCAACCGGATATCCGTCACCGCTTGCCAGCCCGCGGGGCGGGGGATGGCGCCGATCACATGGGCAATGCGGTGGGTGCGATCATTGGACAGGTGCAGCGCTGTCGGGACGCCTTCGTCCGAGACGGCGTTTGGGCCAAGGGCCGCAGCATGGCCCGCAGCGCCGGCGGTGCATCCGTCTTCGACGCCCAGAACGCCAAGGTGACGACCGCTCCAAGGGGCATAATCGCGCCCACCGTTGGAATACCAGAGCATGGTGATGGGCAGAACATGGGGGGCCTTCAGGAAGAAGACGACATCGTCTTCGGCCTGCCGCAAGATGGCAGACCATCCGAGCAGGTTCCCCGCGGCCTCAACCAGCGTGACAAAGTCTTCGTGGGCTTCGCCGATGGGAAGATGCGTCAGGTCGAGCGTCCCGCCCCCTGCGCCGGGTACGGCCCCCAGCCGCGTGGCCCGCGCGCCCGGCTGGAGGCAGTTGCGCCCCGGCTCCAAGACGGTGTCGGATGTGAGGATGGCGCGCTTGGGCGAGCAGGAAAACCGCCCTAGCCCCGCCAGATGGACCATCGGGTGATGGGCGACCGTCAGCCCACCTTCACCGCCCGAGATCTCGTGCGTTTGATACAGCAGTGGCGCGTCCGCTGCGATCAGAAGGGTCTTGGCGATCTGCGCACCGAAGACCTGGCGCCGCAGGGTCAGCCGCAAGGTATCTGCCCTGCCCTCCGTTACATCCCAGGGGCAATTTGCGGACCAGCCATGGGCCGGGGCGGGCGCCATATCATTGGCGCCGAAGGGCGCGCAAAAGAAGTCACCGGCAAGCTTGCGCTCGATCGGGATCAGATCGGGGGGCAGGCTGTCGTCCCCTTCATCCAGCCAGGGGGCCGTATGCAGCGGCTCGATCACGCGGGCGCCCTGTTCGAACCGCAACAGACGGATGTTGCCGAGCGCGGGGTCCACCGCCACGCGCTGCCCCCCTGCCTCGGCCATGGCCCATCCGTCCTGGGATTCGTCGGGCATCTATTCCCCCTTGATGGCCAAACCGCCATCAACGCGCAGGACCTCACCCGTGATGAAGCTGGATCGGTCCGATGCCAAATAAGCGACTGCATCCGCAACTTCGGGCGGATGCCCGAACCGGCCAATTGGGTGCGCTTGGTTCCAAGTTTCGCGCAGCGCCGCCCCGCCGTCGGGCAAATCAGCGAAGATGCGTTCGTTCATGGGTGTCAGGATCGTGCCCGGGGCCACGGCGTTCACGCGGATGCCTGCCGGCGCCAGATCGACCGCTGTCTGGACGGTCAGCGCGTTCACTGCCCCCTTCGCGGCAGCATAGGCGGGCCACCCGGCAAAGCCGCGCAAGCCTTGGACCGACGACACATTGACCACCACGCCGCCGCCCCGCTTGCGCATTTCGGGAACGCAGACGCGCATGGCCCGCCAATAGCCGGATAGGTTTGTGTCGATGACCGTGGTCCAAGTCGCCTCGTCGATTTCATCGACGACGCCGTTGATGGCGCGGGCAGCATTGTTGACCAGAATGTCGACCCCACCAAAGCGGGACACCGCCAGGTCGGCCATGGCCTCCATGTCTGGCATCTGGCGCACATCGGTGGGGATGAAGGTTGCGCGTTCGCCCAACTCGGCGGCGGCGACCTTACCGGTTTCGGCATCAAGGTCCGCCAGAACGACCGAAGCGCCACCACTCAGCAACGCCTCGGCGCAGGCGCGACCGATCCCTTGGGCGGCGCCGGTGACGACGGCAACTTTGCCTTCGAACTCCATCCGTCAGGCCCCCCGAAACGCAGGGTCGCGCTTTTCGAGGAAAGCGTCGATCCCCTCCTGCCCGTCAGCGGTGGAATAGAGCCGGAACAGCACTTCCTGCTCAAAACTCTTGGCCGTCTCAACGGGCGCGTCGGCGCCTTCACGCATCAGCCGTTTCATCTCTGCCTGCGCCAAAGGCGCGATCTTGAGGCACGCGCGCGCACGCTTGAGCACTGCGGCGTCCAGATCGTCGGTCACATCGGCTGCGATGCCCAGGGCGTGGGCGCGCGCGCCGGACATGCGCCACCCCGCCAGCATCAGGTCCGAGGCGGCGTATTTGCCAACGGCGCGCACCAATCGCTGCGTACCACCACCACCAGGGCTAAGGCCCAGGCGCCCTTCGGGCAAGCCAAGCTGGGCATCCGGCGTCACCAGAAGGATGTCGCAGCAAAGCGCGATCTCGAACCCGCCGCCCAAGGCGAAGCCGTCGATGGCGCAGATCACCGGTTTCGGCAGACGTTCCAGCTTGTCGAAGACGCGGCGGGAATTCATCTGATACGCGATGAACGCGGCCCGTTTGTCGCCCTGGTATTCCGCGATATCAGCCCCCGCCACGAAAGCCTTCCCCCCGGCCCCGCGCAACACAATAACCCGCACCTCCGGGTCTTCTGCCGCGGCATCGAGGGCGGCGTCGAATTCCCCCATCAACGGGGTCGACAGCGCGTTGAGCTTGTCGGGCCGGTTGAACAGAAGCTGCCGGATCCCGGGGGCGAGGTCAGATATTTCGATCAAGGCCATGTGGATCACCCTTTGACCGCGCCAGCCGTCAGGCCAGCCACGAAGTAGCGTTGCAAAAAGAAGAAGAGCGCGATGACGGGCATGGACACCATGACGGAAGACGCCATCAATTCCCCATAGCGGATGCCGTATTGTCCGATGAAGTCGTTAAGCCCCACGGGCAAGGTTCGCATGTCTTGCGTCGAGGTGAAGGACAGCGCGAACAGGAATTCCTGCCAGGTCACGATTAACACATAGACTGCCGTCGCAATGATGCCTGGCCGCGCCAGCGGCACCACGATGCCAAAGAAAATCCGCAAGGGGCCGGCCCCGTCGATGGCCGCCGCTTCCTCTAGCGAGATCGGCAGCTTCAGAAGGAAGCCACGCAGCATCCAGATCGCCACAGGCAACGTGACAGAAACATAGGCAATGATGAGCGACGCATAGGTGTTGAGCAGGTCCGCCGCGCGCATCAGCTTGTAGATCGGGATGATGATGGCCGAATGGGGAAACATCTGGGCCAGCACCACCAGCGCCATCAATCCTGACAGGATAAGCAATGTGCCGCGCGCGAAGCTGTAGGCCGCCAGAAGCGCCAAAGTCACCGTGATCACCACGGTGGAGCCGCTGACGATCATGGAATTCAGGAAATACGTCCGAAATTCGGGACGAAAGGCCGTGACGTAGTTTTCCAGGGTCGGGTCCGCGGGCCAAAGCCGGGCGGGAATGGCGAAGGGCTCGGTCGCGGGCTTCAGGCTGACGGACAGCATCCAGAAAAACGGGATCAGGATAAATAGCGCGAGCATCACTTGCGCCAGCATCAGAACTGCGCGGGTCTGGGGCGACTGGGTCATGCGGTCCGCCTCCGACCGTCGGCAGTCTTCTGGACGATGACGTAAAGCGCCGCCAGAACCGCAAGGATCAGGATGGAAAAGACCCCATAGACCGCCGCTTCCCCGAAGCGGAATTGGCCGAAGCCGGTCTCGAATATGCGGGTGGGGAAGATATGCGTGGCATTCTGCGGCCCGCCGCGGGTCATGACCCAAACAATATCGAAATAGTTGAAGGTCAAGATCAGCGTCAGGACCACGTTGACCAGAATGACCGGCTTGATCGCGGGCAGCGTCACGTCGATCAGCCGTCGCCAGGGCCCGGCGCCGTCGAGCGTCGCGGCTTCCAGTTGCGACCGGTCCACGCTTTGCAACGCGGCCAGGAAAATCAGCATCGAAAAGGGAAACCCTTTCCAGACGGCCACGAAGATGACGGCCGCCATGGCGGTATCCGACGAGGCAAGCCAAGCGGCATTGTCTTCGACCAAGCCCAGCCGGATCATCAGCGAGTTGATCAGGCCAAGTTGCGGGTCATACATGAAACGCCACAGAATGGCCGTGACCACCCCGGGCAAAACGAAGGGCAGCAGGACCAGCGCGCGTAACATCCCCTGCGCCGGTAGGCCCTGGTTCAGCAACATCGCCACGAAGAAGCCCAACAAGTTCTGCAAAAGCACAACGCCCAGCGTCCAGACCACGGAATTCCAGACGACCTGGGGGAATTGCCGCGAATTCCAGACCTTTTCATAGACCGCCCAGCCCACGAAACGCGGCTCGGGGCTGATAAAGGACGTGTCGTAGAAGCTTTCCACGACCGTGCCGATCATCGGATAATAGAGAAGCACCCCCATCAGCACCATGGTCGGCGCGAGGAAGATCCAGATCAGCCAGCGGTTTTGTGTGCTCATCGATCAGGCCCTGGTTCGGGCGGGGCAAACACGGCCCCGCCCAATTCGGCTTAGTTGAGTGCGTCGATATCTTCGCAAGCGGCAGTGGCAGCTTCAGCCACGTTCGCACCTGAAAAGACGTCCTGATACAGGGTCATCTGGATTTCTGCGACCTCCAGATAGCGTGCGCTCAGCGGGCGGGGCTTGGCATTTCCCAGATGCGCCAGGATATCTTCGGGGCCTTCGCGGTTTTCGGCCAGGAAGGCCTCGGCCGCGGCCACATTGGCGGGGATCAGGTCGACAACATCGCCATTGACGTCTTCACGCACCATGAACTCGATGAATTTCTGCGCGGCTTCCTTGTTGGCAGAGCTTTCGAAGACGGCCAAGTTCCAGCCGCCGAAGGTGCCCACAGCCGTGCCGGAGGCGCCCGCGGTGCCGTTCACGAAGCCCCAGTTGATGTCGGAGGCTTGCAGCGTCGGCTGCTCCAACGCGGGCCAGAACTCAATGGCGAGCGATCCGTTGAGGAACAGCTCACGCATGGTGCCGGAATTGGCGTTCAGGATGCCGTCGGGTGCGAATTGTGCCAGGTCCTGCAAGTATTCCATGGCCTCGACCGCAGGCGCTTCATCCAGCGCACATTCCCCTGCTGCGTTGAGCACTTCACCCCCGTTCGAGAAGATGAACGAGTTCACGACGACAACCGTATCCTCGCCGCGATGGCCGAACAGGCCGACACCGAACTGGCCGTCCGTCGTCAGCGCCTCAGCCGCGGTACGCAGGCCATCGAAGGTCGTCAGATCGGCAGGGGCCACGCCAGCCGCGTCAAGCAGGTCTTGGTTGTAGAAACTGAACTGCCAGACATCGACGTTGAACGGGATGCCATAAAGCCGGTCATTGACCACAGCGCTGTCCCACGCGCCGCCGAAGAAGCCATCGCGCGAAAGCCCCGCACCGGCCGCGAAGTCGGTTAGGTCGGCCACGGCGCCCGCCTGGGCGAAGGCCGCGACCCAAATCTGGTCGAGTGTCGCAATGTCAGGCGCATTTCCACCCTGCACCGCCGTCAGAAGGCGCTGCTGATATTCGGGATAGGGGATCGTCGTGACCTCGACCGTAATGTCGGGATTTTCGGCCATGAAGCGGTCGACGGCGGCTTGCTGAAACTCGGACAAGCCGCTTTCGGTCTGCTGGTTGTCCCAAAATTGCAGCGTCACCTCCTGCGCGGCGGCGGCACTTGCCAGGCCCAGCGCGGCGGCAGTGGTCAAAAGAATTGTTTTCATTGGTTCCTCCCGTTCTTGGTTGAAAGTCGTCCTAGTTGAGCCGTCGGGCGCGACCGCGGGCCATCGGTAATGTCCCAGGGGCGGGCGCATCGGCTTCGTCACCGGCCACGAGGACTTCAACATTGGTGGCGCGCAGTGCCTGTCGGTCGGCGGGCATGGTCCCGTCATCGGTGATCACCATGTCCACCTCTTCAATGCGCAAAATCCGGTGGTTTGCGTCTGCTCCGATCAAGGTGTGGTCGGCTAGAACGATGGTCTGCCGCGCCGCGTCGCCCAGCCGCGAACCAGCCAGGGCCAAGCGTTCATCCAACGCCGACGCGCCAAAGCGATGCGACACGCCAGCGACCGACAGAAAGGCGCGATCGGCGCGCACCCGCTCGAAAATCGCACCAAGGCTTGGGCCGACAAGGCAGCGGTCAGCGGCCTGATATTCGCCGCTGGTCATGAGCGTCTTGATCCCCGGCGCGCCTTCCAGTCGGAAGAGGACATCAAGCGCATTGGTGATGACCGTCAGCCCTGACAGTCGGCCAGTTTCGGCAAACGCAATCCGGCGGATTTCCCCGGCCAAGCAAAGCGTCGCTTCACCTTCACCCAGGACAATGGTTTCGCCCGCCTGCAATGTCGTGGCGGCAAGCTTCGCGATCTCCGTCCGCAGACGAGAGATCTCGGCGGAGATCCCCTGATGCGGCGGTGTCACAACTAAGTCCAACTGTAGCTTGGCGGCTCGAACCTGCATCGCCTGGATCATGGCCCGATACCAATCATGGGCCGGGAAATGCGGCATGAATCCGATCCGCGCCCTGCGCGACCCGATCCGGCGGGCCACGGGCGGCCCGACCATATCCGACAGGCAGGTGTCGCGAAGTCTCCAACCATTCGGCCCTGGCGCAAAATACGTTTCGAGTGTGTCGGCCGTGATGATCGCGTGGGGTGTCACCGCCTTCTCGGGTGCGGCCCCGGTGTCGAGCGCTGCCGCCACGCGGTCGATGGCAATGGCGCCCACGACTTCGGGAAAGAAGGCTGCCACTGCGCGCAGCGCACCACCATCGGCAACTTGTGCGACGAAATCGGGGTTCTCACCGCCGGTTGCGTAAAGCGCGACATCGGCGTCGTGGCGTGCCGCGGCCTCCGCACCCGCGACGGCGGTGTGGTCGTTGACCGCAAAAACCACGTCGAAGGGCGCGCCTGTGGAAAACGCGTCCGTCGCCACGCGCAGCGCAACACGGTAATTGCCTTGGCCGTTTATCGCGACCATCTCGATCGGCTTTGTATAGGCATCCCGCAGGCCGGCCACGAAGCCATCGACCCGCGCACGGGTGTTGTCCAGTTCCGGCTGGCCGATAGTCAGAACGCGCAGCCGGCCCCGACCCGTTTCGTTGGCCGCCGCCAGATGACCAAGTTCGAAGCTCGCCCCGTAATTGTCGGGCCCGAGATATGTGCCGCCCTTCTGCTGAGCGCTTTCGGCCAGGAAGGGAATCGCCCGCCGGATGATATGACGCCGCAAGGCGTCCCCCCCGCGACCAAGGACGGGGGGCAGGATGACTGCATCCATTTCATCCACACCGGCCAGGACACGCGGCGGCTCGGTCGACGGATGCTTCAGGATCGCCGCATCGGGCAGAACGGCGCCGCCATGGGTGCGCCGCAAAGCGCCGGCCTCGGCAAGCTCGGCGATATCCCGGCGCAGGGTCACCTGCGAGACCTCGGGCATGACGCGAGATAGCTCTGAAATTTCGACCGACCCTTCGGCCGTCAAGATCTCCAGTATCCGTTGCTGGCGACGATCTTTGATCATTTTTCCTCCCGAGATTGAAAAGATGGGAGAAGGCCTGCTCTCGTCCACGCAGAAATGGTCATTTCATTGTGCAAAACGCTATCAAATGATCATTATCAATCAATCTCGTCATGTGTTCGCACTTTGTTTTCGCCGCGCCCCGCCCAAAGGAATGGCCCGAAACCCAACGACGCATCCAAGTTGCACCGGCCAATGGTGGCAGTTAGTCACCCAAGGTGACTGTGGTGAACGAACATATCGTGCGGCGCGTGATACGCGGTGGGGTGTCGGGCCTTGGGGCAAGCGCCATCCTGATCGCGGTCGTTTGTGCCTTGCCTTTGGCGGCGGTGGCGCTTGTGGCGCTCACCTCGGATCTCGGCACGTTTCGCCAATTGGCCGATACGGTCTTGCCCGGATACATCGGCAACACGCTTGCCCTTGTGTTGCTTGTGGCGCTCGGCACCTTCGCCGTCGGGTCAGGAACGGCGTGGCTGGTGGCGATGTGCGATTTCCCAGGACGCCGCTGGTTGGAAATCGCGCTGGTGCTGCCGCTGGCCTTCCCTGCCTATGTCTTGGCTTATGCGTACACCCACGTGCTGGACCATCCAGGCATGGTGCAGACCGTGCTTCGGGACGTGACGGGATGGGGGCCGCGCGACTACTGGTTCCCCGAAATCCGCAGCTTGGGCGGAGCAGCGGCGATGCTGGTCCTTGTGCTGTACCCCTATGTCTACTTGCTGGCGCGTGCCGCTTTCGGGGCCCAAAGCGCGGCAACCTTCCTGGCCGCCCGCACGCTGGGCAGCTCAGCCACGGCCACATTCTTCCGCGTGTCGTTGCCCATGGCGCGGCCCGCCATCGCCTCGGGCGTGCTGCTCGCCACGATGGAAACCATCGCCGACTTCGGCACCGTCGCGCATTTCGGCGTTCAGACCTTCGCGACGGGCATCTACACAAGCTGGTTCACCCTGGCCGACCGGGGTGCTGCCGCGCAACTGGCCCTCGGGCTGCTGGCCTTCGCCTTGCTTCTGGCCCTGCTGGAACGCAGCGGACGGGGCGGGGCGCGTTATGCCGGGCGGCGCTATGAACGGATGGACCGGATCCCGTTAAACGGCCTCCGGGCTGCAGGGGCCACTATCCTGTGTGCCATACCCGTCCTGCTTGGCGTGGTCCTTCCGGTTGCCGCGCTTGCGGTCATGGCCATCGGGTCTGAACAAGACCTGACGTCATCGCGCTATGTGCGTTTCATCCTGAATTCGCTGACGCTGGCATCTGTGGCGGCAGGGGTGACCGTTGTTGCAGCGATCCTTCTGGGCAGCTTCCAGCGCTTGCAGCCGGGCAGCGCATCGAACGCGGCGGTTTATGTCGCCCGGCTGGGCTACGCGGTGCCGGGGGGCGTGATTGCGGTGGGGTTGTTTGTGCCCTTCGCCGCGTTCGACAACGCGCTGGATGCCTGGATGCGCGCCACATTCGACATTTCGACAGGGCTGCTGGTGACGGGGTCGATCTGGCTGCTGGTGGCCGCCTATATGGTCCGGTTCCTGGCGGCTGCGATTGGGGCCTACGAATCTGGGGCGGCGGGTATTGGGCGCAACCTCGATTCGGTCAGCCGGGTGCTTGGGCAATCCGCCTTCGGCACCGTGCGGCGTGTCCACCTGCCCTTGATGACGCCAGCCGTCCTGACCGCGGCACTGATCGTCTTCGTCGATGTGATGAAGGAACTGCCCGCAACACTGATCATGCGACCGTTCAACTATGACACGTTGGCCGTGCAGGCGTTCCGGCTGGCCGCCGATGAACGGCTGGAAGGCGCGGCTGTCCCGTCGCTCGTGATTGTGGGAATTGGGCTTTTGCCGGTGATCCTGCTTTGTCGGAAAGTGCGACGCGACGTCTGACAAGGAAAGGGCCGGGACACACCGCAGCGCATCCCGGCCCAATTCTTTCCTCGTAGCCTATTCCCAGCCGACCTCAGCAAAGATGCGCTGTGCCGCAGGGAGTTGCGCCGCGATCTCGGACGCGCCCAGATCGTCGGGCTTGAAGAGACCCAGGGCCGCCACCGAAGGGGAAAGGCCCACGCCAGGGACGGCGGGATATTCGTCATTCCCGGCCGAGAAATACTGCTGCGCCTGGTCCGAGGCCAAGTATTCCAGGAAGCGCACCGCATTGTCTCGGTTGGGCGCATGGGCCGCCACGCCGCCCCCCGACAGGTTCATATGCGCGCCTTCTGCATCCTGCGCCGGGAAGACCCAGCCGATATTGGCCAGCGCCTCCGCATCCAGGCCGTCCACGTCTTTGCGCAAGGCGCGGGCGAAATAGTAGGTGTTGGAAATAGCGATGTCGCATTCCCCCGACACAAGGCCGCGCAGCTGATCCGTGTCCCCGCCTTGCGGGTCGCGGGCGAAGTTGTTGACGAAGCCCTGGGCCCAGTCTTTCGCGGTCTCCTCGCCGAAATTGGCGATCACGGCCGCCGTCAAGGTCTGCGAATAGACGTTGGTGGACGACCGGTGACAGACCATGCCTTCGTAAGCGGGATCAGCGAGGTCCACGTAAGACTTCGGCGGATTTGCGACATCGGCTTTGTCGTAGAAGATGATCCGCGCGCGTTGGCTGAAACCGAACCATTGGTTATCAGCGTCTTGCAGATAGCCGGGAATACGCGCTTCCAACATGTCACTTTCCACCGCCTGAAGGACACCCGCCGCCTTGGCGCGCTCCAACCGGGAGGTGTCAACGGTCAGAAGGATATCGGCAGGCGAGTTCTGGCCTTCGGCCTGCATCCGCGCGATCAACTCATCGGCGTTGCCCTCGATGCGATTAATCGTGATGCCCGTGGCATCTTCGAAGTCGGAATAGAGCCGTTCATCGGTGTCGTAATGGCGCGACGAGTAGAGGTTCAGCTCACCCTCCGCGAAGGCGGGCATGGCAACGCAGCCGGCAAGGGCAGCAAGCAAGAGGTTTCTGGTCATGGCGCTTTATCCTGATGGGTAATTCTGAGTGAAGTGATCGGGTATTCATGTGCGGCCGTCAAGACTATCCGACAGAAAAGATCAGGATTTGCAATTTTCCGTCATCTTATGGTATGCAGGATAAAACCAAGTAACTCTGTCGGAAACGCAAGCTGACAGATTCGCGGAGTCCCGAAGATGACGATGCTGAGCACTGCCCGTCGCCACGAAACCGACTGCAACCCAGATATGGTGGAACCGCAATGGCTGTCGCACCTGCGGTATGCCACGCTTGAATGCCGGGTTTCCCAATACTGCCCCCCATCTGCGGCATTCGCCCTTCTAGGCGATGGCAAAGCAGTCGAAGCCCTTGCCCGGGCGCTGCCGAATATGATGGCACGCCGACCGAAGATTTGGCCCCCTGGCACCGATGGCCGCAGCTTCGACGAAAGCTGGTTGGAAGCCTGTCGCGCGGCCCTTGACCGGGGCGATGCCGCCAGCCTCCGGTTTTTGATGGCGCGGCAGCTTACCCCGGGCAGTGCCGCTGCGTTTCGGATGCTTCTGTCCGGCCTTCAGCCCGATCTCGACGCAGCTTAGAATCGTTCTAAATCAATTCAAACAGCAGCTGGCTGCCAGCCGACCTACATATATCGAACTGACGCCTCACGCGTCGCAATAGCAAGGAGCCACCATGGCCCAAACTGCATCTGACCTGTCCCCCGACGCCGCCGCCGAAATCGCTGACGCGCTGAACCAAGCGGTCGCCGAAACCGTCGTCACGACAATGCTGGCGCAAAACTACCACTGGAACGTCACGGGCATGGCTTTCGGCCCGCTCCACACGCTATTTCAGGAAATCTACGAAGATCACTTCGTGGGCCAAGACGACCTGGCAGAGCGTATCCGCGCCATCGGCCAGACAGCCCAAGGCAAGCTGGCGACCCACCTGTCGCGATCGAAAGTGGCCGAAGGCGACGAAGCAGCATCCGACAAAGAAATGATCCGCCATCTGGCGGAGGCCCAGGAAACCATCGGCGCGACGCTGGCTGGCCTGTCCGAAATCGCCGCTGGCCATGGTGACATCCGCACCGAAGACCTCGCCATCGAGCGAGGCAGCATCCATGATAAGTTTGCCTGGGTGTTGCGCGCGCACTTGGCCTGATCAGAAAGCAGCGCACCAACGCAGGCCTTCGCGACCGTCGCCCGAAAAGACTGACGCCCGGCAAGCCCCCCATTCGGGCCTGCCGGGCGTCGTTGTCTTACAGGTCAGATCCCTGGATTCAGGCTGGGCTGCGGAAGATAAAGATCGCGACCGCCACAACGACGATGGCGACGATACCGAGACCCGCGTAGCCCAAACCAAGTTCCGAACCATGCAGTTGTGCGTTGAGATCGCCGAGACAAATTGGTCCCGACTTCAACCCATCAAAACAAACACTCATATGCACCCCCAATGGTGAATGGGGCATTAATGCCAACGAAATGGGGCATTGTTAGGGCTAGATTGTATCGGCCTAGGCTATAGTCAGCATGGATCGCTCGCACTGACGCATAGATCGCGGATTATCAGTCGATTTACGGTGGTTTTGCATGGCGGGCCTGCCCTCTTTTCGCCCAAAGCTTCGTGGCTCTGATCTTGCGAGATTCAAAGCTGTCTCGCTCGAACGGACCCGCCGAACCCATCGTCCTGTGGCAAGCGATGCCACGCGATATTAAGACCTCATTTACCGCTCAAACCTAGCGTCCCCCCGGTCTCGAGAAAGGGAGCTTGGAATGTCGGATCAATCCATCGTGCTATCACTGCCCTATATTCAGGGGGCGCAGGCACAAAAGCACGTCACCCATAACGAAGCGCTGCGCGTGCTGGACGTGCTGGTCCAGGCGGCCGTAACGTCCCGCACCTTGCGCGATGCGCCCGCCGACGCCGCGCAGGGCGATCGCTACATCGTTGCTGCGGGCGGCTTGGGCGCCTGGGAAGGCCAAGATGGCGCCATCGCCGTTTTCGAAGGGTCGTATTGGACGTTCATCGCACCCAAGCCCGGCTGGCAGGTCAACCTTCTCGATGAAGACACAAGCGTTGTCTTCAACGGTACGGAATGGCGCGTCCGTGGTGGCGGCGCGGGCCCCTCCGGCAGCAATGAAACGTTTGGCGTCAACACCACCGCCGACGACACGAACCGACTGGCAGTATCTGCCGATGCCACCTTGCTCAGCCATGATGGCACTGACCACCGCCTGAAGGTCAACAAGGCCGATGTGGCGGATACCGCAAGCCTGTTGTTTCAATCTGGCTTTTCGGGCCGGGCAGAGATGGGCCTGACGGGCTCCGATGATTTCGCGATCAAGGTCAGCATGGACGGCACCAGCTTCGTGGATGCCATGCGCTTCGATGCGGGCACTGGCATCGCGTCAGGCGCCGCCATCCAATCGGATTCCACGGATGAAACATCCGGCCGTCTGATGCGCGCAGAATGGGGTGTTTTGCGCGAAGGCCTGGTTGGCCCGCTTGCAAATGACGGCGACCCCCCCACCGGTGCGGTCATGGACAGTGGCAGCAACGCGGACGGCCAATGGGTGCGCTTTGCCGATGGCACCCAGATTTGTTCGCTGCGCAACTTCACTTTGAATGGCGGAACCGGGCAATGGGTTTTCCCGCAGCGCTTCGTTTCCAGCGGGACGGTATCGGTCGTTGTAACGTCCACCTCAACCACCATCTGCCGGATCGCCACAGGCCGGTCCACCAGCGCCACCCGCGCGGCACTGGCGCTTTTTGATACGGATGGCGCGCCGACGTCGGGCGGCATTTCGGCGGTGGCCCACGGTCGTTGGTTCTGACGCAGCCGAATATCCGATCAAAAGGGGCGGTGACCGGACGGGTCATCGCCCTTTTTCGTGATGCCGCTCGTGCATCCGCGCAAGCATCCGGCTATCCAAAAGCTACCAAGGCGGAGAGACGACCAATGACCAAGCGCAAGGGCATCATCCTCGCCGGGGGGACCGGCAGCCGCCTGCATCCCGTGACGCTGGGCGTCTCCAAGCAGCTTCTGCCGATCTATGACAAGCCGATGATCTATTATCCGATCAGCGTGCTGATGTTGGGCGGCATTCGGGACATCGCCATCATCACGACGCCCGAAGATGCGACCCAGTTCAAGCGCATGCTGGGCGACGGCACGCAGTGGGGTCTGTCGTTCACTTGGTTGGAACAGCCTTCGCCCGACGGGCTGGCCCAGGCTTATCTGCTGGCAGAAGACTTCCTGGACGGCGCCCCGTCGGCAATGGTGCTGGGCGACAACATCTTCTTCGGCCACGGCCTGCCGGAATTGTTGCATGCCGCCGACGCGCAAGGCACGGGCGGCACGGTCTTCGGCTACCAAGTGGCCGACCCGGAACGCTACGGCGTCCTGGATCTGGCCCCAGACGGCAGCGCCCGCGGCATCATCGAAAAGCCCCAGGTCGCGCCTTCCCCCTATGCGGTGACGGGGCTCTACTACCTGGACGGCACCGCGTCCGAGCGCGCGCGCGCCGTGACACCCTCCGCCCGGGGTGAGTTGGAGATCACGTCGCTGCTAGAGATGTATCTGGAAGACGGGTTGCTATCGGTTCAGCGCATGGGGCGCGGCTTTGCCTGGCTCGACACGGGCACACACGAAAGCCTGTTGGATGCGGGCAATTTCGTGCGCACGCTGGAAATGCGGCAAGGCCTGCAAACCGGCTGTCCTGAAGAAATCGCCTATGCCCAGGGTTGGATCGACCAAGGGATGCTGCTGGAAAGCGCGGAGCGGTTTTCGAAGAACGGGTACGGGGCGTATCTGCGAGGGTTGGTGTAGCGCCATTCGCCAGACCACCCAATCGGTTTGATGGCTCCCTTCCCGATTTGCACTTGGACCGGAATCAAGCCCGTAGGGCGCCGGTCTATCGACGGAACGCCCCCGGCCCGGCGATTTGGCACGTGTTGACACATCGCGGGAGCGGAGCACGGCTGTGGCTGATATTAGGTGATGGACTCTTCCTCGTAAGATCGCCGCGTCGATGGGCCGACTTGCATGTCATCCCCCTACCGCGCCAACCGCGCCAAGACCGATGCCCGCGTCAGCGCCCCGATCATGGCTCCGTCGCGCATCACGGGCACGGCGCGGTCATCGCCCGACACCAAACCCATCACCTCCCGCACCGGCATGGCCGCATCCACTGGCGCCCCCTGCCCCTCGACCCCGGACGCCAACACATCGCCCGCCGTGAGCACGCCCAGCGGGTTCATGTTGGCCACGAAATCCGCCACATATTCCGTGGCGGGGGCCGTGAAGATATCCGCAGGCGTGCCGCATTGCACGATGCGCCCGCCTTCCAGAATGGCGATGCGGTTGCCTAGCTTGAATGCCTCATCCAGATCGTGGCTCACGAAGACGATGGTGCGCTGCAACTCCTCTTGCAGATCCAGCAACTCATCCTGCAACCGCGTGCGGATCAGCGGGTCGAGCGCGCTGAACGGCTCATCCATCAGCAGGATCGGCGCATTGGTCGCAAAGGCGCGTGCGAGCCCGACGCGCTGCTGCATTCCGCCCGACAACTCCGCCACCTTGCGGTCGGCCCAATCCGTCAGACCCACCAGCGCCAGTTGTCGGTCCACCGCCGCGTTCCGTTCCGCCACGGACATGCCCGCAAGCTCCAACCCGAGGCCCACATTTTCCCGCACCCGGCGCCAAGGCAACAAGCCGAATTGCTGAAACACCATGGCCACACAATCTTGCCGCAGGCGCCGCAAGTCTCGCGCGCTGGCATGGGTGACGGACACCAGGCCGTCGCCGCCATCGATCCGCACCTCACCGCGCACAACGGGGTTCAATCCGTTCACCGCGCGCAGAAGCGTTGATTTCCCAGAGCCAGACAGCCCCATGAGAACCACGATTTCACCCTGCCCTACGGTCAGACTGCAATCGTGCACCCCAAGTACCTGACCGGCTTCTTCTTGCACTTGGGCGCGGTCCGCGCCGCGATCCATGGCGGGCAAGGCCGTCTCGGGCCGGTCGCCAAAAACGATCGAGACATTGTCGAATTCGACGGCAGGCTGCGTCATTCCGAAGGCTCCCACCGTAGAACGCCGACGATGCGAGGCGGCGCGCCATCGGATGGGTGGTTTTGGCCGTCATTCACCTCGACGGCAGGTAGAAACGGCGTCTGCCCCTCCAGACATGCTAGGTTGACGCCGAACTCATTAGGGTTCGAGCGTCGCTGATGATGCGTGTAAATACCGCATGTCCCACAAAAGTAATGCTGCGCCACGCCCGTGTTGAATGTGTACCGCGTCAGCGCGTCAGCGCCCTGAGTGATGTCCAGATCATCAAGCGTCGCAGATACCGCCACGGCGCCCCGCATCCGGCAGAAAGAACAATCACAACGCCGGGCCGAGGCCAAACCGTCGGGTAGCTCGACAGTGAAGCGGACCGCGCCGCAATGGCAGGCGCCCTGATGTTTCATTTCCGCTCCATTCGCAGCATCCGGTCCAGCATGATGGCGACAACCACAATGATGAAGCCGCTTTCGAAGCCCAAAGACGTATTCACTTGGTTCAGCGCGCGCACCACCGGCACGCCCAGCCCGTCGGCGCCCACAAGGGCGGCAATCACCACCATGGACAGTGAGAGCATAATCGTCTGGTTCAGCCCGGTCATGATCTGCGGCAGGGCATAGGGAAGCTCCACCTTCCAAAGTGTCTGGCCGGGCGTGGCCCCGAAAGCCTCCGCCGCTTCGCGCAAGGATGCGGGGGTGGACGATATGCCCAGATGCGTCAGTCGGATGGGCGCGGGCAGCACGAAGATCACCGTCGCGATCAACCCTGGCACCATGCCGATGCCAAAGAACACGATGGCGGGGATCAGGTAGACGAAGGTCGGCAGCGTCTGCATCAAGTCCAGCACCGGGCGCATCGCCGCATATAATTTGGGACGATGCGCCGCCGCGATCCCGATGGGCACACCCACCGTCATGCAGACCACGCAGGCCGACAGGACAAGCGTCAGGCTTTCGGTCGTCTCCTCCCAGTAGCCTTGGTTGAGAATGAACAAGAACCCAAGCGCGATGAACAAGCAAACCTTCCATGACCGCTGAAGCGCCCAAGTCAGTGCCACGAAGGCCGCCACGACCAACAGCGGATGGGGCGTCTGCATCACCCATAGAATAGCGTCGATCATCGCTTCCATGACCAGGGCCAAACCGTCGAAAAAGCCCTGGCCCACCACCTGCAACCAGTCGAAGGCAGCAGCTGCGGCATCGCCCACGGGCAGCTTGTTTTCGGTCAGCCAATCCATCGGCGCCCCCGCTTGGCGTGGCGCGGGCCGGTGAAAACCAACCCGCGCCCTGCGATCACTGCAACGCCGCCGTCACGGCTTCCATGGCGTCGCCACCATCCTTGGCGGTCACGCCGTCCAGCCAGCCGTCCAAAATGCCCGGATTGGCCGACAACCAGTCGCGCGCCGCATCCTGCGGGTCGGCCCCGTCGTTGAGGATCGCGCCCATGATCTCATTTTCCATGGGCAGCGTGAATTCGAGGTTTTGTAGAAGCTGCCCCACATTCGGGCATTCGCCCACATAGCCGGCCCGCGTGTTGGTGAAGACCGTCGCGCCGCCCAAATCGGGGCCGAAGAAGTCGTCGCCACCTTCCAGATAGCTCATGTCGAAATTGGCGTTCATCGGGTGCGGTTCCCACCCCAGGAAGACGATGGGCTCATCGCGTTTGGACAACCGATCTACCTGCGCCAGCATCCCCTGTTCCGAGCTTTCGACGACTTCGAAATCCGACAGACCGAACGCGTTGTCGTCGATCATCGACTGGATCAGGCGGTTGCCGTCATTGCCTGGCTCGATGCCATAGATCTTGCCGTCCAGCGCGTCGGCCTGGCTGGCAATGTCGCCAAAGCTTTCGATGCCCAGGGCGCGGGCGGCCTGGTTCACGGCCAGCGTGTACTTGGCACCTTCTAGATTGGCACGCACGGTGTCGACCGTCCCGGCTTCGCGGTAGGGGGCGATATCGGCCTCCATGGTGGGCATCCAATTGCCCAGGAAGATGTCGATGTCGCCTTCGGCCATGGACGTATAGGTGATCGGCACGGACAGGACCTTGATGTCCGTCTCGTAACCCAGCGCTTCCAAGACAAATGTCGTGGCGGCGGTGGTGGCCGTGATGTCGGTCCAGCCGACATCGGCGAAGGTAACGTCGTCGCAGGCCCCATGGGCCATCCCAGCCGTCAGCACGAGGGCCGAGGCGGTGGTGTAGAAGCGGAACATGAAACACTCTCCCGTTTGGTGTTTGACACTGTCATCGGTTTTGTTGATTGAGCAGTCAATCAACTTACCCTTCCCCCAATGAGGGCAAATCCTGCAAAGGACCTTGCTGTGCCACGCACCGGAATGGAACCCCAACGCCGCAACGCCCTGGTCCGCGCCGCCATTGCCGAGATCGCGGCCACCGGCGCTGCCGACGTCACGGTGGCCCGCATCGCGCGGCGCGCGGGCATGTCGCCCGCGCTGGCCCACCACTACTTCGGCTCCAAGGATAGGATGCTGTTGGCGGCCATGCGCCACGTCCTGTCGGTCTACGGGGCGGAGGTGCGCGCCCGCCTGACGGCCGCCCGCACCCCGCGTGAAAGGCTGGACGCCATCGTAGCAGCCAGCTTCGCGTCTTCGAACTTCGAAGACGACGTGGTCGCTGCCTGGCTGAACTTCTACGCCCAGGCGCGCCAGCCGGGTGAGACAAGGCGGCTGCTGCGGCTGTACCACAAACGGCTTCGTTCCAACCTTGTCCACGCGCTGCGGCCCCTGACCGACCGGCCCGAGGCGCTGGCCGAAAGCATCGCGGCGCTGATCGATGGCCTTTACGTTCGCGCGGCCCTCGGCGGCGGGCCCACGGACCCCGCCGCCTTGGTGCGCGACCACATCGAAAGGGCGCTGGCATGAAGCCCAACATCCTGATCCTGATGGTGGACCAGCTCAACGGGACGCTGTTCCCCGACGGGCCTGCGCCTTGGCTTCATGCGCCTAACTTGGCGCGACTGGCCGCCCGGTCGCGGCGCTTCCGCAATGCCTATACCGCGTCACCGCTTTGCGCGCCGGGCCGGGCCAGCTTCATGTCCGGCCTGCTGCCAAGCCGGACACGGGTCTATGACAATGCCGCCGAATTCGCGTCCGACATCCCGACCTATGCGCATCATCTGCGCCGGGCGGGCTGGCGCACGTGCCTTTCAGGCAAAATGCATTTCGTCGGCCCCGACCAGCTTCACGGGTTCGAGGAACGGCTGACCACCGATATCTACCCCGCCGATTTCGGCTGGACGCCCGATTACCGAAAACCCGGTGAGCGGATCGACTGGTGGTACCACAATATGGGCTCGGTCACCGGCAGCGGCGTGGCCGAAATCACCAACCAGATGGAATATGACGACGACGTTGCCCACAACGCGCAGCAATGGCTCTATGACGCCGCGCGCGGCCAGTCCGACCGACCCTGGTGCCTGACAATCAGCTTCACCCACCCCCATGACCCCTATGTCGCGCGGCAGAAATATTGGGATCTGTATGCCGATTGCGAACATCTAGACCCGCCTGTGGGTGAGATGGCCTATGCTGATCACGACCCCCATTCCCGCCGTATCCTGGATGCCAATGACCGTGGCAATTTCGAGGTCGGCGCCGAAGATATCCGCCGATCGCGGCGGGCCTATTTCGCGAACATCTCCTACCTGGACGATAAGATCGGCGCGGTACTGCAAGTGCTGGAAGACACCCGGCAAGAGGCCATCATCCTATTCGTGTCGGACCATGGCGACATGCTGGGCGAACGGGGCCTTTGGTACAAAATGAGCTTCTTGGAAGGCTCGGCCCGGGTGCCGCTGATGATTTCCGCCCCGGGCATGGCGCCGGGGCTGGACCTAACGCCCGTCAGCAATATCGACATCTGCCCGACGCTCTGTGACTTGGCCGGTGTCGACATGTCCGAAATCGCACCCTGGACGACGGGGGAATCGCTGGTGCCCCTGGGCCAAGGCGCCGCCCGCGCCACACCGGTGGCCATGGAATACGCGGCCGAAGGATCCTACGCGCCCTTGGTGGCATTACGGCAGGGGCGTTGGAAATACACGCGCTGCGCGCTGGACCCAGACCAGTTGTTCGACCTGGAATTGGACCCCCATGAGTTGACCAACCTGGCGGCGGATCCGGCCCATGCCGAGACGCTGGCCGCCTTCCAAGCCGAAGCGGACACCCGCTGGGATCTGGCCCGCTTCGACGCGGAGGTGCGCGAAAGCCAAGCCCGCCGGTGGGTCGTCTATGAGGCGCTGCGCAAGGGCGGCTATTACCCGTGGGATTGGCAGCCGATGCGCGTGGCGAGCGAGCGGTACATGCGCAACCACATGGATTTGAACGTGCTGGAAGACGCCCAGCGTTTTCCGCGCGGCGAGTGACGCAGCAAGCCGGGGGGCCAGCCCCCCGGACCCCCAGGAGTATTTCAACCAGGATGAAGAACATGCCCGAATTCGACGTTCAGCCAAGGGGCAGCCATTTCGTGGATGGCGCCTATATCGAGGATAAGGCCGGGGCGGCCATGGAGGTTGTGTACCCGGCCACGGGCCAAGTGATCGCGACCGTGCATGCGGCAACGGCGGCTGTTACAGAGCGGGCCCTGGTTTCGGCCACTCGGGCGCAAGCTGCTTGGGCCCAGACGGACCCGGCGGAGCGTGGACGGGTTTTGCGCCGTGCGGCGGATTTGATCCGGGCGCGCAACCGCGAATTGTCGCGGCTAGAGACGCTGGATACTGGCAAGCCCCTGCAAGAGACGCTGGTGGCCGATGCCATGTCCGGGGCGGATGCACTGGAATACTTCGGCGGCTTGGCCCCGGACATGACCGGGCAGACCATGCGGTTTGGCGCGGATTGGGCCTATACGCTGCGTCGTCCTTTGGGGGTTTGCACAGGAATCGGGGCCTGGAACTATCCCACCCAGATTGCGTGCTGGAAGGCAGCACCGGCCTTGGCCACGGGCAATGCGATGGTGTTCAAACCTTCTGAGGCCACGCCACTTTGTGCGTTGAAGGTGGCAGAGATCTTGGTGGAGGCGGGGCTGCCCGCGGGTCTCTTCAACGTTGTGCAGGGGGCGGGGGATGTGGGTGCGGCGCTAACCACCGACGCCCGAGTGGCCAAAGTGTCTTTGACTGGGTCTGTGCCCACGGGGCGGAAAGTCTATGCGGCAGCCGCGGCGTCGATGAAGCACGTGACGATGGAGTTGGGTGGGAAGTCCCCCATTCTGATCTTCGAGGACGCCGATCTGGAAAGCACTGTTTCTGGCGCGATCAACGGGAATTTCTATTCCTCGGGCCAAGTCTGTTCGAACGGGACGCGGGTTTTTGTGGCGGAGGCGCTCGCCCCCGCTTTCCTGGACCGGCTCAAGACCCGCATGGCTGGGCTCTGCCCCGGTGACCCGCTGGATGAGACCACGAACTTTGGGCCCATGACAACGCAGGCGCAGATGGAGATCGTATTGGCGCACCTGGACCGCGCCCGGGCTGAGGGGGCGACGGTGACAGGTGGCGACAGAATGGACCGCGCGGGCTTCTGGGTCGCGCCAGCCGTCCTGACCGATTTGACCGACGACATGGCCTGCGTGCGCGAGGAGATCTTCGGCCCGGTCATGTCCGTCCTGACCTTTCGCGACGAAGACGAGGCCATCGCCCGCGCCAACGCCACCGAATTCGGGCTCAGCGCCGGGGTCTTCACCCGCGATCTGACGCGGGCCCATCGCGTGGTGGCCCAGCTTCGAGCAGGGACCTGCTGGATCAACCAATACAACCTGACGCCTGCGGGCATGCCCTTCGGGGGCAGCAAGCAATCGGGCATCGGACGCGAGAACGCCCGCCTCGCCATGGACCATTTCACCGAGGTGCAGACGATCTATGTCGGCATGGGCCCCGTCGAGGCGGCGTTCTAAATGACGGCCTTGATTGCGGATTACGTCATCGTCGGCGCGGGCTCGGCTGGCTGCGCCATGGCCTATCGCCTAGCGGAAGCCGGGCGCAGTGTGCTGGTGATCGAGCATGGCGGCACGGATGCGGGCCCGCTTATCCAGATGCCGGGGGCGCTGTCGTTTCCGATGAACATGGCGCGCTACGATTGGGGGTTCGCGTCCGAGCCAGAGCCCCATCTGGGCGGGCGCGTCATGGCCTGCCCGCGCGGCAAGGTGCTGGGCGGGTCCAGCAGCATCAACGGGATGGTCTATGTCCGCGGCCATGCGCGCGACTACGACCATTGGGCCGAGGTGGGTGCCACCGGCTGGGGCTTTGCGGATGTGCTGCCCTATTTCAAACGCATGGAAAGCTGGCACGATGGAGGCCATGGCGGCGATCCCGATTGGCGGGGCCAGGATGGGCCGCTTCACGTGACGCGCGGGACGCGGGCCAACCCGCTCTACCATGCCTTTGTGGAGGCGGGGCGGCAGGCGGGCTACCCGGTGACCGACGATTATAATGGCGAGCAGCAGGAAGGGTTTGGGCCGTTTGAGCAGACGGTCTGGAAGGGGCGGCGCTGGTCGGCGGCCAATGCCTACCTGAAGCCCGCCCGCGCCACACAACGTTGCGAAATTGTCCACGGCTTGGCCGAGCGGGTGGAATTTCGTGACGGGCGCGCCGTGGGCGTGCGCCTGGCGGGCGGCCAGTTGATAGAAGCGCGGGCCGAGGTGGTGATTGCGGCCAGCGCCATTAATTCCCCCAAGCTCTTGATGCTGTCGGGTATCGGGCCGGGCGCGCATCTGCGCGACCACGGCATCGAGGTCCGCGTCGGACGGACCGGTGTGGGCGCGAATCTGCAAGACCATCTGGAACTTTACGTCCAGATGGCCGCAAGCCAGCCGGTGACGCTGTTTCGCTATTGGAATCTGCCGGGCAAGGCCTGGGTGGGCGCGCGCTGGCTGTTTACGCGCAGCGGGCCGGGAGCGACCAATAACTTCGAAAGCACCGGGTTTATCCGGTCGCGGGCCGGGGTGGATTACCCGGATCTGCAATTCCACTTCCTGCCCCTGGCGGTGCGCTACGATGGGCAGGCAGCGGCGGAGGGCCATGGATTTCAAGCCCATGTGGGGCCCATGCGCTCCGCCTCGCGCGGGTCGGTGACGCTGCGATCCGCCGACCCGGCAGAGGCGCCCCGCATCCGCTTCAACTACATGAGTGACCCGCAGGATTGGGAGGATTTCCGCACCGGCATCCGCCTGACGCGCGAGATCTTCGCCCAACCGGCCTTCGCACCGTTCCGCAGGCACGAAATCCAACCGGGCGAGGACGTACAAACAGATGCGGCGCTGGACGCGACCATTCGAGACCACGCTGAGTCCGCCTATCACCCCTGCGGGACGTGCCGGATGGGATCCAAAGACGACCCGATGACCGTGGTGGACCCGAACTGCCGGGTGATCGGGGTGGATGGGCTGCGGTTGGCCGACAGTTCGATCTTTCCGCGCATCACCAATGGCAACCTGAATGCGCCGTCGATCATGGTGGGGGAGAAGGCGTCAGACCATATCCTGGGGCGCAGCTTGCCGAGGTCAAACGCAGCGCCGTGGATGCATCCGAATTGGGAGACGGCGCAGCGTTAAGATGCGGCTTTACCGCAACATGACAGTACGAACTATAGCGGTTGTCGAAAAACCTGAGCCATCAGCTTTTCGTGAAACGGTGCAACGTCAATGCGATGTGGGGACGTTTTTCGAAAGTACTGATTCAGGTGTTTCGAAAACCGCTTTAATCTTTGCGATCTGGGTGCAAGCCGGTCCTTTGGAAGAGCTGCGATATTGCTCTGACGTCAAGCCCTACACGACCCGCGTGGTCGCGCCCGGCTGCAAGCTGCATTCCAACCGTGTCACCCTTGGAACCGAGACGCCGTTCAGGCGAGCCAGAAGGTGCTGGGCACCGATCTCTCCGATCTGGCGGCGGGGGGTGCGCAGGGTTGTGATGGGTTGGGGCATGACGGTGGTCAGATCCAGCCCATTGAACCCCGCGATGCCCAAGTCACCCGGCACGGACAGCCCGGCTTTCTGCGCGGCCATCATGCCGCCGAAGGCCATGTTGTCGGTCAGAAAGAACACCACATCTGGCGGGTCCGATAGGTCGATACTGTCAAAACCCGCCGCGCCTGCGGCGAAACTGTTGCCGCCCGTGACGCTGACGCGCTGCACGGCGCGGGCGCCCACATCGGCGAAGGCCCGAACAATTCCGTCGAACCGCTTGTCGGCCCGCGGGTCCACCCCCGGGGGGGCACCCACATAAGCGGGCGCGCGGTAGCCGAGGTTGGCCACGTGGCGCGCCAAGGTCAGGCCAGCCTCCAGGTGGTCGATGCCCACGCAGATATCGAGGGGCGCGTCGGTGATATCCCAGATCTCCAACACGGGGGTGCGGTCACGGGCGAGGCGGGCGCGCAGCGCCGGGGCGTGGTCCACACCCGTCAAGATCAGCCCGGCGGGGCGCCAAGCCAGCGTGCGCTCGGCCCAGTGCAATTCGCGCGTCAGATCGTAATCACTGGTATCCATGACCGAGGAATAGCCCGCCCGCTCAAAGGTGCGGCGCATCCCCGATAGGACATCGGCAAAGACATCGTTGAGAAGCGTGGGCAGCGACACGCCAATGAGTGTCGAGTTCGTCACCGCGAGCGCACGGGCGGCGGAGTTGGGGAAATACCCCATATCCTGCGCAAGCCGGGTGATACGCTGGCGCGTGCGGTCCGACACGCCATCGACACCCCGCATGGCGCGGGACACGGTCATCAGTGACACGCCTGCGGCTTCGGCCACGGCACGGATATCGACCTTGTCAGTGGCCCTGCGTCGGCTCACGGCGGGCACCTTGCGTTAACGTTAACGTGGATCAGGAACGTGGCATCTTCCCACAGGCCCGTCCAGCCGAAAGGATGGGGGCGCACAACCGGAGGGGAGGCCGCGTTGCCGCGCATCGTTTTCGAACAGGTCGAAAAGTCCTTCGGACGCACCCAGGTGCTGCCCCCACTCGACCTGACCCTTGAAGATGGGGAATTCACGGTGCTTGTGGGCCCATCGGGCTGCGGCAAGTCCACGACACTGCGCCTACTGGCAGGGTTGGAGACACTGTCGGGTGGCGAGATATACTTCGACGATCGCGCCATCGGCCGGTTGGAGCCGAAGGAACGGGACATCGCCATGGTGTTCCAGGATTACGCGCTTTACCCCCATATGAACATCGCGCGGAACATGAGCTTTGCGCTGCGCCTCGAACGCCGTCCAAGGGCGGAGATCGACAGCGAGGTGAAGCGCGTGGCCGAGATGCTCAACATCGCGCATCTGCTGGACCGCAAGCCTGCACAGCTTTCGGGCGGCCAGCGTCAGCGGGTGGCCATGGGCCGGGCGCTGGTGCGCGATGCGGGGACGTTTCTGTTCGATGAACCGCTGTCGAACCTGGACGCCAAGCTGAGGGCGCGGATGCGGACCGAACTGGCCGAGATGCGCGACACGATCGACAAGAACATGATCTACGTCACCCACGACCAAGTGGAAGCCATGACACTGGGCGACCGCATCGTGGTGATGAATGCCGGCACGATCCAGCAGCAGGGCACGGCGGAGGCGTTGTTTTCCAACCCCGTGAACCGCTTCGTGGCGGGCTTCATAGGCTCCCCCACCATGAACTTTCTGGATGGGGAGCTTTCGGGCGACCGGGTCACAGGCGCCGGCTTCGACCTGCCCTTGCCCGCCGCACTGGCGCAGCGGGCAGCGGCGGCGGCGTCCCGGCAGGTGGAAGTGGGGATCCGCCCTTCCTCCATCATGTTGGACCAGGGCGCGCCGGTGGAGTTGCGGGTGGTGGTGTCGGAGTATCTGGGCGCGCAATCGGTGCTGGTGACACGCTGCGGTGCCACCGAAGTGCTGGCCGAGATCGCCAGCGCCGACCGCATCCCGTCGGGCGAGACCCGACAATTCGGGGTCATCACCGACGATATCATGCTGTTCGACCGCAAAAGCGGCGAGCGGATTTGAACGAGAGCCTTCAGGGAGGATGAGATGTTCAACAAATGGAAATTGACCGGCGCCGCAATCGCGGTGGCCATCGCGGGTGCGGCACAGGCCAACCCCTACGAGCCCTATGAGGGCACGACGCTGGTCGTGAACTTCCCCGCGCATCCGCATTACGATGCGGCGATTGCGGTACTGGACCAGTTCACCGAAGAAACCGGAATCGAAGTGGAGGTCGACCAGCTTCAATACCTGCGCATGCGTGAGCGGCAGACGTTGGAGTTGACGAAGGATGAAGGCGATTACGACCTGATCGCCTATGTGGTCTTTTCCAAGGCCGACTACGTCTATGCCGATCAGTTGGAAAACCTGGCCAAGTATTTCATGAACCCGGCCCTGGCCGACCCGGATTACGACCAATCCGACCTGATTTCCGGCTATGTGCAGAACATCGGCGTGGCCGGGGGCGCGAAGGGATATCTGCCGGGTCAGTTGGGATCCGCGTTCGGGGTGCCCTTCGGCAGCGAGACCAGCGTATTAGCTTATCGCCGGGACATTTTTGAGAAGCACGGGCTGGAAGCACCGGAAACCTATGACGACTTGCTTGAACTGGCCTGCCAGATCCCCGAGTTGGAGCCGGGCATGGGCGGCATGGCGTCCCGCGCGGCGTCGGGGCACCAGGCGAGCCACGCCTTCCTTTTGCACCTCGCACCGCTGGGCGGCCGAGTGTTCGACGATGCCTGGAACCCGATCATCAACAACGAAGCGGGCGTGGCGGCAGCCAACGCGCTGAAGACGATTGTGGATTGCGGCCCCGAGGGCGGCACGACCTTCGGCCCGGCTGAGGCAGCGGCAGCGGCCTTCCGGCAAGGGCAGGCGGCGATGTTCATGGATTCGATTGCCTTTGCCGCGACTTTCGAGGACCCGACGCAATCCACCGTGGCGGGCAATGTGGGCTATGCGATGCACCCGATGGGCGTCCGCCGCGCGTCGCAAACCGGCGGTTTTGGCCTGGCCATCCCGTCCAATGCGCAGAACAAGGAAGCGGCGTTCTTGCTGCTGCAATGGCTGACCAGCAAGGAAGGCGACTTGGCCGTGGCCATGGAAGGCGGGAACCCCTCGCGGTTTTCGACCTACCAGAATGCTGAATTGAACGCGAAGTTCCCATACTCGGCCACCTTCGGCGAGGCGCTGGAATTTGCCGACCCCGATTGGCGCCCGATCATCCCCGTCTGGGGCGGCATCAATGCCGATATCGGCACTACGCTGAGCCAGGTACTGACCGAAGACTTGGACCCGCAGGAGGCGCTGGATGGCGTGGCTGAGCGGGCACGGGCCACGATGGAAGAGGCTGGATACTACACCTGGGCCGACGCGGAATAGGTGGCTGACACCGCATCACACGGGATTTGCGCAAGGCTGCGCGCGCCTGTGGTGGGGTTGGGCAAAGAGGCGTTGGCAAGGGGCATTGAGCCCCCTGCCAACGCGGCCTCCGGCGGGAGTATTTTCGCCAGGATGAAGAGAGGGGCGCCCGGCCCCTGAGGATGTGCAATGCTTGCCAATGCCAATCGACTGACGCCTTACCTGTTTCTTGCCCCGGCGGCGGCGGTGATGGCGATCGCGTTGCTCTATCCCATTGGCTACATGATCTATGCCTCGTTCCTGGACTGGAACCCGAGCCAGCGGATTGGGGAGGCGGATTGGGTTGGTCTACGTAACTACGCCAACCTGTTGTCGGATGCGGCGTTTCGCGAGAGCTTCTGGGTGACGATCAAGTTCGCGGTCTTGGTCGTATCCATCGAAATGGTGTTGGGTGTGGGGCTTGCCCTGCTTCTGGACCGGGAATTGCGCGGGATGACGCTGCTGCGCACGGTTTTCATCCTGCCGATGATGATCGCACCCATCGTGGTGGGGTTGGTCTGGCGCTACATGTATCATCCGACGGTGGGGACGTTTAACAAGGTGTTGAACGATTTGGGTCTGCCCTCGGCCCCGTGGTTGTCGGATGGAAACTGGGCGTTTGCGTCCATCGTGATCGCCGATATCTGGCAATGGACGCCCTTCATCTTCATCCTGTCGCTGGCGGCTTTACAGTCGCTACCACGATCCGCCATGGAGGCTGCGCGGATCGACGGGGCTACGGGGTGGCAGTTGATCTGGCATATAAAGCTGCCCCTGATGTTGCCAGTCTTGATCGTGACGGCTTTGCTGCGCCTGATCGACGCCTTCAAAGTGTTGGAGGTCATCTTGGTGATGACCAATGGCGGACCCGGTTTGAGCACCGAAATCCTGGCCTTGCGGATATCGCGGACAGCGTCTGAGTTCCGGGAGTTGGGCTATGCGGCGGCGATGTCGAACTTGCTGCTGATCCTGCTGCTGTTCCTGACGCTGGCGATGTTTGCCTACACCAAGTTGACCGAGGCCCGGGCGGCCCGACTGGCCGCCGCTAAGGAGGTCGAAGTCGGATGAACGCACGACCGAATCCAGCCTTCTATGCGCTTCTTGTGGCGCTCATGTTCATGGCGCTTGGGCCCATCGTCTTGATGGTCTCAAACTCGCTGAAATTGAATGTCGACATTACCTCGCCCACGGCGACGTTGCTGTTCACACCAACCATCCAGAATTATGAGACCGCGCTTTGCCATTGGCTGCCCTACGAGCCTGAGCATGTGCGGCGCTGCGATCGCACCTTTGGGCGGGCCTTGGGCAATTCGTTGATCATCTCGCTCGTGTCCACCGCGATCACGCTGATCCTGGGCTGCATGGCGGCCTATGCGCTGGTACGGTTCCGCTTCATGGGGCGGCAGGTGACCAGCTTGACGACGCTGATGGTACGGATGGTGCCGCCTGCCGTGTTGTTGGTGCCGGTCTTCGGCATCTGGACCTTCCAGTTCGGCATTGACGGGACCATTGCGGGCATCGTCCTGATCTATGTGGCGATGAACCTGCCCTTCGTGATCTGGATATTGCAGAGCTTCATTGTCCAAGTCCCCATCCAGCTAGAAGAAGCCGCCCGCATGGATGGGGCAGGCCCGTTCCGCACGTTCTTCCTGGTCGTGCTGCCGCTGATCAAGCCCGGGCTGGCGGCGGCGGCGATCTTCACCTTCCGCATTGCCTGGAACGAGTTTTTGCTGGCCAACGCCCTGGCCGACAGGGGCAGCCGCACTGTGCCGGTGACCATCGTGAACTCTCTGACCGAATATGACATCGACTGGGGTGTCATCATGGCCACGGGCACGCTGCTGGCGGTGCCGCCCATTCTGTTCACGCTGGTGGCCAGCCGTCAGATCATCACCGGCATGACCGCCGGCGCGGTGAAGGGATGACGGGATGGAGTGGCTGTTTGCTGCCATAGACCCGTCCCGCCCCCACGATGTGGGGAGCGCCGTGGCGTGGCACGGACGGGTGATGGTGGCAGCCTGGGGGGTGCTGGTGCCGGTGGGGGTGATCGCGGCACGGTTCTTCAAGGTGCTGCCGCGGCAAGCATTTCCCGACGTGGTGGACAGTCGTGCCTGGTGGCGCACCCATCTTGCGGCACAGATCGGGGCGGTGGGGCTGATGTTGGTGGGGCTGGGTCTGATCCTGACGGCAGTTGACCGGGGCCCATCGCTGACGGCCACGTCCTGGGTGCATCGCGGCCTGGGCTGGGCGGTGTTATGGCTGGGGTTGGTGCAGGCGGCGTCGGGGGTGTTCCGAGGCTCCAAGGGGGGGCCAACGGATCCCAAAGGGCGAAGGGGGGACCATTACGACATGACGCCCCGGCGGCTCGCCTTCGAAGCGCTGCACAAGGTGAGTGGCTACGCCGCCCTTTTGCTATCGATGTTGGCGGTCTTGTCGGGGCTCTGGCAGGCCAACGCACCCGTCTGGATGTGGTTGGTCCTGACGATTTGGTGGGTGTTCGTCGGCTGGCTGTTCGTTCTGTTCCAGCGCCGGGGGATGGTGATTGACACTTATGTCGCCATTTGGGGGCCAGATGCCATTCATCCAGGCAACGCGCGAAAAGATGGGCCGCATATGCGCGGCTAAGCCCGCTTGCGGTTGGGGGCAAAGGGTGGTCCCTTGGATGCCATGAAGCCCCGCCAAAGGGGCACATCCAACGGGAGAGACGAAATGCTTCGCACCACTGCCATTGCGACGATTGCCGCCCTTGTGGCGGGCGCCGCCAGCGCCGAGACGCTGCGATGGGCGCGCGCCGGGGACAGCCTGACCCTGGACCCCCATGCCCAGAACGAAGGGCCGACCGCCACTCTGGCCCACCAGATGTATGAGCCGCTGATCATCCGCGACACCACGGGGGCCTTCCAGGCCGCCCTCGCGACCGGTTGGGCCCCCAAGGAAGGGGACCCCAATGTGTGGGTCTTCAATCTGCGCGAGGGCGTGACCTTCCATGACGGGGCGGCCTTCACCGCCGAAGACGTCGTCTTCAGCTTCGAGCGCGCGAAATCGGAGAATTCGCAGTTCAAGGAATTGCTGACCTCCATCACGGAGGTCCGGGCGGTGGATGACTACACCGTGGAATTCGTGACCGACGGGCCGAACCCGATTTTGCCATCGAACTTCACCAACCTGTTCATCATGGACAAGGGCTGGGCCGAGGCCAACAACGTGGTGGACGTCCAGGATTTTGCCAGCGGCGAGACCAATTTCGCCAGCACCAATGTGAACGGCACGGGCCCCTACACGTTGGTGTCGCGGGAACCTGATGTGCGCACCGTGTTGGAGGCCAACCCCGACTACTGGGGCATCGGGACATTCCCGCTGGACGTGACGCGCGTCGAATATACCCCCATCCAGAACGCGGCCACCCGGGTGGCGGCACTGTTGTCGGGGGAAGTGGACTTCATCCAGGACGTGCCGGTGCAAGACCTTGAGCGTGTGGACGGCACCGACGGGCTGGTCGTCAAGAACGCGCCGCAGAACCGCACGATCTTCCTGGGTATGAATGTCGGCGCAGACGATCTGGAGCGTGACAATGTGGACGGCGCCAACCCGTTCGCGGATGTGCGCGTGCGGCAGGCCATGAACATGGCCATCAACCGCGACGCGATCCAACAGGTGGTCATGCGCGGGCAATCCGCACCTGCGGGTGTGATTATGCCGCCCTTCGTCAACGGCTGGACCGAGGCGCTGGATGCGGTGCCGGAAGGTGACCTGGCGGCCGCGCAGGCCCTGATGGCCGAGGCGGGCTATGGCGATGGCTTCACCATCCAACTGGATTGCCCCAATGACCGCTATGTCAACGATGAGGCCATTTGCCAGGCCGTCGCAGGCATGATGGGTCAGATCGGGATCACGGTGAACCTGAACGCGCAATCCAAGGCGCTCCACTTCCCACTGATCCAGAACGCCACCACGGATTTCTATCTGCTGGGCTGGGGCGTGCCGACCTATGACAGCGAATACATCTTCAACTTCCTCGTCCATACCAAGGGCGATGACCGCGGGTCGTGGAACCCTACGGGTTACTCGAACGCGGACTTGGATGCACAGATTCAGAGCCTTGCCTCCGAAACGGACCTGGACGCGCGCAATGCGACCGTACAGGCCATTTGGGATGTGGTGCAGGAAGAGACACTATATCTGCCGTTGCACCACCAGGTGCTGAACTGGGGGATGACGGAAGCCGTGGGCATTGAGGTATCGCCGGAAGACGACCCGAAGTTCAAGTTCTTCGAAATGAACCGCAGCTGACCCCCAACGCGATCTAAGTGAAAAGGGGCCTCCGGGCCCCTTTTCTTATGGACTATTATTGATGATCGCGGCGGGCAGACGTTCGAGAGGCTGTGATGTTTCGAAGGTACGGTTCGGAGCCTATCCCTCCTCAATGATGCACCATGCACGAATGTCTGTTCTCGATTGGCGACCAAAAGACCTGCTAGGACGCAAGCCCTCCAAAAGCGACGGAAATGACCGTCTTTAAAGAGCACCCGTCGAACTTTCGGAGAAAGTGGAGGCAGTGGGTTCAGTATTTTTGAACCGACCGTCTTTTTGCGCGTTGATCCAGGAGAGTAAGGAGTTCCAATGCCCCCGACCAACAAGACCGATCTCCAAATGCCCGCCGAAGTGAACGAACAACCGCTCCTTCTGCGTGCTCTCAGTCTACTTGCGGCGCTCGGTTGCCTCGTGCTCGCCACCTCTATTCTGATTGCCGATTTCGTCGTCCCAAACCATGACTGGATCGCCGATACCATCAGCGATCTCGGGGCGGGGCGCTACGAGTTCATCGTCGACATCGGATTGTACAGCTTTTCCGCCGCATTGATCGGCCTCGCTGTGCTGGCCGCTCACGTGCACCTTGGCGCGTGGGACTGGAGCGTCGGGATCATCGCGCTCATTGTTTTTGGCCTTCTCGTATTCCTCATTGGAGCGCGCAACGAATACGGCGACAACGACAATGAAGGCTGGGTGATACACATCTACTTGGTCTATGCCCTGGGCGTCACGATGACCGTCGCCTGCTTCGCCTTGGCGCGCGGCGCCGCACGGGCCAGTCCTCGCTACCGTACGATCCTGATCGCCACAGGCATCGTCTGGGTCGCTTCAGCACCCGTTTTCTTCTTCTTGCCCACGGATGTTGACGGCATTTACGAGCGCTACCTCGGGGCAGTGTCGTTCGTGTTTGTCTTGACCCTCGCGCATCTTTTTCACCAGCGCGCCCGACAAAGGAATGCCGACTGATGTTCACCGATATCTCCATTCTCGACGCGCTTCTGCGCGGCGCTTTGCTTGCCGCCATTGGCCTTTCATGGGTGGTGATCTGCGTGCGTGTTATCGGGCTTCGTGCATTTTCCAAGATGACTTCATTCGATTTCGTCACCACGATTGCCATCGGTTCGGTTCTTGCAGGATGCGTGCAAGCCACGGATTGGAGCGCACTCCTACAAGCTCTCGTCGCTATCGCAGCCCTTCTTGGCATCCAGTATGCCGTGTCTCGTGCCCGTACTCATAGCGACGACTTCGAGGGGGCAATTGACAACACGCCAACTTTGTTGATGCGCGACGGTGAGTTTCAGAAAACCGAACTCGCACGCACCCGGACTACCCGCAGCGACGTCATCGCTAAATTGCGCGAAGCAAATGTTCTGCATCTCAATGAGGTACGTGCCGTAGTGCTCGAAACCACCGGAGACATTTCCGTGCTGCACGGCAAGACCTTGGACGATGTCCTACTCGACGGGGTCAGGGTCAACAGCTGAGCCGTGACTAAAACATCAAAAGCGATCAGCCTTGTTTGACGATCTGAAAGCCGCCATTCGCGCTTTAGGTGGTCGCGGCAGTTTTGCCCACATTACCGACACTACCCCTCCGACCGCCCATCACTCTCGGTCAAGCAACCAAGCTGACTTGGCCAAGCATTACAGCGCCGATTGACCAGCCCCGGTTTCTCCTGCTGTCAGCCCACCGCGAAGCGAGACGTGAAAGACATGGATTGACGTTGGGCGAAACGTCCGACCTAGATCAAATGTAGGTCGGATGCTGAACCGACGTCGATCTTCAGGGGGAAATCACAGATGAGAACCGTTCTGACTGCTGCCATTCTGGCCGCGGCCTTGCCTGCGGGTGCGGCGGAGTTGCGCTTCGCCTCGACCACCGACCCGAACACGCTGGACCCGAATGCTGGGAATTCAGCGCCGGTCTTCAGCCTGCTGGGCAATGTCTATGAAGGCCTCGTCCGGCGCGGCCGCGACATGGCTATCGAGCCAGCGCTGGCCACATCATGGGAGCCAATCGGCGATGGCGAAGGCTGGCGCTTTACGCTGCGCGAGGGCGTGACCTTCCATGGCGGGGAGGCCTTTACGTCGGAAGACGTCGTCTTCAGCTATGAGCGCGCATCAAGTGAGGAATCCGACACGTCGAGCTGGTTCGCGCCGGTGTCGCGGGTGGAAGCGCCCGATGACTTCACGGTGGAGATCTATACCACCGCGCCCAACCCCATCTTCGTGGACAGCATCGCCAACTGGATGATGATGGATAGCGGCTGGGCCGCCGCCAACGACGCGGAACGGCCCAATATCGAGCAGGGCAATTTCGCCACGCTAAACGCCAACGGCACGGGCCCTTACCGCGTGACGGAGCGGCAGCCTGGTCTGCGCACGGTGTTGGAAGCCTATGATGGCTGGTGGGGCGACGACCGGGGCAATGTGGAAACAGCCGTTTTCACACCCGTCCAGAACTCCGCCACGGCGGTTGCCGCCCTTTTGTCGGGGGAGTTGGACCTGATCGAGCCGGTGCCGGTCCAAGATGCGGGCCGCGTGGATCAAGCCGATGGTGTCAGCGTCATCCGGGGTATCGAGGCGCGGGTGATCATGCTGGGCTTCCCCCATGACCGCGACACGCTTTATGGCGGCGAGGGCGATGGCAATCCGTTCCAAGACGCGCGGGTCCGCCAAGCGGTGGCCCATGCGGTCAACGTGCCCGCCATTTTGCAGACAGTGATGCGCGGCTCGGCCGAGCCGGTGGCGCAATTGGTGAGCCCGGCCATGCGCGGGTATACTGAGGGGCTGACGGGCTACGACTACAACCCCGACCGCGCACGCGAATTGCTGGCCGAGGCGGGCTATGCCGATGGCTTCCCGTTCAGCTTCCGTTGCCCCAACGACCGCTACCTGAACGATGAGGCGGTCTGCACGGCCATCAACTCGATGCTGGCGCAGGTGGGGTTGGACCCGCGGTTCGAAACCATGCCGGTGGCCAATTACTGGCCCACTTTGCGCGCCGATGAACACGATGTCTATCTGCTGGGCTGGTCGCCCGGCACGTTCGATGCGGAACACCCCATCCGCTTCCTTTTATCGACGCCGAACGAAGAAAAGCGCCTGGGGTCCTGGAACTTCGGCGGCTATTCCAACGCACGCATCGATGAACTTCTGCCCGCGATCCAGTCGGAAATCGACGACACCGCACGCCAGGCTATGCTGGACGAAGTGGCCAACATCCTGGTCGACGACGCGGCCTATGTGCCGCTTTACGTGCAGCCTTTGGTCTGGGGCGTGAAGGATGGTGTGGATCTCGTGCAGCGACCCGACAACTTCCTGCAACTGCGCTGGATTTCGGTGAACGGCTAGGCGATTTGGCCAAGGCTTGGGCGCGCGGTTCGTTTTCGCGGCGCGCCTGGGCCCTGACGCAGGGGGCGGCTTGACCCGGCCCCTGCCAAAAGGGAAACCCCCTGAATGCTTGCCTATATCATCCGCCGCGCCTTCCAATCGGTCATCGTCCTGCTGGCGGTGGGGCTGGTCGCGTTTTCCATGTTTCGCTTCGTGGGCGACCCGATCGAGCAACTTCTGGGCCAGGAACGCACCGTGCAGGATGTGGAACGTCTGCGCGAGGCACTTGGCCTCAACGACCCGTTCATCGTGCAATATGCCAGTTTCCTGGGGCGCGCCCTGCAAGGCGATTTCGGCATCAGCTACCGCCAATCGCGCCCCGTGGCGGACATCATTCTGGAAAGGGCGCCCGCCACGTTGGAATTGGCCTTCGTGTCGGGCTTTCTGGCGCTGACGCTGGGAATTGCGCTGGGCGTCTTCACGGCCCTGCGCCGCGACGGTTGGGCCGCGAACATCATCATGTCAGCCTCGCTGATCGGGGTCAGCCTGCCGACCTTCCTGATCGGCATCTTGCTGATCTATGTCTTTGGGGTGCAGCTTCAGTGGCTGCCCACCTTCGGGCGGGGCGAAGTAGTGGATTTGGGCTGGTGGACCACCGGGTTCCTAACGGCAAGCGGATTAAAGTCGCTGATCCTGCCGTCGATCACGCTCGGCCTGTTCCAAATGACGCTGATCATGCGGCTGGTCCGATCCGAGATGTTAGAGGTACTGCGCCAGGATTACGTGCGCTTCGCACGCGCGCGGGGCCTATCAGCGCGGGCGGTGAATTTCCGCCATGCGCTGAAAAACACCATGATCCCCGTGATCACGGTGACGGGCTTGCAGCTTGGCGCCATCATTGCCTTCGCCATCATCACGGAAACGGTCTTCCAATGGCCCGGTGTGGGCCTGCTGTTCATCAACGCGGTGCAGTTCGTCGATATCCCCGTGATGGCCGCGTATCTCATGCTGATTTCGGTGATGTTCGTGCTGATCAACCTGATCGTGGATGTGCTTTACGTCTGGGTCGATCCGCGCCTTCGCATCGATGGGAGGCACGCATGAGACTGGAAGGCTCCTGCCATTGCGGCGCGGTGCGCTTTACGGTCGAAGCACCGCACCCGGTGCCGTATCAGCGTTGCTATTGCTCGATCTGCCGCAAGACGGCGGGCGGCGGGGGCTTTGCAGTCAATATCGGGGCTTTGGCCGGGACGCTGGAGGTCGAGGGGCGCGAGAGCCTGAGCACCTATCAGTCTAGTGCCCGGATGGAGCGGACGTTCTGCGCGGTCTGTGGCAGCGCGCTGTGGGGCTATTCCCCCGACTGGCCCGACCTGATTCATCCCCATGCCTCGGCCATCGACACGGAACTACCGGTGGCACCGACCCATGTGCATATGATGACCGGGGCGCGCGCGGGCTGGGCCGCGCCCGATATTGCGCAAGGCGATGCTGTCTTCGACGCCTACCCTGAAGAAAGCCTGGCGGCTTGGCATGAGCGGATGGGGATGACCCGATGAGTGACCTACCCGATACCGGCCCCGCGCCCGAAACCGCACCGCCCTCCCGCTGGAAGACCGCGTGGGACAGCGACATCGCCTATTCGTTCCGGCAATCGCCGGTGGCTGTTATCGCGGCCATCGTGACGCTGATCCTTATCCTGTCGGCGGTCTTCGCGCCCTGGATCGCGACAACGAACCCGTTCGACCCAGCCTCTCTAAACTTGATGAACGGCTTTTCGCCCCCGGGCGTGCCCAACCAGTTCACCGGCGAAACCTTCCTGCTGGGAACCGACGACCAGGGTCGCGACGTTTTCTCGACCATCCTTTACGGGATGCGGATATCGTTGTTCGTGGGTTTCATGGCGGTCCTGTTCGCCATGGTTCTGGGCGTGGGCCTCGGGCTGCTGGCGGGCTATGTGGGCGGCTGGACCGAAACGATCATCATGCGCGTGGCCGATATCCAGTTGACGCTGCCCTCCATCCTGGTGGCGCTGCTGATCTTCGGGATCGCGCGCGGCGTCATCCCCATCGAATACCGCGATCAAGTGGCCATCTGGGTGCTGATCCTGGCCATCGGCCTGTCGGATTGGGTGCAATTCGCCCGCGTCGTCCGAGGGGCGACGCTGGTGGAGAAGAACAAGGAATACGTGCAGGCCGCGCGGCTGATCGGTCGGTCATCCTGGGCGATCATGTTCAAGCATATCCTGCCCAACGTGTTGTCACCCGTGTTGGTCATCGCGACGATCTCGCTGGCCTTGGCCATCATCGCCGAGGCCACGCTCAGCTTCCTCGGCGTCGGCGCGCCGCCCACCCAGCCCTCGCTCGGGACGCTGATCCGCATCGGCCAGGATTTCCTGTTTTCCGGCGAGTGGTGGATTTTGTTCTTCCCCGCCGTGACCCTTCTGGCGCTGGCCCTGTCGGTGAACCTGCTGGGCGACTGGCTGCGTGACGCTTTGAACCCGAGGCTGCGATAATGGTTGAGACAGTGACACTCTGGCGCCCCGTGGGGCCCGAAGAATTGGCGCTGATGCAGGATGCCGACATGCGGGCCTTTCCGCCGCGCCTGCCCGAGCAGCCGATCTTCTACCCCGTCTTGACCGAAGACTACGCCGTCAAGATCGCGCGGGATTGGAACGTGAAGGCCAGCGGGTCGGGCTATGTGACGCGGTTTGAGGTGCGCAAGGATTTTCTGGACGCCTATGACGTGCAGGAAGCCGGGGGCCGCTCCCATCTGGAATACGGGATCCCCGCCGAAGATTTGCCCGCCTTCAACGATGCCATCGTCGGCCAGATCGACGTGGTGCAGACCTTCCGCTGATGTGGGGTGGCGCGACGATGCAGGTGCGATGCCATGGCTGACCCGTTGAAAAGCAACGATTTCTGGCGGCCCAAGCCGGACGAATGCGATGCGCTCAAGCAGCATCTGCTGGCGGAACTGCCGCTGGGCCATGTGCTGGATGCCCATCGCGACAGCTTCACCGTCGAGGCGCGGGACCGCGATGGTAACCGGCTGATCGTGGCTTACGGGGACGGCAAGCGCGGGGTCGTGCAGATGACCTGGGCCGGGCGGCCCGCCATGGCGCCTTTCATCCCGGAAACCGACAGCTATGACAGCGAGGCCGAGATGTTGGCCGCCCTCTCGAAGGATTGATCCGCATGACCACGCCCGTCCTGTCCCTGCGCGACCTGACCGTCGACATCCCCACGCGGCGCGGCACGCTCCGGCCCGTGGATGGTGTGTCTTGGGACATTGCGGCAGGTGAGATCCTGGGCGTTGTGGGCGAAAGCGGCGCGGGCAAATCCATGACCGGGAACGCGGTGATCGGACTTTTGGACCCGCCGGCCCATATCTCGGCCGGTGAAGTCCTGTTGGAAGGCGAACGGATCGACAACCTGACGCTGCCCCAAATGCGACGCATCCGGGGCAAGCGGATCGGGATGGTGTTCCAAGACCCGCTGACGTCGCTCAACCCGCTTTTGACGGTGGGGGAGCAGCTGACCGAAACGATCTTGCGGCACCTGGATGTCTCCGAGGCGGAGGCCCTGGCCCGCGCGGTGCGCGGCCTGGACGAAGTGGGTATCCCTGCGGCGAAGGACCGAATGGGCGCCTATCCGCATGAGTTTTCCGGCGGGATGCGGCAGCGCGTGGTGATTGCCCTCGCGCTTTGCGCGGAACCCACGCTGCTGATCGCCGATGAGCCGACGACGGCACTGGACGTGTCGGTGCAGGCGCAGATCACCGCGCTTCTGAAACGGCTCTGCCGCGAACGGGGGATGGCGGCCATGCTGGTCACCCACGATATGGGCGTAATCGCCGAGACCGCAGACCGCGTGGCGGTGATGTATGCCGGGCGCCTGGCCGAAATCGGGCCCGTAGCCCAGATCATCGCAGCGCCGCGCCATCCCTATACCGACGGCTTGATGGCCTCGACCCCCGCGGCCAGCGCGGGACAGGCGCGGTTGCGGCAAATCCCCGGTGCCATGCCACGGCTGGGGAACCTGCCCGATGGCTGCGCCTTTCACCCCAGATGCCCGCGCGCGCAGGACCCGTGTCGCCGCGACCCCGGGCCCAAGGTGGGCGATTCCGATGCGCGGGCAGCGTGCTGGTTTCCCATCGCAGAAGGGGAGGATGCGGCATGAACCTTGTCCGCGTATCGCGCCTGTCGCGGGTCTTCGACGTTTCCAAACCCTGGCTGAACCGCGTGATCGAACGGCTGCCCAAGCGGCTTCTGACGGCAGTCAGCGATGTGAGCTTCGATATCCCGGAACGGACGACCTATGCCCTGGTGGGCGAAAGCGGGTCGGGCAAGTCCACCATCGGCAAGATGGTGGTGGGGTTGCTAAGGCCATCGGACGGGAATGTGGAAATCGAAGGCGTGGACCTGGCGACCGAAAGCGACGAGACCACGATTGAGCGCATCCGGTCGGACATCCAAATGATCTTCCAGGACCCCTTCGCCTCGCTGAACCCCCGCTGGCGCGTGGGCGACATCATCACGGAGCCCGTGGCGGCGCGCGGCGGCGACACCGAAGGGCTGGCCGCGCGCCTGTTGGAACAGGTGGGCCTGTCGGCCGAGGATGCGTCCAAATACCCGCACCAGTTTTCCGGCGGGCAGCGGCAGCGCATCTGCGTGGCCCGTGCGCTTGCCTCCGAGCCCAAGCTGATCGTCTGTGATGAACCCACATCGGCGCTGGATGTGTCCGTCCAGGCGCAGGTCTTGAACCTGATGAGCGATCTGAAGGATGAACACGGGCTGACCTATCTGTTCATCAGCCACGACCTGACGGTGGTGCGGCACATGGCCGACACCATCGGTGTTCTTTACCTAGGCCGCCTGTTGGAAGAGGCCCCGCCCGACGCCTTGTTCACCGAACCCGCCCATCCCTATTCGGCGATGTTGATCGACGCGGCCCCCCGGCTGGATGCGTTCGGGCGGGAGGTGGTGCCACCCGAAGGCGAGATCCCCGACCCCATAGACCCGCCCACGGGCTGCGCGTTCCACCCACGTTGTCCAATCGCCACCGATATCTGTAAACAGGAACGGCCCCCGTTGGAGGCGTTCGGCGCGGGGCGTGTGGCCTGCCACCATGCGGGTCAGGTGCGGTTGAAGGGCGCGGCTTAGGGGATTGAGTGCAAGCCGGTAAATCGACGAGCTACGGCGTGGCGATCCGACGGTGCCGCTACTGAACTTATGGCTACAAAATCCGCACTTCGCTCAAGCAATGCGCCAACGGCAGCCCAATCGCCGGGCCGGAGGGGCCAGCGATGGACCGGCGCCCTATGGGCTCGATTCCGGTCCATGATCCGACACGTTTAGGTCCCATGGATCGTGCCCTACCCCGCCCCACTCAACCGAAACGGATGCCCCTCTGTGTCCAAAAACGCCTTCACGCCCGCCACGGCCAAGGTGATATCCTCTGCCCCGCCCATGCCGCGGTCGTCCAAGCCGCCCTGCACGACGGTGACGCTCACATCGCCGAACGGCAGCGCCGCGGCCACGACAGCGGGGTCGAGCGCGTCAGGGTCGGGAACGGCGATGGTGACCTCGACCCGCATGGCGGATGGGTGTTTCCACGATTGAAACACGCTGAGTGACGAATGCCGGATCGCATCCGATACCGCGCGCAAAGCGGCCTTGGTCATATCGCGGCCATGGACATCGGCGCCCATGCCCATCTCAAGAATAAGGGGCTGTTCGCTCATGCCGCATCCCCCGTTTCGACGTCGAATGACACGGTGACGATGGCATTGGCCACAAGGACCGGATTACCGTTCATCTCGAACAAGGCTCCGCCAGGCACGGCCTCGGCCGAAACCTGTCCATAGGGCGCTTCGGCCCGGATACGGGCCAGATCGACGGCGGCGGGGTCGCTGACGCCCACGCGGATATCGACGATCATGGCCTCTTTCGGGAAGCCGAAGGCCGGGCCGATGGTCAGGTAATTGCGGTGCAGCGCATCATGGACGGCGCGGCAGGCCGCCTTGGTCGGGTCGGCACCGCGCAGGTCGGTGCCCATCCCCATCTCGACCGCGAATTGTGTCTTCGGCATCTGGACTCTCCTTGGCTTTGTCCCGTCATGTCCGTGGGCTGAGGGTTTGCCAAGGGGGCGTGTCGCAACTGGGCTGGCCCCCAACCCGGCAAGCGCTCAATATGGGTCGGGGATATCTGAGAGGGACACCGCCATGGACTGGGCCGAAAGCCATGACAGCCGCTTCGACCGTTTCGTGCTGGGCAACGCGCCGCTGAAGCGCCTGGCAACCGGGTTCGACTGGGTCGAGGGGCCCGTATGGTTCGGCGATGCCGATTGCCTTCTCTTCAGCGACATCCCCAACAACCGCATCCTGCGCTGGAACCACGAGACTGGGGTCAGCACCTACCGCGCGCCCTCGAACTTCGCCAACGGTCATACCCGCGACCGCGAAGGGCGGCTGGTCAGTTGCGAACACGGCACCCGCCGTGTCACCCGGACGGAGTTGGACGGGACGGTCACGGTGATTGCCGACGGGTTCGGGGGCAAGCGGCTCAACTCCCCCAATGATGTGGTGGTGAAGTCCGACGGCACGATCTGGTTCAGCGACCCCCATTACGGGATCAGCATGGATTACGAGGGCGCCCTGGCCGACCAAGAACTGCCCTGCGTCGTCTACCGCGTCGACCCGGCCACAGGCGCCATGGATGTGGCCGTGGATGACATGAACTGCCCAAACGGCCTGGCCTTTTCCCCAGATGAACGCCTGCTCTACGCCGCCGATACCGGGCGCATCTTTTCCGAAGACCCCCAACACATGCGGGTCTATGACGTGACCGACACCGGAACCACCAATGGCCGCGATTTCTTCAAGGTCGATGCGGGGATCAGTGACGGCTTCCGCCTGGATGAAGACGGCAATATCTGGTCGTCGGCGGGCGACGGCGTGCATTGCATTTCCCCCGAGGGGGTGTTGCTGGGCAAAGTCCTGGTGCCAGAAACGGTGTCCAATGTCTGCTTCGGTGGACGGTCGCGGCATGTGCTGTTCATCACGGCGACGACGTCGATTTATTCGATTGCGCTCAATCGAAGGGGGGCTGCGCGACCGATGAAATAACGCGGCGCAAGCCGTTATGCCGCCGGGCCAGGGAAACGCCCTACCCCGCTAGATCCGCCCGCCAAGCCTCGATTTTCGCCAAGTCGCGTCGACTGAAACCGACCCGAAACAGCACCCCAGCCCACATGCCGCGAAGCGGTGCGGGGCGCTGCCTGCTTTGCAATGCCGCCAGTTCCCCAACCCAGTCAGGCGTCCCCCGCGCGGCGGCGAAGCTGCGGATGGCGTTATAGACATTCTCGTGCTGCGCTTGGTGGCTGGACGGGAAGGCCCCAATGCCGATGCGTTTGGGCTTGCCCGACCCCAGTGTCTTCAACGTCACCGTCAATATGCCCACACGATAGACGCCGTCACGGTGAAACACATCCCGGACACTGCCTGGAATATCGACCATGCCCCGCGTAATCGGCACGGCGATCAGACGACCATAGCGCTTCGTATAGACTGCCTTGCCAGCGCGATCCACGCGCAGGGGGGCCGGGCGTGGCCATAGCAGAAAAAGGCCCAACGGAATGCCTATCATCACTAGGCTGATAATCCCTTGTTCCAGCGTGCGGGTATGGGTGGAATCTGCCAGCCGCCGGGCCAGGAACGCCTCGAAGGTTTCATCATGGCCGAGCCGGCCGTTTTCCAACTGTCCGGTATAGACAGCCTCGTAAAAACCCCTCGGATCGAGAACCGCCCAGGCCCTGACCGCCGTCTTGCCGACTTCAAGCAGCGGCAGCCAAACGACAATTGTGGACAGGATGACGAAACAGCCGAACGCCGTCATGCGCAGGCCGGATGCGTCGGACCGGCGGACTTCCATCAGGTCCGGCGATATGAACCGGACGGACCGGGCTGTGGCAGATACGTCCACCTTGGGCGCGGCATCGCGCGGTAGTGATATGTCCAGAAAGAACCTGGGCCCTATCGAAAATAAGGACATCGAAAGGTCCCCTTACTATCCGGGGCGCGCGATTTGGGGATCGTACCTTACAAGTCCCAGACCGTCAGTGCCCATCCCCTTCCAGCACGAAGCGCTTATCGCAATAGCCGCATTCCACGAACCCCACCTTCGGGTCGATGCTCAGCCAGACACGCGGATGTCCCAAAGCGCCCCCGCCCCCGTCACAGGCAATCCGCAGGGTCGTCACCGTTTCAACCTCGGGGGGGTCGTTGGGGCCGGAATTCGACGGGTCTTGCGGGGTGCCGGTTGTCATGGTCGCAGCCTCGGGTTGTCGCATGGGCATGCCCCCGCTAGGTGGGGCGTCACCGGCTTATGCGCCAGCGGCCGGGGGACGCGCAACACCCGGGGGGCCCATGACCGACGCCATCGAAATCGAAGGATTGCGCAAGGTCTATGCAGGCGATGGCAAATCCCCCGCCAAAGAGGCCCTGAAAGGCCTGGACCTCACCATCCCGACCGGCTCGATCTTCGGGCTTCTGGGGCCAAATGGTGCGGGCAAATCGACAACCATCAACATCATGGCAGGCCTGGTGCGCAAAACATCGGGCAAGGTGCGCATCTGGGGCTTCGACCAGGACCGCAACCCCCGCCAATCGCGCGCGGCCATCGGCGTCATGCCCCAGGAACTGAACCTCGACCCATTTTTCACCCCACATGGCGCGCTTGAGGTGCAGGCGGGGCTTTATGGGGTGCCGAAGAAAGACCGGCGCACCGCCGAAATCCTCGACCTCGTGGGGCTTTCCGACAAGGCGGATGCCTATGCCCGGACCCTGTCGGGCGGGATGCGGCGGCGGCTTCTGCTGGCCAAGGCGCTGGTCCATCACCCCCAGATCCTGGTCCTGGACGAACCCACGGCGGGCGTCGATATCGAGCTGCGTCAGATGCTCTGGCGCAATGTCCGGCGTCTGAACAAAGAGCGTGGGCTGACCATCATCCTGACGACCCATTACCTGGAAGAAGCCCAGGAAATGTGCGACGAAATCGCCATCGTGAACCATGGCGAGCTGGTCATCCGCGACAAGACGGCAACCCTGCTGGATCGCCTGGATGGCAAGACCATGGTCATCACCCCCGAAGCCCCGCCCGGCGACATCGCCCTGCCCGACGGTGTGGACCTCGACCACCGGCCCGACGGGTCGCTGGCGCTGACCTATTCCCGTGGCAAGGTCTCGGCCGAACAACTTCTGGCTGCCGTCCATGGGGCGGGCATCACAATTCGCGACGTGCGCACCGAAGAAGCTGACCTAGAAGACGTCTTCGTCTCTCTCACCCATGGGGTCTGACGCCGCGCATCGCTGAGCATGACCGACACCGCCGCCCTTCTGGGCCTCTTCCTCTCCGCCTTTCTAGCCGCCACGCTGGTGCCAGCAGGCTCCGAAGCCGTGCTGATCGCGCTGATCCTAGCGGGCGACCTGCCGGTGGCGGTGCTTCTGGCGGTGGCGAGCGTGGGCAACATCCTGGGTTCTGCGGTGAACTATACCCTGGGCCGCGGCGCCGCAGGCCTGCGCGGCAAACGCTGGTTTCCCGTCAGCGACGCGGCGCTGGTCAAGGCCGAAAGCTGGTATCACCGCTGGGGCCGCTGGTCGCTGCTGCTGAGTTGGGTGCCCATCATCGGCGACCCGATCACCGTGGCCGCCGGTGCCCTGCGCGAACGGTTTGCGATCTTCCTGACCCTCGTCACGATTGCCAAAACTGGCCGCTACCTCGCGGTGGCCGCCGCCGTCACCGCTTGACGGGCCCACCCCACAGTAAATCCTTCGCCGCGAGGACCGCCCCCCCGGTGATAAGCAGACAGGCCCCAGCGATGGGCCAAGACATCTCCGCCCGTCCCGCCCCGATCAAGACAAGGGTCGACAAAAGCGGCGCCGCGTAGCTCGCCGCGCCCAAGACCGGCAAGTCGCCCCGCTTCACCCCAATATCCCACAGAAAGAAGGCCAGTCCCACCGGCCCCAACCCGAGCCCAAAAATGGCGAACCACTCACGACCCGACGGCACCACCGTGACTTCCAACACCAAATGCGCCACCCCCGACAGGAGCGCTGTGGCCAGGCAAAACCCAGTAACCACATCCGTCGGCACATCTGCAAAGCGCCGCGATAACACCGAATAGCCCGACCAAAAGAATGCTGCCGCCAAGGCAATAGCATAGCCTGTCACAAATTCCGGTGCGATCGACACGCCTCGCCCGCCCGTCACGATCAGCGCCGCCCCCGCGAAACCCAGAAGCGCGCCGCCCAGATGATGCACCCTGAGGGCCCGGCCTGACGCCATCAGCACGATCAGAAGCGGCCATAGGTAAGCGATCAGGCTCGCCTGCACCGGTGGGGCCGCCCGCAAAGCCAACACATAAAGCAGGTGATAGCCGAACAGCCCCCCGACCCCCAGCGCCCAGACCTGCCAGGGCTGGCGCCAAGCTCTCCACCCGCCACGCCGCACCCCCGCCAACAGCCCAAGCCCGCCACCAATGGCAAAGCACATGGACAAAAGCTGCAACGGCGGAACGTCCCCCGATAGCGTGGTGAAAAGCGCCAGACTGGCCCACAACACCACCGCCCCGAACCCCGCCAACGTCGCAATGCCCCGCGTCATGAAAGCAGCCGTGACCGGCCCATCCGGCAAAGACAAGCCCCTTCATCCTGGCCGCAATACTCCGGGGAGCTTGAGGGGCAGCGCCCCTCATCTACACAAAAGAAACGCGGCGCAGCCGCACCGTCTTGCCGGACCGCCACCGACCTGCCAGCTTCCCACATCAGGAGGGACGCCATGGCAGAAAAGATCGTGATCGTCGGCGGCGCCATCATGGGCTCGTCGCTCGCCTGGTGGCTGACGGAGTTGGGCCACCCGCCCGGCCAGATTACCGTTGTCGAACGGGACCCGACCTATGCCGCTTGCGCCACCGCTTTCACCAATTCCTGCATCCGCCAGCAATTCGGCAACCCGCTGAACGTGGCCGTCAGCCAGTTTGGCGTCGAGTTCATCCGCAATTTTCAGATGTATATGGGCGATGATCGCGTCCCGCCCATCCACTTCCATACGTTTGGCTATCTCTACCTGGCCGGGGATGAGGCAGAGGCCGACCGCCTGCGGCGCGCCCACGATATCCAGATGCAAGCCGGGTCTGGCACGCGCCTGATGACCCCGGATGAGATTGCGGCGGAATGGCCCTTCTACGATCTGGACGGCATCACCCTCGGCTCCTACGGGGCGCGGGACGAAGGCTATTTCGACGGGACCACCATGTTCGACTGGTGGCGCAGGCTCGCCCGCGAACGCGGCGTGACCTATCTGGCGGGTGAGGTCACAGGCATCGACGCGCCAGGCGGGCGCGTGACGGGCGTGCGACTGGCGGATGGCACGACCCTCGGCGCCGATATCGTTGTCAACGCCGCCGGGACGCGGGGCGCGGATGTGGCGCGGATGGTTGACGCCGATCTGCCGGTCGAGCCGCGCAAGCGCTACACCTGGATCATTGAGGCCGAGCACCCCCTGGAAAAGGACCTGCCGCTCACCATCGACCCGTCGGGCGTCCACGTGCGCACCGATGGGCACTGGTACATGGCGGGCGCCACGCCCGACCATGACCCCGCCGTCGACGCGAACGATTTCGCGGGCGACTGGTCCATCTGGGAAGATCGCGTCTGGCCCGCACTCGCCACCCGCATCCCGGCCTTCGAGGCGCTCCGCGTGCGTCAATCCTGGGTCGGGCATTACGATCTGAATACCTTCGACGCCAACGCCATAGTCGGCCCCTATCCGGGGCTCGACGGCTTCATGATCCTGAACGGCTTTTCCGGCCACGGACTGCAGCAATCCCCCGCCATGGGCCGTGGCTTGGCCGAGCGGATCGTGCACGGAGAGTACCGCACGCTGGACTTGTCGCCTTTCGGCCCCGACCGCCTGCTGCGCGGGGAGCGGTTTGTCGAACTTGCGGTGATCTGACCGCGCGGATGCGCGTGACTACGGCCCAAAATAGGTACGAGCCGGCCCATCGACAGGCCGTGGTTCGGCGATCCAACGGCCTAGCTTCAGCACTTTATGGTTGTCATGTCCGCAAGTGGTTTCGGCGATGGACCGGCGCCCGTTGGGCTTGAGTCCGGTCCAGGGCAAAACGGGGAGGTCAGCCAACATCCGCTGAGGACTTCAGTGAGCTTAAACATACCGGTTCCAGATATTCTCCAACCGCTCCTGTCGACCGGACCGGGGCGCGGGGTCCACACCACCGGCACGCACACGCGCCTCGATCGACGCCAGGTCCGACGTCAGAAGATCGCTCGTCTCCCACCCGGCATAACGCTCCGCGCGCGCGGCCTCCAACTCCCCGGAATCGAGCAGCGCCGCCGCCGCTTTCAGGCCCCGCGCGCAGACATCCATGGCTCCCACATGGGCCGCAATCAAGTCCATGGGGTCAAGCGATTGGCGTCGCAGCTTGGCGTCGAAATTGGTGCCGCCTGTCGAAAAGCCACCCGCCCGCAGCACCTCGTAATAGGCGCGCGCCACTTCCGGCACGTTGTCGGGGAATTGGTCGGTATCCCAGCCCGATTGGTAATCATTCCGGTTCATATCGATGGACCCGAAAATGCCCAGCGACGCGGCCAGCGCCAATTCATGTTCGAAACTGTGCCCCGCCAGAATGGCATGGCCCTGTTCGATATTGACCTTCACATCGTTTTCCAGCCCGAAATCCTTGAGGAAGCCATAGACCGTCGCCACGTCGTAATCGTATTGGTGCTTGGTCGGCTCCTGCGGCTTGGGCTCGATCAGGATCGTCCCGTCGAAGCCGATCTTGCGGGCGTAGTCCACCACCATGCAAAGGAACCGCCCCGCCTGTTCGCGTTCGCGCACCAGATTGGTGTTGAGCAGGGTCTCATAGCCTTCACGTCCACCCCAAAGAACATAGTTCTCGCCCCCCAGCTTCTTGGTGGCGTCGATGCAGGTCTTCACCGTGGCAGCGGCATAAGCGAACACGTCCGGGTCAGGGTTCGTGGCCGCACCGCCCATGAAGCGGCGATGGGTGAACAGGTTCGCCGTGCCCCATAAAAGCTTGGTGCCGGTCCTTTCCATCTTGGACCCGATATAGTCCGTGATGGCGTCCAAGCGGTCGGCACTTTCCGCGAAGCTGTCGCCCTCGGGCCGGATGTCGAGGTCGTGGAAACAGAAGAAGGGCTGGCCCAGGATGCGGAACATCTCGAACGCCACATCAGCCTTCAGCTTGGCGTCGTCCATGCTGTCGCCGAACCAGGGACGCTCGAACGTCTGGCCGCCGAACGGGTCGCCACCGGGCCAGGCGAAACTGTGCCACCAGGCGACGGAAAAGCGCAGGTGGTCTTCCAGCCTTTTGCCCAGGACGAGCGCGTCGGGGTCATAATGGCGGAAAGTGAGATCCCCGTCGCCATTTGGGTCAAACGAAACGGGGGCGATATCGCCGAAGAAGTCGGTCATAGGATCCTCGTGGGCGCATAGGCGTTGCGGAAGCGGTGGTGGCCATCGGCGAAAGCGGCCGTCAGGTCGGGGTCAGGCGCGATGACCTGTTCGATGGGTGGGGCGGCGGCCACATCGCTGGCGCCATCGGCCATCATGGCCAGGCGGCAGGCGCCCAGGGCCGCGCCGAACTGGCCGTCGCGCGGCACGTGCAGCGGCAGATCCAACACGGTGGCGATCATGCGCAGCCAAGTGGCAGATTGTGCGCCCCCGCCCACGGCGAGCAGCCGCTCGATCGGGGTGCCCGTGGCGCGCAGCGCGTCCAGACTGTCGCGGAAGGCGAAGGCCACGCCCTCCATCACGGCGCGACCCAGGGCGGCGGCATCGGTGGCGTGTTCGATCCCGACAAGCGTGCCGCGCACCTCCGCATCGTTATGGGGCGTCCGCTCGCCACCGAGATAGGGCAGGAAGAGCGGGCGGCCCGGCGCCCGCAGCGCGCCCGAGGTCAGGGCCGCCGCACCCTGCCCGGTCAGGCGCGCGGCCCATTCCACGCTGTCGGTGCAGGACAGGATGACACCCATCTGGTGCCAGGTATCGGGCACCGCGTGGCAGAATGTATGAACGGCGGTGGCCGGGTCGGGCTGGAAGGCCGCCGACGACACGAAAAGCACGCCAGAGGTGCCCAAGCTCACGAAACCCTGGCCCGGCGCCACGGCGCCCGTCCCCATGGCCGCAGCAGCGTTGTCCCCCGCCCCGCCTGCCACAGGGGTGCCGCGGGGCAGGCCCAGGCGGTCGGCGATGTCATCGCGCAGATGGCCCGAGACGTCGGAGCCTTCGACCAGTCGAGGCATGTGATCCCGCGTCAGGCCCTGGGCGGACAGCAGCGCGTCCGACCAATCCCGCGCGCCAGTATCCAGCCAAGCGGCACCCGCAGCGTCGGACATGTCCGAGACCGCTTCTCCAGTGAGCCAAAGGCGCAGGTAATCCTTGGGCAACAGGATACGGGTCATCTGCGCGGCGATGTCGGCCTCATGGGCCTGGACCCAGGCCACCTTGGGCGCGGTGAAGCCCGGAAAGACGATATTGCCGGTGATGCGGCGCGCATCTTCGGTATCCAGGCGCGCGGCCTCATCCGCGGCTCGGGTGTCATTCCAAAGCATGCAGGGGCGCAGCGGGGTGTCATCGGCCCCAAGGATGGTGGCGCCATGCATGTGACCCGCAAGGCCGATGGCACGGATGCCGGACAGGTCGGCATCGAGCGCCTTCACAGCCGCTTCGCAGGCGGTGAGCCAGGTGGCTGCGTCCTGCTCCGACCAACCGGATTTAGGGCGCTGGACCGTCAAGGGCGCGGTGGCTTCCGCGATCACGGTCTGGCTATCGTCGATCAGAAGCGCCTTCAGGGACGACGTGCCGAGGTCGAGGCCAAGATACATCAGAGGTCTCCGCTGAGCTCTTCGGACGGTCGAATTGGCGAAGCCCCCGATGTCGCTCCTGGCACGGGATCAAGGGGCTTCAGCCCCGCCGTGCCAGCGCCGCCCCCCGGCCCGGAGCTGGCACGGGCTCCCTCACGTTTTGGGTCAGCTCGCCGAATCATGCCTTTACCTCCGCTCCGCCAAGATACGCCCCAGAAAAAACCCAAAGCGTCAGCATCATCACCCCCCAGATCAGAAGCGGGGCCACATCCTGCAATGTCAGCCCCTCAACGTCAGGACGCGGGCCCAGCACGGCGCGCGACATGAAGTTCGCCAACAGTAAGGCCGGCACCACGCAAAGCAGATGAATCGCCCAGCGCAGGACCTTTCGGGCCATCAGGCCGCGACCTTGGGGTTCTTACCCAGGATGATCATGGACAGGATATCGTCCTCGGTCACATCCTCCACCCGCTCGGTGCCGACCATGCGGCCGTTCTTCATCACCGAGACGCGGTCGCAAAGCTCCATCATCTCGCGGGTGTCGTGACTGATCAGGAAGATGCCGAGTCCCTGGGCCTTCAGCTCTTGAATCAAGTCGGCGACCATCTTGGTTTCATGCACACCCAAGGCCGCCGTTGGTTCATCCATGATGAGGATGCGCGCATTGAAATAGACGGCGCGGGCAATGGCCACGGATTGCCGCTGGCCACCGGACAGCGCGCTGACCGGCTCCTTTATCTTGCGGAAATTGGGGTTAAGGCGCGCCATGATCTTGCGCGTCTCGGCCTCCATCTGGGCGTCGTCGACCATGCCGAAGGGCGTCGTCAATTCACGGCCCAAAAACAGGTTGGCGGGCGCGTCGAGGTTATCGGCCAGGGCCAGCGTCTGGTAAATCGTCTCGATATTGTAACGCCGCGCATCGGCGGGGGAGCGTATGTCGGCCTCTTTCCCGTCGATCTTGATGGTGCCGCTATCGCGCTGATAGGCGCCCGACAGGCACTTGATCAGCGTGGACTTGCCCGCACCGTTATGGCCCAGCAGCCCCACGACTTCACCGGGATAGAGATCAAGCGACACGTCATCCACGGCTTGCACGCCACCGAACGCGATGGAGATGTTCTTGAGTTCAACAAGTGGGTTAGCCATCAATCCCGCGCCCCCGTGCGCTTTCTATACCAGATGTCCAACAGCACCGCGGCGACCAACACGGCGCCCACGACAATGTTCTGCAAGGGCGCGTCGACACCCACCATGGCCATGCCCGATTGCAGCGATTGCATGATCAGCGCGCCGATGATGGCGCCATGGATCGTCCCGATCCCGCCCTTGAGCGCGGTGCCCCCGATCACGGCAGCGGCGATGACGCGAAGCTCATCGAGGATGCCGATATCGTTGGAATGGTTGGTCAGGCGGGCGGATGCGACCAAGGCGGCCAAAGCGCACAGCACACCCATCAGTGCAAAGACCTTGACGGTCAGCATCCGGGTATCGATGCCCGAAAGCTCGGCCGCGTCCGGATTGCCGCCGGTAGCGAAGATGTAGCGGCCAAATCGGGTGCGCTTGGCGATGATCGTCATGACCACGGCCACGGCGATCAGCAGCAGGACCGAAATCGGCAGGCCGTAGCCTTCGGTATAGCCTTCGGGCATCACCTCGCCCCGCGCCTCGAATTGACGGGCCAACAGGCGCTCCGGCACTGTATAGGCGTTCAAAAGGGCAACGAAGCCCAGGATACCGCCTGCCACGATGGCGCCCACCACGACCTCGGCCCAGAGCGGCTTGACCGGGAAGCCATGGGCGATCTTGCCGCGACGGGCTGAAATCAGCGCCCAGATGGCCACGAGGGTGGCAATGCCGCCGACGATCCAACTGGCGGTTTCGCCAAGCGTGCCGTTTATGCCGCCGAAAAGCTGAAAGTTGCCATCCAGCGGCCCGATGGTTTGCCCGTTGGTCAGATACCAGGCCACGTTCCGCCAGATCAGCAGGCCACCCAGCGTCACGATGAAGGCCGGAATGGTCAGATAGCCCACAAGCCAGCCATGGAAGGCGCCGATCAAAGCGCCTGCGGCCAGGCCCGCGACAATGGCGACCGGTGCGGTCAGAGGATGGCCCAGGCCAAGGCCCAGCCAGTCAGGGATCACCAGCGTCTGGGTCATGGCCATCACAGCCGAACAGGTCGCCAGGACGGAGCCCACCGACAGGTCGATGTGACGCATGACGATGATGAAGACCATTCCAGTCGCCATGATCGCCACCGACGCCGTCTGGATCGTCAGGTTGAACAGGTTGCGTGGCGTGATGAACCGCCCGTCGGAGGCCAAGTGGAAGGCCAGCGCAATCAGGACGAAGGCGCCGATCATGCCCAATAGGCGCGTGTCGAGTTCAAGCGCAGCAAGCCCCGTGCGCTGGGGCGCCTTCGGGGGCGCGGACGTTGCGTCGGTCATGGGGGCCTCCGGTCGAAGGGCGTGAATTGGGGTTGGCAGCGGGACTTGGGGCCTGTGCGCCAAGAAAAGGCCCGCCCCCAGGGTCGGGAGCGGGCCGTCGTCAGATCAGTTGCAGGGGGCCGGGCCGTTTTCGACACCCTGGCAGAGTGCCTCGACCGTGATCCAACCCGCATCGGTGACCGTGGTCAAGTTATCGGCGGTAACGGGCACAGGCTCCAGGAAGATGGCGGTCATCTCGGTCCCGGCGGGCGAGGTCCAGGCTTGAGCGTTTTCCACATCGCCAGGTGCGGTCCCAGCGGCCAGGGCCACGGCGATTTCACCGGCAGCGCGGCCCAGATCGCGGGCATCCTTCCAGACGGAAACGGTCTGCGTGCCCTTGGCCACGCGGTTCAGCGCGGCGTGGTCACCATCTTGGCCCGAGACCGGGATGCCATCCATGCCCTGGGCGGCCAAAGCGGCAACGGTGCCACCGGCGGTGCCGTCATTCGATGCCACGACGGCGTCCACGTTGTTGTCCTGCGCGGTCAGGATCTGCTCCATGTTGCGCTGGGCGTTGGCGGGCAGCCAGCCGTCGGTATAGGCCTCGGCCACGATGGTGATGTCACCGGCATCGATGGCCGCCTGCAGCACTTCCTGCTGACCGCCACGAAGGAAATCCGCGTTCGGGTCGGTGGGTGAGCCCTTGATCATCACGTAATTGCCGGTGGGCTGGGCTTCCAACACGGCACGGGCCTGCATTCGACCCACTTCGACGTTGTCGAAGGTCAGATAGAAGGCATAGGGATCCTCGATCAGGCGGTCGTAGCCCACGACCGGGATGCCCTCGTTCTGGGCGGCGGTGACGGCCGGGCCGATGGCCTGGGCGTCTTGGGCCAGGATGATCAGTGCATCGGCGCCTTGCGCGATCAGGCTTTCCACGTCCGACAGCTGCTTGGACGCAGACGATTGCGCATCGGATGAGATGTAGGTGGCACCGGCAGCCTCAAGCGCTTCGCGGATGGCCGCTTCGTCGGTCTTCCAGCGCTCTTCCTGGAAGTTGGACCAGCTGACGCCGACGACGGGCCCTTCCTGAGCCAGCGCGACGCCAGCGAACGTCATGGACGCGGCGGCAGCCGCGGTGAGCAGTTTCTTCATAATATCCTCCCGTTGGATCGCGGCGCCGGACGAGTTCTGAGCCCGCCGGGAAACCGGATAACGCCAAGGAACAGGTTTTTAATTCGATTGTCAAAATTAATTTGACGTGGCGGCCTAAGAATCGTTCACTGAAACCCAATCGAGCGCGCGAGATAGGCGCTTGGTGACCGCTTAGGCGGTTGGGAGGCGTGCTTTTTGTTGCGGAGGCGAAGGAATGGGGCTTGACGTGCACCCATCCCGGGCAGCGACTCAGCTGTCGGGAACGGATGCGCCTGGCTGCGGGCCGCTGCGCGGTGCGCGACAGGCCGCGACCCGTCCGCTCAAACAGATGATCTACGAATCCGTCCGCTCCGCCGGGCGAATCAGCCGGGCCGCGCTTGCGAAGGAGTTGGAGGTCAGCCCCGGCTCCGTCACGCCCCTCGTGTCGGACTTGCTGACGGGCGGGTTGCTGCATGAATTGGAAGATGACAGCCAGCCCCACGGTCGGGGCCGCCCCCCCGTATCGCTGGTCGTGGCCGCGCGGCGTGGCTACGTTGCAGGGCTGAAAGTCAGCGACCACGATTATTCCGCCATTCTGGTGGATTTAGCAGGCAACCCCGTCGCCTCGGCGGCACTGCCCTGTCAGTCCGAAATACGCCCTGTGGCGCAATTGCTGGATGAGATTGCCACGCTCTACGCCCGCCTGTTGGCGGCAGCCGAGGTTTCCGCCGATGACGTCCTGGCCGCTGGCTTGGGTCTGCCCGGCATGACGGACCACGCCACAGGCCACATGACTTGGTCACCCATCCTGGGCGAACGGGATGTTGCGCTTGGCCGGCTGGTGTCGGAACATTTGTCCCTGCCCGTGTCGGTCGACAATGACGCGAACCTGCTGACCATGGCGGAGCTGTGGTTCGGCAAGGGGCGGCACCTGTCCGACTTCGCCGTGGTCACAATCGAATACGGCGTAGGCCTGGGCCTGGTGGTGAACCACGCGCCCTATCGCGGCGCTCACGGTCTGGGGATGGAATTGGGGCATACCAAGGTGCAGCTGGACGGCGCGCTGTGCCGCTGTGGTCAGCGCGGCTGCCTGGAAGCCTACGTCGCCGATTTCGCCCTGGTCCGCGAAGCGGCCATCGCGTTGGAAGGCACCCTGCCGCCCCGGGGCGAAGTGTTGGAGGCGCTGTTCGCCCAAGCCAAGGACGGCAACGCCGCAGCACGCGCCATCTTTGATCGGGCGGGCAAGTATCTGACGCTGGGGCTGGCCAATGTGGCCAACTTGTTCGATCCGCGCCGCATCATTCTGTCAGGCAGCCGAATGCGGTACGACTACCTTTATGCCGAAGAAATGCTGGCCGAAGTCGCCTCGCTGACGTTGAACACGCCGCCGCCCATCGAGGTGAATGCCTGGGACGATCTGGTCTGGGCCCGCGGCGCCGCGGCCCTGGCGCTGTCGGACGCGACGCCGCGCCTGCTGGCATGAGGTGGCTGCTTCTGTTGCTTGCAGGGCCCGCCCTGGCCGACCCGGCTTTTGAGCCCATTGCTGTCCCCAACCATGTCTATGCCGGCGGATGGGAACATTTCGTGGGCGGGGGCGTCGCGGTCTTCGATTGCGACGGCGATGCCTTGCCGGAGATCGTGGCGGCGGGCGGTGAGAACCCGGGCACTCTGCTGCGCAATGGCGGGGATATGGCTTTCACACGCGGCCCCCTGCCGAAGATCACGGGCGCGACGGGGGTCTATGCCCTCGACCTCGATGCCGATGGCGCGCAGGACCTCGTCGTCCTGCGGGTCGGCCCGAACATGGTGTTGCGGGGCGACGGCGATTGCGGGTTCAGCGAATGGGCGGATGCCTTGCCCGAAAACGACGCCTGGACCACGGCCTTTTCCGCCACCTGGGAAGGACAGGGCCGCCCCACGCTGGCCTTCGGCAACTACGTGGATCGCACCGACCCCGACGGCCCGTTTGAGGCCTGCGATACGAACCTGCTGCTGCGCCCGGTGGACGGAGGCTGGGCTGAGACAGTGTTGCAACCGGGTTTCTGCGCCTTGTCGATGCTCTTCTCCGACGAAGACCGCGACGGGCGCGCCACGCTCAGACTGTCCAACGACCGGCATTATTATGTCCGCGGCGGAGCCGAACAGCTTTGGTCGCTGGCGAAAGGCCGGTTCCTAGGCCCCGATGACGGGTTCGAGGCGCCATCGATCTGGGGCATGGGCATCGCGTCGCGCGATATCTCGGGCGACGGGCGGCCCGATCTGGTCCTGACCTCCATGGGCGATCAGTTGACGATGTTGTCCACCGCGACGGGGCACCGGCTGGCGCCCTTCGACATCGGCAGCTTCGCGCAACGGCCCCATACCGGCGACGACGGGCGGCCCTCGACCGGGTGGCACGCGGAATGGGGCGATGTGGATAACGATGGCGCTGCGGACCTGTTCATCGCCAAGGGCAACGTGGACCAGATGCCCGGCATGGCCATGGCCGACCCCAACAACCTGCTGCTGAACGAAGGCGGCGTGTTCCGCGAAGTGTCCGAGGGCGCGGGCGTCGCATCGCTCCATCGCGGGCGGGGCGCCGCCTTGGCCGATCTGGACCTGGACGGGCGGCTGGACCTAGTGGTGGTGAACCGCCGCGCCCCGTTGGAGGTGTGGCGCAACGCGTCGGAAGCCGGGGCTTTCGTGTCCGTGACGCTGGCCCAGGCGGGCGGAAATCGCGATGCGGTTGGCGCCTGGGTGGAACTGCGGGTGGACGACGCGGTGCAGGTGCAAGAAGTGACGGTCGGCGGCGGCCATGCCGGCGGTGCCGTGGGGCCGCTGCATTTCGGGCTGGGGGAAGCACGCACGGCGGACCTGCGGGTGATTTGGCCGGACGGTGAAATCGGTGATTGGGTGCCGGTGGAGGAAGGGCAGGTACGGCTGGTTCGGTAGCGCTTGATGGGCGCTGGACCTCGATCCATCGCGATAGACGTTTTTCAAGTGCAATCTGGTCCATGGACGGGCTGTGGGTCGGCGATTCAACGGTGTCTCTGGTGCATTCCACGTCCAGATAAACCGTAGCCGTGGCGACGCCGGTCCGGAGAGCGGCGCTGCCACGATAAGGCGAGGCGCTTTATGGCAACCAAATCCGTCGGATAGCCATTCGGCGCATGACATCAACCAAATCGCCGGGCAGGGGGTCGGCCCGGCGATAGACCGGCCCCCTGCGGCTTGATTCCTGCCCTTGGTGCGCAACGAAAACCTCACCAAGCGACCCCTCCGTCCCCTACTTATCCACCGCCAACCCCGATGGCACCGTCTCGGGCACACCTAAACGCCCCACCTGCGCCGCGTCGTCGCGCAACGCCTCCAGAAACGCCAGAAGCGCGGAAACCTCCGCCTCAGCCAACGCCCGGTCATGGCCACGGACGGCCGCGCGAAGGGCGGCGACCTGTTCGGGGTCGTCCAGGACGCGCCAATCCTCCACCTCCAAAGCGGGCAAAACTACGTCACGGCCATAGCCCGGCAACGCCCCGCGCGGCGCGGCATGGTCGCGCAAGAAGGCGCGCAGGTCGGCATAGGCGCCCGCATGGCCCCACGGACCCGTCAGCGTCACGTTGCGCAGACTGGGCGTGCGGAAGGCGAACCGGTCGCCTGCGTCTCCGGTCACGCGCATCCGACCATCGTCGCGGGCATGGGTTTCGAACCGCGCCGCCTTGCCGGGGCCAAGCTGCGGCTGCGCCATCGCGTGGAAGGCATGGTCGGTCTGGAAGGGCCCGGAATGGCAGGTGGCACAGCCCGCACTGCCATAGAACAACTCCAACCCCGCCAAGGCATCCGACGGCAAATCCCCCTCGCCTTGCAGCCAGACGTCGAAGGGCGATGTGTCGGACCGCCATTCATGTTCCATGAACTGGGCAATCGCGTCGGAAATATCGGTGAAGTCCAGCCTATCGTCGCCGGGAAAGGCGGCTTCCCAGAGCGAGACATATTCGGGGATGGCCCGCACGCGGTCAGACAGCAGATCCCATGCGCCACCTGGGCCAGTGATGCGGCCGATGCGAACGGCCTGGGCGATCTCATTCTCGGAATAATGGCCAGCCATTTCGTCGGGTGACAGGACGGGAAACATGGTTTGCGCCGACAAAAGGGTGTCGAACCCTTCCGTCATTTCGGGGCCCATGGGGGTGCGCAACCCGTCTTCCGTCACCTCGATCCGGCCATCATGGAACAGGACGGTAAATTCATGGGCACCCAGGTTCCACAATGCGGGCGCGTTGCGGGGAATACGCTGTTCCGGTGGGTTTTCAGGGTCGGCCACGCGGTCGGGGCCCAAACCCACGCCGCCTTCGCCAAGCCCCAGGGACAGCCCGTCGCCGGTGCCGAACCGCGGGTGATGGCACGTCCCGCACGAAATGTTGCGATTGCCCGACAGAATCGGGTCCCAGAACAGAAGCTGGCCCAGCGCCACCTTGGCCGGGTCCGTGGTACGGTAATCGGCGTCGTCCACAGGGGCGGGAAACTCCATGGCGGGGGCGGGCAGGGCAAACAGGCAAAGGGCGGTGACAAGACGGCGCAGCATGGGCGCCATGATGCATGGCCACCGCCGAAGGGAAAGGGCCCCAGGCGCGGCCAACCGCCCCGGCGGGCGCTGGCGAAATCACGACCGCATGACGGCGGCACCGGAAAGCTGGCTTTCTGCGGCGCGGCCCTGTATCGCGCGCGCAACCTCCCTGTTTTCTTCTAGGTACGAACCCATGGACCTTCGCAATATTGCGATCATCGCGCACGTTGACCACGGCAAGACCACGCTGGTGGATGAGTTGCTCAAACAATCGGGCACTTTCCGCGAAAACGAAGCCACCGCCGAGCGGGCCATGGACAGCAACGATCTGGAGCGGGAGCGGGGCATCACCATCCTCGCCAAGGCCACGTCGGTGGAATGGAACGGCACGCGGGTGAACATCGTCGACACGCCGGGCCACGCCGATTTCGGCGGCGAGGTGGAGCGGATCCTATCCATGGTGGACGGCGTCGTGCTGCTGGTGGACGCGGCCGAAGGGCCCATGCCGCAGACGAAATTCGTCACGTCGAAGGCGCTGGCCCTGGGGCTGCGGCCCATCGTGGTCTTGAACAAAGTGGACAAACCCGATGCCGAGCCAGACCGCGCGCTGGACGAATGCTTCGACCTGTTTGCCAATCTTGGTGCCGATGACGAACAGCTGGACTTCCCGGCCATGTACGCATCGGGCCGTTCGGGCTGGGCCGATCACGACCTGGACGGGCCGCGCAAGGATTTGTCGGCCCTCTTCGATCTGATCGTGGACCATGTGCCCGCGCCCAAGCAAATCGCGGACAAGGACAAGCCCTTCCGCATGTTGGCGACGACGCTGGGCGCCGACCCGTTCATTGGGCGCATCCTGACGGGCCGGGTGGAATCGGGGACGCTGAAGGCGGGCCAGACCTTGCACGCTTTGTCGCGCGAAGGCGCCAAGCTGGAACAGTTCCGCGTGACCAAAATCCTCGCCTTCCGGGGGCTGAGCCAACAGCCCATCGACCTGGCGGAAGCGGGCGACATCGTCACCATCGCGGGCATGTCCAAGGCCACGGTGGCCGACACGCTGGCCGATACCTCCATCGATGTGCCCTTGCCCGCACAACCCATCGACCCGCCGACCATCACGGTGACCTTCGGCATCAACGACAGCCCGCTTGCGGGCCGCGATGGCAAGAAGGTGCAATCCCGTGTCATCCGCGACCGGCTGATGAAGGAAGCGGAAACCAACGTCGCCATCAAGGTCACCGACACGCCGGGCGGCGAGGCATTCGAAGTGGCCGGACGCGGCGAATTGCAGATGGGCGTGCTGATCGAAAACATGCGCCGCGAAGGGTTCGAACTGAGCGTATCGCGGCCCCAGGTGCTGTTCCGCGAAGAAGGCGGCCAGCGGCTTGAGCCCATCGAGGAAGTCACCATCGATGTGGATGACGACTATTCCGGCACGGTGATCGAAAAGATCACCGGCGCGCGCAAAGGCGACCTGGTGGAAATGAAACCCGCCGGGGCCGGCAAGACCCGCATCGTGGCCCATGTGCCCAGCCGCGGGCTGATCGGCTATCACGGCGAATTCCTGACCGACACACGCGGAACGGGCGTTCTGAACCGCGTCTTCCATGACTGGCAACCCTATAAAGGTGCCATTCCGGGGCGGCGCGCGGGTGTGCTGATCTCCATGGAAGACGGCGTTTCCGTGGCCTATGCGATCTTCAATCTGGAAGATCGCGGGCGCTTTTTCATCGGCGCGCAGGAACAGGTCTATCAGGGGATGATCATCGGCGAACACAGCCGGGACAATGACCTGGAAGTGAACCCGCTCAAGGGGAAGAAGCTGACCAACGTGCGCGCCAGCGGCACCGACGAAGCCGTGCGCCTGACACCGCCAGTGCGCATGTCGCTGGAAGAGGCCATCGCCTATATCGACAATGATGAATTGGTCGAAGTCACGCCCAACGCCATCCGGCTGCGCAAGCGCTTCCTCGACCCCCATGAGCGCAAGCGCCAGGCCCGCGCGGCGGGATGACATCGGGTGCATATCCACGCATGCCGCAAGGTCTTGCATGGATATGCCGTTCTGGGCGGCCACCAACCAGGCCCGAAGGCCCCACGCCGCCACAGTTCCGCCAAACTCCGCGGCCAGTCTGCCGACATGGTAGACACAACGTCCAAGCACGTCCTGATCGGTGGTGGTTCGGGCTTCATCGGCTCGGCGCTCGCTGCGCATCTGCGCGCAAGGGGCGACCGTGTCACGCTGATTTCCCGCACGCCTGGCGCAGAGCGCATCACCTGGGACGACATCGAGCGCGACGGCATTCCCAGCGTCGATGCGGTCGTCAACCTGGCGGGGCAGCATATCTTGCAACCCGGCCGGCGATGGACGGACACGTATCGCGATGAAGTCATTCAGTCTCGTCTGCGCACCACCCGAAGCCTGGTGGATGCGATCAATGCGTCGGACGTACCGCCGGAAGTCTTCGTATCTACGGCGGGGAAATGCTTCTACGGAACCAATCGCGACAACGGCGGCAGCTATCCCGACCTGGACGAGAGCGCGGAGCCCATGGGCCTCGACTTTCCAGCCGAACTTGTCGGCCAGTGGGAAAGCGCGGCGGACCATCTGGACACCAAGCGCATCCGCCATGTCCGCGTCCGCATCGGCGTGGTCCTGGGAAAGGTGGATCGCGGCTCATTCCTGGGCCGGCTCTGGCGCATCGGGCGGGCGCGGGGATTTCTGCCGATCATCCGATTGCCGTTCTGCTTGGGCGCCGGGGCGATCATCGGGTCGGGACAGCAGCCGTTTCCTTGGATCCATATCGACGACATGGTCGGAATTCTGGTTCATCTGATCGATCGGGACACGGCCGAGGGGCGTTTCAACGCGGTTTCGCCCGGCATCGTGTCCAACGAAGAATTCACTCGCGCATTCGCGCGCGCCCTGCATCGACCGGTCTTGTGGAAGATCCCAATTTGGCTGATCGACGCGGTCGTCGGACGGGACCGCGCCACGATCCTGATCGAAGGGCAGAAAGTCGTGCCGAAGCGCACTCTCGAAGCGGGATATCGGTTCCAATATCCGACGATCGAAGCCGCGATGGACGATCTGGTCGACATCACGATCTGACGCCTGCCGCGCCGCCGTGCCTGGCCGGATGCGGGATCCCAGGGTGTGGCTGCGGGGCGTTGACACCGGGCGAGGCCGCGTCATCCTGACCGCCGATCTTTCGGAGGAGAAACGCCATGACCATCACCCGCCGCCAGACGCTCGCCCTGATGGGCGCCGCCACCGCCACGCTAGCCGCACCCGCCATCGCGGAGGGCACGAAGCTCAAGGTAGGCGCGCTGCGTTTCACCTCGCATTCGCCCAGCTTCATCGCCTTGGAAAAGGGCCTTTTCGCCGAAGCGGGCCTGGATGTTGAGTTGGAATTCTTCCAGGCCGCGCAGCCCATGGCTGTGGCCATCGCGTCCGGTGATGTGGATTACGCCATGACCGCCGTGTCCGGCGGATTGGTGAACCTGGCCAAGCGCGGGGCGATCAAAGTGATCGGTGGCGGCCTGTCCGAAGAACCGGGGATCGACGGGCAGAAGATACTCGTCTCGGACGCGGCCTATCAGGATGGCGTCACCAGCCCCGCCGGGTTGGATGGCAGGCGGTTCGGGATGACCACGGCCGGGTCCAGCTTCCATTACATGGGGTCCAAGATCGCGGCGGCCGAGGGCGCCGATCTGACTTTCGTGCCGCTCCAGAAGGTCGGCGCGGTGATCGGCGCGCTGAAATCCGGGCAGATCGACGCTTGGTCCATCGTGCCCCATTTGGCCAAGCCATTGGCCAGCGGCCCCTCCATCCATATCATCGGCGACGTGGCGGATTACCTGCCTGACTATCAGGTGACGACGGTCTTCACATCGACACGCAACGCCAACGATTCCGGCAAGACCGAAGCCTTCCTTAGCGCCTTCACCGCGGGCATCACCGACTACAATTCCACGATGATCGACCGCGCGGGCGGCGATGCGGGGGTCGATGCCATGGTCGATCTGATCCACAAATATGTCTACACGGATCGGGAGCGGGAGCGCGCCGCGCCTTCCATCATCAACGGCACGATGCGGATCAACGAAGGAGCGGCCTTGAACGCGGCATCGGTGCGCGACCAGGTCGAATGGTTCCAATCCGAGGGGCTGATCGACACCGATTTCGCGTTCGAGCAGCTTCTCGACACCCGCTACGTGGACGTGATCGGCGCCTAGGGTGGATCTGCGGATCGAGGGGCTGTCCCATCGCTATGGCGACACGGAGGTGCTGCGCGACATCTCGCTGGAGATTCCGGCGGGGCGGATCGTCTGCATCGTCGGACCCTCGGGCTGCGGGAAATCCACGCTATTGCGGATGGTCGGCGGGTTGGAGCAGCCCCATGCGGGGCAAGTCCTGCAGATGGGTGCGCCACCGCCCGGCTGCCTGAACCCGCTGACCTTCGTCTTCCAGGACTTCGCCCTGCTGCCCTGGCGCAGCGTTGCGGGCAATGTGAGCCTGGTGCTGGAAGATCACGGGTTGGACGACCCGGATGCCATCATTGCCGACGTGCTGGAACGGACCCGCCTGACGGATTTCGCCCAGGCCCTGCCCAAGCAATTGTCGGGCGGGATGAAACAGCGGGTCGCCATCGCGCGGGCTCTGGCCGTGAACCCCGCCGTCATGCTTATGGATGAGCCACTCAGCGCGCTGGACGCGCAGACCCGCGAACTTCTGATGGACGACCTGATCGAGCTTTGGCAGCGCGAGCAATTCACCGCCATCTACGTCACCCACAACCTGGCTGAAGCCGTGCGCCTGGGCCACCAGATCGTGGTGCTGTCACGCCGCCCCGGTGCCGTTCGGGAAATCGTGGACATCCCGGACCCGCTGGGCGCGCGGGGTGCCATGGAAGACGTGCAGGCCCATCTTTGGGGCTTGATGCGCGACGAAGCCCGGGCCGCAGATGCGGAATTGCTGGATGGCTGAGGTCAACCGCGCCGAAGCCCCCCGGACAAAGGTCACCCAACCGGTCCCCTTCCGCGGCGGCGGGTTCCGCCCACGGGGCAATCGCTGGGCCGGCGTGCTCGTCTTCGTGGCGATCATCGCGGTGGTGGAAATCGGCCTTCGGCAAGGGTGGATCAGCGCACTGACGTTGCCCCTGCCCTCCGACGTGCTGGACACGTTCCGGCAGCTTTACGTGACCGGTGCGCTTTGGGATCATCTGTTTCCCTCCGTCAGCCGCTTCTTGGTAGGCGGCGCCCTTGGCGCGCTGGCGGGCATCGGGATCGGCACACTGATCGGGCTGTTCGGGTTGATCCGCGCGGGCCTCGTGCCGTTGGTCGCGGCGATCTTCCCGGTGCCCAAGATCGCGCTGCTGCCGCTTTTCGTCATCTGGTTCGGCATCGGGGAAGGGTCGAAATACGCGCTGATCGCCTTCGGAACCTTCACGCCCATGGTCGTGGCCACCTATGGCGCCGTCGACAATGTGGACCGGACACTCATCCGCATGGGGCAGAGTTTTGGGCTGCGCTGGTGGTCCATCGTGCGCAAAATCGTGCTGCCAGGTGCGATGCCGGGCATCCTTTCGGGGCTGCGCATCGGGCTGGCCATCGCCATCATCCTGCTGGTCGCCGCCGAGATGCTGGGCGCCGAATACGGGATCGGGGCCTATATCCTGGAGGCCGGGTCGCTCTACGATTTGGAGAGGCTCTTTGCCGGTGTGGTCATCCTGTCGGTGCTGGGCGTGGCCACCAGCTCCGCAATCGGCTGGGTCGAACGGCGGGTGCTGCGCTGGCGCGCCTGAGGGTGGTGGCAATTTTGCGACCGAGCCGGTCCACGATTAAAAAGCAGGGCCTTCCAAGAACCTTCGTCTGCCGCCCGACACGAGGGGGCTGGGCGGCAGAACACAGTGGCTACTTCCGACCGATCAAACGATCGGCAGAAAGCCAGCCACCGCCCCGCACCACGAGGGACAGAAGCAAAAACACCCAGAAAGCCCGCTGGTCTAGAATGACCGACCCAGATGTCCGGTCGAGCCATGCGCCGATCGTGTTCGGGTCCACGGCGTGCAGCACGATATCGACATAGGATTGGACCAGAACGAAGACGACCATGCCAAGCGCCGCAATCCGCGTGAATAGCCCGACGATCAGCAGGACCGGCAACAGAAACTCGCCATAGGTGCCCGCCAGCACGATCAAGTCACCCATCAGCCCGATCTGGGAAGCGTCGTAACCCGCCTGCTCCATCAGATGCGGCACGATCTGGATATAAGCACCGTCCTGGGGCACGAAGATGCCGGGAAACCCCGAGCCGATCTTCGTCATGGCAGAGCCAAGGAAATAGGGCGCCAGCACCAGCAGGAAGACCACGCGGGCCAAAAGCTCGATGCCGCCATCGCTTGCAGATTGGATCGCAGCAAAGACCCTGTCATGCAGGGCTCCGAGCTTTCCCAGAAGGCCGGAAGATGAAGATGCCGAGGGGGCGACCGTGTCATTGGCTGTGGTCATGTCTGTGTCCTCTCCTTAGGTCGGGCGATCCGCGGGGATCACATCGACGACGGCGCCCGCTTCGAAAAGCGCGGCGAGGTTTGCGGGAAGGTCGAACCCCTCCCGTGCGGCGCCCGCTTCCGCCGCACGCGCCAATGGCGCCTGGCCAAGCAGGGCCTCGATGAAGGGATGGGCGCCCGCGGGCAGTCGGCAGGTCACGATGTCCAGCTGCGGGCGCAGAACCATCACGTCTTCGCCCTGCGCCATGTCGATCTTTGGCCCGCCTTCACCCCGTGTCTCCCGCTCGCGAATGGTGGCGATGGGGTAGTGCGATGCGACTAATTCCACGGATGGGTGCAGCACCAGTTGCGCGTCGTTCAACGCCTCGTCCGGGAGGGCGGCTAAAGCCGCGATGCCAACCGGGTCCGCATCTGCCGCATGAAGCGCGCGGCCAATGGCGGCTTCCAGACGGGCCACATCGGGCACGAAGGGCGCGCGGGACATCTGATCGAGCCCGGCTAGAAAGGCGGGCAGCCCATCACCATAGGCCATCAGCACCTTGGACCTCGGCGGGTGGGCCATGGCAAAGGCACACCCCGCGGCGCGAAAGAAATCCCGGCCAAGTATACGGCAGGTGATGGGAAAGCGCCCTTCCAACGTGTCCACAAGGCTTGCGACAACCGTGTTGCGATAGACCGCAAGTCGCTGATCCAGCGGGTTTGCATCGCTGGGTCGCCGACTTGCCACAAGCCCGTCCGGCGCGGGCAAATCGGGTCGAAGCAAGGCACGGGCAAATTCATCAGAGCGATCAGACGACATCTGCCTGATCCGCCCGTCCGGTCAGGACTGCTTCAGCACGGGCAGCCTCAGCGGCAAGGACGGGCCAGGCGGGGATGTCCTTATCCCATTCCACCAGGGTCGGGCGCGGGCCACCGCGTTCGATGGCGCGGGCGTAAAGCCGCCAAACCGGGTCGATGACCGCACGGCTATGGGTGTCGATCAAAAGGGGGCGGCCCACGTCATCTTGCTGCGCCTCATGGCCGCCAAGGTGGATTTCGCCCACCGCCGCCAACGGAAACGCATCAAGATAGGTCACCGGGTCTTCGCCATGGTTGGCGCAGGACACGAAGACGTTGTTTATGTCGAGCAGCAGGCCGCAGCCCGTGCGTCGCGACACTTCGGCCATAAAGTCGATCTCGGCCATGGTGGAATGTTCAAAGGCCAGATAGGTTGACGGATTTTCGAGCAGCATCTGCATGCCCACGGCGTCCTGCGTAGCATCGACATGGTCGCAGACGCGGTCCAGCGTCTCATCATCGTAGGCCACGGGCAGCAGGTCGGGAAAATAGACGTCTTCATGAGAAGACCAGGCCAGATGTTCCGAAAACAACCCCGGCTCATAGCGGTCGCGCAGCGTGCGCAGGCGCGCCAGATGCTCGCGGTCGATGGGATCGGCGCCGCCGATGGACAGCGCCACACCATGCAGCGACAGCGGAAACCGTTCGCGCAGGCGCATCAGGTCATGGTGGGGGCGGCCACCGGCACCCATGTAGTTTTCCGCATGAATCTCCAGAAACTGCACAGCGCCAGGATCGGCTTCGATGTCGCGGATATGGCAGGCCTTCAGGCCAACACCCGGCGCCAGGGGCACGCTGTAGGGGCGGGGTCCGGTATCGCGGGGCATGGCGGCTCTTTCCTGTAAGGTCCGGCCCCACGCAGATGCAGGACCGGTATCGGGTCGGTGGGATGTGCCGTGCCTTATGCCGGCAGGTCGCGATCCAACTGCTCAAGGCTGCCCGTCCGGTCACCAGGCAGTTCGTAGTCGGCATCGGCTTCTTCGACGCCATACAACTCGCAAGTGCCAGCAGGGACGAGCGTCCAGGCATTGCCCTGGAAGTCCACGACCGACGTACCGGCGCAGGTGGTGCCGGGGCCCGCGGCGCAGTCGTTTTCGCCGGCCAGCGAGATGCCGTAGCACTTTTCCTTTGCCTGCGCCTCGGCGGTGCCGGGCTGCATGGTGACGGCGGCGGCCACGGCAAGGCCGAGGCTGGTGATGGTCTTCTTGGACATTCAATGCTCCTGCTTTGGGTTGCGTCAGAACTTCGACGAATTCCGACACGCGGCCCGCTCACCCGGCCCGCGCATCCGACACAGGTACTTCGCTGGCGGGATCAGGTTCGTTACGCGCCCTCACGGAAGCGTGAAGTGTTCGTGATGTGACGTGAAAACGGGGACCTGGACGCAAACCAGCGTCGCTGTGCCCGGGGCAGCGGGTCCAGCGTCATGTGGCAGGCGACGAAACAGAAATGGCGGGGGCATTGCAGCCCCCGCCATCCGTCAATCAAACCTGAGAACCGTCAGGCCAGCGAAAGCGACGTCCCATTGATGCAATGCAATTGCATCCCTGACAGGCGAAGATGGTGCCCCAGGTGAGAGCCACAGCGCCTGCAATGGATTTCCGTCAACCCGAAGCGCGGCGCATTGTTCGGCCCCTGCCCGTATTGCGGCACCGGCCCATCGGTCGCGAACATGACGGCATGGGCTTCCGCGTGGTGGAAAAAGACCCACCCTTTATCGAGCGGCTCAAACCAAGCCCCATCATAGACCTTCAGGCCGCAGCCCCGGCATTCGTAACCACCCGCATGGGCTTCCTTCCACAGATCGGTGGTCTTGGGCTGTTCCGTCTTGGCACGGCGGAGCACCTCATAGGCGTCGTCGTCATCGCCCAGATGCGCGCGCCACTCGGCTTCGCTGCGCTGTACCTCGAAGGGGAAGTCGGCAGTTTCGGGGTTATACGTAACAATGGTTTCGCCAGAGGGGGTTACCATCTCATCAGCCTGCAACATGCTGGCCAAAGACATCCCTGCGGTGGAGGCGAGAACAGCCCGTCTCGTCAATTTGTGCTCAAACATCTGCATACCTCTTTTGAAAATAACGATTTAAGAGAGATAGGATCAGCATGACGCCACGTCGCCTCACGCGCGATCTCAAATCGGTGATGTTACCATTTTTTGATAAACGGCGGTGCCACGCAACGTGTCACCAGGCCAGGACGTGCCGCCCCAAAACCGCGCCCAAAGCGGCAGAAACAAGCGCCGCCAACCCGTACCATTGCGCAATGAAACCAGCCACTTCGGCGGGGCAGTGTAGCGCATAACCGATGGCCGCCGAACCCGCCGCCATAAGCCCCGCACTTGCCCCTGTGAGCGCCGGGCTGACGGCCGCACGTTTGCGCAAGATCACCAGGCAAAGGACAAGTCCCGGGACCGAAAGGACCACCAGGCGTGATGCCGTTTCCGCCCCAGGGCCCGAAAGGGGCGGCAGACCAGATTGCAGGGCGCCGGCAGCCATGACCCCAAGCAGCGACAGGCAGGCCAGCACACGCCAGATGTTGGACGTGCCCGGCGCCGACAGCCGAAGCGCGGCAGACCCCGCCGCAATCATGACGGCAAAGGCGCCAAGAACTTTGATCAACGTGGCATCATCCGGCGCAAACGCCCGGACATCGCCACGGAAACCCAGATAGGCGGCTGACAGCGCCGCAATCACAACCCCCAGACCAAGCGCCATCATCAGCGCCACAGTCGGGCTGCCGTCCGGGCGCGGCGCGGGGGCGCGCGACAATTGTCGGATCAGGTCTTCGGTCCGCATGGCTAACCCGCCAGCTTTCGAAGCGTCTTGAGCCCACGGTGGAACGCCACGCGAACCGCCCCTTCGCGCAACCCGTTGTCACGGGCCACGTTGGCGACGGTGTCCCCCTTCAAGGCTAGTGCAGACACGACGCCGCGTTGCCGTTCAGGCAGGTGGTCAAGCAACTGCGCCAATTCATGGGGCCCGACCGTTTCGGTCGCAGGGGCGGCCATACGGTCTTCCAATTCGTCGATGCCGATATCCGACAGAACGGCGCGACGGCGGCCCGACCGGCGCATGGCATCCAGTATCTTGTATTTCGTGACCGCGTAGATCCATGGCAGGATCGGGCGGCTGTCATCCCAGGTGTGGCCCTTGCAATGGATGGCGATCAGGATTTCCTGAAGCACGTCCTCTGCTTCGGTCTCAGAACAATGAAGATGGGCCAGACGGCTGGCGACGACGGGCCGAAGGGCCTCGGCCACTTCGCCTAATAATTTCTCGCACGCGGATGCATCGCCGGAACGGGCGGCTTGCATGAGGGAAGTCCAAGACGTCTCTCGGTCCACGATTCTCTCCTACGCGACGACGTGACGATAGAGCCTGATCATATTCCTGTCATCTGACATTCGCTTGAGACAGCCTTGGGCCTTCGGAACACCAACCGGACGACGGATCAATCCAAGCCGACCGGCCCCGCCCGATTTGCGTGATCGCCGGTTAGAATATCTAAGACAGCCGTCGCGATATCTGAACTCATGTCGGCGTAGATCGCGATCTCAAGCGGTTCCGATCCAAGCCTGCTGGCCAGGGATGTCAGCGTGCCCCCGGCCAACTCGCGCTGTACCATGCTCGACGGTAACCAAGCGACGCCCAGCCCATCCAAAACCAACTCCTTTATTCCGGCGGAAAACGCAGTTTCGCAGACCGCGACCTCTGACAAGGCCGCTGTGCCAAAGACCCTTTGGCGGCGCGTCAGCGCAGAGCCGAAGTAGCTGTCTTCCGGGTAGACAATCGCAGGTAAGTCCGACGGCACGGCGGCATCGCGGGCCACGGTGTCGCGCAACACGCCGCCGACGACGGGGATCAGATCATCGCGCCCCCAAAGGCCCCGCGCGACCCCCGCGCCCAGCCGAAGGGGCGCAGCACTTTCGGCTTCGTGGCACAGAAGCATCCGCGCATCGCCCCGCAGCAACATGCTCGCACATTCACCCAGGTTGCGGGCATGGACATGCAGGTTCACCCGGGGCAGCGCCGCGCGCAACCGCAGCGCCATGGCCGGATAGCAGGACAGGAACGACGCATGCTGCGCTACGATGTGCAGACTGCTTGCAAAGGGGTCATGCTGCGCAATCGTTGAGCGAAGGCCGCGCAACCGTGACACCAAAGCGCGGATCTCTTGCTCATTGGCGCGCAGTGCCGGGTCAATCTCGATCCGGTTGGTGCTGCGCGACAGGACAGGCACCCCGACCCAATCCTCGAAACACTTGATCCGCCTGGAAAATGCAGGTTGCGTCACATTTCGCCGGGCCGCAGCCCGGGTCAAATTCTGCTCCTCCAACAGAACCAGGACATCGTCCAACCAGTTCAGATCCATCGCCATCCCCCGCATCGCCCAAAGGGATCGTATGGGCAGGCCAAGAAAAAAGCACTGTCTATTGCCGTCCCGGCGCGGAACGCTTCCACCACGCTTGAAACCGGGAGGAGGCGATCACGTGGCAGTGGTAGATCAGACAGCCGAAGGGGCGGTGCAATCGCCGACGGTGGATGCCGCGCAACGGCGCGCAGCCCTCGCGACCGCGCTGGAGGGGCATCCGCGCATACGGCTGGGGCACTTGCCTACACCGCTTGAGCCCATGGATCGGCTGAGCGAGGTGCTTGGGGGGCCCCGGCTTTGGGTGAAGCGCGACGATTGCACGGGCCTGTCTTCGGGCGGGAACAAGACGCGCAAACTGGAATACCTGATGGCAGAGGCCGTCGCACAGGGCGCAGATGCGATCATCACCCAAGGTGCCACGCAATCGAACCACGCGCGCCAGACCGCTGCCGCCGCCGCAAAGCTCGGCTTGGCCTGCCATATCCTGCTGGAAGACCGGACCGGCGCAACGGATGACGACTATGTCCTGAACGGCAACGTCCTGCTGGACCGTCTGCATGGCGCGACCGTGTCCAAACGTCCCGGCGGCGCCGATATGGTGGCCGAGATGGAGGCGCTGGCCAACATTCTGCGCCAGGACGGCGGCACGCCCTACGTCATCCCTGGCGGAGGGTCGAACCCGACCGGTGCCCTTGGCTACGTCAATTGCGCGCTGGAACTGACCGATCAGGCCGCGGCGTCTGGCCTGAAGATCGACGCGCTGGTCCATGCCACCGGCAGTTCGGGCACGCAGGCCGGGCTTGTGGCCGGGCTGGCCGCTTTGGAAAGCGATATCCACCTTCTCGGCATCGGCGTGCGCGCCCCGCAAGACCGGCAGGAACAGATGGTGTTCGACCTAGCTTGCCGAACCGCCGAGCATCTTGGCACGGGCACGAAGATCGCGCGCGACACGGTACGCGCTAATTGCAACTATGTGGGCGGCGGCTACGGCATCCCAACCGCTGGCATGGTCGACGCACTTAAGCTTCTTGCGAGAACCGAAGGCCTGCTCTTCGATCCGGTCTATTCAGGCAAGGGCCTGGACGGGCTGATTGACCAGATCGGCAAGGGATATTTCCAAGGTATGGAGAACGTCGTCTTCCTTCATACCGGGGGCAGCGCCGCGCTGTTCGGTTACCCGCAAGCCTTTGACCTGCCCGGCTATGTGGACTGACAACGAAACCAAGAGGGAGACTTTCGCAATGACGATAAGAACCAAGCTGCTCGCAGCAACATTACTGGCAGCCACCGCCGCCCCCGCCTTCGCCGAAGAGGTCAAGATAGGCGTGCCGTCCTGGACCGGCGCGCAGGCCATCGCCCATGTGCTGGGCGAAGTCGTGACCTCGCGCATCGGTGGAGAGGTCGAATATGTGCCAGGCAACAATGCCACCATCTTCCAGGCCATGGACCAGGGCGAAGGCGACATCGACGTCCACCCGGACGTCTGGTTGCCCAACCAGGAAAGCTTCACCAAGCAATATGTCGACGAAGCGGGCACGGTTTCGCTGTCGGAAAATCCCTATCAGGGCAATCAGGGCTTCTGCGTGTCCAAGGACTTTGCCGCGGCCAACGACATCACCGACATCGCCGATCTGGGCCGCCCCGATGTGGCCGCGCTGATGGATAGCGACGGCAATGGCCGGGGCGAGATGTGGATCGGCGCGCCAGGCTGGGCCTCGGCCAATGTCAACGAAGTGAAGGTCCGCGATTACGGGTTGCTCGACTTCATTGAGCCCATCCGCGCCGAAGAAGCCGTGAAAACCGCGCGCATCAAGGATTCCATCGCCAAGGGCGAAGGCTATGCGTTCTATTGCTATGAACCCCATGCCGTGTGGTTCATGTTCGACGTCGTCATGCTGACGGAGCCGGATTACGACCCGGCGCAATATGTCATGGTCCAACCCTCGGATGACCCCGACTGGTACGAAAAATCCATGGTGGCCTCAAAAGACGCCCTGAAAGATGTGCAGATCGCGTGGTCCAATTCCCTGGTCGACCGGTCACCTGCCATTGCGGAGTTCTTTCAGAACTTCTCGCTCGACGCGGGCGATGTGAGCCAGTTGGCCTTCGAAATCAGCGCCAATGGCCGCGACCCCGCCGAAGTGGCCGCCGAATGGGTCGAAGCCAATTCGGACCGCGTCGACGCCATGCTGGGCCTCTGAGCGACACGGACAATACGACCCGCGCGCGGATGTCCTGCGCGCGGGCTTGAGCCAGGGGATGCGCCCATGTCGGACGACCGTGTCATCGACGTCACCGATGTCTGGAAAATCTTCGGCGACCGGCCCGAGGCCGCCTTGCAGGCCATCCGCGACCGGGGTCTGACCAAGGCCGAAGTCCTGGGCGAATTCAACGCCGTGGTCGGCGTGGCCGATGTCAGCCTGTCGGTCCGGCGCGGCGAAATCTTCTGCATCATGGGCCTGTCGGGCAGCGGCAAGTCGACCCTGGTGCGCCACTTCAATCGCCTGTTGGAGCCCACCGCTGGCCGGATCGAGATCGAGGGCGTGGATGTCACCGCCCTCAAGCCCAAGGAATTGCAGCGGTTCCGCAACCACAAGATCGGCATGGTCTTCCAGAACTTCGCGCTGATGCCGCATCGCTCGGTTCTGGACAACGTCGCCATGCCGCTGGAAATCCGCCAGGTGGCCAAGAACGAACGGATGCGCCAGGCCGCAGCGATCCTGGATATCGTAGAACTTGGCGCCTGGGGCGCGAAATTCGCACATGAGCTGTCAGGTGGCATGCAGCAGCGTGTGGGCCTCGCTCGGGCCCTGGCCGCCAATCCTGACGTGCTGTTGATGGATGAACCCTTTTCCGCCCTCGACCCGCTGATCCGGCGGCAATTGCAGGATGAATTCATCCGCCTGTCCAAGATCCTCAAGAAGACCACCGTCTTCATCACCCACGACCTGGACGAAGCCGTGCGCATCGGCGACCGCATCGCCATCATGCGCGACGGCAAGATGGTGCAGACGGGCACCGCCGAAGATATCGTCATGCACCCCGCCGACGATTACGTGGCCGACTTCGTGGCTGGCATTTCACGGCTCAAGGTCGTCCATGCCCATGCGGTGATGCAGCCGCTCGACGCCTATGCGGCCACCCATGGCCCGCTTTCGGCCGATCTGCCCCGGGTGGATGAGGGCGAGACGCTGAGCAATCTGATCACCATGGCCATCGACGACGACCGCCCCGTCATCGTCCACGATGCGGGCACGGACAGGGGCGTGATCACACGGGCGGACCTGCTGCGCACCGTGATCGAGGGGACGGAAGTGTCATGAAGATAGATACCGTCAATCCGCTGGAAGACACCGAAAGCGCCGCCGCCATCGCCTATGCGGAAGAACGGCGGGACAATATCCGTGCTTTCGTGGAAACCAGCCCCGACTACTATATCCGCAACTTCGAACGCGTCGGTGCCTCTGCCCGCTTCACGCCCACGTTCAACATGGCCGCAGGGCTGATGGGGCCCGTCTGGTTCGGGGCCCGCGGGCTGTGGTCATGGGCGCTGCCCTTCCTGATCCTGGAGGCCATCGCCCTCGTCCAGATTGCCCGTGGCCTGTTCGGTGACCTGGCCGCCGATGCCATGGCGCGGATCGCGTCCATCGAAGGCACGCTCGACCTGCGCCGCCAACAGCTACAGGCCGCCATCGAAAGCGGCTCGGACCGCGTGGACGCCTTCCGCCGCACGGTGGAATCGCTGGAGGCCAATATCGACGGCATCCGCGCCGAGGCCGACGCAATCGCTGCGCAAGGGCCCACCATCGCACTGATGGGCCTTGTGCTGCTGCTGGTCGTCAAAGCGGCCCAAGCCACAGTCGCAAACTGGGCGTTGGAGGCGCGGTTTTCGGAATGGCTGTCGAACCGATCCGTTCGGTCCGGCATGCCAAACACACAGATCGCATTCAGCGCCGTCTTCATGGCGCTGATCGTCGCGGTCGCCATGGTCCATTACAGCCTACCGGGGCGCTTTAGCCTGCTGAACGACTTCCCCACCGTGCCCGACATCCGCCTGACCGCCATCGCCTGGGTGGAGGCGTTCTTCAACTGGGCGGTTCTGAACGGCGAAGCGCTGTTCGACGCCATCACCGCCGGTATCCGCCTGGTGCTGGACGCGCTGGAACTGGTCTTCGTCTCAACACCCTGGATCGTGATCTTCGCGCTGATCGTGCTGCTGACCTGGTTGACGGCGGGCCTGCGCATGGCGGTCTGGTCGGGTGCATTCCTGGCCTATATGGGTTTTCTGGGTTTCTGGGAAAAGGCGATGACGACCCTGGCGCTTCTGGGCACCGCAGCCTGCCTGTCCATCGCCATCGGTATCCCCCTGGGCATGTTCGCGGCCCGCCGCCCGCGCTTCTACCGCGTGATCCAACCGATCATGGATTTCATGCAGACCATGCCCGCCTTCGTCTTCATGATCCCGGTCATCGCCTTCTTCGGCACCGGCAAACCGGCTGCCGTGGTCACCACCATGATCTTCGGCGGCACCCCCGTCGTGCGCCTGACCGTGCTGGGCCTGCGCGGCGTGCCCGAAAGCGTGCGCGAAGCCGCCATCAGCTTTGGCGCCAGCAAATGGTATCTGCTCACAAAGGTGGACTTGCCGCTGGCGGGCCCATCCATCCGCGCGGGCATCAATCAGACCATCATGCTGTCGCTCGCCATGGTGGTCGTCGCCTCGCTGATCGGGGCCAAGGGCTTGGGCGAAGACGTGCTAGAGGCGCTGCAATACGCCAATGTGGGCCAGGGCATCCTGGCGGGCTTCTCGATCCTGTTCTGCGCGATGATCCTTGACCGCATCGTCCAGGGGAAGCGGGGGTGACGCCCCTCGTCCTCGTCCACGGCTTCCTAGGTGGCGGCGCGCAATGGGCGGGGGTCGAAGTGGGGCGCGAGACCGTGGCGCTGGACCTGCCGGGCTTCGGCGCGCGGTGCGATGAGGCGCCCATGACCCAGATCGGGGCCTTCGCCGATTGGGTCGTGGCGGAGCTGACCGCACTTGGCATCGACCGCTATGACCTGCTTGGCCATTCCATGGGCGGTATGATCGCGCAGGAAATCGCGCGACGGGACCGCGTGCGCATTGACCGGCTGATCCTTTACGCCACCGGCGCCACGGGCCTGCTGCCCGGACGTTTCGAAACCATCGCGGAAAGCAAGCGCCGCGCCGAAGCCGACGGCGCCGCGGCCACGGCGTCCCGCATCGCGGCGACATGGTTTCTGGATGGCAGAGCCGCCCCCGGCTTCGCCCCCTGCGCAGCAATCGCCGAACGCGCGTCGCTTAGTGCGATCCATGCCGGGCTCGACGCGATGGAGGCGTGGTCAGGCGACGCACACCTACCCGACATCCCGCAGGGCACGCTGGTACTGTGGGGTGATCGCGACCGCACTTATGCCTGGCCCCAGATCGAGCGGCTCTGGTCCGCCATCCCGCGCGCCGGGCTCGCCGTCGTGCCGGGCTGTGCCCATGCCGTTCATGCCGAGAAACCGGCCCTGTTCAGCGCATTGCTACGCGATTTCCTCGATGGTGGCCCGCCATGATGCCCCCGCCCCTCACTTCGGTCATCAACGGGGATGCCCGCTTCCCCGGTCGCCGCTTCCCCGGCCTGCCAACGCCGGAAAACGTGGAAACCACAGCCGTCACCCCGCGCGAAGCGAGATGCGTCCACCAGCGCGCAGACGACCTTCTGTCCATTGAAGGGGTGACCCCAGCCCACCGCGTGCATGTCTGCGCCTTTGATGCGCAGGGGCGCGACGGCCTGGCGCTTCTCGGTTTACCCCCGGACGCCATTCTGCCGCAAACAGGCTATGACAGCGGACCGTTGGAGGGGTGGATGCAGGCCCGTGGCCTGACGACCAGCACAAACCGTCCCTCTGCCACGCTGTCGGCAACCTCGGACCCCCTGCTTCTGAAAGCCCGCGACGGCTGCGATATCTGGATCATCTCGCTCTGCGCTGAGGCCGATCTGACAGCGGGAACCACCCCCGGCTCCGTGACCCTGTCCGTCAGCCGGGCGCAGACCTCAGCCCCCCTGCTACCACAGCCCCTCGGCCCTGTGCGCGACGAATTCACCATCCCGCGCGGCACTGCCCGCGCCTATGCCCTGGCCCCTGGCGAAATCGTGCAGGTAATCGACGTCGAGGGGCAACAATGCTCCGACTTCATGGCCTTCCGCGCCGCCGGGCTGGATCGCGGGCAGGAGGAAGCCATCGACAGCACCGCCACCCGCTCCATGGTGCGGCGCAGCTACCCGATGCCGGGCCTTTTCGACACGTTCCACGATGCCGAGATGCGGCCGCTGATGCATCTGGTCCAAGACACCTGCGGGCGGCACGACACATTCGGGCTTGCCTGCACCGCCCGCGGCTATGCCGACCGCGGCTTTCCCGGTCACATCAACTGCTCCGACAACATCTCGGACGCGATGGCGCCCTACGGCATCGCGCGCCGCGCCGCCTGGCCCGCCATCAACTTCTTCTGGAGCACGTGGATCGACCCGCACCACCACATCCAGACCGAAGAAAGCTGGTCGCGGCCCGGTGACTATGTTGCCCTGCGCGCCGCCGAGGCGCTGGTTTGCGTGTCCACAGCCTGTCCCGACGATATCGACCCGATCAACGGCTGGAACCCCACGGATGTCCACGTGCGCATCCACCGCGCCGATACGCCCGTGCGCCGCGCCATTGCCCACCGCGAGCAGGAGGCGGCGCCCATGCGCTTGAGCGAGGAATCCCCCTTCCATCCCGCCACATCGCGCCTGACGCGCGACTTCGCGCCCGCGCGCGCCACTTGGGTGCCCACCAGCTATGCCGGTCTCGGCCCCATCGCCGAATATCGCGCCTGCCGCGATGCCGTAACGCTGCAAGACACCAGCCCCTTGCGCAAATACGACATCGTCGGCCCCGATGCGGGACGGTTGCTGCAACATGCCCTGACCCGCGATATCGCGCGCTTGCCCGTCTGGCGCGGCACCTACGCGCTGCTCTGCGATCCAAGGGGTGAGGTCATCGACGATGGCACCTTGTTCCGGCTGGGTGACCAGCTTTTCCGCTGGTGTTGCGGCACGGAGGAAAGCGCGCGTCACCTGACCGCCCTGGCCGACGCGCAAGGCTTCCAGGTGCGCATCAACGCCATGGGCGACGCCCTCCCGAGTTTGGCGCTACAGGGGCCCCGCGCCCGCGACGTGCTGCGCGGGCTCGTCCATACCCGCCCGCACGTGCCGTCCCTGGATGACCTGCGCTGGTTCGGCGTGACATCCGCGCGGCTGGGTGACCGCGACGGCCTGCCCTTCCTGCTGACGCGGACGGGCTATACCGGCGAATTGGGGTATGAGCTGTTCTGCGCGGCTTCGGACGGGGTGGCCTTGTGGGATGCGATCATGGTGGCAGGCGATGCCCACGACCTCCGCCCCATGGGCACAGCCGCCTTGGAAATCCTTCGGGTCGAAGCGGGCCTGGCCGCGTCCGGCGCCGAATTCGCACCCGGTGTCGATGCGTTCGAGGCTGGGCTCGGCTTCGCCGTCGACCTGCGCAAGGACGCTTTCGTCGGTCGCGACGCACTGGCACGCAACGCCGCAAGCCCCCGGCGCACTTTGACGGGCCTGCGCTTCGACCGGGATGAAGCCCCCACCGCCGGTGCGCCCGTTCTGCTGGGTGAACGGCAGGTGGGCACGATCACCTCTGCCACCCGGTCCCCCGATCTGGGCTGCGCGATTGCCATGGCCCGCCTGGCCGTGGAGGTCTCCGAGGTCGGCACAATGCTAGAGGTCGGGCAGATGGACGGCCGGATGAAGCGGCTTTCGGCCAAGGTGACGACACTCCCCTTCCTGGACCCGGACCGCACGAAGCCGCGCGCGTGATGGGGCAGGGCTGGGAATGGTATCGTCTGCTGGCGGGCCCAGAAGGACTCGAACCCTCAACCTGCCGATTAGAAGTCGGCTGCTCTATCCAGTTGAGCTATGGGCCCGCTACGGGATTTCGCTACCTCGGAACGGGCCATGGGGCAATGGGGCCGCTCTTTTCGGGGCCGGACTGGGTCGGTAAGACACGGGCGTGGATTACGACGCGATCATCCTAGGCGCCGGCGGCGCGGGCCTGTTGGCCGCCGCCACTGCGGGCCAAGGCGGCGCGCGCGTGCTGGTGCTGGACCATGCCGCCAAGGCCGGAAAGAAAATCCTGATCTCCGGCGGGGGGCGCTGCAACTTCACCAATATGGGCGTGGAACCGGACTGCTTTCTGTCCGAAAACCCCCATTTCGCTAAGTCTGCCCTGGCCCGCTACACCCAGTGGGACTTCCTGGCCCTGGTCGAAGCCCACGGTATCGCCTGGCATGAAAAGACCCTGGGCCAGCTTTTCTGCGACAGCTCGGCGCGGCAGATCGTGGCCATGCTGCTGGACGAATGCGCCAAGGGCGCGGTGCAGGTGCGGCTGAATACGCCCCTGGGCGATATCGCCCATGGCGACGGGCTTTTCCGCGTGGCGGGTGCGCGGGCGCCCAACCTGGTGCTGGCCACGGGTGGGCCATCCATCCCGAAGATGGGCGCAACCGGCGTGGCCTATGACATCGCGCGGCAATTCGGATTGGGGGTGATCCCGCCGCGCCCCGCGCTCGTCCCCTTCACGCTGGGCCCGGACGATGCCGACCTGCGCGCCATTCCCGGCACGTCCTGTGCGTCGGTGGCGCGCGTGGGGGCGACGAGTTTCGAGGAAGCGACCCTCTTCACCCACAAGGGCCTGTCGGGCCCCGCGATCCTGCAAGTGTCATCCTATTGGGCGCCGGGCGACGCAGTGGCGCTGACCCTGCTGCCCGGCGCCGGCCAAGCCTTGCGCGATGCCCGCCGGAAGATGCCGCGCGCGCATCTGAAAGCCGCCTTGGCCGAGCATCTGCCAAGCCGACTTGCCGACACGATGGCGACTCGGATCGGCTTTTCGCGGCAGTTGGGAAACCTCTCCGATGCCGACCTGGACCGCGCGGCAGATATGCTCACCGACTTGCGCCTGCACCCCGACGGGACCGAGGGCTATGCCAAGGCCGAGGTCACCGCAGGCGGAATCGACACAGCCGATCTGTCGTCGAAGACGATGGAGGCGCGGGCCGTCCCGGGCCTGTTCGCCATAGGGGAAGCCGTGGATGTGACGGGGTGGCTGGGCGGTTATAACTTCCAATGGGCCTGGTCGTCGGGCGTGGCGGCGGGGGAAGCGATCGCGGCGCGGGTGGTTGGGTAAGTCGATCTCGACCAGAGACCGCCGTGCCAGCGCCGGGCCGGGGAGCGGCGCTGCAACAGATCAGCGATGCGCTTTATGGCCGCCACATCCGAAGACCGGTCCTTCGATGCGTGTTGCTGACCAAAGCGCCGATCCGTGGGGCCGGACCGGCGCTGGCGCGGCGGGGCTGAAGCCCCTTGCCTCCGCGCCACCAAGCATGACCCCTACCGCCCCGGCAACCAAAGCGCGATGCCGGGAAAGGCAATCAGCAACACCACCAAAATCAGCGAACACCCGATGAACGGAAACGCCGCCGTGTAGATGTCGCGCATGGTCGTGGACGGCGGCGCCACGCCCTTCATCACAAATAACAACAGCCCAAAGGGCGGCGTGGTGAAACTGATCTCCAACGCCAGCAACATGATCAGCGCGAACCAGATCGGGTCGAACCCCAATGTCTGCGCCAGCGGGAAAAAGATCGGCACGGTCAGCAGCATGATCGAGATCTGTTCCATGAACATGCCCAAAAGCAGCAGCACCGCGAACATCACCATCAACATCGCCAAGGGCGCCAATTCGAACCCGGTCGCCCAACGGATCAACCCGCTGGACGCGCCCGAAAAGGCCAGAAGCTGGCTGAACGTGGCCGACCCGAAGACGATCAGATAGGCCATCAACGTCACGCGCAATGCGCCTTTCACCGACGCTTTGATCGCCGACCAAGTCAGCCCGCCATAGATCGCCGCCAAAATCAGCACGCCCAAAGCGCCAAAGGCCGCCGCCTCGGACGGGGTGAAAAACCCGCCGATCATGCCCAGAACCGTCAGCACCATGACCGACACCATGGGGACCACATCGCGCAAGATAAGGCCCAGCTTGGCGGACCAGGGCAAGGCCTCGACCTCGTAGGCAGGCGCCGCACTGGGGTCGAGGCGGGTCTGCACCCAGATCAGCGCGATATAAAGCCCCGCCAGGATCAGGCCCGGAATGACCCCCGCAATCAGCAATGCGCCCACATCAATCTGCGCCAAGGTGGCCAGCAGCACGGCCAAAGCCGATGGTGGGATGATGATGGCCAACCCCCCGGTTCCCAAGATGGGCCCGATGGACATGTGCTTTTTGTAGCCCCGCGCGATCATGTCCGGCACCATCAAGCTGCCAAGCAGCGCGGTGGAGCCCATGGACGACCCCGACAGCGTCGAAAACCCCGTGCCGCCGATCACAGTGACATAGCTGAGCCGCCCCGGCAGGCGGCCCAGCAGCCGGTCGATCGCGTTGAACATGCGTGTGCCGAGACCCGTGAAGAAGAAGATCTCCCCCATCAGCAAAAACAGCGGAATGGGCACCAGCGCGAAGCTGGTGAGCGACCCGAGCCCGTTATTGAGAAGTTGCGTCACCCCGCGCTGGCCGCCCATGAAGATCCAGGCGCCCAGGATGCAGGCCGCCAGAAAGGCCAAGGCCACAGGCATCCCCACCGCCATCAGCACCATGATCGCGCCCAGCAGTAGGCACAGCGCCTCGTACCATTCCATTATTCGTGAACCCCCGCCTGGCCGGAATGCATCAGGTCCGGCCCGACCACGAAGCGGGCGAACTCGACGGCCATGAAGCCGAAGCTGATGGGGAAGGCCACGGTCAGATAGGCGCGGGGGAAGTAATAGGCTCGCACGTCGAAATCGTTGCGCGCCAGGTTGGTCAGGAAAAGCTCCGCCCCTTTCCAGGCCAGCAAGGCCGACACCAGCACGCAGGCCGCCGCCACCACACGGCTGACCAAGCGCTGCGCCGGTCCGGGCAAGGCGGCGGTCAGCAGTTCGATATGCACATGGCCCTTTTCGCGCACCAGCCAGGGGGCGCCCAGCATGGTCATATAAAGCAGCGCATATTCCGATGAGGTGAAAAGCCAGGCCCAGGGTTGCAGACCCGCATTGCGCAGCCCCACAGACAGCACGATGGACACCATCAACCAGACCAGCAGCAGCCCCGCCGTGACGGCCATCAAGGTAAGCAGGCCGTCATAGGCCCTTTGGACGTGCCGCATCGTGCGCCTCGCGGGGGAAAGGCGGCGGCCCCGCTGGGGGCCACCGCGAAAGCGTTACTGGTCAGCCGCCGGGTCGTAGAACAACTCGATCAAGCGGTCGTAATTGCCTGCACCTTGGGGGCTTTCCTCCATCAGGCCCTTCATGCGGTCCCAGGTCTTCTGACGCGCCGCGCCCAGGTAATTGGCCGCGGCCTCCCCTTCCAAGGTCACGACCTGCATTCCCTGTTCTTCCAGCGCGGCAAAATCGGCATCGCGCTTGGCGCCCAACCCCTCCGCGGAAGACACTTCATGCTCGATGGCGACCTCTTGGACGATGGCGCGGGCGTCTTCCGACAGGTTATTCCAGCTTTCCAGGTTCACGATCACGCCCAGATCGGTCGAAAAGAAGCAGGGCTCGATCCGGTAGTTCAAGAACTCGTTCCACTTCAGGTCGATCAGCCCGATCTGTGTCCAGCCGGTGGCATCGACCACGCCGCGCTCCAACCCGGAATAGACATCCGTCGTCGGCAGGTCGATGACCTGAGCGCCCAGATATTCGGTGAAGAACGCGTTATAAACCGCGTTGCCCCGCAGCTTCAGGCCCGACACGTCCAGATTGCCCTCGGCATCCAGCGTGGGTTCATCGCGGGTCCAGAGGTTGTAGCACACGCCGCTATCGAACCAGCCCAGATACTTCACGCCCATCTTTTCTTGATGGATCTGGTCGATCAGCTCCGTCCCGCCATTGGCGCGCGTGTCGGCCGCCGTCAGGTTCGATGCCACCAGCGCGTCCTTTTCGGGCAACGCGCCCCCATAGAAAGAGCCGGGGGTGTAGACCATGTCGACGATCCCGTCGCGCACCGCATCGGGCTGCTGGAACATGCCGATGGCTTCGGGCCCGCCGCGCACGTCGATCTGGATGACGCCTTCGCCGCGTTCGTTCACCTTGTTGACGAAGTCCAGAAACGACTGGGTGTAGATCAGCGTCTCGGGGAAGGCATGGACAGCGGTCAGCGTTTCCTGCGCCTGCGCCATTGGCGCCAGCATCACGGCCAAGGCGGCCCCGGTCAGTCGGATAGTCATGGTCTCTCTCCTTGTGGGTGGATGGCCGGGTTTGGCCCCGGCTCGGGGGTGCTGGGCCAGGCCCAGGGGGCGCGCGCGCGGCGCGTGTTTCGGAAGGTCTCGATCTCGGCGGTGTGGGCGCGGGTCAGGTCGATATCGTCCCAGCCGTTGATGAGCTTGTCGCGCCAGGTCTGCGGCAGGTCGAAGCTATAACCGGTGCCGCCGATGGTCAGCCGGGCCATGGTCAGGTCGATCAGGGCGGGCAGAGGGCCGTCGCGCAGCGCCTCCAATATCTCGCCCGTCTGCGCCACGCGCGCGGGCAAGACCCCGTTGTTGACGGCATTGCCCGCGAAGATATCCGCGAAGCTTTCGGCCACCACGACGCGGATGCCCGCATCGACGAGCGCATAAACCGCCGCTTCCCGCGAGGACCCGCAGCCGAAATTCGGCCCCGCGACCAGCACGGAACAGCCCGCGTGGCGATCCAGCGGGAAATCGGCATCGCCATCGCGCAGGTCGTGGAACAGAAAGCCGCCATATCCGGCAGCGCGCGGCGTGGACATGAAGCGCGCGGGGATGATCTGATCGGTGTCCACATCACCCAGCGGCAGCGCCACGGCCTGGCCGTCATGGGTTGTCCAGCCGCTCATTCCCGCCCCTCCAACAAAGGGCGCGCGTCGGTCAGCGTGCCGGTCACCGCGGCAGCGGCGACCATGACGGGGCTCATCAGATGGGTCCGCGCGCCGCGGCCCTGCCGCCCGCGAAAGTTGCGATTGGTGGAAGACGCGCAGCGCTTGCCGGGCGCCACGATGTCACCGTTCATGCCCACGCACATGGAACAGCCCGACCCGACCCATTCCAGCCCGGCCTCGGTGAACACCCGATCCAGTCCCTCTGCCTCGGCCTGGGCCCGCACCGGCATGGAGCCGGGTGAGACGATGCCCGGCACCTTGGCCCGCCGCCCGCGCAGCAGGGTTGCGGCCGCGCGCAAATCTTCGATGCGGGCGTTGGTGCAGGAGCCCAGGAAGACCTGATCGACGGGGATGCCATCCAGCGGCACACCCGGTTGCAGGCCCATGTAATCCAGCGCGTCGCGCACGCCCGGGTCGGTGGCCGACGGTACCGTGGCCGTGATCGGCGCCGCCTGGTCAGGGCTCGTGCCCCATGTGACCGTGGGCGCGATATCGGCCGCGTCGATCTGCACGTCGCGGTCGAACACGGCGCCCGCATCGCTGGCAAGCGCGGCCCAATCCGCCTGTGCCGCATCGAAAGCTGCGACCCCTGGCGCAAAAGGCCGCCCCTTCACGTAATCGAAGGTGACCTGATCGGGGGTCACCATGCCGAACCGCGCGCCCCCTTCGATGGACAGGTTGCACAAGGTCATGCGCCCCTCCATCGACAAAGCCCGCACCGCCGTACCTGCATATTCCACCGCATGACCCGCCGCCCCGCCAGTGCCCAGCTTGGCAATCCAATGCAGCGCCACGTCCTTGGCCGTCACCGCCGGGCCCAGCCTGCCGTCGATGCGGATGCGCATGGCGCGCGGCTTCGCCTGCCAGATGGTCTGCGTGGCCAACACGTGGGCCACCTGGGTCGCCCCGATCCCGAAGGCCAGGGCCCCCAGCGCGCCATGGGTCGAGGTATGGCTGTCGCCGCAGGTCACCAACAGCCCGGGCAGGGTCAGACCCTGTTCGGGGCCCAGCACATGGACGATGCCCTGCCTGGGGTCGCGCAGCCCGAACAGCGTGATCCCGTGGCGCGCGGCATTTCCTTCCAGCCGCGCGATCATGTCCCGAATGGCGGGGTCGGCCACCGTGTCGCGACCCCGTGTGGGCGCGTAGTGATCGACCACACCGAAGGTCAGCCCCGGCTCCGCCACCTCAGCCCCCCGCCCGTCCAACGCGGCAAAGGCGTGGTGCGACCCTTCATGGACCAGATGCCTGTCCACCCACAGAAGCGACGCACCATCGGCCCCGCGCCGCACCTCATGCGCCGACCAGAGCTTATCGAGCATCGTCCGGCTCACGCGCCCTCCCCCGGCGCGCCCACCACGGGCTGCCAATGCCGCGCCGCCCCTTCGCCCACACGGGCCAAGTCCATCTCTAGCTGGAAACGGTCGGGCCGGTAGAGCGCGGCCAAGTATTCCACCGCCCGCCCCCCATCGTCGCGCACAACACGGCGCAGCGACAAAAGCGCGGACCCCGTGGCCACGCCCAGCGCGTCGGCCACATCCGGGGCAGCCAGGGTCGCGGTCACGCTTTGCTGCGCCGCCGCCACCGCCACGCCCGAACGCTCAAGCAATTGGTAAAGCGGCATACTGGCTAGATCGGCCTCGGAATAGTTCGACGCGATGTCTTCGGGCACATAGGTCGTCAGATGCGAAAACGGCGTGTCTTCGGCCAGGCGGACGCGCACCGCGCGCTGCATCCGCACGTTTTCCGCCACGCCCATGGCGCGGGATACGGGCGCGGGTGGCACGTCATAGGAAAACGACAAAAGCCGCGCGGAATGCTGCCCCATGGCGACGATCTGCGGGATGAGCGTGGTGACATTGGCCCCCATGCGCCGCGGCTCCACCCCCCGCCGCACGCGGGTGCCGCTACCGGCGCGCCGCTCCACCAGACCGTCGGCGGACAGGGCATCGAGGGCGCGGCGGATGGTGACGCGGCTGACGCCGAAATCCCGGGCCATGCGCTCTTCGCCCGGCAGGCGAGAATCGGGGCCGCGACCGCCCGAAAGGATGTCGGCGCGCAGTTGCAGATAAACCCTGCGCGCCTTCCCGCCTTCCGGCAATATCGATCGCGGCCCGTGCTGCATCCAACCCCCATGTGTCACGGTCAGCCTACCGGGGTGCGCGCCATAAGCAAGAAATTTGTCTTTCCGAGCGACGGCAATCTGTGCTTTCTTGCGCAACAAAGCTGTATTGCAAAGCAGACAGATTGGGGGAGGCGCATATGACGGTGATCGAACTTCACCTGCCCGACGGCCAGGGCGACGCAGCCCCTTTGCGCGACGCACTCGCCCAGGCCTTGCGCCAAGTTCTGCCTGACGGCACCCCCACATTTCGCGTCCGCGACGACGCCTCTGCCCCGCAGGACGTAGTGCGGGCCTACCTGTCGGCCATGGAAGCCCGCGATCTGAACGGCGCACGCGACCACCTGGCCCCCGGCTTCACCATGCACTTTCCCGGCGCCGAACCCATGACGACGCTGGAAGACCTGATCGCTTGGGCCGCGCCCCGTTATCGCCACGTGGCCAAGACATATGACGGCTTCGACACCTGCCATGGGCCCGGCCCCATGGTGGTCTTCGCGCGCGGCACGCTCCACGGGAAATGGCCCGACGGCAGCACCTTCGACGGCATCCGCTTCATCGACCGGTTCGAGTTGGCGGACGGCAAGATAACTCTACAAGACGTCTGGAACGACATCGCCGAGCATCGGGCATGAACGGCGGGATCGACCCCATCACGCTCGCCGTGCTGGCCGGCCGGATGGAGCAGATCGCCGATGAGATGGACGCGACGCTTTTCCGCTCCGCCTTCAACCCGATCATCGCCGAAGCCCATGACGCGTCCCACGGGCTCTACCACGCGGAAACGGGCGATACGCTGGTGCAGGGCAAGTCCGGCCTGCCCATCTTCGTGGGTGTCATGTCCTTTGCGGTGAAGGCGGTGATCGAAAAGGTCGCGCAAAGCGGCGACCTGCAAGACGGCGATATCTTCATCTTCAACGACGCCCATATCGGCGGGACGCATCTGAACGACATGCGCCTGGTGCGGCCCTATTTCCACGACGGTGCGCTGTTCTGCTGGCTGGCTTCCGTCGGGCATTGGCACGATCTGGGCGGCGGCGCGCCGGGCAATTACAACCCCGCCGCCAAGGATGCCTTCCAGGAGGCGTTCGTTCTGCCGCCCGTGCGCCTGGCCCGCGCGGGCCAGATCAATCAGGACATCATCGACATCCTGATGCGCAACACCCGCCTGCCCCAATCGGCCGAGGGCGATTTGAACGGGCAATTGGGCGCGCTGGATCTGGGCGTGCGCCGGATGGATGAGCTGCTGGGCGCCTATTCTGCCCCCACCGTGTCTGCCGCGCTGGATGCGCTGAGCCAGCGGGCCGAGACGCTGATGCGGCAGGAATTGTCTGACCTGCCTGATGGTCGGTGGGAGGCCGAAGATTGGCTCGACAATGACGGCATCACCGACGACCCGCTGCCCATCCGCGTGGCCATCGAAATCGCAGGCGACCGGATGGTGCTGGATTTCGAGGGCACCGCGCCGCGCTGCCAGGGGCCGGTGAACATCGCGCTGCCCACGGCGGTGGCCACGGCCTATGTGGCCATAAAGCATATCTTCCCCGCCCTGCCCGCCAATGCGGGCGTGATGCGGCCCATCGATGTCCGCATCCCGGAAGGCTCGCTTCTGGCTGCCGATTTCCCGGCGCCCGTGGGCGGCTATACCGAAACGATCCTGCGGATGATCGACGTGATCTTTTCCGCCATGGCCAAGGCCGCGCCGGACCGCGTGGTGGCCAATGCCTATGGCACGATCAACGCGCTTTCCATCGCGGGGCGGCGGGCCAATGGGCAGCCTTGGGTGATGTTTTCCTTCTATGGCGGCGGCCATGGCGGGTCGGTGGAAACGGACGGGCTCAACCACGGGAACGCGCCCATTTCGACGGCCACGATTCCGCCGTTGGAGATCTTGGAGGCGGCCTATCCCGTGATGTTCCGGCAATGGGCGCTGCGGCCCGACAGCGCGGGCGCGGGCCAGCATCGCGGTGGGCATGGCGCGATTTATGAGATCGAAGTGCTGGAAGAAAACGGGGCCGAGGCTTTCCTGTTCGGCGAACGCGGCAAGGCACCGCCCCAGGGCGTGGCGGGCGGCGGGCCTGCGGCGCTGAATTGTTTCGCGCGCGAAACAGATGAAGGATGGGTTAACCCGCCGATGGTCTCCAAGATGCGCGGAATTGAGCTGCGCCAGGGTCAGCGCGTGCGGCTGGAAACGCCTGGTGGTGGCGGCTACGGCCCGCCCGAAGACCGCGACCCCGCCGCCGTGGCCCGCGACGTGGCCCGGGGCCTGCTGAGCACGTCGGAGGCAGACCGGCTTTACGGCACGGCGTGGCAAGGCGCGCGCCCATGACCCGCATGATCGGCGTGGATGTGGGCGGCACCTTCACGGATGTCTTCTTTCTGGACGATGAAACCGGCATGGCCCGTGTGGCCAAAGTGCCCACCACGCGGCCTGACCAGTCGGGCGGCTTTCTGGACGGGATCGGGCGCGAAGTGTCGGACCTGTCCACAGTGTCAGCGGTCATCCACGGGACCACGGCGGGCACCAATGCCTTGCTGGAACGCAAGGGCGCGCGCATCGGTGTGATCACAACCGAAGGTCTGCGCGATGTGCTGGAAATGCGCCGCCGCGACCGCCCCCGCACCTGGGGTCTGCGCGGCGATTTCGAACCCGTCGTGCCGCGAGATTTGCGTCTGGAGGTCCCGGAACGGACGCTGGCCGATGGCACGATCCGCCGGGCCGTTGACCTGGACGCCGTGCGCGCCGCTGCCCGCACGCTGCTGGAGGCCGGATGCGAAGCGGTCGCCATCCTGTTCGCCAACAGCTATGCGAATCCTGAAAATGAGGCCCTGGCGGTGGCGGCCCTGCGGGAGATCTGGCCCAACCCCCATGTCTCGACGTCCTCGGAAGTCTTGCCCGAAATCAGGGAGTTAGAGCGGTTTTCGACCACCGCACTCAACGCTTATCTGCAACCGGAGGTGTCGGGATATCTGAACCGGCTGGAAGGTGCCTTGACCGAAGGCGGCTTCGCGTCGGACTTCATGATCGTGCAATCCAATGGCGGCGTCATGGATGTGGCCACGGCCTGTGCGCGACCCATCCGCACGGCGCTGTCGGGCCCCGCAGCGGGTGTGATCGCAGCGGCCCATATCGCGGGCGAGGCGGGGTTCGATGATGTGATCACAGGCGATATGGGCGGCACCAGCTTCGACGTTTCGCTGATCGCGGGGGGGCGGTCCATGCTGTCGCCCGAGACCTCCATCGATTTTGGCATGGTCGTGCGCACCCCGATGATCGAGATCACGACGATCGGGGCGGGCGGCGGCTCTATCGCGTGGGTGGATCGGGGCGGATTGCTGAATATCGGGCCGGAAAGCGCGGGCAGCGACCCCGGGCCCGTGGCCTATGGGTTGGGCAATGACCGGCCCACGGTAACCGATGCCAACGTGGTGCTGGGCCGCATCGACCCGGAGCGGCCCATTGGCGGCAAGCTGGACCGGCTGGACGTGGACGCCGCCGCGCGCGCCATCGACACCCATGTGGGCGCACCCTTGGGCCTGGACACATTGGCCGCGGCGGAAGCCATTCTGCGGGTGGCCAACGCCCGCATGGCGGGCGCCATTCGGCTGGTCAGCATCGAGCGGGGCCTCGACCCGGCGCGCTTTGCCTTCATGCCGTTTGGCGGGGGTGGCGCGCTGCATACCGGCGCGCTGATGGCAGAGGTCGGCCTGGCCCGTGCCATCGTGCCCCGCTACCCGGGCGTGACCAGCGCCATGGGCGCGGTCATCGCAGATATGCGGCAAGACTTCGTGCAGACGGTCAATGCAACAGTCGAGGGGCTGGATATCGATGCCCTGGTGGCCTTCATGCAGGCCCATGTGGATACGGGCATGGCCGCGCTGGAGGCCACGCCCACCCGGTTTGAGCGGCGGGAGACCGGGTTTGAGCTCGACATGGCCTATGCCGGGCAGACGCATACCGTGGCCGTGCCCCTGCCTGTGGTGGTCACGGATGGCCAGGTGCAGCCACCGACGCAGGACGCCATCGCGGCGGCGTTCGATGCGACTTATCACGCCACCTATGGCCGCCTGTTGGCGCGGGGCACGCGGCGGGTGATCAACCTGCGCAGCACCGTGATCGGCAAGCGGCCAAAGTTCGACCTGACGACTTTGGCGCCGCACGGTGGCTCCACCCAGCCCACGCGCAGGCGACAGGTCCATTTCGGCGATGCTTGGCACGACACCGCGATCTATGACCGTCTGACGCTGCCCGTGGGTGCCCAGATCGACGGGCCCGCCATTTTGGAACAGCTCGATACGACCGTTCTGATCGAGCCCGGCCTGCGCGGTGAGGTGGACAGGTTCGGCAATACGATCATCACCCGAGGGGACGCACATGGACCTGGATGACCTGGACCCGAAGCGCTGCGCGCTGCTGACCATCGACTTGCAGAACGACTTTCTGCACCCCGACGGCGCCTATGGCCGCGCGGGCCAGAGTGCCCCCGCCATCGCCGCCCTGCCCGATCGCATCCGCCCCTTGCGCGACACGATGCGCGCGGCAGGCGGCACCTATGTTTCGGCGCAATTCACGTTGGTGCCGGGCCCGGGCGGGGCGCCCCTGATCGCCCCGCATCTGAAGAGGCTGCGGCCTTTTCTAGGCAAGGGCGACTTCGCCCCCGGCGCTTTCGGCCACGACCTGGTGGCGGGTTTGGCGCCTGCTGATTACACCGTGGAAAAGGTCGCCTATTCCGCCTTCTACCAGACGCGGTTGGAATACATCCTGCGCGCACTCGATATCGATACGATCATCGTGGGCGGTATCGTGACCAATGGCGGCGTGGCCTCGACACTGCGGGATGCGCATCTGCGCAACCTGCATACCGTCTTGCTGACCGACGGTTGCGCGGCCTTCCGCCAGGATGTGCATGACGCGACGCTGCTGTCTTTATCATCGCTTGGGCTACAGGCGAGTTGTGCAGACGTCACCGAAGCGCTGAAAGCCGCGTCATGACCCTGCGCGCCCGCCTCACCCAGCCCGACATTCTGGTGGCCCCCGGTGTCTATGATGGCCTGACCGCCGCCTTAGCCGCTGAGGCTGGGTTCGAGGCGCTGTACCTATCGGGCGCCGCTGTGGCCTATACCCGGCTTGGGCGCCCGGACATTGGGCTAACCACCGCGTCCGAAATGGCCGACACCATGGCCCTGATCGCCGACCGCGTGGCCCTGCCGGTCATCATCGATGCCGATACCGGCTTCGGCAACGCGCTGAACGCGCAGCGGACCATGCGCGCCTATGAACGCGCGGGGGCGGCGGCCTTGCAGGTGGAAGACCAGACCTATCCGAAGCGCTGCGGGCACCTGGCGGACAAATCGCTGATCCCGACGGCTGAAATGGCAGGCAAGATCGCCGCCATGGCCGATGCCCGCGCCAGCGATGAGACGCTGATCATCGCGCGCACCGATGCCATCGCCGTGGAAGGCTTCGAGGCCGCTTTGGCGCGCGCCGACGCCTATGCCAGCGCCGGGGCCGATGCGCTGTTCGTCGAGGCGCCCCGGTCGCAGGCGGAAATGGCGCGCATCACCGACACGTTCGGCACGCGCCTGCCGCTGCTGGCGAATATGGTCGAAGGGGGTGCGACGCCCCTGTCTTCGGCCACCGACCTGGAAGCGATGGGCTTTTCCATCGCCATCTTCCCCGGCGGCATCGTCCGCGCGCTGGCCCACACCGCCAAGGAATATTACGCCAACCTGGCGCAGAACGGCTCTAACCGGCCATTTAGGGACCGAATGTTTGACTTCGATGGCCTCAACACTGTGCTGGGGACCGAGGCCATGTTGAAAGATGGGCGCCGTTGGGATGGCAATGGCTGACATCGCCCCCACGCCCGCGACCTTCGACTTCACCGTCGAAACGCTGATCATCGGCGGGGGCGCGTGCGGAATGGTGGCTGCCTTGGCCGCGCAGGAAGCGGGGCAAGCCGTGCTGGTGGTAGAGGCGGATGCGGTGCCCCAGGGCTCCACCGCGCTATCTGCCGGGCTAATCCCTGCGGCTGGCACGCGGTTTCAGCGCGCAGCGGGGATTGAGGACAGCGCTGGCCACTTTGGCGCCGACATCCAGGCGAAAGCCAAGGGAGAGAACGACGCGGCCTTGGTCACGGCATTGGCCGAAGGCGCGGCGCCAACAATTGAGTGGCTGGCGGATCGCTACGGGCTGCCCTTCTCGGTCGTGACGGATTTCGACTATCCGGGCCATTCCCGCCGCCGGATGCACGGCCTGCCCAGCCGCGCGGGTCGGGAATTGATCGACCGCCTGCGCAGCACGGTCGAAGCCCAGGGCATCGACATTATCTGCGACCGGCGCGCGACGGTTCTGCACCATGAAGGGCGCCGCATCACCGGCGCCACACTGACCCGCCCCGATGGCGGGGTGGAGTATGTGGGCTGCGACAAGCTCGTGCTGGCCTGCAACGGCTTTGGCGGCAACCGCGCCATGGTGGGCCAACATATGCCCGCCATCGAAGACGCGCTGTGGTTTGGCCATGACGGCAATCGCGGTGAGGCCGTGCTTTGGGGGCAGGCGCTTGGGGCGGCGACACACCATCTGGGCGCCTATCAGGGCCACGGGAACGTGGCGCATCCCCATGGTATCCTGATTACCTGGGCCACGGTTACGGAAGGCGGGGTGCAGGTGAACCGTGACGGACGCCGCTTCTGGGACGAAAGCCAGGGCTATTCGGAAGCCGCCCGTGCCGTCCTAGACCAGCCGGGCGGGAAGGCGGTGACGGTCTTCGACGCGCGGATCGCGGATATCGCGCGGCAATTCGAAGATTTCCGCGATGCAGAGGCGCAGGGGGCGTTGCACCGCGCCGATACGCCGGAGGCACTGGCGCGGGCGTTCAACTTGCCGCCGGACGCGCTGGTTGAGACCCTTGCCGCCATCCCCGCCAAGGGGCGCGACGCATTCGGGCGGGACTGGTCGGGGCAGCACTTAGTGCCGCCCTATCTGGGCGTGCGTGTCACAGGCGCGCTGTTTCACACCCAGGGCGGGTTGCGCACCGATGGGACCGGGCGCGTGCAGGGCACCGATGGCGCACCCTTTCCCAACCTGTTCGCGGCGGGCGGGGCAGCGTGCGGTGTCTCGGGCGCGGGCGACAGCGGCTATCTGTCGGGCAATGGGTTGCTGGCCGCCATCGTACTGGGGCGCGCGGCCGGCGCAGCGCGGGCTTCCCAAATGGACACGGGCAACCCAGACTAGGCCCATGACCCAGACCCCCGAGCGCCCCGCCTTCACCGGACCCGAACTCTGCAAACTGACGGCCCGGGACGCCGTGGCGAAACTGCGCACGGGGGAAGTGTCGCCTGCCGAGATGCTCGACGCTGCCTGGGCGCGCATGGCGGAAGTCGACCCGGTCGTGAACGCGACGGTCATCCGCCACGACGAACGGGCGCGGGCCGCTTTGCGCGCGCTGCCAGACCGGGCCCTGGCGGCGGGCGACCACCGCGCCTGGCTGGCTGGCCTGCCCATCGGGATCAAAGACCTGATCGCCGTGGAAGGAATGCGCGCTACCGGTGGCAGCCCGGCCCTGGCGGATTTCGTCCCGGATGAAAGCGACCCGCTGGTGGCGCGGCTGGAAGCCCGCGGCGGGATCATCGCGGGCAAGACCAACACACCGGAATTCGGGGCGGGTGGGAACACGTTCAACGCTGTCTTCGGGCGCACCCGCAACCCCTGGGACACCACGCGCAATGCGGGCGGGTCGTCGGGCGGGGCGGCAGCGTCGCTGGCCACGGGCGAAGTCTGGCTCAGCCACGGGTCCGACCTGGCCGGGTCGCTGCGCACGCCCGCCGCCATGTGCAACGCGGTGGGTCTGCGCCCCACACCGGGCCGGGCGGGCGGCGCGCCGGTGGATACGGCCTTCGCGCTGGAAGCCGTGCAGGGCCCGATGGCGCGCGATATCCGAGACACGGCCCTGTTCTTGGATGCCATGGCGGGCTTCGATCCGCGCCATCCCTTGTCTCTGGAAGAACCGGTCGAAGGCTTCCAAGCCGCGCTGGACCGCGACCCGGGGCCGATCCGCGTGGCTTTCTCAGACGACCAGGGCGGCTTTGCGCCGGTGGAGGGGAATGTCCGCACAGCATTGCGCGCCGCGATGGAGACCATCGGGGGTGACGGATTGGTGGTGGAGGACATCTGCCCCGATCTGCCGGGCCTTTATGATACTTACCGCACCTTGCGCGGCATCCATTATGCAGCGGTCGTGGCACACCTGCCGAAAGCGGCGAAGGCCCATTTCAAGCCGACCCTGCGCCGCAACATGGAACAGGGCCTAGCGCTGACGGCGGATGAAATCTTCGCCGCGACCCGCGCGCGCAGCGATCTCTACCAGCGGATGCGCACCTTTCTGGAAACCTACGACGTCCTGGCCATCCCGGTCACCGGCATCGCCGCAGGCCCGGTGGAAGAAGAGTTCCCCACCATCGTCGATGGCGAGCCGATGGAAGACTATGTCGACTGGCTGCGCTTTTCCTTCCTGGCGACCACGACGGCCCTGCCCGCTTTGTCCATGCCCGCAGGCTTCACCGCCGAGGGCCTGCCAGTGGGCCTGCAACTGGTGGGCCCACCCCGGGGCGAAGCCCGCCTGTTGCAAGTGGCCGCCGCCATCGAAGACCGCTTGGGCCTCCCCTCCACACCCATCGATCCTGTCAGCCCCTGACAGCCGCCCAAGCCGGGGCGCCTGCCCCCATCACTGGTCCGAAAATACTCCGGGGGTCCGGGGGCTGGCCCCCGGTCGTCATCAGCAAACCCTACGCCTGCAACATCCGGTGCCCCGGCGCCGCATCCAGCAAGGCCTTCGTGTAGTCGTGCTGCGGGTCGGCATAGACCGACGCTGTGGGCCCGTGTTCCACCACCTCACCCTGGCGCATGACCATGATGCGGTCGCAGACCTGGGCGGCGACGCGCAGGTCGTGGGTGATGAACAGCATGGCCAGGTCGAAGCGGTCGCGCACGTCGTCCAACAGGTCCAACACCTGGGCCTGGACCGAGACATCCAGCGCCGACACCGCTTCGTCGGCGATCAACACGCGGGGTTCCATGGCCAAAGCGCGGGCGATGCAGATGCGCTGGCGCTGCCCGCCCGAAAACTGGTGCGGGAAGCGATCCAGCGCCTCAGGCGGCAGGCCAACGACGCGCATCAGGTCTTGGGCGCGCGTCAGTGCTTCACCGGGGTCGAGCCCGAAATTGGTTGGCCCTTCCACGATGGATTGGCCCACCGTGCGGCGCGGGTTGAGCGAGCGGTAGGGGTCCTGGAAGACGATCTGGATATCGCGGCGATGGTGGCGCATGGCGCCTTCGCGGGCGCGGGCGATATCGTCGCCGTCGATCAGCACTTCGCCCGATGTCGGGTCGATCAGGCGCATGACGCAGCGCGCCACGGTGGACTTCCCCGACCCGCTTTCGCCCACGATGCCCAGCGTCTCCCCCCGTTGAAGGTCGAAATCGACGGTCTTGACCGCATGGACCTGACGCCCTTGCCCCAGAAGACCTGCATGGCCGTAGACCTTGTCGAGCTTGCGCACCGTCAGCGCCCTATCCCCCGCCGCGGGGTCGCGCGCAGGTGGCGTCATGGAGGGGACGGCGTCCATCAACATGCGGGTATAGGGGTGTTCGGGGGCGCCCAGCACTTGGTCCACCGGGCCCTGTTCGACCACGCGGCCATGCTGCATGACGATGACGCGGTCGGCGATATCGGCCACGACGCCAAAGTCATGGGTGATGAACAACACGCCCATGCCGCGCCGTTGCTGGATGTCGCGGATAAGCTCCAGAATTTGGGCCTGTGTCGTCACGTCCAGCGCCGTTGTGGGTTCATCGGCGATCAGAAGCACGGGCTCCAACACCAGCGCCATGGCGATCATGATCCGCTGGCGCTGCCCACCGGATAGCTGGTGCGGATAGGCGTCGTACATCGAGGGCGGGTCGGGCAGGCCCACATCTTCCATGGCAGCGATAACGCGGGACTTGCGGGCCGAGGCTGACAGGTCGGTGTGGATCTCCAGCATCTCACCGATCTGTTCGCCCACCTTGGCCACGGGGTTGAGCGCGGTCATCGGCTCCTGAAAGATCATGGACATCTTTTCGCCGCGCAGTTTGCGCAGGCGCCGGTCGCCCACTTTCAGTAGGTCTTCCCCGCCCATCATGATCTGCCCGGCCACGGGGGTCAGGGCGCGTTTGTCTTGCAGGCCCATGACGGTGAAGGCGGTGACCGATTTGCCCGACCCGCTTTCGCCCACGACGCAGACAATCTCACCGGCGTTGACGTGTAGGTCGATCCCTTCGACGGCAAAGGGCCGGTCGGCGGCGGGCGGTAATTTGACCGTCAGGCCACGGACATCCAGAACGGGCTCGGTCATCGCATGTTCCTCGCGATGCGCGGGTCCAACGTATCGCGCAGCCCATCGCCCACCACGTTGACGGCCAGCACGGTCACCGCCAGCGCGATGCCGGGGAAGAAGATGATCCAGGGGGTCAGTTGGAAGAAAGTCCGGCCTTCGGACATGATGTTTCCCCAGGATGGGATTTCGGGTGGGATGCCCGCGCCGAGGAAACCCAAAATGGCTTCGGTCAGCATCGCGGAGCCGCAGATATAGGTGGCCTGCACGATCAGCGGCGCGATGGTGTTGGGCAACACGTGCCGCGCCATGATGAGGTAGGTGCGCGTGCCGGCGGCGATGGCGGCTTCGACATAGGCCTCCTCCCGCACGGTCAGGACGACAGACCGCACAAGGCGGGTCACGCGCGGGATTTCAGGGATGACGATGGCGGCGACCACGGTCGTCAGCGTGGCACCGGACAGCGAAATCATGGCGATGGCCAGCAGGATCGCGGGGATGGACATCAGCCCATCCATCACCCGCATGATGATCGCGTCGGTCCAGCGGATATAGCCCGCCACAAGCCCCAGGACGAGGCCAATGCTGATGGCGATCACCGCCACGAAGATGCCCACCACCAATGAGACCCGCGCGCCATTCAGCACCCGGCTGAACACGTCGCGACCAAGCTGGTCGGTGCCGAACAGCCCGCCTTCGCCCGGGGCTTTGAGCCGGTTCATGGGGTTGAGCGATGTGGGGTCCTGCACCAGCCAGGGCCCGGCGATGGCGATCACGACGATGATGGCAAGCATCACGCCGCCATAATAGACGCCGCGATTGCGCAACGCGATGCGCCAAAGGCTGATATCCTTGGCGCCGCTATCGGGGATGGCGGCGGTCGCATCGGGTTGGGTGCTTTGATCCACCATCAGTAGCGGATCCGCGGGTCGAGGAACGTATAGGTCAGGTCGATCAGCAGGTTCAGCAGAATATAGATGAAGCTGAAGAACAGGATCAGACCCTGGATGATCGGATAATCCCGCGCCAGCACCGCGTCCAGCACAAGGCGGCCCAGGCCCGGGATGTTGTAGACGCTTTCGGTCACCACCACGCCGCCGATGAGAAGGGCGATGCCGATGCCGATCACGGTGACGATGGGCACGGCGGCGTTGCGCAGCGCGTGGCGCATCAGCACCTTGAGTTCGGATTGACCCTTGGCGCGGGCGGTTCGGATATAGTCTTCCTCCAACACCTCGATGACAGACGCCCGGGTCATGCGCGCGATGAGCGCGATGAAGATGACGCTTAGCGTCAGCGTCGGCAGAGTGATGTAGGACAGAAAGGGCCCGATCCCTTCCGTGAAGGGGGAGCGGTAGCCCTGCACCGGCAGCCAGCGCAGGTTGAGCGAGAAGACATAGATCAGGATGTAGCCCAGCACGAAGACCGGGACGGAAAAGCCCCCGACCGAGAACAGCATCACGAACCGATCCACGAGAGAGCCCGCGCGGAACGCCGCAATGGTCCCCAAAGGCACGGCCACGAGGATTGAGAAGATGATGGTGGTCAGCGCCAGCAACATGGTGGGTTCGATCCGCTGGCCGATCAACTCGATCACCGGCTTGCCCGAAAAGATCGACGTGCCCAGATCACCCTGTAGCAGCGACCAGACCCAGGTAAAGAACTGCACGAAAAGCGGCTCGGACAGGCCAAGCTGTTCGCGGATGCGGGCCACGTCTTCGGCGGTGGCGTAGTCGCCCGCAATCACGGCGGCGGGGTCGCCCGGGGCCAGCCGCAAAAGCGCGAAGACGAACAGGGCCACGACGCCCATGACCGGAATGGTCATCGCCACGCGTTTGAGCACATAGGCGAACATCCCAAGCCCCCTTTTTCATACGGAAAGCCACCCGGGGGGCGGCAAAGGTCTGGGCGCGTCACGCGCCCAGACCGGGGTCGCGGATCACTCCACCGAGATGTTCCAGAAGAACTGGACGGGCGACTTGATCAGCCCCTCGACGTTGCTGCGATACGCCACCGGGACGAAGAACTGACCCAACTGACCCGAGGCACCGATGGCCCACAAACGCTCCTGCGCCTTGGTGGCAAGCTCGGTCTTTTCGTCCAGCGTGGTCGCGCGCGCAAAGGCGGCACGGGCTTCCTCAAGCTCCGCATCTTCGGCCCAGCCGAACCAGCCCGCATCGGGGTTGCCCGAAAACGCGATGGCCATGGGGTCGATCACATCCGCGCCGATCCACCAGGTGTGGAAGATGTTCCAGCCGCCTTCTTCCACCGGCTCGCGCGAGGCGCGGCGCGATGTCAGCGTGGCCCAATCCATGGCTTCCAACTTCACGTTGAAGCCCGCATTGCGCAGCTTGTCCGCCGACACCAGCGAAAAGGCCGACAGCACCGGGATGTCGGTGGGCTGCATGATGACGACTTCGGTGCCGTCATAGCCCGCCGCGTCCAGCGCGGCCTTGGCGGCATCGACGTCACCGGTGGCCATCACGTCAGATCCGGCATCGTTTTCCAAAGGCGTGCCGCAGGGGAAGACCGAATAGCAGGTCTTCCAGAAATCCGGGTCACCGATGGCCGAGGCCAGATAATCTTCCTGCCCCATGGCCATGATGGCGGCGCGGCGGATATCGGCATTGTCGAAGGGCGGCAGCAGGTGATTGAACCGCGCGAAGCCGATATTGCCAAGCGGGTCATTCACCTCGACTGTGATGTCGGGGTTCGCCTCCATGATGGGGGCGAGGTCGGGGGCAGGCTGTTCGAAGAAGTCCACTTCGCCCGCCATCAGCGCGTTCATGGCCGTGGTGTTGTCGGGGAAGTATTGCCAGACCACGCGGTCCACCTTGGCCACCTTGCCACCCGCAGCGGCAGAGGCCGGTTCTTCCCGAGGCACGTAGTCTTCGAACTTCGTGTAGATGACCGTGTTGCCGGGCACCCATTCATCTTCCTGGAAGACGAAGGGGCCGGAGCCGGTGAAATCGGTGATCTGTTCGAACGGGTCGGTGGCCGCCACGCGGGCGGGCATGATGAACGGCACATTTGAACTGATCTTGCCCAGGGATTCCAGCACCAGGCCGAAGGGTTCCGACAGAGTCAGGCGGAACGTGCTGTCATCCACGGCCTCCATACCCGCGGCCGACGCCATAAGCTGCTGGCCCATCCCGTCGCGGGCGCCCCAGCGTTCCAGCGACGCGATCACGTCCGCCGATGTCACTGCCGCGCCGTCATGGAAGGTCAGACCGTCGCGCAAAGTAAATTCCCAGACCATCCCGTCATCGGATTGCGTCCAGCTATCGACCATCTGCGGCTGGACTTCGAAGTTCTCGTCCATCGCAAACAGCGTGTCGTAAATCATGTAGCCGTGGTTGCGGGTGATGTAGGCCGTCGTCCAAATCGGATCGAGGTTCTTGAGGTCCGCATGCGGGATGACCCGCAACGTGGTCTCGGCTTGGGCTTTGTCGGCCGTCGCCCCAAGGGCAAGCGGCACGGCAAGCGCAGCCGCCAGGATTGTGCGGCCAAGGCGCAGATAGGACATCGCTATTCTCCCCAGTGGTAGCGTGTTCTTATGGTTGACGTATCGTCAGGGATGCACGATCCCCGAAGTGAGTCAATCGGCGGTGCCGACACACCGCATTGGCGCAGGGTGGCCCGAAGGCGGCAAGCCGGACGCCAGAAGGGGGGACGAACAGGCCATGGTCATCGTCTATAGCGCGAAGAAAATCATCACGATGGACCGCAATTGCCCGATCGCCACGCATGTGGCGGTCCGCGATGGCGTCATCCTGGGCGTGGGCGGGCCCGATTGCGGCGATGGCTGGGGGCAGGTCACGCGCGACGACCGGTTTGCCGCCCATACCCTGACGCCTGGCCTGATCGAGGCCCATGCCCATGTCATGGCCGGTGGCATCTGGCGCTTCACCTATTGCGGGCATTATGCGCGCCAGGACCCCGACGGCACCGAATGGCCCGGCTTGCGCGACTACGACGCGCTGATTGACCGCCTGCGCGCCGTGGCCGCCCGCACGCCGCCCGGCGCGCCGGTGGTGGGCTGGGGGTTCGATCCGAACTTCGTGGAAGGGCGGCGCCTGGACAAAGGGCATCTGGACCAGGTCTCGACCGAGCATCCTGTGGTTGTCGTCCATTCCAACTTCCACCTAGCTTCGGCCAACACCCTGGCCCTGGCGAAAGGCGGCATTACCGCAGGCGCCAATATCGAAGGCGTCATGCTGGGCGCCGACGGCACCCCGAACGGGGAGCTTCAGGAATTCGCCGCCATGGGCCCGGTAATGGAGGTCGCAAACTTGGCCTTCGCCGATATGGCCGACCGAGACGGCGTGCGCGCCTATGGCCGCGTGGCGCAGACATGCGGTGTAACCACGGTGGCGGACCTGTTGTCGGATCTGGATGAACCCGAAGTCGTCATGTTGGAGAAGGTCACCGCCGACCCCGCCTTCCCCGCCCGCTATGTGCCGGTAATGAACGCCATGCGTGGCGACCCGGGCGACGAGGCCACGCGCGCCCTGGCCCTGCGCGCCCGCAGCACCGACAAGTTGCATCTGGGGCGCGCCAAGCTTTTCACGGATGGTGCCATCCAGGGTGGCACGGCAAAGCTGCTGCCGCCCGGCTACCTGGCCATGGACGATCACGGCATCTGGAATATGGAGTTGGATCATTTCCACGAAGCTGTCCGCGCCCTGCACCGCGCGGGCGTCAAAACCCATGTCCACACCAATGGCGACGCGGCCTCGGACCTGGCCATTCAGGCCTATGCAGATGCCATGCTGGAAACCCCCAATGCCGACCACCGGCACACGCTGGAACATGTGCAGCTGGCCGACCTTGCGCAGTTCAAGCGGATGCGGGCCCTGGGCCTGACGGTGAACGTATTTGCCAACCACCTTTACTATTTCGGCGATCTGCATTGGACGAAGACCGTGGGCCCCGACCGCGCGCGCCGCATGGATGCCTGCCGCGACGCCTGGGCCGTCTGGGGCGGTGACTTCGCCATCCATTCCGATGCGCCGGTGACGCCCATGGCGCCCCTGATGACGGGTTGGATCGCGACGGAACGGTTGACCGAAACGGGCCGCCGCCTGGGCGATACGCAGCAGATCACGCCGGACCAAGCGCTGCACTGCATCACGCTGGGCGCGGCCCATGTGTTGAAGATGGAAGACCAAGTGGGCTCCATCGCGTGTGGCAAACGCGCGGATTTCACCGTGCTGGATGGCGACCCGTTGGGTGGCGCGCCCCTCAAGGACATCCCCGTGGTCGCCACCGTACTGGGCGGGGTGCCCACGGCATGACCCGCATCGCCGTGGCGGGGTTTCAGCATGAGACGAACACCTTCGCCCCCTTCCCCACCACGTTGCGGCAGTTCCAGACCGGCGGCGCCTGGCCCGCCCTGACGCGCGGCGATGCGATCCGCGATGTCTTTGCCGACCTCAATATCCCCGTCTCGGGCTTCCTGCGCGCCTGCCGGCACGACATCGCACCCATCCTTTGGGCCGGTGCCGAACCCGGGGGCTATGTGGAGCAGGCCGCCTTCGACACCATCACCGCCGAGATCACGAAGGGCATCGCCAAGGCCGCGCCCGACGCCGTCTATCTGGATCTGCACGGCGCCATGGTCACGCGCGACCACCCCGATGCGGAGGCCGAAATCCTTCGCCGCGTCCGCGACACCGTGGGGCCCGACCTGCCCATCGCAGTCAGTCTGGACTTGCATGGCAACCTGTCGCGGGCCTTCTTTGACCTGGCGACCATCGTCACGATCTATCGCACTTATCCCCATGTGGACATGGCTGACACCGGCGCCCGCGCCGCCGCCCTTCTGGACCATGCGCTGCAACACGGCGCCCCGGCCAAGGCTTTTCGTCAGGGCGATTTCCTGATCCCCATCACGGCGCAATCGACGGAATTTGCCCCAGGCCGGGATCTCTATGCCCATGTGGCGCAGGCCGATGCCGTTTCAGCCGACATGGCGCTGGGCTTCCCGCCCGCCGATATCCCCGATCTGGGCCCCTCGATCTTTGCCTACGGGACCAGCCAAGCCCAAGCCGATGCCGCAGCAGATGCCATCCTGGCGGATCTGCGCCGGGCCGCGCCCGACTTCGACCCGCGCCTGCTGGCCCCCGAAGCGGCCATCGCCCAGGCCCGCGCTCACCCTGGCCCCACCATCATTGCCGACGTGCAGGACAATCCCGGTGCGGGCGGCACCGGCGACACGACCGGCTTGCTGCGCGCCCTGAACGCAGGGGCCGTGCCCGACGCGATCCTTGGCCTGCTCTATGACCCAGACAGTGCCAGGGCGGCCCATGCGGCTGGGCTGGGCGCGACACCCACCCTGCCCTTGGGCGGCGCGTTCGACCAATTCTCCGCCCCGTTGGAGGCCCACGTTACCGTCGAGGCCCTCCATGACGGACCCTTCCTGCTAACTGGCCCTTTCTACAGCAACACCCATGCCGATCTGGGCCCCATGGCCCGCTTGCACCTAGTGGGCACCGGCATCCGCGTCGCCGTCGCGTCCCGCCGCGCGCAAAATGCCGACCAGCAGATGTTCCGCATCCTGGGGCTGGACCCCAGCAGCCACGCCATCATCTGTGTCAAGAGCGCGATCCACTTCATGGCCGATTACAAACGGATCAGCGATCACATCCTGTTTGCCGAAAGCCCGGGGGCCAACCCGTGCAACCTGGGTGCGATACCCTACCAAAACCTCCGGCCCGGCCTTCGAACGGGGCCGGAGGTCGCGCCGAAGACCTGACGCAGCGCGCTACACCGCTGGCGGGACCCAGCACCCCAAAGAGTCGGTCCATCGACAGGCAAGTGATCGAGCCCTCTAGAAGAACGCCTGCAACCCCGTCTGCGCGCGCCCCAAGATCAGCGCGTGGACATCATGCGTGCCCTCGTAGGTGTTGACCGTCTCAAGGTTCATCATGTGGCGGATGACCTCGTATTCCTCGGAAATCCCGTTGCCGCCATGCATATCCCGCGCCATCCGGGCGATATCGAGCGCTTTGCCGCAATTGTTGCGCTTGATCAGCGACACCGCTTCGGGCGCGGCGCGGCCTTCGTCCATCATGCGGCCAAGCCGCAGTGCACCCTGCAAGCCAAGGGCGATGTCGGTCTGCATGTCGGCCAGCTTCTTCTGGAAAAGCTGTGTCTGCGCCAGCGGGCGGCCGAACTGCTTGCGATCTAGCCCGTATTGACGCGCCGCGTGCCAACAGAACTCCGCCGCGCCCATCACGCCCCAGCCGATGCCATAGCGCGCCCGGTTCAAGCAGCCGAAAGGCCCTTTCAGGCCCTGCACGCCGGGTAGAAGCGCGTCTTCGCCCACCTCGACCCCATCCATGACAATCTCGCCGGTGGTGGAGGCGCGCAGCGACTGCTTGCCCTTGATCGTCGGCGCGCTGAGGCCCTTCATCCCTTTCTCAAGCACGAAGCCGCGGATCTTGCCGTCATGGGCTTCGGACTTGGCCCAGACGACGAAGATATCGGCGAAGGGCGCGTTCGATATCCACATTTTAGAGCCCGTCAGGCGATAGCCGCCATCGGTCTTTTCCACGCGGGTCTTCATGCCCGCCGGGTCGGACCCGGCATCGGGCTCCGTCAGGCCAAAGCAGCCGATCAGCGTGCCTGCGGCCAGACCCGGCAGGTATTTGCGGCGCTGTTCGTCCGAGCCATAAGCGTGGATCGGATACATCACGAGCGACGACTGCACCGACATCATGCTGCGATAGCCGGAATCCACGCGCTCGATCTCGCGCGCGACCAGGCCATAGGTCACATAACTGCTGCCAAGGCCGCCGAATTCTTCGGGGATGGTGACGCCCAGCAACCCGGCTTCGCCCATTTTGGCGAACAATTCTGGCGCGGCGGTCTCATTGGCATAGGCATCGCGCACGCGGGGGGCGAGTTCGGCTTGCGCGAAGCCATTGGCCGCGTCGCGCAGCATCCGTTCGTCCTCGGAAAGCTGATCTTCCAGAAGGAACGGGTCGGTCCAGTCGAATTGTCCCAGATCGGGCCCAAACCCGGCCGCTTGCGTGTCTTTCGGCATCTCTCGATCTCCTATGCGTGGGCCAGGTCTTCGGCGAAGACACTGGTCAGCTTGTGCTTCAATATTTTGCCGGTGGGCGCGGCGGGCAAGGCCTTGGCCAGAACAATTCTGCCCGGCCGCTTGTAGCCAGCCAGCCGTTCGGCGGCAAAGGCGCGCAGGTCGTCCACGTCCAAAGCGGCGGGGTCGGCGCATTGCACGAAGGCCAGCACCTCTTCGTCGCCATCCACCGCGCGCCCGATCACGGCGCATTGGATGACATCGGGATGGTCGTTCAACGCGGCCTCCACCTCGGGCGGGTAGACGTTGAAGCCGCCGCGGATGATCAATTCCTTGCAGCGGCCCACGATGTGCAGATGGCCTTCGTCGTCGAACTGTCCCAGATCGCCCGTGCGCAGCCACCCTGCCCCGTCTAGAATGCGCGCGGTGTCTTCGGGCGCGCGGTAATAGCCCGTCATCACATGGGGCCCGCGGGTCAGCACTTCGCCTACGCCTGGATCGTCGCCGCCTTGGTCCGGGTCCAACCGCACCTCGACGCCCGGCAAGGGCGGTCCCACGCTGATATCGGGGCTGCCGATGGCATTGCGCGTGCCGCAGACGCCGGCGGTGCTTTCGGTCAGGCCATAGCCGTTCTGCAAGGGCAGGCCATAGAACGCCTCTGCCTTGCGCTTCCAGGCCGGGTCCAGCGGCGCGGCACCCGATGAGACATAGCGCAGCGCCGTGCCAGCCAGCTTGGCCGCGCCCGTCCGCGCCACATGGGCCATCAGTAGCGCATGCATCTGCGGCACGCCCGGGAAGACCGTGACGCCCGATGTCAGCGCGGCGTGTAGCTTGTCAGGCGCGAAGCGCGCTTCGAACCGAATTGCGGCGCCCGAATGGGTCGCGGCCATCAGCATGGAGGCCAGGCCAAACACATGGGTCATGGGCAGGACGCCGTATATTATGTCCCGTTCTGACATCTTGCGCAATTTGGCCGAGGTCAGGCCCGCAAAGCGCAGGTTGCCATGGCTCAGCATCACGCCCTTGGGCACCCCGGTCGTGCCGGTCGTATAAAGCAGAACCGCCGTATCGGGTGCGGCGGCTTCGCCACCGCCGGGGCCAGCGGTCAGGGCTATGCCGTCGAAGGGGTTTGGAAGCGCGCGGGCGCCTGCCTTGTCCGCATGTCTTTGCGCATCGGCGGATACGCAAGTGGTGAAGGCAATCAGCGATGGGCCTGCATGGTCGCGGATGCGGTCGATTTCCGGTGCGCTCATCCGGGCATTGACCGGCACGGCGACAGCGCCGCAGGCACTGGCTGCGAAGACCAGACTGGCCGTGGCGCGACAATTCTCGGCCACGATCAGCAGGCGGTCGGCAGGCCGCAGCCCTGCCGCGTGCAGCTGCCCGGCCAGGGCCGCCACATAGGCGGCATGGTCGGCGTAGGTGACGCGCGTGCCGTCCGTGTCGATCAGGGCCAGCGCCTCGGGGGTTTCGGCAGCCCGTGCCTCCACCAGATGATGGACCTGCGCGATCATGCGACGGCCGCCTTCGCCCGGGGGCGCAGACGGTCCAGTGCCGCCAGGGCCTCCGCCTCTAGCTGCGCGACGATATCGGCCATGGGCGCGATGCGGTCCGTCAGGCCCAGCGATTGCCCCGCCGACAACATGCCCTTGGACACATCGCCCGTCACGTAAGCCCGCCGCCCGATGGCACCCGTCACATGGGGCATCAGCACGTCGATCCCCACATCGGGGTCGGTGCGCTCAATCTCGGCCACTGTTTTGGCGGTTTCATTGGCCAGCGTGCGGATCGTGTTGCGCACGCTGCCCATGGTCAGCATCGTGTCCCGCTCGCTCGCCGCTACCAACGCCGCCTTGTAGTCGGGATGGGCCGAAACCTCTTGGGCCACCAGAAGCCGCGTGCCCAGCACCACGCCCGCCGCGCCATTGGCCAGGGCCGCCACGATCTGGCCGCCCGCCCCGATGCCGCCGCCGATCAGGAAGGGGATGTCCAGCCGCCGCTCTGCCAGGGCCATGTTAACGGCGCTGCCGATCAGGTCGAGGCCGGGATGACCGCCGCATTCCGCACCAACGATGGCCACCATGTCCACGCCCACGGCTTGCGCCTTCTGCGCGAACCGCACGGACGGCACCTTGTGCAGAACGTGGACGCCCGCATCCTTCAGGATGGGCAGGTACGGCTCCGGGTTGCGGCCCGAGGTTTCGACGAAGCGGACGCCTTCGCCCGCGATCAGCCGGAAGGTTTCCGCGACACTCTCCCCTTCGACCAGCTTGGGCAGCATGGACACATTCACACCGAAGGGCCGGTCGCCGCAGGCCGCGCGGGCCTTGGCGATTTCAGCGCGCAGATCGGCTGGGTCCTTGAAGCTGGCTGCCGTCAGAAACCCCATGATACCCGCGCCTGCGGCAGCGCTGACATAGGCCGCATCGCCCAACCACATCAGCCCACCCGCCACGATGGGCAACCGCGTGCCATAGGCGCGTGTGAGCGGCGTATCGAAGGCGGCATCGGTCATTTCCGGGCCTTCCTGAAATCCGGCATCCGCTTTTCAAGGAAAGCGGTAATCCCTTCACCTGCCTCGGGCGCGGCCGCTGCCTGTGCCATGGCATCCCGTTCCGCATCAAGCTGGGTCGCCATATCTGCGCCGTAAGCATCGGACACCAACCGTTTGATCACCGCCTGTGCCGCGCGCGGACCGCGACACAGGCGATCTGCCAATTCCATGCTCATCTCGGACACCCGCCCTTCGGGCGCCAGGAAGGACACCGCCCCCAAGTCATGGAGCCGCCGGGCAGATATCGTGTCGCCCAGCATCGCCAACCGCATCAGCGTCGCGCGTGGCAGGTGGCGCGCCAGATTGGCTGTCAGCCCGCCATCGGGCACCAGGCCCGCCTTCACATAGGCCACGGAAAACGTGGCCGATTCCTCGGCCACGATCATGTCGCAGGCAAAGGCCAGGGACACGCCCGCCCCCGCGGCGCCCCCTTCGACCGAGGCGATGATGGGCACCGGGCAGGCCATGATGCCCCGGATCAGGTCGTGCAATGCCTCGACCCGGGCCAGACGCTCCGCCTCGGGCAGTTTACGGCGGGTGGCGATCTGGGACAGGTCGCCGCCCGCGCAGAAATAGCCGCCTTCACCCCGCAAGATGACCGCGCCGATCCGCGGGGCGCGCGCCTGGTCCAACACATCGGTCAAGGCGGCGTAGTAATCCGGCGTCAGTGCGTTGCGCCGCGCGCCGTTGCGCGCTGTCAGGACAAGACGGTCGCCCAGGTCTTCGATATGGGCCAGGCTCATGCCGTCAGCCTTTCGCTTGGCACCCGCTTGAACACGCCCGAGGCCGTGGCGATCGTAACTCCGTCGGAGCGTTCCAGCACCCCGTCGATGAACAAAAGCGACCGCCCGCCGCCCGTCACCCGGCCCGTAGCCATCAGCGCATCGCCCGCGCGGGCGGGGGCCAGAAACTGCGTGGACATGGACACGGTCAGGAAGGGCGCGCGCCCGCTTGCATCGACGGTCAGGCTGGCCGTTGCGCCCATGGCGTTGTCCAAAAGTGCCACCGTTATCCCCCCATGGAGTGCGCCATGCCGGTTCGTATGGTCGCCGGTCAACGTCAGACGGCACCGCGCCCGGCCGTCGCCACCGCCCACGTCCAAGACATAACCAATCAAGCGCTGCGCGCCGGTTTCGTTCTCGATCAGCGCAGTCATGCAGCCGACAGCGCGATAAAGCGCTCCAGATGGTAGAGCGCATCGCCAAAGCGGTGATCGACCATGGTCAGCCGTTTGGCGAAATGGCCCAGCTCATACTCCGTTGTCATGCCGATGCCGCCATGCATCTGGATCGATTCCTCGACCACCAGGCGCGCGACCTCTCCGACGAGGTTCTTGGTGGCGCTGACATGCCGGTCGCGGTCGGGGCCGTCCAAGTTGCCTGCCAGGTTAACGACGGCAGATCGGGCCTGTTCGATCTCGATCAAGACGTCGGCCATTCGGTGCTGCAAGACCTGAAAGCTGCCGATGGGCCGCCCGAATTGCTTGCGCGTCTTGAGATAGTCGATGGTGAGGGTGCGGATATGTTCCATCAACCCCAGTGCCTCTGCACAAAGCGCGAGCGTGGCGCGCGCCTCGGCCCGGGCAATCACGTCGCCCGCGGGGCCCAGATAAGTTGCGGGCACGTTTTCCAACGTCACCTCAGCCGCCATGCCGCCGCCGGTCACCGGATAGGGCCGGATACCGGCAAGACCCTTTTCGGCCAAATAGAGACTGATTTCGTCCCCATTCCGGGCCGACACCACCAGGTGATCGGCCAGTGGCGCGTTGACCACGACGGCCTTCCGCCCGGCCAAGTGCCAATCATCGCCCACTTGCGTCGCCACAGTCTGCACCCGACCGCCATAGCGGCCCCCGGGTTCCCCATGGGCAAAGGCAAGCTGCACCGATCCGGCGATTACCTCGTCCAAAAGGCCCGCTGGGTCGTCCAGATCGGCCAGGATGCCGCTAGCCAGCACGCCGGTATCCAGCAGCGGGTCCACCGCGCCCGCACGGCCCAATTCTTCGAAGATGAGGGCGATGTCGAAGCCTGTGCCGCCAAAGCCGCCCTGATCTTCGGTAAAAAGCGCGCCGATCACGCCCAGATCGGCCAGGCCCGCCCAGATGTCAGGGGAATAGCCCGCCTCGATAGCGCGTGCCCGGCTGTCGGCATCGTAGCTATCGGACAAGAACCGGCGCAGGCTGTCCTGCAACATCTGCGCCTCAGAGCTCAGATCGAAATTCATCTCAAAGCTCCAACAGGGATTTTGCGATGATCGAGCGCTGCACCTCGTTGGAGCCGCCATAGATCGAAAGCTTGCGGTTGTTGAGATATTGCCCGGTCGCACGCTGGGCGTAATCCGGGCCGATTTCCCCTTCATTAGAGCCTTCCAATGTCTCCGACTGGAAGGGCAGCGCCCAGGGTCCGATGGCGGTGCGGGTCAGGGCGTTGATTTCCTGCCGGATGATCGTGCCTTTCACTTTCAACATGGACGATTCAGGCCCAGGCGCCTGCCCCGAAGCGGCGGCCGACACGACCCGCAGGTTCGTGGTGGCCATGGCCATCAGGTCGATTTCGACCCGGGCCACGCGCGCCGCGAAATGGGGGTTGTCGTTCAGGGGGCGGTCGCCATCGACCTCGGCCCGCGCAATCCGTTTAAGGTTTGCCAGACCCGCATTGGCGAAGCCCACACCGGCGATGTTGGTGCGTTCATGGGTCAGCAGGTACTTGGCATAGGTCCAGCCCTTGTTGACCTCGCCCACGATGTTGCTGGCAGGCACCTTCACGTCGGTGAACCAGACCTCGTTCACCTCGGCACTGCCATCCAAAAGCACGATGGGCCGTACCTCGACGCCGGGGCTGTTCATGTCGATCAAAAGGAAGCTGATACCTTCCTGGGGCTTTCCTTCCTTTGAGGTCCGCACCAGGCAGAAGATCATATTCGCGTGCTGGCCCAGCGTCGTCCAGGTCTTTTGGCCGTTGACCAAGAAGTGGTCGCCATCGCGCACCGCTTCGCATTTCAGCGATGCCAAGTCTGAACCCGCGCCCGGTTCCGAATAGCCTTGGCACCACCAGTCTTCCCCTGACAGGATACGTGGCAGCCAATGGTTCTGCTGTTCTTCGGAGCCGAATTTCTGCAACACCGGGCCCAGCATGTGCAGCCCGAAGGGCACGATGCGGGGGGCGCCGCGGGCGGTGGTTTCTTCCTCAAAGATGTGGCGTTGCACCGCATCCCACCCAGTGCCGCCAAACGCCACCGGCCAATTGACCGCCAGCCAGCCGCGCCGGTTCAGGATGGCATGCCATTCCTCATACTCGGCCTTGTTGGGCGCGCGTCCCTTGCGGCCCGCATCGGTCAGCCTTTCCGGCAGCTCGGCGTCAAGAAAAGCCTGTACCTCGGCCCGAAACGCCTTCTGGTCGTCCGAATAATCGAGGTTCATGTCCCCTCCCCCGTTTCAATAGATGTCGAACAGACCCGCGGCCCCCTGGCCACCGCCCACGCACATCGTCACCACCCCGCGCTTCGCGCCGCGGCGACGCCCTTCGATCAGCAAATGCCCCGTCATCCGCGCGCCCGTCATCCCGAATGGGTGCCCCACCGCGATGGAGCCGCCATCCACGTTACAGATATCATTTTCGATGCCGAGCGTGTCGCGACAATAGATCGCTTGCGACGCGAAGGCCTCATTCAATTCCCACAGGTCGATATCGTCCACGGAAAGGTCCGCGCGCTCCAACAGGCGGGGCACGGCGAAGACCGGGCCGATCCCCATCTCATCGGGTTCGCAGCCCGCGATGGCGAAGCCGCGGAAGGCGCCCATGGGCTCCAGCCCCAGGCGCTCGGCCTCCTTCGGGTGCATCATCACCAAGGCAGCCGCCCCGTCCGAGAGTTGGGAGGCGTTGCCCGCCGTGATGAACTGATCCTCCCCACGCACCGGCGCCAGCTTGGCGAGCCCGTCCAGCGTGGTGGTGGGGCGATTGCACTCGTCCTGCGCGATGGTCACTTCGCGCTGGCTGATCTCACCGGTTTCCTTGTCCTTGACGTCCATGGTGACGGTGATCGGGACGATTTCCGCATCAAAACGCCCGGCGTCCTGCGCCGCAGCCGTGCGCTGCTGACTTTGCAGACCCAACGCATCCTGCGCCTCGCGGCTGACGCCATAGCGGGCGGCGACGATGTCGGCCGTCTCGATCATCGGTAGATACAGGTCGGGGCGGTTTTCTTCCAACCAGGCCTCACGCGAATGGCGCGCCGGCGGTTGCACCAAGCTGATGCTTTCCAGCCCCCCCACGAGCACCGCGCGCGCCCCTTCGTTGGCGATCATGTGGCCGCCCATGGCGATGGCCTGCAGCCCGCTGGCACAAAAGCGGTTCACCGTCGTGCCCGCGATGGACACGGGCAAGCCCGCACGCACCACGATCTGGCGCGCGATGTTCCCGCCGGTGACATATTCGGGATAGCCGCAGCCCCAGATGCTGTCTTCGATCAGCGCGGGGTCGATACCCGCGCGCTCGACCGCTGCGGCGGCGGCATGCCCCCCCATGACGGCGCCATGGGTGGCGTTGAACGTGCCGCGCCCCGCCTTCCCGATGGCGGTTCGCGCGACAGAGACGATCACGGCTTCGGTCATGGGGCTTCCTTTCGGTTCAGGTCGGCAAAACTGCGCCCGTCCGCAACCAACTTGGTCAGAAGCGGGGCGGGTTGCCAGAAATGGTCGTCGTCTTGGGCGAAACGGGCGATGTCCTGCAGCACCCTTTCCAGGCCCTGTGCGTCGGCCCAATGCATGGGCCCGCCATGCCAACGCGGAAAGCCGTAGCCATGGAGCAGAACAACGTCCACATCGAGGGGCCGGGCGGCAATGCCTTCATCGACAACCTTCGCCGCCTCATTGACCATGGCGGCCATGTAGCGGCGTACCATATCATCGGCGCTGAAGCTGCGCTGACTGGTCTGCGCCTCGGCGATGATGCGCAGCGCCTCGGGGTCTTCGCGGCCCTTGCGGTCTTCGGAATAGTCGTAATAGCCCCGCCCCGCCTTCTGACCCAACCGCCCCGCATGATAGAGCGCGTCAGCAAAGACGGGCCGCCGGTCGCGGGGATGGGCATTGGCCGCCTTGCGTTCGCGGGTGGCGAACCCGATGTCGAGCCCGGCCAGATCGCTCACCTGATAGGGGCCCATGGCAAAGCCGAAATCGCGTAAGGCGCGGTCGATATCGTAGGGGCTGGCGCCGTCCAGCACCATGTGATCGGCGGCTGCGCGATAGGTCGACAGGATGCGGTTCCCGATGAAGCCGTCGCAAACCCCTGCGCGCACCGCCACCTTTCCAAGCCGTTTGGCCAGCGCGAAGGCCGTGGCCGTGACATCGGGGGCCGTCTGGTCGGCCACGACGACTTCTAGAAGGCGCATGATGTGGGCGGGGGAAAAGAAGTGGAGGCCGACCACATCCTGCGGACGGGTCGTGGCCTGGGCGATCTGATTGACGTCCAGATAGGACGTGTTCGTGGCCAGTATCGCGCCCGCCTTTGCCACGTTGTCGAGGGCTTGGAAGACGTCGCGCTTGACCTCCATATCCTCGAAAACGGCCTCGATGATAAGGTCGGCGTCGCTGAGGGCTTCATAGTCTAACGCAATGTTCAGGGCCTTATCGACACTCTCGCGCGCGCCTTTCAGCTTGCCCCGTTTCTGCGCCGCATCCAGGTTTGACCCGATGGTTGCCCGGGCCCGGTCGGCGGGGGCGTTGTCCCGCTCCACCAGCGTGACCCTTAAGCCGGCCAGCAAGGCCGCCGTGGCGATCCCTGCCCCCATGGTGCCACCGCCTATCACTCCCACATGGGCGATGTCGCGGGGGGCGACACCTTTCAGGCCATCGACCTTCGTGACTGCCCGTTCGGAAAAGAAGGCATGGATCAGCCCTGCGCGTTGGGGCGTGTCCATCAAATGCATGAAGAGCCGCCGTTCTTCGGCTAATCCATCGCGGAAGGACAGGCGCGTCGACGCTTCGATGGCATCCAGCGCCACAAGCGGGGCCACTTCACCGCGTATGCGCTTGGTCAGGGCGGTGCGGCGGGCAGCCAAGTCGGTGCCAGGGACGGGCGCGGCCATGGCGCCAGTCTGCCGGGCAGGGGCGCCACGCATGTCGTCGGCATAGGCCAAAGCCGCGTCCCGCAGGTCGCCCTGCCCGATCCGGTCCACCAAACCGATCTCCAACGCCTTTTCCGCCAAGATCGGCTTGCTAGACGTGATCATGTCGGCCGCCGCGTCAAAGCCCACCAGCCGCGGCGTCCGCTGCGTGCCCCCCGCGCCCGGAAGGATGCCCAGCGTCACTTCGGGCAGCCCCAGTTTCGTGCCCGGCATGGCCAGGCGGTAATGGCAGCCCAAGGCGACTTCCAACCCGCCCCCCAGCGCCGTGCCGTGGATTGCGGCGATGATGGGCTTGGGGCAGGCTTCGATGTCTGACACCACCTCCGGCAAGGACGGCGCCTTCAACGGCTTGCCGAACTCGCTGATATCGGCGCCCCCGATGAACAGCCTGCCATCGCCCAGGATGATCGCGATATCGGCGTCGTCCTTGCGGAAGCGGAGAACGGCCTCGACCAAGCCTTGGCGCACGGCATGGGACAGCGCGTTGACCGGAGGGTTGGCCACCGTGATCACCGCGATGCGGTCGACCAGTTCGTAGCGGATCGGGGTCATCGCAGCCTCCTTCTCAGGTCAGGGCGCGGGCGGCGGGGGCTTGGCCCATCATCCGCTCCAACTCATGCACGGCGCTGCGCAGCTTTGGCCCGACCTCTTGCCGCATGCGCGCTTCGGTCAGCATGTCAGGCATGGCGCCGCAGGTGAACACCACCGGCTCAGACGTGTCACGGGCGTGAAAGGGGACGGCCACGGCGTGGATGCTGTCGGTGAAATAGCTGGCAGGATCGGCCAGGGCATAGCCTTGGCCCATGAGCTGCGCGCTGGTCTGGCGACGGATATCGGCGGCGCGGGTGGGCGTCAGACCCCTATCGCCTGCAGCCTCGGCCACGACCTGTTCGAACGCTTCGGTGTCGAGCGAAGCCAGCAACGCATGCCCCGAAGACGACTTGTTCAGCGGCACCCGGTGGCCGACCTCCAACCAAAGGGACGCCACCCCCCGGGGCCGCCACGTCTTGACGATGACCATCCGCTTGCCGTCACGCACCAGCAGAAGCGCCATGGTCCCCGTCTCATCGGCGAGGCGCTGCATCAGCGGCCCTGACAGGTCGACAAAGCTAATCGACGCCGATGCCATGTTGCCCAACACCAAAAGCGCGGGGCCCGGGCGATAACGGTCGTGGCGATGGGCGCTGGTCAGATAGCCAAGCTTTTGCAGCGTGAAAGTCAGCCGTGACACCGTGGATTTGGGCAGGCCCGTCCGTTCCGCGATTTCGGCATTGCCCAGGCCATCATCGCTGGTGCGAAAGGCCCGCAACACCGACAGCCCCCGGGCCAATGTGGTGGCGAAGCGACGATCTGTTTCGGGCAGTTCGGTCATGGCAGTCACATCGAATAGGGAATGAGAAGGGAAATCACCGGGAAGGCCATAATGGCCAACAGCACCAGCACATCGACGGTCAGGAAACGCAGGATGCCGCTGAAAATGCGCTCAATGGCGACGGAGGGGCCCACGACATTCGCGATGACGAAGACGTTGAGGCCCACGGGCGGTGTGATCAGCCCGATCTCTAGCAGTTTGATGACCACGACACCGAACCAGATCAGGTCGAAGCCATAGGTTTCAACCAGCGGGATCATCAGGGGCAGCGTCAGCACCATGATGCCGATCGGGTCCAGAAACATGCCCAGCACCAGGTATATGGCCGCGATGGACAGCATCAGCACAACGGGCGACAATTGGGCGGCGGTCACGGCGGCGACGATGTCGGGCGCGACACCGGTCAGCGCGATGAAGGCCACGAATATCTTGGCCGAAGCCGCGATGAAGAAGATGCTGGCGGTCTGGATGGCGGTTTCACGCAACGCTTCCCACAAGGCAGGAAAGGACAGCTTGCGCTGGGCGAAGCCGATCAGCGTGGCGGCGGTGACACAGACGGCGGCAGCCTCGGTTGCGGTGAAGATGCCGCCATAGATGCCGCCCACGATGATGGCGAACAGCGCGACGGCGGGCCATGCCTCCCACGCGGCGCGGCCACGTTCGGCCAAGGTGGTTTCTTCGCCCAAGGCTGGGGCGGCGGCGGGGTCGCGGCGCACCCAGACCCAGATGACCAAGATGAAGCCCGCCAGCGAAAGAAGGCCCGGCAGGATGCCTGCCAGAAAAAGCTGGCTGATCGAGGTTTCGGTGAAGATACCATAGATGATGAACAGCACAGATGGCGGGATAAGCGACCCAAGCGTGCCACCCGCAGCCACCGACGATGTGGCAAGCCGCGGGTCATAGCCCATGCGCAGCATTTCGGGTGAACAGATGCGCCCCATCGTCGACGCACAGGCGATGGACGATCCCGTGATCGCCGAAAACCCGCCGCAGCCCATGACACTGGCCATGGCCACGCCGCCGGGCACCCTTGCCAGCCAGACGCGGGCGGCGTGGTAGATCTTGGTTGTGATGTCCGCGCGGTAAGCGATGTGGCCCAAAGCCACGAAAAGCGGGATCATCGACAGATCGTAGGAATGGATCAGGTCGAAGGAGTTCGAGAAGACCATGGACGTGGTGGGCCGCAGAGCCCGCAGCGGGGTGAAATCCCCCGTGCGGAAGGCGAACATCACGAAGCTGCCCGCCGTGGCCACGCCCGCCAGTGCGAAGGCAATCGGCACCCGGATGGCCAGCAACCCGATGACGGCGCAAAACGCGACGATGCCGACCAGCGTGCCGTCCATCACTGTTCTTCCATCAGGTTTTGCGTGGTGTCGGGCGGGGCCACATGGCCGCCTGCGCGAATGGTGCGGATGTCCCCCACCACCATAAGCGCAAGGCGCAGCCAGCAAAAGCTGAGCCCCACCAGAAAAACCACGCGACCCGGCCATTTCGGCAGGGATAATTCCCCAAAGAAGAACGTGCCCGATGCGAGGGTTGAGCTCGCTTCCCGCCACCCCGCCCAGAGCAGGGGGGCGATGGCGACCAGGCCGAAGATGCTACCGAAGACGATCAAGCGGTCTTGCACCCGAAGCGGCATCATCTTGGTCAGGAATTCCACCGTGATATGGGTCCGCGCCGCCGTGGCCGCAGCCAAAGGCAGGATAATGGCAGCCACCATCAATTCCCGCACCATGACGATGGCGTCGGGGATGCCGGTATTGAACACCGCGCGCAGCACCACGTTGCCGGTGATCAAAAGCCCAAGGCCCAGGATCGACACGACGGCGAGGTCCAATAGCAAGCGTTCGACACGTTGCAGCATCTTGGGCTCCGACAAGGTGGGAAAAAGGGCACCGACTGGTGCCCCTTCAGGTCAACGGGTCCAGGGGTAGCCTTGGCTGTCCCGTTCTTCGGCATATTTGGCCAAAAGTGCGTTGTATTCCGCCAACAACGCTTCGCCATCCATCCCCATGGCAGAGGCTTTTTGGATCCATTCTTCGACATAGGTCGCGCCACGTTCCACCAGCTTGTCACGCTCGGCGGCGTCCAACTCGATGATTTCGACACCCGCCTCGCGCATGGTGGCGATGGCCGCTTCGTTGTCGGCGGTGATCAACTCACCCAGCTTGTCCGCCATGGCGATGCCCGCTTCTGCCAGCACAGCCTGCGCTTCTGGGTCGAGCCCGTCATAGACATCCTTGTTCATGAACAGACCCAGCGCGCCCACTTGGCCCCAGTTGAGCAGGGTATAGCTATCAATGACCTCCTGCTGCTTCAGCGCGGCCATGGCGTAGCTGTAGCCCTGGGAGCAGTCGAGCAGCCCGGTATCGAGGCCCTGATAAGCATCATAGATCGACATCGCGACCATATTGGCGCCGAAATCCTTGAACGTATCGCCATAGGCGCCCACACCCCGCACTTTCAGCCCGTCGATATCGTCAACCGACCGGATGGCGGTGTCCGAGCAGCCGATATTCACTTGCGACGTGGTGAAGGTGCCCAGATAGACCAGATTCTGGTCGGCCAGGCTGGCCTGGATGGCCTGGGATGAGCGCATCAGGTCGTCGGTGGCGCGCATGCCAACCCAGGCGTCGGCATTGACCAGGGGCAAGTCGGCGATACCGTAGCCCACCATTTCCTGCGGGAAGTAAACCGAGATGATGGTGCCCAGATCGGCCACGCCATCGGCAATGGATTGCCGCGCTGCGTTCGCCTTGAAGAGCGCGCCGCCCCATTGGACGTCAATGGTCAGGTCACCGCCGCTGCGGGCCGCGACTTCATCGACGAAGTGCTGCAAGGACGCGGCCCGGGCGCCGCGATTTGGGCCTGCTTCGCCCAGGATCAAAGTCGTCTGCGCCTGTGCCGTGCCCACCAAGGACAGGCATGCCGCCGCGGCGACCATCGCCAATCGGTTCATCATATCTCCTCCCACGTGTTCCACTATGCAGAATAGTGTTTCAACTATGCAAAGCTACGGCAGGTGGTCGCGCGACGCAACGGTAACGATGCGCCGGCACGAAAGTCAGAGATTTCGCGGTTCATAGCTTCAAGAATTCAAAGGCTTCGCGCCCGCTACACCAGCGACGGATTACCGCCGCGTGGGGACGATGGCGCCGGGGAAATCTTCGAACCCATCGCGCAGCACCTGCCGGCGCGCGTCGAACACTTCCGGCACGACATAGCCTGCCGAGGCGCGGAACGTTCCATCATAGCGCCCGAAATAGATCGCCCGCTCCGCCGCCAAGGGGGCCAGCCGCAAGTCGCGGGCGAAGCTGTGCCCAAGCCCGGCGATGCGGAAATCGGGGGCGGTCGCAATAGGCTCCAGATAACCTTCGACGGAAAGTTGGGCCAAGGGCCCGGTGCCCGTGACGAACCGGCCAGACCAGCTTTGCGTCGCCACGAAGGTCTGCCCGTTCCACCGCCCGCGCGCAGCAAGATAAGTGCCGGAGCCAGGCAGAACGGTCGTCAGTTGCAGGGGTGCGCCGCCGATATTCGGTGTATCGCCCGTGCTGAGAACGCCCGCGATCAGGTCCGGGCCAGGGCCCACACGGTCGATGCGGCTGGCGACGACACCGCCCGGCGTCCAGATGCCGGACACGGCAACGCGGGCACCGCGGGCCAGCCCGCCAATCGCACCCGGCTCAACCCGGACGCGGACACCGTTGACACGACTATTCGCGGCCACGGTTCCGATAAGCGCATGGTCCAACGATACGCGGCGCGCCACCAGCCTGTCGCGGTTGCGGGTGGCGAAGACGGTCAATGTCGTCCCAGGCTGCGCGGCTTCCGCTGCAACCGTGCCGAACGGGTCCACAAAGCGGGTGCTGTCCTCCAACTCCACGCGCAGCCCATTGATCCGCAGGCTTCCGAAATCAGTCAGAACGCCAACGATCCCGGTGCCGCCGATACCGCCTTCGAACGGGTCATCGCGGGTGACGATGGCGGGCGCGGCGGGCACACAGGCGCCCAAGGCGGCACTTCCCAGAAGCCCAAGCAGGGCACGGCGGTTAGTCTGGGTCACTTGGGTCTTCCTTGGGCGGGCGCGGACGTTCGCGATAGAAATAGACACCGAAGCGATATCGCTCATCGTTGTCGGACGCATCCCGATTGGCCTGCTGTCGGCGGGCACTGTCCGAATTCAACGTCTCAAGCACGGTTTGGCTGAGCGTGCGGGCTTCCTCTTCGATAGCATCCACATCGCTAGGGGTCAGCCGGTTGTAGAACACCGCGCGTTCCAGAAAGCGGGGTTCTTCTACCAGAAGGTTCTCGGTGGCGGCGGCCAGATGGTCACCAACATTGGCCGCGAAGAAGACGAGGCGGTCATCGGCATCTGCGGGCCCCGCCCGGGCCGCGTCGGTCAGCGTCAGGGTGCCATCCTCTGCCTCGGACACAAGGTCTTGGCGCATCAACTCGTCCAACACGGTGCGCGGGCGGATATCGCGACTGACACCGGAAACCAGCGCCTCGAAGTCAGCGCGGGACAGCGCTTGGGGGGTGCCGTCATCGCCGGTCGTGGCGTTGTCGGTCTGCCAACGCGCAAGCACTGTGGCGAAGGCTGCGGTCTTGGCGCGCGCGGCGGGCCAGGCATCGTCGGGATCGGACAGGATGGCACGAACATCACGGCGGTGAACGCCTGTCAGAAGGCTGACGCGACTATCGGTGGGCGGCGCGTCGGTCAGGCGAAACTGTTCGTGCGCGACCTCCACATAGACGGATTTAAGCATCCGATAGAAGGCCGGGGCCGTCACGCCACGCGCGATCAATGTCCGCACCAGCGGGCGGATCAATCCACGCAAAACGCGGAGCATGCGGTCGGGGTCATCGGCCATATTTTGCTAATTGGGGTAGCGTGTGATTTTTTTCCACTAAAATCGTTGACGAACCCGTCATCCGCGCCAACTTGTCTCACGTGGAAAAAATGCACACGCCTCCACAGCGTGTCCAATTGGGAGACAAGTCCATGGAAAAATTCATCAATCGCCGCCGTGTTCTGACGATGGGTGCCGGTCTGGTCGGCGCTGGCGCCTTGGCTGGCTGCGTCGTTCCGGCCAGCACAACCTCTGGCCCGGGCGATATCGTCGACGTCGCCGTGGGTGCCGGTTCGTTCACCACGCTGGTCGCTGCCGTTCAGGCCGCTGGCCTGGTCGATACCCTAAAGAGCCCCGGGCCCTTCACCGTCTTCGCGCCCACGGATGACGCTTTTGCCGCCTTGCCCGCAGGCACCGTCGAAAACCTGCTACTGCCGGAAAACCGTGATCAGTTGACCTCGATCCTGACATACCACGTGGCGCCTGCCTTCTATCCGGCATCCACCCTGTCGGGCACCCGCGGCAGCATCCCCACGGTGAACGGCCAGGCCTTGCATATCGATGGACGCAGCGGCGTCACGGTCGAAAACGCAACAGTCATCAATGCTGACGTGAACGCGTCGAACGGCGTGATTCACGTCATCGACACCGTGCTGCTGCCCTAATCCTCACCCTAGAAGGAGCGTTCAGAGATGCCTCATCCTGCCCAGACCTTTCAATTCACTGCCTTTGATCTTTCAGACCTCAGCGATGGACCGCTTGGCCACGGTGACAGCTTCACCCAGCCTGGCGGTGCCTCCGTCACCGTGTCGGTCACCGACAACGATGGCTTCCTGAGCGGGGATTTCCGAGATCATGCCAGAGACCGGAACGGGCAGGATGCGGACATCACGCGCTTTGGGGAAGAAGCGGGCAATGGCGGTCAAATCTATGCCGAGCGCGCGCTTACCCTGCATGGCGATGACGGGCGCACCTATTTCCTGGTCGAGATCGAGCAGGAGGGCAGCGATCTCGCGATCTATACCTATTTCGGCCATGCGCCGGATGCCGGGGTGGAGCTGACGGTCGGTGCGTCCATCGATGTGCGGGTCTCACTGCCCTACGATTTCCTGGATGGCGGCGACCCCGTCCCGAACATCGTCGCGATTGCCCAAGGATCTGACGATTTCAATCTGCTCGTCCGGGCGCTCGGCGTGGCCGGTCTGGCCGAGACAGTGCAGAACGCAACCGACATCACCGTCTTCGCCCCCACGGATGCAGCCTTCACGCAATTGGCGGTCGATCTGGGTTTCACCGGCGACACGTCGGACGAAGACGCCGTCTTCGACGCGCTGGTCGCGGCCCTGACCGAGCTTGGCGGCGGCGACCCGATCCCGGTTCTGACCGACGTCTTGTTGTACCATGTATCTGGCGGCGCCCAGACCGAAGCCGAGATTGCAGCAACCGGTACGATCGATACGCTATTGGACGGGGCGACCTTCGTTTCCGAAGACGGGGAGTTGGTCGACAACGAGCCCGATATCGAAAACCCGGAAATCGTGGCCGGAGATATCGTCGCCGAAAACGGGATCATTCAGGTCATCGACCGCGTTCTCATCCCGCTGGATATTCCAGGCAACGAAACGCCCGAGCCGGAGCCAGAGCCCGAACCGACCCTCACCCTGGCGGGGATCGTTGAACAAAGCGGCGGCACCTTCGACGACTTGGGCACCGATTTCGATCTGCTGCTGACCTCGCTGCAGGTCACTGGGCTAGATGTGCCGCTGTCGGACCCAGATGCGCTTCTCACGGTGTTCGCACCCAATGATGATGCGTTTGTCGGCCTGGCGCAGACCCTGGGCTTTGAGGGCACCGATGAAGGGGAGGCTTTCGGTTTCCTGGTGGAAGCCCTGACGCTTCTGTCTGCGGGCGGCGACCCGATCCCGTTGCTGACCGATGTGCTGTTGTTCCACGTCGCCCCCGGCGCGCTGGACGCCACGGCGGTGTTGGGCTCAGAGTCGATCCCGACGCTTCTGGGCGTGGACCTGACCGTCGATGGCGCGATGCTGGTGGACCAGGACCCGGACATCCCGGATCCATCCATCATTGCCACCGATATCCCTGCGACCAACGGCATTGCCCATGTCTTGGACGGTGTGCTGCTGCCCGCTGATCTGCTGCAGTCGGACGGCTCCAACGATGTCGACTTCTTGGTGCTAGGTGACGGAAACGACACGGCGCGCACGGGTCTCGACAACGATTTCGTGTCAGGCGGTGCGGGCAATGACCGTATCATCCTCAACCGCGGTGACGATGTCGGCTTGGGGGGCGCTGGCAACGACGTTCTGCGGGGCGATGGCGGCAACGACATCTTAGACGGCGGCGCCGGGCGCGACCTTCTCGTCGGTGGCGGCCAAGCCGACACGCTGACAGGCGGCGAAGGTGCCGATACGTTCGTCTTCCACGGAAGTGCCGGGTCGGACGTGATCACCGATTTCGAGGTGGGCATCGACATCATCTCGCTTCGCAGCACGCCGTTTGACGATTTCCACGACATCGAACATCTCATCACCGACGGTGAAGACGGGGCGGTCATCGATCTCGACCGGGTCGATATAACACTCCGTGGTATCACAGCCGACGACCTGAGCGCGGACGACTTCGTCTTCCTTTGAAGCCACGCAACCCCGGTCGGTTCTTCGAAAGCCTGGCCGGATAGAAACAAGGTTGGTGCCAGCCAGCTCAATCGACCCAGGTTGGCACCCAACGCGGCCGTCCCCAGAAAATCTGGGGACGGTCTTCGTTTCAGAACCGGGCGCGCAACGTGACGATCTGGAAAGGCGTGATATCCAAAATCACGTCGCGCCCGTCGACCGCCAACGCCTCCCCTTCATCGAATTCCAGCAGATGGGAGCGCGTGACGCGCGAAGGTGGCGCAGCAAAGGTCAGCGTCACGGGGCCCCGCGTCCGTTGACTTTCGTACAGGCGGACAATCACGCCATCGCCATCTTCAGCGGGCTTCACCGTTTCCACGACGACCGCATGGTTCGAGCTTTCGACAAAGGCCGTCCCGTCGCCCTGCCCGCGCATCAGACGCACTGGCATGTTGAGGTGGTTCGCCTGTGCCTGGACTTCGGCCCGCCAGTCACCCTTGTGGGGCAGAAGCGCATAGGTGAAGCGGTGCAGGCCCTGGTCGGCATTGGGGTCGGGGCTGGTGGCGGATTTGATGAGCGTCAGGCGCATGACATCGCCCTTGATGTCGTAGCCGTATTTGCAATCGTTCAGTAGGGCCACGCCGTAATCCCCTTCGGACAGATCGGCCCAGCGTTGGGCGGGAACTTCGAACTTGGCGTAATCCCACGACGTGTTGCGATGGGTACGACGGGAAATGGCGCCCCATTGGATTTCGTAGGTGGCCGAGGGCGCAAAGACGGCCACGGGAAACGCGGCTTTCAGCAGGATATGGCTTTCGTGCCAATCGACCTCTGTCTCGAAATCGAGGCGGCGGCTATCGGCAGCCAGGCGGATATGTTGGCGAATGGTCGAGGCGCGGAAATGCCAGTCAAGCCGGACCGATACGCGCAGCGGCCCTGTTTCTGTCACTTCCATCGCGGACAGGCCGGTGACCAATTCGCCGCGATCCTCGAAGAAGCTGTCGATATCCCAGGCATCCCAACTGAGCGGTCGATCCTCGAAAGCCTGAAGCTGGTTGCCGATGCGGCCCTCGGCCAGGACCTCCCGGTCGTTGGTGCGATCGTGGATGCGGGTCATGCGCCCCGCAGCGTCGATTTCGACCCGGATATGGGCGTTCTGCAGGATGACCCCCGTGCCGTCGTCGCGAATGTCCACCGGCGCTTCGGGCGGCGAAGGCGCCAACGGTGTCAGCGAGTAGGGCGCCAAATGCATCAGCGCGATGGCCCCCGTCTCGGTCTCTTGGGCCCCGTCCATCATCCGGGGCAACTCCACCAGGCGCTTTCCGCCATGGGGGGCGGTGTTCACGGCAAGCTGCGTGCCTGTGGGGTCTTCGCAGGCCAGAATGGCGTCATCGGTGATGCGTGCGATCCGAACATAATCGTCACAGGAATCCGCGAAGACGGACGGCACGGATGTGCCCGGTAGAATGTCGTGGAACTGGTTGAGGCAGAGCTTTTCCCAAGCTTCGCGCAACGCATGTGGGGCAGGCGTGCCCGTGGCCGCCAATAGAAATTCAGCGTCATGGAGCGCGATTTCCGCCCGCCGATTGGCGCGCTTGATCCAGCCCTGGCTGGTCAGCGTGCCGCGATGCCCTTCCAGGTAAAGTTCATCTGACCAGGTGGGGACCAAGGCGGCCTGATCTTCAATCGCCTCCATGCAGTCGCGGATGGTGGAAAACTTGATCTCCGGCGCGCCCGGCATCCCTTGCCAGACCTTGGCGCGGCGGATCAACTCACCCGTTGGGCCACCGCCGCCATCGCCGTAGCCATAGGCGATGGGCAGGTCGCGAACATGTTCCTTGGCCGTCGAGGCTTCCCATGTGCCGACGACCTCATCGGCGGTCAGGTCGGATTTATAGTTGGTGGGGAAGGGCAAGTGCTGCACTTCGCGCGGCGTGGTCAGGAATTGCGTCAGGATACGGGTGCCGTCGATGCCCTGCCACCAGAGCGTGGAGGCGGGAAGCTGGTTATATTGGTTCCAGGACGCCTTGTTCACCACCATCCAGCGCAGCCCCGCCTGATCCACAAGCTGGGGCAGACACCAGGTCAGGCCGAACGTATCGGGCAGCCAAAGGACAGGGGTTTCCACATCGCCGAAGCGGTCGCGAAACCAGGACCGACCCAGCAAAAGCTGGCGCACCAGCGCCTCACCGCCGGGCAGGTTGGTGTCGGGCTCCACCCACATGCCGCCGATGACTTCCCACCGGCCTTCAGACACCCGGGTGCGGATACCCTCGAAAATCTCGGGATAGTCGCTTTCGGTATAGGCATAAAGCTGGGGTTGCGAATGGCTGAACCGGTAGTTGGGATATTGATCCATCATGCGCAGCACGTTGGAGTAGGTCCGCGCGTTCTTGCGCCGGATCTGGGCCACGGGCCACAGATAGGCGATGTCCATATGGGCATGGCCGATGGCATGCAGCGTCACATCGATGGGCCCCCCGGCCGAACCCAGCCCGACCTCTAGCGCGTCATGGGCCGTGGAGACCGATCGCCAGAACGCCTCGCCCATGGGGTCACGGGTGTCGAGCGCCAGGAACGCGGCATCGAGCGCGGTCAGGATGGCATGCCGCTCAGGGCGGCCTTCATCCATCGTCAGCGCCAGTTCCAGCGCCACTTCGGCGAGTGAGATGAAATCGCGCGTGGGCAAATCCATCTCGACCAGCTTGCATTCGCCCATCTTCAGCCGGTCGGTATTGGCTGGGTCGGGCGGCCAGCCTGTCAGGCCCGTCCAGCCGTGCAAGTCCACGCGGTGTTCGCGCCCGTCGATGACGCTGGGCGGCAGATAGATGGTGTGGTGGTAGCGGTCGGCTGAAGCGTAGGATTGCCCGTCGATATAGAGCAGCGCCTCGGGATGGGTGAAGATGTCGCCCGCCACGCCCATGGGCAGGTGCAGCGCCACGGGCCCATCGGCCCAACCGCGCGGCACCGTGAAATTGGTCGTCATCAGGTAATGCGTGTTCTGCCCGGCCCAGTAATCGTGCCAGTCGATCTGCGGCCAATCGGCGGGGTTGGCCTGTAAGGGCGGGTCCACATCGGCGTTGGGCAGCGTGGTCCAGCGAAAGGGCGCAATGGGGCGGGATTGCCGATGGACCATGCGCTGGATCAGGTCGATCCGCTTGGCGATCTTGCGGGCGGTGAAGCGGCGAGTATGGTCCATCGGGTGCTTTCGGTGAGGCCACTCACTGGTGGGAGTGGCCTGATCCTTGGAAGGATGTCGGAGCGGCTAGCTGAGCGTGAAGCCCGGTATGTCGCCGCGCATCACGGTCTGGCGGTCTTCGGCCAAGCGCGCTAGTCGGGCGGCATCTTCTTCCTCGGTCGTTGGCGTGCCCCAGCCGCGGTCGATATCGGGCCAGGGGATCGAGTCGATCAGAAGGCGCGTATATTCATGCTGCGGCTCGCCGATGACCTGCTTGGGCGGTCCCGCCTCGGCCACGTGACCTTGGTAAAGGACGATGACGTAGTCGCTGACATGGTAGGCCGTGGCCAGATCATGCGTGATGTATAGGATCGAGATGCCGTGGCGGTCCTTCAAGTCGTGGATGTTTTTCAGGATGGTGGACCGCAGGGACGCATCGACCATCGACACCGGCTCATCCGCGATCAGCAGCTTGGGTTGCAGCATCAGCGCGCGGGCCACGATCAGGCGCTGGCGCTGGCCACCCGAAAGCTGGTGGGGATAGCGCCGCAGGATAAGGGCGGGGTCAAGGCCCACGGCCACGCAGGCATCCTCCATCGCTTGCTGCGTCTGCGTCTCAGACGTGGCGTAGCCGAAGCGCTTGAAGGGGAATTTCAAGGCATGGTCGACCCGGTAGAACGGGTTGAAGCAGGCATAGGGGTCCTGGAAGACGGCCTGCACGTTCTTGCGGAAATCCAGGCTGGCGGCCTGGTCCATGGTCGCCACGTCCTGGCCTTCGAACAGGACGCGGCCCGTGGACGGCGCGTTGAAGCCCAGCATCAGGCTACCCATGGTGGATTTGCCAGACCCCGATTGCCCGACGATCGAGACGATCTTGGGCACTTCACCGTCCAGCGCGAAGGACATGGGATGCAGCGCCGTGACGTTGCCATAGACCTTGGACACATCTTCGAAGGCCAAAAGCGGCACGCCTGGTTTGCCGCGTCCCTTGGGTGGCTCCGCCGGGGCCGGGTCCAGGAAGCTTTCACCGCCCACCAGCGGGACCGATGAAATCAGGTCCTTAGTATAGGGGTGTTTTGGGGCCTCCAGAATTTGGCGGACATCCCCGTGTTCGACCAGTTCACCGTCTTTCAGAACGGCCAGTTCATCCACCGATTGCGCCATAAGGCCCATATCATGGCCGATCAGGATAAGCGCGGCGCCGATCTTGGCCTGCACGTCCTTCAGGGTCTGCATCACATGCCGTTGGGTGACCACGTCCAGCGCCGATGTGGGTTCATCGGCGATGATCAGGTCGGGGGACAGCGTCACGCCCATGGCGATGCAGACCCGTTGTTTCATGCCGCCCGATAACTCATGTGGATAAAGCCGCGCCGTGTGGGGCAGCAGACCCACCGAGGCCAGCGCCTCGTCCGAGCGGCGCTTGAGGTCGGCCTTCGTGGTCGTGGGTTCATGGGCGATGATGCCGTCCCAGAGCTGATCCTCGATCCGCATGATCGGGTTGAGGGAGTTCATGGCGCCCTGGGGGATGTAGCTGACCTTGGAAAGGCGAGACAGGCGCATCTCCTCCTCCGACAGGGCCAGCATGTCGGTGCCGCCCAGGATGATCTGGCCGCCCGCCACGCGACCGGGTGCGGCGAGCATCTGCATGACGGCCAGGGCGGTGGTGGTCTTGCCGGAGCCCGATTCCCCGATGAAGCCGATGCGGCGACCCTTCTCGATCTGGAGCGACAGGTCGGTGACGGCATGGACCACGCCACCCGCCGTGGGGAAGTCGATGGACAAGTTCTGGATGTCGAGCACGGTCATGGGCGATCTCCGGGTCTGCTCATCGAGCCTGTCGGCTCTCTTCGCGGGGCGGGGCGGCTGGGTAGGGTCATGGTCAAAGCTTTCTAAGCCGCGGGTTCGACACTTCGTCGAGGCCCAGATTGACCAGCAGCAGCCCGATGAACATCACCGCCAGCAACAGCGTGGGCAGGCCCCACCACCACCAGAGGTTCTGGATCAGAGCGCCCGCATTGATGGCCTCGTAGATCGTGCGACCAAGGGTCGGCACGCGTTGCGGCCCAAGGCCCAGCACTTCGAGGCCCACAGCCGTGACGATGGAGGTGGTGACCGACGCGATGAAGGACCCAAACAGATAGGGGATGAGGTTCGGCAGCATCTCCTTGAACATGATGTGGGAGGTCGACGCACCGGACAGACGCGCCATCTGCACATAGCCCGCTTCGCGCATCGACAGGACTTGCGCCCGGATCAGGCGGGTGGGCGATTGCCAGACGAACCCCGCAATCAGCAGCGACATCAGCGTCAGCGACACGTCCCCGAAGACCGATTGCACCACCACCAAGATCAGGAGCGGGGGAATGGTGATCATCACATCCGACAGCACGCGGATCGTGTCATCGGTGCGCCCGCCCACGAAACCTGCGGTGAAGCCCAGGACGATGCCGATTGTCATGCCGATCATTGACGCCATGAGACCCACGAACAGGGTGTTCGGCGCGCCGATGATCAGCAGCGCCAGCATGTCCCGGCCTGCCCCATCGGTGCCCACGGGGTTGGCCAGCGTACCAGCCTGGCCGCGCAGGTTTTCAAACCCGATGGGCGGGATTTTCAGCAGGGAGGAGCCGGTGAAGACAAGCTCAAGGTTCCATAAAAGCCGGCCGATAATGCCAAGCGCGACGATACCCAGCAGCAGGCTGGCGCCCCAGATAAGCTTGGGGTTGAGCCAGGGGTTGTCGAAGCGGCGGGCACGTTTGGCGGTGGCCTTTTCGGCGCGGGTCAGCGGGGTTGCGGGGGTGTCTGCCATTGCTCAGGCCTCCCTGCGGATGCGGGGGTCGATCAGCGGATAAAGCAGATCGACAATGAAGACGGACAGCGCGGTCATCAGGATGATGACGTAACTGACGCCCTGGATGACGGGGAAATCTTGGTTCAGGATCGCATCGTAAAGCAGCTTACCCATGCCGTTATAGGCGAAAATGCGTTCCACCAGCACCTGGCCCGCGATCAGCAGCCCCACCTTCAGCGCGAAGGCTGTGATCTGGGGCAAGATGGCATTGCGGATCATGTATTTGTAAAGGATGTATCGGGGTTTCAGGCCCTTTGCCTCGGCCAGCTTCACGTAGTCTTCGCCTTGCACGGAAATCATCAGGCCCCGCATGCCCAAGGCCCAGAAGCCGAAGGTGACGATGACGATGGACAAAGCGGGCAGCGTGCCGTGGCTGATGACAGAAGCGACGAAGGACCAATCCCACCCCGGCTCCACGTTCAAGCCGTAGGAGCCGGTGAGCGGAAACCAGCGAAGCTGGGCGGCGAAGATCCACATCAGCAACAGGCCCGACAAGATCGGCGGGATCGAGGTGAAGACCATGGCCGCCGGGATGGCGACGCGGGCCAGTTTGGGCGTCCGGTCCCAGGCCATGAAAGCGCCCAGCGCGTTGCCGATAATGAAGGTGATGATCAGCGACAGGATCATGAGACCCAGCGTCCAGGGCAGAGCCTGGGCGATCAGGGCCGAAACGGGGGTGGGGAATGACGCGGTCGAGATGCCGAAATCGAAGACCAGAACGTTCCCGATATAGCGGGCATATTGGACGATTAGCGGCGCATCGATGCCCATGGAGGCGCGAAGCTGGGCCAGGATTTCTTCGGAATTCGCGACCGAGCCCGCGCCCGCGGCCATGCGGCCCAGTGCGATTTCCGCAGGATCCACGGGGGACAGGCGCGGGATGATCCAGATCAGCGTCGCCGCGATCAGGATCGTCAGGACCAGCGTGATGAGCCGGTTCTTCAGATAGGCCAATGGAATGGAGGTCATGGTCTCTCCCTCGCGATGAGACGGGCCAGAAGCGCGTCGAAAAGGTATGGCGTGCCGAACGGATTGGGGCGGGGCGTAGCCTCGACAATGTCGATGCGATCCACTCGCCTCGCCAGTTCCGCCAGCAACGTGCGGATAAGCAGGCGAGCCATGGGCGCACCAAGACAGGTATGGGCACCCGCACCGAACGCCACATGGGGGTTTGGTATGCGGTCGATACGCAGGTCTTCGGGCGCGTCGAAGATGGCCGGGTCACGGTTCGCCGCCGCCCAACACAGCGCGGCACGGTCACCGGGCGCCACGCTTTGCGCGCCGCGGTCATGCCCGTGGGGGCAGACGCGACCGATCATCGGCAACGGGGAAAGGACGCGGAAGATTTCCTCGGTCGCGACGGGGATAAGCGCTGGATCGCCCCGCAGATTGTCCAGATCTTCGGGCACCCGGGCCAGATGCGCCAGCGTGCCGACGATGGCGTTGATGATTGTGTCGCGCCCACCGGACATGGCCAGATGGCAAACGCCGCGCATCTCATCACGGGTCAGGGGGCGGTCGTCAAAGCGTGCGTGATGCAACGCGGCAAACAGGCCGATCGTCCGATCCGCTTTGCCGCGGTCAAGCATCCGGTCGATGAAGTCGAGAAACCGGGCGGCCTTGCTGGGGTCGGTTTTGCCGTCCGTTCGAAACGCGTGCAAACCCCAAACCTGCCATTCGGCGGCGACGGCCCGGTCCGTGTCCAGCAGGATGGCAAGCGAAGCGGATTGGATGGGCAGAGCGAAGTCGCGGACCAACTCAACGGGGTCGCCGCCAAGGGCGGCATTCAAGTGGTCACGCACCACGCCCTCGAACTCCAGCTTGGCCACCGGGTCGGTGGGGCGGCGGAAGAAGGGCAGCACGATCTCTTTCCAGCGGCCATGTTCGGGCGGGTTGGTTTCGATGGGAAGCTGCCTGAAACACCGGATCGCGTATTCGGGCGGGATCGGCACATGACCAAGGACAGAGCTATCGAATTGGTCGTAGTCCCGGGCGGCGGCGCGCACGTCCTTCCAGCGCAACAGCATCAGAAGGTCTTCACCATGGAACGACCCGACCATGGCGCCGGTATCCGCGCGGGCGACAGAAAACGGATCGTCAGGGCGGCCCCAGCTTTCGAGTTGTGGCGCGCCCTGGGTCATCATTGCGCACCCGCGCCCGCAAGCTTTCTGTCGATGCGGTGGTTCCAGCCCGACAGGACAAGTCGTTCATCGGGGTGCTTGTTGCCAAGCTCCACCCGGTCGCGGCCATCATACATTTGTACGAGCACAGTCTTGCGCGTGGCATCGGACCGGTTCGGCATGGAGCCATGCAGGGTTAAGTAGTGAAAGAAGACCACATCGCCGGCCTTCGCCTCGATGATCTGTGCGTCTTCGATGGGATATTGATCGAGGATATCGTTTTGCTGGCGCCCGTTTGCGCCCGCGACGCGCCCCAACTTGTGAGAGCCGGGATAGACCCGCAGGCACCCCATCTGATCGGTGGCGTCGCTGACATGGATGATGCCCGCGATCATGCTATCACGCTCGGTCGGGAAATAGGGCCAGTCCTGATGCATGGGGAACGGCGCCCCCGCCTCGGCAGGCTTCTGGAACAGCTTGGAGTGATGCAGAACGATATCGTCGCCAAGGATGCTGCGTACCGGGGCAAGGAAGGCATCGCTCAGGAAGGCATCCATCCAGATGCGGGAATATTTCTGGATGTTGTGCGTATGCAGGATGCGGTCTCCGGCACGGGCCAGGCGGGCCATGCCATCCCCATCCCACGTGGCGTCGATATCGCCGCCGCTTTCCGACAATTGCGCGACGACATGGTCGAAGTCCGATTCCAATCGGCGAAGCGCATCCGCATCGAAGACGCCGCGGGCGTGGTAGTAGCCGTGCTGGGCAAAAGCCTTCGCGATCTCGGACATGATCCCTGACCTTTCGCGGCAGGTCGGTTTCATCGCCGTGCCCCGCCACTCATGGGTGGTGCGGGGCCCCAGGCGGGGCCCCGCGGCTATGCTACTGCGCTGCTTCCAGATTGTGGATGATCTGGTGCGTGTGATTCCACCAGAAGAACGGGTGGTTGTAGTAGTTTTCGTTGGTCGGCCAGCCCGTCCAATGGGTCGTGTTGAAGGGGATCAACTTGGCCGATTGCACGAGCGGGATGAACGGCATCCCTTCGGCAAGGTAGCCGTAAGCTTCCGCCACCATCGACGGGATTTCCGGGTCGCCCAGGGCGCGGCCTTCCATGTCATAGATGATCGCGGAATAGGCCTCGGCCGCTTCGCCCGTCCAACGGGACGTGTTGTTGAAGCCAGGGCTGCGTTCGCCCACGGGGACCACGTCGCGAACGGTGTAGCGCCCCATGGAGGCCCAGGGTTCGTTCACCGACCCACAGCTGAGCCAGCTATAGGACATCTCGTAGGAACCGAAGGGCAGCACTTCACCCCAGAACACCCCGTTTTCGACAGGCACGGCGCGCGCGTCGATCCCGGCGCGCTGAAGCTGTTCGACGATGACGTCGATGGTACGCGTGTATTCCGTCGAGGCGGAGTTGACGTGGATGGCAACCGACAGCGTTTCGCCGTCCTTTTCGTAATAGTCGCCGTTGCGCGTCCAGCCCGCTTCTTCGATCAGCGCCTGACCGGCGGCCACATCTGCCGTCGCAGGCAATTCATGGCCCGCTTCGATGGCGGCGTCGATGAAAGGCGCCATCGAGCCATATTCCGCGAACATCGTGCGCGACGCCGTGGTGGCACCTTCTGCGGCGACGTTCACGATCTGCGTGCGGTCGATGATATGCGCCACCGCACGGCGCATCCGGGCATCGTCCCACGGTGCGACAGTGGTGTTGATTTCCAACTGACGCGCGCAGGGATCGGCAGCAGTGTAGGGGTAATCGTCATACCAGGCGATAACGCTGGGGTTCTGCGCGCGGACGGCTTCGAACGTCCCGACCGAGATATTCTGCGACGCGTCGAGATCGTTGTTGGCCAGAAGCTGCGCGCGGCTTTCTTCACCCCCAGTTTCCAGGAAGATCACGCGCTGAGGCGCAGGCAGGTCCTGGAAGCCGGTCTTGGCGCCCCACCAATCGTCATTGCGATCCCAGATCGCGCGGTTCGTAGCGGCAGAGGTGAAGGTGTAAGGCCCGGTGCCGATGGGTTCGGGGAAGGTGAAGGTGGCAGGGTCTTCACCGGCCCAGACATGTTCGGGCATGATCAGGAAGCTGCCGAAGATGCGAATACCGAAATTTTCGACCATGAAGCGCGGGTTAGGCGCGTTCAGGGTCATCTTCACAGTCAGATCGTCGACCTTTTCGATGCTGCCAACCTGACTGCGCAGGGTGGCCGCTTCGCGGGCCGTGATCTCTTCGTTGGCCAAGGCCATTTCGACCGAGAAGATCACATCATCGGCGTTGAATGCCTCACCATCGGACCATTCCACGCCGTCGCGCAGCGTGACGGTGAATTCGGTGCTGTCGTCATTGGCCTCAAAACCCGTGGCCAGCCACGGGTCCAGATCGCCGGTGCCGTAGTTCAGGATGAACATCGGCTCCCACATGACCTGGTGGCCGCCATGCATCCGGCGCACGCCCGTGCCGTCGGTCAACCAGTTGAAATTCGTCGGATCGGTAATCGTCCGATCCAGATCGAAGATCACCGTGTCTTCGCGCGCAACATCCTGCGCGAAGGCCGTTCCGGCCATGAGGGCCAGCGCGGCGGTGCCGGTGATGAGGTGCTTCAGGATCATATTTGTCCTCCCTTGGTGGTCTTTATCGCAGGTAGTCCAACACCCGGACGCGAGTGCGCGGGCGCAGGTCCTGCTTGGTTATCTTTGTATGGGGTCCGAAGGCGAATTCCACGTCTTCGTCGTTGAAGTGGCGCAGAAAGTCCTCGATCCAGAGAATGTTCGCGGGCCTGTAGGCCAGGGTACGGAAGTGGATCGGGATGATCAGCTTGGGCTGCGTCCGGTGGATCATGCGCATCAGGTCGGGCAGCGCGATGGTGGGCGGCCCGCCGGTCAGCGCGAACAGGATATCAACACCCTCAAAGAAGGCGATCTGGTCTTCGTCAAGCGCGTTGCCCACGTCGCCCATATGGGCGATCTGCATCCCGTCCAATTCGAACCGGTACATGGCGTTCTGATTGGCAACGCCCCTTGGGTGGTGTTCCCATTCCTCGGCGGCGATGGCGCGCACCTTCAGCGGCCCGACCATCCCTTCGCCCTGGCCCTCGCCCGCAATGTCGAGCGCGTTGGCAATGGCAGGCGAGCCCGGGATCAGGTCAGACCGGCAATGGGCGTCGTCATCGTCGGACGAGGTCAGCACCACATCGGCGGTTTCCTCAATGGCTTTGTAGCCCAGCACATCGGGGGTGTAGGGGTCGGTGATCACGTTGAGCGTGTCACCCTGCAGCTTGCAGGCAGCTTGGCCGAACCACGTCACCCGCATCAGTTGTTCCCCACGGCGCGGGGGCTGTCGAGGCCGGTGATATCGTTATTGTCGGGGCGGGGATGGGTGGTCCAATCCCCGGCCTCGCCGCGGCACAGCACGGCCTCGACACCCTGGCGCCAACCTTCATCCACGATGCGAACGCTCGGCGGGCAATAGCGCAATGTCAGACCACAGCGGCGGCGGTCGGACAGGTTGGGGCCCGATCCATGGACCAGCATATCCGCATGGAGAGAACATTCCCCGGCGCGTAAGGCGTTCACGAAGGGCGTGCCCAGCTCGTCGGCCCCAGCAATGCCGTGGGCGAAGACTTCGCCCGCCACGGGCGCCATTTCGATGGCGCCCTGGTCATGTGTGCCGGGGATGAATTGCATGGCGGCGTTACCCTCGTCCGCATCGTCGATGGCAAGCCAGACAGTGACGGTGCGCGCAGGGTTCAGCGACCAGAACCCCGCATCCTGGTGCCAGGGGACGGATCGCGTTTCCCCAGCCGGTTTGGACAGCACGGCACTTGCCCAGCACAGGATATCGGGGCCAATGATATCCTCAACGTAGTCGAGAATGACCGGATGGCGGGCGATATCCCAAAGCGCGGACAGACGCGCTTGATAGCAATTGATGCCATAAGCCCCGTCTTCGCCCTTCGCCTCCAACCAGGTGTCGATACAGCCACGCAGCGCTCGCACTTCGTCTTTGCTCAGCGCAAGTAGGGGGCTGATGAAGCCCGCATGGTTATAGGCATCGATCTGGTCGGCGGACAAAGATCGCGGATGCGCATTTCGAACCGGCGCAAAACGCAAGTCCAGCTGCTGATCCAGCATGGCGAAACCTCCCTTGAGGGGAGGGTAGTCCTGATTTCACACTGCGCGGTAGTGACAGATTTGACCGAAAGCTACGCTATTTTGACATTTGCATTGGTATTCAACCGCCTTTGCGCGCTAAACTGCCAGAAATGGAGACGCGACGCTTCCTTTTCGACAGCTATGCCGCCCCGGGCGATTCCTTCCGGGCTGAGATCAAGAGGGTGGGCAGCCAGCGCCCCCGGTATCGCCACGACCATGACTTTCACGAACTGATGGTGCTGCTTGACGGCACGCTGCGCCACGATGTCGGGGGACGGTCTGACATACTTGCCCCTGGGGCCGCCGTGTTCCTGCGCCCCCTTGATGCCCATGCGGTCTATGCGCCCAAGGGGCACCATGCGCATATTCTCAACATCATGGCCCGCTCAGACTTGATTGCGGCCCTGGGTGCCCGCCACGGGGACACGCTGGCCGGGCGGTTCTTCTGGTCCAATGGGGTCTATCCCGATGGCATCACGCTGCGCGCGGCCGTGCGCGACCGCGTGGTGCAGGCGGGCAGCCTATTGCGCGACGGACCAGCCACGGCCCTGCGGCTAGAGGCCTTCTTCACGAACCTGCTGACCGATCTGACGACAGAAGGCGCGATCTTCGATCTGAACCTGCCGGATTGGCTGGCCCGCGCCTGCCGCACGGCGCAGACGCCAGATGTGTTTCGCGAAGGCGCCGCTGGACTGGCCCGCGTCGCGGGCCGCAGCCATGAACATCTGTGCCGGGCCATGCGGCGCCATCTGGACACGACGCCCTCTGCCTGGATCAACAGCGTTCGCATGGAACATGCCGCCCGCTTGATCCGCGAGGGGACATTGCCCGTCGCCGACGTGGCCGAAGCGGTGGGGATCGGCAATGTAGGCCACTTCTACCGCCTGTTTCGCGACCAATACGGCACCACGCCCCGCGCCTACCGCGAACGGGCACGGCGGGCGCCCGTGTAGACAGCGCTGCCATTGCACGGTCTGATGCGTGCAATTGATCGGATCTGCCCATGCGCCTCTTCTCGGATAAGAACCGCCCCGTTCACCTGGGGCCCTACCCCTCGGAGCGGTTGGCAAGCGGGACGATGCCCGACCTGTCCGCCGTGCCACCGATGGGGCCCCTCACCTTTCGCCGTGCTGAGGCACCCGCCTCCATCGTGAATGCCATGGGTGAACATCAGGCCATGCTCGACGCGATCCGGGATGGGCCGGTGAACAAGGCGGTGGCGGACATCCCGCGCGATCCACAGGAACGGGCGAACCACCTGAAGGCGTTTGCCTATTTCTGCGACGCAGCTGCGGTGGGGGTATGTCGCCTGCCCACCGAAGCGCATCTGAGCACGTCCCGGACGAACCCCGATATCGCAGCCTTGCTGGACGATTTGAAATCGCGACAGGTGAAGACCCTTGCCTCCGGGATCGATGGCGTCATGGCCGATCTGCGCGACGCGCTGTCCGCCGAAAGGGGCGGCATCGAAGGTCACGAATATGCGCTGGTGCTGCTTTATGAGAACCCGCGTGACCCTAAGTTGGATGAGCCCGGCACAGACTGGATCGTGGACGCACAGGCCCATCGCGCGGCCCTGCTGGCATCGGAAACGGCGGCGGTCTTGGCCAATTACCTGCGCCTTCTAGGCTTCGATGCCTGCGGACACACCGCCACCGCGTCGGACGTGAACCTGAACGTGCTGGCCGTGGCCTCGGGGCTTGCCACTGTCAAAGACGGCGCGCTGACCCACCCCTATATCGGGCGACGCTTCGGTCTAGCCGCCGTGACCACCCGGTTGGAGTTGGCCGTCGATGCGCCGCTTGCCCCGACGCAGCCTGCCAAGGCTCATGGGCCCGGTTGGAAGCTGGGCTTGGGCCACGCAAAGGGTGCCTTGAACGCGGTCCCCTTCGCCAAGCGGCGCTTCAAGGACGGTGCCCACCCGTTCGAGACGCTCAAACGCGTGGACGAGCCCACCACCTATATCGATGAGCCGCGGGTGGCCCGAGTGCCGAAGCGGACGGATATGTTTGCCCGCGCGCAATTCGGCGATATGGGGCGCCCGCTTCAGGACAGGTCCAAAGGCGGGCATTACGTCCGCAAGACCGCGCCTTCCATGGCGCAGCGGCGGGCCCTGGCCGCGTTCGTGCTTCTGCAAGACGGCCCCTCGGCACAGACGAAGACACCGCTTAGCCCCGAAGACGCCGCCGATCTGATCAAGGCCACCAGCTATTTCCTGGGCATCGACGCCGTGGGTATCAGCCGCTGCCCCGATTGGGCCTGGTATTCCCACGACGCGCGCGGCGACCCCATCGACCCACCCCACGACCAGGCCATCAGCATGATCGTCGATCAAGGCTATGAAACGATGGAAGGCGCGTCGGGCGATGACTGGATCAGCGTGGCGCAATCCATGCGGGCCTATCTGCGGTTTTCCCTGATCGGCGGGGTCATCGCCAAGCAGATCCGCAATCTGGGCTACACCGCCAAGGCCCACACCCTCATCGACAGCGAAGTGCTGCAACCGCCGCTGCTGCTATTGTCTGGCTTGGGGGAGGTCAGCCGCATCGGTGAAGTCATCCTGAACCCGTTTCTGGGGCCGCGCCTGAAATCAGGGGTTGTGACCACGGACCTGCCCATGGCCCATGACAAGCCGATTGATTTCGGGCTGCAACGGTTTTGCGAGGCGTGCAACAAATGCGCCCGCGAATGCCCCTCGGGCGCGATCACCGCGGGGCCGAAGCTGATGTTCAACGGCTACGAGATCTGGAAATCCGACAGCCAGAAATGCGCGACCTATCGGATGTCGACCGATGGCGGGGCCATGTGCGGGCGCTGCATGAAGACCTGCCCCTGGAACCTGGAAGGCGTGTTCAAGGAACGCCCGTTTCGCTGGGCCGCGATGAACGTCCCACAACTGGCGCCCGCGCTGGCTAAGCTGGACGATGCGGTGGGGAATGGCGGGCTGAACCCCATCAAGAAATGGTGGTGGGATTTGGAATTGGAGGAAGATGGCGGCTACCGCCCAACACGCCACCCGGTCAATGCGCGGTCCTTGCAGCCGGGCCTCAAGCTGGACGCCGATGCGCAGACATTGGCCGTCTACCCGGCGCCTTTGGCACCCCATCCCTGGCCCTATCCGTTCCCAATGGATCGGGAGGCCGGGATTGCGGCTTATGACGCGATGATTTCGGCCGAGGAGTACCGCACGCGACTGGCCCACGGCGACGAAAGCGCGGTGCATCGCCCCGCCGATCCAGGCGACAGTCCCGTGCTGGCCCTGCGCATCAGCCGGGTGGAGCCCATGGCCGAGGGCATCACGAAATATGAATTGATGGCTGAGGACGGCGGCGCCTTGCCGGAATGGCGCGCGGGCGCGCATCTCGACATCGTCGTGGCGCCGGAATTCCTAAGGCAATATTCGATGTCCGGCGACCCTGCGGACCGCCATCGCTATCAGATTGGCGTCTTGCGGGAAGACGCGGGGCGCGGTGGCTCAGCGCTGCTGCACCGCATATTTGAGCCCGGGCGGCGCGTCTTCGCAGCCCCGCCGGTGAACAACTTCCCGTTGGACCCGGGCGCCAAGCGAACCTTCCTGATGGGCGGCGGCATCGGGATTACGCCGCTGATCGCCATGGGGCATGAGCTGCATGCCGGGGGCCGCGACTTCCGCTTGCATTATTCCGGTCGGTCGCAACACACTATGGGCTTTCTGGAGGATCTGGCCCATGTGCCATGGGCGGATCGGGTAACTTTGCACGTGTCGGATGAAGGCTCCCGGGCGGATTTGACAGATATCTTGGCGAGAAATAAGGCCGGGGATCACGTCTATGCCTGCGGGGCGGCAGCCTACATGGATGCGGTGATGCAAGCCGCCGAGGCGGCAGGCTTTCCCGAAGACGCGCGGCACCTGGAGTATTTCAGCGTCCCGGACTTGCCAGATCGCGAAAACCACGCCTTCATCCTGCGGCTTGCGACGTCGGGTCGCGACCTGATGATACCCGCGAACCGACATGCAACTGATGTCCTGACAGAAGCGGGCATCCCGATCGACGTCAAATGCGCCGATGGCCTGTGCGGTGTTTGCCGATGCCGGGTCTTATCAGGGCAAGTGGATCATCGGGATTTCGTGCTGTCGAAGGCGCAACGGCAGGACGCGATGATCTTGTGTCAAAGCCGCGCGGTTGAACCGGGCGGTGTGATCGAGGTCGACCTTTGACGCAGAAACGCCGGGCGCTGTGGCGCCCGGCGTTTCACATTCCAAATCGGATCAACCGTTCAGGTCGAAGCGATCCAACTCCATGACCTTGGCCCAGGCGGCGACGAAGTCCTTCACGAACCATTCGCCCGCATCAGCCTGGGCATAGACTTCCGCGATGGCGCGCAGTTGCGAGTTCGAGCCGAAGACCAGATCGACGCGCGTCCCGGTCCACTTCACATCACCCGAGGCACGGTCGCGGCCTTCATAGACACCGACGCCTTCGCCCACAGGCTTCCACTCAGTTCCCATGTCCAGAAGGTTGACGAACACGTCGTTAGTCAACTGCCCCGGACGGTCGGTCAGCACGCCGTGCTTGGCGTCGCCCACATTGGTGTCCAACGCGCGCAGGCCGCCCACCAGCACCGTCATTTCCGGCGCGGACAACGTCAGAAGTTGGGCCCGGTCCACCAGAAGTTCTTCGGGCGACGCCGTGACTTCCTTGCGCTGGTAGTTGCGGAACCCATCGGCCAGCGGCTCAAGCGGGTCGAAGCTGTCGGCATCGGTCTGCTCTTCGGTGGCGTCCATGCGGCCCGGCGTAAAGGGTACGGTCACGTCATGCCCGGCGGCCTTGGCCGCGCTTTCAATCGCGGCGTTACCACCCAGCACGATCAGGTCGGCAAGGCTGATCTTCTTGGCGCCTTTGGCATCGAAGTCGGCCTTGATGCCATCCAGAACGCCCAGAACCTTGGCAAGCTGCGCGGGCTGGTTCGCCTCCCAATCCTTCTGCGGCGCTAAGCGGATGCGGGCACCATTGGCGCCGCCGCGCTTGTCCGAGCCCCGGAAGGTCGAGGCCGAGGCCCAAGCCGTCTGAACCAGTTCCCGCACCGACAGTTTGGCGAGCAATTCGGACTTGAGCGCCGCGATATCGGCATCATCCACCAGCGGATGATCAACCGCCGGGATCGGGTCCTGCCAAATCAGGTCTTCGTCCGGTACTTCAGCGCCCAGATACCGAATCTTGGGGCCCATATCGCGGTGGGTCAGCTTGAACCACGCGCGCGCGAAGGCGTCGGCAAACTTGTCGGGGTTGGCCAGGAAGTCTTGCGAGATACGCAGATAATCCGGGTCGACCTTCATCGCCATGTCAGCCGTGGTCATCATCGGCGCGTGGCGCTTTTCGGCGTCATGGGCGTCCGGCACGGCATCCGACATGGCGTCGCCCTTGGGCTTCCACTGGTGGGCCCCGGCAGGCGATTTCGTCAACTCCCACTCATTATCGAGCAGCGTCTCGAAATAGGACATGTCCCACTTGGTGGGCGTGGGCGTCCAAGCGCCTTCGATCCCGGATGTGATGGTGGCGCCGGAATGGCCCACACCCATCGCGTTCTTCCAGCCAAGGCCCATATCCTCGATCAGGCCGCCTTCGGGTTCAGGCCCGACATTGGCCACATCGCCTGCGCCATGGGCCTTGCCGAACGTATGGCCACCTGCCGTCAGCGCGACGGTCTCTTCGTCGTCCATGGCCATGCGCGCAAAGGTGTCGCGGATGTCATAGGCCGAAAGCTGGGGGTCGGGGTTGGCGTTGGGGCCTTCGGGGTTCACATAGATCAGACCCATCTGCACGGCGGCCAGGGGGTTTTCCAGGAAGCGACCCTTGCCGTCTTCACCCGCGTCATAGCGTTTGTCGCCAAGCCACTCGTCTTCAACGCCCCAATAGATATCTTCTTCGGGCTCATAGATGTCGGCGCGGCCGCCGCCGAAGCCGAAGGTTTTGAAACCCATCGATTCCATGGCGACGTTGCCGGTCAGGATGAACAGGTCGGCCCAGCTGATGGCGTTGCCGTATTTCTGCTTGATGGGCCACAATAGGCGGCGCGCCTTGTCGAGATTGCCGTTATCGGGCCAGGAGTTGAGCGGCGCAAAACGCTGGTTCCCGGTGGAGGCGCCGCCGCGGCCATCGGCCGTGCGGTAGGTGCCCGCGGCGTGCCACGCCATGCGGACGAAGAAGGGGCCGTAATGCCCGTAATCGGCGGGCCACCATGGCTGGCTGTCGGTCATCAAGGCGGTCAGGTCGGCTTTCAGCGCCTTCAGGTCCAAACCCTTGAACGCCTCGGCATAGTCGAACGATTCGCCCAGCGGGTCAGCGACCGGCTGGTTCTGGTGCAGGATCCGCAGGTTCAGCTGGTTGGGCCACCAATCCTTGTTTCCACGCACGCGGTTGGTTGTGTGCAGCGTTGCGCCGTGGATAACGGGGCACTTGCCGCCGGTGCCGTCATTGCCGTCCATCATGGGATGATACCTCTGAGGTTGAAGCGTTCCCGGACCAAATAGCAGAGCCGCGCGATTGGCATAAGTTGCATTTCCCAATGCAGCCCATAGCCTCACGTTATGGTGAACCTGACGCTCAGACAGCTCCGCTATTTCGACGCCCTTGCCAGGCACGGCCATTTCGGACGGGCAGCCGAGGCATCGGCGATTTCGCAACCGGCCCTATCCGTTCAGATCCGCGATTTGGAGGCCGATCTGGGCGTGACACTGTTTGAGCGCGGCCCCCGGGGCGTCACGCTGACCGCCTTCGGGGCTGCTTTCAAGGACCGCGCGCGCGACATCCTGCGCGCCGTGGATGAGCTGGGTGATCTGGCTCGCGCCTCACAGGGCTACCTGAGCGGGCGGTTGCGTTTGGGGGTGATCCCGACCGTGGCGCCATATCTGCTGCCATCGCTGGTGCGGCGGATTGCGGGGCATTACCCTGGCCTTGACCTCGATATCCGCGAAACCATCACGCCGCGCCTTCTGGACGAAATTCAAGATGGGCGGCTGGATGCCGCCATCGTCGCTTTGCCCGTGTCGGAACCTGCCTTGACGGAAAGGCCGCTGTTCGATGAAGCCTTCGTGCTTGTGCGGGCCGAAGCCGATGGGAACCTGCCCATACCCGCGCCCGAGGACCTGCCGCGCATGCGTTTGCTGCTGCTGGAGGAAGGGCATTGCTTCCGCGACCAGGCGCTTTCGTTTTGCAGCATGCAGCCGGTTCGCCCGCGCATGGGGCTGGACGGCTCATCGCTCTCGACCTTGGTGCAGATGGTGGGGGCGGGCTTGGGTGTCACCCTCATCCCCGACATGGCGGTGCCCGTCGAAACACGCTCCGCCCCGGTATCCATCGGGCGGTTTCCGGCGCCGCAACCGTCGCGCACGGTCGGGATGGTCTGGCGTAAGACCAGCCCGCTGGCCGATCAACTGGCCGGGCTGTCGGACGTGATCGCGTCGGCCGATTGATCGGGCTCGCCGTCTTCCAACAGGATGCGCGCAGCGGCCCCTTCCAGGTCTTCGTACTGCTTGGCGCGCAAGGTCCAGATACAGGCGACAAGCCCAAGCGCGCCCAGCGCAAGCGAAACCGGGATCAAGAAGACGAGAACGTTCATGGCCGGCCTCCGAGGCGCAGGGCGTTGAGAACCACAAGGATCGACGATGTGGACATGGCAGCGGCGGCCATGAGCGGTGAGGCGAGGCCTGCCAACGCCAGCGGGATGCTCACGGCGTTGTAAGTCGCGGCCAGGCCGAAGTTTTGCAGCATGCGCGACCGGGCCAAGCGCGTGATCCGCAGCGTCTTTGGCACGATCGACAGATCGCCGCCCAACAGCACCGCGTCCGAGGCCGCACGCGCCGCGTCCAGTGCAGTGGCCGGCGCCATGGATACGTGGGCCGCGGACAGCGCGCCCGCATCGTTGAGGCCATCGCCCACCATCAGCACCCTTTGCCCGGTGGCGGCCCGATCCCGCAGGATCTGCAACTTGTCTGCGGGGCTGGCCTCGGCCTGCCAGTCAGGCAGGTTGAGCGCTTCGGCCACCTTGCGCACGGGCGCCGTGCGGTCACCGGACAGAAGCGTCACGGGCATGCCTGCCTGCTGCGCGGCGCGGACCAATTCGATGGCACCAGGGCGCAGCACTTCTTCGGGGGTCACGTTGATCGGGTCGCGGCCGGGCATCGTCAGCTCTGTCCCGTTCGGCCCGCGACCCAGGCGAACCGGGGCACCTTGCCAAAGGCCGGTGACGCCTTCGCCAGACACCTCCTGAATGTCGGTGATATCGGCGGCAGCCACGGTGGACAGGGCCGCGGCAATCGCGCGAGACACCGGATGGTCAGAGGCGCGCGCCAAGGCCAGCGCGACCTGGGCGGCTTGGGGGTCAAGATGATCCAACTTGGCCTGTCCGGTCGTCAGCGTCCCCGTCTTGTCGAGAACGATGGCATCGACCTGGGCCAGCCGTTCCAACGCGGTCGAGGACTTCAAAAGCAAGCCCATGCCGAACAGCTTGCCTGACGCGGCCACCGATACGGCGGGAACGGCAAGGCCCAAGGCGCAGGGGCAGGTAATGATTAGCGTGGCAACGGCCACCAGCAGCGATTTATGGACATCGCCCGTGGCAAGGAACCAGCCAAGGAAGCCAGCCGCCGCCAGGCCGTGAACCAAGGGGGCATAGATGCGCGCCGCCTGGTCGGCCAAAGCCACGTAGCGGCCCCGTGCGCCTTCGGCGACGGCAACGGCGCGCGCCATGCGGCGCAGGCTCGTATCTTCGCCTACGGCAGTCACGCGCAGGGTCAGGGGGGCGTCGATCACGGTTTCGCCTGCCGCAACGGAAGCACCGGCGCTGGCAAGCACGGGCAGGCTTTCGCCCGTCAGCATGCTGCGATCCAGATTGGCCCGCCCCTCGATGACGTCGCCATCCACGGGCAGGCGGCCCCCGGCGGCGACTTGAATGATGTCACCCACCACCAGTTCTGCCGTGGGCACGGTGGACAGCGCGCCATCGACGACAAGCGTCGCGCGCGGGACCTCAAGGGCCGTCAGCGCGGCAGCCGCCGAACGGGCCGACCGGCGCGTGCGATGGTCAAGGTAGCGCCCAATCAGCAGGAACAGCGTGAGCGAAACCGCAGCGTCGAACCAGGCATCTTCGCCACCGATCCACGTCTCATGCAGCGACATGCCCGCCGCCAGAAGGATGGCGAGGCTGATGGGCACATCCATGTTCACGCGGCGCGCGCTTAGCGCCTTTGCAGCAGAGGCAAAGAACGGACGGGCCGAGTAGGCCAGCGCGGGAAGCGCGATACCCGCGCTGATCCAGTGGAACAAATCGCGCGTGACCTCGGTCGCGCCAGACCAGATGGCGACCGACAGGATCATGACGTTCATCATGGCGAAACCGGCAACGCCGATCCGCATCAAAAGGGCGCGGCCCTCGACATCGACCTTGGGGGCCAGCGCGGCCTCGTCCAGTTCGGCAGCGGCATAACCCGCCTTATCCAACGCCTCGATCAACGGAAGGGCGTCGGCAAAGGCACCAGTGACGCGGACCTGCTTGTCGCCCAGATTGACCCGGGCGAAGGCCACCGACGGCATGGCGTTTAGCGCGCGTTCGACCCCCGCGATACAGCCCGCACAGCGCATATCGGGCACCGACAGGATGACCGTCTGGGTCTGGTCCGATGCGGGAAGGGCATGGGGGTCCGCAAGGGCGGTCATCGAATGGTCTCCAACTTCAGGCGGCGGCGAAAGATCGTGCCATCAGCGGCAGTGGCCTGCATCCGCAGATCCCAATTGCCAGGGGCAAGATCGACCGGCGCGCGCCAAACTTGGCCGTCGAAGGCAAAAGCCGGTGTCATGTCCTGCGACACATTGGTCGCGCGCCCCAGGGTCGAGACGATGTCTGCATCCCCCACCGGCCGTCCCGCGCGGTCGCGCATGTCGAGGATCAGCGTATCGCCTTCCAGCACCAACGATGTCTGCCAGCCCAGCGCTTCCTGCGCGGCGCGATTGGCATCGAATTGCTGCGACGCGACGTAGCTGTTCTTCGTCTCCAGCCCTGGGAAGGTGCGGATGGCATTGAAGGCAAGCGTCAGGTTTACCGTGATGATGATGCCAAAGCCCAGAACGAATATGGCAAGGACCTTACGGCCCGTCATGACTGCGTTCATCGAAGCTCTCCTGTCCGAAAAAGATGGTGTCGCTGTGGGCGCGTTCCGCCGAAGTCAGATCCTCGACCCAGAACCGCAGGTCGGTGCGGTCAGCCGAGGCGGCGGCATCTTGGGGTCGCGCCGAAACATAGACGCGCTGGCGGAAGGTCGTGTCCGGAGGGACCGGCACGACAAGGCTGTCGCGACCCTCAAGCTCGATGCGCAGAAGGTCGTCTGACACCAGCGAAAGTCGGAAATCCCGTGCCTCGCCATGCTTGTTGCGCAGCCGGATATCATAGGCGTTGCGGATGGTGCCGTCCGACAGCGTCACGAAAGTGGGGTTGCGGATCGGCGCGACGGTCATGTCGATTTCGGGCCGGATGAACAAAGCCACGACGAGGGCGATGCCAATGGCGGACCAGAGCAACGTGTAGATGATCGTGCGGCGGCGGAAGATGTGCTTCCAGGCGGAGGTCGGTTTCCAGTTGGGGTCGGCCGTGGGCGTGTCGGACAGGGCCAAGTAATCCACCAGCCCCCGTTCCCGGCCCAGCTTGGCCATGATGTCGTCGCACGCATCGATGCAAAGCGCGCAACTGATGCAACCCATCTGCTGGCCATCGCGGATATCGACGCCGGTGGGGCAGACATTCACGCAGGCCATGCAGTCGATGCAGTCGCCCGCGCTTTCGTCGCGCGCCTTACCCCGCGGCTCACCCCGCCATTCGCGGTAGCCGACGGTCAGCGTCCCTTCGTCCACCATGGCACCCTGGATGCGGGGCCAGGGGCACATGTAAAGGCAGACCTGTTCGCGCATGAAGCCGCCCAAGACGACCGTCGTCGCGGTCAGGATCGCAATGGTGATGTAGGCAATGGCGGGTGCCGTGCCGGTGAAGAGTTGCTGGGCCAACGTTGGCGCATCGGCGAAGTAGAAGACCCACGCGCCGCCCGTGGCCACGCCGATCACGGCCCAGAGGGTCCATTTGAAGGCGCGCAGCCGAATCTTGCGGAAGGTCCAGGGCGCCTTCCATAGACGAACACGCGCGTTGCGGTCCCCCTCGATCCAGCGTTCTGTCGCGATGAAAAGGTCGGTCCAGACGGTTTGCGGGCAGGTATAGCCGCACCAGACCCGGCCAAGGGCCGAGGTGAAGAGGAACAGGCCAAGCCCCGCCATGATCAGAAGACCTGCCACGAAATAGAATTCGTGGGGCCAGATCTCGATCCAGTAGAAGTAGAAACGCCGCCCGGCCAGGTCCACCAAGACGGCTTGGTCGGGCAGGTTCGGGCCGCGGTCCCAACGGATCCAGGGGACCAGATAGTAGATCCCCAAGGTCACGATCATCACCGCCCATTTCAGGTTGCGGAATTTGCCCGACACTTTCTTGGGAAAGATCGGCTCCTGCGCGGCAAAGAGAGGGGGTGGGGTCGTGTCAGTCATGGCGTTCTCCACGGGGGAGGGGACCCCGTCCGCTCTGCCTCGCATGGGGGGCGGCGCGATTCCTTGACGTGGATCAACTGCCGTTACGGCAGGGTTCCAGCATCTCTCGGGAAAGGTGAGACATCTTGTCTGGGGGCGATGGTTGGCAACATGCGTGCAAGCCGGTCCATCGGCAGGCCGCGGCATGGCGATCCACTCGTGGCGCTATTGCCCTTCATGGCAGCGACATCCGTGAGGGCCGAGGCTTCGCGCCAACGCCAATCAAATCGCGGGGCCGGGGGGCGGCCCGGTGATGGACCGGCGCCCTGCGGGCTTGAGTCCGGTCCTGTGACATAGCGGCAAGCTCTCTGCTCCGACGAAAAAGCGCCCCAAGGGCTTTGGGACCCTTGGGGCGCTTTGACCCGGCTCCCTCAAGCCGGGTTGGCCGCGTCGCCGCCATGGAGGCGACGCGGAAGGGCTTACTCAGCGGCCATGTCTTCGCCGCCACCGCGGCTGTGCACATAGGCGGAAACGGCGCGGACCTGAGCTTCGCCCAAACGCTCACCCCAAGGCGGCATGACGCCGAACCGGGCCTGGCTGATGCTTTCGTAGACAGCATCTTCGCTGCCGCCATAAAGCCAGATGACATCCGTCAAGTTCGGGGCGCCGAGGAAACGGTCGCCCATCCCGTCAACCCCGTGGCAGGACGAGCAATTCTCATCAAAGAGAACCGCGCCATCGGCATCCCCCTCGCCCAAACCAGAGAGGGAGCGGACATGTGCCGTCAACTTGGCGATATCTTCGTCTTCAAGGATTTCGCCGAAAGCCGGCATTTCCGACCAGCGGGCATCAGGGTCATCTTCGTTGCGGATGCCGTGGCGAACCGTCAGAGCGATATCTTCCAGCGTGCCGCCCCAAAGCCAGTCATCGTCCACGAGACTGGGATAGCCATTAGCCTGAACGCCCCCGCCCCCGGCGCCGTGGCATTGGGAGCAGTTGTTGCGGAAGACGGATTCACCCGCCGATATCGCGAACCGATGAAGGTCTTCATCGGCAGGCAAAGCGGCCAGTTCAATCGTCTCAAGGCTGCCGAAAATGTCAGCATTGGAGGCGTTGAAGCGCTCGATCTCTGCGGCGACTTCACCACGGGTGGAATAGCCCAGTATCCCGGCCGTCGCGCCCGAGACCAGGGGCCAGGCCGGGAACAGGATCGTATAGATAATCGCCCAGATAATCGTGGCGTAGAAGGTCCATAGCCACCAACGGGGTAGCGGGGTGTTCAGTTCTTCGATCCCGTCCCAGGTATGGCCCGTGGTCTCGGTTCCGGTTTCTTGGTCAATGCGCTTATCGGTCATTGCGCTTCCCCCTTTCCAAAGAAGTCGGGGACCTGGCCGCAGGTACAGGCGGGGCAGGCATTGGGGCAGGTCATGGGCTCGGTTTCGCGAAACGGAACCTGAGCCGCGTCATCGTGCAGCGGGCGCGACCCGGGCCGGAAGACCCAGACGGCCGTGCCGACGAAGAAGGTGAAGAGGCACAGAAGGCCCCAGCTATCTGCAATTTCCCGGAGGAGTGAATAGAGGTCCATGATCGTTCCCTCAGCGGCTTGCATCGGGTTCGAAGGTGGAGAAATCCACCAACGTCCCGAGCATTTGCAGATAGGCCACCAGCGCATCCATTTCGGTGAGCGCGGGGTTGCCGTCGAAGTTGCGGACAATGGCCCCTGGGTAGCGTTCCACCAAGCCGTCCCAGTCGGCGTCGGGGTCAGCCTGAACAGCCACATCCAAACGGGCTTGTTCAACCATTTCGGCGCTATAGGGCACCCCGACAAACTGATGGGTCGCCACCAAGTCGCCGATATTGCTGGCGTTCAGCGGCGTGTCGGCCAGGAACGCGTATTTCGGCATGATGCTTTCGGGCACGACGCTTTGCGGGTCCATCAGGTGGTCCACGTGCCATTCATCCGAGTAGCGGCCACCGACGCGCGCCAGGTCGGGACCCGTCCGCTTGGAACCCCACTGGAATGGATGGTCGTACATGGATTCCGCGGCGAGGGAGTAATGGCCGTAGCGTTCCACCTCATCGCGCATGGGGCGCACCATCTGCGAGTGGCAAACATAGCAGCCTTCGCGAATGTAGATGTCGCGTCCCGCAAGCTCCAACGGGGTGTAGGGGCGCATCCCGTCCACATCCTCAATGGTGTTTTCCAACCAGAAGAGGGGCGCGATCTCGACGATGCCGCCGACGGTCACCACCAGAAGGGAAGAGACGAGGAGAAGTGTCGCGTTCCGCTCCAGCTTCTGGTGGAAGGTGGGCTTGGGTTCTTCCTGCTGCCCACCGGGTTCAACGAAGTCGGTCATTTTCAATTACTCCGCGGGGGTTGCGATTACGGCGGGCTTCGGGTCGCGGATGGTCATCCACATGTTCCAGCACATGACCACGGCACCGGCGACGTAGAGCAGACCACCCAGGCCACGGACCACGTACATCGGGAACTTGGCGGAGACGGTGTCGGCGAAGCTGTTCACCAGGAAGCCGTTGGCATCCACTTCACGCCACATCAGGCCTTCCATAATGCCGGTCACCCACATGGACGAGGCGTAGAGAACGATGCCCACAGTGGCCAACCAGAAGTGCAGGTTGATCGCCGGCATGGAATACATCTTGTCGCGGCCCCAAAGCTTGGGCGTCAGGAAGTAGAGCGCGCCGAAGGTGATCAGGCCGTTCCAACCCAATGCGCCGGAATGCACGTGGCCGATCGTCCAGTCAGTATAGTGGCTCAGCGAGTTGACCGCCTTGATCGACATCATCGGGCCTTCGAAGGTCGACATGCCGTAGAAGGCCAGCGACGCGACGAACATCCGAATGATCGGGTCGGTGCGGATCTTGTCCCAAGCGCCTTCCAGCGTCATCAGGCCGTTGATCATGCCACCCCAGCTGGGCATCCACAGCACGATCGAGAACACCATGCCCAGGGTCGAGGCCCAATCGGGCAGCGCAGTGTAATGCAGGTGGTGCGGACCGGCCCAGATATACAGGAAGATCAGCGCCCAGAAGTGAATGATCGACAGCTTGTAGGAATAGACGGGGCGGTTCGCCTGCTTGGGGATGAAATAGTACATCATCCCCAGGAAGCCTGCGGTCAGGAAGAAGCCCACCGCGTTGTGGCCGTACCACCACTGCGTCATGGCATCCTGCACACCCGCGAAGACCTGTACCGACTTGGAACCGAAGATGCTGACGGGGATGGACAGGTTGTTGACGATGTGAAGCATCGCGACGGTGACGATGAAGGCCAGGAAGAACCAGTTGGCCACGTAGATGTGGCGTTCCTTCCGGTTCAGGATCGTGCCCATGAAGACCGCTAGATAGGCGACCCAGACAACGGTCAGCCAGATGTCGACGTACCATTCCGGCTCAGCATATTCTTTGCCCTGGGTTCCGCCCAACAGGTAGCCGGTCGCGGCCAGAACGATGAACAGATTGTAACCCCAGAAGACGAACCAGGGCAGGTTACCGCCCCACAGCCGGGCCGAGGACGTTCGCTGGACGATGTAGAACGATGTGGCGATCAGGGCGTTGCCCCCGAATGCAAAGATCACCGCGCTGGTATGCAGCGGGCGAAGGCGTCCGAAATTCGTGAAGGGCTGGCCCCATTCGAAGTTGAGAACCGGGAAGGCCAGTTGCATAGCGATGAATGTTCCGGCCAGGAACCCGATCAACCCCCAGAATGCCGTGGCGATCACGCCGTACCGGACGGGGCCGTCCATATATCCCGTCGGCGCGGGGGCAGGCGCAGCCGCCACCGGCTCCTCCATGCCGCGGAGGATCCACAAGAACATGCCCCCGGCGACCAGCATGATTATGATTGCGTGGACCATATAGGCCACGTCTTGCGCCCAGTTTGCGGCAATGGCCGCGAACAACGCGACCAAGCCCAGAGCAACGAGTTTGAGATAATCCATCGGTCGTCCTTCCGTCGTCAGGACCGGCCAGACGGTCCCTCTCGGAAGTTTGACTACGAAGTGGCGTTGGGGGTGACCTTGATCTGAGTCAAGGTGATGTCAGTAAAGACCATCCCCGTCATCGTCGTCGCCTGCCTCAGTCAGCAACGCACCGTAATCGTCGCAAAGGACTGTACGATTTCCTTCGAGACGGATGATTTCGGCTTTGCGAAGGGCGCTGATCTGACGGCTGACGGTTTCGATTGTAAGACCAAGGTAGGTGGCCATGGCATCCCGCGTCAGCGGCAATTCCGCGCGAAGCGGACGCTGGTCGGTCGGCGCCCGGCGCAGAACGTTGGCAAGCAAAGTGGCCACTTTTTCGCGGGCCGTCTTGCGACCCAGGACAAGCATCCAATCGCGCGCCGCGTCGAGTTCATCGAGCGACATCTCCAGCAGCCGCTGAGAGACGTTGGGCGTCTCGGCCATCATTTCCTCGAACGCATCGCGGCGGAATTGACACAGGACCAGATCGGTCGCGGCAACCACTTCATAGGCGGCGGTCGTCCTACCGGGGCGGCCGACGAAATCCGACGGCATCAAAAGCCCGACCATCTGCGTGCGGCCATCTTCCATAGAGCGGGTCAAGGTCGCGCAACCGGACACAACGGACCCGACGAACGGCAAAGGTTCACCTTCCATGACGATCGTTTCGCCAGTGGTCCAGCTTCGATAGCTCTTCATTTGAGAGAGGCGGCTGAGCTCCTCGCTCTCGCAAGAGGCACAAACGGCGCGGTGACGTATCGCGCAACCCGAACAGGATTCCGGGCCGGTAAGTATAACTGAAGCGGTCATTCCTGACATTGATGGCATCAACTTTGATTTACATCAAGGCAGGAGTCCCGCCATAGGGGCAGGCGTACAATATGACGCATCTCCTCCCAATCGGCGACGACCGGCTTTTCCAACGAAACGCACCGCGCTACACTAGCTACCCGCCTGCGACACAGTTCGATGATCGTGTCGGACCAGAGCAGGCAGAAGCCTGGATGGGCCGGATAGCAGAAGGCGCGGGGATATCGCTTTACATTCACATACCATTCTGCCGGCGCCTTTGCTGGTTCTGCGCGTGCAGAACACAGGGAACATCCAGTGATGCGCCGCTGTCACCCTATCTCGATGCCATCGAGGAAGAGGCCCTTCTTGTCGCGGCGCGTCTGCCCGCGGGGTTGAAGGTTAATCATCTTCATCTGGGTGGTGGAACGCCCACTCTGCTACCCTCGCCGCTCATTGAACGCGTCTTCAAGATCGTCACGGACTCCTTCCAGATCGCCCCTGGGGCTGAAATCTCTGTGGAAGTCGATCCAACGGAAATCGACGATGTTCGCCTCGACGCGCTCGCCGCTGCGGGGATGACGCGTGCCAGCCTTGGCGTTCAGGATTTCGATGAAACGGTGCAGGCCGCCATCGGGCGTCCGCAAAGCTTTGCGCAAACACGATCCGCAATCGACGGCTTGCGCGACCGTGGTGTGGACCGGATCAACCTCGACCTGCTTTATGGATTGCCGCACCAGACGGCGACAAGCTTGGGCAGGACGCTTGACCAGGCGCTTGCGCTTCGCCCCGACCGAATGGCGCTGTACGGCTATGCCCATGTGCCCTGGGCATCCAAGCGCCAGGTGATGATTTCGGATTCGGACCTACCCGACGGGCCTGCGCGTCTGGGGCTGTTTGGCTTGGCATGCGACCGCCTTCTTCGGGATGGCTATGACGCCATCGGGATCGACCACTTCGCGAAACCCGATGATGAACTTTCCCGTGCCGCGCGAAACGGGCGTCTACATCGCAACTTCCAAGGTTACACGACCGATGAAGAAGACGTACTGATCGGTCTCGGCGCTTCGGCCATTTCCCGATACCCCCATGGCTACGCCCAAAACGCAGCCCGCACCGCAGATTGGAGGAGCCGCGTTGGACAAGGGCGCCTTGCAACCGTCCGCGGGCACGCTTTGAACATCGACGATCTGTTCCGCGGCCTTCTGATCGAACGGCTGCTTTGCGACTTTTCGATCAACCCACAAAGCACCAATGAGCCGCGCAAGGCTGCAAACCTCGTTCGCAAGGTGCATGAACGCTGGCCGCGGGCCACAGATATCGGCGAAGACGGCCTTTTCACCATCAAGGACGAAGCGCGTCCGCTTGCGCGGCTCATCGCGATGGAACTTGATGCCTATGCCGTGCCCGACGGTCGCCATAGCCGCGCGATCTGACCGGCCGTAGGGCTTGCGCCCGGACCGGAAATCCTGAGGGTCGCGCCATGGATGTTCGCGCGCTCGCCTATGGTTTGCTTTTTGCCTTGATGTGGTCATCGGCGTTCACGTCCGCCCGGATCATCGTCGCCGAAGCGCCCCCGATCCTGTCGCTGTCCCTGCGTTTCGCCATCTCGGGCGTGCTTGGCATCGCCATCGCCTATGCCATTGGCCAACGATTGCGCCTGACAGCCGGGCAGTGGCGGGCCGTTGTCATCTTCGGGATTTGTCAGAATGCGCTCTATCTGGGGCTGAACTTCGTTGCGATGCAATGGATCGAGGCCAGTTTGGCCGCCATCATCGCCTCTACATTGCCACTGCTGGTGGCCCTGGCGAACTGGGTTCTATTTTCGGAACGGACCAAGCTAATGGGGGTGCTGGGTCTGCTCGCCGGCACGTTCGGCGTGCTTTTGATCATGGGCACACGCCTATCCGGCGGGGCCGACGCGCTTGCCATCGGCCTGTGCGTCCTGGGTGTGGTCGCTTTGACGGTGGCGACGTTGTCGGTGCGCGGGGCGTCGGGGGGCGGCAACCTGTTGATGGTTGTGGGGCTGCAAATGCTGGTCGGATCGATGGTCTTGCTGCCTGTGGGCCTTGCGCTGGAAACCTGGCAGGTCACCTGGTCCCCAACCCTGATCGCGGCCTTCGCGTACACGACGCTTGTCCCGGGGCTTGCCGCGACTTGGATCTGGTTTTTGTTGGTGGGCCGGGTTGGGGCGACGCCTGCGGCGACGTTTCACTTCCTCAACCCGGTCTTTGGCGTCGCCATCGCCTGGGCGCTGCTGGGCGAACAACTGGGCGCGTTGGACATTGCGGGCGTCCTGGTTGTCACGCTCGGCATCCTTGCGGTTCAGTTAAGCCGGATCGCCCGCGATCAGCCGCGTTTGAGATCGACGCCCGGCGCGTAGGCGATGAAATGCGGGTTCTCGAACCCCGGCTTTCCGTAGTGCAGCGGCATGTGGTCATCGAACCGTACCACTTCGCCGCCTGCCCCTGCCAGAACGGCCTGACCGGCGGCGGTATCCCATTCCATTGTGCGGCCAAGGCGGGGGTAAAGATCGGCCTCCCCGGTCGCCACCAGACAGAACTTTAAGGACGAACCTGCCGCCCGGCTGTCTGACACAGCGTATTTCCCGATATAGTCTTCCAGCGCCTGATCGCGGTGTGACTTAGAGGCAACGACCATCAGCGCGCCATTGTCGGGCTTGCGCACGGAAATGGGCTTAAGCGCGCCAGTCGAGGCGGCATCGAAGGGCCCCGTTTCTTCAACGGTTTTTCCGTCGGCTTGCGTCCAGAAAAGCCTGTTGCGCGCGGGCGCGAAAACCACACCTCGGATCGGCATGCCGTCCTGTACCCAGGCAATATTCACGGTGAAATCGCCGCGGCGCTGGACGAATTCCTTCGTCCCATCCAACGGATCAACAATGAAGAAGTCGGACACCTCCTGGCTGTGGGTCGCGGACTGCTCTTCGGTGACCAGCGCCGCATCGGGATAGGCCGCCCGCAGACCGGCTGAAATAAGGGCATCTGCCGCTTCATCTGCTGCGGTGACGGGGCTGTCGTCGGACTTCGCGCGGACGTCGAAATCGTCGGCGTCGTAGATCTCCATGATCCGCTCTCCGGCCTCGATTGCCAGGCGGCGGAGCGTTACCATCATTTCGTCGAAATTCATCATTATATCCTAACGAAGCCTCTCTGGGTTTGGGGGCACGCTTATGGTATCGTCCCGCCCCGGGGCAAGCGCGACAGGAGGCGAGCATGTTCAGAATCGAACGCCGCGACACCGCCGCGACGCGCGCCTTCGCGCTGGCCGATCGTGTTTTTCATGCGACGGTGCGCAACATTCGCAAGGGACATGCAAGCGGGATGGCCGCCCTTATGATGAACGTCCTGCAGACGGTCATCTTCATCGCGGCCTTTTATCTGATGTTCTCGATTCTTGGGTTGCGCGGTAACGCCATCCGGGGGGATTTCATCTTGTATCTGATGACGGGCATCTTCCTGTTCATCACGCATATCAAGGCGCTAGGCGCCATCGTCGGCTCAGAAGGCCCGGCCTCGCCGATGATGAAACACGCGCCGATGAACACGGCTGTCGCAATTCTGGCGGCAGCCTTGTCGTCCCTCTATATCCAGACATTGTCCATGTTCTTGGTGCTGTTCAGTGTCCATGTCGTGTGGCACCCAATCGAAATCTACGACGTCGGCGGCACGGCGCTGATGTTCCTGTTGGCCTGGTTCGTCGGGATCGCCATCGGCGTTGTCTTGCTGGCGGTGAAGCCGTGGGCCCCGAATTTCGTCCAGATCGTCAACTCGATCTATGGGCGGATCAACATGATCGCGTCCGGCAAGATGTTCGTCGCGAACACGCTGCCCTCATCCATGATCGCGTTTTTCGACTGGAACCCCCTGTTCCATACGATTGACCAGTCGCGGGGCTATGCGTTCATCAACTACAACCCGCATTACACATCCTGGGAATACCCGCTTCTGATCGGAATCGTGTTCCTGATGGTCGGGCTGATGGCCGAGTTTTATACGCGGCGGCATACGTCCCTGTCGTGGTTCGCCGGGCGCTGACATTCCTGTTCATCTGGTTTGCCTTGTCCCCTCCGGTCCAAGGGCAAACGTCCTATCCTGATTGGGGGCTGTTCCCAGCACTCTATGATGTGACGGGGGTCGCGGCGGATGATGTGCTGAATATCCGCGCGGGGCCGTCGACCGACACTCCGATCCTATCCTCCTACGCGCCGGATCGGACTGCGATAGAAGTGATGGCCGTCACCAGCGGGTGGGCCCAAGTCAATGTGGGGGAGCAGGTTGGCTGGGTCGCGGCCCGGTTCCTAGAGCGGCGACCCGGGCAGGAATTCGGAGACGTGCCCCCGATCCGCATCTGTTTCGGGGCAGAGCCGTTTTGGACACTTGGTCTTGGCGATGCCCATTTTTACCATTCCCCCATGGAACAGGTCACCGCGGGCCAGCCGGTCTACCTGCCCTCGACACGCCCGGATCGATTCGGTCTTCGCATCGATGTTGAACACGGGATCATGCGCGGGGTGATCCGCCGCACCGCCTGCTCAGACGGGATGGCGGACACGACGTATGGCCTGGCCGTCGATCTGATCTACCGCGACGCAGTAATGACAGGTTGCTGCACGATCGCGCCGGCGCGCTGAGAGGACGCTGGAAAAACTGGCTTACAGCGTTTTGCGTTAAACCTGAGCCATCAGCTTAACGGAAAACGCTGCGACACCGGGACGTTCCATGACGTTATCGCGCAAAACCTGATTCAGGCTTTACGCGAAACGCTTTAGGTGACCACCCGCAGCGTCACGTTAATCCGACCGGGTTTGTCCAGAAGCTGCGATGTCCCTGCGGCAATCCGGTCCACCCCGTGGAACAGCAGACGTGACGTCCCCTCCATCACCGCGACGTCGCCTGACCGAAGCCAGATGCTTTCCGTCTTGCCGCCTCGTTCCGCATTGCCGATCCGGAAAAGCGCGTCGTCCCCCAGCGATATCGAAACGACCGGCTGCGTGAAATCTGCTTCATCCCGATCCTGATGAAGGCCCATCTTGGCTTCGGGGCCATACCAATTGATCAGGCAGCATTCTGGCGCACGAGCTTCGGGCACCACGGCACGCCAGACCGCCAAGATGGATGTGGGAATTTCGGGCCAGGGCACACCAGAAGGGTGAAGGTCATCATAGCGATAGCCCTTCCTGTCCGTGATCCAGCCAAAGGCGCCCGCCGCAGTCATCTTCACCGACATCTTCTGGCCGCGTGGCGTGACCGGCACGAAGAAGGGGGCCGCCTGCGCCACGCGCCGCAAGTCATCCACGACCCCGCGCTGCCCCTCGACGTCCAAAAACCCGTCATGGAGTCGCATCCCGCGGATGATGCGCCCCGGCATGTCATTCAACTTGTCATCCTTCACGTCCTTGCGAGGGGAAAACGCCCTCCTTATATACCCACCGAACCGCGGGCCGGGACCCTGAAGGCTCCGCTTCCGCATTCACCCTGGGATGAGGACCGGGGCGCCTGAATGGGCCCCGGGACGAGCAAATCGCCAAGAGAGGACCATCGAAATGGCAAAAGTCATCGGTATCGACCTCGGGACCACGAATTCCTGCGTCGCCATCATGGACGGGTCGCAGCCGCGTGTGATCGAGAATGCGGAGGGCGCGCGCACGACGCCCTCCATCGTCGGCTACACGGAAAGTGAGCGTCTGGTCGGCCAACCCGCCAAGCGCCAGGCCGTCACGAACCCGGAAAACACCGTCTTCGGCGTAAAGCGCCTGATCGGTCGCCGGTTCGATGATGAGCATCTCAACAAGGACAAGAAGAACCTCCCCTATAATGTCGTTGCCGGTGGCAATGGCGATGCCTGGGTCGAGGTTCGGGGCGAAAAGTATTCGCCCGCCCAAGTCAGCGCGCTGATCCTTCAGAAGATGAAGGAAACCGCCGAAAGCTATCTGGGCGAAGATGTCACGCAGGCGGTCATCACCGTCCCCGCCTATTTCAACGACGCCCAGCGCCAGGCCACCAAGGACGCGGGCAAGATTGCCGGCCTCGAAGTGCTGCGCATCATCAACGAGCCGACTGCGGCCGCGCTGGCCTATGGCCTCGACAAGAAAGAAACGCGCACCATCGCTGTCTATGACCTGGGTGGCGGTACGTTCGACGTGACCATCCTGGAAATCGACGACGGTCTGTTCGAAGTGAAGTCCACGAACGGCGACACGTTCCTGGGCGGCGAAGATTTCGACATGCGCATCGTCAACTACCTCGCAGATGAGTTCAAAAAGGAACACGGCACCGATCTGACGCAGGACAAGATGGCCCTGCAGCGCCTGAAGGAAGCCGCCGAAAAGGCCAAGATCGAGCTGTCGAGCGCCAATCAGACCGAGATCAACCAGCCCTTTATCTCCATGGGGTCCAACGGGCAGCCGTTGCACATGGTCATGAAGCTGACCCGCGCCAAGCTGGAAAGCCTGGTCGGCGATCTGATCAAGCAATCGTTGAAGCCGTGTCAGGCCGCGCTAAAGGATGCGGGTCTGAACAAGGATGACATCGACGAAGTGGTCTTGGTCGGCGGGATGACCCGTATGCCAAAGGTCATCGAAGAGGTGACCAAGTTCTTCGGCAAGGAGCCCCATAAGGGCGTGAACCCGGATGAAGTGGTCGCCATGGGTGCCGCCATTCAGGCCGGTGTTCTGCAAGGTGACGTCAAAGACGTGGTTCTGCTGGACGTGACGCCCCTTTCACTCGGCATCGAGACGTTGGGCGGTGTTTTCACCCGCTTGATCGATCGGAACACCACCATCCCAACGAAGAAGTCTCAGGTGTTTTCGACCGCTGAAGACAACCAGAATGCCGTGACCATCCGGGTCTTCCAGGGTGAACGGGAAATGGCGGCCGACAACAAGATGCTCGGCCAGTTCAACCTGGAAGAAATTCCGCCTGCGCCCCGTGGACTGCCCCAGATCGAGGTGACGTTCGACATCGACGCCAACGGCATCGTGTCGGTCGGCGCCAAGGACAAGGCCACCGGCAAGGAACAGCAGATCACCATCCAGGCGTCGGGCGGTTTGTCCGACGAGGATATCGAACAGATGGTCAAGGACGCCGAGGCCAATGCCGAGGCCGACAAGGAACGTCGCGAGCTTGTGGAAGCCAAGAACCAGGCGGAAAGCCTGGTCCATTCGACCAAGAAATCCTTGGAAGAACACGGCGACAAAGTGGACCCCTCCACGGTCGAGGCCATCGAACTGGCCGTGTCCGCGCTGGAAGAAACCATGGAAACGGGCGACGCTGGCAAGATCAAATCCGGCATCCAGAACGTGACCGAAGCCGCCATGAAGCTGGGCGAAGCGATCTACAAGTCGCAAGCCGATGACGGGGATGAGGTCGATCCGACCGACGAGCCGCGCAAGGACGATGACGAGATCCTCGATGCCGATTTCGAGGACCTCGACGATGATCAGAAGCGGGCCTGACCCCTGATTGCTTGGAACAACGAGGCCGGCCCCGCTACCGGGCCGGCCTTTTCGTTGGAGAATAATGATGGCGAAACGTGACTACTACGAGACGCTTGGTGTCTCGCGGGGGGCCAGCGCCGATGAGATCAAGAAAGCCTATCGCCGCAAAGCGAAAGAGCTGCATCCCGATCGCAACGCGGACAACCCCAACGCCGAAGCCGAATTCAAGGAAGCCAATGAGGCTTACGACGTCCTGAAGGATGCCGAGAAGAAGGCCGCCTACGACCGTTTCGGTCACGCCGCATTCGAAGGCGGTATGGGCGGCGGCCAACGGCGCCCCCATCCCGGTGGCCAAGGTGATTTCGCCTCGGCCTTCTCAGACGTATTCGAAGACCTGTTCGGCGACTTCATGGGCGGGCAGGGCCAAGGTCGCGGGGGCGGTGGTCGCGCAAGGGCCACGCGCGGATCGGACCTGCGCTACAACCTACGGATCAACTTGGACGAAGCGTTCAACGGTCAACAGAAGACCATCACCGTGCCGACCGCGGTTCAGTGCGAGACCTGTGAGGGCAAAGGCACCGAAGGCGCAAGCGAACCCGCAACCTGTCCGACCTGTTCCGGCATGGGGAAGGTGCGCGCGCAGCAGGGTTTCTTCACTGTGGAACGCACATGCCCCACATGTTCGGGTGCGGGTCAGATCATCAAAAACCCTTGTTCCAGTTGCGGCGGCATCGGGCGGGTCGATAAGGATCGCCAGCTTTCCGTGAACATTCCTCCTGGCGTGGAAACCGGTACCCGTATTCGCCTATCCGGTGAGGGTGAGGCGGGCCTGCGGGGCGGGCCGACGGGCGATCTCTATATCTTTATCGAGGTCGAAGATCACCCGATCTTTCAACGTGATGGCGTGAACCTTTACTGCCAGGTCCCGGTCTCGATGACGACCGCGGCCCTTGGCGGCGAAGTCGAAGTGCCGACGATTGATGGCGGGCGTTCGCGCGTGAAGGTCCCGGCAGGGTCTCAGACCGGGCGGCAGATGCGGTTGCGCGGGAAAGGTATGCCTGGCCTGCGCGGCGGGGTGATGGGCGACATGTTCATTGAGCTTGCCATTGAGACGCCAGTGAACCTGACATCGCGCCAGAAGGAACTTCTGCGCGAGTTTGAGCGCGTGGATGCGGACAACAATCCGCAAGGTGACAGCTTCTTTCGTAAAGTGAAGGGCTTCTGGGACGGCATGACCCATTGATGGGTCTGGCGCCGCCCCGGACTTGAGAAAATTGGCGTAGATAACGACTACCAAACGGCTGGAACGTCCGGCCCGTTTGCGTCAGGACACCGGGAATGCGGCAGCGAGGGTCCCGATGTCAGTCACGCCGATGATGGCTCAGTACCTTGAGATCAAGCAGGAGGCGACGGACGCACTCCTGTTTTATCGCATGGGCGATTTTTATGAGCTGTTCTTTGATGACGCAGTTGCTGCGGCCGCCGCCTTGGACATTGCACTGACGAAACGCGGCAAGCATCTGGGCGAAGACATCGCCATGTGCGGCGTTCCGGTCCATTCTGCTGAAAACTACCTTATGACGCTGATCCGAAAAGGATTTCGCGTCGCCGTCTGCGAGCAACTGGAAAGCCCTGAGGAAGCGAAGAAGCGCGGATCGAAGTCCGTCGTCAAACGCGGGATTGTGCGGCTCGTCACGCCTGGCACGCTGACGGAAGATACGCTGCTCGATGCACGGGCGCATAATTTCCTGGCTGCCTGGTGCGACATTCGGGGGGAAGGCGGTTTGGCCTGGGTCGATATCTCGACCGGTGCTTTCCATGCTGCGCCCTGTCCTCCCGTTCGGCTGGGGCCTGAACTTGCGCGGATCGGTGTCAACGAATTGGTCGTGTTGGAAGGCCGCGCCCCCGAAGCGGCGGGCGATCAAGGGGTTGCCTGCACGCCGCTTGGGGGCAGTGCGTTTGACAGCAGCTCTGCCGAAACGCGCTTGTTACGCCTGTTTGACGTGAAATCGCTGGATGCGTTTGGCGCGTTTACCCGGCCGGAACTTGGCGCGATGGGCGCCCTGATCGAATATGTGGAGTTGACCCAACGCGGCCGGCTTCCCCTGCTGCGACCGCCGCGTCGTGAGATTGCGGACCAAGTCATGGCGATTGATGATGCCACGCGCCGGAACCTTGAACTGACACGCGGGCCGGACGGTCGGCGCAACGGATCATTGCTGGCGACCATCGACAGAACGGTCACCGCCGGCGGTGGTCGGTTGCTGGAACGGCGCGTGGCCGCACCGTCGACGCAACCATCCATCATCCGAAGCCGCGCGGACGCAATTGAGTGGGCCGTGGAAAACGACGGAAAAGCATCGGACATCCATCAGCTCCTGCGCCGGGCCCCCGATATCGACCGGGCACTGTCACGCCTGTCTCTGGACCGGGGCGGGCCGCGCGACTTGGCCGCCATACGGGACGGCTTAGATGCGGCGGCGCAGCTTTCGACCTTTTTGGCGAAGACGGAAATCCCATTGGATATCGCGGGTCTGTCCGGTTCGGAGGCGCTTCTGGGCCTTCTTAAAGAGGCCCTTGTCGCCGAGCCGCCATTGCTTGTCCGCGACGGGGGTTTCACGGCGTCAGGCTTCCGCACCGAACTTGATGAGGCGCGGACGCTGCGCGATGAGGGGCGGGGGGTGATTGCAGCGTTGCAGGCCCAATATGCCGAGGTCACGGGGATCGCTTCGCTGAAAGTCAAGCATAACAATGTGTTGGGCTACTTCATCGAAACGACCGCGATCCACGCAGACAAGATGCGCGCGGATGACCGGTTCATCCATCGTCAGACGACAGCCAATCAAATCCGCTTCACCACAGTCGAGTTGTCGGAGTTGGAGACGAAAATCCTGAATGCGGGCGCGCGCGCCCAGGACATCGAAGTGCAGGTTTTTGCAGGTTTGAGGGAACGCGTTCTGGCGGGCGCCGATGGTCTGTTCGCGACGGCGCGAACGCTGGCGGAACTTGATGTGACGACCGCCTTGGCTGACCTGGCCCGCGGTGAAGAATGGTGCCGCCCGCGCGTGGATGACAGCCGTGCCTTTGCGATCACGTCGGGTCGGCACCCCGTGGTTGAACGCGCGCTCAAGCGCGATGGCACGCCCTTCGTTGCGAACGATACCGCCCTGAGCGCTGAGTCGGGGGCAGCCATCCGGCTTCTGACGGGCCCGAACATGGCGGGTAAGTCCACGTGGCTGCGTCAGAACGCACTCATCGCTGTTCTTGCTCAGATGGGAAGCTATGTGCCTGCCGAGGCTGCCCATATTGGCATTGTCAGTCAGTTATTTAGCCGTGTTGGTGCGTCGGATGACCTAGCCCGAGGTCGTTCCACCTTCATGGTGGAAATGGTTGAAACGGCTGCCATTCTAAACCAGGCGGATGATCGCAGCTTCGTCATTCTCGATGAAATCGGTCGTGGAACGGCGACATATGACGGCCTGTCCATTGCTTGGGCCACGTTGGAACATCTACACGACGTAAACCGCTGTCGCGCGCTATTCGCGACCCATTACCATGAGATGACGGCCCTGGCTGGAAAACTTGACGGGGTGGAAAACGCGACCGTTGCGGTGCGCGAGTGGGAAGGCGATGTCATCTTTCTGCATGAGGTCCGGGATGGCGCGGCGGACCGGTCTTACGGGGTGCAAGTCGCCAAGCTGGCCGGGCTTCCCAACAGCGTCGTCGCGCGCGCCCGCGATGTTCTGGACGCATTGGAAGAAGGGGAACGCGAGGGTGGGGGGAAAGCCAAGGCCATCATCGACGATTTGCCGCTGTTCAGCGCAGCCCCCCCGCTCGCGCCTACGCGGCATCATACGGGCGAGGTCGAGGCCAAGTTGAAAGACATCTTGCCGGATCAGCTTTCGCCACGGGACGCCTTGGACCTGATCTATGAGCTCAAGACCCTGACCGACGACTGAATGCCAAATCCTTACCCGGCGGGGGTACTCGACACCCCCACTTGGGCCGGGCGAAGAAGGCGATCGTGGAGAAGGAAGCCCTCGGCGGCGACTTGGATGATTTCACCTGCCGTCGTGCCGGGCAGCGGTGCCTCGAACATGGCTTGATGAAGCTGCGGGTCGAACCGGTCGCCAACTTCGGGCGCGACCAATGTGATACCGTGCTTTGAGAAGACGTTGAGCAACTCTTTCAAGGTCAGCTCAATCCCTTCGATCACGCCGTCCTTTTCGCCCCCCGCAGCTTCCAGCGCGCGCTTGAGGTTGTCGTAGACCGGCAGCATATCCCGGGCGAGTTTGGAGCCGCCATATTGCTCCGCCTCCATCCGGTCGCGGGCGGCGCGTTTGCGCACATTTTCGGCCTCGGCCAAAGCACGCATGAGCCGGTCGCGCATTTCATCGCGTTCCGCTACGATGGCATCGACATTCGCCTTGGCGTGATCGGTGGGGCCATCGCCCTCATCCATCGCAGCGTCGAGATCGAATTCTTCTTCCAGGTCCTCAGGGTCGTCGAGGAACGGATTTTCATTCGGCTCTGCCATGCTCAACCTCTATTTCCGGGGCCAGACAGCATCCGACCAACCAATTGTGCAGTGTAGTCCACGATGGGAACAATTCGTCCGTAATTGAGCCGCGTGGGCCCGATCACACCAACCGCGCCAACAACTTTTCGATCCGCGTTCATATAGGGGGAAACCACCAGAGAGGAACCAGAAAGCGAAAAGAGTTTGTTCTCTGACCCAATAAAAATACGCACACCTTCCCCGTCTTCGGTGAGCGAAAGGAATTCGGCGATATCTCGTTTGCGTTCAAGGTCATCGAAGAGGGTGCGAATACGCTCCAACTCATCGGGTTCGGCACCGTCATCCAGAAGATGGGCACGGCCGCGAACGATCAGCCGTTCGCTGCGTTCCCCCTCATTTTCCCAGGCGGCCAAGCCCTTTTCGATCAAGTCGTGGGCTAGCGTGTCGATTTCCTGCCGCCGTGCCGCCACTTCTGCCCCCATGAGGTCGCGCAGATCGGGAATGGTCTTTCCGTCGATCATGGCGTTCAGCAGATTGGCAGCCTCACGCATGGAAGACGGCGTTTGACCCGGCGGGGGAACGAAGACGCGGTTTTCCACATGGCCATCGGCAAAGACAAGAACGACGAGGGCCCGGTCTGCGGCAAGGGAAACGAACTCGATATGCTTGATCGGCGCTTCGCGCTTGGGCGCCAGGACAAGCGACGCCCCCTGCGTGATCCCGGAAAGGGCGCTGCCCACACGGTCCATCATCGCGGTCACGTCGTCTTCGGACGCGCCGACGCTGGCCTCGATCCGTTCGCGGTCATCATCACCAAGCTGCGCTTCGAGTAGGCCATCGACGAACATGCGCAAGCCCTGCTGCGTCGGGATGCGGCCCGCGCTGATATGCGGTGCCTCCAGAAGACCCAAAAATTCAAGGTCTTGCATCACGTTACGGATCGTCGCGGCGGACACTTTTTCGGTCATTTCGCGGCTAAGCGTGCGGCTGCCCACGGGGTCGCCACTGCCCAGATAGCCTTCGACGACGCGGCGAAACACTTCGCGCGAACGGTCATTCATCTCGGATAGGATTTGGGCGTTCTCTGACATGGGCGGAATGGATGTATGCAGGCCGCGCGCCAGCGTCAATCGCGGCCTTGCACTGCGGCGGGTCGACGGGCATGACGATGGCCACGCGAGATAAGGAGAGCGATATGCGACCTTCGGGACGGACCCTTGACCAGATGCGCGACATTTCGATCGAGGTCGGGGCCACGCGCCATGCCGAGGGGTCTTGCATGATCCGCTGTGGGGACACCCACGTGCTGTGTACTGCCTCGCTAGAGGAACGTGTGCCCCCTTTTCTGCGCAATACGGGGCAAGGCTGGGTCACGGCGGAATACGGAATGCTGCCGCGCGCCACGACATCGCGGATGCGGCGTGAGGCGGCGGCTGGCAAGCAATCGGGCCGAACACAGGAAATTCAGCGGCTTATCGGGCGATCATTGCGTGCCGGGATCGACCGAAATGCATTGGGTGAACGTCAGATCACCGTCGATTGCGACGTTATCCAAGCCGATGGCGGGACGCGCTGCGCATCCATCACCGGCGGTTGGGTGGCATTGCGGCTGGCCGTAAACAAGCTGCTGACCGCGGGTGACATCGTGACAGACCCCATTACCGACCATGTCGCGGCCGTGTCCTGTGGGATTTACGCCGGGCAACCGGTCCTGGACCTCGATTACCCGGAAGATAGCCAAGCGGGCACGGATGCGAATTTTGTGATGACAGGCGCGGGTTCGATGATCGAAGTCCAAGCGAGCGCCGAGGGATCGACGTTTTCACGTGATCAGTTCGATGAGCTGCTATCGCTCGCCCAGAAGGGCGTGGGTGAACTGGTCGCAGCGCAGGCCGCCGCCGTCGCATGAGGCTATTCGAAGGCGACACACTTCTGATTGCGACGCACAACCTGGGAAAGTTGGCCGAGTTTGAGGCGCTGCTGGCGCCCTTCGGCATCACCTGCAAGTCCAACCGCGACTTCGGCTTGGCCGAGCCGGAAGAAACTGAGAAGACATTTGTCGGGAATGCCCGCATCAAGGCCGCTGCCGCCGTGAAGGCGACGGGATTACCGGCCCTTGCAGACGATTCCGGTATTGAGATCGATGCGCTCGGTGGCGCCCCTGGGGTGCACACGGCAGATTGGGCTGAGACGGGGCAGGGCCGGGACTTCCGTATCGCGATGACGCGCGCCTGGGATGAACTTGAAGCGATCAATGCTGCTGAACCTCGCACCGCCCGCTTTCGCGCCACATTGGTTTTGCTTTGGCCAGATGCCTATGAAGAGGTGTTTGAGGGTAGCGTCGAAGGCCACGTCGTCTGGCCGATGCGGGGCGAGACGGGGCATGGCTACGACCCGATTTTCAAACCCGTTGGGTATAACCGAACCTTTGGGGAGATGTCTGCGGATGAAAAGAACAAGCTCAGCCACCGCGCCCGTGCCCTTGAAAAGTTAGCGGCCTGTCTGCCGTCGCAGAGATTATCCCAATGAACCGACGTCTGATTTCAACCGGATCGCCGTTTGAGGCGCAGGTGGGATATTCCCGCGCCGTGGTCCAAGGGGATTGGTGCTTCATGGCGGGTGTAACCGGCTACGATTACCAGAAAATGGAACTTGCCGAGGGCATCGCGGCACAAGCACGGGCCTGTTACCAGACGGTTCGAGCCGTTCTGGATGAGGCGGGATTCGCGTTCGGCGACATTGTCCGGGTGACACATTACGTATCTGACCGCGACTTGGTCGAAGATCTTCTACCCATCCTTGCCTCCGAACTCGGGGCGGTGCGGCCGGCAGCGACGATGGTTATTGCAGGGCTGATGAAGGCAGAAATGCTATACGAAGTGGAAGTCACGGCCTATCGGGGCGAATGATGGAAAACTGGCAACGCGCAGGATTTGGGCTGTACGTTCATTGGCCATTCTGCGCCGCCAAGTGCCCATACTGCGACTTCAACAGCCACGTCCAACAATTCGTCGACCAGGATCGTTGGCGCCGCGCCCTTATGGCTGAATTGAACTATTGGGCAGATCGGACGGAAGGCCGGGTGTTGTCATCAATCTTCTTCGGCGGCGGAACGCCTTCGATGATGCCGCCCGAGACCGTCGCTGAGATTATCGAATGCGCCAGGAAGAGGTGGACGCCCGCGAACGACCTTGAGGTGACGCTTGAAGCGAACCCAACGTCATCCGACGCGGCACGGTTTCAAGGATATGTGGATGGGGGTGTGAATCGGATATCCGTCGGGCTACAGGCGCTTCGGGACGATGACTTGCGAAGACTGGGGCGATTGCACACCGCGAAGGAGGGGCGCCGCGCGTTTGATATTGCCCAGGCGGCTTGCCGTCGGGTGTCGTTCGATCTGATATATGCGCGCCAGGACCAAGATCTATCAGCGTGGCGAAAAGAACTGACGGAAGCGCTTTCTTTCGCGGGCGAGCATATGTCTCTCTACCAATTAACAATCGAGCCTGAGACGGCATTCGGCGCACGGCATAGGGCCGGGAAGCTACAGGGTTTGCCGGATGAAGACCGATCCGTCGATCTTTGGCAGATTACTCAGGAATTGTGCGAGGCAGCCGGTCGGCCGAGATATGAAACCTCGAACCATGCCGAACCCGGTGCGGAAGCCGTGCACAACATGATCTATTGGCAAGGAGGCGACTGGGTTGGGATCGGCCCGGGGGCGCATGGGCGGCTTGGGCTTGCTGACGGGCGAGTTGCGACAGAAACGCTTAGGACGCCAGGTCAATGGATTACTGCGGTAGAGGCAGTGTCAGTCGGCCTAACATCTATGGAAAAACTTCAAGATATTGATATAAAAGATGAATATGCTATTATGTCACTTCGAACGACAGCGGGTATGTCCCTGTCCCGTTTCCATGAACTCGGTGGCGAAATAAGCCAGAAACGCCTTCAAGATATTGAAAGGGAAGGCTTTCTGGAGCGTAACGATGACACGCTTCGCACAACTGAGCGCGGGGCGCTCTTGCTGAACGCGATCTTGCCCGAATTACTTGTCGCCTAACCCATTCGATAGAAGCGAACAGAGACGGTCCAGGTCCTCAAGGGATTTGTATCGGATAGAAAGACGACCGCCATCGCCGGCAGCACCATGATCAATAGAGACGCCTAATTTCAGCGCTGCCGAAAGATCGCCTTCCAATGCGCGGGTATCGGCATCTTTCTCCGTACTGTTAGGCGACGCTTTGTCCGTGGGCCGGTCCAACGAGCGACCTTTAGCAAGACGCTCGGTTTCCCGGACGGATAACCCTTTGCTCACAACCTGCTTGGCAAGCCCTTCAGGATCGTCAGCAGTAAGCAATGCACGGGCATGTCCGGCAGACAATGCGCCATCGCGAAGGTAGTCCTGAATGGCGTCGGGTAGCTTGAGAAGACGAAGCACGTTGGCGATGTGGCTTCTGGATTTTCCGAGAACTTTGGCAAGCTGTTCTTGTGTGTGACCGAAACGGTCCATCAATTGTTGAAAACCAGCCGCTTCTTCGACCGCGTTCAGGTCGGCACGCTGAATATTTTCGATGATGGCAATTTCAAGCACTTCGGTATCGTCAAGTTGCCGCTGAATGACCGGGACGGCGTGCAGCCCTGCGCGCTGCGCAGCGCGCCAACGGCGCTCACCGGCAACGATTTCAAACTCACCATCGCGTTGCGGCGATGGCCGGACAATAATCGGCTGAAGGATCCCTTTCTCGGCGATAGAGCTTGCCAAGTCAGACAAGTCTTCTTCTCGAAAAGATCGTCGTGGCTGTTCAGGGTTGGCGTGGAGGTTCTCGATTGGAACCTCTCTATCTGGGTTGGGCGCCTGGCGTCCGATATCACCGGGCGCAACACCGACATCAGCCATCAATGCCGAGAGGCCGCGTCTCATCGGTCGTTTCTGATCGTGATCAGACACTGGCGGTCTCCTTCATTTGGTTGCGGAGCAGCAGCTCTGCGGCGAGGCCCCGATAGGCGATCGCCCCTCGGGACGTTGGATCATAGTTCAGAACCGGCATCCCAGAACTTGGCGCTTCGCTGACACGGACATTGCGAGGGATCTTGGTCTCAAAAACAAGATCGCCTAGGTTCTCCCGCGCGTCTTGTTCGACCTGCAAGCAAAGGTTGTTCCGACCGTCAAACATCGTAAGAACAACGCCTTCCAGCCGAAGATCAGGGTTCGCTGTATCCCGAACCTCGCGAACGGTGAGAAGAAGTTGCGAAAGCCCTTCCAATGCGAAAAACTCGGTCTGAAGCGGTACCAGAACAGTCTCCGCCGCGACAAAAGCATTTACTGTCAAGAGGTTGAGAGAGGGGGGGCAGTCGATAAGTATATAGTCATAGGGCGCTTCTCGGAGGCGCAGAGCGTTCCGCAGATGCATGACGCGTCGCGAGCTGCTCATCAGTTCCGCGTCGGCAGAACTTAGGTCCATCGTCGCCGGAATGATACTCAGCCCATCGACCGCCGTTGAATGTTCAAGTTCGCTAGCGGCGAAGGACCCCAGCAGCAGGTCATAAACGCTTCGCTGACGCGCATCCCGTTCGATCCCCAACCCAGTCGAGGCGTTTCCCTGGGGATCTAGATCGATGATGAGCACACGCTTGCCGCGCATTGCCAAACCGGCCCCCAGGTTAATGGCGGTTGTCGTCTTTCCGACACCACCTTTCTGGTTTGCGATGCTGATGATCTTAGGTTTCATGGACCCGCCGAAGATTCGTTATCTTGAGGATTGCTGACCCGTCCATATCAGGGGTTTCAACGGCGTGCATGTCGTATTGCCATTCCGACCCGATATCATCGACCTCCGACCGCCAGTTGCGTCCCTTTGGAAACAGATAGGTGGCTGACCCGGAGCCGTGCCGATACGCAAGCCCCAGAAGGCTGTGAAGGGGCGCCAAAGCGCGAGCTGATACGATATCTGCGCCTTGCGAGTCTGCGCTTTCAATTCGACGAGGAATGACATCGAAGTCGAGCCCAAGCTCTCTACGAACCGTGCGAAGGAACTCGCATTTGCGCTGATCGCTTTCAATCATCACGATGCGCGTTTTGTCGCGCAACGCTATGGCTATGACCAGGCCAGGAAAGCCCCCTCCGCTTCCGAGATCTACCCAGCGGCTGGCTGCTGGTGCAATTTGTAGTAGACGCAGAGAATCTTCGATATGGCGTACCTCTAAATCTTCGATTGTTCCTGGTGCCACGAGGTTAATGCGTTGGTTCCATTTTCTTACCAGTGCGGCAAACGCGACCAGCAACTCCTGTGTTTCACGTGAAACACTCCGTTTGTCCTGCACATCGTCAGGCCACATCGCGACCCCGGCGGCGGACGGCCCCTAGTAGAGATACGAGAGCCGCAGGGGTCATACCTTCGATGCGTGATGCTTGGCCAATGGACTCCGGGCGGATCGTTGAAAGCTTCTCCCGGATCTCAAACGAAATACTATTCAACATACGGAAATCCATATCCGCTGGAATACGCACGCCCTCATCCCTTCGCAGGGCAGCAACCTCTTGCGCCTGCCGTTCGATGTATACCGCATAAAGCGCGTCGTTTGCGACCTGTCGAAGATCAGCTATATCTGGGCGCTCTGCGTCTTCAAACCCATCAAGCACTGCCTCCAGATCGACATCTGCGTTCCGCAATAGGTCGTGTGCGGACCTAGTCGACTGCACAACGACGTCGTCTGACCGGACATATTGCCCGGCTGGCCGCTCTCGCATGAGCCGTCCGATCCTTTCCAACTCATTTATCTTCTTCCCAAACGCATATTGCCTGTCATCCTTGACAAGACCAAGGCTGACCCCGACTGGTGTCAGACGCTGATCAGCGTTGTCTGCCCGCAGCGAAAGCCGATACTCCGCCCTGGACGTAAACATCCGATAGGGTTCAGACACGCCTCGCGTCGTTAAATCATCGATCATTACACCAATGTAGCTCTGTGATCTATCAAAGACGTAGGGCGCATTACCGGTCACCGAAAGACTAGCGTTCAAACCGGCGACCAACCCTTGTGCGGCTGCTTCTTCATACCCCGTCGTCCCATTAATCTGCCCGGCGAGGAACAGTCCGTCGAGATTAGGAAGTTGTAGAGTTCTTTGAAGGCCCTTCGGATCCGCGAAATCATACTCGATGGCATAGCCGGGCTGAGCAATCGTCACATTCTCTAGCCCCCGTATTGTCCGGACGTATTCCTCCTGAACATCTGCTGGCAGCGAGGTCGAGATGCCGTTGGGGTATATAAGCGGGCTGTTAAGGCCTTCCGGTTCAAGGAATATCTGATGCGAAGACTTCTCGGCAAATCGAATGACCTTATCCTCAATCGACGGGCAATAGCGTGGGCCAACACCGTCAATCTGACCGCCATACATCGCAGACCTATCAAGGTTGCGCCTGATAACATCGTGCGTTGTGAGGTTTGTATGCGTTATTCCGCAGGAAATCTGTTCTACCAACGGCTTTGAATTCAGGAACGAAAATAGGGTGGGTTTGTCATCGCCTGGCTGATGCTGCACAGCCGACCACTCAATTGTCGACTTCAGAAGCCTGGGCGGCGTCCCGGTTTTCAAGCGACCGATGCGTGGGACAAGTTCCCTTACTTGGTCGGCCAACACGTTTGACGCGTCATCCCCCATTCGACCAGCGGGAATTCTTTGATGACCAATATGGATCATCCCACCAAGAAATGTACCAGATGTCAAAATGGTGGCCCGCGCTCGCACGACACTCCCATCGCGAAGGACAACACCTATGACGCGAGAGTCGCCCTCTAACTCAAGCCCTACAACCTCGCCAAGAAGTACCCTGATGTTTTCTTGGCGATCAAATTCCGCGACCATCGCTTTGGCATATAACTCACGATCTGCCTGTGCTCGCGGCCCTTGGACGGCTGGACCTTTTCGACGATTTAGCAACCGAAACTGAATTCCAGACCGGTCTGCAACGCGCCCCATCACACCGTCGAGAGCGTCAATTTCGCGAACCAAGTGCCCCTTCCCAAGCCCGCCAATAGCTGGGTTACAAGACATAACGCCAAGGTCGGTGGCTTTCATAGTAACCAACGCCACCGAAGAACCCATCCTTGCGCTTGCATGGGCGGCTTCGCAACCTGCATGGCCACCACCGATTACGATGACGTCAAAGTCTGATTGTTTCACGTGAAACCTCTTCACTTCCCGAGGCAGAATGACTTGAAGACCTCATCTAGCACATTCTCTACGTCGACTGCACCAATTAGCTGACCAAGCGCACGGGCGGCTTGCTGAAGTTCTGCAACGATCAGCTCATCATCTCCGCCCCGCATTTTTCGAATTATATGTAACCTTTCCAATGCATCTTGAATCGCTGTCGCTTCACGATCCGTCGAAGCCAGCGTAGCTTTCGAAACGCGCTGCTCTAATTCCGTCCTGATGTCAGAAACCAACCCATCAACACCGACGCCATTTTTTGCCGAAATTCCATTCTGTTCATCTTCCAGCAAATCGATCTTTGTTCGAACGACCAGATCGCCCGGCTGGGCCGATACACCCGGAAAATCAGACTTGCCATCGTCGTGTAGAAATATTCGCAGGTCCGCGGTATTTGCCCTTTCGACCGCTCGCCGAACGCCAATCTCTTCGATCTTATCGACCGTCTGGCGAAGTCCAGCCATATCCAAAAGCGTGACGGGGATACCGCCAAGGTCCAGCCGAACTTCCACCACGTCACGTGTGGTCCCCGGCTGATCGCTGACAATCGCCGCGTCGCTTCTACTTAGCGTATTCAGCAACGTGGATTTCCCAACGTTTGGGCGGCCGACGAATGCCACCTCGAACCCGCTATGAAGTCGCCGTGCGGCCCGCGTCCCTTGCGCCTCCGCCATCAAATCAGTGCTTAGATCGGCGAGCAACTGATCGACTTCTGGCCACACATTCGATGGTACTTCCTCATCGGCGAAATCGATCGTCGCTTCGATAAGAGCGATGGCGCGAACCAGCGACGCTCTCCACCGTGCGACACGCTCCGACAACTCACCGCCAAGCACTCGCATTGCGTGCTGTCGCTGCATTTCCGTTTCGGCTTCGATCACATCTGCAAGACCCTGGACTTGCGTCAGATCGAGCCGGTCGTTCATCAACGCTCGACGCGTGAATTCACCGGGCTTTGCTTCCCGGGCGAGGCCCGTCTTTTCGATCTCAGCCAGTACCGCGCGAACCACGGCAATGCTCCCATGGACATGCAGTTCGACGACATCCTCACCCGTGAAACTTGCACCCTCTCGAAAGAAAAGAACCAGTGCCTGATCAAGTATCAGTTCGTCCGACCCACGAAGTGTCACCAAGCGGGAAATTCTGGGCTCAGGAACAAAACCTGATAATTTCTCAATTATATCAGGTGCTTGCGGACCAGATATACGGATAATCGCAACACCAGCTTTCCCAAAAGCCGTTGCGACAGCAAAGATCGTGTCGGTCACGACCCACCTCGATCAGGAGTTCATGGATTCGAAGAATTCAGAGTTCGTCTTGGTCTGCTTCAACTTCGAAATCAGGAACTCGATGGCATCAGTCGTTCCCATCGGGTTCAGAATTCGACGCAGGACAAACGTCTTCTGCAGGTTCTTGGCATCCACCAGCAGGTCTTCCTTACGTGTACCTGATTTTAGGATATCCATCGCAGGGAAGACACGCTTATCGGCAACCTTGCGGTCCAGAACGATTTCGCTGTTACCCGTGCCCTTGAATTCCTCGAAGATAACCTCGTCCATGCGGCTTCCGGTATCGATCAACGCCGTCGCGATAATCGTCAGCGAACCACCTTCCTCGATGTTCCGCGCCGCACCGAAAAACCGCTTGGGTCGCTGAAGCGCATTCGCATCTACACCACCCGTCAGTACTTTGCCGGACGAGGGCACAACCGTGTTGAACGCACGACCAAGACGCGTGATGGAATCCAGAAGGATCACAACATCCCGCTTATGCTCAACCAGGCGTTTTGCCTTTTCGATGACCATCTCACTGACGGCGACGTGCCGTGTGGCCGGTTCATCGAAAGTCGAAGAAATCACCTCGCCCTTCACCGAACGCTGCATGTCCGTCACTTCCTCTGGTCGCTCATCGATGAGCAAGACCATCAAGTAGCATTCGGGATGGTTCGTCTCGATGGATTTCGCGATGTTCTGAAGGATGACGGTTTTACCCGTCCGCGGGGGCGCCACGATCAGCGATCGCTGCCCTTTCCCGATTGGCGCAACCAGATCGATGATACGCGCCGAACGGTCTTTAATCGTCGGATCCTCGATCTCCATCTGCAGCCGCTCATCTGGGTATAGCGGCGTAAGGTTGTCAAAGCTCACCTTGTGCTTCGCCTTCTCAGGCTCAGCAAAGTTGATCTGGCTCACCTTCGTAATCGCAAAGTAGCGCTCATTCTCATCAGGGGCCTGGATGACGCCTTCGACCGTATCACCGGTGCGTAAGGAATGCTGCCGGATCACATCTGGTGAGACATAGATATCGTCTGGGCCGGGCAGGTAATTCGCCTCCGGGGAGCGCAGGAAACCAAAGCCATCCTGCAAAACTTCCAGCACACCTTCGCCCGAAATCTCCCACCCGTCATCGGCACGTTCCCGCAGGATCGAGAACATCATCTCGCCCTTGCGCATCGTGGATGCGTTCTCAATCTCAAGCTCTTCTGCCATCGACAAAAGATCTTTTGGCGACTTCGCCTTCAAGTCCCGCAGATTCAACACCTCGGGCGGCTCACCTTGGAACGTGTCATCGATCTGAAGATCATCGGGCATCGGAAGCTCCGGGTATGCTGCGCAGAGACGGTGCCCCAACATCGGGACACAACTCTGGGGTAAATCTGGGAAGCGGTTTACGGATCAGGACGACCCACCGTTGATCGTCAGCTAAGGATACACTGCAGCAAAGTCAATCAAAGCGGCTTCACCACGACAAAAATGACGATCACAAGCATCAACAGGGTCGGAACTTCGTTCATCATTCGATAGCCGCGGCCGGATAGCGTTCCATCCCCATCCATCAAGAGTTTTCGATGGCGTGCACACCAGAAGTGAAACCATGTCATCGCGATGACCGACGCTGCTTTCACCCAGCCCCAAACAAGGCCCCAATCCACGACGCCTTGCGCGACCAAGGCCAAGCCGAAAACCCAGGTTGAGATCATCGCAGGTGTCATGATGCCATGCAGCAAGCGGCGCTCCATGACCTCCAACACGGGAAGCATTTCAGGAACTTCGCCACGCTTCTCTGTATGGTACACAAACAGGCGTGGCAGATAGAAGATACCCGCCATCCAAGCGATGACTGAGACGATATGGCCTGCCTTCAGCCACAAGTAGAGATCGAACATTTTACCCCCCAAGTCTGCCCTGTCTCTTATCTAATTTAGAAAGAAAAAGAAGGATGAGGTTGTTTGTTGGTGCAGTGGATATCGGGGATAAGATCTTCTTCACGGATCTGTTCGGCTAGACGTTAATGCGGACAACCTTTGTGCGAGAAATCGGGGATAAGTTCCCAAGCCCCTTGCGACAGGACGTCTGCAACTGTGAGTGGTTTTCTTAAGATCTTTGGGTCTGCCTGGTGATGACAGCGTTTTCCCGCCCTGCATGGGGATAGCGCACGCACAGGTACAATTTCCGCTCTAGGCTTGAAGAAACGGTCGGTTCCCCCCAGACCAGCGGCGGACGATAAAGCTCAACCATGTCTCGACAGGGTTTCACAAAGGGTTCTCAACAGGGTCATCCCATGCTGATTCTCGCATCGGCGTCTTCGACGCGTCAAAAGCTTCTCGAAAATGCAGCGATCCCGTTTGAGGTTCAGCCTGCGCGTGTAGACGAAGACATGGTAAAGGAAACGCTTCTGTCCGAAGGTCATAGCCCTCGGAACGTCGCCGACGCCCTGGCTGAACTGAAGGCCCTTCGTATTCGGGGCCCGGCCGAGGCATTTGTCTTGGGCTGTGATCAGATCGCCGACCATGATGGTGCAATCTTGTCTAAACCAAGGGATAAGGCGGAAGCCGAAGCACAACTTCGGCGTTTGGCCGGGGGCCGTCACAAACTCCATTCTGCTGCGGTCATCACCCAGGATGCCAAGCCCGTTTGGCGAAATGTGTCGACCGTGACGATGGTTATGCGCCCCGTCTCAGACGATTACGTTGCCGATTATGTCGACCGGAACTGGGACGACATCCGCCATTCTGCTGGAAGCTACACACTGGAAGGCGAAGGCGCGCGGTTTTTCACACAAGTGCAGGGTGACTTCTTTTCCGTCCTGGGCCTGCCCCTTCTGCCGATCATCGATTTCCTTGCCACACGGGGTCTTGTGCGCACATGACGATACTTGCGGGCGTTATCGGGGACCCGATTTCTCACAGCCGGTCACCACGGTTGCATGGCCATTGGCTGCGTCGCTACGGAATCGACGGCGCATATGTGCCGCTGCATATCCGTCCCGATGATTTGGCCGAAGCGCTGAAACTATTGCCTCGGATGGGGTTCGTCGGCGCGAACGTCACCATTCCTCACAAGGAAGATGTCTTTCACCTAGCCGATGAACGGACCGCCCGCGCCGAAGCCGTTGAGGCCGCGAACACGCTTGTTTTCAAAGACGGGCGCATCATCGCAGACAATACCGATGGCCTGGGCTTCCTTGCGTCCCTGCAACAAGGCGCACCAGGTTGGTCGCCTTCGGAACCCGCTTTCGTTCTTGGTGCCGGCGGTGCAGCGCGGGGCGTGATTGCGGCCCTTCTCGACAGCGGGGTGCCGCGGGTCACGCTGGCGAACCGGACGAAGGCCCGTGCCGATGGATTGGGAGCTTTGTTCGGAAGCACGGTTTCGACGGTGGAATGGGCAAAGATACATGAGAAGCTCGGCGGTCACGGCCTTCTCGTTAACACGACAAGTCTTGGCATGACGGGTGGGGCCCCGCTCGACCTAGCCTTGGAAAACTTGGCCTCCGGTACGGTCGTGACAGACATCGTCTACACACCATTGCAAACACCGCTTCTGAAATCCGCGGCCGCCCGCGGCAACCCAACGGTGGATGGGTTGGGCATGCTCCTCCACCAAGCAGTGCCGGGCTTTACTGCCTGGTTCGGTGTTGAACCAGTTGTCGATGAAGCGCTGCGCCAGGCCGTTTTGTCATGACCATTCTGGGGCTGACCGGGTCCATCGGTATGGGTAAATCGACGACAGCGCAGATGTTTCGCCAACGCGGTATTCCCGTCTGGGATGCTGATGCCACAGTAGACCGACTCTATGGCCGCGAAGGTGCCGCTGTGGGGCCTTTGGGCGCAGTTTTCCCGTCTATCATCCGCGAAGATGCCGTAGACCGGGCCGCCTTGCGCGATCTGATCCGCCGTGATCCCACGGCGCTGACGAAGGTGGAAGACATCGTCCATCCCCTTGTCGCCGCTGATCGTGACGCGTTTCTCAGTGACGACGCCCTGCTTGCCGTCCTCGACGTGCCCCTTCTGTTTGAAACGGGCCTTGATCGAAAGGTGGACAAGGTCGCTGTGGTCACCGTTGACGCAGCAACTCAGCGCAGCCGCGTCTTGGCGCGCGGCACGATGGACGAAGCGCAATTCGAAGCCATTTTGGCGCGTCAGATGCCGGATGCTGACAAGCGCAGCCGGGCTGACTACATCATCGAAACGACTGACTTGGAAACCGCGGCCGCCGCCGTCGACAGGATAATCGCGGAGCTGACATGAGAGAAATCGTTCTCGATACCGAGACCACCGGGTTTGAGCCCGAATCCGGCGACCGGATCGTTGAAATTGGCGCGGTGGAGTTGGTCAATCACGTCGCCACCGGCAGCGTTTACCACCAGTATATCAACCCGGAACGGTCCATGCCTCAGGGTGCGTTCGATGTGCACGGGCTCGGCGACGACTTTCTGAAGGACTTTCCGATTTTCAAGCAGGTCGGTCAGGCATTCCTCGACTTCATTGGCGACGCCAAGCTTGTGATCCACAACGCGGCCTTCGACATGAAGTTTCTCAACGCTGAGCTTGAATGGATGGGGTTGCCTCGGCTTCCGATGGATCGCGCCGTCGATACCCTGGCCATTGCCCGCAGCAAGTTCCCTGGCTCGCCGGCGTCGCTTGATGCGCTTTGCCGCCGGTTTGGGGTCGATAACTCGTCAAGGACGAAACACGGCGCGCTTCTGGACAGCGAAATCCTGGCCGAAGTCTATCTTGAATTGATCGGTGGGCGTCAGCCGACGATGTCTTTGGTCTCGGATGCCAGAAATGGTGCGTCAGTGGGCAGCGACGGCTGGAAGCCGTTCCCCAGACCGCAGCCGTTAGCACCGCGGTTGACGGAGGAGGAGCGCGCCGCCCACGCCGCTTTCGTGGCGAAACTGGGCGACGCCGCGCTTTGGGCGAAATAGCTTAGGCTGTGCCCGCCGGTTGACCGGAGGCGGCCTGTTGCTGTTGTCTGCGCACGATTTCGTTGCGGTACAGCATGACCCAGTCAATGTTTTCCAGGTTCAACGGTGGGAAGCCGCCATCGCGCGTCACGTCGGATACGATGCGGCGCAGGAAAGGGAACAACAGCCGGGGGCATTCGATCAGCAAGAAGGCATGCAACTGTGCTTCGGGAACATTCGCAATCTGGAACAGGCCCGCATAATCCAACTCAAGGGCGAAGATCATGTCTTCGGAACCCTTTGTTTTTGCGTTAACATTCAGTTTGACGGCGATCTCAAACTGGCCTTCGGGTTCACGCTTCTTGGCATCCAGCCCAACTTGCACGCTGATGTCGGGCTGCCCTTCCATCTTGATGCCTTTTTGAACGGCAATGTTTTCGAAAGACATGTCGCGAATGTATTGCGACAGAATATTTGCCTGCGGCGGTTTCGCTTGCTCGGCTGCCCCGTTCGTGACGGCTGCGGCGGCATCCTGGGTCTGATCTTCGTCGGCCATGGCGGCGATCCTCTGGGTGCTTACTCGAAAGTTGCGCGTCGATAGCAGAGGGTCCGGCCCCTCACAACCGAAGTCCCGTCAGCGGGGGTCCGCCCAACCCGAAGGACCGTCGCGGCGTGGCATTTCGACATAGTCCCCTTCTACGATATCATCCTGTGCGGGCGGTTGTCCGACGGTAAATGATTGCACATTGATGCGCTTTCTAACGAAAGCCATCAGCGCATCCCTGACCCTTGGAACAAGCAAAGCGAAGCCGACCGCGTCGGTGAAAAAGCCGGGTGTCAGTAGCAAAAGACCCGATGCCAGGATCATCGCACCATGGGCCAAGGGCCGTGTCGGGTCGCGCAACTCATTGAGTGAGCCTTGGATTCTGCGCAACTCGGCCAATCCTTGCCGACGTACCAGATACGTCCCCAAGGCCGCAGTCGCCACCACGATTCCAAGCGTGGGAAACAGGCCTAGCCAGCCCCCGACTTGGATAAAAAGCGCGATCTCTAGGATCGGGACAGCGACAAAGATGGCAAACAGCCACATGGCGAAGCTCCTCTCGATGGGGCTGACTTCCCTTGACCCCTTCGCACGGTTACATATGTGCCGCTCGTAGGATACCAAGCCCGAGCGCGCCCGGAGAGAAGGATGAATGACGCTGTGATACAACTTCTAGTCCTTGCTGCGATTGCGCTGTTCTTGGTGATCCGTCTCAAGAACGTTCTTGGGACGCGCACCGGCTTCGAAAAGCCCCCGCTTTCCCCACCTGGCCCGCGCAACGATGTCATTCGAGATTTCGAAGTGATTGAGGGTGGACCGGACCGCGACATCACCGACCATGTCGACGATGGGTCCGAAAGCGCGAAGGCCCTGGCCGCGATGAAGATGGCGGAACCCGGTTTTTCGGTGACCGAGTTCGTTGGTGGGGCTCGGCAAGCATATGAGATGATCTTGATGGCGTTCGAGAACGGTGACTTGTCGTCCGTCCAGGGCTTTCTGTCGGAAGACGTTTATGAAGCGTTCCTGTCGGTCATTTCGGATCGAGAAGACAAGGGCCTGTCCATCGATGCAAACTTCATCGGTGTTCGTGAAACGATGGTGCAGGAAGCCGAATTCGATAGAGACACGAGCGAAGGCATGGTGACGCTGAAATTCGTTGGCGAATTGACGAGCGTTGTCCGCGACAGTGAAGGCACGATCGTCGAAGGCAATCCCAACGAAATCAAGAAACAACGCGACGTCTGGACATTTGCCCGCGAAATGGGTGCCGAAGACCCGAATTGGAAACTCGTCGCCACCGGCGGTTGAGATGTCCGACTTGATCGACAACACGACCGCCCCGGCTTCGGGGCGGTTTTCGTTTGGGTCCCTGGCTGGCTGGTCGAATGATGATTTGGGCGCCGCGCTGAGGGCGTATCGTCTCAACCCTAACGATCCACTGGCCGATGTGGCGCAGACTGCGCAGGATCCTCGGGCTTTCTTTGAAACATATTTCTATCCGGCTGAAAGCACGGAGGGCCACTTCACCGGCTACTACGAGCCGGAGCTCGACGCGTCCTACACTGCATCCAAAGACTTCCCCACGCCCATACATCGATACCCGTCGGCTGGAATTGATGCGTCGCGTGCCGCAATCGAACCGCTGCTTTCAGGCTGTGAAATCGCCTGGCTGCGCGATCCAGTGGCCCGCTTCTTTCTTCAGGTTCAGGGGTCGGGCAGATTGCGTTTTGCCGATGGCTCCCTAGCCCGTGTGGGATATGCTGGTACGAACGGGCATCCATATCGCTCGATTGGTAAATTCCTGATTGAAAAGGGGTTAATGGCGTCGGATCTTTCCGCAGAAGATCTGAAGTCCTGGCTCCGGGCTGACTTGGATCGCGCCACTCGGGTGATGAACCATAACCCAAGCTACGTGATGTTCCGGCTGGTCAATCTGCCGGAAGATCAAGGACCGCAGGGCACATTCTGCACGGTCACACCCGGTCGCACCCTCGCCGTTGACCCGGAATTCACGCCATTGGGCACGCCTGTTTGGGTTCGCGTGGGCGAGTTCGCGCGCCTGTGCATCGCCCAAGATACCGGATCGGCGATCAAGGGGCCGGGTCGCGCCGATCTGTTTGTGGGGACCGGTGACAAAGCCGGTGCGATCGCAGGAAAGCTCAACCAGACGGGCGTTTTTCAGCCCCTTGTTCGAAAATGACACGCCGTCGACTTAGCCCCGAAGAGCGCGATCTATGGTCGCGTTACAGCCGTACAGCGGACCCGCTGCACCCAACGGCGCGTGACAAATCTGTTCAGAAATCCCCGGTTCGCGTACCATCTGATGCCCCACAACCTTTGCCCCGGTTCCAGATCGGCCAAAAGGCAGGGCCGCGCGATTCAGCCCATAGACTTGCGCCGACACTATCTGATGAGGTCCGTTCTGCGCCGCTTCGCATGGACGCCAAAGCCCATAAGAAGATGTCCGCGGGAAAACTACGACCCGAAGGGAAGCTGGACCTGCATGGAATGACGCTCGACGCGGCGCATCCTGCGCTGACCCGGTTTGTGATGAAAGCCCATGCGGAGGGAAAGCGACTTATCATCGTCGTGACCGGAAAGGGCCGTCCGGGCACGGAAGATGGCCCAATTCCGGTTCGGCAAGGTGTTCTGCGGCACCAAGTTCCACAATGGCTTCGGATGCAGCCGCTGGCGGCCGTTGTCTTGCAGGTCTCCGAAGCGCATCGGCGGCATGGCGGCTCCGGCGCCTACTACGTTTACCTTCGCCGCCCTCGCTAACTGAACGGGAGTGACGGGCCTCGGGTCGGGTTAAAGAACGTAGCGGCTGATATCTTCTGACTTGGCCAATTCACCGAGTTGTTCTTCAACAAAGGCTTCGTCGATCTTGACCGCTTGTCCGCCACGATCTGGGGCGTCGAAAGACAGTTCTTCGAAGACACGTTCAAGCACGGTGTAAAGCCTTCTTGCGCCGATATTTTCAACAGATCCATTCACTTGCGCAGCGATCCGGGCCAGCGCAGCGATCCCCTCACCGGTGAATTCAATCGCCAGATCTTCGGTCGCCATCAAGGCTTTGTACTGAAGGGTTAGCGCGTTGTCCGTCTCGGTCAGGATGCGGACAAAGTCTTCCTCGGTGAGTGCGCGCAATTCGACGCGAATGGGCAGGCGGCCCTGGAGTTCCGGCAGAAGGTCAGACGGTTTGGCGATGTGAAACGCACCCGACGCGATGAACAAGATGTGGTCTGTCTTGACGGCACCATGCTTGGTGCTGACGGTCGTGCCTTCGATCAGGGGAAGAAGGTCCCGCTGAACGCCCTCACGGCTGACATCGCCGCCGCGCGCATCGGACCGTGCGCAGACCTTGTCAATTTCGTCGATGAAGACGATTCCGTTCTGTTCAACCGCGCGAATGGCTTCACGCGTCACCGCCTCTGCGTCGAGCAGCTTGTCGGCTTCTTCATCAATTAACAGGTCGTAGCTGGCGGCGACCGTCATACGTTTCTTGACGTTCCGCTGCATCATCTTTCCGAACAGGTCCCCGAGGTTGGCCATCTGATCCATCCCGGGTTGTCCGGGGATGGCCATGCCAAGCGGGTTTGACGTGTCAGCCACTTCGAGTTCGATGATCTTGTCGTCCAATTCGCCGCTGCGCAGCTTCTTCCGGAACGATTCCCGCGTCCCTTCCCGGGCATCGACACCCGCCAATGCCGTGATGACGCGATCTTCCGCGGCCGCATGGGCCTTGCCTTTTACATCGTCGCGCATCTGTTCGCGAATCATCAGCTGGGCGGCGTCCACGAGGTCGCGAATGATTTGTTCGACATCGCGGCCGACATAGCCGACTTCAGTGAATTTGGTTGCTTCGACCTTGAGAAAGGGTGCCTTGGCCAGTTTTGCCAAACGCCGCGAGATTTCAGTTTTCCCGACCCCGGTGGGGCCAATCATCAGGATGTTCTTCGGATAGACCTCATCGCGCAGGTCATCGCCAAGCTGCTTGCGCCGCCACCGGTTTCGCAGTGCAACTGCGACAGCCCGCTTCGCGTCCCGTTGGCCAATGATGAAACGGTCGAGTTCGGACACGATTTCACGCGGGGTCAGGTCAGTCATGCAATTCTCCTTCGCGGCCTACCTAAGGGTCGATCACAGAAACGCAACGCCCGTAACGACCCCGTGGGGTGGGGTAGGAAGAAGGGATCGTGGTCGGCAGTTTGCGGCAGAACCACAATCCTATCGGAGATCACACAATGGACCGCCGCTCATTCCTTACCCTTTCTGCCACTGGCTTGGCCTTGCTTCCGGCCAGCCAATTGCTTGCCCAGTCGACCCGTCGGGGCACATTTCAGGGTGCAAGTCGCCATATTACCACGGGCACGGTTGCCGTCACCGGTGGCCAGGTCGACATCCTTAGCGATTTCACGTTCGATGGCGCGCCAGACCCCAAGGTCGCGCTGGGCGCAAACGGCTACGATTCGCGCACATTGATGGGACGCCTGCGCCGCAACAGCGGCGCTTCCAGCTATCTTATTCCAGACGGGGTCGATCCGATGCAGTATAACGAGGTCTGGATCTGGTGCGAACGCTTCAACGTGCCGTTGGGCGTTGCGCGGATTGCCTAACCAAATTGACCTTGTGCGGCATTGGTAGGTTTAGGCCACCTTTGCCGCGCTTTGGTCACCCTTCGCTCGCGTTCGGAACGGGTTCATGACCTGATCAAGGCGGGACGATAGCTCGCAAACCTCTTTGGCTCTTGAGGCCGATGCTTCAGCAGAGGATGCATTTGTCCGCCCGATTGAGTCGATGGACTTCATCGCTGCATCGACTTCTTCAAGTAGGTTGGCTTGGTTCGCCGTGGCGCCCGCAATGTCAGATACGGTTGAAAGAACGTCCTTGGACAGTTCGGTCATCTTCTTGAGCGAGTCGACAGTGTTTTGAACATGGCCGGCACTTGTTTCGACATTTTGCCCGGCAAGACTTGTCAGGTTCCCGATCTCATGGGCCGAATCCGCCGCACGGCGCGCAAGAGCGCCGACTTCGGCGGCGACAACGGAGAATCCGCGGCCTGCTTCCCCGGCGCGGGCGGCCTCGATCCCGGCATTGAGCGCGAGCAGGTTGGTTCGGAACGCAATATCGTCGATGACTGAAACAATGTCTCGGATACGTCCTGCCGTTTCTCGCAATTCCGTCATGGACTCCGCCGCGCTGGAGACGACGACAGCCGCATCGGTCGAGGCATCCATCACATTTCTGGCGAGACCATCAGCAAGTTTCGCGCCTTCGGCAACATGATTGCCCCGCTCAGAGATGTCAGAGATTCGAGCAGATGTACCGGCGATGGTTTCAGTCTGGTCTTGAGAATGCCCCGACAAGTCCATGGCGGCTTGAAGCAGACTTGTTCCAACGCCACTCAAGCGACCTGAAATGCTGCTAACTTCGTTGATGGCAACCTCCAGGGAGGCAACGGCATCATTAAAGTCCCGACGAAGGTCTTCGTTTTCGTCCCCAAGCGACGCGCCGAGACGCGTGCCAAGGTCCTTGGCAGCAAGTGTCCGCAATGCGTCGCGCAAAGTATCCACGATCTGAGCCTGATTTGCCGCGAAGGCATCTTGTTCTGCCCGTCGTGCATCTTCTGCTCGCTGTGCTGCAAGCTCCAACTCGCGTGCGCGTTCTGTCTCACGCTCAAACGCAATTTTTGCGTCTTCCGCTTTCTGACGATCCCTTTCAGCTCGGTCGCGAATTTCCTCGGCCTGTATTCGGAGCTCATCCGCACGACGCGCCGTGTCATCGCTTTCCCGCTTTGCATCCGCCAGATCTGTGGCGCGGGACTGAAGGGAATTCGCAAGTGTCGCCTGAGAGTGGATCGCATAGCAGAGTGCAATCGCCTCCATGACGACGATCACACCGTGCATGGCGGTCCTGCCAACATTGGTGACCAGGTCGACGCTTGGATAGACCAATGCCGGAAACAGGATCGTCAGCCCAAGATGATGAAGCGCGATCGCAACCGTCGCTGCCAGCACAGCCTCAACGCTGCCCAGCGAAATGGTCATCGCAAGAAACGCAAAAAACGCCATATGGGCATCGATCTGCCATCCATGGGACGTAAGCGCGGCTGTCAGCGCGGCGGCTTGGCCGACAAAGGCCACAGCCACGAAAACAGTGCCCAGCCTGTCACCCCGATACATGCCCAACTGCGCCAATGCCGACAAAAGGCCGCCCATTATCAAGACCGGCAAAACCGGATTGCCGACTGCAAATGCCACGGTCGCGGATAGGAGCGCCAACGGAAGACACGCCCATGTCAGCAGGGCGAGCGGGCGACGCGGTGTCTGGTCGAAGGAAACGAGGCCAATCACAGCTGCACCCCGCAGATCGAGGCGATCTTCGTGCCGCTGATGATGGCCCATGCCCCTGAAGATCGAAGCCGGGCGATCACGCCGTCGCGGTCCCCTTCCACCCGAACGAGTTCTGCCATGGGTGCAGGAAATGGGGAAACGGGCTGCGCGCCAGCCTGGGCGACGATTGCGGAGCTGTCGGCCCAAGGGGGCGCAATAACCAGAAGGACGGGATCAGACGCGTCTTGGGCCATCGCCATCGCCAAAAGGGGTCCAGAAAGCAGGGTCGCTAAAAACAAGATAGCAACGGCCAAGGCATTCTTCATTCTCGCAACCTCCGATTTCGCGTCGGAGGCCTAGAGCGCATTTCTTGAGAACTTATGAATCAGTGTCCGTGATTGTTTCGATTGTCAGGTTTCCGTTGGTGTAAACGCAGATGTCCGCCGCGATTTCCATTGCGCGCCGCGCCACCGTTTCCGCATCCCCTTCAGAATCGATCAAGCCGCGCGCCGCGGCCAGGGCATAGTTTCCGCCAGACCCGATGGCAGCAATATTGTGTTCTGGTTCAAGGACATCGCCAGCCCCGGTCACTACGAATAACTCACGACCATCGGTCACGATGAGCATGGCTTCCAACTTCTGGAGGTACTTGTCGGTGCGCCAATCCTTCGCCAATTCGATACAAGCCCGCGCCAGTTGGCCTGGCGACGCTTCGAGCTTTGTTTCAAGCCTTTCAAGAAGCGTGAACGCATCGGCTGTCGAGCCCGCGAATCCGGCCACAACCTCGTGCCCGCCGGGGGCCAGGCGGCGCACCTTCCGCGCCGTTCCCTTGATCACCGTCTGCCCCAGGCTCACTTGGCCGTCGCCTGCCACAACGACCTTGCCGCCCTTGCGAACCCCAATGATCGTCGTTCCGTGCCATGTTTCGCCCATCGTCAGACCCTTCTGTTACCGCGCCTGATATGGCCCCGGGTCAGGAAAAGCGCCAGCCCGGTCGACGCGGGACGCGGACAGCCAACATGGGCATCAGCCAGGGGCCACGGAAGCGGTTGAGATCGAGGGCCTCATAGACGCCTGTTCGCGTCTCGCCCTCGATGACCGTTTCCACAACCGCACGGTTGTAGAAGGGCGCGTCCAGCATGGGTTTTACCTGACGGGGTGTGTGGCCCGGGTCACAATGGGTTTCGCGGCGCACCAGCCAGTTCGTCCTGCGGAACGACGCCTTGGGTGGGGGGGCAAACTCTTCGACACTGCCATCGGCCTTGAATCGAAGCGCGACTGTCGTCTCCGACCCGTCGCGCAAGGTGGCGTCGTAGAACGTGATGGCGCCGTTCTCTGTCGGGAAGCGCCCCCATGTCCAATAGTCGAAATCGGCTTCCAAGGGTCGGGTGCCGAAATTGCTGTCCAGATAGCCGTGACCTTTCCAGGTCCAACCCGGACGGTCGATCTGCACGTCGATATCCGAATCGGGGGCGAACGGACGCCAGATATGGGCGCCGTCAGGCGTGAGCGGCACCTCCACATCCGTGACGACGCGGGGCGTGATCACGACTTGGCCCTTGATGCGTTGGGCATGGGGCGTGGACATCTCATCGACGTCGATGGTCAGGCGGGCGCCATCCCAATGCAGGCTGCTGGGCCCAAGGGTGAATGTGTCTTCGGTCCGATGCATCGCGGCCCGGCCCCGGTCGGTCATGGCCCAGCGCCCACCGCGCCCATAGGTCACCACATTGAGGCAGATGTTGTTTTCGGGGTCGCGCCGACCGCTCCAACGATACCAGGGCGAAAAGACCGATCCGACGAAGGCGATTATCGAGATGGCGCGTTCACCATCCGCGGAGATGCCGTCGACATACCACCAGGCATAGCCGTTCGGGCCGACGGGCGGGTCGAAGCGTGGTCCTGCAAGATCGCCTCGGCCGCGTGCTGTCCGGATGTTGCCGCCATCGGGATACCCGCCCCCGGATGCACGCCCCCGCCGCACAGATACAGCCCCATCAGACCCGTCCGCGCCTTTGGGCGTTGAAGGGCGCTGGTCATCCCGTGGGGGGACAGGCCGTAGATCGACCCGTCCGTCATCGGGAACAGCTTGTTGAAGCCCTCGGGCGTCGTCAGCGCCGTTACCTCTGGTGGGTTCGGAATGTGCAGGCCCATCCGGGTCAATCGTGCGAATGTCGTCTCTCGGCATTGGGCCATTTCCTCCGGGTCGGGGATGGTGCCGGACCTGGGCGGTCCGTTGATGATAATCTCGAAGCGTTCGGGGCCTTCAGGGGGCGATGCGCCGCCGCGGTCTTGCGCGCAGACGTAAAGCGTTGGGTCCGACGGGAAGCGGCCTTGGGCGATCTCTTTGAATTCGCTGTTGGGCGTGTCGGCGAAGTAGACGTTGTGATGCTCAGGCGCTTTTCCCCGGGTTTCCGCAGCGAACGACCAAACGAACGCGGAAAGGCTGCGTTTGGCGACGGCGGTCTTGGGGACGGCTTTCGACACGCCATGGCCCAAGGCGTCCAATTGCAAAGCGCGTGGATCACCGTTGAAAAGAAGGGCGTCGCATGCAAGTCGGTCACCGTGGATATGGGCGGCAGCGATGCGGTCCCCTTGAACCTCAAGCCGCTCAACATCCGTGTTGAAGCGGAATTTGGCGCCCGCCGCTTTGGCGACCCGCTGCATCGCCTGGGCCAGCTGGTGCATGCCCCCGCGCACTGCCCAGACACCCCGCGATTCGGCATGCCAGATCAGCGATAGCAGCGCTGGGGACTGGTCGGGGTGGCCGCCGACATAAGTAGCATAGCGTCCGAAGAGTTGCTGCAAGCGCGGATCGCTGAACTGCGCCCGAAGGGCGCCTGCCAGGGATCGCCCGGGCGCCAATGCGGGCAACAGCCAGGGCTTGGTTGCCACGACGCGCCCCATGGCCATGAAGGTGGGGGCGGGCGCCTGCATCATCGGCGCCTCGAAAGCCCGGTACAACGCCCTGGCACGCGCATTAAACCGTTCGAACTGGCGCGCGGCGCGTGGGCCTGCGAAGGCGCTGATTGCCTCCTGCGAGCGTTGCGCGTCGGCAAAGAGATCGAGCGTTGAGCCATCGGACCAATGGTGCCGCGCCAAGATATCCAGCGGATCTGTGGTGACATGGCTGTCCAGCGATGTCCCGCAATCGTCGAACAGGCGCTCAAAGACCGGGCGCATCGTCATCACGGTTGGCCCAGCATCGACGGGACCGGCCACGCTGTCCATCACGCGCATCTTTCCGCCGGGACCGGCATGTCTTTCCAACACCGTCACATCGCAGCCCGCATGGGCAAGCCGCATGGCGGCGGCCAAGCCACCGATGCCGGCACCGACGATTATGACGGAATGGGACATGTTCTCCTCTCATGACATTGACACAATCGAAAAGTGTCAGGATGATGTGACATCATCTGTCATTTTTATATGACATGTCTAGTCCGAGGTCGGCCATGCCCATGAAGAAGCGTATAGAAACGGCAATCGACCAAGCCCTGGCCCGGGCCAGGCGCGATACGGTGCCTGGAAAGTTGGCTCGCGCGCTTGACCATGCTGTCAAACCGGGCGGTGCACGTATTCGGCCCACCATTTCCTTGTCGGTCGCCATGGCCTGCGGTGATGACAGCCCGGAACTGGCATCGGCGGCGGCAGCGGCCATTGAGCTTATCCACTGCGCCAGCCTCGTCCATGACGACATGCCCTGCTTTGACGACGCGGCGACGCGGCGCGGCAAGGCGTCGGTTCACCGGGCCTTCGGCGAACCTGTTGCGCTTCTGGCTGGCGACAGCCTCATCGTGCTGGCCTTCGACATTCTGGGCCAGGCGGCCCGCACGGACCCGGCGCGCGCCGGGCTGCTCGTGTCTGAGATGGCGCGCTATACCGGTATGCCCCATGGCATCTGCGCAGGCCAAGGATGGGAGGCGGAGGAGGTCATCGACCTGTCCACCTACCACCGCGCCAAAACCGGCGCTTTGTTTACTGCGGCCACCCGCATGGGGGCGGTGGCTGCCGGACAGGACGCGGAGCCGTGGACCGAACTTGGCGCCAGGATCGGGGAGGCTTTCCAAGTGGCCGATGACCTTCTCGATGCGTTGCAGCCCGAAGAAGTCACGGGCAAGCCTGCGGGCCAAGATGCCCTGCACAATCGTCCCAGCGCCGTGCGCGAATTGGGCGTGGGCGGCGCGATCAAGCGGCTGAACGATATCCTTTCGGGCGCGATTTCCTCAATCCCGGCTTGTCCAGGTGAGGCCATGTTGGCCGAGATGGTGCGCGCCACCGCGGTTCGCCTGACCCCCGCCCATTCGACCGCTGCCGAGTAGATGAGCCTCGTAGACCCGCTTCCTCCGCAAAGCGCCCCGCGCGGCCCAGGGCGCTTGATGCGTTTGGTCGCGTCGCGCAAGTTCCAATCCTTTGTCTCGGCGATACCCGGTCTGCGGCACATCGCGCGGCAGGACGGCGAGGCGCTGTTCGACTTGGTGGCAGGGTTCGTTCATTCGCAAGTCTTGTCGGCGGTGATCGAACTCCGCCTTCTTCATCGCCTGATGGATGGGCCTGCCGATGCCGCCGCGCTTGCACAGGGCACAGGCATTGCGCCGGATCGGATGCGCCAACTTTGCGATGCCGCGGTTGCCCTGCACCTGATGAAAAAGGGGCAGGGGACGTATCGCATTGCGCGCCGTGGCGCGGCTTTGCTGGGCGTTCCGGGTCTGGAGGCGATGATTCAGCATCACGCCGTTCTCTATCGTGACATGGCCCGGCCCCTCGATGTCCTGCGCGGCGAAGACACCGAGCTGGCCGCCTTCTGGCCCTATGTGTTCGGCGCGGGTGCCGCGACCAATCCAGAGACCGCGCAACGCTATTCCGACTTGATGGCGGACAGTCAGACGCTTGTCGCTGAGGAAACGCTGCGCCGGGTCGATCTGTCCGGTGCGCGCGAAGTTCTCGATATCGGTGGCGGCACGGGCGCGTTTCTGACGGCGCTTGGAAAGGCCCAAAATGCGCCGAAGCTCCATCTTTTCGATCTTCCGGCTGTTGTCGTTCAGGCCAAGGCGCGGTTCGACGCGGCGGCCTTGTCGGATCGAGCGACGATCACTGCCGGCAGTTTCCGGGATGACCCGATTCCATCGGGTGCTGATGTCGTGACCCTTGTCCGGGTTCTTTACGATCACGATGACGCGACCGTGATCGCGCTGCTGCGTTCCATATACGCTTCCTTGCCCGCTGGCGGGCGCCTCATTGTGAGCGAACCCATGGCTGGCGGTGATCACCCGTTCCCGGCGGGGGATGCCTATTTCGCGTTCTACTGCATGGCGATGGGAACAGGCCAAGCGCGCAGTCCCACACGCATTCAGGCGCTCATGTCCGAGGCCGGATTCCAAAGGCAGCGGGACCACGGGACATCGCGCCCGTTCGTCACCCATGTTCTGTCTGCGGAAAAAGGCTGACGCGCCTTACAGCTACATGTCTATTCTAGTTGACACCTAATCTTGTAACTATAGAGTGACATATAGGCCGACCGAGTCCATTGGACCGTCGGTGACTGGAGGGACCGAGTGAACACCGACGCCATCACCATGCAGGGACCAGGTGCTATCGCGCTTCAGACCCTCGGGCTTCACAGCCCAAAGGACGGTGACGTGATTGTTGCGATGGATCATTCCGCCATTTCCACGGGCACCGAAAAACTTCTTTGGACTGGTCAGATGCCGCCGTTCCCCGGCATGGGCTATCCCCTTGTTCCTGGCTACGAAGCCGTCGGCGAAGTGATCGAGGCGCGGCCCGGTGCCGCGTTCCGCGCTGGTGATCGTGTCTTCGTCCCCGGTGCGGATTGCTACGAAGGCGCGCGGGGCCTTTTCGGCGCGGCCGCGTCCCATGTTGTCAGCGCCTCTGAGCGGTTGGTGAAGATCGACGCGGGTCACGGTGCCAATGGCGCCCTGCTTGCCCTTGCCGCCACGGCGCGTCACGCCATTGCGGGTGTCCATACCGAACTGCCCGAGCTCATCGTGGGCCATGGCACGTTTGGTCGTCTTCTGGCACGGGTGACGGTTGCCGCTGGTGGCTCCCCCACTGTTTGGGACACCGATCCGGCGCGTCGCGATGGCGCGGTGGGCTACGACGTGATCGACCCCGCCGATGATCAGCGCCGTGACTACGCCACGATCTACGACGCCTCGGGCGCCGAAGGCCTGCTGGATCAACTGATCGGGCGCCTCGCCAAAGGTGGCGAAATCGTCCTGGCCGGTTTCTACGCGCAGCCCGTGCAATTCGCCTACCCGCCCGCCTTCATGCGCGAAGCACGCTTCCGCATCAGCGCGGAGTGGAACCGGGCTGATCTGGTCGCGACCCGCGATCTGGTCGAGGCGGGCATTCTTTCCCTGGACGACCTCATCACTCACAAGATGAACGCCCGACAGGCCGACACGGCCTATCGGATCGCGTTCGAGGATTCGGCCTGCCTGAAGATGATCCTGAACTGGAGGGCCGACGCATGAGCCTTGATGACGTCCCGAACTTGAAGGATTTTTCGGACCGGTTGCGCGAAGAGGCGGGCGAAGACCTGGCCGACATCGTAACGGATGAGCCGACATCGAAAACGCAGATCATCGCGATCTACGGAAAGGGTGGCATCGGCAAATCCTTCACGCTGGCCAACCTGAGCCACATGATGGCCGAACAAGGCAAGCGCGTCCTGCTGATCGGGTGTGACCCTAAGTCAGACACGACCAGTCTGCTGTTCGGCGGCAAGGCGTGTCCGACGATCATTGAAACCTCCACCCGCAAGAAACTGGCAGGCGAAGAGGTTGGCATCGGTGATGTCTGCTTCAAGCGCGGCGGCGTCTTTGCCATGGAACTGGGCGGCCCCGAAGTGGGACGTGGCTGCGGCGGACGCGGCATCATCCATGGGTTTGAACTGCTCGAAAAGCTCGGCTTCCACGATTGGGATTTCGATTACGTCCTGCTCGACTTCCTGGGCGACGTGGTCTGCGGCGGCTTCGGCCTGCCCATTGCACGGGACATGGCGCAGAAGGTGATTTTGGTCGGTTCCAACGATCTGCAATCGCTTTACGTGGCCAACAACGTCTGCTCGGCGGTGGAATACTTCCGCAAATTGGGCGGCAATGTCGGCGTCGCGGGCTTGGTCATCAACAAGGATGACGGCTCGGGCGAGGCGCAGGCCTTCGCAGACGCGGCGGGGATCCCCGTGCTGGCAAGCATCCCGCAAGATGACGATCTGCGGAAGAAATCCGCCAATTATCAGATCGTCGGCACGAATGAATCCCAGTGGGGCGCGCTATTTGCGGCGCTTGGCGAAAACGTCGCCGTTGCCCCGCCCATCCGCCCGACGCCGCTGGATCAGGACGGGTTGCTGGCCTTATTCGACGGTTCGGAAACCGGCGCAGGTGTTGTGCTGGAGCCTGCGACCGACGCTGACATGCGCGGCAAGTTCTACGAAGAAAAGCCATCGCTGGAGGTCATCTACGACGATGCCTGACGACTTCCGCAATATGGAGGCCCAGGGGGGCTGCTCCTCGTCTGAGACGATGGAAGCCGCAGCGCGCGAAGCCGGGCAAGGTGACCTGCTGGACCGCTTCAAGGCCGATTATCCGGTCGGACCCCATGACAAGCCGCAAAGCATGTGCCCCGCTTTCGGGTCGCTGCGTGTCGGCCTGCGGATGCGTCGGGTGGCCACCGTGTTGAGCGGGTCCGCCTGCTGCGTCTATGGCCTGACCTTCGTGTCGCATTTCTACGGCGCGCGCCGGTCGGTTGGGTATGTCCCTTTCGACAGCGAGACGCTGGTGACCGGCAAGCTGTTCGAGGACATCCGCGACGCCGTCCACAAGCTGGCTGATCCGGAAAAGCTGGACGCCATCGTGGTGACCAACCTGTGCGTACCCACCGCCTCGGGTGTGCCGCTGCGCCTACTGCCCGATGAAATCGACGGTGTTCGCATCATCGGCATCGATGTTCCCGGTTTCGGGATCCCCACCCACGCCGAAGCCAAGGATGTCTTGGCCGGCGCCATGCTTTCCTACGCCCGCAAGGAAATCGCGGCAGGCCCGGTGCCTGCCCCGAAAGCGGGCAAATCCGATCGTCCGACAGTCACGCTGTTGGGCGAAATGTTTCCTGCCGACCCTCTGGGTGTAGCAGGAATGCTCGCGCCACTCGGTCTGGCGGCAGGTCCGGTCGTTCCCTGCCGTGAGTGGCGCGAGTTCTATTCTGCGTTGGATTGCGGCGCGGTCGCCGCCATCCATCCCTTCTATACCGCCGCCGTGCGGGAGTTTCAGGCGGCCGGACGCCCGATTCTCGGATCTGCGCCCGTGGGCGTGGATGGCACGGCTGCGTGGCTCGCCTCAGTCGGCGATGCCTTTGGGATCGAAGCCGCCAAGGTGGCTGAGGCGCAGAACCAATTCCTTCCGGCGATCAAGGGGGCTTTGTCTGGCGCCCGCATCGACGGAACCGTGACGGTTTCGGGCTATGAGGGCTCGGAGCTGTTGGTGGCGCGTCTGCTGATCGAAAGCGGCGCGGATGTCCCCTACGTGGGCACCGCTTGCCCCAAGACGCCCTGGTCGGCGCCGGATCTGGAATGGTTGGAAGCCAAGGGCGTGACGGTGAAATTCCGCGCCTCGCTGGAAGATGACCTGTCGGTGGTGGAGGGCGTGAAGCCTGACCTGGCCATCGGCACGACGCCCGTGGTCCAGAAGGCCAAGGAGCTTGGGATACCCTCGCTTTATTTCACCAACCTGATTTCAGCCCGGCCCCTGATGGGCCCCGCCGGGGCTGGATCGTTGCAGCAGGTGGTGAATGCGGCCATGGGCAATCGCGACCGGATGGGACGCATGAAGGCGTTCTTCGAGGGCGTGGGTCACGGCGACACCGCCGGTGTCTGGGAAGGTGAGCCAAATCTGCGGCCCGACTTCCGCGCGCTGCATCAGAAGAAACTCGACAAGAAGGCGCGTGCCGCGAAGGCCGCGCAGATGATCTGATGGGTGTTCTGGGGGCACATCGTTGGAGCGAGGGGCCAGCCCCTCGCGCTCCCCGGAGTATTTTCCGACCAGTGATGGGGGATGCCCGATGCTAGTTCAGGACCATGATCGGGCTGGTGGCTATTGGGGGGCGGTTTACGCCTTCTGCGCCGTAAAGGGTTTGCAGGTCGTCATCGACGGACCGGTGGGCTGTGAGAACCTGCCGGTGACCAGCGTGTTGCATTATACCGATGCTCTGCCGCCCCATGAATTGCCCATCGTGACGACGGGTTTGGGCGAAGAAGAGCTTGGCCGTGACGGGACCGAGGGTGCCATGAAGCGCGCTTGGGGGACGTTGGACCCGGCTCTGCCCGCTGTCGTTGTCACGGGCTCCATCGCCGAGATGATCGGCGGGGGCGTGACGCCCGAGGGCACGAACATTCAGCGCTTCTTGCCGCGGACCATTGATGAAGATCAGTGGCAGGCGGCCGACCGCGCCATGACCTGGATTTTCACCGAATTCGGCATGACCAAAGGTCGGATGCCGAAGGAGAAGGCGCGCGAAGAAGGTGCGAAGCCGCGGGTGAACATCCTGGGGCCGATGTATGGTACGTTCAATATGCCCTCGGATCTGGCTGAAATCCGGCGCCTGGTCGAAGGGATCGGGGCCGAGATCAATATGGTCATGCCGCTGGGCGCCCATCTGGCGGAGATGCGCAACCTGGTGAATGCGGACGTCAATGTCTGCATGTATCGCGAGTTCGGGCGCGGCTTGTCCGAGGTGCTGGGCAAGCCCTACCTGCAAGCGCCCATTGGCGTGGATTCGACAACCGCCTTTCTGCGGATGCTGGGCGAGTTGACCGGATTGGACCCAGAGCCGTTCATAGAGCGTGAGAAACATTCGACGCTGAAGCCCGTCTGGGATTTGTGGCGGTCCGTCACGCAGGATTTCTTTGCCACAGCCAGCTTTGGGATCGTCTCGAACGAGACGTATACCCGGGGCATCCGATTGTTCCTGGAAGAAGATCTGGGTCTGCCCTGCGCCTTCGCCATTCCGCGTTTGGCGGGCAAGAAGACCGACAACGATGCGGTGCGGGACTTGATCGCGACCAAGCGGCCTTTGGTTGTGATGGGGTCGATCAACGAGAAAATGTATATGGCTGAGACTGCGGGTGGCTTCGGACCCAAGCCCGCCTTCATCGCCGCAGGCTTCCCGGGCGCGGCCATCCGGCGGGCCACGGGCACGCCTTTCATGGGTTATGCCGGGGCGACCTATCTGTTGCAGGAAATCTGCAACGGGCTGTTCGATGCGCTGTTCCATATCTTGCCGCTGGGCAGTGAGATGGACGCGACCGAGGCCACACCCAGCCAGCTCAAGCGCGATTTCCCGTGGGAGCCTGAAGCCCAGGCCCTGCTGGACCGGATCGTCGCCGAATTCCCCGTTCTAACCCGTATTTCCGCCGCCAAGTCCCTTCGGGATGAAGCGGAGCGCGAAGCACTCCGGGCGGGGGCTGCCCGTGTCGACGCCGACACGGTTGCGGCCCTGGCCCCCAAATCCCACGACATACAGGAGGACGACCATGTCTGACATGACCTCAAACACCCCGGTAGCCCGCCACCGAAAGGAACCTGGCTGGGAATATTGGATGTATTTCGGGCCCGTTTTTGCGCTGTCGCTGCCTTTGGCTGCGCTGCGCGCCGCGCAAGCGGCAGTCACCTCCGACGCCACCCCGCGACCGGGCATCGTCACCGATGCCTGGACCCGCGCAAAGGATGTGACGACCACGATCTGCTCCGTCTGAGGGGGTCAGGTCGACATCTTCGGCGCGTCAGACACGCCGGGGAAAACAAGAAGGCCCCATCCCTTGGCCGGGGGGATCGGGGCTCAACATTCGCCCCCTTGTCAAAAGGGGGGTGGACGGCCGGTGCGGGAATGAGTCCGTGCCGGGGCCCGGCCGCAGGGTATGCGGCGTCAGTTTCGGAGGAGTATTCCAATGGCTGACAGAACCGACCTGTCCTTTACAGGTCTCACCGACGAGCAGGCCCAGGAACTGCACGCGGTATACCAAAGTGGGGCGATGTTGTTCACGGGCGTAGCCGTGGTCGCACACCTGCTGACGTATGCTGTGTTCCCCTGGTTCTCGTTCTGAGGGGGATAAGACATGAGCAAGTTCTACAAGATCTGGCTGGTCTTCGACCCGCGTCGCGTCTTCGTCGCGCAGGGAGTGTTCCTCTTCCTGCTCGCCGTGATGATCCACCTCGTCCTGCTCTCCTATGATGGCTTCAACTGGTTTGAGCTGTCGCAGGGTGCGCTTCCGTCCGAGTGACGGCGAGTTGAACCACGGCCGTGGGCGGGCACCATGCTCGCCCACGCCAACCCATAAAGACATCCGGCGGGCCCACACCCCGCCGCCCAACCGCGGAGGCTGCCCCCAATGGCACTGCTCAGCTTCGAGAGAAAATACCGCGTCCGGGGCGGGACGCTGATCGGGGGCGATCTGTTCGACTTCTGGGTCGGGCCCTTCTACGTTGGCTTCTTCGGCGTCACGACGATCTTCTTCGCCGCACTTGGCACATTGCTGATCTTCATCGGCGCGATGTGGCAGGGCACGATCAACCCCTGGACGATCAATATCGCACCGCCCGACCTTTCCTATGGCCTTGGCATGGCGCCGTTGCAGGAAGGCGGACTTTGGCAGATCATCACCATCTGCGCGGTCGGGGCCTTCGTGTCCTGGGCCCTGCGCGAGGTCGAGATCTGCCGCAAGCTGGCCATGGGGTACCATGTGCCCTTCGCCTTCGGCGTCGCCATATTCGCCTTTGTCACGCTCAACGTGTTCCGCCCGGTTCTGATGGGCGCCTGGGGCCACGCCTTCCCCTATGGCATCTTCAGCCACCTCGATTGGGTGTCAAACACGGGCTACGCCTATCTGCACTTCCACTACAATCCGGCCCACATGCTGGCGGTGACGCTGTTTTTCACCACCACCCTGGCGCTGGCGCTGCATGGCGCGCTGATCCTGTCGGCGGCCAATCCCGAAAAAGGGGAAAACGCCAAGACGCCGGACGACGAAGACACCTTCTTCCGCGACTTCATCGGCTATTCCATCGGGACGCTGGGCATCCACCGCCTCGGCTTTCTGCTGGCCATCAATGCCGGCTTCTGGAGCGCGGTCTGCATCATCATCAGCGGTCCGCTTTGGACCAAGGGCTGGCCTGAATGGTGGAACTGGTGGCTGACGCTGCCGATTTGGCCTGCGACGGGAGGTATGTGAGATGAGCTGGTGGCCTGAATATCAGAACATCTTCACCCAAGTTCAGGTGCAGGGTGCACCTGAGATGGGGATGGATAACGAAAACCAGATCGCCCGGGAGCGGACGGAGAAGACCACCTTCAGCGCGTTGGTCGGGGTTCTGGGCAACGCGCAGCTTGGCCCGATCTATCTGGGTGGCTTCGGCGTGGTCAGCTTGGTGACGGGCACGTTGTGGCTCAATATCATCGGGTTCAACATGCTCAGCCAGGTTGGCTGGTCGATCCCCGAATTCATCCGGCAGCTTTTCTGGCTGGCGCTTGAACCGCCGAGCCCGGAATACGGCCTGCGCATGCCGCCGCTGAACGATGGCGGTTGGTTCATGATTGCCAGCTTCCTGCTTCTGGTTTCCGTCCTGTCCTGGTGGGCGCGGTCCTACAGCCTGGCGCAGCAGCACAAGATGGGCAAGCACGTGGCCTGGGCCTTTGGCGCCGCCATCTGGCTGTTTCTGGTGCTGGGGCTGTTCCGTCCGATCCTGATGGGGTCGTGGTCGGAAATGGTGCCCTACGGGATCTTCCCGCATCTGGATTGGACGACGGCGTTTTCGATCCGCTATGGCAATCTCTACTACAACCCGTTCCATGCGCTTTCGATCGTGTTCCTCTATGGTTCGGTCCTTCTGTTCGCCATGCACGGCGCGACCATCCTGGCGGTGACCCGCTATGGCGGCGACCGAGAGTTGGAGCAGATCTACGACCGCGGCACCGCGTCCGAGCGGGCGGGCCTGTTCTGGCGCTGGACCATGGGCTTCAACGCGACGATGGAAGGCATTCACCGTTGGGCTTGGTGGTTCGCGGTCCTGACCCCCATCACCGGCGGTATCGGCATCCTTCTGACCGGGACGGTCGTCGATAACTGGTTCATCTGGGCGCAGGAGCATTACTTCGCCCCCACCTATCTCGAGCCTTATGGCTATGAGGTCTATGTCCCGGAGGCGAACTGATGTTTCCCAAGTGGTTCAACGACTGGAACAACAAGAATCCCACCGATATCTACGGCCCCGCCATTCTGGTAGGGACACTCGGGGGGGCGCTGTTCGTGGCGGCGATGGTTGCGTCCTACGGCCAGCCCTTCAACGATGACTTCACGCAGACGGGGCCGCGGGGCACGGGTATGCAGATCGCCGCGCTGACGGTGTCGACCGACCCGTCCATCGCGGATTACTATACCGAAGAACCGTATCCCCGCGACGAAGGGGAGCCTTTGGCCGGTGAAGTCTATGAAAACGTCCAAGTCCTGGGCGGTGTCACGGACGGCAACTTCAACCGTCTGATGAACGCCATGACGAACTGGGTCTCGCCCGATGAGGGCTGCCTCTACTGCCATGTCGAGACTGCGGACGGCGACATCAACTACGCGTCGGATGACAACTACACCAAAGTGGTGTCGCGTCGGATGATCCAGATGACGCAATACATCAACGAAGAATGGTCCGACCACGTCAACGCCAATGCCGAGGTCGGGGTGAACTGCTACACCTGTCACCGCGGCCAGGCCGTGCCGAGCGACATCTGGTTCCGCATCGACCCTGTCGTGCGTGACATGGAAGGCTGGGGCGGTGTCCAGAACCGGGCGACCCCGTTGTCGCAGTTCACATCATTGCCGTCAGACGCGCTCTATCAGTATCTGTTCCAGACCGAGCCGATCAATGTGCACGACCTGGAAAGCCGCGTGGGCGACCGTCCAAGCGACGAGGGCGTGGCCACTTGGCAGGATACGGAGCGGACCTACAGCCTGATGAATTACTTCTCCAATTCGTTGGGTGTGAATTGTGTCTTCTGCCACAACTCCCGCGCGTTCTACGACCCGTCGCAATACACGCCGCAATGGTCGACGGCATCCTTGGGCATCTTGATGGTCCAGGACCTCAACATCGACTATCTGGACCCGCTTGGGCCCGTCTATCCGCCAGAGCGCTTGGGCCCCGTCTATGCCGACGCGCCGAAGGCCGCCTGCAAGACGTGTCACAAGGGCTACAACAAGCCGATGCAAGGCTTGAACGTGATCGCGGATTGGCCGGAACTGGCGAGTTCGGAGCCACCGGTTTACGAATAGGCCCCCGCAGCCTGGCCCGGTCTGTCAGATCGATGCCAGGCCCGTCCCATGCCTGCGGACGTATCGCCAAACCGCAAGGCATCTAAAGCGCGCAATGCCACGTTCGGCATTGCGCGCTTTGTTGGTTCTGAGGCGCAAAAATTTCTACAGAGATTCTCGAAAAATCCTGAACCACCATCTTTCTGAGAAACGGTGCAACATCAATGCAATGGTAGGACGTTTTTCGGAAATACTGATCCAGGTTTTCCGAAAACCGCTTTAGCCAACCCGAAATCTGGAGACGAATATCCGTGACGCGTTCTTGCTTATTGTATCTGACACGCTGCTTCGCAGCCCTCGCCATGCTGACGTCCCCAGTCGCCGTGATGGCGGAGGAGCTTCACATCGACATCGAGCGCATCGAACAATGCCTTCAATTTCACACCGATGCCTATCAGTGTGTCGGCTTGGCTGCGGGTGCCTGTAGTGAGTTACCTCGTGGCGACAGCATCTTCGGCATGACAACATGCGTGCAGAAAGAACGGGCCTACTGGTTGGAGCGCACAGAAGCCGCGTTGGATGATCTTGCGAGAATGAGTGCCGAGATTGATCAGCAATATGGCTCCGGAGCAAGTATTGCGCCTGCCACGGCGGCTATGCAGCGTAGTTGGATCGATTTCCGTGACGCGATCTGTGAGGTTCGACTCGACCTCTTTGACGACGGAAAACTTCGGCGCGACCTCTGCCTGATGGAGTTTGATGGAGAACAGGCAATATACCTGATCGGGCTGATGGAACGGCAATTCGCTTGGTTGCCCTGAAGCGGTCTTAGAAAACCGGTACGGCGCTTTTTGATCATACTGGACGCGGCAAGTATCGGAAGACGTAGACCTTCCGCTAATCTCACACCCTACTCAACGCGCCGAAGATGCTTTCGCGGTGGTCCTGCATATAGATGCGGATCCAGGGGGTGAAGTGCTCGGCGCCGTTCCCGATTTCCTCCGCCAAGTCGGGGATCGAGACCCATCGTGTAGCGTTCACCTCATCGGGGTTGGGCGCGATGGTCATTCCGATGGGTGCTTCGGCGACGAAGACCTCGACCACTTCATGCTCCACCAAACCGTCTCCCACGTCAGCGCGATATTCCAACGTTTCGCGCTGGGACAGGGTCAGGCCCGTGATCCCCAGCTCTTCATCCAGGCGGCGAACTGCGCAAGTGGCGCCGTCTTCGCCCCAATGGGGATGGGTGCAGCAAGTATTCGCCCAAAGACCCGGCGTATGGTACTTCGACAACGCCCTTTGCTGGATGAGAAGCCGGTCGCCATCCGTCACAAAGACAGACACCGCCTTGTGGCGGAGCCCTTCCTTGTGGACTTGCAGCTTTTCGACCGGCGTAAGTTCTCCGTCACGCCAGGCCGGTATCATCACATTCATGCGCGGCCTGTTGCGGGGACTAAGCCCATCAAATGGGCCAAGTTTTTGATGCCAATCTTGATGTGAGCCAGCGGGCGGGCGCGGACCAGTTCTTTGTTCATGTAGGCCTCGAATGTCAGGCGTTGCACGTCCACATCGTGACAGAGCGTCACAAAGCGTTCGCGCCGCTCATCCGATTTGTAATAGGCATCTTGCATCGCGCCAAGGATCCGGAAGACGGCCTTATGATCCTTCATGAAGAGCTTGCGGGCCGCCGCCAGGTGCTTGACCTGCGCTGTGGCCAGGACCTTCTCGGCGGCGACAGCAGCCACGCGCCCGCCGACCATGGCGTAGAAGATGCCTTCGCCCGATGATGGCGCGACGACGCCTGCCGCATCGCCTGCCAGCACGACATCCTTGCCGTTATCCCAACGATTCAATGGCTTGAGCGGGATCGGTGCGCCTTCCCGGCGGATTGTTTCGCATTCCATCAGGCCCGAGGATTCGCGCAACGCCTTCGTGGCGGCCTTCAGGTCCACACCGTCGCGACCGGTGCCCATGCCGACGCTGGCTTGCGCCCCGTGGGGAAAAACCCAGCCGTAGAAATCGGGGCTGATCGCGCCGTCATAGACCACGTCGCAGCGCGTCGGATCATAGGCGTTGGAGGCTTTGGGCGCCTCGATGATCTCATGATAGGCGATCACATAGGGAATCGCCTCGCCACCCGGCACTTCGGCGCGGGCCACATTAGACCGGGCGCCATCGGCCCCGATGATCAGTTTGGTTTCCAGCCGGACTTCCTCGCCCGAGGCTTTGTCACGATAGACCACGACGGGGTTCGGGCCATCGCGGTCGACGCGCAGGAAGGTGCCGGTGTGTCGCTCAGCCCCCGCTTTGGCCGCGCGGATGCGCAGGAATTCGTCGAAATGCTCACGATCTACCATGCCGACATAGCCGTCTTCGATGGGGATATCCACTTGGCGGCCGGTGGGGGACACCATGCGCGCCGTCCCGATGCGGGCGACGATCTGATCGTCCGGGATATCGAAGTCGCGGATCAAACGGGGCGGCACCGCGCCGCCGCAGGGCTTGATGCGTCCGGCCTTGTCGATCAGCGCGACGCGGCGGCCCTGTTCGGCCAGATCCTGGGCTGCGGTTGCGCCCGACGGGCCGCCTCCGATCACGACGACATCATGGATCATTGGTCATTCTCCGGGCACTAGGGTTGGGTGGGCCACGCGCACCGTGCGTGTGGCCATCTGGGCCGCCACAAGGAACAGGGCGGCTTCGAGCAGAAAGACGCTGCCGAATGCGGTCGCGTCGGGCAGGGTGGTCCGCAGGATGTCCGCCATGGCAGCACCGACAAGACCGCCGAACCCGGCGGCCACGGCTTGCGCGGCACCCCAAAGGCCCATGCGGGTGCCTTCGCGCGCGGCGCGGCCTTCGCCCGCCAGGGCCATCATGGCGCCGATGGCGGCGACGGCGAACATGCCGTTGAAGAAGCCCAGGGCCACCACGGCGGGCATCAGCGGCGCGCCAACGCCCTGGGGCCCCAGGGCCGCGATGAGCGTCAGTGCCGCGGCAGAGCCCAGGCACCCGGCCACGACCCAAGCACGCAGCGACCCCCAGCGCAGGGCTGTCGCGAACAGACCCACCGTGACCATGCCCAGGAAGACACCGCCATTCTGCGCCCCCGAGAGGGAAGTCGACTGGCCCGGTGTGAAGGCAAAGACCAGGCCGGCATATGGCTCCAGGATGAGTTCCTGCATGAAATAGGCGGTCATGGACAGGAAGACGAAGAAGGTGAAGGCGCGGGCCTGGGGCTCATGCCAGATTTCGGCGAGGCCTGCGCGCAGGCTGGTCGATGGCGTTGGCGCGGGCGCGGGCAGGGTGGATTCGATCCGCCCGATGGCAAGGGCGGTGAGCGTGATGGCCGCGACCGCCAGGCCGGATGTGATCACCAGCAACCGGGTGGGGCTGTAGGGGTCCAGAAGCTGGCCGATGACACCAGCGGTCATGGCAATCCCGAAGATCATCATCAGCCAAGTTATCGTGGCTGCTGCCGCCCGCCGATGGGGCGCCGTGGCGGTGGCCAGCAACGCCAGGAGGGAGGTGCCCGAAGCACCGACCCCGACACCGATGGCTGCATAAGCCACGATGGAGACGGCGAGGCCTGCCGCGAAGCTGTTTTCCAGCACGATCACCCCGCCAGCGGCCATCACGGCCCCAAGCGCCAGGATGACCATGCCTCCGATGATCCACCGCGTGCGGTTCGCGGTTACGTCCGAGCGGTATCCCCAGCCGGGTCGCGTGATCTGGATGCCGTAATGCAGCGCCACCAGCGCGCCCGGCAGAACAGCGGGCAGGGCAAGTTCGACCACCATCAGTCGGTTCAGAGTCGACGTGGTCAGCACCACGATGGAACCCAGGGCCATCTGGACCAACCCGAAGCGGACGATCTGCACCCAGCTCAACATGTCAAAGTCCTCTCAAGGCAAAGGCAGTCACCATCATCCCGGCCACTGACAGAAGGACTCCGGTGCCGTTGAACCAGGGGGCCAGCCCCTCCGGGTCGCGTAGCATTCGGCGCATGGCAAGCAGTTGCAGCGCCACGAGCGCGCCGATGACGAGGGCATGGACGGGACGGTCCCAGACCCAGAGCAGCGCCAAAACGGCGACCTGGGGCAGCAGCATCACGGCGCAGGCCAACCGCGCCGCCCGCTCAGGGCCCAACGTGACGGGGAGGGAGGCGAGGCCGAACTGCCGGTCGCCTTCCAGCGCCTTGAAGTCGTTGAAGGTCATTATGCCGTGGGCGCCGATTCCATAGGCCAGGGCGACGACGATGATACGCCAATCGGGCGCGCCTGCCGCCAGCACTGCGGCGCCAGTAATCCAGGGTAAGGTTTCGTAGCTGAGGCCCACAAGGCCCGGCCCCCACCAGCCCGATCGCTTGGCGCGGATCGGTTCCGCCGAATAAGCCCAGGCGGCGGCCACGGCCAGTACCGTTGCGCCGAAGCCCCATGGCCCCAGGAAGGAGCCCAAGACCAAGGATAAGGCCGACATGGCCAGCGCGACCCAAAGGCCCCAGCGGCCCGGGACGCGGCCCGATGGGATGGGGCGGTCGGGTTCATTGATCGCGTCCACATGGCGGTCGCACCAATCATTGGCGGCTTGGCTCATGCCACAGACGACAGGACCGGCGAGGACGAGGCCCAGAAACAGAAGCCACGGCGCAGAGAGCGGCGAGATGCCGGATGATACCGCGCCGCACAGATAGGCCCACATGGGTGGGAACCAGGTGATCGGCTTGATCAGCCTGAGAAGCGCTGAGGGTTCGGGATATGTCCGAGCCTGTAAGGTGGTCGTGACAGACATGCGTCTAGCTTACGCGACACATTGGTCTCGTCACAAGTGTCAACTTACATGGACAGACAGATAGGCGTCAGCCGTCGTCCCGCGTGAGCAGGTCATACTTCCGCAGCTTGACGTAAAGGCTTTGTCTGCTCAGCCCCAGCATCTCTGCCGCTGCGACACGGTTGTTATTGGTCAGGTCAATCGCGGCCTCGATGCACTGCTTTTCGATCACGTCCGTCATGGACGCGACGATGTCGCGCAGCGGGACCGACCCCACAAGACCCGTCGCTTGCGTCTGCGACCCCGAATCGGGCAGCAAAGCTTCGTTCGAATTGGCGCGCAGGCCCGATCCGCCAGCGGCATCGCGCAGCAGGAATCCGTGCCCGCCATCGGGCAAGTCCGCGACGGTGATTTCGACAGGCAGGTCCATCCCGCTTTCCGCACGCAGGCGCGTCGCGAATATTCGGGGTCTGTCCCGGTCTGTCAGAACCTTCATGTCGATGGTGCCGCGTACCAAGAAGTCCGCGAAGTCACGATCTTCGACCTGAGACGGTGTGCCAGCGCCGACCATGGCCAGGAACGCATCGTTGACCTGTTCAATCGCCCCAGTCCGGGAGGTGCAGACAAGGCCGTCTTGCGTCGCAGCCAAGACTGCGACCGCTTGTTCCGCCGTTTCGTCCCCGTTGGACGGGGCAAGTTCTGGTGCTTCGATGCGGCATAGAAGCGTCCGCTCACCACCATTTCGGAACAGATGAGCACGGATCGACACCGCGCCCCCACCGTCCCGCAGCGTGGCTTTCTCGGGTATGGCAGCGCCGCGGCTGGATGCCGCTGACAGCGCGTCGATAAATTCCGCCCGGCGCCGCCCTTCAAAGCACTGCGTGAACGCCGTGCCGACAAGCGACTGAGTTGTGCCATTCAAGGCACGCGCAGCAGGTGGGTTGATGTCCGTGATCCGGCCTGTTCCCGCATCTACCATGACGACCGCATCGGCAACCTGTGCCATCAGAACGCGGTATCGTGTTTCGTGCTGTCGTTGGTTTTCGTAATCTTTTTCAAGCGCGAGTTGCGCCTTCACAAGGCGCTGCTGCAACTCTGCCAGGGGGCGCATATCGCGCCCCAACATCAGCACACGCCCGTCGCGCCCGGTCGGATGCAGCGTATAGCGCACAGGGAAATCCCAATAGGCACCGTCCTGATGATTAACCTCAATCGCGTCTGGACGGTTCGCCAAGTTCCGCAGAACGGCGACCAATTGATTTTCGACTTTCTGAACACTGTCGGGCGCCAGGAACTCGCGCACGTCGCGGCCTTCCCAATGCTCGATTCGCCCAAGGCCAGAATTCAGCGGGTTCGTGGTGACTGAGATGATCCTGCCGCTTTCCGCGACGACGAGAGCCATATCGGCGGCTGTCGCTACGATATCTCCGAAGAACTCTGGCGCGATGCGTGGGCCAGAACGTTCGTTCCAGAAGTCGCTCTCGCGCGTGTTCATTTGGTGCGATCCTCTTTGTAAGGGGTCGTCGTTTCTAGTTGTGTTGAGAAGCCAGAGAGTCCGGTGTCTCATTCCCCTTACATAGTTCGATGTCACAAAAGCCCAATGCTTTCGCCACATCATTTGTAGCAATATCCGCTCCGGTTCGTTTGGCCAAGTCTGGAAATCCAACCAGGGCAGGGCCACCGACCGCTATGGGTAGTGCCCGCTTCGACGATTTGCGTATATGCTGTAGAAACTCGGGCAGTCCAAGCGCTGCCCGCGTGCTACCGACCGAGACAAACAGTGCCGCAGGGCGCTGTACGTCTAGGGCGCGCGCCGCCTCGGATCGGTCTTTCCCGGTGATCATTCGAACCGGGACACCCATCGCGCGGATTTTCTGCGCAGCGATGCTTGCAGCCAGTCCATGCTGCTCCCACGGTGGGACGATCATCGTCACGCCGTTGTTGACAGGGGTCGACCGGGCAGGCGGCCCAAGCGCCCTGACCGTTTGCTGCATTCGGGTCGACGCAATAGTAACGTCCACGAACGACAATCTATCTTCGTTCCAACCGATCTCCAGATGTTGTGCGACCGAAGGGAAGACCCAATCCAGCAGGTCCCGGGCCAACATCTTGTCGGCGCTTCCCAAGTCCAAAAGTGCGCGTCGACCATATTCTTCCGGGTCGAGCATGATGGCTTCGGCTAAGGACTTGGCACGCTCCGTCAGGGCGGTTGGCTCGTCCAACATGCGCGCGATACGCAAAATGCCCTCCAACGCCACGGCCGAGTCGGCTGGGCCATGTCCGCCTGCGGGCGAGACTGGTGCATCGGGTCTGTCGTCGGTGATAAACATCAGCGCCTCCCGGCTGGAGTCCAGCGGATGCGAAAGACAGTGAAATGTCAAGTACGCGTTACACCGCAGACCATACGTATCATAGAACAGATGTCCAAACTACCTGTCATCAACTTGTAAATCTACATTGACACTTTCGCGCGAACCGCCATGATGAACCCGAGAAAGGGGGGAGTCGTCGCAATGAACGTGTCGAGCCGAACCCAGGCCAAATCGAGGCTATATAGCCCAGATGAGCGTGCCCGTCGGGACGCAACCGCCTGGACCATCGTCCAGGGCGTCCTTGCGCCCGTCCAATTCCTTGTCTTTCTGGTGTCGCTTGCCTTGGTGCTACGCTACCTCGTGACGGGGGATGGCTACGCCGCGGCGTCTCTCTCCATTGTGATCAAGACCGGCGTTCTGCTGACGATCATGGTGACCGGGTCGATCTGGGAAAAGGTCGTCTTCGGTCACTGGCTCTTTGCGCCCGCTTTCTTCTGGGAAGACGTGGTCAGCTTCGGCGTCATCGCGCTGCATCTTCTCTATGTCGGCATGCTGCTGTCGGGTGACTACAACCCGCTGGCTGAAATGGCCGTCGCGCTGGTCGCCTATGCCGCCTACCTGATCAATGCCGGCCAGTTCCTTTGGAAGCTGCGCGCCGCCCGGTTGGAGGCCGCCGCATGAACGACCACACCCCCCTTGGCTGTAACGCAGCCCCCGTCCTGAAGGAGCGGGGCCAGCATGAGGTCTTCTGCGGCTTGACGGGCATCATCTGGCTGCACCGCAAGATGCAGGATGCCTTCTTCCTTGTCGTCGGCTCGCGCACCTGTGCCCATCTTCTCCAATCTGCGGCGGGCGTCATGATCTTCGCAGAACCGCGTTTTGGGACGGCCATCCTAGAAGAAGGCGATCTGGCGGGTCTGAAGGACGCCAATGATGAGCTTGACCGCGAAGTGGCGCGCTTGCTGGAACGTCGCCCGGATATCCGGCAGCTTTTCCTTGTCGGCTCATGCCCGTCGGAAGTCATCAAGCTGGACCTGTCGCGTGCCGCCGAGCGGCTGAGCCAAGCCCATGCGCCCAATGTGCGCGTTCTGAACTTTTCGGGCAGCGGGATTGAGACCACTTTCACGCAGGGCGAAGACGCGTGTCTCGCGTCGATGGTGCCAGAACTGGCGTCCACCGATGCGGCGAACCTGCTGTTGGTTGGTGCGCTGCCCGATGTTGTCGAAGATCAAGCCCGCGCGCTTCTGTCCGATCTGGGTATCGACAACGTCCAGGTTCTGCCCGGCCGCCGCGCCGACCAGGACCCGGAAGTGGGCCCAAACACGCGCTATGCCCTGCTGCAACCTTTCCTTGGCGATACGGCGGGTGCGCTGGACAAGCGCGGTGCGCAGCGCATCGCCGCACCCTTTCCCTTTGGCGAAGAAGGCACGACGCTTTGGCTTAAGGCGGTCGCCGATGCGTTCGGCATTGAAGCCGACCATTTCGACCGTGTCACCGCAGCGCCCCGCGCACGGGCGCGGAAGGCCGTGGCCGCCGCGGCCCAGACGCTGTCGGGCAAGCGCATCTTCTTCATGCCGGACAGCCAGTTGGAATTGCCCCTGGCCCGTTTCCTGACCCGCGAATGCGGGATGGAGGCCGTCGAAGTGGGCACCCCCTTCCTGCACCGCGCCATCATGGAGCCTGAACTGGACCTTCTGCCCGGCGGGGCGCGTCTGTCCGAAGGCCAGGACGTCGAAAAGCAACTGGACCGCGTGCGTGCCGACCAACCCGACCTGACGGTCTGCGGGCTGGGCCTGGCCAACCCGCTCGAATCCGAGGGGCTGACGACCAAGTGGGCCATCGAACTCGTGTTCACGCCCGTCCATTTCTACGAACAGGCCGGTGATCTGGCGGGGCTGTTCGCGCGACCCGTTCGGCGCAAGGCGCTGCTGGCGGCGCAGCCCGCCGAGGTGACGCCATGAAGCTAACCGTCTGGACATATGAAGGTCCGCCCCATGTGGGCGCCATGCGTGTCGCCACCGGGATGGAGGGGCTCCATTACGTCCTGCACGCCCCCCAGGGCGACACCTACGCCGACCTGCTTTTCACCATGATCGAACGGCGTGGCAAGCGCCCGCCCGTCACTTACACGACCTTCCAGGCGCGCGACTTGGGCAGCGACACGGCGACCTTATTCAAAGATGCCTGCCTTGCTGCCTATGAGCGTTTCAAGCCAGAAGCCCTGATCGTCGGCGCGTCCTGCACGGCTGAGTTGATCCAAGACGACCCCGGCGGCTTGGCCGAGGCGCTTGGCCTGCCCGTCCCGGTCATCGCGCTGGAGTTGCCAAGTTACTCCCGTAAGGAATTGTTTGGCACGGATGAGACGTTCTATCAGCTTTGCCGCGCGCTTGCGAAGCCGGTCGATCGTACACCCGAGGTCAGCTGCAACATCTTGGGCCCCGTGGGTCTTGGCTTCCGCCACCGTGACGACGTTGTCGAGGTCACCAAGTTGCTGGATGCCATGGACATCACCGTCAACTGCGTGGCCCCCATGGGCAGTCGCCCCTCGGATCTGGCGCGCTTGGGTGCGGCCCATTTCAACGTGGTGCTCTACCCCGAACACGCCGAAAATGCCGCCCGCTGGTTGGAGCGGGAACATGGTCAGCCCTTCACCAAGACGGTGCCCATCGGCACCCAAGCCACTCGCCGTCTTGTAGATGAGGTCGCCCAGATCTCCGGCCAGGCAGCCAACCTGCAAGACGACGATCTGCGCCAGCCCTGGTGGTCGGCTTCCGTCGACAGCACCTATCTGACCGGCAAGCGCGTCTTCATCTTCGGCGACGCCACCCACGCCATGGCCGCCGCCCGCGTGGCCCGCGACGAAATGGGGTTCGAGGTTTGCGGCCTGGGCTGCTACAACCGCGAATTCGCCCGACCCCTGCGCGCCCTGGCAAAGGAATTCGGGGTGGAGGCCCTGATCACCGACGACTACCTGGAAGTCGAACACGCCATCGCCGAGGCCGCGCCCGAGATGATCTTAGGCACCCAGATGGAACGTCATATCGGCAAGCGTCTGGGCATCCCTTGCGCCGTGATTTCCTCGCCCGTCCATGTGCAAGACTTCCCTGCCCGCCATTCGCCGCAGATGGGCGTCGAAGGTGCGAATGTTCTGTTCGACACATGGGTCCACCCCCTTGTCATGGGGTTGGAAGAACATCTGCTGACGATGTTCCGCGACGATTTCGAGTTCAGCGATGCGGCGGGCCCATCGCATCATGGGGGCCACGCGCCGGTGCCGCCGGCGCCCGAGGCTGCTGCCCCGACCAAGGCAGCCCCCGCCCCCAAATCCATCGAAGACCTCGTCTGGGTGCCCGCCGCCGAGAAGGAGCTGCGCAAAATCCCCTTCTTCGTGCGCGGCAAAGCCCGCCGCAACACCGAGCTTTTCGCTGCCGAACAAGGCGTGTCGGAAATCAGCGTCGAGACCCTTTATGAGGCGAAAGCCCATTATGCGCGGTGACGGCCCCATCCCCCAGATGACCGCGCCTTACCGCGTGGCCATCGTCACGCTGGATGCCCATGCGGCTGGTCCCCTGGCCCGTGTCGGCGCCCGGCTGGCCGATGAGTTCCCGGGGCTTGAAGTCAGCGTCCATGCCTCCGCCGAATGGGCCGAGACGCCCGAGGCGTTGACCTGCGCCAAAGACGCGGTCGCGCAGGCCGATATCATCGTCTGCGGGCTTCTCTTCATTGACGAGCATATCCAAGCCATCCGGCCTGCGCTGGAAGCCCGCCGCGATGGTTGCGACGCCGTCGTCAGCATGGTGTCGGACCCATCCATCGTGAAGCTGACCCGGATGGGTGATCTGGACATGGCCAAGCCGTCATCGGCGGCGATGCAACTTCTCAAGAAGCTGCGGGGGTCAAAATCACCCTCGGGGTCCAGTGGCGAAAAGCAGATGAAGATGCTTCGGCGTCTGCCGAAGATCCTGCGCTATGTGCCGGGTAAGGCCCAGGACCTGCGTGCTTGGTTTCTGTGCATGCAGTATTGGCTGGGCGGGTCCGACGACAACTTCGAAGGGTTGCTGCGCCATCTGATCGGGCGCTATTCCGACCTGTTCGACACGCAGGCCGCCGCGCCGATCGAATACCCAGAAGTGGGTCTCTATCATCCCGACCATGGGATCGTGACCGACCCCGATGTGCTGCCACATGGCGACGGACCCAAGGTCGGGCTGCTGTTGATGCGCTCCTACGTGCTGGCGGACGATGCGGCCCATTACGACGCTGTCATCCGCGCGCTGGAAGCCCGCGGTGTCACGGTGCGCGCGGCCTTTGCTGGCGGCCTCGACATGCGGCCTGCGGTAGCGGCCTATTTCTCGGACGGTCGGATCGACGCGCTGGCCTCGCTGAGTGGGTTCAGCCTAGTGGGCGGCCCCGCCTACAACGACAGCGATGCCGCCGTGGATGTCCTGCGCGACTTGGATGTGCCCTATATCGCTGCGCATCCCCTGGAATTTCAGACGCTTGGCCAATGGGGCGGCTCCCATACGGGGCTGGGTCCGGTCGAGACAACCATGCTGATCGCCCTGCCGGAAATCGACGGAGCAACCAATCCCACGGTTTTCGCCGGTCGCCACGACGCGGCGGGCTGCAAGGGCTGCAAGATGACCTGCGCGGGCAACACTTCACGCGCTATGGCACCCTGCCTGGAGCGGGTGAACCATCTGGTGGAGCGGATCACCAAACTCGCCACGCTGCGACGGTCCGAAGTGGCCAATCGGAAGGTGGGCATCGTCCTGTTCAACTTCCCGCCCAATGCGGGCGCCAGTGGCACTGCCGCCTATCTGGCGGTGTGGGAGTCGCTTCTGAACACGTTGAAGCGGCTCAAAGCCGAAGGCTACGACGTGGACGCGCCCGGCGATCTGGACGCCCTGCGGGACGCCATTTTGGGCGGCAATTCAGAAGTCTACGGCCAAGATGGTAACGTGGCCGACCGCGTGCCCGCCGACAGGCTGGTGGCCGAAGACCCCTGGCTGTCCGAGACGGAAGCCGCCTGGGGCCCCGCGCCTGGGCGTCAGCAATCCGACGGGTCTGGTGTCTTCGTTCTGGGCGCACAGTTCGGCAAGGTGTTCGTCGGGCTTCAGCCTGGTTTCGGATATGAAGGCGACCCGATGCGCCTACTCTTTGAAAGCGGCTTCGCGCCCACCCATGCTTTCAGTGCCTTCTACCGCTGGCTCAAGGCGGATTTCGGGGCCGACGTGCTTTTGCATTTCGGGATGCATGGCGCGCTGGAATTCATGCCGGGCCGTCAGGCTGGCATGGGGGAGGCGTGCTGGCCCGACCGTCTGATCGGCGACATGCCGAATGTGTACCTGTATGCCTCCAACAATCCGTCCGAGGCGTCGCTGGCCAAGCGGCGTTCGGGCGCGGTGACCGTGACACACGTGACGCCGCCCCTGTTGGCGAGCGGGCTCTACAAAGGATTGCTGGGTCTGAAGGAAAGCGTTCAGCGCTGGCGGGGCGGGGATCGGTCAGATGACCTGGCCGCGCTGATCGCCGACCAGGCGCAGGCGGTCGATCTGCCCGGTGACGACCCCGATGGGCTTTGGCTGAAACTGCTTGAGACCGAAGCCGCGCTGATCCCGGATGGCCTGCACGTGGTGGGCGGCGATCTGACGGATGCGCAGGTGGCGGCCTATCTCGCCAACCTTCCCGAAGAGGCCCGAGCGCGGGCCGAAGAGGGTCTCCGCTCCGGTGCGGAACTGGATGGCTTGATGCGTGCCCTCGGTGGCCGCTTCATCGCGCCCGTCCCCGGCGGCGACCTCGTCCGCTCCCCGGAAGTGCTGCCCGCGGGGCGCAACATACACGCCTTCGATCCGTTCCGCATGCCCACGGCCTATGCCCTGCAAGATGGCAAGATGCAGGCGGATCTGCTTCTGGAAACCCATGCCACCTTGCCGCGTTCCGTGGCCCTGGTGCTTTGGGGGTCCGACAACATCAAATCCGATGGCGTTCCCGTGGCCCAAGCGTTGGCGCTTCTGGGCGCGCGCCCCCGCTTCGACCATTACGGTCGCCTCAGCGGGGCGGAGTTGATCCCACTGGAAGAACTCGGCCGCCCAAGGGTGGACGTGGTGATGACCCTGTCGGGCATCTTCCGCGATCTGCTGCCTTTGCAGACGCGGATGCTGGCCGAAGCCGCTTGGCTGGCTGCCAGTGCCGACGAACCGCTGGACCAGAACTTCGTGCGGGCCCATGCGCTGGACTATGCCGCCAAGATGGGCAGCGACCTTGAAACCGCCGCCCTGCGCGTCTTTTCCAACGCCGAAGGCGCCTATGGCTCCAACGTCAACGCGCTGGTGGATTCCGGCGCTTGGGACGATGAGGGTGAGCTGGCCGACGCCTATGAGGCGCGCAAGAGCTTCGCCTATGGCCGCAACGGCAAGGCCGCGCGCCAGTCGGACCTGCTGCAGGCCGCGCTGGGCGATGTGGATCTGGCCTATCAGAACCTTGAATCCGTCGAATTGGGGGTCACCACCGTCGACCACTACTTCGACACGCTGGGCGGCATCAGCCGCGCGGTGAAGCGCGCCAAGGGCACGGAAGCGCCCGTTTACATTGGCGACCAGACCATGGGGGCCGCGAAGGTGCGGACCTTGCAGGACCAGGTCGCCCTTGAAACCCGGTCGCGCAGTCTGAACCCCAGATGGTTCGAGGGCATGCTCAAGCATGGCTCCGAAGGGGTGCGCCAGATCGAAGCGCAGGTGACCAACACACTGGGTTGGAGCGCCACAACCGGCGCCGTGGACCCGTGGGTGTACCAGCGGATTTCCGAGACATTCGTGCTGGATGAAGAAATGCGCCGCCGCTTGGCGGAGCTGAACCCAAAGGCCTCGGCCCGGATGGCAAACCGCCTTCTGGAAGCCGGGGATCGCGACTTCTGGCGCCCGGACGCCGAAACACTGGCTGCCCTCCAAGATGCTGCTGATGAGCTTGAAGACCGGCTCGAAGGCATCGTGGCAGCGGAATAGGAAAGGACGACCATGCCCAAGGATATCCCCGACCTGAAAGGTTTGGACGGCGAAGGCTCCGTCCAGGTGCATCAGGACGAAAGCGCCAAGATCGAAGGGGCCAAGGTCTTTTCGGTCTATGGAAAGGGCGGGATCGGGAAGTCGACGACCTCGTCGAACCTGAGCGCGGCCTTCACCAAGCTGGGCAAGCGGGTGCTGCAAATCGGGTGCGACCCGAAGCATGATTCCACTTTCACCCTGACGGGCCGGTTGCAATCCACGGTGATCGACACGTTGAAGGATGTCGATTTCCACGCCGAAGAATTGCGGCCCGAGGATTTCGTGACCGTGGGCTATGGCGGCGTGCAATGCGTCGAAGCGGGCGGCCCGCCTGCCGGGACGGGCTGCGGTGGTTACGTGGTCGGGCAGACTGTGAAGCTGCTGAAGCAGCACCACATGCTGGAAGATACCGATGTGGTGATTTTCGACGTGCTGGGTGACGTGGTCTGCGGTGGCTTTGCCGCACCCTTGCAGCACGCCGACCGCGCGCTGATCGTGACTGCTAACGATTTCGACAGCATCTATGCGATGAACCGGATCATCGCGGCGGTGCAGGCCAAGTCCAAGAACTACAAAGTCCGCCTGGCAGGCTGCGTCGCCAACCGGAGCCGCGAAACCGATGAGGTGGATCGCTACTGCGACACCGTTGGGTTCCAGCGGATTGGGCATATGCCCGATGTGGATGCCATTCGCCGGTCGCGCCTGAAAAAGAAGACTCTGTTCGAGATGGACGACGAAGAAGACATCGTCCGCTGTCGTGCTGAATATGTGCGCCTGGCCGAGACGCTTTGGAACGGAACCGAAGGCTTGGCCCCCGACCCGCTGCCCGACCGCGAAATCTTCGAGCTTCTGGGGTTCGATTGATGGATTACGCCGCCACCCGCGACCGGGTCGAACACTATTTCGACCGCAGCGCCACCCAGGTGTGGGAGCGTCTGACCTCGGACGCGCCCGTTTCTGGCGTGCGGGCGACGGTGCGCGCGGGGCGTGACCGGATGCGGGCCACGATGCTGGATTGTCTGCCTGATGATCTGCGGGGCGCCCGCGTGTTGGATGCGGGGTGCGGCGCGGGTCAGATGGTGGCCGAACTTGCGGGGCGCGGTGCAGACGTGGTGGGGGTCGATATCTCGCCGGCTCTGCTGGACATCGCGGAGCGGCGCTTGCCCGAAGACCTTCGCAAGCATGTGACGCTTCAATCGGGGGACATGTTTTCCCCCGATCTGGGCGCCTTCGATGCCGTCGTGGCGCAGGATTCCATGATCTATTACCGCGCGCCGGACTTGGCCGCGAAGCTCGACACACTGGCGGAACGCGCCAGCCAGGTCGTGTTCACTGTCGCGCCCCGCACGCCCTTCCTGATGGCGTTCTTCGGGGTCGGGAAGCTTTTCCCCCGGGCGGATCGGTCGCCCACGATGGTCCCGCAGGATCCGGCCAAACTCGCAAACCTTGTGGATGGTGAGTTGCGCCATGTGGAGCGTGTGACCTCCGGCTTTTACATCTCGTCCTGCCTGGAACTTCGCACATGACGGCGCGGCGCCATATCCTGACGCGCTTCGCGCTGTCGGCACTGCCGTTCTCAGACGCCGGGTCCGAGGCGCTGCCGCTGCGCCAATTGCTGCGGTTGTCGCTGTTTCAAGTGTCGGTCGGGATGGCGGCGGTTATGCTGCTGGGTACCCTGAACCGCGTCATGATCGTGGAGTTGGGGCTATCGGCCTTCCTGGTGGCTGCCATGATCGCGCTGCCGGTTTTGGTGGCACCGTTCCGCGCGCTGCTGGGCTTCAAGTCGGACACCTACCGGTCTTCGATCGGGTGGAAGCGCATTCCCTATCTATGGTTCGGGACGCTTTGGCAGTTTGGCGGTCTGGCGATCATGCCGTTTTCGCTGCTGGTGCTGAGCGGCTATGAACAGATCAGCGTGCCGCCCTTCACGGGCGAAGCTGCCGCGGCGCTGGCCTTCGTGATGACCGGCCTGGGGATGCACATGACCCAGACTGCGGGCCTTGCCCTGGCCGCCGACCGCGCCACGGATGAAACACGCCCACGCGTCGTGGCGCTTCTATACGTGGCTTTCCTGGCAGGGATGCTGGTCAGCGCCATTCTTATCGGTTGGCTTCTGCGCGACTTCGAAGCGGTCAAGCTGATCCAGGTGGTGCAAGCCACCGCCGTCGCGACGCTGGCACTGAACGTGATCGCGCTTTGGAAGCAGGAAAGCCTGAACCCCACCACGAAGGAAGAACGCGCGGCGCCCACGCCCACCTTCTCGGACGCTTGGTCCGACCTGTCCAAAGGCGGGACGGCCGGTCGCCTTTTGGCCGCCGTGTTCCTGGGCACCATGGCCTTCAATATGCAGGACGTCCTGCTGGAGCCCTATGGCGGTGAAATCCTCGGCCTGTCGGTGTCCAAGACGACACTGCTGACAGCGTCCTGGGCCATCGGTGCCATTGCCGCCTTCGCGCTGGCCGCCCGCTGGCTGACGGAAGGGATCAACCCGACCCGCATGGCCGCGCGCGGCGTGCTGGCGGGCGTCGCGGCCTTTTCAGCGGTGATCTTCGCGTCGCCCCTGGGATCTGCGCCGCTGTTCTTTGCGGGCGCGCTGGGCATCGGCTTCGGCGGTGGGCTATTCGCGGTTGCAACGCTGACCACCGCCATGACGCTGCCAGTGACCGATATTGCCGGGCGCGGCTTGGCCTTGGGGGCTTGGGGCGCTGCGCAGGCGACAGCCCAGGGCCTTAGCACCGCCCTTGGCGGCGGCATCCGCGACGCCGTCGACATGCTGGCGACATCGGGCGCGCTCGGTGAGGCGCTCAACGATCCTGCGACGGGCTATTCCGTCGTCTACCACGTCGAAATCGGACTTCTTTTCCTGACGCTCATCGCCCTTGGGCCGCTCGTCAGGCGCACGGACAGACCTTCCTACAGACCCGAACCCAAGGAGGCCAGGATCGGACTGGCCGACTTCCCAACCTGAGGATCCCGCTATGCAACAGGTGGATGCCTTTCTTGGCAACTTTGATCTCGCCAGCCTCGCGCTTTGGCTTTTCTGGGGCTTCTTCGCCCTGTTGATTTACTATCTCCAGACGGAGAACATGCGCGAAGGCTACCCGCTGGAAAACGATGACGGGTCGCTTGCGCCCAACCAGGGGCCGTTTCCGCTACCCAGCGAGAAGACGTTCAATCTGCCCCATGGTCGCGGCAGCGTGACGGTGCCGGACATGAAGCCCGAAGGGCGCGACGTGGCCATGGCCAAGACCAACGTTGCCAATGGCTACCCCTTTGAGCCCACGGGCGACCCCATGCTGGATGGTGTCGGGGCCGCTTCGTGGGCGCCGCGCCGCGACGTGCCGGAACTGGACGGCCACGGCCACCCCAAGATCGCGCCCATGGGCGCCAAGCCGGACTTCCGCATCAGTGCCGGGCGTGACCCGCGTGGCTTGCCGGTGATGGGCGACGACGGCAAAACGGCGGGCACGATCAGCGATATGTGGCTAGACGTGCCCGAGCAGTTGATCCGCTATCTCGAAGTGGACGTGCCCGAGGCAGGCAAGCGCCTGGTCCCCATCCAACTTGTGCGCATCCACGGCGACCATGTGGAGGTGAAGGCCCTGCATCACCGCCACTTCGCACAGATCCCCGCAACCAAATCCCCCACGCAGGTCACCCTGTTGGAGGAAGACAAGATCACCGGCTTCGTCGGGGGCGGCAAGCTTTATGCCGTGCTTGACCGGCAGGAGCCGCAGCTCTGATCGGACAGACCCGATCGAAAGAGCTTCGCCCATAGGAGGACGACATGGACCACGACGACTTCGACCAGGAACCGATCCGGGGGTTGCCAGAAATGCTGCCCCCCGGGGAAGAAATCCTCTGGCAGGGTGCGCCCGACTGGTGGGCCCTGGCCAAGGAGTCGCTTTGTGTGAAATGGGTCGCCGGCTACTTCGTTTTGCTCTTCGGGTGGCGAAGCGTGGTGGCGGCGGCCGACCTGTCCTGGGGCGCGGCGTTGGCGCAATCGTCGTTCTACCTGATCCTGGGCGCTGTGACCTGCGCGCTTCTGGTGGCCATCGCCTGGTGTCAGGCCAAGACGGCGATCTACACGGTCACCAATCGCCGCGTTATCATGCGGATCGGCGCGGCCCTGACCATGACGCTGCAATTCCCGTTCCACTGGGTGGGCGCTGCCGATCTGGTGACCCGCGATGACGGGACGGGCACCATTGCCCTGCGGACCTTGGGGGACACGCGCTTCAGTTATCTGATGCTCTGGCCCCATCTGCGGCCCTGGCGTTTCGCCAAGACCCAGCCCGCGCTGCGTGCCATCCCCGAGGCCGCCAAGGTGGCGCGGCTGGTCGCGGATGCGGCCCAGGCCGAAAGCAACCTGCCCCGCGTGACGACCGAAACGATGCCCGAACGGGCTGCGGGCGCCGCAATGCCCATGCCCGCGGAGTGATGCCATGACCCCCGAAGCCAGATTGGTCGAACGCGACAAGGAAATGATCCCCACCCTGCTGCTGCGGGCAATGGGTGTTCTTGTGGTTTGTGCCCTCTTCATCACTGCTTACGCAGTGGCAACTGATCGCCCGCTGGAAGCCATGCCCGTCATGGAAGGTGACGTCGGCGTGGTGAAATCACGGGCCATCTTCCTCGATGCCGACGGCACCACGGGCGCAGCCCGTGTGCTGGACCAAAACGGCAGTGTCATCGCCACACTTGATCCATCTCAAGGCGGCTTCGTCGCCGGGGTGCATCGTGTTCTGGTGTTTGAGCGCGAAAAACGGGGACTGGGAATGGAGGCGCCGATCCGCCTCGTCTTGTTTGAGAACGGACAATTAAGCCTTCGCGACGATGCTACTGGCTGGCGCGCGGAGTTGATCGGATTCGGCGCGAAGAATGCAGACACCTTCGCGAAACTGCTGAACTGAACCCTCGGAGGAACGACCATGGGACTATTCACGAGAACACGCGAGGAAGCGCCCTGCACCGTCGAAGTGTCGCATCGCTTCGAAGAATTGTCCGCGCATGTGCGCTTCGACAACGGCGCCGTCGTCTGGCCCGGTGATGAAGTGCAGGTTTTGGGCCAAGAGATCATGGCGCCCTACGGCGAAGTCGTGCGCGAAGAGCGGACCGCAATCATCACGCGGGCCAGCGGGCTTGAGCGGCTTTGGACCCGGATGACCGGCGATTTCGAGTTCATGGAGCTTTGCGAATTCAGCTTCTCGGAAGAGGTGCTGTCATGAACGTCCAGAACACCACCCATTCCGCCGACGCAACCACCGTCGAAGACGCGCTGGCCGCCGACAACCAGAACGCGGTGATCGACAGCGAAAGCGCCACCAAGGTGGCCATGTCGAACACGCTGCTGACGCCGCGCTTCTACACCACCGATTTCGATGAGATGGATGCCATCGACGTCACCCCCGTCCGCCGCGATTGGGATGAGTTGATCGCCGCCATGAAGGCCGACCCGAACCGGGGCCACTTCAAGAAGAACGAAGACTGGGACCACATTGATTGGGACGGGATGGACCCGGCGTTGAAGCGGGAATTCATCGACTTCCTGATCTCGTCCTGCACTGCCGAGTTCTCGGGCTGTGTGCTTTACAAGGAAATGAAGCGTCGCGGGTCGAACAGCGACATCACCACGCTCTTCCAGCTTATGGCGCGGGATGAGGCGCGGCATGCGGGCTTCATCAACGATGCGCTGCGGGAAGCAGGCATTGCGGTGAACCTGGGCTTCTTGACGCAGAAGAAGAAATACACCTACTTCCGACCAAAGTTCATCTACTACGCCACCTATCTGTCCGAGAAGATCGGATATGCCCGCTACATCACCATCTTCCGCCATCTGGAGGCGCATCCCGAACATCGCTTCCACCCGATCTTCAAGTGGTTCCGGGAATGGTGCAACGATGAGTTCAGCCATGGCGAGGCCTTCGCCCTCTTGATGAAGACCGACCCCAAGCTGACCTCGGGCCGCAATGTCTGGTGGATCAAGTTCTTCCTGACGGCGGTCTACGGCACGATGTATGTGCGTGACCACCAGCGGCCTGAATTCCATAAAGCGCTAGGCGTTGATCCGGATTGGTATGCCCACTCGGTGTTCGAGAAGACGTCTGAGATATCCAAGCAGGTCTTCCCGATCACGCTGGATATCGACCATCCGCGCTGGCTTCCGACGCTGAAGCGTTTGCAGAAGGCCAATGCCGATCTGGCGGAGGCTGAAAAGAAGACGGGTCTGGCCCGTCTGGCGGGCAAGATCAGCGGATCGGCCCGCGCGGCCCTTGCCTTTGCCAGCCTCTACACCATCCCTGCCAAGCGGCATGACGTGCCGGTGCAAACCCGGTTGGAGCCTGCTTACTGATGTTCGCTTCCCCCTGGATCGCCGCTGTCACAGCACTGTTCGCCTGGTGGGCCTCCACCGGGGCGATCCTGTTGCTGGTGCGGCGGGCGGATCGGGCCGATGGGCAGCTTTGGGCCGTGATCGCGATGCTGCCGCTCATGGTGCTGGGCGTGGTGGCCTATATGGTGTCTTTGACCGACCCCACGGTGGCGGGCGTCTATCTTGGCTTCGGCTCGGCGCTGGCGATCTGGGGCTGGATCGAGCTTGCTTTCCTGGCGGGCGTCATCGCCGGCCCCAACCGCTTCCCTGCCCGTGCGGGCGCGCCCGAATGGGAACGTTTCATCCGCGCCTGGGGCACCGTGGCCTACCACGAATTGACGCTGACGGCCGCCTTGATCGGCCTGATGCTATTGGCGCAGGGGGCCGCGAACCCCTTTGGCTTCTGGACCTTCGCGATTCTCTACGCGGCGCGGATCAGCGCGAAGCTGAACCTTTATCTGGGCGTGCGGAAGGTGAACACAGAGTTCATCCCCCGCGCGCTCACGCATATTCCCAGCCATTTTCGCGAAGCGCGGATCAACTGGCTGTTTCCCACGTCGGTCACGGTGCTGACCTTCGCCAGCTTTTGCTGGATTGAGCGGATCGTTCACGCGACCGCACCTGCCGAGCAAGTGGGTTTTGCCCTACTTGCGGCACTGACCGCACTCGCACTACTGGAACACTGGTTTATGGTCGTGCGGCTGCCGGATGAGAAATTGTGGCGCTGGATGCTGCCCGATAATGACATGATGGAGGAGGGGCCCAATGCCGTTCGATAGACTGTTCGAGAGCCAGCTCGAAAACCTGAAGGCGGAAGGCAACTACCGCTATTTCGCGGACCTGACACGGAAATGCGGCCAGCATCCCCGCGCGCTCAACCACCAAGACGGGGAAAGCCGCGAAATCACCGTCTGGTGTTCGAACGACTATCTGGGCATGGGCCAACACCCCGACGTGGTGGAAGCCATGGCCCAGACCGCACGTGAATGCGGAACCGGCGCGGGGGGGACGCGCAACATTTCAGGCACCAATCACCACCATCTGGAACTGGAAGCCGAACTGGCCGATCTGCACGGCAAGGAAGGCGCTTTGCTCTTCACGTCTGGCTACGTGTCGAACTGGGCCGCACTCAGCACGTTGGGCAGCCGTCTGCCCAATGCGGTGATCTTGTCGGACAGCCTCAACCACGCCTCCATGATCGAAGGCATCCGCCATTCTCGCGCCCAGAAGGTCATCTGGAAGCATAACGACCCCGAAGATTTGGACCGCAAGCTGGCCGCCCTGCCCGCCAACGCGACCAAGATCGTCGCGTTTGAGTCGGTCTATTCCATGGATGGTGACATCGCCCCCATTCGGGAGATCGTGGAAGTGGCCGAAAAGCATGGCGCCATGACCTATCTCGACGAAGTCCACGCCGTGGGCATGTACGGCCCCCGCGGCGGCGGCGTGGCCGAGCAGGAAGGCCTGATGGACCGCATCACACTGATCGAGGGCACGCTGGGCAAAGCCTTCGGGGTCATGGGTGGCTATATCACCGGCTCTGCCGCGCTTTGCGATTTCATCCGCAGCTTTGCGTCCGGTTTCATCTTCACCACGGCCCTGCCGCCCGCCGTTGCCGCGGCGGCGACCACTTCGATCCGGCATCTGAAGGAAAGCGGCGAAGAACGCGCCATGCAGCGGCGCCAAGTGGACCGGTTGCGCAATCAGCTCGACGCCAAGGGCATCCCGCATATGGACAACCCCAGCCATATCATCCCGGTGATGATCAAGGATCCGGTCAAATGTCGGATGCTGTCGGATTACCTGATGGATCAGTTCGGGATCTATGTGCAGCCCATCAACTACCCGACCGTGCCCAAGGGTACGGAACGGCTGCGCTTCACGCCCGGACCCCGACACACCGATGCCGATATCGACCATCTGGTGGCGGCTCTGGAAGTGCTTTGGAAGCAATGTGCCATTGCGCGTGCAACCGCTTAGCGTCTCGCTGCGTTATCTTGACATAGCATAACAGCGCTAGACCGGCTTCACTGCCGATCTAGCTACGTTATACACACGGAATCGCACGCCCGAATGTTCGGGTCCCACGGGAGAGAAGACCAATGCTTGCACGACTGACTTTCGCCACCGCACTCCTGGCGGCACCCGCTTTTGCCGACGGCCACCTCGCCGCGTCAGGTGACGCCGAAGCCGGGGAAAGCGCTTTCCGCCAGTGCCAGTCCTGCCATGTCGTGGAAAATGCCGATGGCGAAGTCCTGGCTGGCCGCGCCGCCAAGACAGGCCCCAACCTCTATGGCGTGGTGGGCCGCGCTTACGGCGCAGTGGAAGATTTCCGCTATTCAGACATTATCGTCGCGGCCGGTGAAGGCGGCGCCATCTTCGACGAAGCCAGCTTCGTCGCCTACGTCCAGGACCCGACGCCGCACTTGCAGGAAGTCACCGGCGACAATGGTCGCGGCAAGATGTCCTATAAGGTCCGCAAGGAAGAAGACGCCCTGAACCTCTATGCGTTCTTGGCCCAATTCTCTGACGGTGCCGACGCCACGAACTGAGCGGCCTCCGCCAGGAAGTGTTTCAAAGCCCCCGCCACCTCGGCGGGGGCTTCTTCGTGCATGAGGTGGCCCAGGCCGTTCATTTCGCACAACGTCGCTTGTGGAAGACGATCCGCCATGTCGCGGCTCACGCGCGGGGGCACGGCGCTGTCTTTCGCGCCGGTCAGGATGAGGGCTGGGACATCGATTTTTCTGGCCGCACGGTTAAGCCGCTCCAACCGCCAATTGGCCATCATGGCCAGCGCGCCCGATGCATGGTGCCGGTCCGAGACCAGCCGGTGGTACAGCCGGACGGTTTCATCGTCCACGGTGCTGCCCGTGCCTTCCAGCAGGCGCCGTGTGCTGGATGGGGTGGCCGAGGCGGTGAAAATCGGCACGGTGAAGGGGTTCAACGCCAGGGCTTTGGCCATGATCGGGAACAGCCACCCGGCCACACCATCGAAAGCCTGAAAGGCACCGTTGATCGAGGCCACCGGGACGGGTGCAGTCTGCGCCATGCGCAACGCGACGGCGGCGCCAGCGGAATGTCCGATCAGCGCAATCGGGTTCAGCCCCAATGTGTCCGATAGGGTCGCCACGTCTTCGGCCACGGCGTCCAACCCGCTGCGACCCGCAGCCCGCCCGCGCGTGAAACCATGGCCCGGCAGGTCCACCATGGTCACACGATGCGTTTCCGCCAGAAGTGGGGCCAGTCCGCGCCAGGAATGGGTGGCGCCGCCTGCGCCATGCAGAAGCAGAAGGTCCGGGCCGTCCCCGATCTGTTGCACATGCCAGCGATGGGGGCGGGCTTCGACGAAGCGGCTGACTTCGGCGAATGGCCAATCAGCTGGGGGCGCGGTCACAGCGCGTCGGCCACGGCGTGGCTCAGTCCGTGGGCGTCGGCGCGCGGCAGTGGCAGGCAAGTGGCGCCCATCTTGGCCGCTAGCACCGCCAAGGCCGGGGTCGCACGGTTGCCCGTGTCGATCACCAGGCCCGACAGATTCGCGGCGCGCACAAGGCCCGACATGGCATCGGCATCTTGCGCCGCTTCCGCGCGCGACGCCGTGCCCGACAGCGCGATGTTCGGCCGCCCATCGGTCAGCACGACCAGGGCCGGGTCCATGCCGCGTGCGCGGGCCGAATGGGCCAGCGCAACAGATTCCCGAAGGCCCGCAGCCAAGGGCGTGCCCCCGCCGCCCGCCATCTGCCCAAGCTCCCGCTTGGTGCGGACAAGGCTGCGCGTGGGCGGCAGTAACAGGTTTGCGCCCTCGCCGCGAAACCCGATCAGCGCCACGTGGTCGCGGCGGGCATAGGCATCGGCCAGCAGTAATTCCACGGCGCCCTTTGCTTCGGCCAATCGCGCAAACGCCGCCGAGCCCGAGGCATCGACCGCGAAGATCACCAACCTGTCGGACCGCGTCTCATATCGCTTCAACCGAATGTCCGAGGCCCGCAACGCCACCGGCGCGCCCGCCACACGCCCGCGCAACTTTTGCCAGGGTGCTGCCGCGCGCAGGGTGGCGACGATGTCGATCCGGGCGCGCCCATCCATCCGACCATGGCGCGATGGCAGGGGCCGACCCCGGCGATTGCCCTTCCGTTTGGCGCCCGCACCGCTGCCTTGGGCGCGCGGCGTGGTGCCTTTGGCCAGGGCTTCCAGCAGATGGGGCGGCAGTGCGGCCATGGCCGCTTCCAACACCACATCATGGGGCGCGGTGATGCTGTCATCGGGGCTGGGCGCCGGTTCGGGCGCGGTGTCTTGCTCGGCCGTATCCTCCTCCGCCTCGGGCGGGGGGGCGGGTAGTTGCGTGGCGCGGGGTGCGAGGACGGTCTGTGCCGCGAAGGCTAGGTCAGCGCTGTTCGCCACCGCCCGGCCATCCAGCGCCGCCGAGGCCGCCGCCACCTGCAAGGCTTGTATGGGTGCGCGCAGCGACCCGATGCCCAGCGACATCGCCAGAGCGGTCAACTGGGCCAGCGGGTCTTCCACGGGCTCCCCAAGCTCCAACGGGCTAAGGCACGGCATGTCTGCCGCGCGCAAGCCGTCGAGATCGAGATACAGCGCCAATCTGTCGGCAAGGCCCGCATCCAGCGTTTCATCGGCATCGCAGCCCTCATCCAGCGCGATCAATGTGACCCCGCCGCTGTCCAACGCTTGGCCAAGGCGCGCGGCCAAACCTGGCTCTGCCCGTTCCGCCATGGCGAGGATGAAAAGGCGGTGCCGCGTCAGCAGGCCGTCCCGTTCCACCGGGCGGCCAAGGCGCAGCGTCTCTGCCACGTCAAGCCCGCCGAACAGGGCCAGATCGTCGATCTGTGGATGCAATCGCCCCGGATCCACGTCGCAACGCGCGTCGAATGCATCCAGCCAAGCCTGCCGCGTGTCACCCGCCCGAGCGCGCAGATGCAGCCCGATGGCCCCACCAGGCGCTGCGGCCAGGCAATGGAAGGCGCGGACGGCATTGGCCCAGCGGGCTTGGCTGTTCACGCCAGCACCTCCTCCACCGCGCGGGACACGCGCGAGGTTGAGCCTGCCTCGTCCAGTGGATCGCGCCTCAAACGGTGGCGCAAGGCCATGGGGGCAACCCGGCGGACATGGCCGCGATTGGCCCGCGGCTCGCCTTCGAAGGCGGCCAAGGCACGCGCTGCGCGCAGCAACGTCAATTCACCGCGCAACCCGTCAGAGCCGAGCGCGATGCAGAGCCCCGCGCAATCGCGCAAGATATCGTCTTCCGCCTTGGTCTTGGGCAGGGCCGCACGGGCTGCCACGATCCGATCCCGCAGGTCGGCTTGCGCGCCCTGCCAGTTTTCCGAGAAGCTGGCCCTGTCGCGGTCGAATGCATCGCGGCGGCGCACGACTTCGATCCGATCATCGATTGTCTTGGGGGAGGTCACTTCCACGGACAGGCCGAACCTGTCCAAAAGCTGGGGCCGAAGCTCCCCTTCTTCGGGGTTGCCGGACCCCACGAGGACGAAGCGCGCGGGGTGGCGGATGGACAGCCCCTCCCGCTCCACCACGTTTTCACCCGATTGCGCCACATCCAGCAGCAGGTCGACCACATGGTCTTCGAGCAGGTTGATTTCATCGATATAAAGGTAGCCGCGATTGGCGCGCGCCAGCAGCCCCGGCTCAAACGCCTTCACGCCGCGGGTCAGCGCCGCCTCGATGTCGAGCGCTCCCGTCACGCGGTCTTCCGTCACGCCCAAGGGCAGGTCCACCACGGGCGTGGCGCGGGCCAGGATGGTTCGGTCCGTCACCTCGACCCAGTCGGGGATATCGGCTTCAGACGCAGAATTGCACGGACAGCCCGCCACCATGTCGAGCGGCGGTAGCAAGTCCGACAGGGCGCGCACGGCGGTGGACTTGCCGGTCCCACGGTCCCCGAAGACCAGGACGCCGCCGATGCCAGGGTCCACGGCGGTCAACACCATGGCGGTCTTCATCTCGTCCTGGCCGACGATGGCGGCGAAAGGGAATGCGGTCATTGTAACATGTCCTGAATGGGTCGTCCGTGCCAGGTGCCGTGCGCGTCGGCGACCCGGAAGCGGGCATAGAGTTCTTCGGCGAACCATTCGCCATCCCGCACCGCGCTTATGGCCGCGGCATGGGGGCCGGACCGACGGGCGAATCGGGCCATGGTTTCGGCATCGGGCCAGATGGAGAAGGTGACTTGGTGCAGAAGCGGCACTTCGCCCACGCCGACCTTCATCAAGACATCGTCATTGTTGCCCACCATCCGGCTGATATCGGGCACGCGTCGCCAGAACCGCAGCGCTTTCGCGGGTTTAACGGTTGCACGTGTCAGCGCGGCGATGGGTCCCGCCGGGGCTGCATCGGCCCGGAAGGGTGAGCGGCCCGACCACGACCCGCGGGCCGAGATGGTGTTGAGAACGATGGTGCAGCTTTCCTGTGCATGGGATGCGAAGCGTTCAAAAACAGGAAGTTGCATACCCTCGACGGCGCTTTCGGCATCGTCCCAGACGCATAGGATGGCGCATCGCGATGTATCGGGAATGGGCGTGAAGCCCTCGCCCGTGCCCACGCCCAAAAGCTTGCGAAACCGCAGGCCAGGCACGCGCCAAAGTGGCACGCGAGCGAACCCCATCTGCGCAAACGCCCAGAGTCGGTCCACCCAGGGGCCGAAGCGGTAAAGTGTCAGTGTCACGGTCTGTATGGGTCCGGTCCTCCCCATGCGCATCCGGTTTGGCGCGCATCCCGTTACTTGGGAATGGCCTTGCGGACAGAACCACTGTAAACAGAAATGGACAGTCAGGAAAGTCCATTCGCATGACACGACATGATCAGATCAACCCCGAGGGTCAGCGCCACGCCGTGGTGATCGGTGCTGGATTAGGTGGTTTAGCCGCAGGAATGCGGCTTGGCGCACAGGGTTGGAGGGTTACGCTGCTCGACCGTTTGGACATGCCAGGCGGGCGTGCCAGCGCCATTATGTCGCGCGGTCATCGCTTTGATTTGGGCCCCACCATCGTCACGGCGCCCCAGGTCTTCCGACAACTCTTTGCCGATTGCGGCCGCAACTTCGATGATGCGGTCACGCTGAAGCCGCTTGACCCGTTCTATACGATTCGCTGGCCCGATGGTTCCCACCTGGATGCTTTCGCTGGGGACCAAGCGATGGAAGACGAAGTGACGCGTTTGGCCCCGGATGATGTGAAGGGCTGGCGCGCCTTTCTGGAAGATTCGCGCAAGCGTTATCTGGTGGGCTATGAGGGCATGCTCACGAAGCCGATGCATAAGCTTTGGTCGACCCTGAAAGTCCTGCCGGAATTTGCCCTGCTGCGCGCCGACCGTTCTATCCTGGGGCTTGCCCGGTCGCGGGTGCGCGACGAACGTCTGCGCATGGCCTTGTCGTTTCATCCCCTGTTCATCGGGGGCGACCCGAGCCGCGTGACATCCATGTATGCCCTCGTCAGCTATCTCGAAAAGACCCAGGGCGTGCATTACGCCATGGGCGGTGTCGGGCAGATGGCAAAGGCCATGGCCGATGTGATCGCCGATCAAGGCGGCCTTCTGCGCTTCAAATCCCAGGTGGACACCGTCCTGCAAAGCCCCAGCGGCCGGGCGCGTGGCGTGCGGCTGACCAGCGGTGAAGAAATCGCCTCTGACATCGTGGTGTCCAACGCCGATGCGGGCCACACCTATGGGAAGCTTGCCAAAGGCACCCGCCGCTGGACGGGTCGCAAACTGGACCGCACGAAGTGGTCCATGGGGCTGTTTGTCTGGTATTTCGGCACCAAGGGCACCCGCGACATGTGGAAGGATGTCGGGCACCACACCATCCTGTCCGGCCCGCGTTATGAAGGCCTTCTGAACGATATCTTCCGCCGCGGTCACCTGGCCGACGACATGAGCCTTTACGTCCATCGCCCCAGTGTCACCGACCCGGATGTGGCGCCGGACGGCGACGACACGTTCTATGCCCTGTCGCCCGTGCCCCATCTGGGCCACCGCAATCCCGTCAACTGGTCCCAGGAGGTGGAGCGTTACCGCGACCGCGTCCAACAGGTGCTGGAAGACCGGCTGTTGCCTGGTTTGGGTGAGCGTATCACCGCCACCATGTGCCTAACCCCCGAAGACTTCCGCGACCGCTACCTGTCGCCCCATGGCTGCGGCTTTTCAATTGAGCCGCGGATCCTGCAATCCGCTTGGTTCCGGCCGCACAATGTCTCCGAAGAGGTGCCCGGGCTTTATCTGGTGGGCGCAGGCACCCATCCCGGCGCAGGACTGCCAGGTGTCGTTGCGTCCGCTGAGGTCTTGCAGAAAGTCGTCCCGCAGAATGTTCCCCATGCCCAGCCCCATCCAATGACGCAGGCCGCCGAATGACCCAAGCTGCCGCCGATATGGAGCATTGCCGCGAAGCGATCCGCACAGGGTCGCTTTCCTTCCATGCCGCATCCCGCCTGCTGCCCGCCCATGTGCGCGACCCGGCCCTGGCGCTTTATGCGTTCTGCCGATTGGCGGATGATGCGGTGGACGAAGTGGCCGACAAGGCCCCTGCCGTCCTGCGGCTGCGCGACCGGTTGGAACGCGCCTTCGACGGTCGCCCCATCGACGCGCCCGCCGACCGGGCTTTCACGCGGGTGATCGACCAATTCGATATGCCCCGCGCCTTGCCCGAAGCGCTGCTGGAAGGGCTGGCCTGGGATGCCACGGGTCGGCGCTATGCCAGCCTGTCCGACATTCGCGCCTACTCCGCCCGTGTGGCCAGTGCCGTGGGCGCCATGATGTGCGTGCTCATGCGCGTACGAGACGCCGATGCCCTGGCCCGGGCCTGCGACCTGGGCGTGGCCATGCAACTGACCAATATCGCGCGCGATGTGGGTGAAGATGCCCGTGCCGGCAGGCTGTATCTGCCCACGGACTGGGTGGAGGACGCGGGCATCGACATCGACGCCTTCTTTGCCCAACCCGAACCCACCGATGACATCCGCCAGATGGTCCGCCGCCTTCTGGCCGAGGCCACGCGGCTTTATCACCGGTCTGAAGCGGGCGTATCCATGCTGCCCATGGCCGCCCGCCCCGGCATCCTGGCTGCCCGGCATATCTATGACGGGATCGGCACGCAGGTTCGGCGCGCCAATCACGACAGCATCACCCAGCGTGCCCATACCAGCGGCGCGCAGAAGCTGGGCTGGCTCATGCGCGCCTCGGCCCATGCAGCGCTGGTGACGGTCATGCCGCGTTCGGCGGTGCTGCACGCGCGGCCCTTGGACGAAACCGCTTTTCTGGTGACCGCCGCCGCCGACCCGCGCCCGTCCCGCCAGGGGTGGAGCGATGGGCTCACCGAAGTCTTTACGCAGCTTGCCCTGCAGGACCAGATGGACAGGGGGCCGCTGCGCCCTAATTGAAGGGCATGGATTGGTCCCTTTTCCTTATCTTCTTTGCCGCCTGCTGTGCCGCTGGCACGACAGGTGCGATGTTTCCGCCGGGCGACTGGTATCGCAAGCTCAGCAAACCGGCCTGGACGCCGCCTGATTGGCTCTTTCCGCTGGCTTGGACCGGCCTGTATATCGCGTTGGCCTATGCCGGGACGCGCGCGGCCACGTTGGACGGTGCGGCCTATGCCATGGCGTTCTGGGCCTTGCAGATCGCGCTGAATACGCTTTGGACGCCCATTTTCTTCGGATTGCAGAAGATCAAAGCCGCGATGGTTGTCATCGTCGCCCTTTGGGTGTCGGTGGTCGGGTTGCTTGCGGCGCTCTGGCCACTTGATACTTTCGCCTTCTGGGTCGTTTCGCCGTACCTAGTGTGGGTGAGCTATGCTGGCGCGCTGAACTTCTCGATCCTGCGCCGCAATCCTGCGATGGCGGCTGCCTAACCGAGATAGGACCGCAGCGCCGCTGTCGGGTTCTCGAACAACGCCGCTGTCGGTTGGGGCTTTGCCACTTTCCCATCGGCGACAACGGCGGTCATATCCGCGATGCGCCGTGCATCTGCCGGATCATGGGTGACCATCAGGACCGATAAGCCTTCGCTCATAGCCGTCTCGGCCACCAGGTCCAACATCTCGGCGCGCAAGGCGGGCCCAAGGGCCGAAAAGGGCTCATCCAGAAGCAACCAAGGCCGACGCCGCAGGAGGGCGCGAGCCAGTGCCGCGCGGCTTTGCTGCCCGCCGGATAAGTCGCGCGGCAGGCGCCCGCCCAGACCTGACAGGCCGACGCGCCCTAACGCGCCATCCCTTGCTGCACTCTCGTCGCGCGTCAGGCGCAGGTTGGACCGCAGTCCAAGGCCCACATTATCGGCCAGCGTCAGATGGGGAAACAAGTTCTGGTCTTGGAACAGGATCGAAAGGGGGCGGTCACCGGGCGTTAGGTCTGTGATATCGGTGCCGTCAATTTGGACTTTCCCCGAGGTCGGGGCCTGAAAACCGGCGATTGCGTTTAGCAGCGTCGACTTCCCCGACCCGCTTGCCCCCATCAGGGCGGTGATCCGACCGGCTTCGAACGCCGTGTCGGCCTGCAACACGAAGGACCCGAGATCGATGCGCAAGCCGTCAAGTCGCAGCATGACGGCCCCCACGCTCAAATAGCCAGAAGAGCCCGAGGGACAGCGCCACGAGGACCAGCGCCGCGGCCTTCGCCTCCTCCATCCGGTAGGCGCCCATGAGTTGGTACAAAACCAGCGGCAGTGTGGCTTGGTCGGGTGCGGCAAACAGCGCGATCACCCCCAAATCCCCCGCTGCCAGCGCCGCCGTCAACCCGGCGGCAAAGCCCGCCGGGCGCCGCAAGCGGGGCAAGGCCACCAGCCTTAGCCATGTCAGCCCCGTCAACCCAAGCGATGCGCTCAGCTGTCCATAATCCGCCTGTAGGTCACGCATGGCTGGGATAAGCGCGCGAAGGGCGAAGGGCAGCGCCAGCACCACATTGACGAAGGCTGTCACCGGCAGGGCCAGCGCCACCGGGTTCGCCACGGGCAACAGCAAGATGTAGAGCCCGGTGCCCAACACCAGGGGCGACGCGGCGATGGACAGCGTGCCCGCCACTTCGACCCAGCCGCCTTTCTGGCCGGTCACCGCATGGGCCATGGCAAGGGCAAGCGCGACGGTTGCTACTGCCGCCGTCAGTGCCAACACCAGCGACCGCGCCGCCGCCGCCCAAACGGCGCCGGGCAGGTCGACCACGTGCCGCGCGCCTTCCGCCAGGATCAACCCCATGGGCAGCAATAGAAACAGACAGGCCGCTAAGATGGCGAGCGCGTCCTGAATGCGCAGCCCGGGCGAGGCCGAATCCCACCGCTGGGCAACCCGGTCCAGCCCGGCACCGAAGCCCGATGGCAGCGACAGGCGCAAAGCGGCCAGGGCCGCCAGCGCGCCGAGCGCCAGTTGCAGCGCGCCCAGCAGGGCGGCGCGGGACAGATCGAAATCGAAGCGAAACGCCTGGTAGATGGCCAACTCCACGGTTGTCGCCCGGGGTCCGCCGCCCAAGGCCAGCGCCACGGCGAAAGACGTGGTGCAGATCAGGAAGATCACGGTGAAGATACCCGGCACAACCGCACGCAGCATGGGCCATTCCAGCAGGCGAAAGGTCTCGGCTGGGCCAAAGCTGAGCGACGCGGCAAGGCGCATCCGCTCTCCTGGGATGGTGGCCCAGCCTTGCAGGATAAGGCGCGTGGCCAGTGGCATGTTGAAGAAGACGTGGGCCAGCACGACGCCATGGGGCCCGTAGATCGACACCGCTTCGATGCCCAGGGCGCCCAGCGCATCGTTTACCACACCGCCGCGACCGAAGACGGCCACAAGGCCCAGAACGGCCACGATCACGGGCAGTATGAAAGGCGCGCCCAGCAGCAGGACGATGGCGCCCCGTCCGGGAAAGTGTCTGCGCGCCAGGGCCCGCGCTACCGGAATGGCCAGCGCGACTGAGATTGCGGCCGAAACAGCGGCCTGCCCCAATGTGAATCGCAAAGCCGCCCAGTCAGCGGGTCGCAGACCCGTCGTCGCCTCCGCCAACCCGCGCCAGCCCACGGCCAGAAGCGGCACAACAAGGGCCGCCGCGACCAGGGCTGCGGCGACTTGGCCAGGGGCCGGTTTCAGCGGCGCAGCCCGGCTTCGAAGGCGGCGATGGCGTCGCTGCGCAGGGCCTCGGCCTCTTCGGCGGAATAGATCAGCGCGGTTTCGGGCAGGGGGATGTCGCTGAACCCTTCGGGCATCTTGGTCGGATCCAGTTTGGCGGGCAGGGACCAATTGCCTTCGGGGATGATGGACTGGAAATCCTCGGTCAGGATGAAGTTCAGGAAGGCCTGGGCCTGCTCGGGCTGATCGGTGCCTGCGATCATGCCGGCCGTTTCCACCATGACGTAATGGCCCTCGGGGAACAAAACGGCCTGCTTGGTGGCGTCCCCTTCGGCAATCAGGTGGTAGGCGGGCGAGGTCGTGTAGCTAAGGACCATGTCCACCTCGCCATCGGTGAACAGACCGTAGGATTCCGACCAGCCTTGCGTGACGGTTGTGATTTTGGGGGCCAGACCCGCCCAGGCGGCTTCTGCTTCATCGCCAAAGACCTTCTTGACCCACAGGGCCAGGGCCAGGCCGGACACGCTGGTGCGCGGGTCTTGGATGGCGATGGACAGGTCGCTGTCGAAGGCCACCAGATCGGCGAAGCTCGCGGGTGGATCGGGCAGGCGGGTGGTGTCGTGGATGAAGGCGGTGTGCGACCAGTTGAAGGGCAAGAACGTGTCGTCGGACCAGGCGATGGGCATGGTGAGGCCGTCGATCTCAACGCCATGGGACGCGAAAAGGCCGGTGTCGCGGGCGCGCTGCGCGTCGTCGGTGTTCAGGCCGATCACCACATCGGCGCCGGTGCGCGTGCCTTCCAGCCGCAGGCGGGGCAGGACGTCGCCCGTGACATAGTCCATTTCGCAGCCGCAATGGGCCTCGAACGCGGCTTCGATGGCCGGGCCAGGGCCCCATTCTGATGCGAAGTAGTCAGGGGCATAGACGGTCAGAGGCTCAGCAAAAGCTGGCATTGCGATGAGCGTCAGGGCCGTTGCGATGGTGGATTTCATGGTTCTCTCCCACATGCGACGGACGGGGTTCGGGTGAGAGATCGCACCTTCCCTCCGCCGGTCTTAACCGGTTCAGGTTCAACGGGTCCGCTTGCGCATCTCAGCCTTGAAGGCCCCCCGAGGTGCGGTTTGGGTAACCCCCTGTGCGGCGAAGGTCCAGCGACAAATCGATCGGCATCTGGCGGCGAAATGACGGGCTTCGCCGTCAGGTGCCTGCCCCGCCCGGCGGAGGCGCGCCGATCTTGACGCAAATCAACGCAACCCGTGCGGCATGGGCTACCCTGCGCAAAACAACAAATCAGAGCAGGACAAACCCCATGAAACGTTTCCTCGCGAACTTGCCCATTTTTGCCTTGGCGGCTTGCAACGGCAGCCCCTTGCCCACCACAGACGACGTCAGCGCCAGCCGCGGCATGGCGCTGTTTGCGCAAGATTGTTCATCCTGCCACGGGGCGGACGCGACCGGCGGCATCGGACCCGACCTGACGGGTCTGAGCGCGCAGACAGGGGGCGTGTTTCCCGCCCAGCAGGTCATGGCGCAGATCGACGGGCTAGAGCGGCACGGCGATGCGGATGCCGTCATGCCGGAGTTCGGCGCTGACGACATGGGCGCAACCGTGATCGTGGAACATGAGGGGCTGGGGACGCCGGTGCCGGCTGATTTGTTGGCGCTGACCACGTATTTGGAGAGTGTGCAGCGGTAGGGGTTGGGCCGCTACGTTTGGGTGTTGTGATTTGGTTCATTTAGGTTGCGCGCTGCTAGGTGCGGTTCAGGCTGCCGTAAGCAATCGAGCCATCGGCCAGCAGACTGATCATGGTTGTACCGTCCCGGTCAACCTGGCCAGTTTGTCGTGCAAGAAGGCCTCCGCGTCCCAATGATCGTTCAAGTTTGTCCCCCCCTTTGCGGCAATACCATATTGCTGTCGCAGTTCTCTTGCTGTTTCCAAGGCTTCAATACCGAGATGAGCGTAGCCTTTCTGGCGGGCTTCGAATACCTCCTCGTACTCTGGTGGAAAGGCATGTTCAGCAGCAGCGTCAATATGGCGATCGGTGCTTCTAACCATGTTCGGCAGAGCCAATACGCGATGCATCACGGGTTCATGGAGGCTTCGCCATTCGATATCGTCCGGATAATCTGGGGGCTTAGGCGGCTCCACTTGGGCTACATGATACTCTTGTCCATCGTCTCTTCGCCCTGCCGGTCGTCCATAGGCGGTGCCATCATCAAGAACCACATCAACGCATTTTTCAGCATACTCTTCAAGGATGCAGGTTAGCCTGATCGCTGCGTAGGAGCCACTACGCCGTCGCTCGACCCAAGACAGCCAAGTGTCTTTGGAGATCGTTATGATGCTCCCGACGAAGATACCTGCAAGTCCTATCCAAGCTTCAATCATTCTGGGACCTTCACAGTAATTCCAGCATAATTCTCGAAAAGTACTCCATGCGTGCAGTTTCTGGAAAGGCTCGCTTCGCCCCGCAAAACCACGATCGCCAGAAGCCTGACACAAGCCAAGAAAGAAGAACCCGGTCGCCAAGGTGCGCGCAACACGTCGACACCACAAATTTTTTCCCGACCCTCCCAAAGGAATGGCTACGCCCATGCGTCTGTTGCGTAAGATGCGTGTTGTGGATGATAGCGAGGATCACTCCGATGTGGCTCTGGTCGGGCGTGCGCTGGCTGGGGACCGGGGGGCGTTTGCCGCCTTGGTCGGGCGGCATTACGACCTGATCTTTCGCGCGGCCTTTCGCTGGTGCGGGCGGCGCAGTGATGCCGAAGACATCGCGCAGGATGTCTGCGTGCGCTTGCCCCGTGCTTTGGCCACCTGGTCGGGGCAAGGGCGGTTCGAAAGCTGGCTTTACCGCGTGGTGTTGAACGCCGCGCGCGATGCGGGCCGCAAGCAGGCGCGGGACGGGCGATTGCGCGACGCCTGGGCAGCGGAACCTGTGCAGGACCCGGACGGGTCCGAAGAAGATGCGGCGATTGCGCGGCTCTGGTCGGCGGTTCGCAAATTGCCGCCCAAACAGCGCGAGGCGGTGACGCTGGTCTATGGCGAGGGGCTGAGCCACGCAGAGACGGCGGAGGCCATGGGCTGTGCCGAAGCTACGATCAGCTACCATGTCCATGCCGCGCGGGGCCGGTTGAAAACCTTGATGGAGGAGGAAGCCGCATGAGTGACGATCTCGACAAGCTCAGCCGTCTGACACCGCCAGACCCACGTCCCGAGGCACGCAAGGCGGCGTTGAACGCGGCCATGATGGTGTTCGATGCGAACGCGACCCAAGGATCGGACAAACCGGCACGTCTGAAAGGTGTGACCAACATCTTTCGGAGTGTTCTGATGCATCTGACCAAACCAAGCTCAAACTGGGGCCCGGGCCTCGCCGTAGCCCTGACTGTGACCGTGGCTTTGCCTGTAGCCCTGTTCGTGACGCGGCAGGGCGATGCGCCGACCGAGTTGCAGACGGCGCCAGTCGTGGCACCGCTCGTTGTAGAAGAAGCGGTGCCCGCACCGGCGCAGACCTTGGGCCGCGCGGATCTGCAATCCCTGTCCGATGATGAAGCCCCCGAAGCGCGTCTCTGGCCCCGCCCCGAAACCCGCCGTGTGGCGCCCGCGCCCGAAATTATCGACCAGATGCCGCAGGGTATCGCGCCAGGCGAACAATTCGCCGAAGCGGGCCTGTCCGGGTTCCAGACGGTGGTTCAACAGCCGGTCTCCACCTTCTCGGCGGATGTGGACACGGCGTCCTATGCGCGGATGCGCCGGGCCATCTTGGCGGGGCAGGTGCCGCCGCCGCAGATGATACGGACCGAGGAAGTGGTGAACGCTTTCGACTACGACTATCCCGCGCCCGAAGATCGCGAGGTACCGTTCCGCGCCACGACAACGCTGACGGACAGTCCGTGGACGGAAGGCGCGCAGCTTCTGCATATCGGTGTGCAAGGCTACGACTTGCCGCCCGACGACCGGCCACAGGCGAATCTGGTGTTTCTGATCGACGCCTCGGGGTCCATGGCGGCGGCGGATAAGTTGCCCCTGCTTAAGCGGTCGTTGGAGATGTTGCTGGGGCAGTTGGCGCCGGAAGACACCGTCGCCATCGTGGTCTATGCGGGCGACGCCGGTGTGGTGTTGGAGCCGACCCCGGCGGCCCAGGCCGACACGATCGGTGCGGCCCTGACGCGCATCGGCTCGGGCGGGGGCACGGCAGGGGCTGCGGGGATCGAAGCCGCCTATGCGCTGGCGGAGCGAGCCTTTGTCGAAGGTGGTGCAAACCGCGTCATCCTGGCCACGGACGGGGATTTCAACGTGGGCGCATCAGACCCCGATGCGTTGCAACGCTTGATCGAAGAAAAGCGGGACAGCGGCGTCTTCCTATCGGTTCTAGGCTTCGGCACCGGCAATCTGCGGGATGACACGATGCAGGCGCTGGCCCAGGCAGGGAACGGCACGGCGGCCTATATCGACAACCTGCGCGAAGCGCGGCGGGTGCTGGTCGAACAGGTGGAAGGATCGCTCTTTACCATTGCGAAGGACGTGAAGTTCCAGGTGGAGTTCAACCCGACTGTGGTGGAGCAGTACCGCTTGATCGGCTATGAGACGCGGGCGCTATCGCGGGAAGATTTCAACGATGACCGCGTGGATGCGGGGGAGATTGGGGCCGGGCATAGCGTGACGGCCATTTATGAAGTGCTGCCCCACGGGGTGCGCCCCGCGGCGGACCCACTGCGCTATGGCGCAGCGGAGGTGCCACCGGCACGGGTCGACACGTCGGGTCGCGCGAATGAGGTGGCGTTTTTGCAGATGCGCTGGAAGGCGCCGGATGGCGTCGAAAGCGAGGTCGTCAGCCTACCGGTGGAGGCGGGTGGCGCCGTGCCCTTTAGGGGGGCGCCTGCGCATGTGCGGTTTGGAATCGCGGCGGCGGCCTTTGCCGAAAAGCTGCGCGGGGCCGATGGGCCCGATGACTTGGCTTGGGCAGAGATTGCCCAGCTGGCGCGCGGGGCCATCGGGGACGATCCGGATGGGCGGCGGCGTGAGCTGGTGGAGTTGGTTGAGCTGATGGCGGCGATGGCGCCTTGATGGCTGGGGTGCCGACCCCTTTCCCCATGCGGGGTAGGCCACGTGCCTACCCCGCTTTGCGCACCACTTTTGCGGCGGGGCGGCCCTTTTTCAGACAGCGCTTCAGATAGGCCGCGCGCCAATGGGTGTAGCGGCCCATTTGGCTTTGCTGGGCCATGACGAGGGCCACGAAAGCCTCCATGGTGCTGCGCTTCTTGATCTTCTTCGACAGGTCCTTCTGATCCTTGGTCATAGAACAGCCGATGCAATGATCACCTGCGGGGCCGGAGCGGCGGAATTTACACACACCGACACAGGGGGAGCTTTGCTTGGCCATCATCGCCTCCGGTTAGGTCTCGATAATAGCTGACTGAAGAAGTCGGTTATTGCAAAGCGACATCGCGTCTCACATCATGCGGATGACCTTGGGGTCGGCGGCCAGCACATAGCCTTGCCGCGTGATGTTGCGGATCAGCAGATGCGTGACGATCTGATTGCCCAAGGCGTCGCGCAACCGCTTGATGCGGGTCGCGCCCGCGGCTTCGTCGCATTCGGCTTCGGGCTTGCCGGAAATCATCGCTTCGATCTGGGCGCCGGTCAGCATGTCGCCGTCCAGCCGGGCCTCGGCCAGAACCGACAGTGTCTCCATCGCGGCATCGGTGAGCTTGAGTTCGATATCGTTGAGCATCACCGCGTTTTCCGCCCGCGCCAGCACAAGCGAAGTGACTTGGATGCCTGAGCGCTCGATCTCGCCCATGCGGCGGTTCAGCGTCACGATAGCCAGCAGCAACACAACGCAGGAAATCAGCAGTGCGGTGGCAAAGACCAACAGTACGAAGATGACGATGCGGTAGCTGCCCAGCACCTCCGAGAAGGCGGTGCCGGATTGGGCCAGAACCTCCAACAGGCCGATTTCGGCGGGCGTGGTCAGATCGGCTTCGATGAACAGGCGTTCCACCCGCGCGTTGAAGGCGTTGGCATCGGGCAGGGTCGCGAACAGGAAGACCGCCGCGGCCAGCAGGATGACCACGATGGCCGCGATGCCCAGGCCGACGACCTTGGCCGACGCAGCCCGCGTTTCAGTAACGGAGGAAGTATTCGGCGGCACGGGCTTCCCTTTCGTCCAGACCCTCAGGTCCGAACACCGACACGATTTCGAGCAATTGCCAACCGTCACCAAGACGATCTGCCACCACATTGGCGGCAGCAGCAGCATCGCAGGCCGAATCGGGCACCTCGATCACGCCATAGTGAAGGCGCAAAGGATTGTCCTGCTTGGCTTTGTAATCGGCATAGCAGGCCGCTGCGGCGGGTCCTGCCATCACAAACGCGGCCAGCAGTAAGGGGAGCGCGTGTTTCATGTGCCTTTGATGCGACATCATGGGCCGTGGGGCAATGACAGCGGTGAAATCTGTCAAGGTTATCCCATGACAGAGCCCCGTCATTGAGCGGCGGAGGTCCGAAACGGCATCGGTCAGGGCATCCGACTACACGTTCTCGAAGGAGCCTGCCATGATCCGTACCCTGATTGCCGCGACGCTGTCCGTCGCTCTGGCCCTGCCGCTGGCGACGGCCCCTGCCCGCGCCGATATCGACGGTGATGACGTGGCAAAGGTGCTGGGCGGCTTGGCCCTTCTCTATGTTCTCAGCGAGACCCTTCAGAACGACAACCGCCGGTCGACCCCCACGCGGAGAGCGCCTGCGCCCGTTTACCTGCCGCCGCGCCCGCGTCAGCACGACGACCGTGTCCGGGATCGGCGCGAAGGCAATTGGCATCGCGATGATCGTCGTCGCCACCGCGATGTCCGCATCCTGCCGGAGCAGTGCTACGTAACGCACCGCACCCGTCAGGGCCGCGTTTCCGGCTACAGCGCCCGCTGCATGCAAAACGCCGTGGCCCGCCCCGGCTTGCTGCCGCCCCAATGCATCCGTCAATTGCGGACCGATCGTGGCCCGCGCAACATCTACGGCCCGCGCTGTCTGCGCCGGGACGGCTGGTCTCCCCGCACCGCAACGCGTTGATGCCTTCGCATTGACGCACCGCCGGGAGCAGGGGCAGGGTCGCGCCATGACGACCCTGCCCCCAGACCTTTCCTATGAGCGCGCCGCCCAACAGGGGGGCGCGCGTTTTGTTTACGGTGTCGATGAAGTGGGGCGCGGGCCTTGGGCCGGGCCGGTCGTGGCCTGCGCCGCACGGCTGATTGCACCGGCGCCCGACGGCTTGACCGATAGCAAGAAACTGAGCGCGACCAAACGCGCCGCCCTGGTGCCCAAGCTGGAAGCCTGCTGCGACTTCGCCTTCGGAGAGGCGAGCGTGGAGGAAATCGACAGGCTCAACATCCGCCAAGCGACCCATCTGGCCATGCGCCGCGCCATCGAGGCGCTAGCCACACCGCCGGACCATCTTCTGATCGACGGGCACGACACACCCGCCTTCGTGCGTTGCCCCTACGACACGATTATCGGCGGGGATGGGCGCAGCCTGTCCATTGCGGCAGCGTCGGTGCTGGCGAAAACGCGGCGGGATCAAGGCATGGTGGCGCTGGCGCAACAGCATCCCGGATATGGGTGGGAAAGCAATGCCGGTTATGGGACCGCCGCGCACCGCGCCGGGCTGGAAAAGCACGGGGTGACACAACATCACCGACGGTCCTTCGCACCTATACGCAAGATGTTGTGTAACCCCGGGTGACACAAACATGCCGTATTCGCGTTGTGGACGCCTAACGCCGCCCTCGCCATGCTGGTGTCACAACAAGGCAGGTCCGCTCAAAAAGGGCCGCCACTTGAGGCGACAGACATGGCATCAAACCACCGGCAGGGCCCGTCCCTTCCGCTCGATACGATCATGCCCGGCGATTGCGTGGCGGCGATGGATGCGCTGCCCGAAGCCAGCGTTGATCTGATCTTTGCGGACCCGCCCTATAACCTTCAGTTGCGCGGCGATCTGCACCGGCCCGACAATTCCCGCGTGGACGCCGTGGATGACCATTGGGACCAGTTCGAAAGCCTGAAAGCCTATGACGCCTTCACCCGCCGCTGGCTGAAGGCCGCGCGCCGCGTGTTGAAGCCCGATGGCGCGATTTGGGTGATCGGCAGCTACCACAACGTATTTCGCGTGGGCTCTGCCCTGCAAGACCAGGGGTTCTGGCTTCTCAACGACGTAATCTGGCGCAAGACGAACCCCATGCCGAACTTTCGTGGCAAGCGGTTGACCAACGCCCATGAGACGCTGATCTGGGCGTCAAAGTCGGAGGGGGCGAAATACACGTTCAATTATGAGGCGCTCAAGGCGCTCAATGAGGGGGTGCAGATGCGGTCCGACTGGACCTTTCCGATCTGCACCGGGCATGAACGCCTGAAGAATGCGCGGGGCGAAAAGGCCCACCCGACCCAGAAGCCGGAGGCGCTGTTGCACCGCGTGCTGCTGGCCACGACCCAACCGGGCGACGTGGTGTTGGACCCGTTCTTCGGCAGCGGCACCACGGGCGCCGTAGCCACGATGCTCGGCCGCCACTTCATCGGGATCGAGCGGGAGGCGGAGTACCGCCAGCTTGCCGCTGAACGCATCGCTAAGATTCGCGCGCTGCCGCCCGAGGCGCTTGAGGTCACCACCAGCAAACGCGCCGAGCCGCGCATCCCCTTCGGCCAGTTGGTCGAGCGCGGCATGCTGCGCCCGGGCGAAGAGCTTCTGTCCGGCAATGGCCGCCACCGCGCCAAGATCCGCGCGGACGGGACGCTGGCAGGCGAAGGTGTGAAAGGGTCCATACACCAAGTCGGTGCCGCCTATGAGGGCGCACCAAGCTGCAACGGCTGGACCTATTGGCACTTCAAGCGGGAAGGCAAACGCGTGCCCATCGACACCCTGCGCCAGCAACTTCGCGATGAAATGAAGCGCCTGAACTAACGGCGCCACCAGTTACCGCCTGCGCCCACTGTCCCAATGTCCGGTGGGCGCACCTTGACCCCTGTTCCTCTTCGGAGGGCAGGGGTCCTTTTTGTCTTGGATGCTGGGCTTCAGCCGCGGTGCGCCAGGGCAAGCCAAGCGGCGACCCCATGGGGGATCCCCTCATCATTGAAATCATATCCTGGATTATGGAGCGGCCGGGCATGCGCGCCATCGTGCCCGTTCCCGATGTTGAGAAAGGCACCCGGGCGGTGTTCAAGATAGGCTGCGAAGTCTTCGGCGTATCCAAACCGTCCGGCTTCGCTGTCGACAGTGAACGCCTCGTTGGCCAGGACTTTGCAGGCCCGGGCCGTTGTGGCTGGGTCGTTAATCAGGGGGCGGAAGGATTGTTCGGACCAAACTTCGGCGCGCGCGCCATGAGCTTCGGCGCATCCCTGCGCGATTTGCCCCATGCGGGCGCGAATTTGGTCACGTACGTCCTGGGAAAAACCACGGCAATCACCTGTAAGCCGGACAATGGTCGGCACGACATTGCGGGCGCCATCGGTCTCGATTCCGGTGATGGACACGACAGCATGGTCTGCCGCATTGATTGACCGCGATACAATGGTCTGAAGCTGGCCAATCAACGCCCCCGTGGCGACGACAGGGTCGATCTGGGCGTGGGGTTGCGATGCATGGCCGCCTTTGCCGTGGATCGTAATCTCGAAATTATCCTCGAAAGCCAGAAACTGGCCCGGTTGCGTTTGGATATGGCCCAGCGGCAGGCCCGGCATGTTGTGCAGGCCATAGATACGATCCGGTGGAAAGCGTTCGAACAGACCGTCGTCCAGCATTGCCTGTGCGCCGATCCCGTTTTCTTCGTCCGGCTGCCAGATCAAATGGATCCTCCGTTTTGGGGGGTTGGCTGCCAGTGCGAGCGCGGCGCCAAGAAGCATGGTAGAATGACCGTCATGCCCACATCCATGGAACGCGCCTGGCTTGGTTGAGGCGTAGGGTAGATCGGTCGCTTCCGTGATTGGAAGCGCGTCCATATCAGCACGAAGCATGACCGTGTCCGGGCCTTCTCCAAGCGTTGCGACCAATCCGTGTCCCCCCACGCCGCGCACAACGTCAATACCGGCCGCTACAAGCACGTCAGCGATCGCGCCGGCGGTCCGCGAAACATCTGCGCCTGTTTCGGGGTGGCGGTGAAGGTCTCGTCTGAAGTCCTTCAGATCAATCATGCCGGCCCTTCCGTTAGCAAACAAAGCGCCCCTGCTGTTCCATCCCGCAACGCGGCCGCCAGCCCGGCGGCGCCCGATGTGGTGGTGGCATGACCCAGGTCCATGGCGTGGCGAACGGCAGCGGCGGCCTCGTCTTCTGATACGGTGGTGTAGGTCACGTCAGCGCGGGCAAGCACGTCGAAGGCCAGCATGGAGGGGACTTTGCAATCGAGGCGGCCCATTTGTGAAACGGGGCCTTCGACCTCGATGATGCGACCGGCTTCGGCGCTGGCCTTCAGGCACGGGGCGAATTCGGGCTCCACGATGATGATATCGGGCTGTTGTGGCCAATCGGCGCGGATGGTTTCGGCCATGGCGGCGGCAAGACCGCCGACGCCTGCCTGGACATAGACCCGCTCGGGGTAGGTGGTGACCTGGTCCATCAGTTCGCGGGCGATGATCGTGTAGCCTTCCATCACCAGGCGCGGGGGCTCCGTATAGCCAGGCCAGGATCCATCGGCGAGGTGAAGCGCACCCGTGGCCTCGGCATCGGCGATGGCGGCGGCGACGCTGGCTTCATAATCGTGACCGGATCGGACGACCTCGGCCCCTTTGGCGCGCAGACGATTGGCGAAGCTTTCGGCCACTTGGGCGGATAGGTGGATGCGGGCCTGGGCGCCGAACAGGCGGGCGCCCGCCGCGACAGACAGGCCGTGATTGCCCGCACTGGCACAAACGAAGGTCGTACCGCGCCCCGCCTCGCCCGAGGCGAGCGTTGCCAAGTCGCCGCCCAATAGTTGCGCCACGGCATAAACACCGCCCAGGGCCTTGAATGCCCCAAGCCCCATCCGGGCCGATTCGGTCTTCAGCATCAGGCCGTCATGGTGGTGCAGCGGGGTAACCCCATGGGCGGGGCAGTGTTGGAGCAGGGCAAGCGGGCGGGTCGGATCGAAGAGACGTATCATGGTCCTTTGCTAGCGGGGTGGCTTGCAAAGGTCCTGCGCGTTATGGCTCGGGGGTGAGAAAATTTTGCATGTGGAGGTCATGACGTTCGACGCCACCGACATCGCCTTGCTTGCCGCGTTGCAGCGCGACGCGGCCCAGCGGCTGGAAGCTCTGGCCGAAATCGCAGGCGTATCGACCGCCACGGCCCAGCGGCGTATTCGGCGCTTGCGAGAGGGCGGTGCAATAAAGGGAAGCGTGGCGGTGCTTGATGGCGCGCTTCTGGGGTCGCCCCTTACCTTTATCGTCACGGTGGAGTTGGAGCGGGAGCAGACCCCTTTGCTCGACGCCTTCGCGCGGCGCGCTCAGGGTGAGGCACAGGTGCAGCAATGCTACTATGTTACTGGAGAAGCTGACTTTTGCCTGATTTGCACCAGCCCCGATATGGCGGCCTTTCAGGCGCTGACGGAAAGACTGTTCCATGCCGATCCGAATGTGCGGCGTTTCCATACCTCGACGGTGCTGGCCACACGCAAGGCGGGGTTGGCGATCCCCTTGCCTGCGCCGATCGCGCGATGAAAAGAACCTGAAACGAGAAAGAGCGCCCCCAGGGACGCCCTTTCTACAAATGCCAGGGCCCCGCAGGTCCCTGCCAAGCGTCGACTGAATCAGTCGGCGGCGATGGCAGCAGCGATGATGATCGCAGCGATCAGCGGAACAATGATGCCACCGGCCGAAGACGTGGTGTCTTCAACGATCACGACCGGCTCCAACGGAGCGGGCTCGATGTTACCGGCGAAAGCGGTGGTGGCGGCGGCCGACAATACGGCGGCGAGAGCAAGTTTTTTCATTTGATATCCTCCAAGATACGCCATCGGTGAGGCGACAGTTGCCACACCATATGGCACCCAAGACTGTACCTCGTGCGACTCCTTAAGCAGCTAAGTTAGGGGTTTGCAATCACCGGTGACGTGGACGGAACGGGCTTAATCCGACACCTCGTCAAATTAGCAACACCTGCGTTCCGACCTGGGACATATCGAAAACTTGCTCGATATGTTCATTGTAGAGCCCGATGCAGCCCGATGATGACCGCCGCCCGATCTTGCGCGTATCGTGGGTGCCGTGGATGCGGTAGTACGTCCAACTGAGATAGAGCGCGTGGGTCCCGAGTGGATTGTCCGGGCCCGGTCCGACCACTGCCGGCCAGTCGGGATTGCGGCGCAGCATGTTGGGCGTCGGGCGCCAGGTGGGGCCGACGACCTTTTGGACGACACGGGTCCGCCCGCGGCGCGTCAGCTCTTCGGACATGGGAACTGATGATGGGTAAAGGTGGTATTGGCCCGATTCCTCCCACATGTGGAGGGCACGGCTTTCGATATCGACGAGGATGGCGCCCTTGCGGAGGTTGGAGAAATAGGGTTCCCAATCGAGGGCGCGGAAACTCGACGTGTTGCGCCGCGTCACCTGCGACAGACCGGCACGTTCTTCCACTTCGTCGGGCAGGGATTGTGCGATGGCTGGCGCTGCCAATGCGGATACGGCGGCGGTGCCTGTTGTCAGAAAGGCGCGGCGGTCGATACGGCGCATGGGTCGGCTCTCCTGTCGTTTGCCCGATTGTATCCGGGTTGGCAGTGGTTTGTCAGGGCTAGTCGCAAATCTATCGATCTCGCAATCAAACTCGCCACACTCGGCAAAGTTTCTCTGGGATTGAGGCATCACGGACATTTACCTGGCCCATTGCTCCGAGATATCTGCGGCCAACCAAGGATCAACGACTTGCTGGGAAACGGATATGAACCGTCGCACCGCTCTGACACTGATGGCCGGATCGGCCCTGGCCGCCTGTGCCCCGCCGCCGCCCACACTGGGACCGGATGGGCAGCCGCTGCCGCGTCTCTACCGGATTTCCAACGCCGAGGCCCGGCGCATTCCGTTCCGCGCGCTGGACGCAGTGAACGCCCTGCGCGAAGGCGCGGATGTCGTGCCGCTGGAACTGGACGCGGCGCTGTCTGCGGCGGCTGAAACGCATTCGCGGGACATGTCGCTGCAAAACCGGCCCTGGCATTTCGGCTCGGACGGGTCGTCGCCCATCGACCGCGCCAACCGCGTCGGCTTCGATGGCCGCCTGCTCGGCGAGGCGATTTCAGAGACGTTCGAGACCGAGTTGGAAACCATCGCCGCATGGTTGCAGGAGCCCGGGCCGCGCCGTGTGCTGCTGGATCCCGATGGTCGGCGCATGGGTTTTGGGTTCTTTCAGGAGTCCAATGGCAAGATTTGGTACACGCTGAACGTCGGGACCTAACGCAGGTTGTCAGCCATTCGGGGCGTCCATCAGGCTAAAGTGCGCACCGGGCGAAATAGCCAGGACGATCACATCGTCTGGCCCTACGGAAATATATCCACCGGCGTGCCGGTTCCGACCATGGCGTAGACATCGACCATTTCTTTGTTCTTCACAGCGATGCAGCCTGCCGTCCAATCTTCGCTGCGACCGCGTCGCAGGTCGCCCCAGCCGTGGATGAAGATGTCGCCGCCTGGGCTTTTGCCCATGGCGGCTGCAAAGGCGCGGTCCTGCGCATTGGGATAGTCGATGCCGATTGACAAAAAGAACGACGAATTCGGGTTGCGGCGGTCGATGTGATACCGCCCCTCGGGCGTTTTGCCGTCACCTTCGAATTGCTTGGGCCCCGCGGCTGTGAAGCCAAGCTGGATGCGGTAGCCCTGTAGAATGTCTTTCTCGTTGAGAAGGTACATCCGGCGATTGGCCTTCTGTACCACGACCCGCGTCACAGGCGGGCCATCATAGCCTATGAACTTCGGGCGCGCACATCCTGCCAAGGTTGCTGCCGCGCATGCACCCAGGGCCAGGGCCCCACGCCGCGTGAAACGATACATCTTTGCCTGCCTGCACTCTGACGTTGCATATGCCGCAATGATATAGCCCAAGTGCTGCGTTCAGGAAATGCCATTTCGGCAAAAAGACGCTTATTGCGGCAAGTGTGTGTGATGCGCCCCACGAGCAACATTCGGAGACTCACCGCCACCGAAACGAGACATCCTAGGGGGCGGGCGCGCGGACCCCACCTACCGGGCTGCGATGTAGGAACACCCGTCCCGCACCGCGCTACAGATGGCCGATGCCCGTGCTTCGGGCACCGGGCCGACGGATACGCCCGTTAGATCGCGCACCGGCTTGAAGCTTGGATTGAGCCCCGAGACCTGTGCGGTGTGGGTCGCGATCAGATTGCTCCAACGTTTGCGCGCCGCTTCCTCGGTGCTGAACGCCCCCAGATGGACGATGTAGCCCCGTCCTTCGGACGTTGGTTGTGGGATCGGCGTCGCAGTCACGGCGGGCGCGGCGACGGGCGTGGCGACGGCGACATCCGCGCGCGTGCTGGGCGCGGCTGGCGCGCTGCGTGCCGTGCTGACCGAAGGGCCATTCAGCGTGGGGATGCTGGCGCGCGTCAGGCTCGCGTCATCCAGGCGGATGCTTTCGACCCGTTCGCGCAGGGTGCGCGTGACGCGGCGGGCATCCATCCGGTCGTTCACGATCCGGGGGGTGATCAGCACCAGCAGTTCCGTCCGGTCATCGGTTCTAGTCTTCGTGCCGAACAGCCCGCCGATAATGGGCGCACGGTGCAGCACCGGAATACCCGCGCTGCCGCGCGTGCCACGCGTCTCGAACAGGCCGCCCAGGGCCACCGTCTCACCGCTATCTACCGCGATGGAGCTTGAGATCGACCGCTGCGAGATCACCGGGTTGCCGGTGGACGCGTCCGTGGCGCCGATGGTGCTGACTTCCTGGTTGATATCCAGAATGACCGACCCGGAGGAGTTGATCCGCGGCGTCACCTCAAAGATCACGCCGGTTTCGCGGAACTCGACAGTGGACACGAAGACATCGGGGTTTTCCACCGTGTCCTGCGCTGTTTGCACCGAAATCGGCACCTGGTCGCCGACGACCAGACGCGCGGATTCGTTGTTGATGATCATCAGGTTGGGCGACGACACCACGTTGATTTCGGTCAGGTCTTCCAGCGCGCTGATGATCACTTCGCCCGACACGTCGAAGACCGCGTTGAAGCCAGGCAAGTTGGGCGCAACCGAACTTGGGTCCAGCCCCCGGGTCAGCTGGAAGCTTTCACTGCCGTCGAACAGGAACTGCGTACCGAAACGCAATTCGTCGTTCAAGGTCACTTCCACGATGGTCGCTTCAACCAAAACCTGCCGGGGCGGCACGTCCAGACGGTGCAGAAGGCCCAGAATACGCTGGTAGTCATTGCGGGACGCGCGGATCAGCAACGTATTCGTCGCTTCATTGGCTACGATCTTTGCGCCATCCGCTGGGCCTGCGGCCGTCGCAAGCTCCTCCAGGGCGGCTTCTGCGGACATCACGTCGGGGGTCTCGGCCACGTCCACCGAGATATCGAGCACATTGGCCAGCAGGGGCGCCACATCGCTCGCCCGGGCGAAGCGCATGTCATAGGAATAGACGTCGCGGTCATTGGCTGTCTCGCGCGTCAGGCGCTGGATCCAGACGGCCACGTTTTCAAGCGCGCGCGGCGTCTTGGCCACAGCGAGGATCGAATTCACTTCGGGGATCACTTCGAATGCCACGAGAGGGTCGGCACCCTCCTCGGTCTCCACGATCAGCTCCAACCCTTGGATGATGCTTTGGGCCGATTTTCCCCGCACGGGGAAGATGCCCACCGACCGGTTGGCCAACCAATCTACGTCGAAGCTGCGAATCGTCTGCTCCCACGCGCGCTGATCAGCCGAAGTGCCCGCCAACACGACGATATTGCGCTGCGTGTCGATGCCTACGACGCCGTCGCCCGCAAAAGGTTGAAGGATGGTGGCCATTTCCTGCGCGCCGATATTGCGCAGCGGCACTACGCGGATGGAATAACCCAGCGGCACATCCCGCCCGGTCGACGCCCCCGTGCGCAGGTCAGCCGTCAGCGGCACGATGGCGAAGGTTTCGCCCCGGCGCAGCAACACGGCGCCGTTCTGGCGCAGCCCGATCTCGAAGACCTCGACCGCGGTTTCGCGGCTGACCGGCTGGCTGGAACGGATGTTGATCGTGCCCTGCACCTGCGGGTCCAGCACATAGTTGATGCCCAGAAGTTGACCCAGAATGGCATCCGCCGCTTCCTCGATGGTCACGTCCACCAAGTTCAGCGACACCGTGTTGGGGCCCCTTGCTTCCGCAAAATCGCCGTCGCGCACCAACGGTTGGCGACCGGGGAAGATGGTGCCCGATCCTGCCTGAACGGTCTGACTGCCGACGACGCGGCCCTGGCTGCGCTCAAATTGTTCACCGTCGCCGCCGCCCAACAGAAGCTGGGCGCGCCAAGCTTCCAGCCGGCTGCCGGTGTTTTCTTCACGCGTGGCTTGGGGGTCGCACGCAGAAACGGCCATGGCCAAAGCCAAGCCAAAGAGAATGGGTCGCATCGCCTGCCTCATGTCGCCTGCTGTCTCGCCGGCGGGAAAGCCGGGGCGCAGATCTTCACCGGAACGTTAACATGGCGGGTTCAGCCCGCCAGTCCGGTTAGCGAAAGCAGGACCGAGATGGCGCAAAGATGTGCCCCAAATGCTATGCCAAATCGGGACGTCTCCGGTTCTCTGGCACGCAGACGGCGCAGACCTTCCCCGATGAGGCCCGTCAGGGCGGCGCCAAGAAGAACCCAAGATATAGTGAGCACGCCTGCAAACAGCCCAATACCTGCTGCCAAATAGACGTCGCCCAGGCCCAAAGCCTCAATCCCGCGGCGACGCAGCCACCACCAGCGCAGCGCCAAAAGCAGCCCGGCGCCCAAAATTGCGCCCCCGACGGCGTCTGAAAATCGACCCTCGAATGTGGCGGAAAGAAGGCCAAGCGCGGCCAATGCGCCCGTCCATTCATGGGGCAGCCAGCGCCAGGCCAGATCCATCACCAATAAAAACCCCAGCAGAAGCGCCACCGCAGCAGCCAACGCTGCCATTCCGCCCAAGGTCAGCCAGCAGAGGATGACGGCCCCCGCGCCCCCCAGACTCAACCCCATCTGGACCGACCGTGCCCAATGCCGCGCGCCGGGCCCCATCACATGGCGCAAGACCGCGCGCACCGCGATTCGGGCGGGCGTCACCAGAGGGGCCCAGACCGCGACGGCCAAGGCAACAAATGCCAGAAGGTCAGCCCACATCGCCCTGCCCCCGCTCGAAGGACAACACTTCGAAACGCATCCGACCGCCCCGGAAAGACAGGCCGCGCGCACCCACGATGGCCGAGATACGCGCTGTGCCGCCGCCCACCAAGTCCGCGCGGACGTGGATCGTGTAGACCGGGCCATACCGGGCCGATAGCGAGATGGTCGCCGTGCCAAGCTGCGGCAAGGGCCGGTCTGTGCCGCGCAGCGCCATCAGCGCCTGCACATCGCTCGGGCCCAGCCCCGGGACTGCGCCAAGTACCAGCGGTGACGCCGTCTTGGGGTTCACCTTCGCGGTGCCGTTCATCATGGTCAGATGGCGCCCGGCCAAGGCGACGGCCCTGTCATCGAAACCCTGCGCCCGCAGCAAAGTGCGCAGATCGATGGGCCGTCCCCCTTCCATCGGATTGAGCCCCGCAAAGCCCTGCGCCAGATTGGCCGCCGCGAAGGCATCGACCCCCGACGACGACCCGAGTGCCACCAGAACAGGGCTCAAAAGTCGCGCTGGGGCACGGATCAGGTCGACCTTGCCCGCCTCATCCTCGATGCGGATCTCGACACGGCCTTCGGCCATGTCGATCGCCACCGGCTCCCCATCCCGCGGCCAGGCCGCGCTGGCGGCCATCGTGCCGTTTTCCGTCCCTGCGATTGTGCGACCGAGTTCGGCGATGGCCAAGTTCAGCCCCGAACGCGCCAGCATATCGGCCCGCATGGCCGCGATCTCGGCGCGTGCTTCCAGGGCGTCCTGCCGCGCCGTCGAAAGGAATGCGGCCAGGGCCGTCAGAAGCGCGACGCCGAGCCAGAGCACTGCAATCATCACATAGCCCCGCGCCCCGGGGTGGCGGCGGGTCAACGCAGCGCGCATCGCGGCTCCTCCAACCCGCCGATGCCGACCGCCGCGACGCAGGCCGCGCTGCGGTCTGGGAAGACCGGCGCCACGATCCGGCGGGCGTTCCCGACTTCCAGCGCGATGGCCAGCGGCATCGTCTCTGGGTGGCTTTCATAGCGCCAGATGGGCGCCCGCCCGCCTTCGCGGGATGGCAGAAGATAGGTCAGGCGCATGGGCATGTCGGTTTCGATCAACCGCGTTTCCCGTGCTCCGCCCGAAGCCGTGCGCACGTCGCGGTCACTTGGGTAGCGCAGCGCGACCAGGCTGAAGTGCCCATCTGCTTCTTCGATGCGCAACTCGGCCACGGCTTCCTGCGGCAGCCCCGCCGCGACCGATGACAGAATCATCCGCGCGGTGCTGGCCGTTCCCAAGATACGCATGCCTGCGCTTTCATCCCGTGCCGCCGTCAATCCCCCGGCCCAACCATGCAGGATGCGTCGCGCCGCCAGCCAGTCGGCGGCATCGGTCGCCTCTGCGGCTGTGCGCCGTTCATCGGCATGGCGCAGGCCCCAACCCGCCGTCGTCAGCAAAAGCAGCGTCATTGAGGCGATGGCCAGCGCCACCAACGCCTCGGCCAGCGCAATCCCGCGCGCGCCCCGTCGGGCGGACAGCCTGCGCCGGATCACAGCGGCGTTTCCGTATAGCGGATTGCGCGTAGCACCACCGGATCGTCATCTTGTCCTGGCTCGGTCACGGTGACGGCCAGAAAAAGCAACCCCGCATCCGGCGACACGCGCCCGCGCAAGTCCGGGGGCGGCAGTGCCGATACGACCAGTTCCCAATTGAGCCGCTCATCGCGGCCCCGTTCGGTAAAGCCAGCCCGCAACGGCAAATCCGGTCCCACCCGGTCCAAGACCTGGGCCGCCAACACCATGCGCCCCGCTTGCACGTCGCTTCGCGCCGTCAGCACAGACCCCGTCGCGATGCCGTTGTAGAACCCACTCAGCACCATGGCCGCGATGGCCAGCGCCACCAAGGTTTCCAGCAGCGTGAAGCCGCGCGCATGGCTCCGGCGGGTCATCGGATGTCCACCCGGCCCGTCAGCCAATCCAGCGTGACCGTGGTCTCGAAATCGGCCCGTGCCAGCACAAGTTCCAACCCTGGCGACGCGCCGGTGGGAGAGATGGCGAAGGCGGCTTCCTCTGGCGTCACCGCAATGCCGGGGTCGATTGCGTGGACGACGGGGCCAACGGTCAACGCCCCCTCTGCCAACACGATGGGCTGGGCGCGTCCCGTTTCCAAAGCGCGCATACGGCCTTCGGACAAAACGCGCGCCACCTCGGCGGCTTCGGCCCCCAAGCGCGCGCGGTCGCCGCCTCCGAAGCCGATCACCGCGACCGAGCCCACCAGGACGACGATGGCCACGGCCACCAGCATTTCGATCAGGGCGGCCCCCCGCGCCGCCCGGCGGCGCGATGGTCTAACCGACAACATCCGCATCATTGCCTTCGCCGCCCGGCGCCCCATCGGCGCCCAGTGACATGATCTGCACCTGACTGCCTTCGCGTGCGTAGATGAAAGGCGTGTTCCACCCGTCCATGGGCAATTGCCCGTCGCGCAGATAGGGCCCGTTCCAGCCCGGGATACCGGCATCGTTGCTAACCAGCACGGCCAGACCCTCGGCCTCGGTCGGCATTCGGCCCGTGTCGATCTGGAAGATATCGAGCGCGGTTCGGATCTGCGCGATCTGCGCTTCGGTGGTCTTCACGCGCGACGATTGCAACTGGTTCATGGCCGCCGGTCCGATCAGACCGACAAGCAGGCCGACGATGGCCACGGCCACCAGCATCTCAACCAGAGAGAAGCCGCGCGCGCGCCGCCGACGGCTGGGGCGTGGTCTAGAACGCAATGGAGTTGACCGCAGTGATGGCAGAGAAAAGGGCATAGAGGCACACTCCCACAAGTAGTCCGACGATGATGATAAGGGCAGGTTGAAACAGCGCGAGCAGTCGCTCTGTCGCGCGGTCAGAGCGGTCGCGCATCTCGCGCGCCGCCCGGTCGATCATGGCCGCAAGCTCTCCGGTTTCTTCTCCGATCCGGATCATCTCGATGGCTTCGGCCGATATCCCGGCCTCGTCGGCCAGGGCATCCGATAGGGGCACGCCCCCCGATACCGCACCGGAGGCGCGGCCAAGTCCGTCGCGCAGCGGGCCTTCGGGCGCCGTTTCCACGACGACCGCCAGTGCCTCGCTCAGCACGACATCGCGTTTGAGAAGGGCCGCTAGCACATCAAGCGCCACGGTGCGCTGTGCCTGGGCGGTCACATTCCGTATCCCCGGCAGCCGCCCGCAGACGCGGCGCAGGCCGGGCATCAGCCGCCCGCGACGATGGGCCAGCCAGGCCAGGAAGCCGCCCACCAGCGTGCCCCCCGCCAGAAGCGGCCCGCTGGAGGACAGAACCGACGACAGGGCAAAGACCGCGCGGCCCAGGGCGGGGACCATATCCATCCGCTCCGCCACCAGGGGGCGGAATTGCGGAATGATGACCCCCAGGATCAGGCCAAGTGCGCCCAGGGCAACGACCAGCAGCAGCATGGGGTACAGCAGCGCCGTCACCATCTTGCGGATGGCGGCCAGCCGCCGCTCCATGATGCCGGAGGCCGCCGCCAGTGCGGCATGGAGGTCGCCCGACAATTCCGAGCCGCGGATCAGCGCCAGCGTGGCTGGGTCGTCGATTCCCGCCTCGGCATTCAGGGCGCCCAGAAAGGTGCCGCCTTCGCGCATCCGGCCCCGCATGCGCCCGGCTGCGCCGGGGATGCGCCCGCCGCCCCGCGCCATTAGGCCAAGGGCGCGGTCCAGCGGGACCTGCGCGCTGGCAAGTTTTGCCAGACGCGACAGCAACTCCGCCTGTTCCTTCCGGGTCAGTGGTCCATCAGAGGCGGTGACGCCAAAGGACAGGCGCGCGCGCGGTGGCGCGGCTGCTGCCACGGAAATCGGATACAGCCCGTCTTCCCGCAGACGGCGGGCTACCTCGCTTTCGCTAGCGGCAGGCAGGCGTCCTTTTCGGCGCCCGCCTTTGGCATCGCGCGCGACGTAGTCGAACAAAGCAGGGTCGGGACGGGCGGTCATCGCGGCCTCATTCCCAGAACCGGCCCGTGCCGAGGACACGGACAAGCTCGTCAATGGTGGTGCGGCCCTGGGCGAAATGGGCGATGCCCGCCTTGCCCATGGTCTGGATCGGCACTTGGCCCGCCCGTTCCGTCACTTCGAAAAGCGCGACGCGCCCGGCAAAGCCCGACTGATTGCAGCGCGCGCAGCCCACAGCGCGCCGCAGCGTCCATCCCATGGGTGGGCCGAGTTCCGGCACCACGGGCGCCAAGCGCACCAAGAGGCGCTGCAAGGACGGGACGGCCATCGGGTCCAATGGGCGGGCGCAATCGTCGCAGAGCGTGCGGATCAGGCGCTGTGCCCCGACGAGACGCAGGACCTGCGCGATCAGGTAATCCGGCACGCCCATGTCCTGCAGCCGCAGCGGCGCCTCTGCGGCGCGGTTGGTATGCAGTGTCGACAGGACAAGGTGCCCGGTCATGGCGGCGCGTATAGCCAGTTCCGCCGTTTCTGCGTCACGGATTTCGCCCACCATCAGCACTTCGGGGTCGTGGCGCAGCACGGTGCGCAGGGCAGCGGCGAAGGTCAGGCCCAGTTCGGGCCGGATTTCGATCTGCACGAGGCCGGGGTTCTGGATTTCGACCGGGTTTTCGATGGTGATGACTTTGCGACCTTCGCCATTCAGCTCCGCCAAAGCCGCGTGGAGCGTGGTGGTCTTGCCGCTGCCCGTTGGCCCGGTCATTAAGATGAGCCCGTGGGGGTGGCGCAGCGCCGTGCGCAGGGATTTGTCCACATCCGGCGGCAGGTCCAGCCGGTCGAGCCGCGCCTGGGCATCGGTGCCGTCCAACAGACGCATCACCATGGTTTCACCGTGGATCGTGGGTGCGCTCGCCACCCGGATATCGACGGACCGGCCTGCGGCCTTCTGACGGATGCGGCCATCCTGCGGCAAGCGCCGTTCGCTGATATCCATTCCGGCGAGGATTTTCAGCCGCGAGACGACGCCATCATAAAGGTGCCGCTCCACCGGGTCGACGGCGACCAGGACACCATCCACGCGCAGCCGCGTGCGGGGGCCTTCCTCGAAGGGCTCCATATGAATGTCGGTGGCGCCGGATTCCACGGCCTTGGTGAAAAGCCAGTCCACATACTTCACTGTCGGCGCATTATTGGCCAGCTCGGTCAGCCGGTCGGCGTCCAGATCTCCGTCCAGACCGCCGGGTTTCAGATCGGCATCGGCATTGCTGACGGCGGCGTCCCGTTCCAGCGCGGCTTCGATATCGCGGTCCGTGGCAACGGCCAGTGTCAGCCCTGCGCCAAACACCATGCGCAGGACCCGCCGCAAGTCAGCCGCTGCCGGGTCGGCCACAGCCACACGCGCAGCGCCGTCATCGCCGCCCAATTCCAGGGGCACGAACCCATTCGCGCGCATGTAGGTGGGCGAAAGTGCGTCAACTTTGGGCAAAATGTCGGGGAAGTCGCCCGGGCCCACCAGCGGCAGCCCCATTTCTTCGGCCACCGCTTCGGCCCAGCGGCTTTGAGACACGATACCCAGCCGATCCAGCACCAGCCGCACGGGTTGCTGCGTCGTGGCAGCCACTTCGCGCACGCGCGCGAGGTCGGACTCCGACAAGGTGTCGTCGGTCAAGAAGCGGTCGGGAACGTCCGCTTCGCGACGATGAAGCGTCACGGCTGCGGTCATTCGATGGCAATCCCGCTTTCGAAAAGTGGTTGATTCGGGTCCTGCGCCCCCCAGAAAGCACCGCATGCCGACACCCAGTCGGCAAAGCGCCGCCTGTCCAATCCATCTGATTGTCGTCGCGTAAGATACAACATCCGCTCCTGGGCTCCGTAAGGCGCATTCCGGGGGGACGATCATCCAAAAGTTCGGCCAAAGTTTGACGTCATTTTCTGGCGCGGGTTGGCGCAACTTTTGGACACAATTTCCAGACATCACCGCAGGGACGACAAAAGTTTGCCCTTTAGAACAAGGATAAGACGTTCATGTCCTTCGCGTTTCGTACTGCCGCATTTCTGTTATCTTCCTCTGGGGCGCTGGCCTTGTCGGCTGCTTTGGTGGCTGCGCCCGCCAATGCCCAGCAAAATGCCCTGAAAGTCGCTGCCACGGCTTTTGAAATCGATAAAATCCAGCAGACCTACGACGCGCCTTTCGACGGCGTCTATGTCTTGCGGGTGCCCGCCATTGCGGGTGTGTCCGTTTCCGTCGACGGCGCCGTTCTTTTGACTGTGCCCGACACCGTCGATGGTCAGACTTTGTCAGTCATCACGACGCTAAAAAGCGGTCCGCGTGACGTCGTCGTGGCCGGACTCGACCCAGCGCGCGGCCATATCAGCATCGCCCCGAACGGGGAGCCGGGTGTACCGCTTCTGCGGGCGGCGGCAGCCATAGCCGCCCCCGCGCCGACACCGACCGCGCCCGCCCCGGTGGCGGTGACCCCGTCTGTCCCTGCCGCGATCAAAGCGGCGCCCGCCCCCGCATCCGCCGGGGCGCCCATGACCAGCGTGGCGGCCGCAGCGACCACCACGAAAGGCGGCAGCACGCCGCCGCCGACCGCTGTCCGCCCCGGAACCTTTACCGCCTTCCAGTCCGACACGCGGCCTGCGAACACGTCTTCATCTGAACGCTCGGGTGGTGGCCTTGCCGGTGGCTTGGAAGAGTTGGGCGAAGTTGGCGTGGCCCGCACCGCCACAGGCGAAGCCAGCGGCGGTCGTTCCGGCGGGCTTGCTGGTGGTATCGGCGGGCTGCCCGGCATGGGCGACACCGACCCTGTCATGGGTGCCCCGCTCGCGCCTCCGGTGGGGGCGATTGTTGATAGCGGCATCCAACTCACCTACGCGGGTGATGCCGAGGGCCGGGTCCCGAACACAGGCGCTACGCTCTTCGGTGCCGTGGGTTCCGACGTTTTTTATGACCAAATTGAAGTAACCGTTCAGCCGTCCGGGCGCACGGCCATCGTAGATGTGGCGCCGGAATCTGGGCAGTTCGCTGTTCGGCTCTTCCGCGAAGACCTGGACCGTACCACGGTGACTGTTGCGCTGTCCGGTATGGTGTCCAGTGACCCAGACATGCGCTCCGCCCCCGTTTCAGTGTCGATCACGCCCAGCCCGCTTGATGCCTCCGCTATGCAAGCCATGAGCCGGCTGACCTTCGGCCCATCGCCTGAATTGCATGCGCGGCTGCGGACCATGTCGTTCGAGGACTTCGTCAACGAACAGCTTCGCCCTGACCAGATCGATGATTCCGCGTTCCAGGCCGCCTATGGCAACATTATCGCCAGCGCGCAGCAAAACGACTCGGATATCCGCCGGTCCTGGGAGCATTATGAACTGGCCGTCGCCACCTACAGTGAACGGCAGTTGCAAGAGGTGATGGGCCGCTTCTGGTTCAATCACTTCCATGCCAGGAACAAGGATACCAGCGTTCAATATCAAGCCGTTATCGATCGCGACTTCTTCCGGGCAAATGCCTTTGGCAACTTCGAGGATATACTTCTGCACAGCGCCCGCAGCCCGCTCATGTCGCAGTATCTGGACAATGACCAAAGCCGCGCGGGTTTCATCAACGAAAACTACGGTCGTGAAATCCTTGAGCTGCATACGCTGGGTGTCGATGCTGGCTACACACTCGACGACATTATCGCTGTGTCGCGTGTCTTCACTGGCTGGAATTGGGAACGCACGCAGGATCGTGACGGCAACTCCCGCGACCGGCATCAATTCCTCTTCCGGGCTGATCGCCACGATAGCGACGACAAGTACATCCCGTTCCTGGATGTGACAATTGCCGGTCGCGACGGGGCGGATGGTGTCTTGGAAGGCGAAGAACTCATCGCAATGCTGGCCAATCACCCGGCCACACGTAAGAATGTCTGCACCAAGATGGTGCAGCTTCTGGCCGCCGATGTGCCCCCCGCGACCCTTGTCGGGGCCTGCGAAAGCGCCTGGGCAGATACCGATGGCGAAATCGAGCCTATGCTGCGCGCCATCCTGTTCCACCCCGATTACTTGGGCAATGCGGACTTGCGGCGCAGCAAAGTGAAAACGCCTTTCGAGTATACCGTCTCCGCCATTCGGGCCTTCGGAATTGAGCCGTCGCGCGCCAACCGCACGACCTTCCTAAATGAGATGCGGCTGTCGCATACAGAGGCCGGGGAAAGTCAAAGGAATTTCGCCGCGCCGACGGGCCTGCCCGAAGTGGGTGCCGCTTGGACCAACTCGGCCAGCTTCATCGCGCTTTACCGCCGCATGATGAACATACTGCGCGACCCCGAACGTTTCGGCCACGATCCGATTGCGCCGATTCTCGATGCGGGGCTGGAAAGTGCCGAAGAAGTGGCGACCTATCTGATGCTCGGGTCCTCGGATCACTACACCCCGGAAGAGCTCGACGCCGTCGTGGCTGAGCTTAAGGGCACTGACGGTATTTTCGACCCCTACAACCGGGACGAAAGAAACGCCATTCGCCGCGGCATGATCGCCGCCATCATTCAGTCCAGCTTCCACATCCAGTGATCGCGCGACCAACGCCCATAGTACCGATACGAGGGACCTGATTATGACCACCCGCCGCGAATTCCTCCGCAACCTCACCGTCGCCGCCAGCATGGCTGGCGTCGCCGGGGCGCCCAAATTCTCCTTTGCCCAGACAACGGGCGGCAAGACCTTCATCAAGATCTTTGCCCGGGGGGGTGCCGATGGCCTGCACCTCTTCCCGAAGGTGAACGACCCTTTCTACTACCAGTATCGTCCCGACCTCGCCATTGAGGCGCCCAACCAGCAGGATGCGAACTCTGCCATCGACATGGGCAGCCCGCATCGCGCCATGAACCCCAATCTCGTCCTGCTCAAGGAAATTTGGGAAGACGGGAATATGATGATCGCACCTTCGACGTCGTTCGAGGGGGCTAACGGGTCGCACTTCGATTGCCAGCGTTGGATCGGGACAGGCGCCCAGAACAACTATCTCGACGGCTATCTAAACCGCTACTTGCAGGAAACACCGGGACCGGATCATCCGATCCGGGGCGCCGTTCTGGGCAAAACCAGCCTCTCCACCGAGATACGCGGCTCGATCCGCGTGCCCGTAATCGATCAGCAATCACGGTTCGACCTTCGGAACTATTTGTTCTGCAGCGGCCCCGATTGCGAAGACAACCGGCTGACTGAAATGATGCGCGAAATCGCATCCCACGATGTGGACTTGTCCGCCGTCGAAAACTCGATCCGTGAAACCCAGCTGGTCATGCTCGATACGATCGAGGAAGTGCAGCGCGCTGGCACGGATTACACACCGTCCGCAGACGGTCTGGAATACAGCAATTCGTCCCTCGGTAAGGGCTTGAAGCTATGCGCTCAGCTTATCAAGGCTGGCGTGCCGCTTGAAGTGGCGGCGCTCGATTGGAACATCGGCTGGGATACCCATTCCGACCAGATCGCCCGCGGTGCAAACCGCTTCATCGACCCCAACAAGAACTATCACCGGGCGATGGCGGAAGGTGCCCAGGACATGCTGACCTTCTACCGCGATATGGGTCCCGCCATGCGCGATGTCATTGTTCTGACCGGCAGCGAATTTGGCCGTACCAAGCGCCAGAACGGGTCCTCCGGCACCGACCATGGTCGCGGCGGCGCCTGGTGGGCCTTCGGCGGGCCGGTGCGCCGTCAATTCGCGGAAGACGTACCCACCATCGATGACGCGGTGATCGGCAGTGAAAACCGTCTACCCGTGGTCACCAGCTACCGCGATATCGTGGCGGAAATCATGGTGCGTCACATGGGGATGGACGAAAATCTGATCTCGACGATTTTCCCGAACCACAACTTCAACGACCTTCGGCTTCTGGCCGGCATGTCCTGAGCCATGGCGCAGATAGAACACACCGTTCCGCAGGGGGGGCGGGCCGCAGACGCGGTCCGTCTCCCTTCGCGTCTGGCGAACTATCTGCGCTTGGGCCTCGATGCGTCCACCAACGACCAGAGCGCGACCCCGCGCAGCGCCATCTGGGTCGAAATCGACGAAAGCCATACCCGCCTGCACGAGCCGCAGGATGTGCCCCTGACCACACCCGGCGCCATCGATATCGTGGTAACGGGCTATGGCGGCCTCGACATCAGCTTCACGCTGCCCAACGGCCCCTTGGCCGAGTTGCGGCAGATGATTGACGGTGAAATCCGCCACCGCTCCCCCTTTGCCGATGGCGCCCACGCTGCCTTTTGGACCGCTACGGAAGCCGAAGATGGCGCTTGGCGGATCGACGCGACCATCGTGATGCGCGCTGTTTTGGACCGCGCCACCAAACTGGCGACGGATCGCGGTGGGCGTCTGGGCCTTTTGCGCCGTGATGGCGCGGAGACGTCCTATGCGGCACTGCCCACCCCGGATGCCGCGGCCGATTCAAGTGCCTTGAAGACTGCCTTGCATTTCATGGCCCAAGCGCCGTCCGGCCTGCGCGCTGCCATCGCTGGCACGGTGATCTTGCTCGCCTCCGCCTCGGCGCTTTGGGTCGATGCCCAACTCGACAATCGACAGATCGTTGATGCCGCCAGCGCCGCCCGCAGTGAAATCGGCGCCCGTGCCGCCGCCGCTGCGGAACGCCGTGCGCTCGACACTTTGCGCGCCAGTTCCAACAGTCGGCTTGCCCTTGTCGGTATCTTTGCCGCGCTCCTTCCCGACGGGGTGTGGCTTGATCAACTCACGGTCGAAGGCGATGAAATCGTGCTGACGGGCTTTGGCCCCTCCACCACCGATGTGCAACGCCGCCTGTCTGCCCTGACCTTCCTAACGGATGTCCGCTTGGCGGCGCCCGTGACCCGCGACAATTCGCAATCCATTGAACGCTTCCGCATCGCCGCGACCCTTTCCGGCCCCGTTCTTCCCCCGGTCGGAGGCGCGTCATGACCGCCTTCCGCACCCGCGACCCCAAGGCCCCGACCCGCGCGCTGGCCTTTGCCGGTGGCGGCCTCGTCGCGCTGGGCGTTCTGGGCGCCGCTATGCTGACTGGCGCCGCGCAAGACCGCCGTGCCGACACGATCGAGATGCGCGATATCGTCAGTCTCGCTTCGCAGGACACCCCTGAAACGGATCCGCAGAACGCCGATCTGTTCTATGCCGATGACACACCCCAGTTGGCCCAGGCTGCGCTACAAGCCAACCTTCAGACCTTGGCTCAGAACCATGGGGCCGAAATCGACGTCATGCGCGCTGAGGAAGTCGCCCGTATCGACGGGCTCATCCGCCTGCCTATGACTCTGTCCGGCACGGTGCCCGAAGGTGAATTGGGGGCATTCTTGGCGCAACTCGATACCGCGCGCCCCGCCGTTGTCGTGGAGGAGGTCAATCTTCGTCGCACCCGTGCGGCCCGTGGCGCAACCGGTCGCCAGGTCGCCTTCCAATTCCGCTTGCATGGTTTGTCACGATGATCGCCCGCTGGTTTCCGTCCGTGACACTGGTCGTCATGCTGTTGGTGGCTGCGGCGATCTGGGTTCCGCCCGCGCAGGGCGATGGTCCGTTTCGCGGGAATGCTACCGCGACCCCAGCCCAGCCCCGGGCCGATCTTACGGCTTTGGCGGCGGCCACCGCACAGCGGCCGCCGTTCGATTCCTCGCGCCGTCCCCCCGCGCAGACCGCACAGGCCGCGCAGCCAATTGCCCAGGCCCCCCGCGTTTCCCTGGCCGGCATACTGACAGACGCGAGCGAGCCCATGGCGCTTTTGCGGATTTCGACCGACGGTCGCCTGCGCCGGGCCTCCCAAGGGGATGCGGTTGCCGATTGGCGCATTGTTCGAATCGATACCGCCAGTGTCATAATTCGCGACCCTTCTGGCGACGAATCTGTGCTTCGCCTGGGCAAGTAATCTGGCATTTTTCCCAGATTAGAGACGGTTTCCTCCCACACGGTTGGATTGGTCGCGTCACCGCACACTGCGCCTTAGTGCAGCCCAAAACCGCCACATGTCAGACCGAATGCGGAGAGAAGTTAAGGCCGATTAACAGAGATTAACGGCAATTGTCGTTTCGATTGGAAAGGTAGGCCTATGCTTTGGATGATGATCCTGATGCTCGGAGCGGGCGGCGCGACGTCTAGCATATTTGGCGACAACGACGGCGATTCCGACGAAGTCCTCGATGCTGGCGACGACGACGGCGCTGTCGGCGAAGGTGACATGCTGGATGAGGGCGACGAGGACCCGGATCCTGCACCCGATCCCGCGCCTGATCCGGATCCTACGCCCGACCCAGATCCTCAGCCGGAGCCTGACCCTGAGCCCAACCCGGACCCTGATCCTGACCCGGAGCCCAATCCTGACCCGGATCCTGATCCCGACCCGGATCCGGAGCCTGACCCTGAACCCAACCCTGATCCTGACCCGGACCCCAATCCGGACCCAGAGCCTGACCCTGACCCAGAGCCTGACCCCAATCCGGACCCAGAGCCTGATCCCGACCCCAATCCGGATCCTGATCCCGACCCGGAGCCTGGTGAAAATGAAACCGGCACGGCCGAGGACGACTTCATCACGGGCACCGACCGCGATGACACGATCGCCGGCGGTGGTGGGGAAGACCTGCTCGTGGGTGGTGCCGGTGCAGACCTGCTGTCTGGCCAAGCCGACGACGATTACCTCGTTGGTGACGAGGGCGATGACACGATCCGTGGCGGCGCAGGATCCGATATCCTTCTGGGCGGCCTCGGGAGTGATGAACTCATAGGGGGTGACGGAAACGACTTCCTCTATGGTGTCGGCACCGTCGACCTAACCACGGGTGCGTTCGACCTCTTCGCCGATCCCGATAGTGGGACTGGCTCGCAAGACGTCCTTACGGGCGGCGCTGGCGACGATATCTTTGGTATCGGTGATGGTGACGTTGCCACTGGCGGTGCAGGTAGCGATATTTTCGCCACTGGGACTTGGGCCGCCGACGGCGCCCCGGGCGAGGTCACCGATTTCGAAGTTGGCATCGACTTGGTGGAGGTTTATTACCCCTCCTCCGGCCCGACACCTGTTGTTGAACTCGTGGATGTGGGGCCAAACACACACATCCTGATCGACGGGGAAACCACGCTGGTCTTGGTCGATGTGCTTGGCGTGCCCTCCAACGCGGTCGTGCCAATCCCGGCATAAATCGCCAACACGAAACCGAAACCCCCGGGCGATCCGCTTTCGCCCCGGGGGTTTCTTACTTTCGACCAAAGCGTCCCGGCAGCGACCGGCTGTGCTGGCGCCAGGCATCTTGCCCGTTGCTGCAGGACCTGTCTTGCCAGTGTGACGAATACAGCGTCCCCAAACCATCGTCATCTTTTGGACAGACGGAAAGCCTGCCATATTCGATGAATTGGCCGGTTTGGGCCGGTTGGGGAATGGAATGATACGGATCGCGGGAACCGGACGCGCCTTACCGGAGACGTGCGTGTCTTCAGAGCAGATGGACCGCAAGCTGGGTCTGCCCGAAGGGCATCTGGCGGCTCGGACGGGCGTGCGGCAGCGATATGTCTGCGAAGGCGAAAGCCAGATCGACCTGGCGGAGCAGGCCTGCCGCGCGGCACTGGACAATGCGGGTCTTCCCGCGGGGAAGGTGGACCTTGTTCTGTCGGGCTCTGCCGTGCCCTATCAACCGCTGCCCGCCACCGCGCCGCTGGTCATGCGGCGGCTGGGCATCGCGGATGGCGCTGCAGGGGCTTTCGACATCAACAGCACGTGCCTGGGCTTTCTGAGCGCAGTGGACTTGGCGGCGTTGCAGATCGCGGCGGGGCGGGCGGAGTGCGTGTTGGTGTTCTGTGCAGAAGTCGCGTCCCGTGCTTTGCCGTGGAAGGCCGACCCAGAGGTGGCCGCCCTGTTCGGCGATGGCGCGGCGGCGGCTGTGATCACAAAGGGCGACGGGCTCCGCAGTAGCGTGTTCGAGACGCATCCATCCGGGTGGGAGGCCTGCGCCATCGGGTCAGGGGGCACGCGGTATCGTTTCGGGGAACCTGACTTCGAGGCGAATGCGTTGTTTTCCATGGATGGCAGGGCGCTCTTCCGCATCACCGCACGTTGCTTCGACGGGTTCGTCGGCGCAGTGCTGGACCGTGCCGGTTGGGCGCGCTCGGACGTGGATGTGATTGTCCCGCACCAGGCAGGGCCCGCTGCCTTAGCGCATATGGTGCGACTGACCGGCTTCGATGCCAGCCAGGTGGTGGATCTGGCGGGCGAGGTGGGCAACCAGATCGCGGCGTCGATCCCGTTTGCACTGGATTGTGCGCGCCGCGACGGGCGGATTGGGCCCGGGGCGAAGGTGTTGATGCTGGGCACCTCTGCCGGGGTGTCGCTGGGCGGCATGGCCTATGTCGCCTGACCGCCGGGTTCTGGTCACCGGCGCCACGGGATTTCTGGGCGGCCATCTGGTGGCGGCCTTGGCGGCGGCGGGTTGGCAGGTCCTGGCCCAGGGGCGCGACAGCGCGGGGTGTGATCGGCTGGTGGCGGCGGGGCACGAGGTGCTGCGCTGGGACATCGTTGCGCCCTTGGGGCAGGCCGTGGGGCGGCTGGATGCCGTGGTCCATGCCGCCGCCTTGTCGGCACCGTTCGGGCGGCGCGCGGCGTTTCGGGCGGCCAATGTGGACGGTACGCGCAATGTGTTGGCGTTGGCGCGGCAGGCGGGCGTAGGGCGGTTTGTGTTGATCTCTTCCCCCTCTGTCTGTTTCGCGCCGGAGGATCGGTTGGGCCTGGCCGAAGACACGCCCCTGCCGCCGCCCTTCAACGCCTATGCCGAAACCAAGGCGGCGGCGGAGGCACTGGTTCTGGCCGCGCCAGACGTGGGGCCGGTGGTGCTGCGCCCCCGGGGCATCTATGGCGCCGGGGACACGGCCCTGTTGCCGCGCCTTCTGCGTGCAGCACGGGCGCGGCCCCTGCCCCTGTTGCGTGGTGGGCAGGCAGAGATCGACCTGACCCATGTGAGCGACGTGGTCCGCGGGGTGGAGGCCGCGTTGACCCAAGGCGTAACGGGTCGCGTTTATCATATGTCGGGGGGCGAAGTTCTGGCGGTGCGCGACATCGTGGACAGGGTCTGCGCAAGGGCTGGCGTGATGGCACGTTGGCGGTCTGTGCCCCTGCCGCTGGCCATGGCTGCCGCCCGGGTGGCAGAGGCCGCGTGCCATGCCCTGCCCGACGCGCCAGAGCCGCCGGTAACACGCTACGCCGTGGCCCTGTTCGCCTATCGCCAGAGCCTGGATCTGTCCCGCGCGAAGGCCGAACTTGGCTGGGTGCCGCGCGTGACCTTCGAGGAAGGGCTGGCGCGCACCTTCACGGGGGCAGGCCCATGACACCCGTTTTCGCCGATGCTGCGCGCATCCCCGTCCGTGGCTCCCTCGTTCTACGCGACGGCGAAGCTGAGAAGATCGCGCTGAAGGCCCGCTGGGGGGTGCTGCGGCATCCGGTGCAAGGGACCGTCGTGATCGACACGGGCTACACGCCCGAGACGCTGACGGCACCAGGGCGCAGTCTTGCCCTGCGGCTCTATTCCTGGGCTTTTGGCGCCGATCTGCGTCCCGAGGGTCAGCCAGAAGCCGTTCTGGCCACGATGGGGCTGACCCCGGCAGATGTGACGCGGGTGATCGTGACGCATTTCCACCCCGACCATATCTCGGGCCTGCGACAATTCCCCAACGCGCGGTTTACGGCCTCTGCGGCGACGGCAGCGCGCATTGCAGGACGGGGAAGGGCGGCGAACTTACGGCACGGGGTCTTCGCCGAACTCTTGCCCCGAGATTTCATGGCCCGCCTGGACGATGTGGCCCAGACCCAGCCTGTGCCGACCCTTCCGGGTTTGCCGGACGGGCGGGATGTGCTGGGCGACGGTACTGTGATCACAGTGGACTTGCCCGGACATGCCGAGGGGCATGTTGGGCTGTTCTTCCCCCGCCCCCGCCCTGTGCTTTACGCAGCGGACACACAATGGCGCCTGCCTGCCCTGGATGAAGGCCGCGCCCCGGGCTTTCCTGCCACGTTGATCGCGGCGAATGGGGTTGCGGCGGCGCAGTCGACAGCGTTGGTACGCCGTTTCCGCGAGGTGGGGGCGGAAGTGGTGCTCTGCCATGATCCGGCACCCACGGAGTTCGACCTGTGAACGGGGCGCTGCGCGGTCTGACTGCGTTCGCCACCGCACATCGCATGGGACGCGCCGGTCTGCCGCGCGACCGGCTGCTGGCTTGGCAGGGGCGGCAGGTGCGCCGTTGGCTGGCCCGTGATTTGCCGCGCGTGGCCGCTTTCGACGCTGCGCCCAAGCCCCTGTCCGACCTGCCTGTCATGGACAAAGCCACGCTGATGGCGAATTTCGTCGCCTATAACCGGCATGGCATCACGGCCGAGGCGGTGCGCGCCGCGTTGCCCGATGGGCGGCTAGGTGGTCTAACCGTGGGCGCCAGCACGGGGACGAGCGGTAATCGCGGTTTGTTCGTGATTTCCGATACGGAGCGGTTCGCTTGGCTGGGTGCCATCCTGGCCAAGACCATGCCCGATCTGCTCTGGCGCAAGCAGCGCGTAGCGGTGGTTTTGCCGCAATCGACCCGGCTTTACGACGCGGCGCGTTTAACGGGGCGCATCGACCTGCGCTTCGTGGATATCGGCAGCGGCGAGGGGCATTGGCGCGACGCCTTGCACCGCTTCGCGCCCAGCGTGATCGTGGCGCCGCCCAAGGTGCTGCGCGCCCTTGCTACCGACTGGCACGCGCCGCCGCCCCTGCGCGTCTTTTCGGCTGCCGAGACGCTGGACCCGGTGGACCGCCCACCCATCGAGGCGCGGTTCGGTCGACTTGAACAGATCTACATGGCGACCGAGGGCTTGCTGGCGGTGACCTGCCGCGAAGGGCGGCTGCACTTGGCAGAAGACTCAGTCCATTTCGAGTTGGAGCCTGTGGGCGACGGGTTGGTGAGCCCGTTGATCACCAATTTCGCGCGGCGCACGCAGATCATGGCGCGATACCGGATGAACGACTTGCTTCGGGTCTCGAACAGGCCATGCCCGTGCGGATCGCCCCTGCTGGCCATCGACGAAGTGGTGGGGCGCATGGACGATTGCTTCCAGGTGGCGGGCCGCATGGTGACGCCCGACGTGTTGCGCAACGCGGTGCTAGGCGCAGATGCGCGGATCGATGATTTCCGGTTGCGGCAGGTGGCCGATGACCGCGTCGTGCTGACGTTGGCGCCGGGGGTGCCGCCAGAGGTCGCGCAGGTCGCGCGCGGCGCCGTGGCAGCGCGGCTGGGGGAAGGCTGCCACGTGGCGCTGGAACAGGCGGAAATGCCATTGGAGATGGGGCGCAAGCTGCGCCGCGTGATGCGCGAGACCCCTGCATGAAGGGCGCCGATGCCTTCGCGGACCTGTTCAGCGCCCACGCAACCAGCGCCCTCGTGGCCAACTTACGCACCCGGGTCGAGGTCGTGGAGGTGGAGGGCCAGCGCCTGCCGCTGACGGTGAATGACGCGGATGAGGTGGGCAATTGCTACATCTGCCGCCCCTCCGCCGCCTTCGTGGACTACGCGTTGGAGGAAACCCGGCATCTGACATCCGACCGCGGGCGGGCGGCGATGCAGGGCCTGATCCGCGCGACGGCGCCCATGGTGCGTGCCACGGGCCTCGATCATCAAGTGCAGGTGAACAATTGGCTGCTTTCCACGAACCCCGCCCCTGTGCTGCGCGACGCAGCGGCCTTGCGGGATGGGTTGGTGGCGCGGTTTCCGGGCCGGGCCATTGTGCTGCGGTCGCTCAACCACGTTGCGGATGCAGCGACGATGGAGGCTTTGGCGCAGGCGGGCTTTGCGCTGCTGCCGACCCGTCAGGTCTGGGTCTATGATTGCCGCGCGGATGTGCCCCCCTGGAAGCGGGAGCGGCGGCGGGATGAGAAGCTCGCAAAGCGGTCTTTGTTCGTCTCTGATTGTCAGTTCAGAGACACGGATTGGGCCAGGGCAGAGGTGCTGTATGGGATGCTCTATCTACGGAAATATACCTTTCTGAATCCGCAATATACGGCGCTGTTTCTGCGGGAAATGGTGGGCCGTGGCCTGCTGCGGATGCGCGGTCTACGCGACCCCGGAACGGGCGAATTGGTGGCGGTTTCGGGTTTGTTTCGGCAGGGGCAGACCCTCACGCAGCCCATCGTGGGCTACGATGTGACGCGCCCGCAGGCAGAGGGGCTGTATCGCCTCATGATGCTCGCGGCGCAGCGCGACGCAGAGGAAGCGGGACTGTTTTACAACGTCAGCGCCGGGGCGGGGGCGTTCAAGCGCCTGCGCGGGGCCGTGCCAGTGGTGGAATACGCGGCCTGCTATGTGCGGCATCTAGGCTTCGGGCGCCGCGCCATGGTGGGCGCCGTGGGCCAGGTGCTGCGCCGCGTGGGTGTGCCTTTGCTGGAAAGGATGGGGTTATGAGCGGGGCACATTGGCAGGCTGTGTGCCGGTCGCAGGATGTCGGGGCGAAACCTCTCCGTTTGATGTTGGATGGGGCGCCGTTCGTCCTGTTTCGGGAGGGGGCGGGCCGTGTGGTCGCCTTGCAGGACCGCTGCCCACACCGTCTGGTGGCCCTATCCGGCGGCCGCGTGCGCTGCGGCGAGATCGAGTGCCCCTATCACGGCTGGCGCTTCGACGGTCAGGGGCGCTGCACCGCCGTGCCGGGGCTTTTGGGCGAGGTGCCAGCCTACCGCGTGCCAGGCCTGCGGGTGGCGGAGCGGGCGGGCGGCGTCTTCGTAAGTACCGGGACGCCCGAGGGCGCGCCGTATGTGCATTGCCAGGAAGGTGCGCCGGTGATCGCGCGGGTCGTGCGCAGCCAGACCGCTTCGACCCTGTTGGATGTCGCCGAAAACATACTGGACGCGACCCACACGCATTACACCCATCGCGGGCTGTTGCGGGGTCTCGGCGCCGCACGCCAGGAAGTTGAGGTGGCCATCACCGGCGGCCCCGGCTGGGTAGAGGCGAGCTATACCGGCGAGGACAAGCAACAGGGGTTGATCAGCAAGCTGCTGGAAGGCGCGCGGGTGAAGACAGTGGGGCGTTTCCGCTATCCCGGCATCGCAGAGCTGGAATATTGGGGCCCGCGGGGGATGGTGCTGTCGACCACGTTCCATTTGCGCCAGGCCGATACGGACAGCGTCGAAGGCGTGGGCTGGCTGGTTGGGCCACGCGGCGGGGTCGCGGACCACCTGAAGGCGCTGCTTTTCGAGCCGATGTTCCGCATCGCGTTGGAGCAAGACCGTCGGGTCCTGCGGTCCGCCAAGGCCAACGCAGCGCTGGCGCCAGATGCGCGGCCGGTTATCGGGCCGCTGGATTTCCTTCGGGCCGATATCGCGGCGATCATGGCCGAGAAGATGCCTGCGGCGGCAGCGGCGCCGATTGTGGTGCGGATGGAGTTGTAAGGACGTATCTGCCGAGGGTTGCTTGTTTTGCTAGACCGCGTCAGCGCAAGCCGGGCCGTCGATGAACCGGCGCCCCTTGGGCTTGATCCCGGTCCAGGGTTCGGAGTTGGGAAAGCCGTGTCAGGCTTTTGGGCAAGGTGCCAGGCGTTGTCGTGCCGCGCATCGCCCTACCCTTCATCCGACCATCCATCCCATTCGATATCATGGGTGGAGGCGCGTTGCAGGCTGGTGCGTTGGCGCAGTGCGACACCCGCGATCTCGGACAGGGCGCGGATTTGCGCGCGCGCGGGCCCCGGGTCGTCGGGGCTGGCAAGGACATCTTGGACGTCGGAAAGGGTGCGGCGGAAGCGGGCCAAGTCGCGGGCGGCAATGGCTGAGGGCAGGCCATAAACCCAGAGCGCCAGGCGCACGCCCTGGGGGCACGTCACATCTGGCGCCACGGGTTGGCCTGACAGAAGGGCCGCGGCGAAGGCCGGGCCGTCCGAAAAGAAATGCAGCCCGCTCGTGGCGCGGGGATTGCATTCCAACGGCAGCAACTGGCCAGAGGGCGTGCGGATCAGATCGAAGGAGATCTGGCCGCTCCACCCCGTGGCTTCGATCACGCGGTCGGCGAAGGGGGCAAGGCCAGGGTCCTCCACCGGCGCAAAGCACACTGCGGCGCCGGGCCCCGCGCGGTACAGCGCGCGGTAGGCCGACAGGCCCACCAGCCGTCCGCCATGGGCCAGGGCGTAAAGGCTGATTTCGTCGCCCTCCACGAAGCGTTGCGCCACCCAGGGCGCGGTCGCGCTTGGCTGGACGCGGCGCAAGGCGCGCGGCTTTGGCCGGATGAGCACGCGGCTCGCGAAGCGGGACCAAACAGGCTTGAAGACCACATCTTGGGCGCGGGGGGCGATGGCTTCCAGGTCGGCCTGCGTCTCTAACAGGTGCGTTTCGGGCGCGGGCAGGCCCGCCTCGGCGCAAAGGTTGATGAAGGCGTGCTTGTTATGCATCCGGGCCAGCGTCTTGATATTCGGGGCTAGGACGGGCGCGGGAAGGTCGGCTTGGGCCAGATAGAACACCTCTTCGCAGGTCGGTAGGATCAAGTCGATGCTGTGGTCGTGGATGACGCGGGACAGGGCCGTTTGGTAGGCGGCGAAGGCCTGGCGCGGGGGCGGCAATTGCAGATGGGTAGCCACGCAGCGGCTGGCGGCGGCAAGCGGATGGGCGAAGGTGTCGGCCGTCAGCACGCGGTGCCCGGCGGCGGATAGAAGCCGCGCAAGGTGCAACGCCACGGGGGCACGGGCGCCGGTGATAAGGACGGTTCGGGCGGTCATCGCGGCGCCCCTAGCATGTTTCTAAGTCGGGGTTGATCTGATTGGCACCGCTGGGCATGTGCAAACAGCATATGCAAAGGTGACCCCATGCCCAGCCCCCAGACCTGCGGCGCGCGGCGGTTGCGCAATAACCGAAGCCAGGCGGCCCGCATCCCGGCGGGTTTTGAATGGCCGGGCAAACGCGTCTTGGTCCGCCGCGACGACGATCGCCTGATCTTTGAGCCTTTTTGCGCCAAGGGTCTGCTGGGCCTGCTGACCCGTTGGGACCCCCTGGATGAAATGTCGGAGGCATCCGCCGACCCGATCCCCGCGCCCGAGGACGTGCTTTGATGGGCTATCTGCTCGACACCGATGTCTTGTGTGACCTCATTTGCAACCCAATGTGGCCCATCACCCACAGGCTGCCTGCGGCGGCGGGGCAGGTGGCCACCAGCGTCATTGTCACCGCGAATCCTGACGAATTCGGCCGCGTGCCGGGTTTGACCTTGGAAAACTGGTTGGAGGGCTAGGTGAACGGCGTTCTGAAGCGATTGACGGGCGCGCTGTTCGGGCGTCGCCCTGCGCGGGGGGAAGAGGCGGGCGCGGCGTTGACGGGCTATGCCACGCGCCTGCGTGCCGCTGCCGATGCGATCGGCCACCCCCATTCGGAAATCTTCTGGGACATGGCTGCTCATCTCGAACGTATCCGCCGTGAGGTGATGGAAGACCCCGCCGATCTGGCCCGCGCCCGGCGCTTTGTGGGCCACCATGCGCATATCATCGTCGAACTGGTGGAACGGTTCGTCCAGCTTGACGCCAAGGCGCGGCCTGAACAGCGTGATCGGCTCGACCAGATGGCGGCGCAGCTTCACGGCTACCGCGACGTGTTTGCGCGGCTGGAAGCGGCGCTGATCGAAAGCGACTTCGCCGATATGGAGGCGACGATGGCGGCGCTGGACACCCAGTTGGAGCGCCTGTCCCTGTGACCTCCGCCGCGCCCTTTGAGGCCATGGCGTTCCGCTATCCCTGGCGGGACTACCAGGCGCAGGTCCTGGCCCAATTGGCGGAGCATCTTGAAAATGAGAAGCTGCACGTTGCCGCGGCGCCCGGCGCGGGCAAGACGGTGCTGGGCCTGGAGGTGGTGCGCCGGTTGGCGCGGCCCACGCTGGTGCTGGCCCCGTCGCTCGCCATTCGCAATCAGTGGATCGACCGGCTGGTGGAATCGTTTCTGCCCGACGGTGCGGGCAAGCCCGATTGGGTAACCACCGACTTGGGGGCGCCCTGCGCGGTGACCGTCACGACGTATCAGGCGCTGCATTCCAGCGGGGATGCGGAGGTGTTGGCGCGCGCAGGCATCGAAGTGGTGGTGCTGGACGAAGCCCACCATTTGCGCCGCGCCTGGTGGGAGGCGCTTGACCGCGCGGTGACGCGGCTGGGCGCGCGGACGGTGTCGCTGACGGCGACGCCGCCCTACGACGTGGCCTCGGTGGAATGGCGGCGCTACGACGCGCTTTGCGGGCCGCTCGATGCGGAAATCAGTGTGCCGGAGTTGGTGAAGACCGGTGATCTGGCGCCGCATCAGGACCTCGTGCATCAGACGATCTTGGCGGATGCGGCGCGGTACGGCGATTTGGACCGGACCAATGTGGCACTGCGGGAGGGGCTGAGGGCGCGCGACGATATGTGCACGCTGATCGCGGCGCATCCCTGGCTGGCCGAGACCCGCGCCAAGCTGGAGGCGCTGTTGTCCGAGCCGCAGCTTTTCGCGGCCATGCTGGTCTATCTGGCCGATGCGCGCCGCCCCATCCCGCGCGAGGCGCTGCGCGTGTTGGGCGTGGGGCAGGCGGAGGTGCCGCAGCTGAGCGACGATTGGTTAGGCACGCTGTGCCACGGGCTGAAGGACACTCTGCCTGACGCGGTCATCGCGCATCTGAAACGCCATGGCGCGCTGGTGCGCGGGCGCGTGACCATCCCGCTGCGCGACGAAGACGACCGGCGCGGCATCCTGCGCAACGCGGCTGAGAAGTACGACAGCCTGCGCGAGATCACCGCGTTCGAACGGGGCCAGATGGGTGACCGTCTTCGGCTGGCCATCCTGGCGGAGCATGTGGGCGCGGGGGCGGTGCGGCTGGCCACCTCGGATCCGGGTTATTTCGAGGCCGAGGCCTTCCGCGCCCGGTATCGGGCGGACCCGCGCCTGGGGCGGCTGGATGCCGGGTCCATCTTTGAGCGCCTGCGGCTGGAGCCGGGGGCAGGCGGCGATATGGCGGTGCTGACCGGATCGCTGTGCATCGTGCCAGCGGGTGCGCTTACGGGCGACGGCGTGGCGGCGCGGCCTTTGCCCCACGACCCCCGCTATGAGGAGTTGACGCTGACGGGTGCGGCGTCGAACCGGCGGGTCGCGCTGGTATCGGACTTGATGGCCCAGGGCAGGGTGCGTGTCTTGATCGGGACGCGGTCGCTTTTGGGGCAGGGCTGGGATTTGCCCGCGCTGAACACGCTGATCCTGGCGACGAATGTGGCGTCTTTCGTGTCCTCGAACCAGATCCGGGGCCGGGCCATCCGCCGCGACCCGGCGGACCCGGGCAAGGCGGCCAATATCTGGCATATCGCCACCCGCCCCGCGTCGGAACCAGGGCCCGAGATCGAGGCGCTGCGCGCCCGCTTCGACACGTTCGTGCATCTGGACCCGGAACTTGACGAAATCCGGTCGGGTTTCGCCGCCTTCGACGATCTGGAGAGCCTGAACGCCCGGTCCATGGCCCATGCCGCGCGCCGCGGCGATCTGGGCGCGCGGTGGCAGGCGGCCCTGATCACCGGTAGCCCAGAACCCCATTTGCGCCACCAGATTGAAACCGATCAGGCGCCGCGTGGGCTGGTGCGCACCGATGCCGTGGCCCAGACCGTGCCGCGCTTGGGGGCCGTTGGGGCCATGGCGGGCGGCTGGGCGGCATTTTTGGGTGACCCGCTGACCGCAGCTTTGGGGCTGGGTGCGGCGGGGTTGGTTCTGGCGCCCGCGGTCAAGCGGCTGCGGCGCGTGATGGCCCATGGAACGCTGGCGGGCAGCCTGCGCGAAACTGGGCTGGCGCTGCTTTATGCAATGTCGCGTACCGGTTTGATCCAGACCGACCGCGCGCAGTTGGATGTCGTGACGGGGATGGGGGACCAAAGCACCGCATGGTGTACGCTGACCGGCGCCACCCTGCCTGAGGAGACGCGGTTTCTGTCGCAGCTAGAGGCATTTTTCGCGCCCATCGACAACCCGCGTTACCTGCTGTTTCGCGAAAGCTATCTGGGGCGACGCCTGCGCCTGGCGCCTTACCCGGTGCCGCCCGATCTGGCACGGCGGCGCGATGATGCCGCCCACGTGTTGGAGGGGTGGCAGCGCCATGTGGGGCCTGCGCGGTTGGTCTATACGCGCACGGTCGAGGGACGGCTGGCGCTGTTGCAGGCCCGCACGGTGACGCTGGCCGAGGCGCGGGACGTGCGGCGAAGTTCGGTGTGGGAGTAGGGTGTGGTGGTGTCCCACTTCGCCTCGGACCGGAATCAAGCCCGAAGGGCGCCGGTCCATCGACGGGCCGTGCGCACCCGGGTCTGACACAGCCCATTCAGTCCTGCGGAACCAGGCACGGAATCAAGGGGCGTCAGCCCCGCCGTGCCAGCGCCGGTCCGGCCCAGCGGACCGGCGCTCCGATCACCGTCCCGCGCCGACCGTCTGTTCGTCGGACTTGGCAGAGATAAAGTGCATCGCCCCGATGTTGAAGCGCCGCTCCCCGGACCGGCGCTGGCACGGCTCTGATTACGTCGTTGCGGCGGCGCGCCAGCGGGTTGAACGTGCCTCTAGCAGTCGGACAAGGCCGTATTCGATGGCCAGCATGATCGCCACGAAGGTCAGGGCATAAGCCAGGACATGGGCGATCTCGAACAGTTGGAAGAACAGGTGGATGCGGAAGCCCACCCCGTCCGAGCGGCCAAGGAATTCGACCACCAGCACGATTTTCCAGATGATCGCCAGGCCGTTGCGGATAGCGGTGGAAAAGAATGGCCAAAGCTGGGGCAGCACCACGTGGCGTAGGCGTGTCATTGGCGACATGCGGTAGACGCGCGCCATGTCGGCGGTGGCCGGATCCAGGCTGCGGACGCCTTCGCGGATGCTGACGGCGACCATGGCGGTTTTGTTGACCGCGACAGCGGTGATGGCGGCCACCTCGTTGAGCCCGATCCACAGATAGCAGAGCACGATGACCACAAGGGCAGGCACGTTCAGTGCGACGGTGACCCAGGGGCCCGCCCAGCGGTCGAACCGTTCAGACGCGCCCAGGGCCGCGCCCAGCAGCGTGCCAAGCGCCATGGCGGCGGTGAAGGCCAGCGCCACGCGGCGCAGGGTGGCGGCGGTGTGGCGGGCAAGTTCGCCCGAGGCGGCCTCGTCCAGGGTGACCTGCCAGACGGCCAGCGGGCCGGGCAGGACGGTTGGGTCGGCGGTCAGCTGGGCAGCCACGACCCAGAGCGCGAAGAGCGCGCCCAAGGAAATCGCGAAGGTGGCGGTGCTGCGCGCGGGGGTCGTATCTGCCATGGGGCCAAGCGTGCCGTCTGGGCGCGCGCCAGGCAAGCGGGCACGGGCGGCACCATGGTCGTATGGGGACGGCTTCGTGCTGCGGGTACGATTCGTCGCAATGGGAGGCCCTTTGGCATATGCGACGCGACTGATGGCCGCCGCACTGGCGTGGCTGGCGGCGGCTTTTGCGGCCTGGGCCGAGCCTTTGGCGCGCGATGCCATCGCCCCCCTGGTGGCGCCGCCCATGGAATTGGGGCAGGCGGTCAACGATCTGGGCGTCTATGAGCTGCTGAATTCGGGCGGGGCCCATGCGGGCTATGTCTTCGAGACCGAGCCCATGGCGCCGCTGCCGGGCTTTTCGGGCGCGCCGGTGAACATGCTGGTGACGCTGGACCTGGAAGGGCGGTTTCTGGATGTGCGGCTGCTGTCCCACAATGAGCCGATCTTCGTCTCGGGCCTGCCGGAACGGCTGTTCTACGACTTCTTCGCGCAGTACCGGGGCCATTCGATCTCGGACAGCTTGGTCGTGGGCTCGCCCTATGGCGGGGGGACGGAGGGCAGCGCGCTGGTCTATCTGGATGGCGTCACCAAAGCCACGGCCAGCGTGCGGATTGCCCATGAAAGCTTGCTGGCGGCAGCCTTGCAGGTGGCGCGCGAGAAGATGGGCGGCGTATCTTCCGGGCCGCCCGCCTATCCGGACCCAGACGTCGAAGAAGACCTGACCTGGGATGATCTGGTGGCCCAGGGCCTGGTGACGCGCCACACGGTCACCAACGCCGAGGTGCAGACCCTGTTCGATGGGACCGTCTGGACCGATGACGACCCGGAGGCGCTGGCTGATCCCGAGGGTATCTATATGGACCTCTGGCTGGTGGATCTGGGCCCACCCTCCATCGCGCGCGCGGTGCTGAGCGACAGGGGCCTGAAGGCGCTGGCCGACTTCATGGCCATCTCCACTACCGATGAGCCCGTTCTGGTGGTCGAGACGGCGCGCCATGGCTTGGTGTCGGAAGACTTCGTGCGCAACACGTCGCCGGACTGGATATCCGCCGAACAGGGTGGCTTCCCGGTGGCCATGCGCGATGCGGACTTGCTGATCGACCTGCATGATGACGTGCCGGATGACCTGCACGACGCGGTGGATTTCGGTGCCGGGCTGATCTTGCGCACCGACCGACGGTTGGGCTTCGACCCGTCGGCGCCCTGGGTTCTGAAGGTGGCAGCGGTGCGCGAACACGGGATGTTCCAGCCCGAGATCGGGACCGTGTCGCTGGACGTCCCGCACCAGACCGATGAACGCTTCTTTGCTCGCCCCGTGGCGCCGAAACCCGCGCCGCCCTGGTTGGAGGCATTGCGCGGCCGATGGGTAGATCTGGCCGTGCTAGGTGTAGCGCTGACGGGTCTCATCGCCGTGCTGGGCCCGGGCATGAACCGCCTGGCCGGAATGCGAGCCTTCACGCCGGTGCGGCTGGGCATCCTGGCGGCTGTTGTGGGTTTCGTGGGTTGGTGGGGGCAGGGGCAGCTGTCGATTGTCACGCCGCTGGCCACAATGCGCGCGGCCCTCGAAGGCGGCAGCTTTGCCTTCCTGCTTTACGACCCGTTTTCCCTGTTGATCTGGGCGGTGACGATTGCGGGCCTTGTGGCCTGGGGGCGGGGGCTGTTCTGCGGCTGGCTTTGCCCGTTCGGTGCCTTGCAGGAATTCGCATCCCATCTGGGGCGCGTGCTGCGCGTGCCGCAGATTGAGCCATCGGCAGCTTGGGATGCGCGGCTGAAATGGCTGAAATACGTGGTCTTGGCGGGTCTGGTGGGCATCGCCCTGGTGGCGCCTGCGCAATTGGACAAGGCGGCCGAGGTGGAGCCCTTCAAGACCGCCATCACCACCTTCTTCATCCGCGAATGGTACTACGTCGCCTATGCCTTGTTCTGGCTTGTCCTGTCGATGATGCTGTTCAAGGGCTTCTGCCGCTATGTCTGCCCGTTGGGGGCGTTGTTGGCCGTGGGCGGGCTGGTGCGACGCCGCGACTGGATTGCGCGGCGTGAGGCCTGTGGATCGCCCTGTCAGCTTTGCCGGGTCAAATGCCGCTATGGCGCCATCGAGAAATCGGGGGCGGTGGATTACTCGGAATGCTTCCAGTGCCTCGATTGCGTCACGATCCACGATGACCCGAAGCAATGCGTCCCGCTCATCCTGGAGGCGCGGGGCCGACGGTCTTCCGCCTTGGCGGCGGAATGAAGCGGCGGCGGTTTCTGTCCGTGGCGGCGGGCTTCTCCGCTTTCCCCGCCTGGGCTGCCGCGCCCCTGCGCTGGGAAGGCCTTGCTCTTGGCGCCCAGGCCCGGTTGGAGCTTGCGGGCCCCGAAAGCGTGACGCGCCCGGCCTTGGAGGCAGCGCTTGGCGTGATCCGGCAAGCAGAGGGTCTATTTAGTCTCTATGATGCCGGTTCGACCCTATCGGTGCTGAACCGTGACGGGGCTTTGCGGAATGCGCCCGCGCCCTTCACCGCGCTTCTGGATGAGGTGGACCGCCTCCACGACCTCACAGGGGGGCTGTTCGACCCGACAGTGCAACCGGTCTGGGCGGCGCTTGCCCGTGACGCACTGACGGATGAATGGGAGACGGTGGGCTGGCACCGCGTCCGCCGGTTCGGCAAAGATGTTCGCTTGGGGCCCGGCCAGCAGGTGACGCTGAACGGCATCGCCCAAGGCTTTGCCACTGACATGGTGACCGAGGTTCTGCGCGCCCATGGCTTGATCGATGCTTTCGTCGATATCGGGGAACAACGCGCCCTGGGTCACCCCCGGCGCCTTGGGCTGGAAGACCCGATCAACGGCGCCATTGGCCCGCTGACGCTGCGCGATGGCGCCCTGGCCACGTCAAGCCCTGCGGCCACCCCCCTGGGCAAGACCGGGCACATCCTGCACCCCGCCGGGCCTGCCCGCCCCCTGTGGTCCAGCGTAACGGTAGAGGCGGAAACGGCGGTGCTTGCCGATGGGCTATCCACCGCTTTGTGCCTGGCGTTTTTGGCTGAGGGGCGGGAGGTGCGTCATGTGCCGGGTGTGCGGCGGATATTGTTCGTGGATGGGTTGGGGAATTTGCGGAGTCTGTAGGCCCCTGTTTGGCCGCCTGAGCCGGGGGTTTTGCACCCCCGG
>CANLTZ010000003.1 GCA_947494145.1 uncultured Jannaschia sp. | reverse complement strand
CCGGGGGTGCAAAACCCCCGGCTCAGGCGGCCAAACAGGGGCCTACAGACTCCGCAAATTCCCCAACCCATCCACGAGCAATATCCGCCGCACACCCGGCACATGACGCACCTCCCGCCCCTCAGCCAAAAACGCCAGGCACAAACCTGATACAACGCGCCGTGAAAAAACTGGTGAAAAAGTCTTGAACCAAGACTTTTGTGGGAAATCCTTAACATAAGGATTTCCTCGCCAACTGAGATTTTGGAGAGATGTGGGACCGGAGGTACGCTTCCGGTCCCCTTGGCGTGTTACCGCACAGTCGGACCGATCATCATGACCATCTGGCGGCCTTCCATCTTCGGGAAGTTTTCCACCTTGCCGATTTCCTTTGTGTCCTCGGCCACGCGTTCCAAAAGTTCGCGCCCCAGATTTTGGTGCGCCATTTCACGGCCGCGAAAGCGGAGGGTGACCTTCACCTTGTCGCCCGCTTCCAGGAAGCGGGTCACATTGCGCATCTTGACGTCGTAGTCGTGGGTGTCGGTGTTGGGGCGGAACTTCACCTCCTTCACCTCGATCGTCTTCTGCTTCTTGCGAGCCTCGGCCTCTTTCTTCTGCTGTTCGTATTTGAACTTGCCGAAATCCATGATCTTGCAGACCGGCGGATTGGCATTCGGGCTGATCTCGACCAGGTCGAGGCCGGCTTCTTCAGCCATAGAGCGGGCCTTGGCGGGCGAGACGACGCCGACGTTTTCGCCATCGGCGCCAATCAGGCGGATTTCGACGGCACGGATACGGTCATTTGTGCGGGGGCCGGTGTCGCGCGTGGGCGGCGCGTTGTGGGGTCTGCGGGCGATGGTCGTGGTCCTTTAGATCGTTTCAAATTAGGGTGCCAAGGTAGCGTGACTAGGGATTTTCTTCAAGGTGCCGCAAGCGGTCCGTCGCCGGTTCGCAGGGGGGTGGCAGAGGCCCGCAGGGGTTTCGGATTGAGGCTGTGGCATAGTTGGTCCAAGCACGGGCAAGTTTTCAGAATCGTATAGGGAGGACCGTACATGTCCCGCAACTTGATCGTCGGCCTGGCCGTTCTGGTCGTGGCCGCCTTGGCCTGGATCGTCATCGACCGCATTTCCGGCGAGGATGCCGTGGTCGAAGCGCCGGCGGAGGCGCCCGCGACAACTGATGATGCCGGGCCTGCCGAAGAAGAAGTTGCCGCGCCCGATCCCGTCGAGACCGAGGATGCGCCCGCGGAAGAGGCTGCCGAAGTGGTCGAAGAGACCACGGATGAGGTGGAAGCCGCCGTCGATTCGGGCACGGAGGCCACTGAAGGCGCTGTGGGTGAAGCCGCGTCTGAGGCGGAGGCTCTGGTGGATGGTGCAACCGAGGCTGCCGAAGACGCCGTGGATGCGGTGACCGAGGGGGCTGCGGCCGCCGCAGATGCGGCAGGCGATGCGGCCGAGGCCGTCGAAGGCGCGGTGGAAGATGCGCTTGGCGGTGCGACGGACGCGGCGGAAGGCGCTGCCGACGCGGCTTCTGATGCGGCGGGCGAAGCAAGCAATCTGGCAGCGGACGCCGTGGATGGCGCAGCGGAGGCGACGGAAGACGCGACAGACGCAGCCGTAGAGGCGGCAGATGATGCCGGTGATCTGGCCACGGATGCTGCCGAGGGTGCTGCTGAAGCGACAGAAGACGCCGTGACCGAGGCGACCGAGGAAGCAACAGATGCTGCCGCGGAGACGACCGAGGAAGCTACGGACGCGGTCGACGGGGCGACGGATGCAGCAACCGAGGCCACCGACGCCGTCGAAGGCGCGGCAGATGCCGCTGCCGACGGCACCGAAGATGCGACGGACGTTGTCACCGAGGGGGCCACGGAGGCGACTGAAGAGGTCGCGGCGGACGCGGCTGAGGCTGGCCAAGCGGATATCTCGACGCTGCTGACGCCCGAGGGGTTCGATGCGGATGCGATCCTTACCTATATTGACGAGTCGGATCTGAACGCTTTGGCGAAAACGGGCCTGCGGACAGCCGTTGAAAGCGCGCGGGACAATCCGCAACTTGTCGAAGGCGTGATCGAGCAGTTGAGGGAACGGCTTGTTGTTGAATAGACCGCTTACAAAGACAGGGATCGGGCCGCGCAAATGCGCGGCCTTTTTTTGTTGTAGAACTGACCGCCCCGCGCCCATGGTCAGCGCAAAGGGGGACGATCCATGATCGAAGAACCGGCACGCCTGCGCATCGCGCGCAACTTGCGCCGACCTGAGCCCGCTCAGGTGGCGGCTTTGGCCGGGTTTCCGACGGGCTTCGTTCTCGATGCGATGTATGGCGCGGGGGCCATGTCCGACGATATCGCGCCTTTACCCGGTTTGCCCCAGAAGGCCTGCGGGCCGGCCTTGGTGGCAGGCAATCAGCCGGGCGACCTACTGGCCACGCTCGCCGCCATCCATTTTGCACAGGAAGGAGACGTGATCGTGGCCGAGGCCCAGGGGCATCGCGGCTGCGCCGCCGCGGGGGATCGGGTGATGGGGATGCTCAAGAACCGCGGCGCTGCGGGCTTCGTGACGGACGGCCCGCTGCGCGACCTGGATGGGTTGGAGGCGGTGGGGCTGGCATGCTGGTGCACCGGGCTCACGCCCAATTCGCCCGTGGCCCGCGGGCCGGGCACGGTGGGCCTGCCGGTCCAGGTGGGCGGACAGCGGGTGGGGCAGGGCGATGTGATCGTGGCGGACCGAGACGGCGTCGTTGTTGTGCCCTTTGCCATGATTGGCGCAGTCATTGCGGCCGCCGGAGTGGTGGCGCAGGCCGAAGCGGCGCTGGATGCCGAAGTGGTGGCTGGGCGCGCGTCGACCGATGCCATCGCCGAGATGTTGGAGAGTGGGGATGGGGTGGAGTGGGTGTGACGGGACGCGCCTTGTCTTTGAGGTGCTTTCAACCATCTTGCGATGCTTTCGGGACGAGACGACGAACAGAATCAGCGCATGTGCGGATGGGGTATTGATTTGAAAGGCAGTGTCATGGCCGCGTCGGCCCCTGGCCCGCCGATCGCAGTCTTTGGGTTATTGGCGCGCCGCTCTCTCCTGACGGCAGCCCACCGATGGACCGGTTTGTGCCAAGGTGAAGGGTTACATCTGGCATCCCAGACGTGCTTGGGTGCGTGTCAGTCGGCCCGTTAGGGATTTGGATATTTTTGCCAGGAAGAAGGCCGCATACCGCTGCGGGCAAATCTCGTTCTCGCACCTTTTGCAACGGAGGTCCGTTTGAAGGGTGTCAGCCCACGAAGGCCTTTTCGACCACGTAGTGCTTGGGCTCCGAATTGGCGCCCTCTTCCAGCCCGAAACCTTCCAGGACGTCTTTCAGGTCGGTGTTGAGCCCAATGGAGCCGCAGACCATGGCGCGGTCGGTTTCCGGCGTGATAGTGTCGATGCCCAGATCGCGGAACACGGTGCCGTCTTGGAGTAGGGCGGTGATACGGCCCATCTTGGGGCTCTCTTCACGGGTGGTGGTGGGATAGTAGGTAAGCTTGGCGAGGTTATCGGCGCCAATGAGTTCACCTAGCAATTCATCGCTGCGGATGCTGTCGATCAGTTGGCGGCCATATTCCAACTCGGCCACGTCGCGGCAGGTATGGGTGATGATGACCTGGTCATAATCTTCGTAGGTCTGGGGGTCGCGAAGCAGCGAGGCGAAGGGCGCAAAGCCCGTGCCCGTCGCAAAGAACCAGATGCGCTTGCCCGGCAGCAGGGCGTCATGGACCAATGTCCCCACGGGTTTGGGGCGCAGGATGATCTGGTCGCCCGGCGTGATGTGCTGCAGCTTCGAGGTGAGCGGGCCATCTTGGACCTTTATGGAGTAGAATTCCAATTCTTCATCCCAGGATGGGGATGCGATGGAATAAGCGCGCAAGAGCGGCTTCTGCTTGCCGGTTTTCGGGTCGGGGTCGCCCATCAGCCCGATCATCACGAATTCGCCCGAGCGGAAGCGCAAGCTTGCGGGGCGCGTCACCCGGAAGCTGAACAGACGATCCGTCCAATGTGTGACCTGCGTCACAGTCTGGGCATCGGGCAGCACGGGGCTGGGCGTCGCATTGACGGCGGCGGCGGCGGCTTGGGTCACGGGGCTATGCTCGGTCATGTCTGTCATGGACGCGTCCTGCGCCCCTCCGGGTGTTTAGTCTTTGATCTGGATCAGGGGAAGCGGTTGGGCGCAAAAAGTGTCAACCGGCGCGGACACGTCCCAAGCGGTTCTGGTAGTCATTGGCCTGCCAGTCGGCGCGGGCGCGCCATTGGGCTTCGGGTTGGCGGGCGGCCAGGTCGTCGTCGATTTCCACCTCGTCGAAGCCCACGCGGCGGGCCATGGCGTATTGGTCTGCCAGCACATGGCCCTGGGCGCGCAGGCGGCCCCGGAAACCAGCGCGGCGCAATTCACGTGCGATGGAAAAGCCGCGCCCATCGGCGAAGCTGGGGAAGGCCACGCGGATGGCGCTTGTGTCGTCCAGCCGGGCGATCACGGGGGCAAGGTCCGCATCCGACGCCACGTCGATGGCGAGGGGCCCGTTGGCGGGCAGCGCATCGGGGGCGGTGAAGCCGTGGTTCAGGTCGTCGGCATGGAAGCCGTCGTCACGAATAATAGGCATAGGTTCGATCCTTATCCCGCGACCACGGCGCCGGGCACGATGCGCCCGTTGACGAAGTGTATGCCGCATTCGGTCTTTTCGTGTCCGCGCCAGCGGCCCGCGCGCGGGTCTTCGCCCGGGGCCACCTTCGATGTGCAGGGCGCACAGCCCAAGCTGGGATAGCCCTGCGCCACCAGTGGATGACGCGGCAGGCGGTTGTTTTCCATGTAATCGGCGATGTCCGACGGCGCCCAATGGGCCAGCGGATTGACCTTGAGCTTGCCGGCTTCGGCCTCAAAGAACTGCAACGCGGTGCGCTGTCCACCTTGATAGCGCTTGCGCCCCGTGATCCAGGCGTCGAAGTCCAAAAGCGCGGTTTCCAGCGGCTTGGTCTTGCGAATGGCGCAGCAGGCATCGGGGTCGCGGTCGTTCAGGTCGTTTTCCGGGTCGTGCTGGAACAGATCGGCGCTGTCTGGGCGTATCACGCGCACATCGCTCAGCCCCAATTGGTCCGCGACCTCTCGCTGATAGGTCAGCGTCTCTGGGAAGAGCATCCCCGTTTCCAAGAACAGCACCGGGCGCGTGCGGTCCATCACGGACAGCATGTGCAGCAGCACGACGGATTCGGCCCCGAAAGACGACACGAGCGCGAGCGGGCCCACCTGCGGGTCATCCAGCGCGCGCGACATGACGGCAAAGGCCGAATGGCGCGCATAGCTTGCGTTTAGCTGGTCTGCGCGGGCGCGCAGGAGGGCATCGGCATCAAGCGGCATCCTGTTTCTCCTCAGGATAAAGGGCGGCCTTGAAAGGGGCGGGCCCCAAGCGGCGATAGGCGTCGAGGAAGGTGTCTTCGGCCCCTTCACGCAGGTCCAGATAGGCGAGGATGAGCCGCTCGATCGCGGGCACGATTTCGTCATAGGCGAAGCCGGGGCCAGCGCGTTCGCCGATGGCGGCGTGTTCCGTGCCATCACCGCCGAGCGTGATCTGGTAGTTTTCCACCCCCGCACGGTCGAGGCCCAGAATGCCGATATGGCCCACATGGTGGTGGCCGCAGGCATTGATGCAGCCCGATATCTTGATCTTGAGGTGGCCGACCTCATGCTCGATCTTGAGCGCGTCGATGCGCTCGGCGATCTGCTGGGCCACGGGGATGGAGCGCGCCGTGGCCAGCGCGCAGTAATCCATGCCGGGGCAGGCGATGATGTCCGAGGCGAGGCCCACATTGGCGGTGCCGAGCCCTGCGGCGCGCAGGGCGGCATGCAGCACGGGCAGCGTATCGCGCGGCACATGGGGCAGGATGACGTTCTGTTCGTGGCTGATGCGCAATTCGCCGTAGGCATGGGCATCGGCGAGATCGGCCATCAGGCGCATCTGGTCCGCCGTGGCATCGCCGGGCGTGGCGCCGTGGGCCTTGAGCGAGATTGTGACGATGGCATGGTCGCCGCGCTTATGCGGAGCGGTGTTGGTGTCGATCCAAGAGCGGAGGATGGGGTCGGTCGTGTCCAGCGGCGAGGACGTCCGGAAGGACGGAAGAGCGAACTGCGCCTCGATCCCAGCGAGCATGTCTTGGTCCACGCCGGTGAACAGGGGTTTGAGTTCTGCGAACCTCTCTTCAATCCTGGAACGGATTTCATCGATGCCGTTTTCATGGACGGTGATCTTGATGCGCGCCTTGTACTTGTTGTCGCGGCGGCCCAGGAGGTTATAGACGCTGACGATGGCCTCGCAGTAGGGCAGCAGGTCTTCGATGGGCAGGAAATCCCGCACCGTCTTGCCAATCATGGGCGTGCGGCCCAGGCCCCCGCCGATCAGTACTTCGAAGCCGACTTTGCCGTCGCGTTCGCGCGCCACCAGTCCAATGTCATGGGCCCGCGTCACCGCGCGATCATTGGGCGCGCCGGTCACGGCGATCTTGAATTTGCGGGGCAGGAATTGGAATTCCGGGTGATCGGTGGACCATTGGCGCAGCAATTCCGCCACGGGCCGCGGGTCGATGATTTCATCGGCGGCGGCGCCAGCGAAATGGTCTGCCGTCACGTTGCGGATGGTGTTGCCGCTCGTCTGGATGGCATGCATCCCCACCTCGCCCAACCGGTCGAGCATATCGGGAATGTCCCTCAATTTCGGCCAGTTATACTGGATGTTCTGGCGCGTGGTGAAGTGGCCATAGCCTTTGTCCCACCGCTCGGCCAATTCGCCCAGCACGCGCATCTGATCGCTTGAGAGCGTGCCATAGGGGATGGCCACACGCAGCATATAGGCGTGCAGCTGCAGATAGACGCCGTTCATCAGGCGCAGGGGCTTGAATTCATCTTCCGTCAGGCTGCCGTCGATGCGGCGTTCCACCTGGGCGCGGAACTGGGCGTTGCGCTCCGCCAGGAAGTCGCGGTCGAAGTCGGTATATTGGTACATCAGAGCGTCTCCGCCTGTTTGCCATGGGCGTAGTTCGAGGGGCCGCGCGACCGGAAGGTTTCGCGGAAATGAACCGGTTCGGGGCCGTCGGGGCCCGCTTTGGCATCTGCCAGATAGGCGCCAACCACGATGTCGGGCTGGCGTTCGGCATCCAGCAGGCGAAGCTGGGCGATGGCTTCATCCTCAATCAGCTCGGCTAGGTGGTGGTCGGTCACCCATTCGTCGGCGGCGGATAGATAAACCACGTCGCCTTCCAGCAGGCGGTTGGCGGTGACGACCTTGGGGGTGAAGGGACGGCGCGGCATCAGGCGCTCCTCTCGTAATCAGCAAGCATGGCGGTGGCCGCGACGGAGCGCTCGAAATGCGTCTCTTTCGCGGTCAGGTAATCGGGGTCGGTAAAGAACGCTTCGGCTGTGGCGCGATCGGGAAAGGCTATGACGAAAACCCGGTTGATCGGCGTCTCGGCCTCGGTTTCGATGGTTTCGGCGTGAAAGTCGTGGCGGAAGGTGCCACCCATCCGCTCCAACACGGGACGCATGGCGCGGCGATAGGCGGCGTAGCCATCCTCATCCGCGATCTGCATGCCCATCAGCATTTCATAGGACATCAGCCAGCCTTTCGGAGGTGACAGCCTCGGCCGCAGCGCGCGGGGCAAGTCCGTGGAGGAGGAGGGCAGGACCTGTCACATCCGCCAGTGCCTCCGGCAGGTTAGCCAGCGTGGCGGCGATGGTGCGTTGACCGGGCCGCGCGGCGTTTTCCACAATGGTAAAGGGGGTAGCCGGCGCTGCGCCATGCATCATCAGGCGGCCCTGCATCCAGCGCGCGGCCTTCTTGCCCATGTAGATCGCGGCCACCTCGCCCGGCTTGGCCAGTGCGGCCCATTCCTGATCCGCGAAGCCCTTCATGTCGTGGCCCGTCAGAAAGCGAACGGACCCGTTGCGCCCGCGTTTCGTCAGGCTTTGCCCAATGGATGCGACGGAGGCGCTGGCCGCCGTGATGCCCGGCACCACCGACCAGGACAGGCCAGCCTCGTTCAGCGCTTCGATTTCTTCGTCCAGGCGCCCGAAGATCGTGGGGTCGCCGCCTTTCAAGCGCACCACATGGGCGCCCTTCAGGCCGTGGGCCACCATGGTCGCGTTGATTTCTTCCTGGGTGACGGAGGGTCCGAAGCCTTCCTTACCCGCTTCGATGATGGTGGCTTCGCGGCGGGCCAGTTCCAGGATTTCGGGCGCCACCAGCCGGTCATGGATCACCACATCCGCCCGGTCAAGCGCCTTGCGCGCCTTGAGCGTCAAGAGTTCCGGGTCGCCGGGCCCGGCTCCCACCAGATCCACATGGCCGGGCCGGTCTTCGGCGCGCAGATGCTCTGCCAGCAAATCATCCAGCGCGTCCCGCACGGCGGCGTCCCCCTGGGGGGCGGCGCGGGGGCCGGTTTGGGTATAGAAATCCGACCAGAAATTGCGGCGGGCGGCACCCATGGGCAGGACTTCGGCGGCTTTGCGGAACGTTTTCCCGATGCGCGCCAGAAGGCCCAAGCTGCTGGGCAGGCGGGCTTCCAGGTCGGATTTGATGCGGCGGGCCAGCACGGGGGCGGCGCCTTCGGTGCCGATGGCGACGACCACCGGGTCCCGGTCGACGATGGCTGGGGTGATGAATTGCGACGCTTCAAGGTTGTCGACAATGTTGACGAGCGCGCCATCGGCGGCGGCCAGGCGCAGGGTGCGCGCGTCTTGTGCTGCGTCTTCATGGGCGGCGTAGGCGATGACGCAGCAAAGCGCATCGCCCGGGTCTTGGGCCCGGCGGATCAGCGTCAAGCGGCCCTCTGCGGCCCAGCCTTCGATGACTGGGTCGGCGTCTTCGGCCACGACGGTGATACGCGCGGTGGTCTTCAGCAGCAGCCGCAACTTGGCCACAGCCGCATCGCCGCCGCCTGCGACGAGGACGCGGCGGTTTTCCAGGGCGAGGAAGATGGGAAAATGGTTCATGGTGCGGCTCATCTGAGGATTGCCGCAATATAGGACATTGTTCTGGATTTTGGGTAGGCTGGGGCTGTAAACAGGAACGTGAATGGCCTCAGGGAAGGCTGCAGTGGAACATTGTTCCAGTTTTGGCAGGAGGCGCGGATGACGGCCCAAATGGATGAGCTTGATCGGAAGATCCTCCGCGCGTTGCAAGCGGATGCAAGCCAATCGCTGGAAGAGATCGCGGGCCAGGTCGGCTCGTCCAAGACGCCGGTATGGAACCGGATTCGCAAGATGCGAGAGGCAGGCGTCATGGGCCGTTCGACCGTGATCGTAGACCCGGAGGCTTTGGGGCTAGAGGCGTGTTTCTTCGTCCTGATCCGCACATCCGAGCATGAGGCCGACTGGCAAGCCCGCTTCCTGGCCGCCCTGCGCGCAAGACCGGAAGTGCAGGAGGCGCACCGGCTGGCGGGCGAAATCGACTACATCCTGAAGGTGCGGGTGGCGAACGCGAAGGCCTATGACGCGTTCTATCAGGCGCTGATTTCCGAAGTGCGCGTCTACAACGTCACGGCGCTGCTGAGCATGGAGGAGTTGAAGTCTGAGACGGCTTTGCCGGTGTGAGTCGGGCGCGGTAGATCAGGGAGCGGGCGGGAAAGGAGTCTTTCCGGCGGGGACCTGTCCGCGCGTGACGATGGGCCGCGATTTCGACGGATCGGGGCGAAAATTCACAAGTTGGGGGTACTCTTCGGGGGTCGTTTCCCAGTTTGTACAGAATTTTGGAGGTGTTTTTGGGTGTTTAGGATGCTGTCGCGGATCGTCTGGGCTTGCGTATGGATGGCGGGCGTTTCTTCGGTGGTTGAGGCTTCAATTGCGTCGTTGATGAAACGAAGGACTTGGGCGAGGTGGTCATTCGCGTTCTCTGGAACCGAGACTGCGACCGCCTGGCAGCAGAGCGTTTCGCTGCCGCGGGTGTTTGTCCATTGCGCCGGAAGGGTGCCGCGGTGAAGATCTCCAGGGCGGCCGCAGAAGCTTGGATAATGCATCGGAGGGCATCACAGCGTGTTCTCGCGAGTGAACGGTGGTGACGGATGCTAGTGGTCAGGGTCCGGGAAGGTCTTCTACTGCGGCGAGTATGCGGTCGCGGAGGCGGTTGGCTTCTTCCGCAAACTGAGGCTGGGCGCCTGTCTGGTAGATTGAAAGAGCTTCGTCGACCGCAGACAAGGCAGCAAGCAAGTGTTCACGACGCAATCCCGGTTCAGAATGAGCCATTAGTGCACGGCAGAGTGCAATATTTTCGCGTATTCCGGCCCAAGGTAATGGGTATTGCGCGTTCGTCAGTACCTCGCTTGAAGCTGCAAACGCATGTATCGCTTCACGAAAAGCAGTCGTTTCGCCAAGACGCCCTTTCGTCATAAGTGAAACACCAAGGTTCTTCTGAGCTATACCCCACTGTTCGGGAAATACTTCCCGAGTGTGGATTTCCAAGGCGAGGCGGTATGCACAAATTGCGTCTTGAACGTATCCCTTATCATTGTTTTGGTGCCCTATTCTTTGAAACGCGGTGCCCAAATTGCTTTGGATCATGGCCCAATCAAAGGGATATTCGTCGCGCGTAAGGACTGTTTGTGCGGCTTTGAAAGCTCTGATGGCACGACGAATGGACCTTCTTGCTCCGGAGTCGTCGAGCAGCACGTATGCGCTTGCTAGAACGTTCTGTGTTCTGGCCCATTGTTCTGGATTTGCATCAGGCTGACGAACTTCGAGGGCTGCCTTGCAAGACCCGACGGCATCGAAAAGGGCGTCGACGTTGCCTCGGGCGCCAATTTCTTGGCGGGCAAGGCAGAGGTTATGTTGAAGCCCGGCCCACTCTATCTCGAAGCTATCACGGGTGTGCAGCTTCAGCGCGGCTTCGTAGCAACGGACGGCTTCTTCCAGCGCCCCAACGTCACCGCGTTCGCTGAGCAGCCGTAACGCTTCACCTCTTAGATTTAGCCAAATTCCGTGTTCGTAGTTGGTCCGCGTGCTTGCCAGGACCCTGCGGGCTATCGCTTCGGCGATCTCAAGGTCCAGGCGGACGCCGCGATTCTGACCCTGCTGAAAATACTGCAAAAACCGGGTGTGCAGGATGTTGCACTCGTTTTCTTTGCGCTCTCGTGCTTTCGCTTCCTCCCACTCCGCAACACCCTCGGGGTCGTTCGCGAGGATCGCCTGGGCGATGGCACGGTCGATGAGGGGGAGGCGGGTGGCGCGTTCGGCCTCCTCGCGCTCGGCGGAGGCGGCGATGGCATCGCGGAGCTCGGTCTGGGCGTCTTCGATGCGGCCTTCGTCGTTCAGTTCGTCCACGCGGGCCATGACGGCATCCACCGCGTCGGAGGTGTTAGACAGAATCCGGCCTTTGGCGCGTTCTTCGGCGGCAATTTCGAGGGCCCGGCGAAGGCTGGCGAGGGCGCCTTCCATATCGGTGGGGGCGTCTTCGGCGTATTTGCGGGCCAGCGCGAGGACGAACTTTTCCGTCACGTGCAGGCGTTCAGCGACCGCTACGGCTTCCGCCTGCGCCTCGCTTTTGCGCAAGAGCGCTTCCAGCTTTGCGTTAATTTCCGCGTTACCTTCTTCCAGCCTTCGGGTTCCTTGCAGCGTCGCCGTGGAGACGTCGAAGTGGGTCGCTTGTCTGAACGCGTCCAGTTTCATGCAAGACTGGATCGCGGCTGAGAATATGAGACTAAGAAGCCTGTCAGTTTCTTGGCTGCCGGACGCGATCTTTGCGACGAGGCGCTGGGTCAGTACTTTTTCGAACTTATTGGTGCGGAGGAGTTCGACAGTGTCGTCTGAAATTAGGTCTGGCAGGGGCGGGGGATTTTCCAGAAGTGTTTTGGCGGCCTGGAGGGTTTCTTCCCCGAACTCCCCGTTCTTTTCGAGCGCCGTCAAGGTTTGCTCAATGGCGCTGTTTCGCGCGTCTTCGAGCGGGTTTGTTGGGAGGCTTGCCAGATCGAGTGCGGCGCTGCCGATCTTTACTAGCGTATCAGGCAGGAAGCCGATGATGAACTCAACGCCTATCTTGGCGATTTCGCCTTTGGTCATAATGCAACTCGCAACACCACGGGGAAAAAGGGGCCATGGAGGTCTTCAGCTGTCAAGCGGTGTCTTGAGAGCAGGTGGGGCTAACGGTGGGTTTTCACCCACCCTACCGGTGTGGTGGCGCGTCTGGGGGCGGGTCAGAGGGCGCGGGGGGTGGTGAAGGCGAGGATGGGGCCGGGGAGGCCTCGGGTCTTGTCGATCACGGTGCAGGCGCCGGTGGGGTAGCGGTGGAAATCGGGGTGATCGGGTGGGGTTGTGGTCGCGCGGAAGGCGGCCTCGCCCATCCCCGGATTGTGACCGACGATCAGCAGGGTGCCGGGGCCCTGGGCCAGCGACAGGATCAGGCGCGCAGGGGCGAGGTAGAGTTCGCGCAGGAAGACAGTCTCGGCCTTGGGAAGGGCCAGGCCGGTCAGGGTTTCGCGTGTGCGCAGGGCCGTGGAGCAGAGGATGCGCGTGGGAATGTGGCCCTGTTCGCGCAGCCAGGCGCCGATCTTGGGGGCGGCGGCGCGGCCCCGTTGGTTGAGCGGGCGGTCATGGTCGTCTTGGTCGGGGTCGTCCCAGTCGGATTTCGCATGGCGCAGCAGGATGAGGGTCAAGGCGTTTCTCCGGCGAAGGCGCGCATGTGGTGGGCGGCCTGGGCCACGGGGCGCTGGGGCGAGACGGGGCAGGCACGCCGGGCGGCGCAGCCCTGGGCCATGCAGGCATTGTCTGGGGTGGCGAGCCAGTCGCGGCAGGCCGGGATGTCGTAGCCATCGTCTGAGAGCGCGTCGACCGGGCAAGCGCTGCGGCAGGGGGCGGGGCAACCGTGGCAGGGATTGGGCGGTGGTGCGGGAAGCGCGATGGTGTGTGGGAAGATCAGCGCACCGCGGAAGCTGACGAGCAGGCCCTGGGCGTCGTGGACCAGCAGGCCCACGGGTGAGAGGTGGCAGCGCCCAGTCTTGAGCGCCCAGGTGACAAAGGGTTGGAGCGGCTGGCCGAATGGGAAGCGCGGCGCGGCGCCCAAGTCGCGGGCCCAGTCGGTGATGACGCGCGCGGAGTAGCGGTCGACGGGGTCTGGGTGCCGGGCCTCGGGGGCGGCTTGGAGCGTGGCCCAGAAGGTGGCGGGATCGGGGCCGAGGAGGAGGGTGGTGGCGCCGTCCTCAGTGAAGCCGCCCAGAACGGTAAGGGCGCGCGTCGCCGCTTGGGCTTCGATGTCGGTCAGGGTGGGCTGAGTCATGGGGGGCCTGGCGCAAAAGGTGTGCCGTCTGGTTTGGCCGGGTTCGGTGGCCCGGTGTCAAGCTGGCCGTGCCCTTGGGGCCGACTTGTGATGCGGCGCGGGGGGGGCGCGCGGCATCAGGGGATATGGGGGCGTTGGGGTTTGCTGCGGTGCTTGCTGAGGTCTGCTTTTCAAGCGCTGCGTTAACGGCGAAACGAAGCAATTCGCCCGATTCTGTGGAAAAACAGCGTGTTGCGGGCGCAGAAAGCGGTGTGCTGAACCGGACGCGCATGCCTTTCTGATCAGGCTTTGCAGGTTTGCTGCGGTGCAGGAAAGATCTTCGCCAGCTTGCGGAGGTTTTGGGCGGCGGCGGCGAGGAGGAATTCGTCTTTTGCACCGCATAGGTCGCGTAATCGGGGACGTCCCAGCCTAAGGATACGTTTGAGGTGGGCGAAGAGCATCTCGACTTTCTTTCTGAGCTTCGCCGAGACTTCGTATTGGGATGTTTTCGCTGGGGCACGGGCGACGTTGCGTGCGCCCTCATGCTCTTCCCGAGTGATCTTGCGACAATCAGCTTTTGGGCAGCACTTTGGTTTCGATTGGCACGCTTGGCAGGTGTGTTTGAGAGCCTGATATTTGGCGCCACCTTTGCCTGTCGGGCCGCGCTCGGGTCGGAGTAGTTCCGGCGAAATTGCTTGAGCGCTTCGCCCTCGGGGCAGATGTATTGGTTGTTCTTGGCGTCCCATTCGAAGTCGGCGCGGGACCATGTGCCGTCGGTGCGTCCGGCCTCATCGATGACCGGGATATGGGGCGCGATCCCGCGATCCACGAGCCAACCGAGCATCGGGCCAGAACCGTAGGCAGTGTCGGCAATCACCAATTGCGTTAAAAAACTTCTCACCACCTTGGCTAGGTTCGAAATCAGCGAACGATGTTCTGACACACGCGAATTCTGCGCCGAAAACCAGTGCCAGGCGCCTCTCAATTGGAACAATTTCCCGCGACAGCGGCTCAACCTGCGTTCTGCCGGAGTTTTTCAACACAATCGGCCGGGAGCGGCCCATCCGGTACGCATTCCCCATCGCACCGATTTCGGCACCATTCCAGCGGGGTGACATCGGCTTGTTCGCCGTTTCGGCCCACCACGACCCAGCTTTGAGACATGGGGCGAGATGTGGTCTGACCGCGGGCTGGCTCTAGGCGTCGGTTCGATGGGCCGAAGGGGTCTTTCCCATGAGTTGCTTGAACGACCGCGAAAAGTGGGCCTGGTCGGCAAAGCCGCAGGCCAGGGCGATGTCGCCCAGGGGGCGGGTGTCGTCCTTCATCATCTCCAACGATTGCTCGACGCGGTAGGACATGACGAATTGCATGGGCGTGCGACCTATAACCTCTTTGAAGGTGCGGCTGAAGCTGGACGGGCTCATGCCGACTTCGCGGGCAAGGTCTTCGAGCGCGATGGTGCGGTCGAGATTGGCACGCACATAGGCCAGCACGCGGCGGTGATGGGCCGAGGTGAAGCGGCCCGCGGCAGCCACCTCTTCGGGGCGTTGCTTGCCGTAGCGTTGCAGCAGTTTGACCAGGAAGACCCGCGCCATGGCTTCGAACATCACCGCCGACGACATGTCGCCCGCCTGGATCGTGTCGCGCAGCATGACGCCTGCGGCGCAAAGGTCAGCGTCCAGAAATTGCGGCGTGTCGCGGAATTGCGTGTCGTCGAGCAGCAGGCCCAGTTCGCGTTCGGCGAAGCGGTCCACGGCGGCGGGCTCCAACGTGACAACGATGACGTCGGATTGCGCGAACCAGCGCCAGCCGGAGCGGACGCCCGCGGGGGTCATGATGATTTCGTTCTTGTGGAAGGTGAAATCGCGCAGCTCTCCGTCCCGGCGGTTTTGCACGCGGTGGGGTTCGTCGCGCAGGTTCAGCAGCAGGTGGTGTTCGGCGAAGACATCCTCGGGCATCTCATCGGGCGGGGCCTGGAAGTATTGCACGCTCATCAATTGGGCGGCGGAGGCATGTTCGATCCCGTCGCTGTCGAGAAGGGGCAGGGACGGGTAGATATCACGGTATCGCTTGGGCATGGCTGTCAGATAGTGCGCCGATGGGGCAATGCCCACCGGCGTCTGTCGTTGTCATTCGGCTGCCATGGCCTGGGGGTCGTCCAGCGCGATGTTGCGCGACGTGTTTTCCCAGGCCGACAACTCCGCCAGCAGGGATTGGGAGTGGTCGCGGATGGCGTCCACGGCATCGGCGCCTACGGCCAGGCGCAGGGGTGCGATGTCGGAGGCCAGTGCCTGCGACACCGCGGCCGCCACTTTCATCGGGTCGCCCGTCTGGGTGCCGTCCATGCCGGCGGCGAAGTCGCGGGTGGGGCCCACCACGCCTTCGTAAGCGTCGCTGCGCGGCATGGCGCGCATGCCGGATGGCCCGGCGAAGTCGGTGCGAAGCTGGCCTGGTTCCACGATGAGAGCCTTGAGGCCGAAGGGCGCGATTTCCTGGGCCAGCGCCTCGGTCAAGCCCTCCATGGCGAATTTAGAGGCGGAATAGGGGCCGAAGCCTGCGAAGCTGAGTTGCCCGCCCAGCGACGACACCATGACGATGGCGCCGGAGCGTTGGGCTCGAAGGGTGGGCAGCACAGCTTTGGTGACGGCGACGGCACCGAAGAAGTTCGTCTCCATCAGATCACGCAAGGCGTCCTCATGCGTTTCTTCGACGGCACCGACAATGCCATAGCCTGCATTGTTGATCAGCACGTCGATGCGGCCGAAGCGGGTAATGGCGGCCTCGACGGCAGTCTTGATCTGACCTGGGTCGGTCACATCCATGGTGACGGCCAGGGCGCGGTCGGGGGCGTGGGCCTCGATCTCGGCCAGTTTCTCGGTGCGGCGGGCGGCGACCACAACGCGGTGGCCTTGGTCGAGGGCATGGAGGGCGAAGGCGCGGCCCAGGCCGGAAGAGGCGCCGGTGATGAAGTGGACTTGGGACATTGGGGTATCTCCTGATTGGGCGGTGTTAGCTGCCGGGCGTGTCGCGTACATAGGCGTTGCCGCGCTGCGCCGTGGCGGTGAAGGTCATGGCGTCGACGCGCCAGCCGTCCGTGGTGCGGGTGAAGCCGTGCTCATAGGTGCCCCAGACTTCCCAAAGCGCTTCGCCGCCATTGGCCGGGTCGGCGCCCGCTTCCATGCGGTTCCAGGCATAGCCGTGGGAGACCATGGTGGCGGCGTCCGGGCCATCGAAGGTGATGCGGTGGTTGCCGCGCAGGTGGAAGCTTTCCTTCTCAGCCGTCAGGTTGCCGGACCAACCGGCGATCAGCGCGTCAGACGGGATCGTGGTCGGCTCGCCCCCGATGAGCGACGTGAAATCCACGTCGATCATGTCGGTGAAAAGCGCGCGGGCCGCAGGCCAATCCTTGGCATCGACGGCGGCATCGATGGCATCGGCGACGCGGATCATCTCGGCATGGTCGACCAGGGTTTCGGCGGTGATTGGGTCACCGGCAATGCCGTCTGCGGCGGCAGGCGTGGCAAGAAGGATCGGGGCAGCGATGGCGGTGTGGAGGCCGATCAGGATCGCGGCGGGGAAAGTCAGGTTGGTCATGGGGGCTGTCCTTAGGGTTTTGTGGGTTGCGGTTAGGATCGGGAAAGAGGGTGAACTGCTGAGCGCATCGGTTATTCTGGGCGCATCGGTTCATCGCCGGTCCCGGGGCAAAGCGGTTTGCTTGTGGGCTGGCCTCACATCATCGCTTCGATTTCGGCCATACGCTCCGGCGGGAACTTGGTATTTTCCGCTTGGCCAAGCGTGAGCAAGCTAGCAGTGGGGGTGGCGAGGGCTGCGATAAGGGCGATGGTCTTGAGCATTGGAACTCTCCGGGTGTCTGGCGTTGCGTGTCTGGGGAAGGTCGTTTGCCCTTCCGATGAACAAGAGATACCGCGCCAGGCGCCCCATCGCTTGAAGCCCCGCCCCGCTGATTTGAAGGATCTTGCACGGGCCATTTGACCGACCGGGACGCGCAAATGCCCGCCCGGAAGACCGGGCGGGCATTGGGCGTCGCTGGGGGGAAGATCAGGCGTCGGGGTCTGCGGCGCGGAAATGGTCGGCCATGGTGTCGGCGGCGCGGGTCACGTCTTCTTCCACGTGGTAGAAGTCGAACTGCGTGACGTCTTCCAGCCATTCGACGGTGCTTTCGCCGGCGAAACCCTCAAGAAAGGTTGTGACACCTTGCGGGATCGCGGCGGCTTCGGAATGGACGATGGCCAGGGGTTGCGACAGGCGGCCCGCATTGTCGGCCGGGTGGTAGGTGAGCCAGCCTTCCCAGCCCGCATTGTTCCACTGGTTGTCATATTGCGGGATCGCGCCGAGATCGGGCTCATAATAATAGCCCCCCATCGGCATCAGCACGCCTTCTGCGCCCACGGGCCCGGCTGCGGGGATGATCTGGCCGCCTTCGGCTTCGGCCGCACGGCCCGCTTCGATCAGGCTGTCAACGCCCTCTGCGCCGCCATAGACGGCCTCCACGATGTCGCGGTTCTGAAGCCAAGGCGCGACCAGGCCGATGGATGTCACTTCGGGCGAGTTCGCCACCGCATCGACCATGTAGCCCGCCGAGGCGCAGATGCCCAAACCATGCAAGGACCCGGTGGTGGGCATGGCGGCCACCACATCGAAGGCGGCTTCGATGTCAGATGTCTTGGCGGCGGGACTTTCGATGAAACGACCGTTGGGCAGGTCCCCCGACTTGCCCCAGCCGCGGAAATCGAAGGTCACGGCGGCGAAGCCCCGCGCGACCATCTCGCGGGCGTAGGTGGCGGGCATTTGTTCTTCAACGGAGGTCCAGGCGCCGGTGACGACGATTGTGGGCAGGGCCGATCCGTCATGGCCTTCGGGCAGGTAAAGCGTGCCCGAGAGCGTGGCGCCCTCGTTTTCGAACGTGAAGGTCTGGGTTTCGATATCGGCCAGGGCGGTGGTGCCCATCAGCATGGCGGTGGCGGCGAAAGGGGCGATGCGTGTCATGTTGGTCTCCGGCATGGGTTAGGTAGTGTGATAACCCTGATCTACGCAGCTGCGGCCTGGCGCGCTTGAAGCGGCGACCCGGGGATTTGAAGGATCTTGCAGCGTGCGGTCAGCCGCGACAAAGCGGGACAAATTTTAGGGTTGAGGCTTTCTAAACGAATGGGGGGTTAACCCCGGCGCTATGTTTGCGCTGATCGAAACCGCCCATATCCAATTGACGTCCGGCGGCGGATTGCGCGTGATCCCGGAATGGTCGTCTGACCTGTCGCAGCAGACGTTGACCATTGATAGCGGAACGCTTGGTCCGGCCACGGGGGCCCCCGCCCAAGGCAGCATCAGCGACCCCTGGGGGGCGCCGGTCGGCAGCGGCGATATCACCACCGGGCGCCTCTATGTGACCGAGGACGCGGCGGGTGGGCCGCAGAATCTGCAATTCTTCGAAGTGTTGTTGGACGATGCGCCGGTCGGTTGGCTCACCGATGCGCAGGATCTGCAACCGGGGTTGAGCGGCACGATATTTGAGCTGCGCAATGCGACCCAGACGGATATCGACAACGCGGTGCTGGTGGCCGATATTGGCTATGTCCGCACGGACGACAACCTTCTGACCGGCGGCGATAACGACGATTCCTTCGTCAGCAGTGATGGCAACGACACGCTTATCGGCGGCGGCGGGGATGACTACCTGCGCGGGGATGCTGGGGATGACAGCGTCAGCGGCGGCAGTGGCAACGATGTTCTATTTGTCGGGGCCGGCCAGGACACGATGGAAGGCGGGGACGGCGACGACCTGCTTCAGGCCGAAGATCTGACGGGTGATCTGTTCATCGACCTGGGCACGCAGACCTTCACCGGGGATGAGCTGTCCGACGATGTCATTTCCGGCATTGAGCGGGTCTATGGCGGGTCTGGCGACGACACGATCATCGGTTCGGATGGGCGCAATGTCATCCGCGGCGATGAAGGGGCCGACAGTCTGGACGGGGGTGGGGGCCAAGACCAGATCCGATACGATTACAGCGATGCCGGTGTCGAAGTTAATCTGGAAGATGAGACGGTTGCGGGTGGTGCGGCCGAAGGCGATACCATCGCGAATTTCGAAGACGTCTTGGGGTCGCGATTTGACGACACGATCATCGGCACCGATTTCTACAACGCCGTCGATGGGGGCGACGGCAACGATTCCATCGTGCTGGGTGGCGGGAACGATTGGGTGCAAGGCGGGGCTGGCGATGATACGATCGAGGGCGGGGACGGCATCGACCGCGTCGTCTATCAGGTCTCGGATACGGGGATTGAGATCGATCTGGAGGCGCAGACGGTATCCGGCGGGGATGCCGACGGCGATGTGATTTCGGGCTTCGAGGAAGTCGTCGGGTCCCGCCATGACGATGTCATCCTGGGTTCGGAGGGGGACAATGGTTGGCTGCGCGGTCTATCCGGCAACGACCGGATCGACGGGCGCGGCGGCAACGACACGGTGCGCGGTGAGGCCGGTGACGACACCCTGACCGGCGGCACTGGGAACGACATATCGCTGGGCGGGTCCGGCGCCGATCTGTTCGTGCTCAGCGATGGGGGCGGCGACGATACCATCCGGGACTTCGACCTGTCGCAGGGCGACCAATTGGATAGCAGCGCTCTGTCCCATCCCGATGGCCGACCCGTCCATGCCGATGACGTGGTCGTACAACCCTATGGCGCGAGCGATGCGCAGCTGGTTTTTCCGAATGGGGAAACGCTGGTGCTTCAGGGGATTGCGCCCGATGATTTGTCCACCCGGGCCGATATCGTCCGGCTTGGTATCCCATGCTTTACGGCGGGCACGCTCTTGCAGACGACGGAAGGCGCGCGCGCCATCGAAGAGGTCAGGACCGGGTCGATCCTGATCGGACCCGAGGGCCAGTGTCACCGCGTCCGCTGGCACGGGGTCACGCGGCTGTTGGCGGATGACCTGGCCGCGCGCCCCGCCGCACGGCCCATTCACATCGCTGAAGGTACGCTGGGGTTTGCGCGGCCGACGCTGATCTCGCCGCAGCATGGGCTCTATGTTCCGCAACTGGATCGGCTCGTGCGGGCGCGCCATTTGGTAAACATCGCCGGTATACAAGCGCGGATCGCCCGCGGCGCCCGACAGGTCACATATCACCATATTCTGGTGGACGGCCATGCGCTTGTGGTTGCCAACGGCGCGGTTTGTGAGACGTTCTATCCCGGTCGTGAGGCACTCCGCCTATTGCCTCCGATACAGCGCGCGGCCCTGCTAGCGGCCGCGCCCCCGCTGTGGGGCGTGCATTTAGGGGCGGATCCAGTCCAGATCTGGGGCCCCCGAATCCGGCCGCTGCTAACTGGTCCGGAGGCGCGCGCGGCGCTGCGGGATGCAGTCTTGGCCTAGGGCGTTTCGGATGGTTCCGCACGCCGAAGCGTGTTCGAAGTTGGGAGCCACCTGAGTGGCTCAAGCACAGGCCGGAAGACAGCGCCACATGCGTCAGGGGCAGGTGGGTCTGCGCCATCCGCTGACGGGTCGCAAGCCGGTGATCCATGTGTCGTGAAAGCGGGGCAGGACCGAACAATACCGGTTGCAGACGGACATGCGCCAAGGAAGCGGTGACAAGTGCCTAAGCCGGTTGGATGTTTTTGACCGTCGCACGGCCTCGACCGAGTTGCCCCGAACTGTCCTAAGATTGCGCTCTGACGTCGGGCAAGATCGGACCCAGCCTGCATGGTCAGGAGACCACCGTGGATGAGTGGTCTGCGGGTCGGAGCTGGTTTTGAGATTTGTCGCCTCAACCTGTGATGTGTGTGGGGGTGCGACTGCGCCAAATCAGGCACACACTTCGTAGGCTTGCGGGCACTCTCTTCCGCTATGGGTCGTGTCACGGAAAAGAAGTCGGCATGACGGCCGAAACGAAACGTGGGCTGATCTTGTGACCTACTCCCTTCGTTGCAGTCCGTGTCTCAAAAGGCTGCGTCGGTGGGCTGGGGTAGCTTGCCAAAAGTCGTGCTTTCACGTGACCTTCCACTTGCAGGCGCTCTGCTTGGTCGTTTGCACCGATGGATGATTAAATGAATGCGGTTTCATACCTCGCGATTGTCTATGGCGGCGCCTGCGTAGGTGTCATTGGATTTCAGCTTGCTCTCATCACCGGGGCGCCTTGGGGACGCTTAACCCAAGGTGGCCAACACGAAGGTCCTCTGCCCCTCTCAGGCCGTATCGCTGCGGGCATCTCCGTTTTTGTTTTGGCAGCCATGGCGTGCGGAATTCTGTCCGCAGCGGGATTGTGGCCGCATTGGCCAAACTGGACAAAATGGGCAGCATTGACGGTCCAGGCTCTGGCGACCGTCCTGAACTGGATCACACCGTCCGTGCCAGAGAGGAGGCTCTGGGGTCCGTTGACATTCATCATGTTGGTGATTGCGACCCTGGCAGTGTTTACAGCCTGATGGTGCTTCAGCGGCATGCTCAGGCCCTCTGGACCAAGAAACAAGCCGAGCCGCAGGTCAAAAAGGGGCAAGACCTGAACCAGACCGCCAAGCGTAACAAAGCATCGGTTGTGACGCCCTTTTCCGAGACCTGCCGCGCGTTTTGCGCCAAAGGCGGTGTTTCCGTTCAGACCCGGACACGTGACGCAAAGGTGAAAGCCGCCTGACATCTCTCAATCGCGCAAACCTGGGGCCTCGGGAGAAATCTCTCCGGACGTCTTCCTGGCAAAAATATCCATTCAACAGAGTCGTCATTGATTCCGGTCGCTCAATGCACAGACCCGACCAACACCTTCCTTTTGCTTGGACCGGATGGTCCTGCATCGCGCCCTGGCCTGGTGATTTGACTGATTTCAGGTTGCCTTCTCAGGCGCGTTTATCCACGCGGCATGCCCCGAGGGCGCAGCAGACGCTTCAGCGCGGCGATGCGAAAGGGGGCGTTGGCGGCGCCGTAGCCGTCATAGCCGCCCCGGCGTTCGACAAACTCAAAGAACAGACCTTCGGGTGTTGGATGGGAATAGAGTTGCAGGAACGTGCCGCCAGCTTCGTCACGGTCGAAAAGGATGTTGGCCTCGCGCAGCCCAGCAGTCGTGGCCGGGTCGAGGCCGAAGCGCGCGGCCATGTCGTCGTAGTAATTGGCTGGGATGGGCAGCGGATCGAATCCTTGTTCCGCGAGGTGCCGGGCCAGGGTGGGCAGGTCGTCTGTGGCAAAGGCGATATGTTGGACGGCGGAATGGAAGCTGTCGGCCAGGAAGTGCCCGGCCAGCGTCCGGTGGGTTTCCGCCCCGTTGATGGTCAGGCGAAACGCGCGATCGGGCGCGGCAAGCGCCATGCTGCGGATCAGGCCGTCGGGGTCGGAGACGTCCAGCATAGGCGTGCAGTCCAGATCGAAGATCGCCGCATAGGCCGCCCCCCAGGACAACATCTGATCGTAGGTCGTGGTCTCGGCTAAGTGGTCGAAGCGCAGGTCACCGGGGGGTGCCTCGGTTTGGCCGAACTCCACCTGCCAGACGCGGTCCAGGCCGTCATCGGGATCGATCAGGTGCATGATGCCGCCGCCCACACCGCGGATTGCTGGAATGTCGAGCTGTCCGGCATCGCGCGCTTGCGTAAACGGCACGGCGCCCAGGGCGCGGGCCCGGTCAATGGCGGCGCCGGCGCCGGGCACGCGAAGCCCGACATCGCAGACGCTGACCCCATGGGCGGCATGGGCGCTATGGGCGAAGCCGCTCGGTTCGGCGTTCAGGATGAGGCGCGCTGCACCCTGCTGCCAAAGGGTGACGCGCTTGGTACGGTGCTTACCCACAGGGCGGAAGCCCATGGCGCGCAGCATGGTTTGCAGGTCGGGGGCGCCGTCGGGGCCGGTGGCGAATTCGACAAAAGCGATACCGTCGATCTGAGCGCGCGCGGGCAAAGCGGTGGGGTTGAGGCGCGCGGGCGGCTCAACCCGGCGGACATCGTCCATCAGCGCGATGAGGCTGCGATGGCCGTCCCGGGCCACGTCCAGCGGGCGGCCGCCGCGAAAGAGGTCGTTGAACACCTCCAGGCTGAGCGGGCCGCCATAGCCGGTGGCCCCCACCGCGCGCATGAAGGCGGCCACGTCCAGATCGCCCTCGCCAGGCATGCAGCGGAAATGCCGCGACCAATAGAGCAGGTCCATAGGTATCCGGGGCGCATCGGCCAGTTGCACGAAGAAGATCCGGTCGCCCGGGATGGATCGGATCGTGTCTGGGTCGAGGCCGCGACCCAAGGTGTGGAAGCTGTCGAGGATGAGCCCGGTGGCGGGGTGGCCGGCGCGGCGCACCACTTCCCAAGCGTCGCGGTGATCGTGGATGTGGCGGCCCCAGGCTAAGGCCTCATAGCCCAAGCGCAGGCCGCGGTTGGCGGCCCGTTCGCCCGCCTCCGCCAAGTCGGCTGCCATGCGGTCGATACCACCCTTGGCGCGCGGGTGTGCGGCGGAACAGATTAGCATCAGATCGCACCCAAGCTCCCCCATCAGGTCGAACTTCCGCTCCAACCGGTCGAAGGCGCGGCGCCGGTCTTCGCCGTCGAGCCCTTCCAGGTCGCGGAACGGTTGCAGCAGGTCGATGGTCAGGCCGTGGGCGCGGATCATCTCGCCCGCCTCGCGCGGGGTGCGATGGTCGGCGATCAGATCCGGTTCGAAAATCTCTAATCCATCGAACCCGGCTTCGGCGATGGCAGTGACCTTTTCTTCCAAGGTGCCAGCCAGGCAGACGGTCGCGATGGAGGTTTTCATGTCCGGCGCAGGCGCGCCCGCGCGGCGCGCCAGATCGGTGTCTGCCCCAAGATGGTGGCCAGCACCGCCAGCAACAGGATCAGCGACAGGGGCGACGTCACCATGCCTTCCAACAGGCCCCACAGGCTTTCACGTTCGGTGATGACGGCCCGGCGCCAGTTTTCGTCGAGCAAGCGGGACAGGATCACACCCAGCACGACGGGCCCCAGGGGCCAGGCATAGAGCTTCATGAAATAGCCCAGCACGCCGAAGCCCAGCATCCAATAGACCTCGGTCACCGAGTTGTTCACGGCAAACGCGCCGACGATGGACAGAAGCAGGATCAAAGGGATCAGCACGGCGCGGGGCATTTCCACGATCTTGGTGAAGATGCGGATACCCGTCAGGCCGAACAGCAGCACAAAGGCATTGGCCGCCAGCAGGGCGCCGACGATGAACCAGAACATCTCGGGCCGGTCGATCATCAGCATGGGGCCCGGGTTCAGTCCATGGATGAACAGCGCCCCGATCATGATGGCGGTGACCGCATCGCCAGGAATGCCCAGCGTCATCATCGGCACGAAGGCCCCGCCCACGGCAGCGTTATTGGCGGTTTCCGGCGCGATCAGGCCCTCGACCGCGCCTTCGCCGAAGGGGTGCTCGGGGTCCTTGGTCACGCGCTTGGCGTGGTCATAGGCCATCAGCGCCGCGATATCCCCGCCGGTGCCGGGCAGGGCGCCGATGATGACGCCGATGGACGAGGTCTGCAGGCTGAGCGGCAGGTGACGCCGCACGGTGCCCCAGGATGGCACAATGCGGTTGAGGCGCTGCTTTATGGCGGGCGTGTCCACGTGGTGCAGTTGCGCCAGCGCCTCGGACACGCCGAAAAGGCCGATCATAACGGCCACGAAACTGACCCCGCCCCGTAGATCGGGCACGCCGAAGGTGAAGCGTTCGGTGAAGGTCAGCGGGTCCATCCCCACCGCGCCGATCGCCACGCCGAACGCGCCCGCGAAGACGCCCTTGAGCATGGAGCCACCCGAGAGCGAGCCCACCAGAAGGATGCCCAGCAACGCCAGCAGCAGATAATCGCGGGGCTGAAAGCGCAGCGCGACGTCCGAGACGGCGGGCGCCGCCAGCGCCAGGACCGCGACGCCCACCAGCCCGCCCACGAAGGACATGACCGTGCTGATGCCGATGGCCGTCCCCGCCTCGCCGCGCAGGGCCATGGGATAGCCGTCCATGGCGGTGGCGATGGCCGACGGCGCGCCGGGGATATTGAGCAATATGGCGGTGCGCGCGCCGCCATAAACCCCGCCCATATAGATGCCGATCATCAGCGATATCGCGGGCTGCACGTCCCAGGCGAAGGTGAAGGAGATCAGGATCGACACGGCCATCGTCACCGACAGGCCCGGGATGGCGCCTACATAGACGCCCGCCAACGTGCCTAAGGCCACCAGCAGCAGAAGCTGCGGCTGGAAGAAGACGGTGGCCATGGCCAGCAACGTTTCCATCTCAGGCGCCCCCGAACAGATCGCGCAGCATCTGTATGAATTGGGCCTCGGGCACGAGGCCCGATGGCATCAGCACGGTGAAGACGATGCGGAAAATGAGCCAGATCGCGATCAGACTGCCCAGCGAAGTGAGGGCGGCAAAGCGCCAGCCCCGCCCCGACAGAAGTCGGATCGACAGCGTCAGAAACAGCGCCGAGGTGGGCAGGAAACCCAAGGGTTCCAGCAGAAGCGCGTAGGCCAACAGAAGGGCAGCCATCACAAGGATGCGGCCGGGCAGCACGTCGCGGCGCACCGATTGGGTGGGATCCAGAGGCTGGCGCAGCGCGCGGATGGCGATGGCGGCGGCGGCGCAGAACATGACCGCCGTGGCTGCCATGGGGACGGAGCCAGGGGCCGAAAGGGCCTCAAACCCAGAAATGCCATGGGCACTCCAGAGCAGCACGGCGCTCAGGCCCACCATCACAAGCGCAAACAGCGCTTCGCCCGGGCGGCGCCTGCTGGGGCTTTGGTCGCGCATGGGCTGACCTCGGATCAAGGGAAGGGGGCGGCCCCTGGGCGCCGCCCGGATCAGGTCACTCGCCGGGGCGGGGGATGCCGAATTCTTCGGGCGAGCGTTTGGCCAGCCCCGCATCCTGGATCAGCCAGACCGTGTTCTGCTGATAGCTGTCTAGGTAGTCCTGCGCCTCTTGCCCCGAGACATTCATCAAGGTGAAGCCGCGATCCTCCATCAGGGCGCGAAAATCGTCCTGCTCCGCCGCCTGGCGGTACGCCTCCGACAAGGTCGCCACCACGTCGTCGGGTGTGCCCGCGGGGGCGAAAACGCCGAAGAACGGCCCCCAAGGCAGCATCGGGTCATAGGCCGCTTGCGCCGCCGTCACCGGCTGGACATCGGGCAACGCGTAATGCGGCGCCTCGTCCATGACGGTGATGGGCTTCATGGTGCCCGCACGGATGCCTTCGATGGCGGCGCCCACCACGGCGGGCATCACGTCGATGGCCCCGCCTTGCAACGCCGTCAGCGCTGGGCCGTCGCCGTCATAGGGCACTTCGATGATGTCCATCTCGCCCTCGACGGATTCGATCATGGCCAGCACCACCGATGACAGGCCGCCCGGTCCGGTGGAGCCGAAACGCACATCGCCGGGGTTCTCAGCGATATGGGCCACCATGCTGGCGTAATCGTCGAAGGGCGCGTCGGCACCGGCGACCAGCATGGGCGTGCCGCGGGCCAACAACACAACGGGGACGAAGTCCGAATAATCCCGCTCACCCAGGCCCATCACCTTGTAAAGCGTCGGGTTTTCGGCCCCCATTAGCAGGGTGTAGCCATCCGGGTCCGCCTCGGCCACTTGGTTGAGCGCGATGGCCCCCACGCCCCCGGTGACGTTCTGCATCACGATGGATGCGCCCAGCACCTCTTCGGCATGGGGCGTGACGGAGCGCATGACCGTGTCGGTGGAACCACCGGCCCCCCATTGGATCACGCCCCTGATTTCGCGCTCGGGAAACTCCGCCACGGCGGATGTGGCGGCGAAAAGTGCCGCGACGAGAACGATCGGTCCTCTCATGATTCATTCCTCCCATTTGATGTCATGCCGGTTCGCGCCGGACGATCAACGCATATGTATCAGGTTATGGTGCCGGAACGACAAATGCTTTCTTGGAAGTAAACGTAACATGATGTTAATCGGCCTGGGCCGACGCCTCCCACGGGCGGGCCCGGGTCGCGGCGCCAAGTTCTTGGGCGAAGCAGGCGATGGCGTATTCGGCGTGGCTGGACAGGCTCCGGCCCTTCTTGTGGGCCACATGGGCGGTGATGCTCGTTTCTTCTTCCAATGGTAGGCGGCGGAACCCTTCCATATAGATCTCGGCCACCGAGAATTCGTCGATGATCGCCACACCCAGACCATGGCGCACCAAACCCACGACCGTTTGCGCGAAGCGGCCGCGTAGGGAAAAACGCGGCTCGATTCCGGCATCCACGAAGGGCCGGATGCGCTGCGCGCCATAGGGGTCGTCAGGGTCCACCCCAATCAGTGTCTCAGTGGCCAGGTCATGGACCGAAACCGAGGGGCGCGCGGCGAAAGGGTGGTCTTCGGGCACGATGGCGACCAGCTGACCGCGGGCCAGTTCCCGGCTTTCCACGGCGGCCCCGGTGACGGGTGAACTCATCACCACGAACTCGCCCCGCTCTAGTAAAAGGTAGTCGATGGTTTCCTCGATCTTGAGGATATTCAGGTCGACGAACAGGTCTGGAAACCGGCGGCGCACGCCCCGCACGGCGCGGGCGGCGACGAATTGCGCGATGGACGGCGCGGAAGCCAAGCGCAGTTCCGTCGTTTCGCCGCGGTGCAGGCTGTCGATGGCGTGGCCCAGGTTTTCCACATCGCGATAGACGCGGGCGATCTGCTCGAACACGGCGCCCGCCTCGACCGAGGGCACGAAGCGGCCCGCGCGGCGCTCGAATAGGCGCAGACCCAGGGATTCTTCGGTGTAGCGGATCAGCCGGCTGATGCCGGGGGCCGAGACCGACAGCATTTCAGCCGCGCCCGCAATGGTGCCGGTCATCATCACGGCGCGGACGGCCTCGATCTGGCGCAGGGTCATGTTTTTCATATTCGTCCCCGCAGCGCGCGCACGGTCGTTTGCAGACAGTCGCAAAAGGCGCGCATTTCGGGGCCATCCGCCCCGTCGTCGCGGCGCGAAATCCCGAGGGGACCGGCGAAGATGGGTTTCGACAGCGGCAGGCGGGCCAGATGGCCGTGCCGCAATTCGAACGACACGACGCCAAGACTGATGAACCAAATCGCGTCGGAGCCAAGCACCGCCCCGCGCCCCACAGCCAAGGACACGGTGCGCAAGGTCCCGTCCACATCGCCCAAGCCGACGCTGGTCAGCCAGGACCGAACGGGGGGCGCGATCAATGCCGCAGGTGGCGGCAGGATGAGGGGCCAGTCTTCGAGCGCCGCAACATCGGTTTCGGCGTTTGTAAGAAGCGGATGGCCGGGGCGCACTACGGCGATGATTTCTTCAGGGTAAAGCTGCTCGAAAAGCAGGCCCGCCATGTCATCGGGCGGGGCCATGCGCCCGACCACCAGGTCAAGCGCGCCCTCCCGCAACTCCGCCATCAGGGCGGCATTGCCGCCGGTGGTGATGTCCAGCAGGCAGGTGGGGTGGCTGCGCCCAAACGTATGGGCGGCACTGGGCACCAGGTCTGTGGCCGCGGTCGGCAAGACCCCAAGTGTAAGGCGCGTCCGCTCAACGGCGCCCCGGGCGGCGCGGGTGGCGCGGTCCAGGTCGCGCTCGATCCGGGCGGCGTGGACGCGGAAACGGTGGCCAGCCTCGCTGAGCACCATGCGCCGGTGCGTTCGATCAAAGAGAGAGGCGCCGACGATGTCCTCCAACTCGCGAATGGCTTTGGACAGCGCGGGTTGGGTCACATGAAGGGTGCCGGCGGCGGCGGTCAGGCTGTCTTGGCGGGCCACTTCCAGAAACACCCGGAGATGGCGCAGGCGAAGGCGAGACGGGATTTCCATAACCCCCTGGTAATGGCGCTGTCGGTCAAACTCAATTCCGTCGCCCCATTTCGACTGCTATAGAAGGGGCGGGAGGGCCAGATGCCAAGCGAAGATATTCCAAGCGGAGAGGCCGTCCGCCGGTCGGTTTTGGGCGACGCCCATGTGGACCGGGCCAAGGCCGCGACCACGGCGTTCGATGCACCGTTTCAGGACATGATCACGGGCTATGCCTGGGGCGGCCTGTGGGCCGATGACACGATCACGCGGCGCGAACGGTCTATGCTGACGCTGGCTATCCTGGCAGCGACGGGCAGCTTCGATGAGATCGCCATGCATGTCCGCGCCACCGCCCGCACCGGCGCGGGGCGCGACGACGTTATACAAGCCCTGCTGCATGTGGCTGTCTATGCGGGCGTGCCGAAGGCCAATCGCGCCATCTCCATTGCCAAGGCCACGTTTGCGGAAATGGATGCGACATGACCTTGCTTCGTCCCCGTGCGCCGGGCTGGCACCCGCCCGCCCTTGCCCCCGATTATCGCAGCACGCGCCTGCGGGCGCCGACGGCGCCGCCGCTGACGCTGCCGTCCGCTGGGGTGGAACTGACGGGCCCGGTCTTTGGCCATGGGGATCTTGGGCCGCTGGACGGTGACCTGCATTTGAACTTCGCGCAGCAAGGCGAAAGCGCACTGGGTCCGCGGATACGGGTTCACGGCAAGGTGGTCGACGAAGACGATCGTCCGGTCACGGGTGCGCTGATTGAGGTCTGGCAGGCGAATGCGGGTGGCCGCTATCGCCATATGAAGGATGGCTATCTTGCGCCGCTGGACCCGAATTTCGGCGGCTGCGGGCGCGTGCTAACCGACGCAGAGGGGCGCTATGCGTTCCGCACTATCCAGCCGGGGCCCTATCCCTGGCCCAATGGCGGCAATGATTGGCGCCCGGCGCATATTCACCTGTCTCTCTTTGGCCGGGCCTTCGCGCAGCGGCTGGTGACGCAGCTTTACTTCGAAGGCGACCCCTTCATCCCCCATTGCCCCATTCTGTGCGCCATCCCCCGGCCCGAGGCCCGCGATCGCCTGACCGCGAGGCTTGATCTGGACGCGACCGAGCCAATGGATACGGTGGCCTGGCGCTTTGATATCGTCCTGCGGGGGGTGGCTCAGACCCCGTTCGAGACACAGCCGGAGGGGCAATAGATGCGCGAAACGCCGTCCCAGACCGCGGGGCCCTACCTGCATATCGGCATGACGGATGCTGCTGGCCCCGCCTTGATCGGCTCCCGAATGCGGCGCGATGGGGCCCGGGGCGAGGCCGTAACCCTGGTGGGGCGCGTGATCGATGGCGATGGCGCGCCCGTGACGGATGCCCTGATCGAGCTTTGGCAACCCGATGCGGAGGGACGGTTTCCCCCCGGGTCCGACCCGAGCCTGTCCAATCTGGGCCGCGCCGCTTGCGACGATGAAGGGTGCTACATGTTCGAGACCGTCCGGCCTGGGGCTGTGCCGGGGGCGGGCGCCCCCCACGGGGCGATGATGATCTATGCGCGCGGCATGAACCGAGCCCTGCACCTGCGGTGCTACTTCGAAGGCGATCCCGCCAATGCAGGCGACCCGTTGCTGCGGGCGGCGGGCGCGCGGGCACGGACCTTGATCGCGCGTCGGGACGGGGCAGTCTGGCGCCTGGATATCCGGCTGCAGGGGGCCAATGAGACGGCATTTCTCGATGTCTGATCCGGTCATCATCTGTGTTGCGATTACCGGCTCGGTGCCGCGCAAAGCCGACAACCCCGCCGTGCCCATCACCGTGGCGGAACAGATCGAATCCACCCACGAAGCCTTTGAGGCGGGCGCAGCCATCGCCCATTGCCATGTCCGCCTGGACGATGGGACCCCCACCAGCGACCCGGAGCGTTTCGCAGCCCTCAAGGAAGGGATCGAGGCGCATTGCCCCGGCATGGTCATTCAATTGTCCACCGGCGGACGGTCGGGCGCGGGGCGCGAACGGGGCGGGATGATCCCGCTCTGCCCCGACATGTGCAGCCTGAGCGTGGGCTCCAACAACTTCCCGACCCGCGTCTACGAAAACCCGCCCGACCTGGTGGATTGGCTGGCCGCCGAGATGGCGACGCACGGCGTTGTGCCCGAGATTGAGTGTTTCGACCTGTCGCATCTTTATCAGGCTGCGGCGATGCATCGGGACGGGCGGCTGCCTGCCCGGCCCTATTGCCAGTTCGTGCTGGGGGTGCGGAACGCCATGCCTGCCGACCGCCATGCCTTTGACGTGATGCTGGCCACAAAGCGGCACCTGTTCGGGGAGGCGCCGTGGTGTGCCGCCGGGATCGGGCGCCATCAGATCGAGGTCAACGATTGGGCAATCGCGGCGGGCGGCCATGCCCGCACGGGGTTGGAAGACAATGTGCGTCTGGACCGCGACGCGCTGGCACCTTCGAATGCCGCCTTGGTCCGCCGGGCGGTGGATGTGGCGGAGCGGTATGCCCGTCCGGTCGCGACCCCTGAACAGGCGCGCTCGATCCTGGGGTTGCGTGCTGTCTGAAGCGGGCGGTCAGCCGCCCGTGTGGCTCATATGGCGGGAAACCTGGCCCGCGACCTTCTGGCGGGAATAGTCGAAATCGTGGCCCTTGGGTTTGCGGGCGATGGCGGCGCGAATGGCGTCTTCCAGCGGCACGTCGGCCTCGGACGCACGCAGCGGCGCGCGCAGGTCGGCCATGTCTTCCTGGCCCAGACACATATAAAGCTGACCGGTGCAGGTCAGTCGCACCCGGTTGCAGCTTTCGCAGAAATTATGCGTCAGCGGCGTGATGAAGCCGATCTGCTGGCCGGTTTCTTCCAGCCGGACGTAGCGCGCGGGCCCCCCGGTGCGGTGGTCAAGCTCGGTCAGGGTGTAGCGGGTCGCGAGTTGCGCGCGCAGGTTCTTGAGCGGCCAATACTGGTCCAGACGCAACGTGCCGTCGGTGCCGTCGCCCATATCCCCCATGGGCATCACCTCGATGAACGTAAGGTCCATGTCTTCGGCCTTCGCCCAGCCAACGAGGTCGAAAAGCTCCACATCGTTGAAACCCTTGAGCGCCACCGCATTGATCTTGACGCGCATGCCCGCCTCTTGTGCGGCGGCGATGCCGCGCTTGACCTTGTCGAGCGACCCCCACCGGGTGATGGCCTTGAATTTGTCCGCATCCAGCGTGTCGAGCGACACATTGATACGGCGCACCCCCGCCGCGGCCAAGGGTGCTGCAAAGCGGTCCAACTGGCTGCCATTGGTGGTGAGCGTCAGCTCATCCAGACCGTTGCCAAGATGCTGGGACATGCCTTCGAAGAAGCTCAGGATATTGCGCCGCACCAAAGGCTCCCCCCCGGTGATGCGCAACTTCTTGACGCCCAGCCGCACGAAGGTGGTGCAGAGGCGCTCAAGCTCCTCAAGGGTGAGCAGCTCTTTCTTGGGTAGAAAGGTCATGTGTTCCGACATGCAATAGGTGCAGCGGAAGTCGCAGCGGTCGGTCACCGATACCCTCAGGTAGTCGATTGTCCGGGCGAAGGGGTCGATCAGGGGCACGGTCATGTTCACAGGCTAGGATCTGCCGGGCCTGATCACAAGATGGGCTGACAGCGACGTTTCGCTGCGCCAAGGTGGCTGCGCACTTAACCCGGGGGTTTTCGCCATGGTCCGACTTGCTTTGCTGTCTTCTGTTCTTGTTCTGGCCGGATGCGGCGGCGGGGGTTTGTTCGGCGGCCGCGGCATACCGGAGCCTGATCCGGTCTTCCTGCCGCCTTCGAACGTGACGCTGCCATCGCCCGGGGCGGCGGTCGATGGTGTGGCCGATGCCGGGATCAATGCGGCCAATGCGGGTGCAGATGCCGTGAATTCGGCCACGGGCGCCGTGGGGGACGCGGCGCGCCAAGTCGCGAATGCGCCTGGCGACGCGGTGCGCCAAGTGACCAATGCGCCGGGCAATGCCGCGCGCCAGGTGGCGAATGCGGTGCCCACGCGGGGCGATCTGGGGCGCGAAACCGTATCGCTGGGCGACCCGACCGATCTGGGCCTTTGGGTGAAGACCGGGCTTGTCTCGTCGAACACGCCCGGCACGGTCACGGCCGCCAACGGCGAAACCGTGGCAGTCACCTTGCGACCGCTTGATGGGGCGGGGGGCGCGCAGATTTCTTTGCCCGCTTTGCAAGCCCTCGGCTTGCCGCCCGCGGGGCTTTTTCCAGTGACGCTCGCGAGTACGGGGTGACACCGGACGACCGGCGCACCCTTCCGCGCCTCGCCCCCTGGACCGAAATGCGGGCGCGTTTCGCCTGGCACGTCCCGACGGATTTCAACATCGCCCAGGCCTGTTGCGACGATTGGGCCGATGCCGCGCCAGAGCGCACGGCCATCATCGATCTGTCGGGCGACCGCACAATCTGGAGCTATGGGCGCTTGCGCGATGCCTCGGACGCGCTGGCGGGCAAATTGGCCTCGGCGGGCGTGGCACTTGGCGACCGGGTGGCTATTTTGCTGCCGCAACGGGCCGAAGTCATGGTGGCCCATTTCGCGGCTATGAAACGGGGCGCGATATCGCTGCCGCTTTTTACCTTGTTTGGGTCCGAGGCATTGGAATTCCGGCTGCGAGATTCGGGCGCGACGGCGGTCATTACCGATGCGGCAGGGCTGGCGAAACTGTCGCGGTTGGACTTGCCCGACCTTCGCCTGCGCGTGGACGTGGATGCGCCGGGGGCCATGGATGGGCCAGGCGGAGCAGTCAAACGCACCGGCGCCGAAGACCCGGCCATGATGATCTACACCTCCGGCACCACGGGGGCGCCCAAAGGTGTGCTTCATGCCCACCGGTTTCTGGTGGGGCACCTCCCTTGCGTAGAGGCCGCGTTGGAAGGTTTCCCGCAGCCGGGCGATGTGGGCTGGACACCCGCCGATTGGGCTTGGATCGGCGGCTTGATGGATCTGGCGATGCCATGCCTCTATTTCGGGGTGCCGCTGGTGGCCAAGCGCTTCGCCAAATTCGACGCGGCCGAGGCCTGGGGGCTGATGCAGTCCGAAGCCGTCACCGCCGCGTTCCTGCCGCCCACAGCGCTCAAACTGCTGCGCCAGGCCCCGCCGCCCGAAGGCTTGGCGCTGCGGGCGGTGATCTCTGGCGGGGAAGCGCTGGGCCCGGCACTCTTGTCTTGGGGGCGCGAGGTTCTGGGCGTCCCGGTCAATGAAATCTACGGCCAGACCGAGTGCAATCTGGTGATGGCGGCCTGCGCGGGCACACAGGACGTGACGCCGGGAACGCTGGGCCGCCCGGTGCCTGGCGTCGATGTCACGGTGCGCGATGCCGCAGGCGATGCCTGCCATGTCGGCGAGGTGGGCGAAATCTGCGTCCAAGGCTCCCCGGCGGCGTTTCTGCGCTATTGGAACCGCATCGCGGCGACCGAGGCCAAGTGGCGCGATGGCTGGTTGCGCACGGGTGATCTGGGGCGGGTCGAGGGGGGTGGCGTGATCACCTTCGTGTCCCGCGATGACGATGTGATCAACTCGGCGGGCTATCGGATCGGGCCTAGCGAGGTGGAGATCTGCCTGATGGCGCATCCCCATGTGCTGACCTGCGCCGTGGTGGGCTTGCCCGACGCGCAGCGCGGTGAAGCGGTCACGGCCTTCGTCGTGGCGGATGCGCCAAGTGCGGGGCTGGAACCGGAACTGATCGCCTGGGTCCGCGACCGGTTGTCGCCCCATATGGCACCCCGGGCGGTTCGCTTTGTCGATACGCTGCCGATGACGGCCACCGGCAAGGTCATGCGTCGCGCGTTGCGTGACGCTTGATTGGTTGCCGCGCCCCGATCAGCCGCGGAAGCTACCTTCGCCAAAGACGATTTCGACCTTGTTCCATTGGCCGCGCGCCTCGGTCTCAATACAGGTCGCCATTGTCTGACCCATGGTCTGAACGCTGCTGGCGCGCTTGAACTTGCGGACATTGCGCAGCACGCGCTGGCCATCCACGTTCACGGTTGCACGGCGCAGCATCTGGTCGACACCTTGGCGAATGAAGTTGTTGGTCATGGCATAGACTCCGCAGACGGCGACCGTGCCGTCTTCGCGTAAGGACGGCGCCCAAATCACGACCATGTTGCCACCGCCACCGCCGTACCATCCGGCGGTGAACATGGCAGGAGAGCCATCTTCGGGGGCGACCGAGATGTTCTGTGCATTGGCATTTTGCGCGAAAGGGAGGGAGAGCGCCAAACCCATCAAGGCGACGCGGACCGTCTTGAACATACTGTATTGTCTCTATCTTCTAGCTGACACCGGCACTATGACACCGGATTGATCGGCGGTAAACCGCCGATCCAAGTGACCCAACGTTATCCCGATTTGACGACGGGTCGAGGCGTCAAGCCGCATCTCTGCACCATGTTTGAAGGACGTATTTGAACCTAATCCTGCCGCCGAGAGACATCCCCGCCCCTCACCTTACATGTCCATCGGTCCCTCATTCTGTTCCGCCAGTCCTGTCTTTCTCCAAAACCGCTAACAAACCGTCAAACAGCCCCCTTTCATCCTGGCAGAAATACTCCGGGGGGAGTCCCGGCTTGCCGGGACGGGGGGCTGGCCCCCCTTTTGTCTAGCCCACTAGGCGGCCGGCATCCGGCGTTCGACAATCTCCGCCCACCAGGAGCATCCGGCCGGGATGGCTTCATCCGTGAAGTCGTATTCGGGATGGTGCACCGGTGCACTGTCGCCATTGCCCACCAAGATGTAGGCGCCAGGGCGTTCTTCTAGCATGAAGGCGAAATCCTCGCCCCCCATGATCAACGGCGCGTCTTCACACGCGCCCGACACAGCGCGGGCAACGTCGGCGGCGAAATCGGTCTGCTCATCGTGGTTCACCATCACCGGGTAGCCGCGGTGATAGACGAACTCTGCCGTGCCGCCAAATGTGGCGCAGACACCGTCGGTGATCTCGCGCATCCGTGTCTCGGCCAGATCGCGTTGATCCGTGGACATCGTGCGCACGGTCCCTTTGATGTGAACACGTTGCGGGATGACGTTAAACGCTTTCGACGATGTCTCGAACGACGTTACGGAAACCACGATCTGCTTCACCGGATCCGCATTGCGGCTGACGATGCTTTGCAGCGCCGTGACCAGATGGGCCGCCATCAGCGTCGTATCGACGACTTCGTGGGGCTTGGCGGCGTGGCCGCCTCTGCCTTCCAGCGTGATGTCAAATTGGTCGGTTGCGGCGAAAAACGCGCCTGGCCGGATAGAGAAGCTGCCCACCGGTTGCCCGGGCCAATTGTGCATCCCATAGACTTCCTGGATGTTCCATCGGTCCATCATTCCGTCGTCGCACATCTCCTTGCCGCCGCCGCCGCCTTCTTCGGCGGGCTGGAAGATGACCACGACCTTGCCGTCGAAATTGCGCGTCTCCGACAGATATTTCGCGGCCCCCAGCAACATGGCGGTGTGCCCGTCATGGCCGCAAGCATGCATGGCGCCGTCGGTCTTGGACGCGTAGTCCTTCCCGGTCTGTTCGTGGATGGGCAGGGCGTCCATATCCGCGCGCAAGCCGATTACCTTCCCCCGGCTGTCGGACTTGCCGTTGATCACACCCACGACACCGGTTCGACCGATGGCCTCCACCACCTCGTCGCAGCCAAAGGCCCGTAACTTTTCGGCCACGATCTTTGAGGTCCGATGGGTGTCGAACAGGATTTCCGGGTTCTCATGGAGGTCCCGGCGCCAGGCGGTGATCTCAGGCAGAAGCTCGGCGAAGCGGTTCTTGACGGGCATGGGGATCGTCCTTGCAACGGGGATGCGGCAGCGGCCTCTAACCTTAGGGTTTGATGTGCGTCTCGCAAGGGTTAGGCAGGGCCATCCAAGGCGTTGATCAAAAAATCGCCTAAAATTTGGCCTTAAGGCTTAGTGTTTGAGTCGGCCTGCGGCGCCCATATTCAAAGTATTGTTTTGTAATAATTACAGCGGTCAGACTTAGCTAGTTTCAGGCTCAGCTTCGCGCCCTATCGCGCCCGCGTTTCGAGCAAAGTCGCCTAAAAATCAGGCGGGCTGCATTTCTGACAAATTGCCGATGTAACTTCACCATATTGGTTTGGCCCACTTCGGTTCATATCGATCGATTTTTTAGAAGTGATTTGCCATGAGACCTGTTTCCAAAAGCCTGTTTACCCTTAGCCTTTTGTCTGTTGGCGCGACCTTGCCGTTGGCGTCGGCGTCTGCCCAGGCGCTGACCTGTGGGCAACCCTACACGGTCGTCGCGGGCGACTCGCTGAGCCGGATCAGCGCGCGCGCTTACGGCACAACCGATTTCAACGCGCTTTTTCGTCATAACAGCGCCGAGATTGGATCAGATCCGAACATGATCTGGGTCGGTCAAGTACTGGAAATCCCCTGCCTCGGAACGACAAGCGCCGCCGCACAGCCAGCGCCAGTGGCCAAGCCGGTTAGCGTTGAAGCCGACGCCATCGTCGCAGACGACGCCCCGTTGATCCTGACCTTCAACAAGGCATCCGCGCCCGGTTTCATCATCAATACCGGGATCATCGACAACTTTCTCGAAGACATCGCTGAGGTGACCGACGGACGGGTCCAGTTCGTCGATCCGGAGGTCGTCAATCGCGACCCGGATGCACAATATGACCTCGTGATGTCGGGCGACGTGGACGCGGCCTATGTGCTCAATGACCGCCTGCGCGTATCGCATCCGCTTTTGAAGCTGCCGATGCAGCCGCTTCTGGGCGGCTCGGCTGAGCAGACGGCCGTGTCGCTTTGGCGTCTCCATGATGAGTATCTGTCGGAGACACCCTATTTCGACGAAGCCCACATTCTGGGCTTCGTGGCCGCACCCGCCGCCCATATCTGGCGCGAGGAAGCGGAGCCCGTGCGCGCCGATGAGGACATCATCGACAAGAACGTTTATCCCGTCCCCTATTTCCAAGACCTCGATGTCCGCGGCCCCGCTGTCCTGCGGGAGAATGTGGCGAACTGGATGGTCGAATATGAGGCTCAGAACACCGCGCCGCCAACCTTCTTTCTGGCCCATGGTGCGGCCCGGGCCCTGGGGATCTGGACGAACGACGTCATGGTGACCGAGGTCGATTACGGGGTCTACACGCCCACATATACGGTCATCTTGTCCGATGAGGCCTGGGCCGAAATCTCACCGGAAGATCAGGCGGCCATCATGTCGGTATCGGGCGAGCGGCTCGCATCACGCTCCGCCTCATGGGATGCGTTCGACAACGGGTTCCGTGCGGACATGCTGGCCAACGGCCTCAAGTTCAAGAAGGCGGACGAGGCGTTGTTGGCCGATCTGGAAGACCACAAGAACGAAGCGGTCGCGATCTGGCTTGCCGAGGCCGAGGCGCTGGGCATCCCCGGCGAAGAGGCGCTGGCCGCCTACGAAGAGAACCTGCGCGCCCTGGAAGACCGTCTTCTGTTCCGTTGAACACCCGGGCCATGCACATGCGGGCCGCCTCCCGCGGCCTGCATAGAGAGTGAAGTCCCCAGGGCCGGGGTGGCCGAGCGCCGCAAGCAAGTATTGCACCTTGGTGCGCGTGCCGGTGATTTATGGGGTTAGGACGCAGCATCAGATGCACAATTCCGCGCAAAAGACGATGAACGACGGCTGGTCGGGTTTGCAGCGAAGCTCATCATGACATGTCCCATCTGTTTGCAAGCGGGGCTGTCGACGGGCCGCGGTGCGGCGATCGGGGTGTAGGGCTAATGCGTTTTATGTCAGCCACCTCCGCAGAGGATGGGAGCTTCGCGCCAACGGCATCCATATCGCCGGGCCGTGGGGCGGCCTGTCGATGGACCAGCGCCCTTTGGGGTTGATTCCGGTCCAAGGGCGCCGGGTAATGCGCTCAAACCAAAGTGCCCACCACCCGTCGCAGCAGCGCTTCACCCTTCTGGAACTGATCCACCGCGATCCATTCGTCGGGTTGGTGGGCCTGGGCGATGTCGCCGGGGCCGCAGACCACGGCGGAATAGCCGCGTTCCTGGAACTGGCCAGCTTCCGTGCCGTAGGTGACGACATGGGTGCCGTTATCGCCGGTCAGGCGGCGGATGATGGCCTCGGCGGTGCCCTCGGCTTCGGGCTTCAGCCCCGGCACGCCGAAATTGCGCGCATAAGAGATGCCCGCCTGGGGGTGGCGCTGGCGGAGCGTAGCGTGAAGCGTGTCCAGAAAGGCCTCAAGGGCCGCGGCATGGCGTTCGGGGTTGTCCCCGGCGGGGGAGCGGAAGCCAACATTTAGGTAGCAATCCTTAGCGGTGATGTTGTGGGCGGTGCCGCCTTCGATAATGCCCACATGGGCCGTGGTAAAGGGTGGATCGAACAGGGCCGACAAGGCATCCGGCGTTTCCGCCTGGATGGCGGCGTTGCAATCGTTCACCCAAGCCAGTATGCGGCCCGCCTCATGGATGGCCGACACGCCTTCGGGCAGCTTCGAAGAATGGACCTCATAGCCTTGGACATGGATGCGGATCATGATTGACGCATTGTGTCCGGTGACGGGTCGCAACATCGTCGGCTCTCCGATGATCGCGGCGGCGGCGCGGGGCAGGTGGGTCACCATATCGTCGATCATGGGCGGGGCGCCGATGCAGCCCACCTCTTCGTCGTAGCTGAGCGCGATTTGCAACGGGCGCTTCAGGTCCGACGCCAGGGCCACGGGCACCATGGCCAAAGCCAGCGCGTCGAAGCCCTTCATGTCGCAGGTGCCGCGACCGTAGAGCTTGCCGCCCCGTTCCGTCACGGTGAACGGGTCGGTGGACCAATCCTGGCCGTCCACGGGGACGACGTCGGTATGGCCGGATAGGACGATGCCGCCATCGACCTCGGGGCCGATATTGGCATAAAGCGCGGCTTTCTTGCCCGTGGCGTCATAGACGCGGCGGGCGGAGACACCGAAACCCGATAGATAATCTTCGACCCAATCGACCAAGTCCAAGTTGGAATCGCGGCTGACGGTCGGGAAGGCCACCAACCGGTCGAGGATGGCACGGGCGGAAAGCTCGGTCATGGGGTCTCAATCATAGAGAAGTTTGCGGCCGCCCAACCCGTCGGGCACATCTTCGCCTTCGCGCAGGCGGGCCTCGGACGCGCGGGCATCGTCGTCGCGCTCAAATCCACCCCAATTGCCGTCCAGCACGAAATGGCCCGGTGTCACTTCGGTATAGCGCGACGGTTCGGGCTTATGGTCGACGGGGAAGATGGGCGAGGGGATGGGCCGGAAATCGAGATTGCGGTCCAGCATCCGCTTGGTCGGGTCGGCCACGGGCACGGCGCGCATCAGCGCGCGTGTATAGGGGTGGCGCGGGTCTTCGAACACGGCGCGACGGGGGCCGATTTCCACGATACGGCCCAGATACATCACACCCACCTGGTGGCTGACGCGCTCCACGACGGCCATGTCGTGGGAAATGAACAGATACGACAGCCCCATTTCCTGCTGCAATTCCAGCATCAGATTCAGTACCTGGGCCTGCACCGACACATCAAGCGCCGAGACCGCTTCATCGGCCACGATGAGCGAGGGGCGCAGTGCCAGGGCGCGGGCGATGGCAATGCGCTGGCGCTGGCCGCCGGACAACTCATGCGGATAGCGACGCATGAAGTCGCGCGGCAACTCTACCCGGTCGAAAAGCGCCGCGACCCGGTCGGCGCGTTCCTGGGCGTTGCCGATGCCGAAATTGACCATGGGTTCGGCCACTTGATCGGCCAATTGCCGTTGTGGGTTGAGCGAGGCAAACGGGTCCTGGAAGATCATCTGCATTTCGCGCCGGGCGCGCCGCAGATCGGACTGGGGCAGGGCCATTATGTCCGTATCGCCAATGGTGATGCGCCCGCTCTGCGGCTCCACCAGGCGCAGCACCGCCCGCCCGCAGGAAGACTTGCCGCAGCCCGATTCGCCGACCAGGCTGAGGGTCTGGCCCTTGTTGACGGTGAAGGACACGTCTTCCACCGCGTGAACGTTGGAAATGACGCGGCGTAACAAGCCACCGCGGACGGGGAACCGGACCGTCAGGTTCTCGACCTTCAGAAGCGGTTCCTGCGTGCCAACGATGGGGGACAGGTCCTGGTCGTCGCGCCCCACCAGCTTCATGGGCGACGGCAGATCGGTGCCCGTCATCTCGCCCAGCCGGGGCACGGCGGACAAAAGCGCCTGGGTGTAAGGGTGCTGCGGGGCGGCGAAGATATCTTCGGATTTGCCTTCTTCCACCTTTTCGCCGCGATACATGACCACCACGCGGTCTGCCATCTGGGCGACCACAGCCATGTCATGGGTGATGAACATCACCGCAGTGCCGGTTTCGCGCTTCAGACGGTCGATGAGTGCCAGGATTTCCGCCTGGATGGTCACGTCCAGAGCGGTGGTGGGTTCATCGGCGATCAGCAGGCGGGGTCGGCAGGCCAAAGCCATGGCGATGACGACGCGCTGGCGCATCCCGCCGGACAGTTCATGGGGGTATTGGGTCAGCCGGCGCTCGGGTTCGGGGATGCGGACTTCTTGCAGCAATTTCAATGCGCGCGCGCGGGCCTCGGCCTGGCTGCCGCCATCATGTTCCAGGATGCCTTCGATAAGCTGCCGTTCGATGGTGAAGACCGGGTTCAGCGCGGTCATCGGTTCCTGGAAGATCATCCCGATTTCGTTGCCACGCAGCGGCCGCATGGCCTCGGGCCCGCCTTCGGTGACGTCGATGGGGCCATCGCCTTCGCCTCGGTCGAAAAGGATGCGGCCATTGGCGATGCGACCTCCGCCGAATTCCACCAGGCGCATCATCGAAAGCGACGATACCGACTTGCCAGAGCCGCTTTCGCCGACCACCGCGACGGTTTCCCCGGGGAAAATGTCGAAGGACACATCCTTGACGCCCACGACGGTGCCGCCTCTGGTCATAAACTCGACGCGCAGGCGGTCGAACCTGGCGACGGGCTGGCGGGTGTCGGTGTCGGTCATGCGGGCTCCGAAATGGTGGTGGTGCCCGGGTGGTGGGCGCTTTGCATAGGGAACAGGAGGTTTCGACAAGTGTAAAGCCAGACCGTCAGGCGACGCGTCAAAGCATGCTTGCAATCCCAGCTTTCTGCGGTTTGCATGGTTAGCGCGTGATCCGGATCAGAAAAGCCGGGCTCGCGAAAAAGACTTAAGAACGATCCGATAGGGAGAGATCACATGCGAACGAGAACGGCACTAATGTGCAGTGTGGCGGGCGCGCTTCTGGCGCAAATGGCATTTGCCGATGGCCATGAGGGCGAGCGTGGCCGCGACGGTGAGGTCAGCATCATCTACTGGCAGGCACCCTCGACGCTGAACCCATTCCTGTCGGGTGGCACGAAAGACGTGGAATCCGCCTCGCTCATCCTGGAACCGCTGGCCCGCTTCGATGAGACCGGAACAATCACGCCCTGGCTCGCCACCGAGATCCCGACGGTCGAAAATGGCGGCGTGGCCGAAGACCTGACCCAGATCACGTGGAAGCTGCGCAACGACATCGTCTGGTCGGATGGTACGCCCTTCACCTCTGAGGACGTGAAATTCACCTGGGAATACTGCACCCACCCCGAAGGCGGCTGCGCCCAGATCACCAAGTTTGAAGGCGTCGAAAGCGTTGAGACGCCCGATGCCCATACCGTGGTCGTCAACTTCTCCGCACCCAAGCCATACCCCTACACGGCCTTCACCGGCGGTGAGAGCCCGATCCTCCAGAAAGCCCAGTTCGAACAGTGCGTTGGCGCAGCGGCGTCCACCTGTACCGAGCAGAATTTCGGCCCCATCGGCACGGGCCCCTTCGTGGTCACGGAATTCCGCACCAATGACGTGATTTCCTACGCCGCGAACGAGAATTACCGCGAGCCGGGCAAGCCCGCCTTCGCCACCGTGAACTTCAAGGGCGGCGGCGACGCCGATGCGGCGGGCCGCGCCGTGATGCAGACCGGTGAATTCGACTATGCCTGGAACCTGCAACTGGCCCCCGAGGTCATCGCCCAGATGGAAGAAGGCGGCCTCGGCACACCCGTGGTGGGCTTTGGTCCGCTGGTTGAGCGCATCATGCTCAACAATACCAACCCCGACCCGGCGCTCGGCCCCGATGAGCGGTCTGTCATCCGGCCCCACCCGTTCCTGAGCGACCCGGCGGTTTACAACGCGCTGTCCATGGCCATCGACCGTCCGCTTCTGGTGGAAATCGGCTATGGCCAAGCCGGTCGCGTGACCTGCAATTGGGTGCCCGCGCCCGAGGCTTTCAACTCCACCTCCATCACCTGTGACACGCAGGACTTGGACGGCGCCAAGGCCATGCTGGAAGAAGCGGGCTGGGTCGACAGCAATGGCGACGGTGTGCGCGAAAAGGACGGGGTCGAGCTTCGGATGCTCTATCAAACGTCGACCAACGCGGTGCGTCAGGACTTCCAGGCGCTGATCAAGGAATGGTGGGAAGAAATCGGCTTCGCGGTCGAACTTCGCAACGTCAACGCCTCGGTCTTCTTCGGCGGTGATGCGGGCTCGCCCGACACGTTCCAGAAGTTCTATGCCGACGTTGAGATGTACGCCAACACCTTCAACGGCACCGACCCGCAGGCCTATCTGGCCAACGGTCTGTGCGACAAGGCGCCCCAGCCATCCTCGCAGTGGCAGGGTGAAAACATCTCGCGCTTCTGCATGGAGGAATACGACGCGCTCTGGAATGAGCTGTCGCAGACCGCCCAGTTCGAAGAACGCACGCGGATCGCGAAGGAACTCAATGACATGATCGTCCAGAATGGCGGCATGATCCCGCTGGTGCACCGCGGTCGCCTGTCGGCCCATGCCAACAGCCTGGGCGGCATCAAGCTGAACGTTTGGGACAGCGAGCTTTGGAACATCGCTGACTGGTATCGGATCGACGGGTCCTGATCGGGTCCGTGCCGGCCCGCCAAGGCGGGCTGGCACGCCCAATGTGACCCTGGGGGGCGCCGCGTGCGCCGCCCCCTGATCCAACCAGGGAGAGGTGGGGCCAAACCCCATCCTATATCGGACATGTCGCGATGCTGACCTTCACGATCAGACGCCTTCTCTTCGCGATCCCCACGCTGCTTTTCATTGCGCTGGTGATCTTTCTGCTGCTGGAACTGGCGCCCGGCGACCCTATGGCCAACGTGCCTCTGACGGTGCCCGCCGAGGTGAAGGAACAGATGCGCATCGCGCTGGGCCTGGGCGAGCCGATGCATATCCGTTTCTGGAAATGGATCATCCAGTTCTTCTGGATCGAGCCGCTCAACGTCTTCGATGCGCTCTTCGGCACGTCCTTCGCGGAAGGCAAGTTGCGCATCATCTCCTGGCAGAACCGCGCGCCGGTCTTCATCGCCATCGCCGAACGTATCCCCCAGACGCTGTGGGTGGTGGGCACGGCCTATGTTGTGGCCATCCTGATCGCGGTGCCGGTGGGCATTTATTCGGCCTACAAGCAATATTCGGTCTTCGACCAGGCGGGTACCTTCGTGACCATGGTGGGCTTTTCGGTGCCGCCTTTCTTTTCGGGCGTTCTGGTTATCATCATCTTCGCGGTCCAGCTCAAATGGTTCCCGTCGATCTATGACACCACCCACGTGGTGAATTCCTGGGATGCGTTCCTCTTTCAAGTGCGGCAGATGTTCCTGCCGGTCATGGTGTTGGCGCTTCAGATCACGTCCCAGCTGAGCCGCTTCATGCGGGCGTCGATGCTGGACAATCTGCAACAGGACTATGTGCGCACCGCCCGCGCCAAGGGCCTGAAGGAACGCGCGGTCGTACTGGTCCATGTACTCCGCAACTCGATGATCCCGGTGGTCACCGTGATCGCGCTGGGCGTGCCCTCCATCTTCGGCGGCGCCATCATCACCGAGCAGGTCTTCAAGGTGAACGGGATCGGACAGCTTCTGATCACGGCCATTCAGGCCAATGACCTGCCCATGGTGCAGACCCTGACCTTCATCTTCGCGGTGCTGATCGTGCTGTTCAACCTACTGGCGGATGTTCTCTACGGCATCCTGGACCCAAGGATCCGCTATGACTGACACCCCCGTGCCGACCAATGCGGGCGCGAGCCCGCCCAGCCAAGCGCCTCGCAGCCAATGGTGGGATGTCTGGGACCAGTTCCGCAGCCACAAGGGCGCCATGGTGGGCGCAGCGTTCTTCCTGGCTATCGTGGCGCTCGTGGTGTTCGGGCCGCTCATCTGGGATGTGGACCCGACCAAAACGAATATCCGCGAACGCAACGCGCCCATGTCGCTATCGGCGCCCCTGGGCACCGACCAACTGGGCCGCGATATCTTCGCCCGTATGATCGAGGGTGGGCGCATCAGCCTGGCCGTCGGCCTGACCGCCATGGGGCTGAGCTTGCTTCTGGGGACGTTGATCGGCGTGCTGGCAGGTTATTTCCGTCGGCTGGACGGGGTGCTGATGCGCCTGACCGACCTGTTCCTGGCGCTGCCGCTTCTGCCGCTTCTGCTGGTGATGGTGCTTTTGTTCCGGGAGCCTTTGACTGCCGCCTTCGGGATCGAGACAGGGATCTTCATCCTGATCGTATCGGCCATTGGTGTGACGTCCTGGATGCAGACGGCGCGCATCGTGCGCGGCGACGTGCTGGCGCTGAAAGAACGGGAATTCGTGCTGGCCGCCCGCGCCACGGGGACGACGCCCGCCAAGATCATCACGCGTCACGTGCTGCCCAACGTGATGTCGCCCATCATGGTTTCGGCCACGCTGGGTATCGCCACGGCCATCATCACCGAAAGCGCCTTGTCCTTCCTGGGCCTGGGCTTCCCGCCCGACTTTCCCACCTGGGGACGGCTTTTGAACGATGGCGTGCCGTATCTTCAGCAATATCCGGGCCGCGCCTTCTGGCCGGGCTTGGCGATTTCGCTGGTGGTGCTGTCGATCAATTATGTGGGCGACGGCTTGCGCGACGCGCTGGACCCGCGGATCCGGGGGCGGTGAGCGGTCAGAAAGTCTTAACTTAAGACTTTCCACCCAATTCTTAAGTTAAGAATTGGGCAGCCGGGCGACACCCGTGCCAATCATGCTGTCACGTGTGACAAGCGTCGCCAATGTGGCTTCGTCCATGCCTTCGGTGCCTTCCGGGCGCGCGGGCACGACGATGTAGCGCATGTCTGCGGTCGAGTCGTGGACGCGGACAGTGACGTCGTCGGGCAGGTCCAGGCCGAATTCCGACAGCACCTTGCGCGGCTCCCGCACGGTGCGGCTGCGGTAAGCGCGGGATTTGTACCAATCAGGCGGCAGGCCCAGCAGGTTGCGCGGGTAGCAGGAACACAGCGTGCAGACGATCACGTTATGGACGTCCTCGGTGTTTTCCACGGCGATCAGCTTCATGGGCCCCACATCGAAGCCCATTTCGCGGCTGGCGGCCGATCCGTCTTCCAACAGCCGCGCGCGGAAGGCGGGGTCGGTCCAGGCGCGGGCCACGACGGCGGCACCGTTGGCGGGTGTGCGGGCATCCATGGCCTCGATTTGGGCGGCCACCTGTTCGGGTGTGACCACGCCCTTCTCGATGAGCAATTCGCGCACGGCAATTTCCATATTCTGCCAATAGCTCAGTGGGCCGTCCTGGTCGGCGCGGTAGGGATGGCCGGAAGGCGACATGCCTTCGTGGGAATGGTCGTGGTGATCATGGGGCATCAGGCGGGCTCCAGCCAATGGGCGTAGATTTCGGCATCGATCGTGTCGGTGGGGGCATCTGCGTCGGGCCAGAGATCCGCTAGGCGAAAGCGCACGCGGTAAAGGCGTTGCTTGTCGGCGGGCAGCATGTAGGCCAGTTTTTCGGGGTTGCCGAAGGGGCCAAGCACGCGCTCCACCTCACCGACATGGCCGCGCAGATAGGCGGGGGTGCGGATATGGCCCGGCGGCATCAGGGCGCGGACGCGGACGCGGGCGCCAGGCGCGAAGTCAGCATCAGCTTGCATCGGCGGCCTCTCCATAGGTGTCGCCGCGGGCGCTGACCTCCTCCATCTTGGCGCCCAATTCCTCGATGGAATAGATGCCTGCCTCGATCAGGTTCTGATTGATGGAGGCGATCCAGCGCTCGTAATACGTCATCTCCTCAAAGGCTTTTTCGCCCATGTCTTCCAGTGCGCGGCGCAGCCCATCGACGGTGAAATGTCCCGCGCCAGACGCCAGGATCATCAACGCATCCACCCGCTTTTCCCAGAGCGCGAAGTCATGCTCATCCCCCGGGACGGGGCCTGCGGCATCGCCCCCCATGTCGTGCCATCGTCTGCCATCGGTCATTGCTGTGCCTCCAGAGCTTCGATCTGGGATTTGAGCCCGCCAAGCTGATAGCCCGCCCGGGCCGTCGACGCGAGGATGTCATCTGCCGGCATCTTGCCCGCCATGGACAGTGCCCACAGCACCGCCGAGCGGGTGCCAGACGCGCAATAGGCCACCACGCGGCCTTCGGCGCCTGCAATGGCATCGGCCTGTTCTTCGACCGCATCCATCGTCAGATTGGGCATGGCGATGGGGTTGAAGGTGAAGGCCATTCCCGCGGCTTCGGCGGCCGCCTGCATGGCGGCCGCCTGATGGCTGGGCGGGATTTCTGCGTCGGGGCGGTTGCAGATGATGGTGGTGACGCCGTCTTGCGCCAGCGCGGCCATGTCCTCGGGCTCAAGCTGGGGTGCGACGGAGGTGGTGTGGTCCAGGGGGCGCAGGTCCATCAGGCGGGTCTCGCTTTGCGGATATGGGGCAGGGCGACCATGCCCGCCGCCATGGAGGCCGTAAAGACCAAGACCTCGGGCCCGCCCCAAGCGAACGCCGCCAATGCCGGTCCGGGGCACAGGCCCACAAGGCCCCAGCCCAGGCCGAACAGAACCGCCCCTGCCATGAGCGGGCCGTCGATGCCGGTGACCCGTTCAGGCCAGGTCGCCGCATAGACAGGTGTCTGGCGTCCATTGCGCGCCCAAGCCAGAAACATCGGAAGGATGCCGCTGACCATCACAAAGATCAGCGTGGGGTCCCAGGGGCCAGGGCCCAGCAGGGCCAGGAAGCCACGCACCTTGGCGGTGTCGGTCATGCCGGAAACCAGCAGCCCCGCCCCGAAAAGCGCGCCTGACAGGCAAGCGATGAGGGGCCTCATCCGAAGGCCCGCACGGTCAGGATACCTGCGGCGATGAAAGTGCCGGTGGCCGCAAGCGCGCGTGGTGACAGACGCGACAGGCCGCAGATGCCATGGCCCGACGTGCAGCCCGCGCCCAGCCGCGTGCCGATGCCCACCAGCAGACCGGCAATCACAAGGGTGGGCCAGGACGCATCGATATTGGTGGGGTTGGGCCCCGTGGCCGCAATGATCAGAAGCGGCGCCCCGACCAATCCTGCCAGAAAGGCCAGCCGTTCGCGGCGCGCGTCGCCCGAGCCGTCCAACAGCCCGCCCAGAATGCCTGACGCCCCCATGATGCGGCCATTGACCAGCAGCAGAAGCGCCGCGGCCCCGCCGATCATCAGCCCACCGATCAGCGCGCGAAGGATAGCGGTGCCGTCCCAGATGATACCTTCCACTTGCCTTCTCCTGTCTGCGGGCGGTCAAATCTTGTTGATCGGCACCTTGAGCATGACATTGCCCTGTGCATCCGGTTCAGGCATCCGCCCGCCGCGCATATTCACCTGAAGCGAGGGCAGGATGAGCTTGGGCGCGCCCAAGGTCGCGTCCCGTTCCTGGCGCATCTTCAGAAAGGCGTCGCGCCCATCCAGCAAGTGCTTGTTGCGCTTTTCTGCGGCCACAGTGGTTTCCCAGGCGAAGTTTTCCCGACCCGGGGCCTTGTAGTCGTGGCCCACGAAGATGCGCGTGTCATCGGGTAGCGAGAGGATCTTCTGCATCGACGCCCACAAAGCCTCGGCCGACCCGCCGGGAAAGTCGCAACGCGCCGTGCCGAAATCGGGCATGAACATCGTGTCACCCACGAAAGCGCTGAGTCGCTGATTTTCACCGCCCACCACGTAGGTTAGGCAGGCGGGCGTGTGGCCGGGCGTGTGCAGCACCCGCACAGGCAGGGTGCCGATCTCAAACCGGTCGCCTTCGCGGAACAGCGCATCGAATTGACTGCCATCGCGTTGGAAACGCGTGCCTTCGTTGAAGATCTTGCCGAACGTGTCCTGCACCGTGACAATCTCGGCGCCGATGCCGATGCGTCCGCCCAAGGCCTCCTGGATGTAGGGGGCCGCAGACAGGTGGTCGGCATGGACATGGGTTTCCAGAAGCCAGTCCAGCACCAGGCCCCGGTCGCGGATGGCTGCGATCACGCGGTCGGCCGACGCGGTGGAGGTGCGGCCCGCCGCCATGTCGAAATCCAACACCGGGTCGATGATGGCGCAGGTTGTCCCGTCCGAGACCAAGTAGCTGATCGTGTTGGTGCCTGGGTCGAAGAAGCCTTCGACATGGGGGTAATCGGTCATGGTCACACTGTCCCGCGCAAGGGCCCATCGGTCAAGCGGGCTTGCCCTTTGGCGCAGGGAAGCTTCTAGATAAGGCCAAGACGGAGGGGATATCATGGGCTGGAAATCGGATTGGGAGCGGGCGAAGGGCGACCCGGAGGGCTTCTGGATGGACGCGGCCCAGGCCATCGACTGGGTGAAAGCACCCTCGAAAGCGCTGCATGATCTGGGCGGGCCGGTGCCGGAATGGTTCGCTGATGGGTTGGTCAATGGCTGCTATAACGCCGTCGACCGCCATGTGGACGCCGGGCACGGCGACCGCGTTGCCATCATCCATGACAGCCCCGTAACAGGCAGCGCGACGAAGCTTACCTTCGCCGAGTTGCAAGACCGCGTGGCGCGGCTGGCGGGCGCCTTGGCCGCGCGCGGCGTGACCAAGGGTGACCGGGTCATCATCTACATGCCCATGGTGCCCGAAGCTCTGGAGGCGATGCTGGCCTGCGCGCGCATCGGCGCCATCCATTCCGTGGTCTTCGGTGGTTTCGCCCCCACGGAACTGGCCGTGCGCATCGATGATGCCCGGCCCAAGGCCATTCTGGCAGGATCCTGCGGGATCGAGCCGGGGCGCATCGTGCATTACGGCCCGCTGATGGATGAGGCCGTGCGCATCGCGACCCATAAACCCGACTTCCAGGTCGTCTTGCAGCGCGAAATGGGCCCAGCCGAGCTGGGCCCCAACGATGTGAATTGGGCCGATTTCGTCGCAGACGCTGCGCCTACGGAATGCGTGCCCGTCGAAGGCAATCACCCCGCCTATATCCTTTACACCAGCGGCACGACGGGCGCGCCCAAGGGCGTGGTGCGGCCCACGGGCGGGCATCTGGTAGCCCTCGACTGGACGATGGAGAACATCTACGACACGCGCCCGGGCGAAGTCTTCTGGGCCGCGTCCGATGTGGGCTGGGTCGTGGGGCACAGCTATATCTGCTACGCGCCGCTCATCCATGGCTGCACCACCATCGTCTTCGAAGGCAAACCCATCGGCACGCCCGATGCGTCCACCTTCTGGCGGGTCATGGCCGACCATGGCGTGGTGAATTTCTTCACAGCGCCCACCGCCTTCCGCGCCGTGCGCCGCGAAGACCCGCTGGGCGCACAGATGGCCGGGCACGATCTGTCGAAGCTGCGCAACGTCTTTCTGGCAGGCGAAAGGGCCGATCCCGACACGATCGAGTGGATCCAGGCGCGCACGGGCTGCCCCGTGATCGACCATTGGTGGCAGACCGAAACCGGCTATGCCATCGCCGCCAATCCCGTGGGGTTGGAACGGTTGCCGATCAAGATCGGCTCCCCTTCGGTGCCGATGCCTGGCTATGATGTGACCGTGGTGGATGAAGGCGGTCACCCGGTGGCACCCAGCACGTTGGGCGCCATCGCCATCAAGCTGCCCCTGCCGCCCGGCACGCTGCCCACGCTTTGGGGGGCGGAAGATCGGTTCCGCAAAAGCTACCTCACCACGTTCCCGGGGTACTACGAGACGGGCGATGCCGGGATGCTGGACGAAGATGGCTATCTCTGGATCATGGCGCGCACCGATGACGTGATCAACGTGGCGGGTCACCGGCTCAGCACCGGCGCGATGGAGGAGGTGCTGGGCGCCCATCCCGACGTCGCCGAATGCGCGGTGATCGGCGCGGCGGATGCGCTGAAGGGGCAAGTGCCTGTGGGCTTTGTGTGCCTGTCCAAGGGCGTGGACCGGCCCGAAGACGAAGTGCGCGCCGAATTGGTGGCCTTGGTGCGCGAAAAGATCGGACCCGTGGCGGCCTTTCGCTATGCGGCCGTGGTGGACCGGCTGCCCAAGACCCGGTCGGGCAAGATATTGCGGGCCACCATGGCGAAGATCGCCGATGGCGCCGACTGGAAGATGCCCGCCACCGTGGACGACCCGGCCATTTTCGATGAGATTGGTAGCGTGCTGGGGGGGTTGGGATTTCCCCGCGCATGAGTGACGGCAAACCCGATCCGCGCGATCTGCTGGCCCACGACATCCGCTCCGCCCTGTCGGACGTGATCGGCGGGCTGCGCCTGATCGACAGCGAAACCCTGCCGGGCGCCGCACGCACGCAGGTGGATCGTGTCCATGCCTCCTCGGAACTGCTGGCACGCCTCGTGGAGGAGTTGCTGGGCGGAAACGGTCACGCCGATGAGCCGTCCTATATGGGCAATCTCAACCTGACCCGGTTTCTGGATGATGAACTACGCCGCTGGCATGGGGCGGCCCAGGGCACGGGGACGCGGGTGAAGCTGGAACGGCCGTCATCGCTGCCCGAAGTGGTCCGGCTGGACTTGCTGCGCCTGCGCCGGGTGGTGGCCAATTTGATGTCCAACGCATTGCGACACGCGCCCGGCGGCGAAGTCGTTCTGGGGGCAGAGCTTTATGGCGACGCCACGCTATCGATCTGCGTCACCGATAACGGTTCGGGCTTTCCCGACGATCTGCTGGAAGACGCCACGCAGCCCGCCGCACGGGGCGCGGCCTCGGTCGGGGCGGGGATGGGGCTCCATATTGCAGCGGCCAATGCCGAGGCGCTGGGCGGAACGCTGAAGTTGGTGAACCGGCCAAAGGGGGGCGCGCGGGCCATCTTGACCATACCGCAGACGGTCTGGCTGCGTCGCGAAGAAGAAGCTGCCGATCTGCCCGACCTGTCGGGCACCCATATTCTGGTGGCCGATGACAACGTCACCAACCAGACCCTTGTCCGCGCCATGCTGGAACGGATGGGCGCGGAATGCGAAGTGGCCAAGGACGGGATCGAAGCGCTGAACTGGCTGTCGCGGGAACGGTTTGATCTGGCCCTGATTGATGTGGAAATGCCAATGCTGGGCGGTATGGAAGTCTTCCGGGCCGAACGCCTCCGCCAGGCCCGCGGCATGGCACCGCCTTTGCCCATGGTGGCGATGACGGCCTATGGCGGGCGCGATAACAACGAGGCGATCATCGAGGCTGGTGCCGATGGGATCCTGGCGAAGCCATTGGGAAAGATCGGCGCTTTCGGCAAGGCGATGCGGCATTACCTCGATACCGGGCCGCGTGCGCTCAACTGGGTGCCCGAAACCGAGCCGCATATGAGCGCCTTCATGTTGCTGGAACTGCTGCAGGCGGCGGGCCCGGATTATGAGCAACAGCTTCTGGATCGCCTGCGGGAAGATCTGGCGCAAAGCGACAAGGTGCTTACCGATGCTCTTGAACGTGGGAATGTGGATGAGGTGCGCGCTCAGACCCATATCCTGCTGTCCCTGACCTCGGCCATCGGGGCCATTCCCACGCAGGAGGCTGCGAAACGGCTCAACCAATTGGCGCGATCGGGGGATAGCGATGCCATACGCGTGGCAGGCAAGATCTGCCTGGCGCGCCTGGCGGCGTTGCGGGTGGATTTGGCTTCGGCGACGTTTGGCTGAGGCGGTCTATCGCCGGGCTGCGGCACGACGATCAAACCGTATCGCGCATGTGCTTAGAGCGGTTCTCGAAAAACCTGAAGCATCAGCTTTTCGAGAAACGGTGCAACATCAGTGCGATGGCGGGACGTTTTTCGGAAATGCTGATTCAGGTTTTCCGAAAACCGCTTTAAAGGCGGCAAAAACCGAATAACTTCAAAGACCCGCACCATCGTTACACAAATCGCCGGGCCAGGGCCCGTCGATAGACCGGCGCCCCTTGAGCTTGCTTGCAGTCCACAGGTGAAGTGGAAGCCGAAAAGGCTCTTGAGGATTAGCTCGAAAAACCTGATCCACCAGCTTCTCGAATACCGCCGGTGTGCCGCTCAACCCGGGACGCACCTCAGACCAATTCGTCGAACGGCAAGGCTGCGGGTTCGGGTGCCCCCAGAAGCACCGTTTCCACCTCGGCCCCGGTTTCCAAAGTGCGATGAACCGGGCAGCGATCCGCAATCTCCAGAAGGCGAGCACGTTGTTCGTTGGTCAGATCGCCCTTCAACGTGATCTCGCGGCGGAAGCGGTCGATGCGTTCCGTGCCCGAAGACGGCGCGTCCTGCGCGTGCATGCGGTCATGGGTGACGTCGACGCTGACATGATCCAGCGGCAGGTGCTTGCGGCGCGCATACATGCGCAGCGTCATGGAGGTGCAGGCGCCCAGGGCCGCGGCCAGAAGCTGATAGGGCGTGGGGCCGCGATCGGTGCCGCCATAGGGCACGGGTTCGTCGGCGGTCATATGGTGCTTGCCCCCGCCAGACACCACGTCCTGTGCGAAGCCGTTCGGATCCGCCTCTGACACGCGGGTCACGCCTTCTGGCGCGCCGATGGGCGGGGCAGGGCGGCGCAGGTCCAAGTAACGCGTGGCCCAGGCGACGATGACTTCGGCGGCATATTCCGCGTCTTCGGCACGGGTCACCAGATGGTCGGCATCGTCCAGCGTCACGAAGCTTTTCGGATGCTTGGCCGCCAGAAAGATGCGCGTCGCATTGTCGAGCGCGACGGTCTCGTCCAAAGGCGCATGCAGGACCAGAAGCGCACGGTTGAGCGATGCGATGGCAGGCTCCAACTTCTGGGCGGACACGTCATCGACGAAGCCTTGTCCGATCTTCAGGGGGCGCCCGCCCAGCATCACTTCACCCACGCCATCACGGGCGATACGCTCCAACGCCTCATCGAAATTGTGGGTGACATGGCCTGGATCGAAGGGCGCGCCGATGGTCGCAACGGCCTTTACCTCGGGCATGTCGTGGGCGGCGCGCAACACGGCGGCGCCGCCCAGCGAATGGCCGATCAGAAGGGATGGTGCCTGATCGCGGGCGGCCAAGGCGCGATAGGCGGCCACCAGATCGGCCACGTTGGAGGTGAACGAGGTATTCTCAAACTCGCCCTGTGAATGACCCAGCCCGGTGAAGTCGAAGCGCAGAACGGCAACGCCCTGCGATGCCAGCCGCGCCGCAATACGGCGGGATGCGGCGATGTCCTTCCCGCATGTGAAGCAATGCGCGATCAGCGCCGTAGCGACGGGCGCGCCGTCGGGCATGTCGAGCCGGGCAGCCAGTTCGGAGCCATCGTGGCCGGGGAAGGTAAAGCGTTCTGTGGGCATGGGGTCGATCCTTGTGCGTGACCCAAGAATGGCAACGCTCCGATGCTGCGACAACCGCCTGGCGGCGTTTGTCACGCGCCCGTGACGCAAGTGCCCCCACCTGTGATGCGAGGCGCCGAAAAACCGAGGGTTAGAAGGAACCTGCGGCGTAATTGTTTCGGCACTGCAGCATCAGAGCCGGGGCTTGTGCTGCAAAAGCGGCATCAGACTGGCCATGTCGGGGCCCGTCGACCGCCCCGTCAGCGCCAGGCGCAGCGGCTTGAAAAGCGCGGCCCCCTTGCGGCCCGACGCGGCTTTCACATCAGCCGTCCAGCGCGACCAGCTTTCCGCGTCAAACGGCGGCTCCGGCAGGCGGGCCACGGCGTCGGCCACGAAATCGCGATCGGCATCGGCGATGTCCGGCGTCGCCCCTTCAGACACAAGCGTCCACCAGCCCGCGATGTCGGCGCGGGTGCCCACATTGTCCCGGATGGTGGTCCAGAACGGCTCCCGCAGGTCTGCGGGAACGCCTGCGGCTTCCAACTCCGCCGCGACGGCGGTGGCGGGCAGGGTTTGCAGATGCTGCGCCGTCAGCGGCTTGAGGTCTTCGGCGTCGAACTTCGTGGGCGCGGAGCCGAAGCTGCCTAGATCGAAGCCCTCGGCCAATTCACCCGCCGTGGCGTGCAATTCCACCGGCTGGGAGGAACCCAGCCGCGCCATCAGCGACAGAAGGGCCGCGGGCTCGATCCCTGCGGCGCGCAAATCGCGCAGGGCCAGGGTGCCCAGCCGCTTCGACAGCGCCTCCCCCTGGGGGCCGGTCAGAAGCGAATGGTGCGCAAAAGAGGGGTGCCCATGGCCGAGCGCCGCCATGATCTGGATTTGCGTGGCCGTGTTGGTCACATGGTCGGAGCCGCGCACGACATGGGTTACCCCCATCTCACTGTCATCGACGACGCTGGCCAGGGTATAGAGGAACTGGCCGTCCCCCCGGATCAGCACGGGGTCGCTGACGCTGGCGGCATCTATGGAAAGATCGCCCAGGATGCCGTCCGCCCATTCGATGCGGGCGTGGTCCAGCTTGAAGCGCCAATGGCCCGAGCGCTCGGCCCGAAGTCTCGCGCGGTCGTCTTCCGACAGGGCCAAAGCGGCGCGGTCATAGACCGGCGGTTTGCCCATGTTGAGCTGCTTTTTGCGCTTTAGGTCCAATTCAGTCGGGGTCTCGAATGCCTCGTAAAGGCGGCCTTTGTCGCGCAAGGCTTGGGCGGCGGCCTCATAGCGGTCCAGGCGCAGCGATTGCCGTTCTTCGCGATCCCAGGTCAGGCCCAGCCATTCCAGGTCTTCGCGGATGCCATCCACATATTCTTCGCGCGACCGTTCCGGGTCGGTATCGTCGATGCGCAAGATGAACGTGCCGCCCGCCTTCTGCGCGATCAGCCAGTTCATGAGCGCGGGGCGCATGTTACCGATATGCAGATGACCCGTGGGCGAGGGGGCAAAGCGGGTGACGATGGTCATGCGAAGGCTCCTTTGGCGGGCATGTGCCACCGGGGCCGGGCCCTGTCCAGTCTCGCGGTGTCGTGATGTCGCCCCGACGCGCCCGCGTACTAAATAACGGAGATAATACCAAACGGGGAGACACCCATGACAGATATCACCCGACGCGCGGCGCTGGCTGGCGCCGCCGCCATTCCCGCCGCTGCAATGGTGCCCACGGGCGCCGCCCTTGCCGATGGCCACAGCGCCGGGCCCGCCCAACCGCTGGCGCGCGGCTTTGCCGTGGGCGACATGCAGGCCACGGCCCTGCTGGCAGGCACCCGCACCTTCGAAGGCGACGCCCAGGGCACCTTCGGCATGAACGTGGACGCCGAGACTTTCAAGGCGGCCAGCGACGCGGCCTTCATCCCCACCGACAAGTCGCAATTCTTCTTTACGCCCACAATCGTCGCCACCGGGGGCGAGCTGGTGCTGTTCGACACCGGGCTCAATGCGGCCGGGATCACGGCGGCGTTGGCTTCGGCGGGATACACGCCCGAAGACGTCACCCATGTCGTCATCACCCATATGCATCCCGACCATATCGGCGGCTTGATGAACGAGGACGCGCCCACCTTCGCCAATGCCAACTACACGACCGGCAAGGGTGAATTCACCTTCTGGTCGGCCAATCCCAGCGAGGCCTATACGGCCAACATGGCGCCCTTGGCCGAGCGCTTTGCTTTCGTCGAAGACGGTGCCAGCGTGGCGCCGGGCATCACGGCCATGGACATGTCGGGCCACACGCCGGGCCATATGGGGTTCATGCTGTCGAGCGGTGATGACAGCGTGCTGGTGACCGCGGACATGGCCAATCACTACGTCTGGTCGCTGGCCCATCCCGATTGGGAAGTGCGCTTCGACATGGATAAGGAAGCCGCCGCCGCCACGCGCCGCAGGGTGCTGGGCATGTTGGCGGCTGAAAAGATCCCCATGCTGGGCTATCACATGCCGTTCCCGGCCACGGGCTTCGTGGATGTGGATGGCGATGGCTTCCGCTGGGTGCCGGAAAGCTATCAGTTGATGTTGTAAGATACGAAGAAAGGGCGGGAAATCCCGCCCTTTCCTCTTTTCGATACGTTGCCTTGGCGGTCAGACGTTTGCCGTGATCTCCGGCCAGCGTTCATCCCCCAATGCGATGAAACCCGGACGGTCTTCGTCCCAGCGGGCTTGGATGTCGTCGTTGAAATTCAGATAGAGCTTGTCATCCACGATGGCCCAGTTTCTCGGCTGCGTTGAGAACAGCTCCCCCTTTTCGGCGACAGCCCAGGCGCAGAAGCCGCCATATTGGGGGGCGTATTTCAGCGGGTTCTCGGCAAAGGTGTCGCGATGGGTCTGATCCACGAAGGACCAGGTCGCGCCCGCCCAATCATGGAAGATCATCGGATCGCCCGCGATGGGGCGGGCATGGGTGAAATAGGCGACGGGGTCGGTGCCGCCAATGGCATAGCCATCCTTCACGTAGGTCAGGGCAGGCTCCAACCCGCGGGGCAGGATCAGGCTTGCAGCGCCTGCGGTTGCGGTCACGGCGGCAGCGCCGCCAATCAGAAGCGTTCGACGATTCAACATGGTTGCGGTCCTTTCAGTTGTTCGAAATATCGGGCCAGACGGGCCGTAATGCCAGTCACGGCCACTCACCGCTCCGTGAGGGCAGGCTTGCCTTCGCGCTTGCATCCCGCCCTCCGCCGGGCCTAGCAGGGGGAATTCCATCGCGGAGGCCCCCATGTCCGAATTGCGCGACGCAGCCCTCGCCGTGCGCGAGAATGCCCATGCCCCCTATTCCGGCTTCAAAGTCGGGGCCGCATTGCGCGGGGCGTCGGGCGCCGTCTATCGCGGCTGCAATGTGGAAAACGTGGCCTATCCCGAAGGCACCTGCGCCGAAGCGGGCGCCATCGCCGCGATGGTCGCCGCCGGTGAGACATCGTTCACCGAGGCCTATGTCGTCGCAGGCTCGCCCGAGCCGGTGCCGCCCTGCGGCGGGTGCCGCCAAAAGCTGGCTGAATTCGGCGCAGGCAGCGCGCCGGTGACGCTTGCCACCACAGGCGGGGCCGAGCAGGCGACCACGGTCGCAGCCCTGCTGCCGGGCGCGTTCGATGCGGGCCATATGGCGTGACCGGGCCGCGTGAAACCCTTGCCCGGCTGCGCCAGGGCGACGCGCCCAACGCCGATGCGCTGCGCGACTTTGCAAGTGGGCTGGCGGATGGGTCGGTCTCGGATGCCCAGGCCGGTGCCTTCGCCATGGGCGTCTGCCGCACGCCTTTGACGCCCGAAGGCCGTGCCGCGCTGACCCGTGCCATGCGCGACGGCGGCGAAGTGATGGAATGGGACCTGCCCGGCCCCGTTATCGACAAGCATTCCACCGGGGGCGTCGGCGATTGCGTCTCGCTCATACTGGCCCCCGCTTTAGCGGTCTGTGGGGCCTTCGTGCCCATGATCTCGGGCCGGGGTCTGGGCCATACGGGCGGCACGCTCGACAAATTGTCTGCCATTCCCGGCTTTCGAACCGAGATGCAGACCGACGAAGTGCAGGCCATCGTGCGCCGCGTGGGTTGTGCCATCGTGGGGGCCACCGGCGATATCGCCCCGGCGGACCGTCGGCTTTACGCTGTGCGCGATGTGACGGGCACGGTGGAAAGCCTGGATCTGATCGTCGCCTCGATCCTGTCCAAGAAGCTGGCCGAGGGGCCCGAGGCACTGGTCCTGGACGTCAAGACCGGCTCGGGCGCTTTCATGGCCGACCCGAAGGCCGCGCGCGGCCTGGCCCAAGCCCTGGTCGAGACGGCCCAGGCCAATGGCGTCATGACCTCGGCCATCCTGACGGACATGAGCCAACCCGCCGCGACCTCCTGCGGGAACGCGCTGGAGGTTATCTCGGCCATGGAAGCCTTGACCGAACCCGGTGCCCGCCGGTCGGAGCGGCTGGTGACCCTGGTCAAGTCCCTGGGCGGAGAGGCGCTGGCACTGGGCGGACTGGTTCCCGATGCCGATATAGGGGCGGAGCGGATTGGCACGGCGCTGTCATCGGGTGCTGCGGCCGAAGTCTTTGGCCGGATGGCTGCGGCCCAAGGCGCGCCCGCCGACTTCCTGGAACGCTGGCGCGACCGCTTGCCCGCGGCCCCCGTGGTCGCTGAATTGCGGGCCGATCACCCCGGGGTCGTGTCCGAAATCGACGCGCGCGCCTTGGGCGAAATCGTCGTCGATTTGGGCGGTGGGCGTCGGCGCGAAGATGACACCATCGACCCCGCCGTGGGGCTGAGCCACATCGTGCAACTTGGCGCGGTTGTCACCGAAGGCCAACCGCTGGCCCGCATCCACGCCGCTGAAAGCGACGTGGCCGAAGTCGCCGCTGCCCGCGTCGCGGAAGCCATCACCATGGAATCGGGCGCCGTCACGCCCCCGCCCCTGGTGCAGGAGACGCTGCGATGAGCCGGGCCTTTCTGGTCGTGCTCGATTCCGTAGGTTGCGGCGGCGCCCCCGATGCGGCCGAATTCGGCGATGAAGGCGCCAACACCTTGGCCCATATCGCGCAGGCCTGCGCCGATGGCCGCGCGGAAGACGGGCGCAGCGGCCTTCTGCGGGTGCCGCATCTGGATGCGCTGGGTCTTGGAGCGGCCGTGCGCCTGGCCTCGGGCGCGGACACGCCGGGGCTGGAGGCCGTGCCCAAGGGGCTCTGGGGGGCAGCCACCGAAGTGAGCCGGGGCAAGGACACGCCTTCGGGCCATTGGGAGCTGGCAGGCCTGCCGGTGCCGTGGGATTGGCACTATTTCCCCGAAACCGATCCCTGCTTCCCCGAAGACCTGGTGGAACGCGTCAAACAAGCCGCTGGCACCGCGGGTATATTGGGCAATCGCCACGCCTCCGGCACGCTGATCATCGAAGATGAGGCCGAGGCGCATATTAAGACAGGCTGGCCGATTTGCTACACCTCTGCCGACAGCGTGTTCCAGATTGCCGCCCACGAAGACCATTTCGGTCTGCAACGCCTGTTGGACCTTTGTGCCAGCTTGGCCCCCATCTTGCACGACATGCGCGTGGGCCGCGTCATCGCGCGTCCCTTCAAGGGCGAAAATGGGCAATGGACACGCACCGCGAACCGCAAGGATTTCGCCATCAAGCCCCCTGCGCCAACGCTGTGTGACGCAGTCCAGGATGCGGGACGCAAGGTACATGCCATTGGCAAGATTGGGGATATCTTCTCAGGCCGAGGTATCGACAGTATGGTCAAGGGCCCCGACACGGACCTGATGAACCATCTGGCCGATGCCGTGGCCGACCAGCCCATCGGCTCGCTGACCTTCGCCAATTTCGTCGAGTTCGACAGCATTTATGGCCATCGCCGCGACCCGTCTGGCTATGCGCGCCACCTCGAATGGTTCGACGATTGCCTATCACCCATCCTGCAGGCCATGCGCCCCGGAGATCTGATGGTCTTCACCGCCGACCACGGCAATGACCCGACCTGGCGCGGCACCGACCATACCCGCGAACGCGTGCCGGTCGTCTGCGCTGGCCTTAAGGGGGAGGCGGGGCTGATCGCCTTCGCGGACGTCGCGGCCAGCATTTGCGCGCATCTGGGCGTGCCCAAAGTCGGCCCGGGGAGGAGCTTTCTGTGACGCAGATCCCCCTGATCGAACTTCATCTGCACCTGGAAGGCGCGGCCCCGCCCGACTTCATCCGACGCCTGGCCGCCGAAAAGAAGGTCGATCTGACCGGCGTCTTCGATGAACGCGGCTCTTATGTTTACAAGGACTTCGAAGGCTTTCTTAAAGTTTATGAAGCTGCGACCGCGGTGCTGCAGACACCCGAAGACTATGCCCGCCTGACCTCCGAGGTGTTGGAGCGGTCACGCGATCACGGCGCAATCTATACCGAGGCCTTTCTGAGCCCCGATTTTTGTGGTGGCCGCGATATAGCCGCCTGGCGTGACTACGCCGCCGCCATGCAGGAGGCCGCGCAGGGCGTCGACGGGATCGAAATGCGCGGCATCATCACCTGCATCCGCCATCTGGGCCCCGACAAGGCGCGCGAAACGGCCATCTGCGCCGCCGAGACGGCGGGCGATTTCATCACGGGCTTCGGGATTGCTGGCAACGAGACGGTGCTGGAGCCCCAGGATTTCGCCTGGGCCTTCGATTGCGCCCGCGAAGCGGGGCTGGGCCTGACGGCCCATGCGGGCGAGTTTCGGGGGGCCGACAGCGTGCGCGCGGCCCTCGATGACCTGCGCGTCAGTCGCATCGGCCACGGCGTGCGCGCCATCGAAGACCTGGCGCTGGTGGATCGGCTGGCCGAAGACGGCATCGTGCTGGAAGTCTGCCCAGGCTCCAACGTGGCGCTGCGTGTCTACGCGAAGCTAGGCGCGCATCCCATTGAAAAACTGAGAGAGAGGGGGGTGAAAGTCACGGTGTCCACCGATGACCCGCCCTTCTTTCACACCGACCTCATGGCGGAATATGACGCGCTTGACGCCGCGTTTGGCTGGGACGACGAGATGATCCGCCAGGTCAACCGCACCGCCGCAGAGGCCGCCTTTTGCGACGACGCCACCCGCGCCGCGCTTCTCAAACGTCTGGAGTAGCCCATGGACCACCTCACCATCGTCGATCATCCGCTGGTCCAGCACAAACTGACGCTCATGCGCGAAACCTCGACCTCGACCGCCGTGTTCCGCCAGCTTCTGCGCGAAATCAGCCAGCTTCTCGCCTATGAGGTCACGCGCGAATTGCCCATGACCACCAAGCGGATCGAAACGCCCATCCAGCCCATGGACGCGCCCGTCCTTGCCGGTCGCAAGATGGCGCTCGTGTCGATCCTGCGGGCGGGGAATGGGCTGCTCGATGGCATTCTGGAACTGGTCCCGTCGGCCCGCGTGGGCTTCGTCGGGCTCTACCGCGACGAAGAAACGCTGCAACCCGTGCAATACTACTTCAAGGCGCCCGATCACCTGGACGAACGCCTCGTCATTGCGGTGGATCCGATGCTGGCCACGGGCAATTCCTCGGCCGCGGCCATCGACTTGCTGAAAGCTCAGGGCGCCAAAGATATCCGGTTTCTCTGTCTGCTGGCCGCCCCGGAAGGCGTGGCCCGGATGAAGGACGCCCATCCTGACGTGCCCATTGTCACCGCTGCCTTGGACGAACGGCTCAACGACAAGGGCTATATCGTTCCCGGACTAGGGGATGCGGGCGATCGGATGTTTGGCACGAAATAGAGTATGCCTTACCCGGGATTTCCTTGATTTGGACCGACCCGACAGGCAAGGTGCGCGCAATTTCTGGCATCACGGGACGCAGTTGGTATGGGCGGCATGAAAAGGCTTGCGGTAAGTGTCGCGGCGGGGGCGCTTTTGGTGCTGGGCACCGCAACCGGCCCGGCGGAGGCCCAAAGAACCCTGCGCGACAGTCCGGGCCCGGCAGAACAGCCGCCCGCCGATTTTCGCGGCGCACAATACGTGGACAGCGAAGGCTGCGTCTTTATCCGCGCAGGCACGGGCGGCCAAACCCTCTGGGTGCCCCGCGTGCGCCGTGACCGCACGCTTGTCTGCGGCGCGCGCCCTTCACTGCAACCCGCCCCGGCGGAGACCCGGGTGGCGCAAGCGACCGCCACAACCCCGCCCGTCCGCGAGGCGGAGCCTGTGATCCGCCGCCAACCGGCCCCCGCGGCCCCGCGTGACATCGCCGAACCGGAACCGCGCGTCACGGCGCCCGCGCCGCCGCCCGTTGCCGCCGCCCCGGCACGCCCGGCCCGGGCCGCGGCACCGCGGCCTGCGGCACCCCGCGTGGCCACCCAACGGCGCCCCGCTGCGACGGCCCTGCCCGTGGCCTGCGGCGCTTCTGAATTGTCGCAGCGCTATTTGCGCAACACACCGGCCTGCGCGGCAGCACTGGCGGCCCGGGATGAAGGGGTCGCGGCACAGGCCGGGCCGAGCCAGCCCTTTATCCAAACCGCGCCAGCCACGCCGCAGAATGGCCAGGTGATCAACCAGGGCGACGATGGCGATGCCAGGGCCTCGTCGCGCGGCATCGGGGCTGGACAGGGTTTGGCGGCGCTGCCGCCGCCGCCCCCGGGCTACCGCCGGGCTTTCGACGACGGTCGCCTGAACCCCAATCGCGGGCCGCAACCGCAGGCGAGCGGTTTGTAAGTCTCAAGGATCAGAGGCGCTACCGCTCCACCACGCCGATGGCGTCCATCATGGTCTCGAAGGCATCGCGTTCGGCGTCCGTGGCGCTGGCCTTGACCGTGTCGAAGCGACTGCGCAGGGCCGCCTTCTCATCGCCTTTGCAATCGTTCCAGGGGCGCCCCTGAAGCGCCATTTCAATCACGTAGAAGCCTATGAAGTGGGGACGATGCCCGCCACGCAGCAATCGCGCATAGGCGGCGTCCGTCCCAAGGTCACGCAGCGCGCCGACGGTCTCGATCCCGACCTCGGCGAAGGCGGCTTCCATGGCTGGGCCGATATTGCGAAGGGTCGAAAGGGGCGCGTCATCCATGGCATCCAGAATGCCTGGAAATGCTGCAACGTCCAGTCACCTGTGGGATTGTGGGGCGCCAGACATATCGGCGGCGTCAGGCCGAGTGTTCGAGGCATCGTCCCGACGGGGCGATGCAACGACGCTCAATCCATGTATGGGCCGTCCTTTAGATCGACGCCCAATCTGAGAATTTGACCGGCTTCGGCCGCGGCTTGTGCTTCACGGGCGTCTGCGGGGTCGGTTGCTTGATGTCCATCTGCCTGCCTCATTGCTTTTTTGGACCGATGGCCAAGTGAAGCAACAGAGGGTGAACTTCCTACGGCAGGATTGTGTCAAGAAAACGGCCCCGCCCGGGAGGAGGATGGACGGGGCCGCATTCGTAGCGCGGTTCGCAGAGATCAGGGAGGAGGAGAGACCCCTACGTTTCGCTGTTTTCCAAGTTAAGCTGCGCCGCAGAAAGGTCAACGATGCACATGCAGAAATTACGTCAAACTGTTCACAAAGAAGCGATGTTGCATCACTTGGCCCTTCTCCGCACAGTTTGGAATTCTCAACGCGCTAAAGCTTTCAGCAATGCTGCTCGCTCTTGCATCCTTGGGGTGAATCACCCGCTATTCGGCGGCGCGAAGGGGCGGGTGGGGCTCTGTCGGTTCGGGTTCGTCTTCGGCCTTTACGGGCGCAGGTGGCCCCGCTGGCGCGGTCACTTCGGGTACGGCCACCTTTTCGGGCTGTGTCACGGCGTCATCCTCTTCCGCCCATAGCAGGATCGGCGCACGCACGCGGCGCGCCTGACGGGTAAGAACCCAATCGCGCCCCATGCGGCTGCTGCGGCCAAAGCCGAAACGGCCCATCAGACGGAACAGCGCCAGCAGATAGGTGCCCACCCAGACCCGTGCCGCCAACATCGCCGGTGTGAAAAGAAGCGTCAGCACCGTCGCGATGCCCAGGCCCCAAACGACCGCCGTGGCAAGCTGAATCCACCACAACGCCGTGGGTGAGCCGATGGAATAGCCACCGCCGAAGAAGTTGATCGACAGCCCGAACATCATGGGTGCCAGACCCGCCATGGTCGTCAGCGTCGTTAGTAGAACGGGGCGAATGCGGTCTTCGGCCGTGCGCGTGATCGCCTCGATTCGCGGCATGTAGCGGGAATATTCCTGGTAGGTGTCGATGAGAACAATGTTGTTGTTCACCACAATCCCCGCCAAGGCCACGATGCCCGTACCCGTCATGATGATTGAAAAGGGCTGGTTCATCACCAGCATCCCGATCAACACGCCCGTGGTCGACAGCACGACCGCCAGCAGCACCAAGACCGAATTGTAGATCGAGTTGAACTGCGCCAGCAGGATCACGAACATCAGGCCCAGGGCACCGATAAAGGCTTGGCCCAGGAAGGCCTGGCTTTCGGCCTGTTCTTCCTGGTCGCCGGTCCATTCGAACTGGACCGAGACGGGCAGGGCCCCTTCGGCTTTCAGGACCTCGTTCAAAACGGCGATCCGTTCATTGGCGTTCACCGGCACCGCGCTGAAATCGGTGCCCTCGGCCTGTTCTTCTGGCACGATGCCCTGCACGACACCGTTTTCATCCACCAGTTTCACCAAGCCCGGCGCTACATCGGCCTTGACGTCAAAGAAACGCTCCGCGTCCACACGGTCGATCTGAGCCAGTTGCGGCACCGGTGTGCGGGTGATGAAATTGGCCAGCGGCACCAACCCGTCATTTGTCCGCACCTTGAGAGAATCGAGCGTTGACAGCACGCGGTCCTTTTCCGGCAAGCGCACGCGGATATCGATTTCCTCGTCCGAGCTGTCGACCCGCATCGTGTCCAGCAGGATGCCCCGTGTCACAAGCTGCACCATGGCGCCGACCGTGGCCACATCGGCGCCGAACCGGCCCGCTTTTTCAACATCCACGTCGATTTCCCAGTCGATGCCGGGCAGGGGCAGGCTGTCTTCGATATCGATCAGGCCCGGCGTGTCGGCAAAGACCTCGGCCATGTCGCGGGTGGCGGCCTGAAGCTCTTCCCAATTTTCGCCGCGCAGGCGCAGGTGAACGGGCTTGCCCTGGGCCGGGCCGCGGTCCTGGGCGGACAGGTCCACCTTGATACCGGGTAACTCGCGCAGCCGCGCCAGCAGGTCTTCGGCGATGATGTCGCCGTCAAATGCGGGGTCTACGACGCTGCGCGTCACGGTGAAGCCCAGAACGTCGAACCAAGGCTCCGACACGGTGGGGCGGTCTTCCCAGGGGACCATTTCGATCTGGATTTGCCCGATCGTGTCGCCCGGTCCTCCCGATGCCGAAGGGCCGCCCGTGCTCAGCCCGCCATCACCCGCAAAGGCAAAGGCTGACTGGATGCCGGGGGTGCGCATGACGATGTCTTCGGCCTGCCGCAGCAGCGCATCCTTTTCGTCCAGCGACAGATTGCCCCGCGCCCGGACATAGATGTTGGCGTTCTCCAACTCGCTTTCGACAAAGAATTCGACGCCATTATTGTTGGCCCCGAAATAGGTGAAGGTGGACACCACGGCGAAAAACACCAAGCCGATGGCGACGATAGGGCCCAGCGGGTTGCCCACCATCAGGTTGATGAACTGCCCAAAGGGCGACCGGCGATAGCCCGCGCGGATCTTGCGCGCCTTGCGCTCAAAGGTGACGGAAGTCAGCGTGATCGACAGCATCACTGCCGACAGAATGAACATGCCCGCGCCCAGCAGCGATGCGCTCAGGCCCGGGGCCGGGTCGGGCAGCAGATAGGCCGGGTTCAGCGTCTGCAGGATCGAAATGATCATCAGCCAAGCCGCGCCCGCGACCATCACAGCACGCACCGCCCAGGGCAGCTTGGCGCGCAGCACGGCGGCCGAGCGCTCGAACATCCGCGACAGGCGGCCCGACACGCCGCCCAGCACGGGCAGGTAGATCAGCGCCACGATCAGCGAGGCCGACAGCACGAAGATCAGCGTGACGGGCAGCATTCCCATGAACTCGCCCGGGACGCCGGGCCAAAGCAGCATGGGCAGGAAGGCGCAAAGCGTGGTCGCGGTCGATGACACGACGGGCCAGAACATCCGCTTGGCCGCGTCTGTGTAGGCATGCATGGGGCCAGAACCTTCGCGGATGCGCTTGTCGGCATATTCCACCACCACAATGGCGCCATCCACCAACATCCCCACCGCCAGGATCAGCCCGAACATCACGATGTTGGAAATCGTCAGGCCCAGCACCGCCATCAGCGCGAAGCTCAGCAGGAACGATGTGGGGATGGCGAAACCCACCAGCAGGGCCGACCGCGTGCCAAGCGCGGCCAGAACCACGATCATCACCAGCGCGATGGCCGTCAGCACCGACCCTTCAAGCTGGCTCACCATGGACCGGACGGTCCGCGACTGGTCCAGCGTGACCTCAACGTCGACGGCCTGGCGCAGTTCGTCTGGCCAGGTCGCGACCTCCTCGTCGACAACGGCGCGCACATCGGCGGCGGTGTCGATGATGTTGAAACCCTTCCGCTTGACGACCTGCAACGCCACGGTGCTGTCGCCATTATAGCGTGCCGTGCCCAGCCGGTCTTCGAAGGTCAGGTTGATCTGGGCCAGATCGCCCAGGGTGACGACCCGGTCGCCATCGGTCTTGATGGGCAGGGCATAGACGTCCTGCGTGGTCTCGAAGGAGCCGGGGATCTTGACCGGGAACGCGCCCGATGCCGTCTCGACCGAGCCGGTGGCCACCAGCAGGTTATTTTGCGTCACCGCGTTCGACAACTCACCGGCGGTGACGTTGTAGGCTTCTAGCGCCAGAGGGTCGATCAGCACTTCGACCATTTCGTCGCGATGCCCGGCCAGACCCGCCTCCAGGATGGCAGGCATCGATTCGAGCCTGTCCTGCATGTCATTTGCCAGCCGCAGCAGCGTGCGTTCCGGCGCATCCCCCGACAGGGAGATGATCAGGATCGGGAATTCCGAGAAGTTGATCTCTTCAATGATGTATTGCTCGGCGCCGTCGGGAAACTCAGCCTCGGCCTTGTTCATCTTGTCGCGCACATCCGCGATGGTGGCCGACTTGTCCCAGCCGAATTCGAATTCCAGGAACATGCCCGCAAAGCCTTCGGCCGCGGTGGCGGTCATGTCGGTCAGGCCATCAAGTTCCTTGAGCTCGGTTTCCATGGGTTTGACGAGCAGCTTCTCGGAATCGAGCGAGCTGATCCCCGGGAAGGGGACCGAAACGAAGATACCTGGGATGTCGATATCCGGCTCGCCTTCCTTTGGAAGCGAAATATAGGCGACGGTCCCCGCGATGATGGACAGCGTCACAAAGGCCAGAACCATTCGCGCCCGGCCGGCGGCCCAGTCGATGATGCCAGTCATTGGGTGGCCTCCGCGCTGTTCTTCTCACCGGCATAGGTGGCGCGCACCGCCACGCCGTCGGTGACGTATTCCTGCCCCACCGTGATGATATCGACGCTGTCGGGCAGACCTGTCAGCAACACCCCGTCCACCGTATCGCGGATGAGCGTGACGCCCATGAAATCGGCCACACCGTCATTGACCACCCGCACACCCAAGACGCCGCTATCGTTTAACGTAAGCGCCGATGCGGGGATAAGATGCGCCGTGATCGGTGCCGTTTCGATCAGGATTTCGGCCGTCTGGCCATCGCGGATCGTCAGATCGGGGTTGGGCACGGTGACTTCCACGCGGAAGGTGCGGGTCAATTCATCGGCGGCGCGCGACAGGAAGGTTACCTGGCCCGCCACGTCTACGCCAGACGCCAGACGCGCCGCGGCGCGGGCGCCCACCTCCACATCGTCTACCTGCGCTTCCGGCAGGAAGCCCACCAGCTTGATGGGGTTCAACTGCACGATGGTGGCGCAGGCATCCCCCACCTGAAGCTGGGTTCCAAGCTCGGTCGTGTCGGTTTCCAACAGCCCGCCAAACGGCGCCTCGATCGTCAGGTTATCGATGTCGAGCTGTACTTGCGCGGCCACCGCTTCGGCGGCTTCGATGCCTGCGCGCGTGCTTTCCAGCCCCGTTTCCGCAGCCGTCACCGACGCTTCGGCAGACCGTAGCGCCGCATCCGCATTGGCCATCCGCGTGGTCGATGCGAAGCCGCCTTCGCCCAGGCGCTGGGCGGCCGTCTGGTTGATCATCGCTTCTTCCAGCCGGGCCTGGGCCTCGGCCACGACGGCCTGGGCCTGGGGCACGCGGGCCCGCGCTTCGGCGAGGCGCGCTTGCGCCTCGGCCAGGCTGGCTGCCCGAAAGCCGGGGTCAAGCTGGCAGAGCATCTGGCCAGCCTCCACAAAGGCCCCCTTACGGATCGGTTCATTGATGATGACGCCGCTTGTTTCGGCGCTGACCGTCACGGTGCGGGCGGCCTCGGACTGGCCGCGTACCATCACGGCATCGTCCACATCCTTCGCCACCGACCGCAGTACCACGACATGGACGGCTTCCGTTGCCTCCTCGGCTTCGGTTGTCGCGATGGCCACGGGCTGGACGGCTTCTTCCTCCGCCTCGGGCGCGCCCGAAACTTCGGCATCACCCGTCAGACCCCGCGCGAAGTCCAACAATGCCTCTCGCTGCAAGACGACGAAGAACAATGCGACACAAACCAAGGCGGCAGTGATCAGGGAAAAGAAGCGCATCTTGGACCTATCGAAGCTCATGATCGGGCGTGATTTAGAGCGCAATACGGCGCGGTAAACCGATTGGTTCAGATTTAGTCCGTTCCCGTCCCGCCGACAACCCCTGCGGCAAGCTTGTGCAAGGATGCCGGGAACAGGAGCTTTGCGCCTTGGCCCCCGCGCGCCCCTGAGCTAGACGGGGCCAGCGCCGAGAGGAGGGCCGGGATGTCGAACCCCGACAGTTTCATCGACGAAGTCAGCGAAGAAGTCCGCCGTGACCGGATGTATGGCCTCATGCGCCGCTGGGGCTGGGTGCCCGTTCTTGTCGTCGTGCTTGCCGTTGGCGGTGCCGCCTGGAACGAATGGCGCAAATCACAAGCAGAATTCCGCGCGGAAGTCTTTGGCGATGCCGTTTTGTCGGCGCTTGGGGCAGGCGATCTGAACGCACGCCGCGCCGCCTTGGCCGGGGTGACGCCAACGGACGAATATCAAACCGCTATCCTGTCGCTTCTGCGCGCCACGACCGAATTGGCCGAAGGCGGCGACCCCGCCGTGGCAACCGATGCGCTGCAAGCCGTGGCCGACCTGCCGGACATTTCGACCGAATACCGCCATCTCGCACTTCTCAAACTGATGCTTGCCGGTGGCAGTGGGGATGCCGGCGAAGACGGCGCGATCCTTGATGAACTGGCCACGCCAGGCGCGCCCTTCCGCACCTTGGCGGTGGAAATGCAGGCACTGCGTGCGCTCGATGCGGGGGACGAAGCCACCGCGCTGACGCTTCTGCGGGCGCTGAGCCAAGACGCGGAAGCCACGGAATCCTTGCGCCAGCGCGCAACGCAGTTGATTGTGGCCCTGGGGGCCTCGCCTGAGCCGGCATGATAGATCGGCGCGCGGGGCAGACGGACGGGGGCAAACCCATGAAACCGATCACTGGGCTTCTTCTTGGTGCAAGCCTGCTTCTGGCCGCTTGCGCCGAGCGGGAGGTTATCCTGCCGGGGGAACGCCTGCCGGTGCGCGAAAACGGTGGCGTGGGCGTCATCGCCGAAGCCGGGCTGACCGCTGCCGCACCCGAAGAGCTGACGATTTCGCTTCCCGCGCCCACCCGCCTGGCCGCCTGGCCCATGCGCGTGGGCAATGGACGCAACGACCCGGGCCATGCCACCTTGGCCGACACCCCCCAGCGGGTTTGGAGCGCGAATATCGGCGCAGGCGACAGCCGCAAGCGTCGTATCACCGCCGACCCGGTATCGGATGGGGAACGTATTTTCACCCTCGACGCCCGCGCCACGATTGCCGCGACCGCGACGAATGGCACGGCACTCTGGTCGCGCAGCTTGGTGCCGGGGTTCGAGCGGGAAGGCGATGCGTCCGGCGGCGGTGTCGCCTCGGGTGGGGGCACGGTCTATGTCACCACCGGCTTCGGAGAGTTGCACGCCCTCGACGCCACCAATGGCGCCACGCGCTGGGTACAACGGCTGGAAGCGCCTTTGACGACGCCCAAGGTCGATGGCGACTTCGTCTACCTCGTCAGCCGCGATAACCGGGCTTGGGCCCTCGACGCCGATACCGGTCGGATCGTGTGGGACCTGCCCAGCGCCCCCGCCGCCGCCGTCATGGCCACGGCACCCGCACCCGCCGTGACGGACCGCACGGTCATTTTCCCCTTCAGCTCCGGTGAGCTTCTGTCCGCCCTCAAAGTGTCCGGCATCCGGGTCTGGGGCTCCAGCGTGTCTGGCCAGCGGCGCGGTGTGGCTTACGCGAATGTGGGCGATATCACTGGCGATCCGGTCGTGTCGGATGGCGTGATGTATGCGGGCACCTCTGCCGGTCGGATGATCGCGGCCTCGGCCACCTCGGGCGAACGGCTCTGGACGGCGACCGAAGGGGCGGTCAGCCCCCTTGCCGTGGCGGGCGGCTCTGTCTTCGCCGTGTCGGACCGGGCGCAGCTTTTGCGGCTGGATGCGGCCACGGGCGAAGTCCTGTGGCGCCAGGACCTGCCGTTCTATCGCAACACCCGCCTGCGTCGCCGCCAAGGCATCTTTGCCCATTTCGGGCCTGTTCTGGCAGGGTCCCGGCTTTGGGTCGCGTCCAGCGATGGCACCTTGCGCGGCTTCGACCCGGCCACCGGCGCCCTGGCCAGCCAGATCGACATCCCCGGCGGCGCGGCGTCCCGCCCCATCGCGTTCGGCGATGCGATCTTCGTGGTGAGTCGCAGCGGCACGTTGCACGCGTATCGTTAGGGACGTTCTTTTCTGGCACGGAACAAGGGGCTTCAGCCCCGCCGGTCCGGCTCAGCGGACCGGCGCTTTGGCCCGCCTCACGCGCAGGAGGTCTGTTCGACGGATTTTGCGAACATAAAGCGCCTCGCCCCACCGTAGCCGCGCCACTCCCCGGCCCGGCGCTGGCCCGGCTCTCGTCTTGAACGAGCGCGACGTTTCCTGAGTTGAGCCGCCCGCAAGACTTCACCGCCAACACACCCCGCGCCAAACCCTAGCAACCCGCCCCACTTTGCGGTACGCCGCGCGCCTGACACTCACAGCGGCGCTGCCCCCATGTTCACCCTCGCCATCGTCGGACGCCCCAATGTGGGCAAGTCCACCCTGTTCAATCGCCTGGTCGGCAAGCGCCTGGCCCTGGTCGACGACCAGCCCGGCGTCACCCGCGACCTGCGCGAAGGGCAGGCGCGTCTGGGCGATCTGAAATTCACCATTGTCGACACGGCGGGCCTGGAAGATGCCACCGATGACAGCCTGCAAGGCCGCATGCGCCGTCTGACTGAACGGGCTGTCGACATGGCGGATGCCGCCCTTTTCCTGATCGACGCGCGCACCGGCGTCACGCCCACCGATGAGGTTTTCGCCGACATCCTGCGCCGCAAGGGCCACCCCGTCCTGCTCGGCGCCAACAAATCTGAGGGCCGCGCCGCCGAGGCCGGTCTGATCGAAGCCTATGGCCTGGGCCTCGGCGATCCCGTGGCCCTTTCGGCCGAACACGGCGAAGGCATGGCCGACCTGGCTGCCGCCCTGCGGCCCCTGATCGAAGCCAAGGCCGCTGAGCCGTCCGAGGAAGCCGAAGCCGAGATCGACATTGACGAAGATGCAGGCGACACCGAAGCCGACTGGGCGCCCACGGCCAAACGCCCTCTCAAGATCGCCGTGGTGGGCCGCCCCAATGCGGGCAAATCCACCCTGATCAACTGTATCATCGGCGAAGACCGCCTGCTGACCGGCCCCGAGGCCGGGATCACCCGCGACTCCATCGCGCTGACCACCCAGTGGGAGGGGACGCCCACGCGCATTTTCGACACCGCTGGCATGCGCAAGAAAGCCAAAGTGGTCGAAAAGCTCGAAAAGCTTTCGGTCTCCGACGGGCTGCGGGCGGTGAAATTCGCCGAAGTGGTCGTTGTCCTGCTGGATGCCGATATCCCGTTCGAGGCCCAGGACCTGCGCATCGCCGACCTGGCCGCCCGTGAAGGCCGCGCCGTGGTGGTGGCCGTCAACAAATGGGATCTGGAAGAAGACCGGCAGGCCAAGCTCGCCGTCTTGAAAGAGGCATTCGAGCGCCTGCTGCCCCAACTTCGCGGCGCGCCCCTCGTGACGGTCAGCGCCAAGACGGGCAGGGGGCTGGACCGCCTGCATGCTGCGATCCTCAGCGCCCATGGGGTTTGGAACCGCCGCGTGCCGACCGCCGCACTCAACCGCTGGCTGACGGGCATGTTGGAACAGCATCCGCCCCCCGCGCCCCAGGGCCGCCGCATCAAGATGCGCTACATGACCCAGACCAAGACGCGGCCCCCGGGTTTCGTGGTCATGTGTTCCCACCCCGATGCCGTGCCCGATGCCTATACCCGCTACCTGGTGAATGGGCTGCGCACGGATTTCGACATGCCTGGCACGCCGATCAGGCTTCACCTGCGCGGCCAGGGCGATGTGAACCCCTATAAGGGACGCAAGCGCCCGCAGGCGTCGCGGCTGCGCAAACACATCGAAGGTCGGCGCAAAACCTGACCTCTCCGCGCCCGGCATTTGCCTAAAACCCGACGCATATGGCGCCTTTTGGGGGTTTCGCGGGTCAATCCGCCTCCTGGCGCAGTATTCCCGCCCGCAAGGGGACCCTGCTCTTCTCAGACTGGGCTGAAAATGCCGCTATCCGGTCAAAACATGAGCATAGTGGTCACTTACACCAAGGCTCAAGATAACAGACAGGACCGGTTCAATGGCGATTAAGACATTTCTCTACGACGAAAGCGGCGCTGTGACCGTTGATTGGGTCGTGCTGACTGCGGTGCTGGTGGGTCTCGCCCTGGCCGTCATAGGTCTGCTTCGTGAACCATTCGATACCCAAGCCAGTGCAATCGGTGGCCAACTCGGGCGCGACATCATCCGCACCGACTTTTCGGAAATTCCGCCCGCGGACGCGACGCCCTAATGGGCAGGCGAGGGCGGACCGACGTCCCAGTCGGCTTCCGCCCAAACTGCGGTAAAAGCCTTAGCCGTTCGCCTCGCGGATTTTGTCGGCAGCATCCTTGTCGAAAGTGATGCCGTTCTCGGTAAACATCGAATCAAGTTCCCCCGACAACGTCATCTCGGTGATGATGTCGCAGCCGCCCACGAATTCGCCCTTCACGTAAAGCTGCGGGATGGTGGGCCAGTCGGAATAATCCTTGATGCCCTGCCGGATATCGGCGTCTTCCAGCACGTTCACGTCCGAGAAATCCACGCCCATATAATTGAGCACGCCGGCCACGCGGCTCGAAAACCCGCATTGCGGCATGGATTTCGTGCCCTTCATGAACAGGACCACATCGGTCCCCTTCACCATCTCGTCGATGCGGGCATTGGCGTCGGTGGTCTCGGTCATCTGGTTATCTCCTGTCTGGTCTGCGGCGCTTGGGGACGAAGGTCCGCGCATATTCCTGAGGGTCCTTCGGGACACGTGTCGTCAGCTGCGAGCCGCCGCCAACACCCGAAGAATAATCGCTTTCGATCTCGGTATAGCCTCGGCCCGGCGAAATGCCACGGGGCCGTCCGCCATCTTCGCTGCGCGCCTCCGCACGCAGGATCCAGACGGCCCGCGCCACCAGAATGGCTAGGATCACCCCGGCCAGGATGGCGGTGGTCCAGGTCACGGCGCCCGAGTGGTCAGGGCCAGGGCGTGCAATTCGCCATTGGCGCCGTCCATCTTGCCCTTCAGCGCGGCATAGACGGCGCGTTGCTGGGCCACACGCGACTTGCCGGTGAAGGAAGCATCGACCACCTCGGCGGCATAATGATTTCCGTCCCCCGCCAAATCGGTGATCGTGATCTTCGCCTCTGGGAAGGTTTCCCGGATCAAGGCTTCGATTTCGCTTGCCTGCATGGCCATGGATGCGCGTCCTTGCTGTCTTAACCCATAGCTAAGGGCAGGGGTCCATGGGGGCAAGATGGGCAAGTCTCTTCGATCCGTTGCTGCTTCGTGCCCGCATCGGACCCAAGCCCAACGGGCGCCGATCTATCGGCGACCCCCCGGCCCGGCGATTGCGTTGCCGTTGGCTTGTCGCTGGGGCGGCGTGCGGATGTGGCAGGCACAAAACTCTTTAGCGGGCCGTTCGGATCGCCAAACCGCGGCCCGTCGAAGGATCGGCTTGCGCCCGGTGCGCGACCCTCCACCCCAGGCAAGCCGCGCCTTACCCGAACAACGCCCCAAACGCCCCGCGGTAAAGCCCCGACAACTCCGCCAAGGTCGCATCCGCCCGGCCCAGCTTGACCAACTCGCCGCCGAACTGGCCCACCATGGTCAATTCGACCCCGGCCTGGCCAGCGGCCACCATCAGGGCTTCGGCGGCGTCGAAGGTCACGGCCAGCAAATAACGGCCCTGGTCTTCGCCAAACAACGCCTCGGGCGTGTCGGCATCCAGCGTCACCCCGATCCCGTTGGCTTCCGCCAGGGTGAAGGCCGCCAAAGCCAGTCCGCCGTCTGAGATATCGGTGCAGGCCGTGATCCAGCCCGCATTGGCCAGCACGAATTCCCCATGGGCCCGCTCTGCGGCCAGATCCACGGGCGGCGGCGGGCCGTCGCTGCGGCCCAGATGCTCTGCCAACAGGGCCGAGCAACCCAGATGCGTGCCCTCGCCGCCCAGCAGAAGCGCGATCATCCCCTCGGTCACGTCGCCACCGATCCGGGCGTCCAAGCTGTCGATCAGCCCAACCGCGCCGATGGTGGGCGTGGGCAGGATGCCCGCGCCATCGGTCTCATTATAAAGGCTCACATTGCCCGACACGATGGGCGTGTCGAGCGCGCGGCACGCTTCCCCGATGCCGTCCAGGGCTTGCACGAATTGACCCATGATTTCGGGCTTTTCGGGATTGCCGAAATTCAGGTTGTCGGTCACCGCCAAAGGCCGCGCGCCCTTGGTCACCAAGTTGCGATAGGCCTCCGCCACCGCTTGCCGCCCGCCTTGCACCGGGTCCGCGGCCACGTAGCGGGGCGTCACGTCGGAGGTGAAGGCCAGCCCCTTGTAGGTCCCATGGACCCGGATCACCCCGCCATCCAGGCCCGGCACGACCACGCTGTCGCCCATGACTTGCGTGTCATATTGCTCCACCACCCAATCGCGGGCGCAGTGGTTTGGGCTGGCCAGCAAGGCGCGCAACCCGGCGATGGCATCGATGTCGGGCACCTCGTCCAAGGGCGCGGGCGCAGGCGCGGGCACCCAGGGCCGATCATATTCCGGCGCGCTGGACGCAAGCGTCGACAACGGCAAGTCGGCCTTCACCTCGCCGTCATGGACGATGAGGAACCGGTCTTCAGCAATGGTTTCCCCCACTACGGCGAAATCCAAGTCCCATTTCTCGAACACGGCCCTCGCTTGCGCTTCACGCGCCGGGTCCAGCACCATGAGCATCCGCTCCTGGCTTTCCGAAAGCATCATCTCATAGGCGCTCATGGCTGCCTCGCGCACCGGCACGCGGTCCAGATCCAGGCGAATACCCAACCCGCCCTTGTCCCCCATCTCGACCGCCGAACAGGTCAACCCCGCTGCACCCATATCCTGGATGGAGACCACGGCCCCCGTCTCCATCAATTCCAGGCAGGCTTCCATCAGGCGCTTTTCGGTAAACGGGTCGCCCACCTGCACGGTGGGGCGCTTTTCCTCGATCGTATCGTCGAATTCCGCGCTGGCCATGGTGGCGCCGCCCACGCCGTCGCGGCCCGTCTTGGCGCCCAGATAGACGACCGGGCGGCCCACGCCACTGGCCGCCGAATAGAAGATCGCGTCGGCCCGCGCAATGCCCGCGGCAAAGGCGTTGACCAGGCAATTGCCGTTATAGGCTTCGTGGAAGCGCACTTCGCCCCCCACGGTCGGCACGCCGAAGCAATTACCGTAGCCGCCCACACCTTCCACCACGCCATGGACAAGGGACCGGGTCTTCGGATGCTCCGGCACTCCGAAGCTCAGCGCATTCATCGCCGCAACGGGCCGCGCGCCCATGGTGAACACGTCCCGCAGGATGCCACCCACACCGGTGGCCGCGCCCTGATAGGGCTCGATATAGCTGGGGTGGTTGTGGCTCTCCATCTTGAAGACCACGGCCAAGCCGTCGCCGATATCGACGACGCCCGCATTTTCGCCGGGCCCGCAAATGACCTGCGGCCCCTCAGTAGGCAGCTTCCGCAACCATTTTTTGGAGGATTTGTAGGAACAATGCTCGTTCCACATCGCCGAAAAGATGCCCAACTCCGTGAAGCTGGGTGTCCGGCCCATGATCTCCAGAATACGGGCATATTCCGCATCGTTGAGCCCGTGGGCCGCAATCAATTCTGGGGTAATGGCAGGCTCCGCCGGGGGCTTGCTGGCTTGGGCGGTCTCAAGGGCGGGGGGCATGGCATCACTCCGGGGCGGTTTCGCGCGCGCCCCGTGTCATAGGGCCTTCCCCGCCAAGGGTGAAGGCCCCGTTGCCTTGGCCTGTCAGTAGGGCAGACCCATGTTCCGCTTCAACGCGTCGCTGCCATCGGTGACCTGCAGCTTGCCATTGTCGTCCACTTGCAGACCGACGATCTGCAACGGAGACGTCTGCACCTCCAGCCGTTCATGCAGCTTCACAATGGTGATGGCACACCCATTGGGGCCTTTCTGGACGCCGATCAGCTCACCAAGTGGTTGGTCATCGGCCGTCTCAACGGCCGTTCCCATCATTTCGCGGGCTTGTTCGACGGTGACTTCCGTCATTTCCGCCGCAGCGGGCAGGGCAAAAACGGTGATGAACGATAGGGCGAGTAGGGCTTTACTAGTCATTTCAGATACCTCCCCCGAGGTGGTTGGGTCGAAGCCGGGGAAACCCTTCCCGCTGGCAACCAATGCCAGCCGAAAGGCCATGGTGCCGCAGTGAGCGCGCGGCAGAAGCGGAACGTTTCAAGTACGATAGGTCGAACATCAGGGTGCTTTCGCAGATCGTAAAAATAGTAACGTACACTTTACATATGGTGTCAACTTTAATTGACAAGACGCAACTAAGCGTCTTTGGCGGCTTTCTCGATGGCTACCGTTAAACACCCATACCCCGTTACACGTCTTTCAAATTGCAGCCCTAGCGTTTCAGCTGCCTGCGCAGCCCTCCGCGTCAATTCGGCATCATCGGTTTGCGCAAGATAGACAAGCCTGCGGTAGTGTCCGAAATACATGTCCCGCAATTCGGGGTGGCGATCCAGCCCCAGGGGCCGCGTCACGAAGGCGTCGAACTGCCTGGCCAGGAAGTCGGTCAGGTAAAACACATCGACCTCATCGCGGGCTGCGAACCGCTCCAACCCGTCGAAGAATGCGTAGCAATGGGGCCCAGCGATCATCTCCACCCCGTGGCGGTCGCAGACGGCTTGCAGCGCGCCGCCCGTGCCGCAATCGGCATAGGCCACAAAGGTCGTGGCATAGGGTTTGGCCCGCCCCTGCAAAGCGGCGTCCACCGCCGGCGCGATGCGGTCGGGGTGGTTGTGCAAGATGGCGGGCAGGCAATGCAGGTCCAGATGGTCATAGCCGCCCGCCGATTGGATCGCCTTTATTTCATGGGCCAATGCGCCGCAGGCGATGATCAGCACCGTGCCCGCGCCCTTGGGCGCCAGCCCGTCGCGCAGCAACGCTTCCGATGTGACGGGCGCCGCCGGGCGCGCGGCCAAGCGCGCCGCCCGACCGCCGCGCCGCGCGCTCATCCCAGCTTCACCGCGGTGCCATAGGCCACCACTTCCGAGGCCGCCTGCGTGATCGTCGACGTCTCCAACCGCATGCCCACGATGGCATCGGCGCCCATGGCCCGTGCCTCCGCGATCATGCGGTCGATGGCCTGTTCTCGCGCGCCTGCCAGCAGGGCCGCGTATTCCTTGACCTCGCCGCCCACCAGGTTGCGCAAGCTTGCCACGATGTCCGAGCCCACATGCTTCGCGCGCACGGTCGACCCCTTCACGAGGCCCAGCACCTGCACGGCGTCCCGCCCGGCCACACCGTCGGTTGTCACCACCAACATCGGCTCATTCCATCCTGTCGTAATGGTCGTCTTCAGCGTTACGTAAACGCTCCACCACCACGCGCCAGGCGATGTAGCCCACGGCAATGGCGGGCACGAAGGCCAGCCCGCCAAAAGGCACCGCAAATGCGGCCATTGCGGTCGCCACCAGCCAGATCGTGGCGCCGAAGGCGACGAAGACGACGACGAAGATCAGGACAAGACGGTCAAGGGGCATGGCGGCTCCGGTTTTGAAGACTGGCAGGGAGTATGCGCCCCGCGCGCCGCCCTGCCAATGGGCGTTGACACCGGAGTGTTAACCGTCAGCTTGGCGCGGGCAGGGGGGACAGCATGCGCATCATCGTCATGGGGGTCACATCGACCGGCAAAAGCCATATGGGCGCGGCCCTGGCGGCTGCCCTGGGCGGCACCTTCGTGGATGGCGACGACCTGCACCCTGTGGCGAATGTGGAAAAGATGGCCCGGGGGGAGCCGCTGAACGATGCCGACCGCGCGCCCTGGCTGGATCTGGTGGGCCAGACCCTGGCCGACACGGCGCCGCCGGCGGTGATTGCCTGCTCGGCGCTCAAGCGCGCCTACCGCGACCGCATCCGCCGCGCCACGGGTGCCGTGACCTTTGTCTACCTGACGGGCCCCCGCGACCTGATCGCCCGGCGCATGGCGGCGCGCGAAGGGCATTTCATGCCCGTCTCGCTGCTCGACAGCCAACTCGCCACCTTGGAGCCGCCCGGTGCGGACGAGGCCGCCTTGGTCGTCGACATCACAGCACCGCCCGACCGCCTTTTGGCCGACATTCTGGAAACGTTGAGGACCCCGACATGACCGAAACCACTGCCTTGATCGGCGCGGGCGCCATGGGCAATGCCATCGGCACGCGCCTGCTGGAATGCGCCGTGCCCCTGCGCGTCTTCGACCGCAACCCGCCCAAGGTGGAGGCCTTGGCCGATCTGGGCGCCACCGGCTGTGCGGGCCCGGCCGAGGCCGCCAAGGGCGCCGCCTTCGTCGTCACGTCGCTGAACTCGGCCGCCGCCGTTGAAGCGGTGATCTTCGGCTCGGGTGGGGCGGCCGAGACGGCGGCACCGGGCACGCTGATCATCGACATGTCCTCCATCGACCCGGGCGCCACCCGCGACTTGGCGACGCGGGCCGCGGAGGCGGGGCTGGCCTGGGTCGACTCGCCCCTGTCCGGCGGGGCACCGAAGGCGCTGACGGGTCAGCTGACCCTCATGGCGGGCGGGGCAGAGGGCGATGTCACCCGTGCCCACGACCTGCTGCGCCATGTCTCAGCCAATTACACCCGCATGGGTGGGCCGGGGGCGGGGCAGGCGACGAAGCTGATCAACCAGGTGCTCTGTGGATTGGGGTTCGTGGCCGTGGCCGAGGCCACGAAATTGGCCGAAGATGCCGGGGTCGATGCGGCGCGTATCCCCGGTGCCCTGCGCGGCGGTCGCGCTGACAGCGCCATCTTGCAGGAATACATGCCCCGTTTCGCGGCCCGCGACTATGCCAAGACCGGGCGCATCGACAACATGGTCAAAGACCTGAACGCGGTGCAGGATTTGGCCCGCGCCACGGGCACCGCCATGCCGCTGACGGCCCTGGCCGCCGAAATCCACCGGATGATGACCGCGGCGGGCTGGGGCGGGGAAGATCAGGCGACGCTGATGGAGTTTTTCACCGGGGCGGGGCGGGGATAGATGTTTCGCGTGCGAAACAATTGATTAACAAGGGGTTAAAGGGCCGGGTCGGACGTTTCGCATGCGAAACATCTGGGAGGGGGCGCTGCCCCCGCTTCGGCGAGCCGAAGCCCCCCGGAGTATTTTTGCCAGGATGAAAGGGCGGGCCGGTTTGTGAGGTATGGGCGCGGGTGCCACGCTTAATGCCGGTCGGTCCTTCGGTTCATTCCGATTGAGCCAGTCTCATTCTTTAGCCCCTGCCGATTCACTTGTCTGTCACCGACCAGGACGTGTTGTCTTAATCCGTTTGCGAGATTACGTTTTTCCATTAGACAGGAGAGGGTTAATGAGTGATCGATCAGATTTTATCTTAAGTGGGGACGAGGCGCGGCTATTCCCAATCCTCGCGGAAACCAGCAAGGAAAAACGCGTAGCGTCGATTTTTCTGGCTGTCATGACGCAGATTCCGGCGTTGGCGGAAGAGGTTCTGTCCACGACTGGCGTGCGGGTTGGAAAGCGCACGCGCGTGCGCGCATTTACTGAAGTTGTGCTGAAAGAAAACGGTGGGGATGGCTGTCGCCCCGACGGGTTGTTGCTGGTCGATACCGGGCGAACCCAATGGTCGGCGTTGATAGAAGCCAAGATCGGCCGGAACGGACTGACATCTGAGCAAGTCGCCAGATATGCGGAATTGGCAAAGGCCAATGGCATCGACGCCGTCATTACCATTTCGAATGAGTTTGTGGCGAGGGCGGATCATTCGCCGGTTTCGATCCCCAAGACGCTTCTTCGCAAGGTCGGTCTTTTCCATTGGTCTTGGTCTTGGTCTTGGCTGGCGACGACTTGCGAAATCCTGAAATACCAGGACTCGGTAACGGACAGCGAACAGGGATATCTCCTCCGACAACTGAACCATTTCCTCGCGCACCCCTCGACCGGTGTTGAGCAGTTCACGCAGATGGCCGCGAGCTGGAAGGATGTGACGCAATCGGTGCTGAATGATGAAGCGTTGAAGAAGACAGCGCCGGAAGTTGAAGCCGTTGCCGCAAGCTGGGTCGCGGAAGAGCGCGACCTCTGTCTGCACATGTCCAGCCATGTCGGCCAACAGGTCAGTGCCAAGATCGAGCGGAAGCTTGTGGACGACCCCGCGTTTCGGTTGAAGTCATTGATCGACGACCTTGTGACGCGGCACACGCTGTCATCGGTCATTCGCGTGCCCAATTGCGCCTCCGACATGGATGTCTGCGTCGATCTTGCCCGGCGGAGTGTTGCCGTGTCGATGTCGCTGAAAGCGCCCGGTGACAGGAAGTCGACCAAGGCGCGGGTGAATTGGTTGCTGAGAATGCTGCCCGAAGACGACGCGCGGCTTCTTGTTCGGGCGCACTGGCCCGGTCGGGGGGCGCCGACGACGAAGGAACTCCAGTCGTTTCGAGACGATCGGTCCGGGATTCAGAACGACAATCCCTCCGCGGCGCCACACGCGTTTGAGGTTTTGCTTGTAGAGAATCTGGGCAAACGCTTCTCTGGGCGGCGAACGTTTATCGAAGATGTGGAACGCATCGTCCCCAGCTTCTATGACCTCGTCGGGGTTAACCTGAAGGCATGGCAGGCGCCGCCGCCGAAGCCGGTAAAGGCACGCGGCGAACCCGATCCTGGGGACCTGGACCTTGATGATTTGGAGAAAACCGGAGCGATGCCGCACGGCTAGTGCGAAGAGTCGACCCCCGGTCGTAGTGTATCGGGCTGTCATCCTCCAAGCGACATCGGTTTCGGGCCGTCGGGCGGCAGGCCGAAGCGCGTTCTGACCCAGCCGAGCCACAACCCATACGGGCGTCCGGAGAAGAGCAAGACCAGGGTGAAGCCGCCGAGGGCGCGGAGCAATTCGGGCATGTCGGCGCCCGCAACCAGCACGATGCCCGCGTAGATCGGCATTTGAAAGGACAGAAGCGCCAGCGTGTCGCGTAGCAAAGCCGGACCGGGAAGTCGCATCATCACCCAGTCGCGCCAGAGGCCGTAGGGGCGCGCGGTCAGGACCATGAGCGGCAGGCCAATGGTCCGCGACCAGGCCACCTCATGCCAGGCCATGCCCGCGACGAAGCGTTCGTTCAGGAAACCCACAAGCGTGAAAAAGGTGACGAGGGCAAGCGTGTCGGCCAGGAAGGCCCGCACGCTAGCCTGCGGCCAGTTGGTTGTGCTTGCGGCCCATCCATTCCTTGGCGGTTTCCACGGCGACGGCGGCGTCGCGGCAATAGGCGTCGGCGCCGATGGCGCGGCCGAATTCTTCGTTGAGCGGCGCGCCACCCACAAGCACGATGTAATCGTCGCGGATTTGCTTTTCGACCAGCGTGTCGATGACGACCTTCATGTAGGGCATGGTCGTGGTCAGCAGGGCCGACATGCCAAGAATGTCGGGCTTTTCGGTTTCCAGCGCGTCGAGATAGCTTTCGACCGCGTTGTTGATGCCCAGATCCACCACTTCGAAACCTGCGCCTTCCATCATCATCGACACCAGGTTCTTGCCGATATCGTGGATGTCGCCTTTGACGGTGCCGATGACCATCTTGCCCACGCGGGGCGCGCCGGTTTCGACCAGCAGGGGTTTCAGGATGGCCATGCCGCCCTTCATGGCATTGGCGGCCAGCAGCACTTCGGGGACGAAAAGGATGCCATCGCGGAAGTCGTTGCCGACGATGGTCATGCCGCCCACCAGGGCTTCGGTCAGGATGCGGTAAGGCTCCCACCCGCGGTCGAGGAGGATGTGGACGCCTTCCTCGATCTCTTCCTTGAGGCCGTCATAGAGGTCATCGAACATCTGTTGGACGAGTTCTTCGTCGTCCAATTCGCTCAGAACGATATCGTCTTCTTCTTCGGACATGGGGCTTAGCACCTCCTTGTGCGTTGAAACAGCTTTGTGGGCCGGTACGTCCTTTGACAATTCCAAAGACGACAAACGGCGGACGCAGAGCGACCAAATCGCAGCAGCACGGCGCTTTGATGACCGTCAAATCCGGGTTGGTGATGCAAGCTAGGCTTGTGGCGAAAGCGGCGCGGGGCCGTCATGGGATCCGCGTCGGCGTGCCTTGGGAGGTCGAAATGGGACGTCTTATAACACTGTGTCTTGTCGTGCTGGGGCTTGCGGGCTGTCCTGCGCCGGACCGGTATCCGGTCAGCGGCGAGGAATGTGGGCCCGACGATCCGGTCCGCGATTTGTCCGGGGATCTGTGCCCGCCGTTGTAAGCTAGGGTGCGAGTCCATCACCCCTCCATCTCCAGATAATCGCGGAAATCGGAGGCGGCGATGGCGTCCCGCAAACTGTCCCAGTTTTCCACGAAGGCGTTGTAATCTTTGGGTGTAACCTTGCGCAGCGGCACCTGGGATGGCACCGGGTCGACGCCCAGGCTGCGGCTGACGCGGTCCAGCGCGTCCGCTTGGCGGTCGGGCGTGGATAGGTCCCGTTCATAGCGGATTTGTTCGCGGTCCAGATCGCCCAGATAGGTCTTTTCCCATTCCAGAAGCTCCAGACTGCCGCGCATCCATTTGAAAAGCTCGTCGGGCGCCACGTGGATGCGGTCGATCTTAGTCGCTCGGTTGTCGGTGGAATGGTAGGCAAAGCGTTCTCTGGCATAGATGTTGGACAGCGCGTGGCGCAGCACGTTTTCGCGGTAAAGGTGGAAGACCTTCACATCGGGGGCGGCCATCCAGTCCCGCAAGGCCCGCGCCTGGCGCGCATTGTGGAGTGTGCGGACTTGATAGCTGAGCAGCTTGAAGCCGCGGATGGGTTTGGTGAGCGCGCCCAATTCGCGTTCGACCATTGCGACTGGCGCTAATGTCGTGAAGCGCAGCACTTCGTCCAGGCACCCAATGGCGGGGTTCGCGTCGAGCATCTGCACCAGAAGCGTAGAGCCGGAGCGGCCGCGGCCGAACAGGATGAAGTTCCGATCCGCCTGCGTTGTTTTCCGGCCCATGGCGCGGGCGACGCTTTGCGCTTCGAGGACGTAGCCGCCCAGGCGTCGTTTAAGAACGCGCGTGTCTAAAGCCATGGGGCACCTCCGTCCGGCCAGTGTTGCGCCGCAAAAGGCACAGCGCGGGATCGATCCCCCCGTTTTCTTGCGCACCGGGGTCCTGTCAAGGCGCGAGATCGGGCGGGTAGGGGGAGGGGTACTTGCCTCGCCTCGTCAGATGTTCTTATATTGTTCTCATTCTGCAAAGGAGGGATCTGCCCATGCAGAGCCAGTCTGCCATTGCCACACGGGGGGCACTGTCGAACCCGGCGGTGCGGTTTGAGCCCTATACACGCGAGGTCCCGCTGCCTGAGCGGCCGCGCACGCAGGTCCGGTCGGAGAGGATCGGGAAGGTCATCAGCCGCAATACCTCGCCCGATTTGGGGTTCGACCGGTCGGTGAACCCGTATCGCGGCTGCGAACATGGGTGCATTTATTGCTATGCCCGCCCGACCCATGCGTTTCTGGGTCTGTCGCCAGGTTTGGATTTTGAGACCAAGTTGATCGCCCGGCCCAATGCGCCCGAGCAATTGGCCAAGGAATTGGCAGGGCGGGGATATCGGCCACAAGTGATGGCCCTGGGCACCAATACCGATCCGTATCAGCCCATTGAGCGGGACCGCCGGATCACGCGCGGTGTGCTGGAGGTGCTGCGCGACCACAGGCATCCCGTCGCGATCACGACGAAGGGTACGATGGTGGAGCGGGATGTGGACATCCTGGCCGAGATGGGCCCGGATTTGTGCCGCGTGGGCCTGTCGGTTACGACATTGGACGACGATCTGGCCCGGAAGTTGGAGCCGCGGGTGCCCGTGCCGTCGCGCCGACTGCGCGCCATCGCGCGGTTGGCCGAGGCGGGCGTGCAGGTGCGGGTGATGGTCTCGCCCACCATCCCGGGCCTGACGGACCATGAGGTGGAGGCGATTTTGCATGCCGCACGCGACGCGGGCGCGGTGGCGGCGTCCATGATCCCGCTGCGGCTGCCCCTGGAAGTGGCGCCCTTGTTCGAGGAATGGCTGCGCAATCATGTGCCCGACCGGGCGCGCAAGGTCTTGAACCGGGTGCGGGAATTCCACGGTGGCAAGCTTTATGACGCGGGGTTCGGTCAACGGATGCGGGGGCGCGGCGTCCATGCAGATTTGTTGCAGCAGCGGTTCCATCGCGCCTGTGCGTCGCTGGGGCTGGCCTACAAACTGCCCGCTTTGCGCACCGATCTGTTTCGGGTGCCGGACCGGACGGGGCAGATGTCGCTGTTCTGACCCGGTTATTGGACGGGCCCGATCTGGGCGGCGAGGGCCAGGTGGCCCGATATCGCATCTGGTGTCAGGGTGAAACTGCCCGCCCAGCGTTCAGGCACGAGTACGTGGTCGATATTGATGCGGGCAAGTCCACCAACGAAAGTGAAGGTGCTTGCCAGTCCGCCCAAGCGTTGGGTTTCCGTGGCCGCGGCGACCTTTGCCATGCTTGCCGACCAGGGCGTTTGATTGAAGTCGCCCGCCACGATCACGGGGCGGGGTAGGGCGCGGAGGTCGGGCAGCAAGCGGTCCATCTGGTTGGCCTGACCATAGGGCCAGGGCCACAGCAGATGGAGCGATAGGATTGTGACGGGCCCCTGTGCCGCCTGGACCTGCATCCAAGCGCCGCCAGCGACACAACCCCTATCGATCACGGGCAAGCGGCTGATCACGGCGGTGGAGCGTCCGGCGCCCGGGCAGAGATGGTGCGCCCCACCGGGGCCGAGGCTGTCCAATCTTGGGGCGGCGGCGCGGACCTCTTGCAGCGTGACCAGATCGAAGTCGTCGATCCGGTCGGCCAGGTCCGTGGCTGGATTGCGGAAGTTCAGGTTGTGCTGAAGCAGACGCAGGTCGCCCGCAGGCTGGGAGGTGAAGGGCCCGGCATGGGGGAGGGCTTGCGCCAGACCAGTGGCGAGGGTGGCGGTGCTGAGTGCCGCAAGCGGCCAACGCCGCCCGATCAGCGCGATCAGCAGGCAAAGCATCGCGGCCCCGATGCCATAGAGCAGCCATACCCCCAGCGAGTCGAGCGCGGGATGCAGATGACCCAGTGCCGCCGCGCCGATGGTGACGACGGCGCAGAGCAGGCCAAGCCAGGCCAGTCCGAGACCCAAGCGCATGGGGGTCAGGCGCGGGCGCGGCGTCGGCGGTTGGCGGAGCGGTCGCGCGTGGGCGCATTGCCGTCGGTGCCATCGCTTTCGGACGAAAAGCCGCCCAGTCGGGTTGCCACGTCATCGAGGGCCGGGGTGCTGCCACGGGGCCGTGTTTCCAACGCGCGGCGCATGGCGCGCAAGTGGTCGGGTGTGGTGCCGCAGCAGCCGCCCACGATGGTCGCGCCCGCATCGCGGGCCAGCACGGCGTAGTCGGCCATCAATTCAGGCGTGCCATCGTAGTGGATGTGGCCCTCGTGGTATTTCGGGATGCCTGCATTGCCTTTGGCGATCAGGGGCCGCTTGGCGCCCGCGAAGCCCATCACCGTGCGGATCAGGTCCGACGCGCCGACGCCGCAATTTGCGCCGAAGGCGATGGGCTTGTGGGTCAAACGCTCCACCAGGCGGACCATGGCGGCGGATGTCGTGCCCATCATGGTGCGCCCGGCTGTGTCAAAACTCATGGTGACGCACCATGGCATGTCGGCGCGTTCGGCGGCTTCGGCGGCGGCTTTCAGTTCCTCGGGCGCGCTGATCGTCTCGACCCAAAGGACGTCGGCACCGCCTTCCTTCAAACCCTCGGCCTGTTCATGGAAGATCTCGACGGCGGCGGCGTGGCTAAGGGGGCCCATGGGCTCCATGATCTCGCCCGTGGGGCCCATGGACCCTGCGACGATGACCGGGCGACCCGCCGCATCGGCGATTTCGCGTCCGATTTCGGCGCTTTGGCGGGATAGTTCGCGGGCCCGCGCTTCGGCGGCGTGCAGCTTCAGGCGCGCGGCGTTGGACCCGAACGTGTTGGTCAGGAACAGGTCGGACCCGGCCTCAACCGCGCCGCGATAAAGCGCGCGGATGCGGTCAGGGTGATCGGCATTCCACAATTCTGGCGCGTCCCCCGATTCGAGGCCCATATTGAAAAGCGTGGTGCCCGTGGCGCCATCGGCCAACAGCCAGTCGCGGGTCTTGAGCAGGTCTGTCAGCGCGTCGGCCATGGCGGTTCCTCCGGGGGTGAAACGGTCTGGCCTTCTCGCGCGGGTGGGCGCGGCGCGCAAACTCATAATGTGCATGAAGAAGTTGAAAGGCATATGAACGGTTTTCGCCGAGACGCAGCCACAATGACGCCGGATTCCAGGGGGATTGTTTCCGCCAGATCGAGCGAGGGGTATCACATGGCGGCTTTTCTGGACCAACGCGCGCTTGCCAAGCACGGCGCGGATTATGAGCGGACGCGGGCCATCGCGTCGGTGGCGCTGCTGATCGCCTGCGCCGACCGCGCGTTGGAAGGCGTTGAATTAGCGCTGATTTCCGACACGCTGTCGGACCTTGCCGCCTCCATGGATGTGAAGGTCATGCCGCTGGATCGGGCGCTTCTGCGTTCCATCGGCCAGAGCGTTGCGATGGACATCCTGCAAGATGGGGAAGGCGCCGTCTTCGATGCGGTGCGCCCCTATCTGGACGGGCAAAGCGGCGCGCTTGCCATCACACTTGCTGCCAAGGTTGCCGCCGCGGATGGGGAGGTCGATGAAGACGAACTCGCGCTTTTGCGTCCCATGGCCAAGCAGTTGGGTTTCGACCCCGCCCAGACCGAAGAACTGATCGCCCAGAGCCGCCAAGACGCCCCCGGCGCGACGCTGCATTAGGAGCTGACGACATGGGATTTTTTCGCAAGAAGGTCGAGGCCCCGAAGCCGCCGGAAGATGACGACGACATCCAGCTTTCGGCTTTCGTGCTGTTGGCGGAGCCATTGGTGTTCACGGGCAACGCGTTGGTGGCGGCCTTGCAGGAAGACTTCCCCAAGATGGAATGGGGCGGGGGTGGCTTCGAAGAAGTGATGGGCGACATGCCGCAAAACAGCAATGCGGCGGTCATCAGCCAAGTCGGTATAGGCCCTGGATTGAAGGCCGCCTTGATCAACACGATGCCGGGCTTTGATTTCATACCGAGCGTCGAATTGATGGAAGCCAATCGCCTGCCACCCGAAGGGATGCAATCCATTCGCGGTGCCGGAAGCTACCTGAACGTGGCGGTATGGGCGCCCAAGGACGATTTGGCCCTGCGGGTCGAAGCGGGGCGGCGCCTGGCCTGCATTGTGTCGGTTTTGGCGGGGCTGCCCATCGCGCGCGGCGTGGTCTGGCACCCGGCCAATCGCGTGGTCACGGCGGAGCAATGGGGCAGCTTGTCGGGCGATCTAAAGGAGGGCGGGCTTCCTACATTCGCGACGACGTTGCTGCTGTTCGGCGGCAACCACGATTATCCGGGCACGGTCGATGCGCGAACGGTCGGTTTGGCGGCCTATATCGACGCCGAGATCGAAATGCCCCGCGCGCCCATGGAGGTGCCGGAGGCCGCGCAGACCCTTCTGACCACCGCGAAGATGTTGACCGAGTTGGGCCATGTCTTTGAAGATGGGCACACAATCGGCCATAGTGAAGATCAAGAGGGAAGCTGGCGCATCCGATACCGCGCCGCAGAAACCCACCCTACGGGTGTCGCGCACTGGACGTTGGTGCACCCCGAAGCGCCGTTCGATCATGAAGAAGAATTTGGGCCGATACCCAAGCGGGCGGCCAAGAAGACGGTGAAAAGCGATTTCGGCTGGCTTAAGCGGCACCTTGGCGGTGGCAAGGTGCATTGATGGATTTGACGCTTGAGTGGGGTTCAGGTCGGGGTGGTTGAAGGCTGCGTCGGTCCGGTCGTTCTGCAACCCATCCCTGCAGTACGCGGACCGGGATCAAGCCCGCAGGATGCCGGTCCCTCGCGGGGCCGCCGCCCGGCCCGGCGATATGGCTGACGTTGGTGCGTCGCGTGGGCAGGGGACGGAGTTGGCAGGCACGAAAGCGGTGTAGCCCGACACTGGGATCGCCGAACGGCGGCCCGTCGATGCACCGGCTTGCGCAAGGTCCGGTTCGTTTGGGTTGTGCAGGCCCGCGTCGGAGCGCGCGCCCGGGCTCTTGCCTATGGCGGCTCTCGAAAAACCTGAAACATCAGTTTTCGAGAAACGTTGCAACATCAATGCGATAACAGGACGTTTTTCGGAAATGCTGATTCAGGTTTTCCGAAAACCGCTTCAGTCGACCTCTTCCATGATCTGCGTCTTGGCCACGTCCTTCAGTTCGACCATCTTGGCACGGATCTCCGTCTCGGACGCCTTGTCGCCCAGATCGCCTGAAACTTTGCGATAGACGTCTTCGTCCCCGGCTTCCTCGAAATCCGACTTCACGACCTCGACCGCATAAGCCTTCAGGTCGTCGCCCGACTTGCCCAGCAGGCCACCGGCCCATTCGCCGAGCAGACGGTTGCGGCGGGCTTCGACTTTGAACTGCAATTCGGCGTCGTGGGCGAACTTGTTCTCAAAGCTCTTTTCGCGGTCTTTGAAATTGTCGGACATGGCGTGCTCCCCGTGGAATGTTGCCACACAGATAGGGGCGGCGCGGGGGGCGGCGCAAGGCCGGGCGCCCATGGCGGCCCCGCCCGCATCTGCGGTGCAACTTGCGGGGGCAGGGGGAACCGCCTATGTCCGCCACAAGCACCAAAACCCCGAGGACATCATGGCCAGGCGCAAGAAGGTCTACGAAGGCAAGGCCAAGATACTCTATGAAGGTCCCGAACCGGGGACTTTGGTTCAGTATTTCAAGGACGATGCCACCGCCTTCAACGCCGAAAAGAAGGATGTGATCGACGGCAAGGGCGTGCTGAACAACCGTTTGTCGGAATTCTTCATGACGGGGTTGGGGCAGGTGGGCGTGCCCACGCATTTCATCAAGCGCCTCAACATGCGCGAACAACTGATCCGCGCGGCCGAGATCATCCCGCTGGAAGTCATCGTGCGCAACGTGGCCGCGGGCACCCTGTCCAAGCGGCTGGGCATCGACGAAGGCACGCCGCTGCCGCGCCCCATCATCGAATTCTGCTTCAAGGACGACAAGCTAGGCGATCCGCTGGTGGCTGAGGAACACATTTTGGCCTTCGGATGGGCCAGCCAGCAGGATCTGGACGATATCATCGCGCTCAGCCTGCGGGTGAATGACTTCCTGTCGGGCTGCATGCTGGCCGTCGGCATCAAGCTGGTGGATTTCAAGATCGAGGTGGGCCGCATCTGGGATGGGGATTACCAGCGCCTGATCCTGGCCGATGAAATCAGCCCCGATAGTTGCCGCTTGTGGGATATCGAGACGGGCAAGAAGCTCGACAAGGACGTGTTCCGCCGCGATCTGGGCTCACTCGCCGATGCTTATACGGAGGTGGCCCGGCGCTTGGGTGTGCTGCCCGCCAATTCGGCGCCTGCCACGAAGCCGCATCTGATCAACTAAGGCGTTTTTCGGCAAGCCCGGAATCGGCAGGTCGGAAAACGTCCCGGTGTCGCATCATGATGCGACTTTTTTTGCCATATGGATGCCCCGGCTTTTTTGACAACCGTAACGGCCGCGTCCCGCCATCGCCCAATCGCGGTTGATCCCCCCAGTCTGAGCGCGAGGCGAAACAATCCGCCATGTCGGCGCCGCCAAACGACCCTGCGCACGTCATTCTGCGGCCAAATCCGTGCGCAAGCGTGTTCTCACCTGTCCTACAGGGTGTGCAATATGCTCCACCAATCTGATTTCGCCCAGACCGTCGACAGTGCGGTCACCGATGCAAACGACCTGTTGCGCCGCGCCCTGCTGTCCCAGGGCGATGACCGGCTGCTGGTCCGTCGGATCGATTTCGGTTTCCGCCGCGCCCGGCTCTTTGCCGCGCGTCCCCCCGTCTTCCTTCATCGGATGGCCGAACTGGGCTTGACGCCGCTGCCTGCGTCGAAGACCACGGGCGCCGAGGGCGACTTGATCCTGTGGATCACCGCAAGCCCCCATGCCATCGATTTCGATCTTTTCGATACGATGGTGTCGGAAACAGCCGCTGAATGTGGCTGGCGCAACGAGGGCTGGTCTTCCTTTGTGCGTGAGGCGATCTGACCGACGTGAGGCCAGGGGGCACGAGGATGAAAGCCAAGGTAGTCGTGATGCTCAAAGACGGCGTGCTGGACCCCCAGGGGGAGGCTGTGCGCCACGCGCTGGGCGCGCTGGGCTTTTCGGGTGTTGAAGGCGTGCGCCAGGGTAAGCTGATCGAACTCGACCTGGCCGATGGTACGACCGAGACCGAGATCCGCGACATGTGCGAAAAGCTTCTCGCCAACACGGTGATCGAAAGCTACCGGATCGAAGTCTAACCTGCAGGCGCGCGCGCCCATCACTGGTCCAACAGAAACTCCCGCCGGGGACATGCGAAATTGCGACGGGGTCCGTCAGCCCATAGGCGACGCGACCTCAGCGATGCTGGTCAATTAGAATTGCGTTCCCATCCGGGTCGAACAGCGTGATATGGGCCGGGCCGGTTCCTTCTGGGTCGCATTCCTGCTCCAACGCCAATCCTGCGGCTTTCAGGCGAGCCTGGATGGCGCGGACATCGTCGAAGTCGCCTGCCACGTTTTCAGCCCCCTGGGTCCAACCGGGATTGAACGTCAGCGTGTTGGCTTCGATCATCCCGGCAAACAGTCCCAGCACGGTGTCGCCTTCGCGCAGGATGAGCCAGCCTTGCTCAACCGCGCCGCCTGCCACTTCGAAGCCCAAGGCGCGATAGAAGGACACCGAGGCATCCAGGTCTTTCACATTCAAGCTCATCGAAAATGCACCCAAGGCCATAATGTCGCTCCCCCATGCAAAGCTGGGTCCAGTCTAGCCTAAATTCTGGGCCCGGGCGACGCGGCGCGACGGCTTTCCGCCCTTCCAATCGGGCCCCGCATGGTGAACGATCCGCCAAACCCCGACGCAACCCGGGGGAGGGAGGATCACCATGCGCGCCGCTGTTCTGCGAAGCTACAATGCACCGCTGTCCATCGAGGACGTGCCCGACCCCGAAACGCCTCCCGATGGCGTGGTCCTCAAGGTCATGGCCTGCGGCGTGTGCCGGTCCGACTGGCATGGCTGGGTGGGGGAACATCCGCGCGTCAAACCCGGCCAGATCGGCGGCCATGAATATTGCGGCGAAGTGGTCTCAGCCGGGCCGGAGGCGCAATACGTGGTGGGCGACAAGCTGGTGGCGCCATTCATCCTGTCTTGCGGGACCTGCCCGCAATGCCGGTCGGGCGCGTCCAATACGTGCCTCGACCAGCGCCTGCCGGGCTTCGTCGAACCAGGTGCCTTTGCGGAATACGTGGCCGTCCCCCGCGACCATAACCTGGCGCGCCTGCCCGACGCGATCGAGCCAACCGTGGCCGCGGGGCTCGGCTGCCGGGTGACCACGGCCTGGCACGCGCTGACGGGGCGGGCGGCGTTACAGCCCGGCGAGTGGCTGGCTGTCCATGGGACGGGGGGCATCGGGCTGTCTGCGGCGATTTTGGGCCGCGCCATGGGGGCCCATGTCGTGGTGGTCGATATCGTGCGCGAAAAGTTGGACCACGCGCTCGGCCTTGGGATCGAGGCGGCCGTGATGGCGGGCGACGACACGGCGGGGGAAATCAGAGAGATCACGGGCGGCGGCGCCCATGTCAGCGTCGAGGCGCTGGGTATCCCCGCTACGGTCAACGCCTCGCTGCAATGCCTGCGCCCCCTGGGGCGCCATGTCCAAGTGGGCCTGCCCGTGGGCCATACAGCGCAGATGGAGGTGGACATGTCCGCCGTGTACCAAGGCAACCTGGCGCTTTACGGCACCCGCGGCATGCCCGCCTGGCGCTACCCTTCGCTTCTGGGCCTGATCACGTCGGGCGCGGTGGATATGTCGCCGCTGATCGCCCGGGACGTGGCCTTATCCGATGTCTCGGCTGAGCTTGCCGCCTTCAACGGGCCCACCCCGCCCGGTGTGGCGGTGGTGACGGATTTTACCGCGTGACGGTCGATTTCACATGAAGGTCGATCTGTAATGGATTGTTCTGGCGAAGAATTGAGTATTTATGGACCAGTGATGGAGGGGATCATCACTGGTCCATAAATACTCAAAATCTGACAGGGCAGCTGGCGCTGGGGCCGGGCCGGGCGCGATTGCTGGCGCCAAGCGGCTAAATGTGCCAGAGCCGCGGCAGACGCGATACCAACTCGGAAAGCCGCCATGAAAGCCGCCATCCTTGTCTTCCCCGGTTCCAATTGCGACCGCGATCTTGCTGTCGCGTTCCGCAATGCGGGCTTTGATGTCCAGATGGTCTGGCACAAGGAAACAGGGCTGCCGGATGGCGTTGACGTGGTCGGTGTGCCCGGCGGCTTCAGCTATGGCGATTATCTGCGCTGCGGCGCCATTGCGGCGCGGTCGCCCATCGCTGGCGCGCTCAAGTCCCATGCAGATCGGGGCGGCTATGTCTTTGCGCCCTGCAACGGCTTTCAGATCCTGACGGAATGCGGCCTGCTTCCCGGCGCGTTGATCCGCAATGCGGGGCTCAAATATATCTGCCGGACCATCGCGTTACGGGTTGAGGAGACGCAGAGCGTCTTCACCGGCGGCTATGATTTGCACCAGACCATCCGCATTCCCATCGCCCATCATGACGGCAATTACGTCGCCGACGATGAGGCGTTGGCGCGGCTCAGGGGCGATAACCTCGTGGCGTTTCGCTATGTGAATACGCCCAACGGCGCGATGGACGACATCGCGGGCATTTTGTCGCCCAACAGGCGGGTCTTGGGGATGATGCCCCACCCCGAACGCGCGGCCGAGGCTGCCCATGGCAATACCGATGGCACGGCGCTTTTCACCGGTGTCGCGCGCGCGCTCGTGTCTGCCTGAGCCACGGCACGTCACCGCCGACTGACGCAAGCCTCGCTTGAGCAAACGCCGCCGCCCGCGTATTGAGAACCATGTTCTGGCGTGCCAAGCCCCGGGTCGAGGAGCCCCACAAGACGCTTCCGCCCATGACCATGCCCGAGCAGCAGGTCATGCCTCGCCTTCCGTGGCTCGTGCGGGCGCTGATCGTGCTGGGCATCATCATCGCGGGCGCTGCGGTCTGGATTGCCAATTCCCTGCTGACAGAGCGTTTGGTGGAAACCACGCGGCAACGCGCCGAGTTGCGGCAATCCCTATATGCAGGGGCGATCCTGTCGGAATTGCAGCGCAACTCGGTCGTGCCGCTGCTGCTGGCGCGTGACCCGACGCTGATTTCGGCGCTCAATGCGCGCGATTTTTCCACCAGTTCCCAGCGGCTTATTTCCTATGTGGATGAAATCGGTTCCGCCTCTATCCGGCTTTTGGACATGGATGGCCGCACCGTGGCCGCCACCGACCGCGAGCAACTGGGCATCGTCTATGCCGACGCGCCGTTCTTCACCGAAGCCGCGGATACCACCGACACCGTCTTCACCATCGCCCCCGATGAGCGGGGCGCCTATGAGGCCAGCTTCAGCCGTGTCGTCCAAGACGGGCCGCGCCAACTGGGTGTGTTGCAGGTGCAGGTGGACCTGGCGCAGTTCGAAAGTCGTTGGCGGGGCACCACCGCCGCCGTGGCGGTGACCGATGCCGCGGGCACGGTCATCTTGTCGACCGAACCGCGTTGGCGGGGCCAGACGCTAGACGTGGCGCTGCAAGCCACATCTGTCCCGTCGGCCTTGCAACGGGCGCTGGCCACCACTGGCGCCTTTGCACCCGATATCGAGGACGGGGAAATCCGATCCGATGCGTTGATGCAGATGGAGGCGCGGGTGCCGTTTCGCGGCTGGCGCCTCGTCAGTTTCACCAGCTACGAATCGGTGCGCGAACGGGTGAACGGGGTGCTGGCCCTGATCATCACGGGCTTCGCCTTGCTGTTGGCCTTGGGCTTTTACCTGCTCAACCGCCGCTCAACCGTGAAATCGCTGCTGTTCCAACGCGAATCTGTCCTGCTGCGGCGTCTCAACGACCGACTCAGCCGCGAAATCGCCGAACGCAAGCGCGTGCAGGAAGAGCTGAAAGAGACCGAGCAGAGCCTTGCACAATCCTCCAAGCTGGCCGCCCTGGGGGAGATGTCGGCTGCGGTGTCCCACGAGCTCAACCAGCCGCTGGCCGCCATGAAAACCTATCTGGCGGGTGCGAAACTGCTGTTGCAACGGCGCCGCACCGATGAGGCGCTGTCGTCTTTCCAGCGGATCGACGATCTGATCGAACGCATGGGCGCCATCACGCGGCAACTGAAATCCTATGCCCGCAAGGGCGGGGAGGCGTTCGAGCCCGTGGATCTGCGGGAAGCGCTCCATTCCGCGCTGACACTGATGGAGCCGCAACTGCGCCAAAGCGGCGTGCAGCTGTCTTACCTCGTGCCCGATGAGGCGGTCACCGTGAATGCCGACCGACTGCGGTTGGAACAGGTCATTATCAATCTGGTGCGCAATGCGCTGGACGCCATGAAGGGCGTGGAAAAGCGCGACCTCGACATTCTGGTGACCCAGGGTGAGGAAGCCGTGCTGTCCGTGCGCGACACCGGCCACGGGATCGAGGCGCCCGACCAATTGTTCGAGCCGTTCTACACCACCAAGAAGCCGGGCGAGGGCGTGGGGCTGGGCCTCGCCATCTCTTCGGGCATCGTGGGTGACCTCGGTGGGCGGCTGACCGCGCGAAACGCGGAAGCGGGCGGCGCGGTGTTTGAAGTCCGCTTGCCGAAGTTGGATATGGCGTTGGATGCAGCCGAGTAGGGGGAAACCGCATGGCCGATCAAACCAAGATTGCCATCGTCGATGACGAACAGGATATGCGGCAATCGATCAGCCAGTGGCTGGCGCTTTCGGGGTTTTCAACCGAAACCTATGGTAGTGCTGAAGATGCGCTAAAGAAGATCACGCCGGATTATCCTGGCGTCGTCATCAGCGATATTCGCATGCCAGGCATGGATGGCATGGCCTTCCTGAAACGGTTGATGAGTGCCGACAGCTCTTTGCCCGTCATCATGATCACCGGCCATGGCGACGTACCCATGGCGGTTGAGGCGATGCAGCTTGGCGCCTACGATTTCATGGAAAAGCCGTTCAATCCCGACCGGCTGACCGATCTGGCGCGCCGCGCGGCCCAGGCGCGCAAGCTGACGCTGGACAACCGGGCCCTGCGCCGGGAATTGAGCGACGGCACCGTGCTGATGCGCAAGCTGATCGGGACTTCGCCTGCGATGGAGCGTCTGCGCGAAGACATCCTGGACTTGGGCCAAGCCGACACTCATGTTCTGATCGATGGCGAGACCGGGACGGGTAAAACGCTCGTGGCCCATGCGCTGCACGCGGTGGGGCCGCGTCAGGGCAAGACGTTTTCGCTGACCTCCTGTGCGGCTTTGGGTGAGGAAGAACTGGGCGCCAAACTGTTTGGCCCCGTCACCGAAGGCGGCTTGCCGCTGATCGAGGAAGCCCGGGGCGGCACGCTTGTCTTGGAAGATATCGAGGCGTTGCCGCTGGCGTTGCAGGCGAAGCTTTTGACCTTCATCAACGACCAGGGCACCCCAGCCGAGACGCGGATTGTGGCCATTCACAACGGCTCTGACCCCGAAAAGACATTGGAAGACTCGCTCCGGCCCGATCTGTTCTTCCGCCTGGCCGCCATGAAGCTGGTCCTGCCGCCCTTGCGCAATCGCGGCGAGGATGTGCTGACGCTGTTCACCCATTTCGCCGAAAGCTTCGGCGAAGAATACGGCGCCACACCGCCGCAATTGTCCGCCCAGGAGGCCGCCCAGCTTCTGCAAGCGCCCTGGCCGGGCAATGTGCGCCAATTGATCAACCTGGCCGAACGCGCCGTGTTGCAGCAACGGCGGGGCACGGGCTCGATTTCATCGCTGCTGATGTCGGATACACAGGAACAGGGCGAAACGGTACAGGTTACCACCGAAGGCAAGCCGCTGAAGGAATATGTGGAAGCCTTCGAGCGGATGCTGATCGACAACACCATGCGCCGCCACCGCGGCTCCATCGCCAGCGTGATGGAGGAGCTGTCGCTGCCCCGCCGGACGCTGAACGAGAAGATGGCGAAATACGGGTTGAGCAGGTCCAATTATCTCTGACGCCTATTTCATCAGTCTGGAGGGTATCGGCTGGATACTGTTTGGCATCGCCGTCTATGCCCTTGTTCTACTGATCATTTTTCTCGCTGGTCTACGCTTGATCTTCGGGCGTGGCAAATCCACCGGTACCGGGGCCGCGGTCTTGGTCGCGCTGCTGCTTTGGCTTTTTGCCCCGCATTATTGGGGTCAGTATCAGGCAGCGCGCGCGACGTCGGCCCTGATGGAAATGGCCCATTGGCCAGATGAAATTGACGTCACCGGCCGGACTGTCCTCTATGTTAGCGATAGCCTTACGTATGTGGGGGGCTGCGATGATCTTTGCGAAGCGTTGCTCGTTCACGGAAACGCGGCCGGCCTTTGGGTGAGTGCCATGGGCCGCCGTGATCTGGCGGACCCGGACTGGATTGCGCTTGCCCAAGGAGAGGCGACAGCAATGATCGAAGTCCGCGAGACGTTTGTCTATGTGCGGGGCGATCCAGACGGTGCGGTTCCGCCGGACAGTTTCGACTTGGTGTTCCTTCGGCACGGTTTATCGACCCATCGCGGCACGCAGTGGGAAATTGCCGGATTGCCGTCTTCGGCTGACCCCAGCGACGGCCTATTCGTATTTGCCCGCGCGCCCGACGGGAGCTATTCCGAAAGGGCGCGACTTATCTCGGCTTATGTCGATGTCCCAGCGATGTTTTTCCCCCTATCGGTAGACGCGATGCCAGCACCGAGCCCGGCCTTTTATCACAGCATCGTCGATGGTTGGTTTTGTCCCAAAGATGTGGACGATCACGACATACCCTGCCGCTACCTTTACTGACAGCGCGTGCCTGTTCCGACGCCCAATTTGTTCGACCCCCTGCAACTCCCATTGCCAAAGCAGGTCTTTTGTCACACATAGGAAACACGGTCGTGCCGCCGGAAGGTCGGCGGTCGGGACCGGTGAGATTCTTCTCCGTGCATCATCGGCGTCCAAAGTGACCCGCGCATCGGGGGAAGTTTGCGGGCGCGCCAAGGGCCGCCCGAAGAGACGCCCGATCACGTGAGGTCGGGCATGAATTGGCCCGGTCGCGCGCCTGCGCACGGGGTCAGAGTGAGAGCCGCGATGATGCAGGACATGGCCAGATCGGACGGGATGCGGACAGACCGCCCCGCCACGCTGTCGCCTGCGCACGCCCCATCAAGACGACAGCTTTACGCCGCGCCCCCAGGGGGGCTGCGAAGGCGTCGCGGAAAGACACATGGCGAAGAAAATGCTGATCGACGCCACCCACCCGGAAGAGACCCGGGTCGTGGTGGCAGACGGGAACAAGGTCGAGGAATTTGATTTCGAAAGCCTGAACAAGCGACAGCTTGCAGGCAACATCTATCTGGCGAAGGTGACACGGGTCGAGCCGTCCCTTCAGGCTGCCTTCGTGGATTACGGCGGCAACCGCCACGGCTTCCTGGCCTTCTCGGAAATCCACCCCGATTACTATCAGATCCCCAAGGCCGATCGCGAAGCGATTCTGGCCGAAGAACGCGCCTATGCCGAAGCCCAGGCCAAGGCGGACGAGGAATCGGATGCCAAGGCGGAAGCCGCGGTCGATGCGCCGTCTGATGAGACCCCTGCCGAGGAAGAGGCGCCGAAGAAGTCGCGCTCCCGCTCGCGGTCCCGGTCCCGCTCCAAGAAGAAGACGGAGACCGCCGCTGAGGATGCAACTGCCGAGGTTGAGGCCGAGGCCGCAGAGGCGACCCCGGATGCCGCCGCCGAGGTCGGCGTGACCGACGCGACCCCCAATGTCGAAGATGGTGGCGTCATCACGGGCACCGGGGCGGAGCTGTCGGAGGCTGCCGAAGCTCAACCCGACGCGGCCGATGCCGGCGCTGAAAGCGCCCCGAAAGCACCCGCCGAAGGCGCGTCTGAGACCGGCGCCGAAGGCGCGGCGGATAGCAGCGAAGACGATGGCCCCGTCACGACCATCGCCGAGGGCGCGGGCCTTGAAGACAGCACTGTGACCGACGGCGACGCGGACGACGCCACGGACACGTCGGAGCTCCGCGCAGCGGACCCCGCGCCCGAGGCCGAGGCGTCCGAGCCCGCCGACGCCCCGAAGGAGCGTGCGGAACCCATGGGCATGGAAACCGTCGATCTCGACCCCGGCGAAGACGACAATGCCGTCGACCCCCTCGATGGGCCCGGGCCGGTCGAAACCGCGGAAACCGCCGAGGCCGACGCCCCGGCAGAGACGCCCGAGACGACGGAAAAGCCCGCCCGACGCTCCCGCTCGCGCAGCCGCAAGAAAGCTTCGGCCAGCGAAAAGGACGACACTGTCGAGACCGTCGCCGATGACGATGAAGTCGAAGACATCCGCCCGGTGCGCAAGCCGCGCCCGCGCAAGTTCAAGATCCAGGAAGTGGTGAAGGTCCGGCAGATCATGTTGGTCCAGGTCGTCAAGGAAGAACGCGGCAACAAGGGCGCGGCGTTGACCACCTATCTGAGTCTCGCGGGCCGCTATTGTGTACTTATGCCCAATACGGCGCGCGGCGGTGGCATCAGCCGCAAGATCACCAACGCCGCCGATCGCAAGAAGCTCAAGGAAATCGCCCAGGAAATCGACGTGCCCCAGGGGGCCGGGCTGATCGTGCGCACAGCGGGCGCCAAGCGCACCAAGACCGAAATCAAGCGCGATTACGAATACCTGCAACGCCAATGGGAGCAGGTCCGCGAGTTGACGCTGAAGTCCATCGCGCCCGCGCCGATCTATGAGGAAGGCAACCTCATCCACCGGTCGATCCGCGACTATTACAGCCGCGATATCGACGAAGTCATTGTCGATGGCGAAGCTGGCTACCGCCAGGCCAAGGATTACATGAAGCTGATCATGCCGTCCCACGCCAAGAACGTGAAACTGCATGAAGCCGCGCAGCCACTTTTCGCCAAACAGGGGGTCGAGACGTATCTCAACTCCATGTTCAACCCCACGGTGCAGCTGAAATCCGGCGGCTATATCGTCATCGGCATCACCGAGGCGCTGGTGGCGGTGGATGTGAACTCAGGCAAGGCCACCAAGGAAGGCTCCATCGAGGAAACCGCCCTCAAGACCAACCTGGAAGCCGCGGAAGAAGTGGCCCGCCAGGCCAAGCTGCGCGATCTGGCCGGGCTGATCGTGATCGATTTCATCGACATGGATGAACGCAAGAACAACCTGGCCGTGGAAAAGCGTCTCAAAGACGCACTCAAGCACGACCGCGCGCGCATCCAGGTGGGCCGCATTTCGGGCTTTGGCCTGCTAGAGATGTCACGCCAGCGCCTGCGGCCCGGCATGCTAGAGGCCACGACCCAGCCTTGCGCCCATTGCCACGGCACCGGCCTGATCCGGTCGGACGATTCCATCGCGTTGCAAGTGCTGCGCGCGTTGGAGGAAGAAGGCGGCCGCCGTCGGTCGCGCGAAGTGACGGCGCGCCTGCCGGTGAAGGTGGCCAACTACCTTATCAACGAAAAGCGCGAACATCTGGCCAGCATTGAACAGCGCTTCTCCATGGCGGTGCGGATCGAGGCCGACCCAGCGCTGGTGGGCGACGAATTCCCGCCGCTGGAGAAGTCGAAGACGGCCACGCGCATCGTGCCTGCGCCGGTCTCCAACGTGGTGGGCACCGACACGACCTGGATGTCCGACGAAGAGGATGCGCCCGAGGTGGTGGAAGAGGCCGAATTGGTCGAGGCCACGCCCGAAGACCGGGCGGAGAGTGAAGACGAAGCGCCCAAGAAGAAGCGCCGGCGCCGGTCGCGCCGCAAGAAGGGCGCCAATGGGGATGCGCCCCAGGCCGATGCGCCCGAAGGCGAGGGCGCGGACGGGCAGGGGGCGGATAGCCCCGAGGCGGAAGCCGCGGAGCCTGAGGCCGCCCCGGCGGAGGCCGAAGCGCCTGTGGACGCGACCCCGGCGGAGGAAAAGCCGAAGTCGCGTTCGCGCTCTCGCAGCCGGTCGCGCAAGAAGGCCGAGGCCCTGGCGGAGGATGCGCCAGCAGATACCGCAGCCGAGCCCCCGGTTGAGAAAGCCGCCCCGGCGGAAGAAAGCGCGCCGGTGATCGAAACCAAGTCGGCCGTGGATGCACCGGACGCGGCAGCCGAACCCGCGGCGGAGGAAAAGCCCAAACGCCGCACCCGCGCCCGCGCCAAGGCCCCCGCGCCGGAGCCGTCCCCGGCGGTCGTCGAAGCCGCCACGGCGGCAGACGCGGCCCAGGCGGAGCCTGCGCCAACCCCGGAGCCGGAACCTGCCGAAGCCTCCCCCGAACCCGCCGTGGCCGAACCCGCCGTGGCCGAAGCAGACGCCGCCCCTTCAAAGCCCAAGAAGCGCGGCTGGTGGTCTTTCGGTAACTGAGGGCGAATCCAGGCAACGAAAACTGCGTCCGCCCGTCGGCAGTATGGCTTATTCGTTTACAGTGTAGCAGACGGGATCAGTAGGCGCCCAATGGCCATTCTTATGGTGCCTGCTGGTCAGAGCGGTTTTCCAGAATCGCTCTCGGCGGACGGGGCCGTCATTCACTTTCCACCGAACCGATCCGCTACACTGCATGCCAAGGAAAGATCAAAGCCGAGACTCATTTGACACCCAGGTTGATACTGCGGGCCTCGTTCATCCTGGCAAAAATACTCACGTCGCTACGGCCAGCAAAGGGGCGCCATCGCTGCGTCCCAATCACCCGGGCACCCAGCCTTCCACGACCCCAAGACGCTTGGTGATCCGAAACGTGCCGCCCCCATCTTGCATGGCTGCAGCGACATGGCGCCTTACGTGCGCCTCCACGTCGGGCCCTGCCTGCTCGGCTTGCGGCATTGACATCAAATAGGCGACCAAGTCCCCTTGGTCGGTTACCGTCATCACATCGCTCAGCCGGTGACACGCCACGTTCGCGAAAGCCTCGTGCATCAAAGGCTCCACCGCTTCCAGCGTTCCTGTCTGGTCGCCCCGTCCCCCGACCGATGGGCCGAAGATACGCGCGGCCAGGGCGCGAAGCTCGACCATGTTGCCCTCTCCGTTGGTGGCCACGCAGCAATGGCCACCGGCCCGCAATACGCGGCGTAGCGCCCGCACCCCATCCATGGGCGCTTCCAGATGATAAAGCATATGCATCGCCAAGGCGGTGTCGAACGCGCCGTCGGGAAAGGGCAGGGCCGCCGCGTCAGCCACCAGACAGGACACCCGTGCCCTCGCCTCACTGCCGTCCAGCACAGTGCGGGCTTCGCGGACCATGCCGGGTGAGGCATCGGTCAAAATAAGCTCCAGCCCTACTGGCAGTCTGGGCAGCACCGCCTGCCAGAACGCCCCTGTCCCGCAACCGATCTCCAACACCCGCGCATCCGGTTGCAATGCCAGACGCTTCGCAACCCAGCCGTACCAGTCCAATCGGGAATAGCGCCGGTGTAAATTTTGGCGCGCCGCGAGCCGATCCGGCGTCGCGTAGTGTTTGGAGATGGACCCTGTCATGCTTCCGAACTATGTCCTCGGTCCGGCTATCACCGAGCCCGACAGAAACGTCCGCGATATCCCGCCGAACCCCACCGTCCGGCCGCGCGCACCACCGCTCACCTTGGTTGCGCGCTCAAGATATCTTGCGCCCGGAGCCATCCCGATGACCCGCGCGGCAACAGCCCGACCGCCCGTTCCGCGTGGATGCCCGCGTCGCGCAAACGCCCCAGCACCGCATACCGCTCTGCCGTGGCGACCGAGGCGAGGCCCGGCTGGCCCAGCCGCGCATGGACGGTGGCCAGATCGCGCAGCAGGCGCGGGGAGAAGGGGTCGCGGCCGCGGGCGCGCTCCAACACGGCGCGGGCTTCTGCGTCGCGCCCGGCGGCCACCAGCGCCCGGCCCAATCCGGCCTGGATCAGCGCTTGCCTTGGCGCCAGATCGGCGGCGCGGGAATAGCTGGCCACCGCGGCCTGGGCTTGGCCCGCCTCCAGCAGGAACTGACCCTTCAGCTCATGGTAGAAAGCATCCCCCGGTCGCCCGGCCAGCAAGCTGTCGATGGCGTGCAAGGCGCGGTCCAGATCGGGGCGGCGGTGATAGGCAATGGCGCTGCGCATCACCGAAATCTCGTCGTTCTTCCCGTCGACCCGACGCAGCGTCCAGGCGGGCGCCCGCAGGAAGGCCGACAACTTGCCGACTGCGCGGCCATACCAGTAATCGACCGCAGCCCGGTCCGCGCTGCGGGGGGTGACCGCGGCGGCATAGGCCTCGACCGCGCGGATCCGGTCGCGCGTCAGCGGATGGGTTTGCGCGTAAGGGTCCTGGCGCCCAACGCTCAGCAATTCCTGCCCGCGAAACAGCTCCAGCACCTCGCGCGCGGCCTTTGGGTCGGTGCCCGCTTCGGCCAGATAGGCGAGCGACGATTGATCGGCGCTGCTTTCTTCGGCGCGCGTATGGGCAAAGAAGCTGCGGCGGGCCACCGAACTGGTGCCGGCGAGCAACCCGCCCGCCGCTTCACCGCCGCCTGCTACCGCGGCGGCTGCACTCAGGATAAGGCCCAGCCGTGCCGCCGTTTGTGCCGAGCGCGCCGCCGCTGGGCGCCGCGTCAGGTGCCCATTGGCGATATGGGCGGCCTCATGGGCGATGACGGCCTGCAACTGGTCGGCGGTGTCCAGCCGCAGAAGCAGCCCCGAATGGATGAAGATCGCCCGGGCATCGCCCACGAAGGCGTTCATCGAATCGTCGTTGATGACCAATATCCGTACCGATCCCGGCAGGCCCGCTGCCTGGAGGATGGGCTGGGCCACTTGCCGCAGTGCATATTCCATCTCCGCATCGCGGATCAGGCCGCGGGCGCTGGCGGGCAGGGCCATCAGCATCGACAGGGCCAGGGCGGCGATCAGGCGGAACATATCAGTCCTCCGGTCAGGGCAGGGCGCGTCCCAGGGGGCGTTGACCCCGGCATGGCGCGCGGGGCATCTGGTCACGCGCAGTATGGAGACGATCATGTCAGGTGCAACTCGGCTCTCGCGCCGCTCGCAAGTGGACCCTTTCATCGTCATGGATGTGATGGAGGCCGCGCGCGCCGCCGAAGCCGCGGGCCGTTCAATCGTGCATATGGAGGTGGGCCAGCCCGGCACGCCCGCCCCGGCCAACGCCCGCGCAGGCCTGGCCCGCGCCATGGAAGACGGGGCGTTGGGCTATACCGTCGCCCTGGGCCTGCCCGAACTGCGCGCCCGCATCGCGCGGCTTTACGCCGATTGGTACGGGCTCGACCTGGATCCGGCCCGGGTGGTGGTGACGGCTGGGGCATCGGCCGGTTTCCTGCTGGCCTTTACCGCGCTTTTTGACGCAGGTGACCGCGTGGGGCTGGGGCTGCCCTGCTATCCGTCTTACCGGCAGATCCTGCGCGCGCTCAGCCTGACGCCAGTTGGGCTGGAAACTCGGGCCGCGGACCGCTTCCAACCCGTTTCGGGCGATCTGCCCGCAGATCTGGCGGGGCTCATCGTGGCATCGCCGGCCAACCCCACCGGCACCATGCTGGACCGCGCGTCGCTGGCCGCGCTGATCGAGACCTGCGCCGCCCGGAACACTGCCTTCATCTCCGACGAGATTTATCACGGCATCCAATATGGCCCCCGTGCCGTCAGCGCGTTGGAGGTGTCCGATGACGTTTACGTCATCAATTCCTTCAGCAAGTATTTCAGCATGACCGGCTGGCGCATCGGCTGGATGGTCGTGCCCGAGACCCATATCCGCACCATCGAACGGCTGGCCCAGAACATGTTCATCTGTGCGCCCCATGCCAGCCAGGTGGCCGCGCTTCACGCGCTGGATGCCACCGAAGAATTGGACGCCAATCTGGCCGTCTATGCCAAGAACCGTGCGCTCATGCTCGACGGGCTGCCCCAGGCGGGTTTCGCGCAGATCGCGCCGCCCGATGGGGCTTTCTATGTCTATGCCGATGTCTCGGACCTGACCGATGACAGCCGGGCGCTGGCCGCCGATATCCTCGACAAAGCGGGTGTCGCCGTGACCCCAGGCCTGGATTTCGACGCGGCCCGGGGCGCACGCACGCTTCGCTTTAGCTATGCGCGCGCCACGGCGGATATCGAAGAAGGGCTGGCCCGCCTGCACCGTTACATGGCGGCGCGATGATCCGGCTCGCCGCCCTTCTGATCTGGCTTGCCAGCGCCGCCATCGCGCAAGACACGCGCGCCACCTTGACGGCTGCTGAGGCCGATGGCGGCCGGTGGAGCGATGAGATCACTCTTACCCTCAGTCAGCCCGTTCCCTGGCGCGTCTTCATTGCGCCCGACCCTTGGCGCCTGGTCGTTGACACGGCTGAGGTAGATTGGACCGGCCTCGACCCCAACGCGCTGTCCGATATCGGCACGCCCCGCACCGGGCGGCTGCGCGCGGGGTGGACGCGGCTTGTCCTGCCGCTCGAAACCGAGGCCCGCATTCAGCGTGCTTGGATGGAAACCGGCGACACCGCCACCATCCATATCGAGATCGAGAAGGGCACACCCCCCGACCTGCCGCCCCCCGCCGATTGGTCCGCCATGCCCGATGTGGTTCCCACGGTGCCGCGCCCCCGGCAATCGGGGGACCGGCCCCTGGTCGTGGCGCTTGACCCCGGCCATGGCGGCATCGACCCAGGCGCTGAACGTGGCAGCACCACCGAAGCCGCGTTAATGCTGCGCTTCGCCCGCGAATTGTCCGACATCTTACGTGCCGATGGTCATTCCGTTGTGCTGACGCGGGATGCCGATCAATTCGTCGGCCTGCGCGGTCGCCCGTCAATTGCGCGCGCGGCGGGGGCAGATTTGATGATCTCGCTCCATGCCGATGCGGTGGCGGGGGGCGGGGCCCAGGGTGCCACAGTCTACACGCTCTCCGATGAGGCCACCGACGACCTGACCGCCGAAATCGCCCAGCGTCAGGCGCGCGATGACTTGCTTCTGGGCGTGGACCGGGCGCCGGAAGGCGATGAAATCGCCGAGGTGCTCATCGACCTTGCCCGGCTCGAAACCGCGCCCCGTTCCAACGCGCTGGCCAATGCGCTGGTCTATTCCATGGCGCGCGCGGGCATCACGCTGCACAAACGGCCGCGGCTGGGTGCCAATTTCACCGTCCTCAAGGCCCCCGACATTCCCACAGTGCTGTTGGAATTGGGGTTCATGTCCGACGACACCGACCTGACCAATATCCTTTCTGCCGAATGGCGCGCCCGCATGGCCCAGGCCGTCGCCAATGGCGTTTCGGCCTGGGCTGTTGAAGACGCCGCCGAGGCGGAGCGTTTGCGGCAGTAGCGCGTGACTTGGCGGCAGAGCGAAGTACGCCCCGACTTGGGTGCACAGCCCCGACGAAGGCATGTCCCAACTGCCAAATTCCGAAAACTCGACACATGTTGCCCCGCCCATTCCGCGCGTGACCGGCTGGGCGCCTTTGACGCCCCGTCAGGGGGTGCCTATATGGCCGTAAACCTTGTATGGTATGGTAAAACGCGACCAGGCGGGACGGGACGAGCATGGTAGGCAATGCAATCAAGGCAAGCGGCTGGGCCATCTGGGCGGCCATCTCTGGGGCCGTGATGACGGTGCTGTCCATTGTGGGCGCGCTCTTCTCTGCGCTGACGCTTGGCATCATCGCGGCGGCCCTGACCGTGGGCGGTGTCCTTTACATGTATGGGCGCGACCTGCCCAACCACGAACAGCTTGCGCAATACACACCACCCACAATCAGCCGCATCTATTCCGGCGAAGGCCGCCTGATGGATGAATTTGCCCGCGAACGGCGGCTTTTCGCCCCCGCCGATGAAATCCCCGACCTCGTCAAGCGCGCCTTCATCTCGGCAGAGGACAAGAACTTCTACCTGCATGCCGGTTATGACCCCCGCGGCATGGTTGCCGCCGCCGTCGAGGCGGCCCAAGGGCGCGGGCTGCGCGGCGCCTCGACGATCACCCAACAGGTGATGAAGAACTTCCTTCTGTCGTCGGACCGCTCCGCTGAGCGGAAGGTGAAGGAAATCATCCTAGCCTCCCGGATTGAGGAAACGCTGGACAAGGATGACATCCTCGAACTCTACCTCAACGAAATCTTCCTGGGTCAGAACAGCTACGGCGTCGCCGCTGCGGCCCAGACCTATTTCAACAAGCCTCTGGCCGATCTGGACTTGGAAGAAGCTGCCTATCTTGCCACTTTGCCCAAGCGCCCCTCGGACCTGCACCCGGTTCGCAATGCGGAATACGCCATCGACCGGCGCAACTTCGTCCTGCGCGAGATGTGGGAAAACGGCTACATCACCCGCGCCGAGATGGAGGAGGCCCAGCAAAGCCCCCTGCTGACGGTGCAATCGGGCCATTACCCGCCTTTCAAGGCCGCGCTGCCGCCGCGCGACTACTTCACCGATGAAATCCGCCGCCAACTCAGCCGTGATTTCGGGGAAGAGGAATTCTTCACCCAGGGTTTCACCGTCCGCGCCACCATCGATGCCGAAATGCAGCAGGTCGCGGCCCGCGCGCTTCGCCGTGCGCTGGAAAGCTATGACCGCAGCCAGGGCATCTGGCGCGGCACCGGCGAAACCATCCCGGTCGAGGCCCTGGCGTCCGAAGCCGATTGGCGCGAGGCCCTTGCCGAGGCCGATGTCCCCCGCGATATCGTCATGGAAAATCCCTGGTTCCCCGCTGTCGTGCTGGGCATCGCCGATCAGGCCCTGACCTTGGGGGTCGACAAAGTCGAAGGCCGGCTCGACGTGCCCCGCGAAGACATCCAATGGATGCGCGGCAATTTCTTCGACAATTTCGAAGAGGGCGATGTCGTCCTGGTGCGGCGCATGACGAATGACGAAGATGGCTCCCTGATCCGTTGGTCGCTGCGCCAGGTGCCGGAAGTGCAGGGCGGCTTTATGGCCATGGATGTGAACACGGGTCGTGTCCTCGCCATGCAGGGCGGCTTCAGCTACCAGCATTCGGTCTTCAACCGCGCCACCCAGGCTACGCGGCAGCCGGGCTCTAGCTTCAAGCCGTTTGTTTATGCCGCTGCGCTCGACTCCGGGTATCAGCCGAACACCATCGTGGTGGATGCGCCCGTCGAAATCGACCAGGGCAACGGCGAAATCTGGCGGCCCACCAACGCCTCTAACCGCTTCTATGGCCCTTCGCCGCTGCGCACGGGCATTGAGCGCTCGCGCAACCTGATGACCGTGCGCCTCGCGCAAGATGTGGGCATGGCCACCGTGGGCGGTTATGCCGAACGCTTCGGCGTCTATGACCGGATGGACCGGCTTCTGGCCAATTCCCTCGGGTCCCAGGAAACGACGCTTTACAAGATGGTTGCCGCCTACGCGATGTTCGCAAATGGCGGCGAACGGGTGGAACCCACGCTGGTGGACCGCATCCAGGATCGCTACGGCCGAACCGTCTATCGCCACGACCAGCGCCGCTGCACCGATTGTGAACAATTCGCCTCGCTGTCGGAAGGCTATGGGCCGCGCATCACGTCGAACCGCGAACGGGTCATGGATGCGATCACGGCCTATCAGCTTACCTCCATGATGACGGGCGTGGTTGATCGTGGCACGGCCAGCCGGACCGTGAACCTGCCGGTGCCCATCGCGGGCAAGACCGGCACCACCAACGACGCCAAGGATGTCTGGTTCGTGGGCTTTTCGTCCACCATCGTGGCGGGCTGCTATATCGGCCATGACCGGCCCCGCAGTCTGGGCCGTGGCGCGTCGGGCGGGGGAATGTGCGGCCCCGTCTTCAACGAGTTCATGACCGAGGCCATCGAGAAGTACGGCGGCGGGCCGTTCGAGGTGCCGGAGGGTGGCTATTTCGTCAATATCGACCGCTATACCGGCGCGCGTCTGCCTGATGGCGCCTCTGGCGAATATGTCGTGGCGGAGTATTTCCGCGACGGGGCGGAGCCGTTCTTTGGCTCTGGTGGTGTCGTGATCGACGGTGGTTTTGCCATGGCGGGTGATCTGCCGCTCTTTGGTCGGGGCGAAAGCGATGAAGGGGCGTCAGCCGCGCCCCAGCAGGTGCAGACGTCCACGGGGCGCCAAGTGGTCGTGCCCGGGCGCGCGACCTTTGGGTCGCTCAGTTCAGGTGGTCTCTACTGAAGCGCCCTTCCCCTTGCTTCTCCGTCGATTGGGTATGCGGCATCTAGGGCATCTCGAAACACGATGCGGCATACCAACGAATGGCGCGAAATCGGGTATCTTGCCCGTCGGCGGGGCAAAGGCTAACCCCTGCAGTCAAAGACTTGTCCGTCAGGAGACGACCCGTTGCGCGCAGAAACACAAAACCACATCGACGCCATCGGCAAGTCCATCGCCCTTCTAAAGCGCCGTCTCGATTGGGAAACGGCAGCCCATCGGCGCGAAGAATTCGATGCGATGATCGAAGATCCCACCCTTTGGGATGACCCGGCCCGTGCCCAGAAACTCATGCGCGACCGCCAGCAACTCATTGATGGCATTGAAGGGATCGAGGCGTTGGAACGCGACACCTCCGACAATGTCGAGATGATCGAGTTGGGTGAGGCCGAAGACGATGCCGAGGTCGTGGCCGAGGCGGAAGCCGCCATTGCTGCCCTTGTCAAAGTGGCCGCCGCGAAGGAGCTTGAGGCCTTGCTGGACGGCGAAGCCGATGGCAACGACACCTTCCTGGAGATCAATTCCGGCGCGGGCGGCACGGAAAGCTGCGACTGGGCCAACATGCTGGCGCGCATGTATACCCGCTGGGCCGAAAAACGCGGCTATGACGTGGAATTGCAAAGCATGTCCCCGGGCGAAGAAGCCGGGATCAAATCCGCCGCCTACAAGATCAGCGGGCCGAATGCCTACGGTTGGCTCAAGTCCGAATCCGGCGTTCACCGCCTGGTCAGGATTTCGCCCTATGATTCATCGGCGCGGCGTCACACCTCGTTCAGCTCGGTCTGGGTTTACCCGGTGGTCGATGACAATATCGAAATTGATGTGCAGCCCAACGATATCCGCATCGACACCTATCGGTCATCGGGGGCTGGGGGCCAGCACGTGAACACGACGGATTCAGCGGTGCGTATCACACACTTGCCCACCGGCATCGTCGTCACGTCATCCGAGAAATCCCAGCACCAAAACCGTGACATTGCGATGAAGGCCTTGAAATCAAGGCTATACCAGTTGGAGTTGGACCGTCGCAACGCCGAGATCAACGCGGCCCACGAAGCCAAGGGCGATGCGGGTTGGGGCAACCAAATCCGATCCTATGTTTTGCAGCCTTACCAAATGGTTAAGGATCTGCGCACGGGGTTCGAGACCTCGGATACCCAGGGCATCCTTGACGGCAACCTCGATGGCGTCATGGCCAGCGTTCTGGCGTCCGATGCTTCCGGCAAAAGCCGTGCCGATGCCAGCGCTGATGATTAATCCTGTAATATCAATTTTCTGCACGTCGATCTTAAAGTAGAGCGCCGGCCCCCGGCCCCTACCGTCGTCCCGCCTCTTGCCGCACTACCAGCGTGGCAAGCCGCAAGGCCGCTTCCTTCGCCCCGTTCTGCGCCGCGATCCGCTCCCCCAGCTTGCCCGCTTCTGCATAGTCGAACCGATCCAGCAGGCCCGCCAGCAGCTTGGCGGCAATGTCGGCGCGGAACTGCTTGATGCCCAAGTCTTCCGCCACACCCAGCCGCGCCAGACGCGCCGCGTTGTCCCGCTGATCCCCGCCCACGGGTACGACCAGTTGCGGCCGCCCGGCCCGCAGCGCCTCTGCACTCGTGCCGATCCCGCCGTGGTGGATCACCGCCGCAGCTTGAGGAAACAGCGTGGCATGGGGCGCGTAGGGTAGGGCGAGAACGTCCCTTCCATCAGGGACTTGTGCTGTCCCATGCAACAACACGGCCCGCAATCCCATGCGCCGGGCGAGCGCCACGGCCTCCGCCCAGAATGCAGCCCCGCCCAAACCCTGCGCCACGCTGCCCAGCGTCACGACCAGGGGTGGCGGCCCAGTATCCAACCAGCGCTGTGTGTCCAACGACAATTCCCCATCCGGCGGGGGCGGAAAGCCCACCACATCCAATTCCGGCGGCGCGTCGTCGGGTCGCGGCGCAAAGTCCTTCGACCAAAGCCCCAGGCGCAGCGGCACGTCCTCGACCCCTGGGTCGATGACCGGCGTCCCCGCGAAAGGCGAAAGCCCCAACTGCCCCCGCAACTTCGATAGCCGCTTGGCATGGCGCTGTTTCAACACCCCCCGCGCAACGCCCAGATAGGCCCGGTTCCAAGCCCGCGCCGCCCCGCTGCGCGGTGGCCGCGCCATGGCGCCGAAACCCCGCGCCAGCGGCGGGTCCAGGGCCGAAAAGGTGAGCATAGGCTGCAAGACTAGCGGTACCCAAGGCACGCGCGCCCGCTCGGCCGCCAAGGGCCCGGCCATGGCGAAGGCCGTGCCTGCCACGCAGGCCGCGCCGTCCATCAACGGCTCCAACGCGTCCAGCATTGACGGTAAAAGGGGGATCAGCACTTGGTTGATCAGCGGTCCCGCATCGCGCAGCACCTGCGCCGCGATATCGTCCCGGGTCACGCTCAGACGTTCGCAGACCTCCGCCTCTGACGGTCCCACGGGGGTCGCAAGCAGACCCCATTGCCGCGCGACCTCGCAATCGTCGGGGGACAGGCCCAGACGTGCCTCCAGCCCGGCGGCCTCCAACGCGCGGGCGACGGCGAGCACGGGGTACAAATCGCCCAGCGACCCTGCCGTTGTCAGCACAACAGCGCCTCGTCTGGATGGCGGCACGCGGCCTTCCAGGCCCGAAAGACGACGAACCCCGCTCCATTCCGGGGGCGGGGTTCGTGGGTCGTCTGTCATGGTGCTGCGCTAGCGATGCGTCAGGATTTCGCCCCGTCAGCAGCCTTCGCCGCAGCCGAAATCGCCTTGCTGCCCGACCCGAGCGGGTCGTCCTGGCGCTGCACGGCACCTTCGAAATGGGCACCCGATTCGATGGCGATGGTCTTGTGGATGATGTCGCCTTCGACCCGTGCGGTCGACGTCAGGCGTACCTTCAGGCCGCGCACGCGGCCCACGACGCGGCCATTGACCACGATGTCATCGGCCACGACTTCGCCGCGCACAGTGGCGCCTTCGCCGACGGTCAGCAGATGGGCGTGGATGTTGCCTTCCACTTCGCCTTCGATCTGGATGTCACCCGACGTTTTGATATCGCCCTTGATGATAAGGTCCGAAGACAGGGTCGAGGGTGCAACTTTCGGTTTCATGGCCTGCGATCCGGCCCCCAGTTCAAGCCCCGCGGGTTTGGATGGCGGGGTGGCTGGGGCGCCGCCTGGGGCCGTCGGAGTGGCGGGTTTGTCGGCGTCGCCGCCGGGCTGGTTCAGCTTGGATTTAGAAAACATCCTGACCTGCATTGATGAAGGTGACTGGGTTGAGAGCTTGCCCGCCGCGACGAATCTCATAGTGGAGATGTACGCCGGTCGAACGTCCGGTCGTCCCCATACCACCGATATGCGCCCCGCGCGAGACCCTTTGACCAACCCGCACCTTGATCGACGATAGATGCGCATAGCGCGTCTCAAAACCCAGCGGATGTTGGATCTTGATAAGCTTCCCGTAGCCCGATTGCCAACCCGCAAAGGTCACCTCGCCCTCGGCGGCGGCAACGATGGGCGTGCCGCGCGAGGCTGCGAAATCCAGACCGGAATGCATGCGGCCCCAGCGTGGCCCGAACCCGGACGTGCGGCGATGGGTGCCGCGCACGGGGTGACCCAGTGGCAAGCTTTCGGCGGCTAGACGATAAAGATCGACCTCTTCCATCTTGTCGAGCAAGCGGTTGGCGCGCTCCGTGTCCAAGTCAGGAACGGAAGTGCCGCCGCGGGTCGACACCACGACTTCTTCCAGCGGCCCACCCTGGCCGGAATAGCCGCGACGCACTTGGTCCAGCAGGGCATCGGTTGAGATACCGGCTTGGTCGAAGACCTTGCGCAGCGGGTCGAGCGAGGTTTCCACCGCCGTTTCCAGTCGCTGGAAAATACGCTCATTGCGTTCGGCCACCAGCGCGGCATTGGCTTCCATCCGGTCGATAACCGCATCGGCGCCTTCGGCCACGACAACGGCTTCGTCGCGCTCCAAGGCGGTCGCGTCCAACGCCTCGGTCAGGGCTTCGGCCGTCGCGGCGGCATCGGCGGCCAGCCTTTCGGCGCGGGCTGCGGCTTCGGGCGCGTTTTCCAGCCGGGAAAGGGCGACCTCTACTTCGGCGCGCGCTGCGTTGCGCTCGGCCACGGTGCGGCTCAAGGTGCGTTGGATGACTTCGACGCCGGTCTCAAGCTCGCGCACGCGCTGCTCTGAGGTTAGCAGTTCCTCCTGCATCTTCGAAACTTCGTCGAGCGCGGTGTAGAAGCGGTTCAAGGCCTGTTCGGCTTCGATTGCGCGGCTGTCGCGCTCGGCGGCCAAAGCGGCGAGGCGGGTCTCATAGGCAAAGGTGGCACGGGCCGCGTAGTCGCGGCTTGAGCCCGAATTGATGCTTCCCAGAAGGAAGAACGAGGTGACGACGACCGTCCAACCCAGAAGCAGCGCGCACCCCGTCAGGATACCGGCTTGGGTCAGGGGCCGCATTCGCACGAAGCGGGTCCCATCGTCTGATTTCAGGAAGAGTCGCTGCTCCGGAAGGTGCTTTTCCAACCGCGCATTCAATCTGTCGGACAGGCGCTGCTTCACATCCTGCCTCCCTCAATTTTGGTATCCGAACGGCTTGTTTCTCCGCCGGTCCCGTTCCCCGAATCCCCCTGTCCCCGGGGGTCTGCCTGTGGGGGAGGTCTAGGGAAATGGTGGCAATCGGGCAACCATTCTTACCAATCCAAGCGATTCTCGTAACGTCATCCGGCGAATCTTCGCCACTTCTGCGTGATCGATCCGTGATCCCGGCAACAGTCTTCGCAAGACCGTCAGACTGTTTCGGAGAGGGGCCAGTAGAAGTCCGGTGGAAGCCCTGCTTCCGCGCGTTTTTCGTCATTAAACGGCGGCTTCAGCGGCCCGTGGAAGTAGCGGCGCACCAGATCATGGAAGGTTTCCTTTGGGTCAAGGTCGTGGCGGCCGCACAGGAAATGGAACCACTTGGAGCCATAGGCCACGTGCCCCACTTCTTCGGAATAGATGGTTTCCAGCGCGGCAGTGGCGTCTGTTTCGCCCGCCTTGCGGAAGATTTCGATCATGCCCGGGGTCACGTCGAGGCCGCGGGCCTCCAGCACCATGGGCACCACGGCAAGCCGCGCCATCAGGTCGCCCGCGGTTTCTTCGGCGGCGCGCCACATGCCCGCATGGGCCGCAAGCGCCCCGTAATGGGAGCCAGCCGCTTCCAGGCAATCAGACATAAGCCCCCAATGCTTCGATTCCTCATCCGCCGCCCGGACCCAATCATCGAAGAAGCCCATGGGCATGGGGACATGGCTGAACCGCGCGATGATGTCCCAATGCAGGTCCACCGCATTCAATTCGATATGCGCCACGGCGTGCATCAAGGCGATGCGGCCTTCGGGCGTGCCGGGTTTGCGGCGCGGCACATCGCGGGGGTGAAGCAGCTCTGGCCTGTCGGGCCGCGCAGGCCGGTCTGGCGGCTGCGCGGTGCCCACGGGCAGGGTTTCGCCTGCATCGCGCGCCGCGAACCAAGCGGCGGCATGGGTGCGCGACAGGTCGGTCTTGGCGCGCGGATCGGCGGTGGCCAGCACCTCCGCCGCCATCTGCGCCAGGGTGTCCGTCACGCGCGGACCGCGTCCAACACGGCCTCGGCATGGCCGGGCACCTTCACCTTGCGCCAGACCTGTTTGACCATGCCGCTTTCGTCGATCAGGAAGGTTGCGCGCTCTATCCCCATGTATTTCTTGCCATACATGTTCTTTTCGACCCAGGTTCCGTAATCTTCGCAGGTCGTGCCTTCGGCGTCCGAGGCCAGGACGACACCCAGCGAGTGTTTGGCGGCGAACTTATCGTGCTTGGCGACGGTGTCCTTGGATACGCCGATGACCACGGCGCCTGCCTTCTCAAATTCGGGCAGGGCTTCGGTAAAGGCGATGCTTTCCTTGGTGCAGCCGGGCGTGTCGTCTTTGGGGTAGAAGTAGAGTACGACTTGCTTGCCCTTCAGCTCCGCCAGCGACACGCGGCCATCGCCGCCGGTGGGCAAGTCGAAGGCGGGGGCGGCTTGGCCGGGTTCGATGGATGCGGTCATGGCGTTGTCCTCGGGTCAGTGTGAGCTCGGGGGAGGACTTGGAACTCGGCCCCCTTCAGGTCAAGGTGAAGTAAGATGACCGACCAGCCCAAACCCCGCCGCAAGGTCGCGCGCCGCGCCGCCCATGGGTCCGGCTATGTGCTGCTCATTCTGCTGGCGGTGCTGGCGGTTGCGGCCTGGCGGCTGACACAGGATGCCATCGCGCTGCCCGCTTGGACGGTGGACCGGATCGAGACGCGCATCGCCCGCGATCTGGGCGACCATGGGCTGGATCTGGGTGGCGTGGCGCTGGCCTACGACCTGGATGCGCAGGCCCTGCGCTTGCGGCTGACCGACGCGGTTCTGTCGGCAGGGGACGCCCCGCTGGTGACACTGCCCGACGCGCGCGTGTCGCTGGATGGCGCAGCTTTGGTCCAAGGTAAGATACGGCCCCGCCGGGTCACGGTGTCGGGGCTGGAATTGGCAGTGGGCCGCGACGCGGAGGGGCGTTTTTCCCTGGCGCTGGGCCAAGGCGACGGCGAATTGCCAAGCGACTGGCCCGAGGCCTTGGCCATGCTCGACACCGCGCTGGCCATGCCGGTCATTGCCGATTTGCGCGACGTGACCATCGACGGTGTGCAATTGCGCTTCGACGACGCCGTCACCGGTCTGTCCCAGCAGGTGGAAAAGGGCACGCTGACCTGGCGGCGCGACATGAGCGGCGTTCGGCTGGGCCTCGACATGGCGGTGACCGGCGTTGGTGGCCATGTGGCCTATGTGGCGTTGACGCTTGAACGGGGCGTCCAAGGGCAGGGGGCACAGGCGCGCGCCTGGGTGTCGGACCTTTCGCTGCCGGGGCTGGCCCAGGCCTTGCCCGGTGTGCCGGCACTGACGCTGGCCAAGGGCGATATCAGCGCCGAGGCCACGATGACCCTGTCGGAAGACGGCACGCCCGGCCCGGTCCGCGGGCGTCTGCGCGTGGCCGAAGCCAGCATGACCGACCGGCCCGCCATGGCCGTGGACCGCGCGCGGCTGGCCGTGGAATGGGTGCCCGGGTCGGGCCGCGTGGAATTGACGGAAATCAGGGCCTCGTCCGATGAATTGTCGGTCCAGGCCGATGGGCAGGTCCTGTTGGAAGACGGCGCGACGGGGCCCATTCAGGTGCAACTTTTCCTGGGCCCCACGATCATCAACCCCGATGGCATGTTCGACCGTCGCGTGGCCTTCGACCAGGGTCTTTTCGAGGCGCGGCTGACGCAGGAACCCCTCGCGCTCCATGTGGGTCAGGCCTTCGTGTCCGGGCCATCGGGCATGGCACGCCTTTCGGGCCAACTGGACATTCTGCCCGAGGGGCTGGGCGGTACGATGCGACTGGCCTTGCCGCAAATGGGCGTCTCGGAGGTGGCCGCGCTTTGGCCCCCCCATGTGGCCGCCAATGCGCGCCGCTGGTTTACGACCAACTTGTTGAGCGGTGAAGTGCGCGATGCCGTGGCGCTTGTGCGCCTTGCCCCGGGTGAGGCGCCGGAAACGCAAGCCAGCTTCGCCTTCCAGTCTGGCAATGTGCGCTACATGCGCTTCATGCCACCGGGCGAAGGCGCTTACGGCGTGGGCCAGTTGGATGGCGGTCGGCTGACGCTGCGTTTCGATGCCGGCACGGTCCCGGCCCTAGGGCCGGGCGATACGCTGACCGAAGACACGCCGCGTATCGATATCGCGGGCACCACCCTGACCATCCCCGATGCCCGCGAGCGGCCGCTTCAGGGTGAGGTGGACTTGATCGTGCGAGGCGAAATCAGTGACGTGCTCACTGCGCTCAATAACCGGCCATTCCGGTTGTTGGAGCGTCTCAATAAGACGTCGAACCTGGCCACAGGGCAGGCCGAAGGCTTTATCCGGGTGGAATTGCCGTTCCGCAAAGGCAATGCGCCCGCGGACATCTTCTGGGACGTGGACGCGACGCTCAGCAACGCGCAAAGCACCGAGATCATCCCCGGGCGCACCATTGCCGCAAATACACTGCGTTTGCGTGCCGACCGCGCGCGGGTGGAAATCGGCGGTGAGGGGACGCTGGATGGCGTGCCGTTTTCAGGCACCTGGCGGCAGGCCCTGCCGCCCCCGTCGGACCAACCCATGGACCCCAACGCGACGCCCCCGCCGCCGCGCCCTCTGCCAGAGCCCGGGCGCGTCACCGGCGTGGCCCAGATCGACCCCGCAGGCCTGGCGCGCTTTGGCATCCGATTGGATGCGCTGCGCCTATCGGGGCGGACCCGCGCCGAAATCGACGTGACGCTGCCCCAAGGCCAAAGCCCGCAGCTTGCCTTGACCAGCGATCTGCGCGGCCTTTCGGTGGCCCTGCCTGCCATTGGCTGGCGCAAGCCTACCGACAGCGCCGCGACGTTCTCCGTCGCCGCACGGCTGGGTGCGCAGCCCGAGGTTACCCGCATCGCACTGGACGCGCGGGGGTTGGAGGCGGTGGGGGCGATATCCTTCCGCGCCGACCGAAGCCTGAATGCGGCGCGGTTCGAGCGGGTGGATACCGGCTGGTTCCGCGGCCCCGTCACGCTGAGCGGTCGGGGACCGGGGGCAAAGGCCGCCATTTCCATCGGCGGGGGCACGGCAGACCTGCGGCGCGCGCTTCTATCTGGCGCAGGCAGCGACGATGGCGGGGGCGGCGGGCCGCCCGCACCGCTGAGCGTGGCGCTGAATTCCCTGACTGTGACCGAGGGCATCGCTTTGACCGATCTGCGGGCCGATCTGCGGGGCGCGACGGGCAGCTTCAATGGCCGGATCAATGGCGGCGCGCCCATCGAAGGGGTGCTGGCCCCTGGGGCTGGCGGAACTGTTGTGCAGGTGCAGGGCGGAGATGCGGGCGCCGTCCTGCGATCTGCCGGGCTGTTCGAGGATGCGCGCGGCGGCACGATCCGCTTCACCCTGCGCCCCACCGAGCGGGAGGGGCACTACGACGGCGCCGTCCGCATGGCGAACCTGCGGGTGCGCAACGCCCCTGCGCTGGCCTCGCTGCTGCAAGCTTTGTCGGTCGTGGGCATCTTGGAGCAATTGACGGGCGAAGGTTTGGCCTTTGGGACCGTCGAGTCGGATTTCACCCTGCGGCCCGATGATATCGCCGTGCGCCGCGCCAGCGCCGTGGGCCCGTCCATGTCGATCACGGCCGACGGTCTTTATGACCTGGGTTCCAAGCGCTTGGATATGGAGGGGGTTATTTCCCCAATCTATCTCGTGAACGGTCTGTTCGGGGCTTTGTTTGCCCGCCAGGATGAGGGACTATTCGGGTTCACCTACCGGTTGCGCGGCCCCGCCGACGACCCGCAAGTGGCCGTGAACCCCTTGTCGATCCTGACGCCTGGCATCTTCCGCGAAATATTCCGCCGCGCGCCGCCGTCCTGACGCAAAATCGGGATGCAGGCCTGGTGGAAACCGCGATAGAGGCGGGCCATGAAGCTCAGCGATTTCGATTTCGACCTGCCCGACGATTTGATTGCCACGCGGCCCGCCAAGCCCCGGTCTGCGGCGCGGATGCTGGTTGTGCAGCCTGACGCGCTAACCGATGCGGGCGTGCGCGACCTGACCCATTGGCTCAGGCCCGGTGATCGGCTGGTTCTGAACGACACCAAGGTCATTCCCGCCCGCCTGGTGGGGGAACGGGTGCGCGCCACCAGCGATGGCAGTGGGCGGGCCCGGGTGGAATTCACCCTGACCCAGCCCAACCCGGATGGAAGCTGGCAGGCCTTGGGAAAACCCTTGCGCAAGATGCGCGCAGGCGACCGGGTAGAGTTCGCCACAGGGCTCAAGGCCGAGTTGGCTGCGAAGACCGATAGCGAGGTCACGCTGCGGTTCGAGGCTGAGGGCGCGGCACTGGACGCAGCCCTGGATGCGGTCGGTGAAATGCCACTGCCCCCCTATATCGCCGCCAAGCGCGCCCCGGACGGGCAGGACCGCGACGATTACCAATCCATCTGGGCGCGCCATGCGGGGGCCGTGGCCGCGCCCACGGCCAGCTTGCATTTCGACGCGCCATTGCTGGATGCGTTGCGCGCCCGTGGCGTGGACTTCACCGAGGTCACGCTCCATGTCGGGGCGGGGACCTTCCTGCCGGTGAAGGTCGAGGATGTGACCACCCATAAGATGCATGCCGAATGGGGCGAGGTGACGGCCCGCGCGGCCCAAGACATCGCGCAGACCCGGGCGCAGGGTGGTCGCGTCATTCCCGTGGGCACCACCGCGCTGCGCTTGATCGAAACGGCGGCTCGGTCCGGCCAGATCGAACCCTTCCGGGGCGAGACCGACATCTTCATCTATCCAGGGTTCACTTTCCAAGCGGCGGATGGGCTGATCACAAATTTCCACCTGCCCCAAAGCACGCTTCTGATGCTGGTCAGCGCCATGATGGGCCGCGACCGGATGCTGGCCGCCTATGCCCATGCCGTGGCCGCGCGATACCGGTTTTTCAGCTATGGGGATGCGTCGCTATTGCTGCCCCGGGGCTGAGGCGGGCGCGGGCCCCGCGGCGTTCGGTCCGCCATTTGCCCGGCGATACACCCACATTTCGCGAGAATGTGGACGTCATGTGGGACTGGTTCGAGAACCCACATTCATCCGAGATCACGCCAAGCGGTTTGTTGGTATTGGCCAGCAAATCTTGCGCCCTCTCGATACGCCGCTGGATCAGGAATTGCAGCGGGCTGATCCCAGTGGCGGCGCGAAATGCACGACTGAAGCTATAGACATTCATGTCGAGCGCCTGGGCTAGGTCCAGCACGGGGATTTGTTCGGTGATCCGGTCATCCATCATGGTGACCACCCGCGCGAGCGCCTCTTCGTGCAGTGCTCCGTTTTCCTTACGTGGTGGCGCAGCCTTGCCGGCAAGGCGCATCAGATTTGCTGCAATCAGGTAACCCAGATTGTCCGCGTAAAGCGATCCGGAGGGGCAACCTGCCGCGCCTTCGGCAATCAGATTGCTCGTCAGTGTCGTGAGCAGCGGATCCCTGATCGGCCTTACATGCAGCGCTTCGGTTTCGAGCGAGGCGCCGCCCCGGCCCATCCCGGCCATCGCTTCGCGCAGAATGCCTACGGGCAAGGAAACAACCGAGATGTCAAAATCATATTCGACAGAGTAGTTCAGGGCCTGCTTGGCCGGCGCGAAGATAAGGTCCCCTTTGCGCAGTGCCGCCGTATCGCGGCAAACGCCCAGATCATATTCCAGACGTCCGGCGCCCCTTTCCAGCAGGGTGAGAACGTATTCATCCACCGGTGGGTCGGGGTAATCGCCCGCAGGATTGTTTTTGACTTGAACCATCGTCAGCCCAGCCGTCCCGACTTTTCGGGGCGCGCTTGCATAGGGCGCGTTGCTCCAATCTGGCCCGGCGACGAGCGTCTCAAAAGACTGCGGCTGGCGGCGGCGCATATCGTCGAAACAGGCGACTATTGGCGCGCGGCTTGATGTCCGGCCAGGGGGCATCGTCGTCATCACAAACTCCAGAGTGTCACGTCACTCCCACAAAAAACATGACAGGTCAGGGCTAGGCTCGTCCAGGGTGCCCCGTGGCTAAGTGTTTCGGAATCCTGCGGATACCTTGCGAAACCGACCAAGCGACCGGCCGGGTCTTGAGGGATAGATAAATCCCGAACGATCCTGCCGCGAATAGACCTTTGCTATGTCGCATTTCGTCTAGACGGCGGACGGGATGCAGGCGTAGGCGCGGCATAGACATCTGACGCCCCGAGGCCCGCCATGATCGCCGTTATCCGCAACAGCTGGGCCCTGCTTTTGGGCATTACGCTTCTGATGGTCGGAAACGGCATCCAGGGCACACTTCTGGGTGTGCGCGGCGAGATCGAAGGCTTTTCGACCGGGTCCATGTCGGTCGTCATGTCGGCCTATTTCGCGGGCTTCCTGTTGGGCAGCCAGCTGGTGCCGGGCATGATCCGCCGGGTGGGCCATGTGCGTGTCTTCGCCTTCCTGGGCTCACTTGCCAGTGCAGGGCTGATCCTATTCCCCGCCATCACTGAACCCGTGGTCTGGATCGGCTTGCGCTTCCTACTCGGATTTTGCTTTTGCGGCGTTTACATCGTCAGCGAAAGCTGGCTCAACAATTCCACCACCAACGAGACGCGGGGCAGGGCGCTTTCGATCTATATGATCGCGCAGATGGCGGGCATCGTGGCGGCCCAGGCCATCTTCGCGGTGGGTGACCCTTCGGATTATCTGCTCTTTGTAATCGTCTCTGTTCTCGTGTCGCTGGCCTTCGCCCCGATCTTGCTGTCGGCCACGCCCGTCCCGCCCTTTGAGACGGCAAAGCCCATGTCGTTTCGCGAACTCTACAATGTGTCGCCCCTGGGTTTTGTGGGCGTCTTTGTGCTGGGCGCGGTGTTTTCGGCCCTGTTCGGTATGGCGGGGGTGTTTGGTGCCATGGCGCGGCTGTCGGGGGCGCAGATCGCTTTGTTCGTCTCGGCGATCTATCTGGGCGGGATGCTGCTGCAATACCCCGTGGGCTGGCTATCGGACCGTATTGACCGGCGCCAACTTGTCATTGCGGCGGCGGCGCTTGGTGCGCTGGGCTGCGCGCTGGGGTGGTCGGGGATTGGTGGGTTCACGGGCCTTCTGGTGGCCGCCTTCGTCATCGGGGGCATGGCCAACCCGCTTTATGCACTGCTTCTGGCCTATACCAACGACTATCTGGAGGCGGACGACATGGCCTCGGCGTCGGCGCGCCTTCTCTTCGTCAACGGCGTGGGCGCCATCGGGGGGCCGCTATTCACCGGCTGGCTGATGGATGTGGCCGGGCCTGCGGGCTTTTTCGCCTTTCTCGGCGGGTTGATGGTGGCGCTGATGGTCTATGCGCTCTGGCGGATGGCGGCGCGCGCGGCCATGGTGGAAGTCGACGATACCGGGTCTTATCTGGCGGTCTCGCCCATGGCGACGACACCGGTGACCATCGGCAACGTGGTGGACGAATGGGAGGAGGAGGCGGTGCAATCCGCGTCCGACGACGAAGAAGCTGCCTGAAGGGGAAAGCGATGGGTCACGATCCACAAAATGTGCTGGATTTCTGGCTAGAGGAATGCGGGGAAGACGAATGGTATGCCGGTGGCGAGGCATTCGATACCCGCATCCGCGACCGGTTCGAACCCGCTTGGCAGGACGCCCATGATGGCGCCTTGGATCATTGGCGGGACGGGGCCGAAAGCTGCTTGGCCTTCCTGATCCTGACGGATCAATTCCCGCGCAACATGTTCCGGGGCACTGCCCAAGCCTTTGCGACCGACGCGCGCGCCGTCGTGGCCACCAAGGCCGCCATCGCGCGCGACTTCGACCTGGCCGTGGCCGAACCCCAGCGGCAGTTTTTCTACCTGCCACTGGAGCATTCCGAAGACATGGCCGACCAGGACCGCGCCGTCGCCTTGATTGAGGCGCGGTTTTCAAACCCGCTGACATTGCTGCATGCCCGGGCCCACCGCGAGGTCATCGCCCGTTTCGGGCGCTTCCCCTACCGCAACGATGCGCTCGGCCGGGCCACCACATCCGAGGAAGCCGCTTTCCTGGCCGAAGGTGGCTATGGCGCCGTGGTCCGCGTGCTAGAGGCGTAAGCTCTGCGCCTGGTGCAACCCCGCTTGCGACCTCGCGCCCCTTCCCCTTGGGCAACGCCCCGGTTAGTTCAACGTTGAACGAATGAGGAGACGACCCATGGCCCAGTCCTTCGATGTGATCGTGATCGGCGCAGGCCCCGGCGGCTACGTGGCTGCCATCCGCGCAACCCAGCTGGGTTTGAAAGTGGCCTGTATCGAGCGAGAACATCTGGGCGGCATCTGCCTCAACTGGGGCTGCATCCCGACCAAAGCGATGTTGCGGTCATCCGAGGTTTTCCACCTGATGCACCGCGCCAAGGAATTCGGGCTTAAGGCGGAAGGGATCGACTACGATCTGGATGCCGTCGTCAAGCGCTCACGCTCCGTGGCCAAGCAGCTTTCGGGTGGGATCGGGCACCTGTTCAAGAAAAACAAGGTGACGTCCATCATGGGGGAGGCGAAGCTTGCGGGCAAAGGCCGCGTCACCGTCACAACCGACAAGGGCACCGAGGAACTGACAGCGAAGAATATCGTGCTCGCCACCGGGGCGCGGGCGCGCAACTTGCCCGGTTTGGAAGCCGATGGGGAACGGGTCTGGAACTACAAACACGCCCTGCAACCGCCGCACATGCCGAAGAAACTGCTGGTGATCGGTTCGGGCGCCATCGGCATCGAATTTGCCAGCTTCTACAACACGCTGGGCGCGGAGACGACGGTGGTGGAAGTCATGGACCGCATCCTGCCCGTAGAAGACGCGGAAATCAGCGCCTTCGCCAAGAAGTCGTTTGAAAAGCAGGGGATGACGATCCTGCAAAAGGCCGTGGTCAAGGAACTGGATCGCCAGAAAACCAAGGTCATTGCCACCATCGAATCCGGCGGCAAGGCCGAGAAGCATGAATTCGACACCGTGATTTCCGCCGTCGGCATCGTGGGCAACGTGGAAGGTCTGGGCCTGGAAGAGGCCGGCGTGAAGGTGGACCGCACCCATGTCATCACCGACGAATATTGCCGTACCGGGGTCGAAGGGCTCTATGCCATTGGCGATATCGCCGGGGCGCCCTGGCTTGCCCACAAGGCCAGCCACGAAGGCGTCATGGTGGCCGAACTGATCGCGGGCAAGAACGACGTTCATCCCGTGCGCCCCGAAAGCATCGCGGGCTGCACCTATTGCCATCCGCAAGTGGCCAGCGTCGGCATGACCGAGGCCCAGGCGAAAGAGGCCGGGCTTGATATCAAGGTGGGCCACTTCCCGTTCATCGGCAACGGCAAAGCCATCGCCCTGGGTGAGCCTGAAGGCATGGTGAAGACCATATTCGACAAGAAAACCGGGGAGTTGGTGGGTGCCCACATGGTTGGCGCCGAGGTGACCGAACTCATCCAGGGCTATGTCGTGGGCCGCCAGCTTGAGACGACCGAGGAAGACTTGGCCCACACCGTCTTCCCACATCCAACCCTGTCGGAGATGATGCACGAAAGCGTCCTCGACGCGGATGGGCGGGCCATCCACTTCTGACGGCTCATGGACCGGGGCCGATAGCGACAGCGGGAGGAGTGGATGGAGATCATCCTGGCGGCGCCTGAACCCCGACTGGCCGACGCATTCGCTCTCCATACCGAAGCGATGGAGAGCGTGACCGTGACGGCGGGCTCGATCCTGGATGTGGATTGCGATGCAATTGTGAGCCCTGCCAACAGCTTCGGTTTCATGGATGGTGGTATCGACGCGGTCTACGTGGATCATTTCGGGCCTGTCGTGCAGGACCGCGTGCGCCGCCGGATCCTTATGGACTATGATGGGGAACTGCTGGTCGGGCAGGCGGCCATCGTCGAGACGGACGATGACGCCATCCCGTTCTTGATTGCGGCGCCGACGATGCGGGTGCCCATGTGGCTGGGGGCGGAAACCGTTAACCCCTACCTCGCCACGCGCGCCGCTCTGTCGTTGGCGCTGCGGGGAACGTCGTCTGACGGCCAACGCATCCTGGACCGCGTTCACCGCATTGCATTTCCCGGTATGGGCACCGGCGTCGGCGGCGTCCCTGCGGACATTGCCGCCCGGCAGATGGCAGCCGCAATCCGCACAGTAAGGGCGCGGCCTATCCGGCTGCCGCGATCCTGGGCCGAGGCAAGCGAAGATCACCAGAGGCTTTATACCCACAAACCGATCCGCCTTCAGAGTTGATGGTCTGTTGCACGGATGAAGGGTCGCGTCTGATCTGGAAACCTGCGACGAGACGCGTATGACCCGCACCAACTGGCCCCTCGTGGTCCTGATCTTCGTGGTCGGTCTTCTGGCCGCCGCACAATTCGGCAAGATCGCCCTGACCCTGCCCGAGATGGCAGAGGCCTTTGGCCGGCCACTGACGCAGATCGCGCCGCTCGTGTCGCTGGTGGGGGTCATGGGGCTTGTGCTGGGCGCCATGGCAGGCGGCCTTGCGGCGGGGTTTGGGCCGGGGCGGACCTTCCTGGCGGGGCTGGTGCTGAGCGGGGTGGCATCGCTGGTGCAGGCGACGATGCCCGGCTTCTGGTTCTTCGCAGCGATGCGCGTGATCGAAGGGCTGGCCCATCTGGCGCTTGTCGTCGCTGGGCCGCCCTTGATGGCTGCGGCGGCCAGCGACCGGGACAGGCCGCTTGTCATGGGGCTTTGGGCTGCGTTCTTCGGTGCGTCGCTGGCAATCTCCGCCCAGATATTCCCCGTCATCCTGGCAGCAGGCGGGCTGCCGCTATTGTTTGGCCTCAACGGTGCGGCGCTGCTGGTACTGGCGGTGCCGCTTTGGGGCATGGTGCCGCGCATCCCACGCAGCCCGGTGCCGCTGAATCCTTGGGCCACGCACCGGGCCATCTATTCCAGGCTCAGGACCGTGGCGCCCGGGCTGGGCTTCTTTCCCTACACTTTCCTTTTCATCGCGCTTATCGCGGTCTTGCCGGACGCGCTCGGGCGGCCTGGCCTGGCCACGACGCTGCCGTTGATCACGCTGGCCACCACACTGGCGGGCGGGGCGCTGTGCCACCGCTTCGCGCCCCATACCGTTGCGGCCATGGGGTTTGCGGGCACTGCTTTCGGGATGCTGGGCGCCCTGGCCTCGGTGCCATTCGCGGTGGAACTCGGCTTCGCGGCCATGGGTTTGATCCCCGGGGCCAGCTTCGCGGCCATCCCTGCGCTCAACTCTGACGCGGGCGACCGCACACGTGCCACCGGGGCCATCGCGCAATTGGGTAATTTTGGCACGGTGACGGGCACGCCGGTCTTTGCCGCGCTTTGGGTTTTTGGCGGGCCGAGCATGGTCCTTTGGATGGCCTTCGCGGCCTGCCTGCTGGGCCTGGGGCTGGGCCTCTGGTCGGGTATCCGGGCCTCTGGCACCCCGCCGGAAGACGTGATACATGTTCGTTAAATGTTCCTGCCGAATCCTTAACGTTTCGATTGCCAGGCGGGCTTCCATTCCTAAGTAGAAGCATTCGACGATTGCGGGGGCGGTTATGGCCGAGCAGAAGTTCATCGAAGTGCGCGGCGCGCGTGAACACAACCTTAAGGGCGTGGATATCGACATCCCGCGCGACCAACTTGTGGTGATCACCGGGCTCAGCGGGTCGGGGAAGTCATCGCTGGCTTTCGATACGATCTATGCGGAAGGCCAGCGCCGCTATGTCGAAAGCCTGTCGGCCTATGCGCGCCAGTTTCTGGACATGATGCAAAAGCCTGATGTGGATCACATTTCTGGCCTCAGTCCCGCGATTTCGATCGAGCAGAAGACGACGTCGAAGAACCCCCGTTCGACAGTTGGTACGGTTACGGAAATCTACGACTACCTGCGTCTTCTGTTTGCCCGCGCCGGCACACCCTTTTCACCCGCCACGGGCGAGCCCATCACCGCCCAGCAAGTGCAAGATATGGTCGACCGTGTCATGGCGATGGAGGAGGGGACGCGCGGCTATCTTCTGGCCCCCATCGTGCGCGACCGGAAGGGCGAATATCGCAAGGAAATGTTGGAACTTCGTAAACAGGGTTTCCAGCGCGTTAAGGTCGATGGCGAATTCCACGACCTCGACAGCCCGCCTGAACTCGACAAGAAGTTCCGCCACGACATCGACGTGGTCGTGGACCGCATCGTGGTGCGCGACGGGCTTGAGACGCGGCTGGCCGACAGCTTCCGCACGGCGCTGGATCTGGCAGACGGCATCGCCATTCTGGAAACCGCCCCCAAGGACGGTGACGCGGAGCGGATCACGTTCTCCGAAAAATTTGCCTGTCCCGTCAGCGGCTTCACCATCCCCGAGATCGAGCCGCGGCTCTTTTCCTTCAACGCACCCTTCGGTGCTTGCCCAACCTGTGATGGGCTCGGGGCGGAACTGTTCTTCGACGAACGCCTGGTCGTGCCCGACCAGACGCTACCACTGGCAAAGGGCGCTCTCGCGCCATGGAACAAGGGGAAATCCCCCTATTTCACCCAGACCATCGATAGCATCGGCAAGCATTACGGCTTCGACAAGAAGCTGCCGTGGAAGGACCTGCCCGCCAAGATCCAGCAGGTCTTCCTGCGCGGTTCGGGCAGCGACAAGATCAAGTTTCGCTACGATGAAGGCGGGCGCATCTATGAGGTGACGCGCGTTTTCGAAGGTGTCATCCCCAACATGGAACGCCGCTATCGCGAAACCGATAGTTCTTGGGTGCGGGAAGAATTCGAGCGTTATCAGAACAATCGCCCCTGCGGCGATTGCGGCGGCTATCGTCTGCGGCCCGAAGCCTTGGCCGTAAAGATCGGCGGTCTGCATGTCGGACAAGTCGTGCAGATGTCGATCCGTGAGGCGCTTGATTGGTGCGAAGCCGTGCCCGGTGCCTTGTCGAAACAGAACAACGAGATCGCGCGCGCCATCCTGAAGGAAATCCGGGAACGGTTGGGTTTTCTCAACAATGTGGGGCTGCAATATCTGACGCTCAGCCGGAACGCCGGAACGTTGTCGGGGGGCGAAAGCCAGCGGATCCGCCTTGCTTCACAAATTGGCTCGGGTCTGACGGGCGTTTTGTACGTTTTGGACGAACCCTCCATCGGCTTGCACCAGCGCGATAATGATCGACTTCTGACCACCCTTAAGAATTTGCGCGACCAGGGGAACACGGTCATCGTGGTCGAACACGATGAAGAGGCCATCCGCGAAGCCGATTACGTCTTCGATATCGGCCCCGGTGCAGGTGTCCATGGCGGCACCATCGTCGCCGAAGGCACCCCGCCAGAGTTGGAGGGCAACGCGGCCTCGGTCACCGGCGACTACCTTGCCGGGCGTCGCGCCATCGACGTGCCCGCCAAGCGGCGCAAGGGAAACAAGAAGAAGGTCACCGTGGTGGGCGCCACGGGCAACAACCTGAAAGGCGTCACTGCGGAATACCCATTGGGCAAGTTCGTCGCCGTCACCGGCGTGTCGGGCGGGGGAAAGTCCACGCTGACCATCGAGACGCTATTCAAGACGGCTTCCATGAAGCTGAACGGTGCGCGCCAGACGCCTGCGCCGTGCGAGACTGTCAAAGGCCTCGAACATCTCGACAAGGTCATCGATATCGACCAGCGGCCCATCGGGCGCACGCCCCGGTCGAACCCCGCCACCTATGTGGGCGCCTTCACCCCGATCCGCGACTGGTTCGCGGGCCTGCCTGAATCCAAGACGCGGGGCTACAAGCCCGGGCGTTTCAGCTTCAACGTCAAAGGTGGCCGCTGCGAGGCCTGCCAGGGCGACGGTGTCATCAAGATCGAGATGCACTTCCTGCCCGACGTCTACGTGGAATGCGAGACGTGCAAAGGCGCGCGCTATAACCGAGAGACGTTGGAAATTCTGTTCAAGGGCAAAAGCATAGCGGACGTTCTGGATATGACCGTCGAGGATGCGCAGGATTTCTTCAAGGCGGTGCCAAGCATCCGCGAGAAGATGGATGCGCTGATGCGCGTGGGTCTGGGCTATATCAAGGTGGGCCAGCAGGCGACCACGCTTTCAGGCGGTGAGGCGCAGCGCGTGAAGCTGTCGAAAGAGCTGTCGAAACGGTCGACGGGCCGGACGCTCTATATCCTGGATGAACCGACGACCGGTCTTCATTTCGAGGATGTGCGCAAGCTTTTGGACGTGCTCCATGAATTGGTCGATCAGGGCAACACGGTCGTGGTGATCGAGCACAACTTGGATGTGGTGAAGACCGCGGACCACGTCATCGATATCGGCCCTGAGGGCGGCGACGGCGGGGGTGAGGTGGTGGCCACGGGTACGCCCGAACAGATTGCCGAGGTTGAAGGCAGCCATACCGGCCACTACCTCAAGGCGCTGTTGGCAGCACGCAAAATCGCCGCTGAGTGATGCACCCGGAAAGCGCTTGGTGGCGGGCGCAGACTGTTCTGCGCCTGGCATTTCGCGTTCCACTGCGGCGTTGGCGGCTATCTTTGATCATCGCGGCAATCGCGACGCTCTTGCCGGGATTTGTCCTTCTGCTGCCGCCGATGCTTTTGATGTCGCCCTTTGCTGTTGAAATCTGGACCGGGGATCCGGTCTTGCTGCAAGTGTTGCTGTCATTCGTTGGAGGCTTCGTGCCACTGACCTTAGCCACGGTGCTGGCCGGGGGATGGGGGGCGACGATCTGGCTGCGCACCAGCGATGGATCAATCCGGTTGCGGGTTCCGGTCGCATGTTTTGCGGCCGTGACACTCTGGCTGTTACTGACGGAATTGCCGAACTACGTGCTGATTTCCGCAGCAATGCTGGACGAGTCGGTGCCCATTTGGGCGTCACACCTCGCTGATATGCTCACGCGGTTTTTGCTATTCTACTTCTCGGCGCAGATCCTGCAGGCGGCCACGGGTGCAGACACGCATCCAGGGGGTGACATCGTCGCCCTTGCGGCGTGGTTGGCGTTCGACATGACGTTGATTGCCGCCCTCTTGGAAGGGGCGGCAACCATTGGTGAGACCGTATTGCTAACGATGTCAGGTGAAAGCGTTTGGGCTGGCATACCGCTGGCAACGCTTTTCTTCGCCCTTACCAGCTACCTTTTCTTGGTCGAATTGGCGCTGATTGAGCGTCTGGCCGGGCGGCCAGACTCTTAACTTAAACGATCAGACGAACAGGAAGTTCGCTTCGGTGACGTCTTCGGCCTGAAGGCTTCCATCCGTCGAAAGCAGGTGGATCTGCTCGCCACGGCTGTCGGTGATCATCACGTGGTCACGGATCGTGTCGAGGATCGTGAGTTCCTCAAAGGTCATGTCCTGCAGCACGATCACATCGGACGTGACATCGAAGTCGCGGATTTTGTCGCGCTCGCCGTCGACTGCCATGATGAAAGTGTCGACACCATCTTCCCCCCAAAGCCGGTCAACGCCCGTCCCATCGGTCAGCGTGTCATCACCGGCGCCGCCTTTGACAAGGTCGTCGCCTGTGCCGCCTTCCATCGTGTCTTGGCCATCACCACCGAAGATGCGGTCATCGCCTGAGTCGCCTGTCACGGAATCATTGTCGATGCCCGCGTCAATCCGGTCATTGCCGCCGCCGCCTTCGATGATGTCATTGCCGTCCTCGCCCCAGATCTGGTCGCGCCCATGACCGCCGTCGATAAGGTCGTCGCCCTCATCGCCGTAAATCGTATCATGGTTCCGCCCACCTTCGACTTCATCATTGCCGGTGCCAGCGAGGATCATGTCATTGCCGCTATCCCCGAAAAGCTCATCGTCGTTGTTGCCGCCCGAAAGCTCGTCATCGCCGATGCCACCGTCGATGACATCGCGACCGGCGCCACCTTCGATCTGATCATCACCGGCCGAGCCGTCGAGAATGTCGTCGCCGCCGCCGCCATCGATCGTGTCGTTGTCTTCTTCGCCGTCGATGATGTCCTGGCCCGCATCACCGTGCAGATCGTCGTCACCGGTACCACCGAAGATGGTGTCACTGTTCGTACCGCCGAAGATCGAATCGTTGCCTTCTTCGCCTTCAAGCTCGTCGCGACCGGCATCGCCGTAGACGGTGTCGTCGCCTTGGCCGCCGCGCACGGTGTCGTTGCCCGTGCCTGCATGGGCTTCGTCGTTATCAAGTTCGCCGTCGATGAAATCGTTACCCGTGTTGCCGTTCAGAGTGTCCGCACCGTCGCCACCCAGCAGTTGGTCAGAGCCCTCGTCGCCGCTCAGGAAGTCGGCCCCAGCGCCGCCGTCGAGTTCATCGACCCCATGGCCACCGACAAGGCTGTCATCGCCCGCATTGCCCTGCAGCGTGTCCTGCAGATCGCCGCCGATCAGCGTATCGTTGCCATCGTTGCCTTGAAGGCTGTCGCGCCCCTCATCACCTGACAATTCGTCGTTGCCGTTACCGCCGATGAGGTCATCGCTGCCGGTGTTCCCGTTCAGCGTGTCGTCGCCTTCGCCGCCGTCTATCGTGTCGTTCCCGCCAAGGCCGGTCAGGGCATCGTTGCCTTCGGCGCCGGTAATATTGTCAGCGCCGCCAGTGCCGGCCAGGTCGTCGTCGTCGGCTGTTCCATCGACAACGATTGTCGAGATTGAAGGCGCGCCGGCATCAAGATCTGTGTCGGAGGCTTTCGGGAAGAGCGGTGCAAAAACGTCGGACAGGAAGAAGTTCTTAGACATGCGATCGCTTTCAACAGAGTTATTTCGAGTCAAACTTACAAAGAATTGAGCAAAGTTGACTAGGGTGACTTTGAGGCAGTTCTATGGCAGCGAATCGACCTCAAGTCGACTAAATCCGCGAAAATGGTAAATGTTGGCGTAACTTGTGGTTTCTGTCACACGCAGCGCCGGGTGCGTCTGCGCCAGTGCCGAAAGTCCGATTCGTAGCTCTAGGCGCGCCAGGGGCGCACCCAGGCAAAAGTGTATTCCCGCACCGAAGCTCAGAGGGGCTGCCGCATCTGGGTACCGCGTCGGCTTTAGCCTTGCTGGGTTGGGGTGAACGGCCGGATCTCTGTTGGCCGCAGCCAGGAGCAAACCCACCTGATCACCGCGTGCGAAACGGTGGTCGAAGACCTCGATATCCTGGGTCGCGAAGCGGGTGAACATGTGAAGCGGCGGATTATGGCGCAAGACCTCCTCCACCAGCGCATCGTTAACGGGCGCGCCCCAGAGATCTGCTTCAATTAGCCCTGCCACAGCATTGCCCAAAGTATGCACCGTTGCCTCATGTCCGGCATTGAGAAGCAGGATGCAGGTGGCCGTCACCTCTTCCGGGCTGAGCCGTCCGTCTTCGGAGACGGCGAGCAAGTGACTGATCAGATCGTCGGCCCCCCGCATGCGCTTGGTGCGGAAGATTTCGTGCAGATAATCGGCGAATTCTGCGGCGGCCTTGGCGGCGGCATTTTCGTGCGCGCGTGTGCGACGCGCTTGGTACATGCCGACCATGGCATTGGACCAGGCCAATAGCTGCGGCGCGTCTTCCTCCGGCACGCCAAGCAAACGCGCGATGACGCGGACGGGCAGGGGGCGGGCATAGGCATCAAGCAGATCGAAGGGGCCTTCGCGCGGCAAGGCGTTGGCCAACTCGGCGGCCAAAGCCTCGATCTCGGGGATGAGGGCGCCGACCCGTCGAGACGTGAAGGCGCGCAGTACCTGGGCGCGCAGGCGGGTGTGGCGGGGCGGTTCGGCCTCCAGCATGGAATGGTCTTCGATGGCCCAGAAGGCGGCCTGATGGGCCGGGCGACTGGGCGGTGCGGGGTCTTCGCGGCCAAATCGCTTGTCCCGCAAAAGCGCTGATACCACCGCGTGGGACGCCGCGACCGGCATGGCGTAGTCGTCCCACCAGACAAGTGGCCCTGCCGCGCGGAGCCGGTCATAAAAGGGGTAGGGGTCTTGGACGAAGGCGGGATCGGTGGGGGATTGAGACATGCGCTGCATGGGGGCGGGGTGCCGCTGCGGGCAGGCGCCGTCAAGGCGTGGGGCCGGTGTCTTGGCCACGACGTGGGGGTGTCGCGGCCGCCTGGGTCGGGCGCGCCTGCGAAACTGGGCGCGGCTCTGACAACTTACCGCTTTCACACAGTGTCGGCTGCGCTACGCTGGCGGCGGCCCGAACCGAAGTAAACAAGAGGGACATGCCATGGGCGCCCTGTCCAAACTTGCCGCGATACTGGCCCTGACCTGCGCCGCATCGACGGCCTTCGCCACCTGCGACGATGGGGAGGTCGTGGTCAGGTTTTCCCACGTCGCCAACACGGACGGCCACCCGAAGGGCCTGGCCGCGCGACTGCTGCAAGACCGCGTCAATGCCGAGATGGATGGCCGAATGTGCATGGAGGTTTTCGCGGATTCCACGCTCTACAACGACGACCAGGTGTTGGAGGCGATGCTGTTGGGCGAGGTGCAGATGGCCGCGCCGTCCCTGTCGAAGTTCGAGGCTTTCACCACCGCCTTTCAAGTCTTCGACCTGCCGTTCCTGTTCTCGGATATCGAGGCGGTGGACGCATATCAACGCGCGCCGGAGGGGCGTACGCTGCTCGACTCCCTGCAGCCTTACAGGCTGCAAGGGCTGGCGTTCTGGCGCAATGGCATGAAACAGATGTCGGCCAATGTGCCCCTGGAAATGCCCGGCGATGCGGCAGGTCTGACCTTCCGCGTGCAGTCGTCAGCCGTGATCATGGCCCAGATGGAGGCACTGGGCGTCGTCCCCCGGCCCATGGCTTTTAGCGCGGTTCGTGATGCCTTGCAGGCGGGCGTTGTGGATGGCCAGGAAAATACTTGGTCCAACATCTACGGCCAGAAACTGTTCGAGATGCAGGATGGGGTGACCGAGACAAATCACGGCGTGCTGGATTACCTCTTGGTGACCAGCGTCCGCTTTCTTGGCGGTCTTGAGCCCGCGACACGCGACCAGTTTTTGACCATCTTGCGCGAGGTGACGGAGACGCGAAACGCAGCAGCCACCGCCGTCAATGAAGAGGCCAAGCAGGCCATCATCGAAGCGGGGGGCGTGGTGAGAGAGTTGACGCCCACGCAACGCGCCGCGTGGGTTGCCGCCATGGCCCCGGTCTGGGACCAGTTCGCTGACCGGATTGGTCCGGAGGCGATTGCGGCTGCGCGGCGTTTATCGGATTGAGTGGTGACGTTCAGGGGCGCTTGGACTTCTTTCAAGGCCTTGCGGGTCGATCTTAAAGTTAACGCTCTCGCCTTGCACTGCGGACCGAACTCAAGCCCGCAGCGCGCGGGTCCATCGCCCGGCCGCCCCCCAGTCCGATACTGGACCGGCTTGCACTCAGCTTGGCTTGGATCGGCGTCTGACCCGCTGTGCAGTGTCAGCCTGAAGACAGCGTGCCGCTCAACTGGCCGCCAACGCCTCCGCGATTGGCAAGAAATCGGCCGCCGTCAGGCTTGCCCCGCCCACCAATGCGCCATCCACATTCACCAGCGCGAAAAGCTCCGCCGCGTTGCCCGCTTTGACCGACCCGCCATAAAGCAGCGACATATCCGGTCCCACGCGCCCGCGCAGCGCATCATGGACTTCGGCCACCTGGTCGGGCGTGGCGACCTTGCCGGTCCCAATGGCCCAGACGGGTTCATAGGCGATGATCGTGTTCGCAGGCCCCGCCCCCTCGGGCAGCGATCCATCGAGCTGACCCATCAGCACGTCCAGCGTGCGGCCTGCCTCGCGTTCCGCCAGCGTCTCTCCGATGCAGAGGATGGCGATGAGCCCCCCGCGCCAAGCCGCCTCGGTCTGGGCGCGCACATCGGCGTCGGTCTCACCATGGTCGGCGCGGCGTTCTGAATGGCCGGTAATGCAATGGCTGGCCCCGGCATCGGCCAGCATTTCGGCTGAGATATCGCCCGTATGGGCACCCTTAACGGCCGGGTGGCAATATTGGCCGCCAGCGGCCAGCCCTTCGGGCATGGCGGCCAGCAAGGTGGCCGGGGGGCAAAGAACTGTCGTGATGCCGTCCGGCGCGCCCGAAGCCACGGCGCGCGCTTCATCGAGGGATGCGCGCATCCCGTTCATCTTCCAATTTCCGGCGGCGATCTTTTGCGGCATGGGCCCCTCCTGTCGGTCGGGGCCGGTTTAGCAGATCAGGGCGCGGTGCCCAGCGTCTCGTCAAACTTGATGGATTCTCCGCAACCGCAGGCATCCACCACGTTTGGGTTGCGGAACTTGAAGCCCGATTCCAGCAGCGAGGTTTCGTAGTCGATTTCCGTGCCGAACAGGAACATTTGCGCCATGGGCGCGATCAGCACGCGCGCCTCGCCCACTTCGACGACTTCGTCATGGGGCTCGGCTTCGGCCACGTAATCCATGGTGTATTCCATGCCCGCGCAGCCGCCCTTCTTGACGCCGATGCGCAGGCCGACCGCGTCTTGCTTGGTCATCAGCTTGGCGATTTGCGCTGCCGCCTTGTCGGTGACGGTGACAGGGGACTGGCCGGGGATCGAGAACATGGCGGGTGCTCCGTTACGTTGCCCTTTAAGCTAGGGACTTCGCCCCGTCGGCTCAAGGGGGTAGGCGGTCGGTGAGGTAGGCGGCCAGCGCTTCGAGCGCGGCGCGGATTGCGCCTTCGTGGCGCGCTTCGTGATGCGAGACGAGCCATTCTTCGTGGGTCAGCTCTTCGATCGGGTCGCTTTGGCGCGGCAGACCGCAACTTTCGCCGACAAACATCGGAAGGACCACGCGGCCCATCCCGGTGCGCGCCAATGCCAGGGCCCAGCGGGGGTCGTTGGCGGCTGTCACGATTTCCGTGCCGTGATGTTCGATGAGCCAGCGGGCCGAGGGTGTCTGCGCGGAATCGTAGCTGGATCCGATCCAGCCTTCGGCACCGTCCTGGCCATAAGCAGCATAGTGCACCCGCGCCGTGCGGCGCCCGGCCAGCCAGGGTTGTTCGGGGCGCCGGTTGCGGATGCCGATATCGACCTCGCGCCGGGCGATATCCATGTCGCGGTCGCAATGGACAAATTCGGGGATCCAATGGGCCCCGTCCCCCCAGTAGCGGCCCACATCGCTGGCCAAGGCCTGTGCCGTCCACGTGCCCGCCGATATCCGCACCCGCTGGGGACCGAAGCCTTCTTGCTGCCATTGGGCCACTTCGGCGGCGGCAGCCTCCATCCGTTCCGCGCGGGCCAGCAGGGCGCGGCCATCTTCGGTGACGGCATAGCCTTGGGCACCGTGGAAGAAGAGACGACGGCCCAGCCGTGTCTCAAGCGCCGTCATCCGCCGCGACAGCGTGGCGGTGGACGTGCCGGTGGCCGTGGCCGCACGCGCCAGGCTGCCGGTGCGGGCCACGGCGGCAAACAGCGCCAGGTCATTCCAGGGGATCGGGTCTTGCATCTACGCAAGGCTAGTTACGACCCCGGCGGGCTGCAATCGCCTGTGGCGTGCGGCAAATAGGGGGCATCACCAAATGCAGGAGGCTAAGATGCAGTCTGACGACACAACACGCCTTTTCCCAACGACTTACCAGCAGGAACAGGCCCATTTCGCAGCCCTGAAACGTGACTTGCAGAAACGCAAGCGTGCCCGTTGGCGTCTTTGGCTGGGTCTTTGGGTTGCAGGGCGCCGGACGCGCCCGGTTGCTCGGCGCCACGTGCTGTAGCGGGTCGGCTTTGCCGATGTGGTGGGCGTTCTGCGGGGCTGCCACGGTGGCCTCGGAAAGGCAGGGCAGAGCGACTTCTGGCAGCCCGACACGCACACCGCCAAAGCGCCGTTCCGTTGACCGAAATCCCACCTTGCAGGGGCCCCTTGCAAGGTGGAAAGCTTTGCCCCGAACCCATGGGGGAGGGACGGCATGGCCAATGGGATGCGCCAGGGCGACAAGGCCCATGTGATCCATCTGATTGACGGGCCGAACATGTCCAATTTGGGCCGCCGCGACCCGCGCCTGTTCGGCGCGATTGCGTCCATCGAAGCGCTCCATGCCCTCGTCACCACCCATGCGGAGCGGTTGGGCGTGCAGCTCGACTGCTTTGTGTCCAACCACGAAGGCGCCATCCTGGAACATGTCCACGCCACCGCCGCCGGGACAGATGCCTATCTTGTCAATCCGGCCGGGCTGACGACGACGTCCGAGGGCTTCCGCCATGCGCTGCAGGAAACCAAGAAGCCTGTGGTGGAGGTACATTTCCACAACCTGACAGCCAATGGGCAGACGTCGGTCTTCAGCCCCTCGGTCCTGGGCATGGTGTCCGGCTTGCGGGAATACTCCTATATCGCTGCGCTGACGGGGCTCGTCATGGCCTTGGACGACGACACCTTCCTTGGGGCGGGCGAGGGCGAAACCGTGCGCCGTGATGGCCAGCCCTATAGCTTCACCACATCGGGCAAACGGTGACACCGCCCCTGCCGTTCATCCCCGATCTGGGCGCCTGCCGGACCGGCACGGCGCGCCATAGCCTGCGGCTGATCGATGGGCCCAACATGTCCAACCTGCGGTCGGGCGGGCGCGACAGGCGCACCTATGGCGCCATTGCCGATCTTGCCACGCTCCATGGCTGGATGGTGGCCAGTGCCGCCCATCTTGGCGTGACGTTGCAGCCGTTCGTGTCGAACCATGAAGGCGCGCTGCTGGAATATGTCCACGCGCATCACGATGACACCGATGCCTGGCTCATCAACCCGGCGGGTCTGAACCTGCAATCGGAAGCCTTGCGCGAAGCGCTCGCCGAAACGGGCCACCCGGTGCAGGAGCTACATTTCGCCAACGTGGCTGCCATCGGCTATCCGGTCACCGTCTTCACCCGCTCGGTCACGGGGATGTCCATGGGCTTGCGGCAATACGGGTACTTGGCGTCGCTTCTGGGCCTGGTCATGGCGCTTGATGATCCGGCCTTTCTTGACGGGGCGGTCCACGCCTGAGTGTCAGGCCTGCTGCCGAACGGGTCGTAGCTGGCCCATCCCGCCATCCACCTCGATTGTCGTGCCGGTGACGGAGCGGTTCACCGGCGCGGCCAGCCAAGCCACCGCCAGACCGATCTCCGCGGGGTTCACCATGCGCCCTGTGGGCTGGCGCGCCTCGAAGGCGCGGCGCTGCGCAGCCGGGTCCGGGGCCCGATCGATCAGATCGGCCATGAAGGGCGTGTCCACCGTGGCGGGTGCCACGCAATTGACGCGGATACCTTCCCCGATCAGATCGGCCGCCATGGACATGGCCATGGCCTGAACCGCCCCCTTGGAGGCCGAATAGAGCGCGCGGCCCGGAATGCCGTTGAGCGCTGCGCAAGAAGACATGAAGACGATGCTGGCGCCGCCTTCGGCCTTGCGCAGCCAGGGTAGGGCGGCCCGACTGGCCCGCATCTGACCGATCAGGTTGATGTCGAGGACGCGGAACCAATCGCCCTCATCCCCGTCCTCGATGCCGCCCACGAAGCTGACACCGGCATTGCCCACCAGCAAGTCAAGCCGCCCATGGGTCTGGGCGAAACCGTCGATGGCACCGCGTGTGGCATCTTCGTCGCGCAGATCGGCGGGCAGGGCATGGGCATGGTCGGGAACGGCATGGCCCGGCAAGTCCAGGGCGCCAACCTCCATGCCCATGCCAAGAAGCGTCTCGGTCACCGATCGGCCGATGCCCGATGCCGCCCCCGTGACGACTGCGATCCGCCCTGCCAGGCTCAGCGCATCCTCCATCAGATTGTCCCCATATGATCGGTTAGCAATCGCAGGACCGCATCGGGTTGCTGCATCATGCCCATATGCCCAGCCCCGGCCACATCGACCCGCCGGACGGCGGTGCCGGTGGCACGCAGCGCATCAGCAATGTCATCCTGCACATGGGGTGGTGTCGAAATGTCGTCGGTGAAGCCGATCACCAGTGTCGGGGGCAGCGGTCCGGGCAGGGCCTCGAACCCGCGAAAGCCTGCAAAAGCATGCCAGACCGCATCGAACGCACCCGGCGACATGGCGGACAAAGCCTCCATTGCGGCCTGAGGGCGCGGCGCATGGCCGAACCACCGCGCCAGCGTGTCTTCGGTCACGCCATCCATGCCGCCCTTGGCGCAGGCGCAGGCGCGATCATGGAAGACCGGCATCCCGCGCAGCGGCGTGGCAACCAATGTCAGCGTCGCGATGCGGTCTGGCGCAGTTGCGACCAACTCCCCCGCCACGGCGCCACCCAAGGAATGACCCAACACATGGATGGGCGTCGGCAGGGCGGCCATGGCGTCGGCTGCGACATCGACGAAATCCCTGAAGGTCTTCGGCAGCACCGCGGCGCGCGTGCCGTGGCCAGGCAGGTCCGGGCACACCATGTTCACGGCGGGCCAGTCGGCGTCCAATTGGCCGAAAAAGGCCCCGGAATGGCCCAACGGATGCAACGCCAGCAGGCTGGACGCGCCGTCGGCCCAGTCATGCGATCCGGTCACCGCGCGACCCCGCGAAGCACGCCTGCCGCCGCCAGCGCATCGGTCTCGGCCGGGGCAAGTCCCAGCCAGCCAGATAGGATATCGGCGGCATCGGCGCCCAACGACGGTGGGTAGCGGGGGGTGGTTTGATTGGCATTGTCGAAACGGATGGGCCCGCCCACCACATCCGCACGTGTCCCGTCGGTGTCTTCCATCGCGACGACCATGCCGCGGCCCGAATGGCGGGCATCCTCTAGCGCTTCGGGCACCGACTTTATCGGCGCTGCGGGCACATCCATCTCGGCCAGGCGTGCCACCCAATCGGCTGCGGGGCGCGTGGCGAAGGCCTCCTCCAACATCTTCCATAAGGCGGTGCGATGCGCCAAACGTGCCGCGCCGTCGGTAAAGCGCGGATCGCCAGCCAGGTCGGTCAGGTCCAGAGCCGCGCAAAGCCCGTGCCATTGCCGATCTGTGATGGCGGTGACGACCAATTCGCGCCCATCGCTGCCCATGAAGGACCGATAGGTGGGGATGGAATCATGCGCCGCCCCCTGCGGCCCCGGCACCACCCCGGCATTCAGCGCATAGGCCGACTGGTAAGACAGCATGGCAAGCTGACAATCGAGCATGGCGACGTCCACGGCGCGCCCACGCCCCGTTGTCGCGCGCTGCGCCAAAGCCGCGCAAATGCCGATTGTCGCGTAAAGTCCCGCCACCGTGTCGCCTGCCGGAATGCCCAGGCGCGCGGCGGGACGGCCCGGTTCGCCATTCAAACTCATGACGCCGGACAGGGCCTGCACGATCATGTCGTAGGCGGGCTTGTCGCGTGTGGCGCCCTCCTGCCCGAACCCGGTGATCGACGCCCAGATGAGCGTCGGATGGGCCGCACGCAAAGCGTCGATGTCCAGGCCCAGCTTAGCCAGCACGCCCGGGCGGAAATTGTCCACCACCACATCCGCTTCTGCGATCAGGCGTCGTACCAAATCCAGCCCCTCCGGCGTCTTCATATCCACTGAAAGAGAGCGTTTGTCGCGATTGTTGGCCAGGTAATAGACGCTGTCCTCCCGCACGAAATGGGGTGGGATATGGCGGGCACTGTCACCTGCGGGCGTCTCAACCTTGACCACTTCGGCCCCCAGATCGGCAAGGATCTGGGTGCAGAACGGCCCCGACAGGAAGGTTGTCAGATCAAGGATGCGCGTGCCGCTCAGCGGTCCGGCACCAGCGGTATTCGACGCGGGCCCCGTCATGGAAGACGCCCGCCTAGATCGGCGGACAAAGCCGCGGCGGCGCGCGCCACATCTGCGCCCACAGCGTGTGCATCATGGGCGAAACGTGCGCGTGGGCTGGTCAGGCACAGCGACCCGATCACACCCGAGGGCCCGAAGACAGGCGCTGCGATCCCCCGCGCATCGGGCAACTTTTCCCCATCGGAAATGGCGTAACCCTGCTGGCGTATCCGGGCGAGTTCCTCGGCAAGCGCCTGCAAACTTGGCACCGGCGCGCCCGTGGCAGGTGCGGGCGCTTCGCTCGCGTGGATGGCGGCGCAAACGCTATCGGGCAGCCACGCCATGATGGATTTTCCCGATGCGCCCCAGAGCAGCGACAAGGGGCGGTTCATCTCGATCTGGTAGAGCAGCTTCTTCTGACCATCGACCCGCGCGGCGAAGCTGATTGCGTATTCCTGCGGCAGATAGAGCCCAAGCAGGATCGTCTCGTCATAGCGGTCCACCAGCGGCGCGGCATTGCGCTTGGCCAGTTCAACGGGCCCTGCATTGGACGCCACGCGCAACGCCACACGCTGGAAGCGCGGGCCGACTTCGTAGCTGCGGCTGTCGGGCAGATAGCTGACATAGCCTTCATCGCGCAGCAGGTTCAGAAGCCTGTGCGTTGTGGATGCGGCCAGACCCAGCCCTTCGGCGGCCTTCTGCACGGTGACCGGCCCGTCGCGATCGGCCAGGAAGGTCAACATCGCCAGTACCCGATGGGCCGTGCCCGTGCCCGCCGGGCTTTGCGGCGCCCGCGCCATGGTGTCGTCCCCGGGGGTCATGTCATGGCCTCGTAAAGGTGAATGGTGCAGGCGCCGTGATCCATGCCCGCAATCCCGCCGCCGGTGACATGGGTCATGGCGCGGCGGGCACCGTCCACCTGCCTTGCCCCGGCCCGGCCCGTCAGATGCCAGAAGATCTCCACCGCTTGGGCTATACCCGACGCACCGACCGGGTGGCCCTTGGACAGAAGACCGCCCGACGGGTTGACCACGACGTCGCCGCCATAGGTCGTGCGCCCACCCCGCAGAAGTCCTGCGCTGTCGCCTTCGGGGCAAAGATGCAGCGCCTCATAATAGATGAGCTCGGCGATGGAAAAGGCGTCATGCAGCTCGATCACGTCAAGATCGGCGGGCCCGATGCCCGCGGCCTCATAGGCGTCGCGGGCCGAATTCATCGTAATCTCGGGCTTCAGCATGTGCCGGAAGCCCGTGGTGGCCTTGCCGGAATGCAGCACCGAGGCTGTGACCCGCGCACCGGGCAGCCCCAATTGTCGGCGCTTGGCGTCCGAGGCGACGATCACGGCGGCAGCCCCGTCGCCCGTCGGACAACACATCAGCAATGTCAGCGGGTCGGCAATGGGGCGGGCTGCCAGAACCTCGTCGCGCGTCACTTCCGAGCGATATTGCGCGAAAGGGTTGGCAGCGCCGTGGCGGCGGGCTTTCCGGGACACGTCGGCCAGAACCTCCGGGCCTTCGCCGCGCTCGTGCAGGTAGCGACCCGCCCGCATCCCATAAAGGGCGGGCATCACCATTCCGGCACGGACCTCCGGGTCTTCTTCCACCAGGGGCAGGGTGCCGCCGCCGAACTGCGTCAGCTTGTCCACCCCGATGGCAAGCGCCAGATCGACGCGGCCGGATTCGACCTCCCGCACGGCCAGTTGCAGCGCTGAGGCACCGCCCGAACAGGCATTGTCCACGTTCAGGATGGGCACGCCGCCGATGCCGACTTCCTTGGCGATGCGTTGACCGGTGAGCATTCCGCCGAAGGCGTGGCCGCAGGTCACCAATTGGATGTCGCGCGGGGTCAGGTCGCAGGATCGCAGGGCCGCGCGCAAGGCGGGCACGGCCAAGCCGCCGTAGGAAGATTGCTTGTGGCGGCCCATGGGGATCATCCCGGCCCCGATGATCGCGGGCGCGGTCAAGCCGCTGCCTCTGGCTCGACCCACCAGGACATGTCGTCGCCGCGCAGCAGGACGGGCTGGTCGCAGGCCCAGGGCCCGCCCCGCAGCTGGGCCAGCACCCGCAGTCCTTCGGGCAGGTCCACATAGCCGATCGTGTAGGGGGTATCCTGCCGGGCCGAGACATGGACGGTCGAGAATGCGTAAAGCGTGCCGCCCGGCCCGAAGAGCGCCGTTTCCATATCGGTCGCGCCAGTTTCGGGGCAGGTGCGGCGCGGGGGAAAGACCGGCACACCCGACGAGGTTGAGCGCGCGCCCACCAGAAAGACCCCTCCCTGCCGGAAGATATGGGCGGGCTTATCGGCTGGCGCCAGGTCCTGGATGGCATTGGCGGCGAAGCTTCGTTCGCCATCGGGATACATCTGATCCGTCATATCTGCAATATTCCATTCAATAGAATGTCATTCCAGTATTTTGGAAGACCCACTAAGCGTCAAGCCGAGATGGACGAACGCACCGCCAATCAGACGGTGCGCGCGCGTCACGTATTCGTGAGTTCTGCCGGCGATGCAGCCCGGCCCGCTTCGCCGCGGGCCGGACCGACCTGGGGTTAGTCTAGCCCCATGCAATTGGCATAGAAGGTCGTCGTGGCCGGCCAGTCCGAGAAGACACCCACGACGCCGACATCCTGTGCCAAAGCGTCTAGTACTTCGAAATAGACGCCATCATTGTCAGTGGCCTGGGAGATCGACTGGAAATACCAGCCACCGCCCGTCGCCAGCGGGCCCGACCGCTCCAGCGTCCAAGTGATGATGTTGAGCCCCGCGGCACTGGCTTCCTGGGCCCAGACAGATGGCACAATGTCGCCCGCATCGTCGGTTGTCACCAAAACCCACAGCGGCGGTGCGATGTATTGAACGCCCATCTCCGCGTAGGTGGCCATGGGTTCGGGCCAGGTGGCGGGGTCCATCGGGTCCCAACCATCCAGGTCGTAATGGTCCACCAGATAGACGGCCTGGGCGCCGAATTCAGGTTCATTCTCGATCCAGTATTGGACATCGGTCAGGTTGAAGCTTTGGGCCCAGACGCGCGACGGGTCGATGCCAGCGGCCTTGTATTCGTCCACCAGCTTCTGGGCGTAGTCTTCCTGGCTGAAGCCACTATGGGGCATGTCCACGGAAGGCGATTTCAGCTCAGGCGTGAAATCGGCGCCAAGGCTGTCGAACAGCGCGATGCTGTCGGCATGGGTCAGCAGGCCCGCGCTGGCCGTTGAATAAAGCGTCGTGCGCCAGTCGGCGACGCCACCATTCACGTAGTCGTCTGCGCTGGTGGCGCTGGCATTGGCGGCGTCCATCTTGGGCGTCAGCGTCATGAACTGATCCAGCGTCAGCTCGGATGTGCGGCATTCGGCGGTCGCGTCTTCGTCCCCTGCGGCGGGCGTGAAAGGGGTCACGCAGGTGCTGGCCAGATCGGTCAGAAGGATGTCGGTGGTTGTGTGCAGGTCGTTTTGCGCGTGGCGGCAGACCAATTCGTGGTCTTGGGTGAAGGTCACGTCACATTCCAGAATACCCGCGCCCATCTGGGCCGCGGCAATATTGGAAATGGCGGTGTGTTCGGGGAAAAGAAGTGGTGCCCCTCGGTGCCCGATAGAGAACTTGGAGCGCTGCGGCGTCTGCCCGATACAGGCGGCCAATTCGTCCTTAAGCGGGCTCGGCGACATCTGGTCGATCAGGTAGGCCGGGCGCGGCCCATAGCTCAGCGCCTGGGCCGTGGCTGCAGCGTGACCGTCGGCCAGGACCGGTGCGGCTGAACACAGCAAGGCGATTGTGGAACGTAGAAACATGGCGCTATTCTCCCTCGTGTAGCGTCTTTTAGCCCCATCAATTGGCCAGATGACGCGCATATGAAGGAGAGGTGACGCTTGGATGACGCATTTCGGCGGCATTCCGCGCGTCAGAACGAAGCGACCCTGATCCGGCCTTCAGCAACCGGTCCGGCATCATGATGCCCTGTCCGCAGCAAGCGGTGCAGAAGTCCAAGGGCCGCAATCGGACATGATCCGCCGTCGCGGACTTAAGGCAGCGTTGCGGCTCCCGGCCCCCAGATTGCCGACGTGGTCGGCAGTTGGTTCCGCCCAGTCGCGCAATCGCCAGTCTCGCCTACCAGTGTGCCGTCCGGCATTTTGTATTCGAGAGGGCGGCGCGCGGTCCTCTCGAAGCCTAGCCGCGCGACCAATCTGGAACAAGCCGCGCGACCAATCTGGAACATGCCGCGCGACCTCCGCTTGGCTGATGGTGGCCAAGCGGGCGAATGCATGACAGCCGAAACCGTCTCTAAAGCCAGTCCGCGCCGCGTCATCTTTGACCTTACCCAGTAGCTCAGGTCTATACGTCCGACCCGCCAGCCGAGCGTGATTTCGACAAAAACGCCCAAACGACCGGAGGTCCAAACGCAGAGGGCCAGCCGGTCACGTGCCACGAATTGCGCCAGAAAGCCGCAGGCAGCTGTTTCCTGCCGGATGGGACGCGTTTCGTCCCCCTGGGTTCGCATTCCGCTATGAAACCAAGAGTGAAGTGCACGCTAGCTTTCGGGCAAGGGCCCCCATCCCTGACGGGCGGCGGCTGAAGAACGCCACACGCCATAAAGCTCATCCGCAAAGCCCGAGCGCAGGACGGATGCCGGGTAGCCTCCGTTTATGCTGGCAACAGTCGCAAGGCACACCAAGGCGCCGCAAACGACACATTGTGCGGGCCATCATACCGAGGTTCCCGTTTACGGATCAGAACCCGGCCAAACTGGTTCTTGGTGGCCAAGCCGATTTGAACGCCACAGCACCCGACAAGCGGACAAGCTGCGCAACAATCGGTCCCTGCTCAATCGAACCGAAACGGCCCGCGCTACATGAAGCCCAGTTCAAGCCGCGCTTCGTCGGACATCATTTCCATGCCCCAGGGCGGTTCCCACGTGAGGTCCACATCCACCGTCTTGCACCCGGGCACCGAGGCCACAGCATCCGCCACCCATCCCGGCATTTCGCCAGCAACAGGGCAGCCCGGTGCCGTCAGCGTCATTATGACCCGCACGTCGTTCTCAGAAGAGATGTCGATCGTATAAACCAGCCCCAAATCGTAGATGTTCACGGGGATTTCCGGGTCGAAAACCGACCGGCAGGCATCGACCACCGCTTCATGCAAAGGGTGATCTGTGGTGGAAGGGGCGATCAGCGGCGCGCCTTCCAGATGCTCGGTCGTCTCGCTACCCATGGGCCTCGCCTCGATGTCCGGTCTTTTACCGAGCGAAAAGATAAGGATTGCGAGGCCGAGGGTAAAGGGGGGGGTGCGGCTTGAATGCGGCAATGCGGCTGCCCCCTGAAAACGCGGATTGTTTCCAGATCGGTCACGAGATGGGGCTTGGCTCTTAGTTCGAGTTGCCGTAAAGACAAGGCATTGGATGACCAAACCTTAGTCCTGCATCCGTTTCCCTTCTGACAGGGTGGCGGTCCCGCAGGGGGGCGCGTTCGTGAGTGGCGCGCCCCCGTCCGGCCAAACCCATCAAAACCGGAAGTTGATCGAGACCTGCGCCGTTGTGGTGTCGACGTTCTCACCGCCGCTGAAATCATCGAAATCGTGGAACAGAACTTCGGCGCCCAGCGTCACGCGGTCGGTCAAAAAGACCTCGTAGCCGCCGCCCACGAAATAGCCGTCACCGTCGCTGCCGTTTTCCACGATGGCCGAGGCGAAGCCGCCGGTCACGTAATACAGGCTGCGTCCTCCATCGATGCCGAAACGTGCCTTGAGCCGTAGGATACCCTCAATCTCGTTGCCGCCATCAAGATCGATGCTGGTGAAGTCGTAGTCGACACCGCCACCAATCACGTAGCGGCCAAGATCATTGTCATAGTTAATGCGAAAACCGCCGATCACGTCTTCGTCGCCATTGTCGCCGTCGATATAGCCGAACTGCACGCCGATGGACGGCCCCGTCCAGTCATAGGCCGCCCGACCCGAAGCGGTGAACGCCGCGGAGGGCGCAAGCGGGTCATTAAAGGTCACATCCGACGAGTCGGTCGACTGCGCAGCCAGGGGGGCCGCCATCAGAAGCGGCAGGGCGATTGCGGGTGCGAGGATGCGGAACATGGTGTCTCTCCAGGGGCGATGGCTGTGGGCGCGGGACCGTTGGCTTCTTTATAGGGCCGGGCCGGGACAAATGCTCTGCACGTTCTGGCGACGGGTTCGTGAACGGGACGGAGGTGGGTGACTTGCGAACATTCACGCATCGGACGGGACCCAAGCCCAGAAGACGTTAGCCTAGCGTTCTTGCGAGCCGATCCAGCAACGGGTCGCGCTGTGGCGATCACACGGCCATTCAATTGCGCTTTATGCTGGCCACATTCGCACCCGGTCCCGGCAACGCACCGCCTTAGTCCAAATTGTCGTGCCCGGGTGCGGCCCGGCAATGGACCGGCGCCCTGCGGGCTTGGGACCGGTCCTTGCACCCAAGCCGGAACAACCCCGTCCTCGCGAAGACCCGGCTTTCGCCCCACCGCCCCGGCTGGTAGGTGCGCGGCGCCAATCCGGGGATCACCATGACGCAGCGATTTTCGTTCCAACTCAATGCCACCGATGGGCGCGCACGCAGCGGCGTGATCTCCACCCCCCGGGGTCAGGTGCGCACGCCCGCTTTCATGCCGGTGGGCACGGCTGCGACGGTGAAGGCCATGTTGCCCGGTTCCGTGCGCGACACCGGGGCCGATATCCTGTTGGGCAACACTTATCACCTGATGCTGCGCCCCACGGCCGAACGGATCGACCGGTTGGGCGGCCTGCACCGCTTCATGAACTGGGATCGCCCCATCCTGACGGATTCAGGTGGCTTCCAGGTCATGAGCCTGGGCGAGTTGCGCAAGCTCGACGAAGACGGCGTGACCTTCAAATCCCATATCGATGGCTCCAAACACCGTCTGACGCCCGAGCGGTCGATGGAAATCCAGCGGCTTCTGGGCTCCGACATCGTGATGTGTTTCGATGAATGCCCGGCCCTCCCTGCTGATCGGTCGCGCATCGAGGCGTCGATGGAGTTGTCGATGCGTTGGGCAGCGCGGTCCCGCGATGCGTTCGGCGACCGGCCGGGCCATGCGCTGTTTGGTATCCAGCAAGGCGGGTTGGAGGAAGACCTCCGCGCCCGTTCCGCCGAAGCGCTGACCGCCATCGGCTTCGATGGCTACGCGGTGGGCGGTCTTGCGGTGGGCGAAGGGCAGGCAGCCATGTTCGGCTGCCTTGACCATGCGCCCGAACAACTGCCCGCCGACAAGCCCCGCTATCTGATGGGCGTGGGCAAGCCCGACGATATCGTGGGCGCCGTTGCCCGCGGCATCGACATGATGGATTGCGTGCTGCCGTCGCGTTCGGGCCGGACGGGGCAGGCCTTCACCCGCCACGGCGTCGTCAACATCCGCAATGCCCGCCATGCCGAAGACCCGCGCCCTCTGGACGAGGATTGCGGCTGCCCGGCCTGCCGCGGCTATTCCCGCGCCTATCTGCACCATGTCAGCCGCGCGAAAGAGATCATCGCGTCGATGCTGATGACTTGGCACAATCTGCATTACTACCAGGACCTGATGGCCGAGATGCGCACGGCCATCGCCGAAGGCCGGTTCGACGCGTGGCAGACCGCGTTCCATGCAGGCCGCGCCCAGGGCGATATCGAACCGCTCTGACCCGTCAGGACAAGGCTGCCGCCTCTCGTCGGTAGCGGCCCGTAACGGACCAATCGCGCCGGCCTTCGTGGCGCGCGCGGATGTAATCGGTCTGGTCGCCTAGCGCATCGTCAAACCACATCAGCAGCGCCACCCGCGGCAATAGCGCCGCATGGTGGGAGGTGATGGTGACAAGGCTCCCATTGCCATCGGGCTCGATCTCCACCCCATAGACGCCCTCGGCCAGCGGCTGGTTCGGTCCGCTGACCTCGCCCGTGTGGTGATAGCGGGCGCGTCTGGGCGCCTCCCGCTCCAGAAACGTCATGGTCTGGTGCTGATAGATGGATTGGCCGTGGTGATAGCGCGCGTCGAAGCTGGCATCGTCTTCTGGGTGGCGTTCCAGCTTGGACAAAAGCGGGTCCCAATGATCGTCCAGATGGTCCGGGTCGGGGACGAGACTGGCCCAGGCGTCTTCTGGTGGCAGCGGAGTGCGGAACCGCCGGATGCCGCCGATGTCCAGTTTCAGGCGAAACCGGTCAAGCCAGGTGCCATAAATCACCCCATTGATCGCGAGCGCCACAAAGATGATGGCGAAGCCCCCGTAGATACCATCCAGAAGGTCTGGTGGAAGCTGCGTAATTGCCAGCGCGGCCAGAAAGAAGACAATGCCACTGAACTCCGCCACGACGCGTTGGCTTGGAAAGACAAGGACGATCAAGACCGCAAAGAGCGCGCCACCCAGGGCGCCGACGGCAAGACCCGCAATCAGGATGGCCCATATCGGAACACCGACCGCCGCGGCGAACCCAACGGGTAGGGTATTGGCGACAAGCACGAATATCCCCGCCGCGGCGGTAAGGGCACATGTCAGGATGCGGCGACGCTGACGATATAGAAGATGAAGCATGGGAACGACTCGCGAAAAGGTCGTAGCCAATGTTAGATGACCCTAGGGCAATGTCGTGGCAAAGGCCGGGAACTTCCGTGATGCCGCCAGCGCGGTTTTCCCGGCCGCGCCGTCGCGGTTTATCGGAATGTCCCAATCGCGCAGACGCCCGGTCAAGATGGATGTGCAGCAACCCCTCCGAAGCAAAGAAGGCCGCCACCAGCCCCATGGTCGTTGCGTCAGCCGTTCCGCTTCAACAAACCTTTGACCCATCCGCTCCGTTTCGGGCCCGTGTCTTGTTCGGCTTGCGCCCGCCCGCCCGTGTTGAAATCATATCCACAATCGGTCGCAAAGGCTCGGAACGTATCGTCCAGCATCCCTTTGCCATGGCAATTTTGTATTATGTCGAAGCCGCCGCCATAGTTCAGCTCCACCACCACGGGCCCGTCGGGTGTCAGTGCGATGTCGGTGCTTTGGTAGCGGATTGGGGCGAACAGGTGGGCAGCACGCGCATTCATATCACGCAGCGCGTCCCAATGGGGCAGGGTGAAGCCCATCAGGCCCGGGTTTTCGGGATGGTCGTCCAGATATTCGATTTCAAACTCACCCCGCCGCGCGATGGATGTGATGCGCCCGGTCGCCACATCGACGGCACAAGCCAAGTTGCCTGGGCGCCAAAAGGCGTCGGCGACGTTTGTCCCCTGGGGCATCTTGATGGCAGCATAGGGCGCCTGCACCCCGTCCGGCCCCATCATGTTGACACTGCGCACCGTCGCCAGGGCGCCCGCGTAGGGCGTCAATGCGGGATCGTTCCGAAGCTCTCGCTGAAAGAGATACGGTCTTTCACCGATCACATCGTGCACCAGATTGGCCCAGCCCATGGGCTCATGCCCTAGACAATGGACCGTGTCTGCGTCGGCCTGAATGACGCGCAGCGCGCCGAAACTAACCATGCCACCCAACATCTTGGCGAAGATATCCTTGCCGCCATGGGCTAGGATAACGTCTCGCAATGCGTCTGCCGTGGCTACCTTTGGCACCCCTGGATAGCTTCGCAGCGAGATATCAAAAACGGCCAACGTTTCGGCCACGGCCACTCCGCCAGACCCAAGGATCAGGTTCGCCAGGGCCTTGTCCTCGGCCGCGGCGTTCCAGGTGGTGTCATTGCAAGTATGGGCCAGCGGCCAATGATGCGCATCGCCGATGAACGCCGCGGCAGATGCTGCATCGTGGCGATCTGTCCGATAAAGGCCGTAGCGTATATATTCCGTCAGCGTCACCCGCCCTACTGATTTGGCCAGCTTGCGAAACGACAAGGTGATATCCATCACCGACCGCCCCGATTCTTTCGCAGCATATGCGAGAAGCGTGCTGTCATCAGCGGCCTTGCGTCCGGCGAAAGTTGCCTGATCCATCTCAAATGCTGCTTTTTCGGAATGGGCGCTCATGGAATTAAATCCTTGCTGTTGACAATCAGCCTCGTGGTGTCGAATTGCGGCGGTTTTCGTATCGAAGGCATGGCAAAACTGTGGCAGACTGCGAACGCTGACGGTCTGAGTCGGCAAGACTGCCCCTTGCGCCTGGAAAGCGGCCCGGTCACATTGATCTCTTAGACGGGGAACGAACCCTGCACATTGACGCAAGCGAGCAGCGTCCCCACCTGAGAAGCCGAAACGGAAGGTCCTCCAGGCTGCCGATCTCGGGGCGGGGGGTCTTTGCGAAAGGATCAGACATGACGACTTCCACTCATCCCGTCCTGCCTTTGCGCGATATCGTGGTCTTCCCCCACATGATCGTGCCTCTATTCGTTGGCCGCGAAAAATCGGTCCGCGCCCTGGAAGAGGTGATGCAGGACGACAAGCAGATTTTGCTGTCCAGCCAAGTGGACCCGGCCACCGATGAGCCGGATCAAGACGGCATCTATCGCGTGGGCGTTCTGGCCAACGTGCTGCAATTGCTCAAACTTCCAGACGGTACCGTGAAGGTTCTGGTGGAAGGTCGGGCCCGCGTGAAGATCACGCGCTTCCTCGACAACGACCAATTCTTCGAAGCCGAAGCTGCACGCCTGGATGAGGCCCGCGGCGATGAGGCCGTGATCGACGCGCTGATGCGGTCGGTGGCCGAAGAATTTGAGCGCTACGCCAAGGTCAAGAAGAACATCCCCGAAGAAGCCTTGGGCGCCGTGGCCGAAGCGCAGGATCCCGCCAAGCTGGTGGATCTGGTCTCTGGCCATCTGGGCATCGAAGTGGCCCAGAAGCAGGAATTGCTTGAGATGCTCACCGTCTCCGACCGCCTGGAAAAGGTGTTCGGCATGATGCAGGGCGAAATGAGCGTCCTGCAGGTGGAAAAACGCATCAAATCCCGCGTGAAATCGCAGATGGAGCGAACCCAGCGGGAATACTACCTGAATGAGCAGATGAAGGCCATTCAGAAGGAGTTGGGCGACGGCGAAGACGGCCAGAACGAAGTGGCCGAGCTGGAAAAGCGCATCGAAGAGACGAAGCTGTCCAAAGAAGCCCGCGAAAAGGCCGAGGGCGAGCTCAAGAAGCTGCGCAATATGAGCCCGATGTCGGCTGAGGCCACGGTGGTGCGCAACTATCTGGATTGGATGCTGTCCATCCCGTGGGGCACCAAGTCGCGCGTCAAGAAGGACATTAACAAGGCCCAGCAAGTCCTTGATAAAGATCACTATGGACTGGAAAAGGTGAAGGAGCGCATCGTCGAATACCTGGCCGTGCAAGCCCGCTCGGCCAAGCTGAAGGGTCCGATCCTGTGCCTTGTCGGCCCGCCGGGCGTGGGCAAAACGTCGTTGGGCAAGTCGGTCGCCAAAGCCACCGGGCGCGAGTTTATCCGCATCTCGCTGGGTGGTGTGCGCGACGAATCCGAGATTCGCGGCCACCGGCGCACCTATATCGGCTCCATGCCGGGCAAGATCATCCAGGCTCTGAAAAAGGCCAAGACCACGAACCCGCTGATCCTGCTCGATGAAATCGACAAGATGGGCCAGGATTTCCGGGGCGACCCGGCCTCCGCCATGTTGGAGGTGCTGGACCCCGAACAAAACGGCACGTTCGTGGATCACTACATGGAGGTCGAATACGACCTGTCGAACGTGATGTTCCTGACCACGGCCAATTCATACAACATGCCGGGCCCGCTTCTGGACCGGATGGAGATCATCAGCCTCGCCGGATACACCGAGGAAGAAAAGGTCGAAATCGCCAAGCAGCACTTGCTGCCCAAGCAGATCAAGAACCACGGCCTGCGCAAGGGCGAGTTCGAGATCGACGATGCCGTACTCCACGAAATGGTCCGGACCTATACCCGCGAAGCGGGCGTGCGGAACATGGAGCGGGAATTGGCCAAGATCGCCCGCAAGGCGGTGACCAAGATCGTCGGCAAGAAAGAGACCTCGGTCCATGTGACGACCGATAACCTGGACGATTTCCTGGGCGTGAAGAAGTTCCGCTTCGGCCTGGCCGAAGATGAAGATCAGATCGGTGTTGTCACCGGACTGGCCTACACGTCGGTGGGCGGCGATCTGCTGCATATCGAGGCGCTCAAACTGCCGGGCAAGGGTCGGATGAAGACCACCGGCAAGCTGGGCGACGTGATGAAGGAATCGATCGACGCAGCGTCGAGCTATGTCCGCTCCATCGCGCCGTCTATCGGGGTGAAGCCGCCCAAATTCGACACGATGGACATCCACGTCCACGTGCCCGACGGCGCCACGCCCAAGGACGGGCCGTCGGCGGGTCTGGCCATGGTGACGTCCATCGTCTCGGTGCTTGCGCAGATCCCGGTGCGCCGTGACATCGCCATGACGGGCGAAGTGTCCTTGCGCGGTAACGCCATGCCCATCGGCGGCCTGAAGGAAAAGCTGCTCGCAGCGCTCCGCGGGGGGATCAAAACCGTCCTCATCCCCGAGGAAAACGAAAAGGACCTGGCCGAGCTGCCCGACAACGTGAAGGAGGGGCTGGAAATCATCCCCGTCAAACACGTCTCTGAAGTGCTCAAACTGGCCCTGACATCAGAGCCCGAAGGCATCGAATGGGACGAAGCCGCCGAAGAGGCCGCGGCCCTGGCCGCCAAAGCTTCGGGCGGCGATGTCGAAGGCGCCCGCGCCCACTAAGCCTGCTTTCAAGCACTCAAAAGGGCCCCGTTCTGCGACGGGGCCCTTTATCCTTTACAAATCGCACGCCACTCCCATTTCCTACAGCGGTTTTCGGAAAACCTGACTCAGCATTTCCGAAAAGCGTCCTCTTATCAGATTGATGTTAAGACGTTTTTCGAAAGGCTGATGTTTCAGATTTTTCGAGAACCGCTATAGATGCGCGTTTCTTCCTGGTAAAAATATCCCCGCCGGAGGCCCCCATCTGCCGGGCGCGCGCGGTTTCGAACAATGCGCAGGCGCAGCTCCAGGCCCGCGCACAAGAGGCAGACATGCCCCGAAGCGCCGTGCCTGCATCTGCTGTCGGATGCCTCCGGCGGGGATATTTTTGCCAGGAAGAAGGGGCGCGTCAGCTAAAGACCGTCCAGTCAGTCTTGGCGGCCAAGCGTTCCATGGCGATGGTGCCCAGTTGAGAATTGCCGTTGGTGTTCAACCCCGGCGACCACACCGCGATCGAGGCGCGGCCCGGGGCGATGACCAGGATGCCGCCGCCCACGCCGCTTTTGCCCGGAAGGCCGACGCGGAAGGCGAAATCGCCAGAGGCATCGTAGTGGCCGCAGGTCATCATCAACGCCAGGATGCGCCGCAGGGGCGAGGGGGGAATCCGTCGGGGCATATCCGGCCCGCCCACCAGAAAGCGCCCCGCGAGCGCCAGTTGGCGGCACGACATCTCGATGGCGCATTGGTTGAAATAGGCGGCGCAGGTCTCATGGGCCGGGTTCCTCAGGTTGCCGTGGGCCGCCATGAAATGGGCCAACGCGGCGTTGCGGTCGCCATGGGCCGCTTCTGACGCCGCCACCGCAGCGTCGATCCCGATGGTGTCATCCCCCGCCGCCTGGCGCACGAAGCCCAGAAGCTCGGCCAGAACGTCGTCGCGGCTGCGTCCGGCCAGCAGCGCGTCGGTCACCACGAGCGCGCCCGCATTGATGAACGGGTTCCGCGGGATGCCCGCCTCATGTTCCAATTGCAGGATCGAGTTGAACGCATGGCCCGAAGGCTCGCGGCCAACGCGCTGCCACAAGGTCTCACCCTGGCGGCCCAGGGCCAGCGCCAAGGTGAACACTTTCGACACCGACTGGATCGAGAACGGCACCTCTGCATCGCCCACGCAGAACAATTGCCCATCGGCCGTGGCCACTGCCATGCCGAAGCGTGCGGGGTCGATGCAGGCCAGTTCGGGGATATAGGTCGCCACCTTGCCCCGGTCGGGGGCAACGGCCATGTCGCGGCCGATACGCGCCAGGATTTCGGACAGGTCCATGCCCGCTTGTCCGGCATCGCCCGCCTCCCCACAAGCCGAAAGCCGTGATGCGGCCTTGAACCCGTTTCGCGACTTGGCTAAAGGCCTGCCACGGTTCGGGTGATTAGCTCAGTGGTAGAGCGCTTCGTTCACATCGAAGATGTCGGGGGTTCAAATCCCTCATCACCCACCATTTCCTTTGCCGGGCCATGGCGCGCGACCCTTGCGATGGGGCCAATGCTGCGCTACGCGAGGCCCAAGGGGTGGTTAGCTCAGTTGGTAGAGCGTCTCGTTTACACCGAGGATGTCGGGGGTTCGAGCCCCTCACCACCCACCATCTTCCCCCATTTGGAAGGCCGGACATGCACCCCCACGCGCTTTGGGTCTGCCGCCATGGTGAAACGGTCTGGAACCGCGAAGGCCGCTGGCAGGGCCGCGAAGATTCGCCCCTGACCGCAGCCGGTGAGGCCCAGGCGCGCCGCGTGGGTGCCTTTCTGGTGACGCAAGGCATCGGGCCTGCGACCCATCGCATCCTTACCAGTCCCCAAGGCCGCGCCGCGCACACGGCGGCTTTGGCGCTGGCGGATCTGGGGGGCAAGGCCGAGCCCGACCTGCGGCTCAGCGAAATCGACGTGGGCGCCTGGACAGGCCTCGACCGCGACGCCATCCGGGCACAGATCGACCCGGGGGCAGGGCTGCTCGCCCCCTATGCAGTGGCCCCGGGTGCCGAGACCTTCGACACTCTCATGGCGCGGGTCCGCAGCCTATTGTTGGATTTGGGGGGCCCCGCGCTTCTCTTCACCCATGGCATCACCTCTCGCTTCCTGCGCGCCGCGGCCCTGGGGGGCGACACGACAATGGCCGAAGCCTTGCCCGGCGGGCAGGGCGTCGTGCATCGTATCGAGAATGGCCAACACGACACGTTCGACGCCGCCACGGGCGAAGCCAAACCCTGGCCAGGCTAACCCTGGTCACCGCTGAAAATCCGCCACCCGGCCGCTTTCCCCCTTGAACTGTTACCGCTAACACGACATGTGGAGCGTAAACGGAGGATGCCATGCCGCTCGATAGCCGCCTCGACGAAATCACCGACCGTATCCGCGAACGCTCCCGTCCCTGGCGCGAACCTTATCTGGCGCGGATGCACGCCCAGGCCGAGCAGGGGCCCCGGCGCGGCCATCTCGATTGCGGCAACCAGGCCCATGCCTATGCCGCCATGCCCGAGGGCGACAAATCTGACCTCGTGGCCGAACGCAGCCCCAATATCGGCATCGTCACTGCCTACAACGACATGCTCAGCGCCCATCAGCCCTTCAAAGACTACCCCGACCGCATCAAGGCCGCCGCCCGTGCGGCGGGCGCCACGGCCCAAGTGGCGGGCGGCGTTCCGGCCATGTGCGACGGCGTCACGCAAGGCCAGGCGGGGATGGAGATGTCGCTCTTTTCCCGCGACGTGATCGCGCTGGCCACCGGTGTGGCGCTCAGCCACAACACGTTCGATTCCGCACTTTATCTGGGTATCTGCGACAAGATCGTCCCGGGCCTCGTCATCGCCGCCGCCACCTTCGGCTACTTGCCCGGTATCTTTGTGCCCGCGGGCCCCATGCCATCTGGTCTGCCCAACGAAGACAAAGCCCGCGTGCGCCGCGAATTCGCCGAGGGCAAGGTGGACCGCGCCCAATTGATGGCCGCTGAAATGGCGTCCTACCACGGGCCGGGCACCTGCACCTTCTACGGCACGGCCAATTCCAACCAGATGCTGATGGAGTTCATGGGCCTTCACCTGCCGGGCGCCAGCTTCATTAACCCCGGCACGCCCCTGCGCGACGCCATGACCGATGCCGCGGCCAAACGCGCCACCGAAATCACCGCGCTGGGCAATGCCTTTACGCCGGTTTGCGACATCCTAGACGAGAAAGCTTGGGTGAACGGTCTGGTCGGCCTCATGGCCACCGGAGGGTCGACAAACCTGGTCTTGCACCTGATCGCCATGGCCCGTGCGGCGGGCGTCCATCTGACCTGCGCCGATTTCGATGCGATTTCGGGCGTCACCCCACTGATGGCGCGCGTCTATCCCAACGGGTTGGCCGATGTGAACCATTTCCACGCCGCGGGCGGGCTGCCCTATATGATTGGGCAATTGCTCGACGCTGGGCTGCTGCATGAAGATGTGCAGACCGTGGCGGGCAAGGGCCTGTCGGCTTATGCCGATGAGCCGAAGCTCGACGGTGACCGCTTGGTCTGGGCGCCGGGCCCGCGCGAAAGCCAGAACGACAAGATCCTGCGCACCCCGCAAGAGGCTTTCGCCACCACGGGCGGCCTGCGCCAGATGCGCGGCAATCTGGGCCTGGGTGTCACCAAGATCAGCGCAGTCGCGCCCGACTTGCACGTGGTCGAAGCCCCCGCCCGCATCTTTCACAGCCAAGACGCCGTCAAAGCCGCCTTCAAAGCCGGAGAGCTCGACCGCGATGTCATCGTCGTGCTGCGCTACCAAGGCCCCAAGGCCAACGGGATGCCGGAACTCCACGCGTTGACCCCGTCGCTATCGGTCCTGCTGCAACGGGGGCACAAGGTGGCGCTGGTCACCGATGGGCGGATGTCGGGCGCGTCGGGCAAAGTGCCCTCGGCCATCCATGTGGCGCCCGAGGCGCTGGATGGCGGGCTGATCGCCAAGCTGCAAGACGGCGATATCCTGCGCTATGACGCGACCAACGGCAAACTCGATTGTTTGACCGAAGGTGTGGCCGACCGGACCATCACCCATCCCGATCTCAGCGCAAATTCCCACGGCATCGGACGCGAATTGTTCGAGGTTTTCCGCACCAAAGCTGGCCCCGCCGATACCGGCGCAGGCGTCGTGGTTTAAGCGCGCCATTCCCCATCACTGGTCCAAAAATACTCAAAAATCGCACCGCCTGAAGAAAGCCTGACATGACCCCCGAAGCGCAATCCGCCGCCGCCCGCGACATCGCCGCCCGCGCCCCCGTCATCCCCGTTCTGGTGCTGGACGATGCGGGCCAAGCTGCCAATTTGGCCCGCGCGCTGGTGGCGGGTGGGTTGCCCGCGCTGGAAGTCACACTACGCACCCCCGCTGCGCTCGATTGCATCCGTGCCATGGCGGCCGTGCCGGGTGGGATCGTCGGCGCGGGCACGCTGCTGACGCCCGAAGATGTACGCGCCGCGAAGGCCGCGGGCGCCACGTTCGGCGTGTCCCCCGGCGCCACTGACAGGCTGCTTGCGGCCTGCGCCGATGAGGGCCTGCCACTTCTGCCCGGCGCGGCCACGGCGACCGAGGCCATGGCGCTGCTGGAAAGGGGCTATGACATGTTGAAGTTCTTCCCCGCCGAAGCCTCGGGCGGGGCGCCTGCGCTCAAGGCCATCGGCGCGCCTATCCCCCAGATCGCCTGGTGCCCGACGGGCGGCGTGAGCCCGGCCAACAAAGCGGCCTATCTGGGCCTGCCGAACGTGGTCTGCGTCGGCGGCTCGTGGGTGGCGCCCGCCGACAAGATGGCGGCGGGCGATTGGGCCGGGATCGAGGCGCTGGCACGGGACGCGGCCCAGGGCTGAGCGCCCCAGATGTTTCGCACGCGAAACAAAGGGTTAAGAGGAAGTTAAGACTAGGCTTCGGGTTTGCGGCGCCCAGGATGGCGTGCGTGGCGCCAGGGGCGGCGTCGCAGTTTGGATATTTTTGCCAGGAAGAAGCAGGCGAAGGTGTGGGGCCTGCCACCAGGGGAATACGCGGGCTGTCATCTTTGAAATCTATAGCGCGCCCTTGGCCAGCAGCGCATCAACCTCGCCCGCGCCGATGCCGCCCAAGGCGCGGAAATCACCGTCTTCGAACATGGCGCGACCCGCATCGCGGATCACCTGATGCGTTGCGCGCGCCAGCGCAGAGCCCAGCGATATCCGTGCCACCCCGGCGGCAGCGAAGGCGGCGTGGGTTTCGCGCGTCCAGGGGCCTGCGGCCAGCGCGTTGACCGGAGCGTTGAGCGCGGCGGTGATCCATTTCAAGTCGTCCATCCCGCCCGGCATTGGGCAATACAAGACATCTACGCCCACTTCCTCAAAAGCGCGCAGGCGGCGCACGGCTTCATCGAGGTCATAGGCGCCGTGCATCACGCCATCGGCGCGGGCGCAGAAGACGAAATCATCGGGCGCCGCGCGGGCCGCCGCCACGGCGGCGTGCATCCGCGCCACGGCGGCTTCAAACGGGTAGGGCATGCCATCGGGGCCCACATCCTCGATGCAGCATCCCTCCAGCCGGGCCTCGGCGGCGGCGCGCACGGTCGCGGCGCAATCTTCGGGGTCGGGGCCGTAGCCGTCCTCCAGATCCGCCGAAACCGGCACGTGGACGTGGCGGGCCAGGTCGGCGGCATGGGCGATGGCCTCGTCCCGGCCCACGTGCCCGCCATCGGGCAGGCCACGCGTGAAGGCATAGCCGGCGGAACTGGTGGCGATGGCCCGCGCGCCCAGGGCCACCAGCATCCGGGCCGAGCCCACATCCCAGGCATTGGCCAAGATGAAGGGGTCGCCGGGGCGGTGCATCTCTCGGAAGGTCATGGCGCGGTCTCCTTGGCGTGGTCGATGAGGGTGCGCAGCGCATCCAGCAGCGCCCGATCTTCGAGGGTCAGGGCCAGGCGGATATGGCCCGCCGCGGCCCGCCCGAAGCTTTCGCCCGGCATCACCGCGATGCGATGACGGTCCAGCAGGTCCAGCGCGAAGTCGGTGCCGCTGAGCCCGGTGCGCCGGATGTCGAGCATCAAATACATCGCCCCCGCCGACGGATGCGCGGTCACCACGTTCTGACCCGCAAGCGCGGCGAGGCAGGCATCGCGGCGGCGCCGGAAGGGCGCGGCGATCTGGGCTTCGAAGGAGGGGCCCAGCGTCAGCGCATGGAGGGCGGCATCTTGCACGAAGCCCGCCACCCCGAACGTCGTGTGCGTGATGAGCGTGACAAGATGCGCCACCAGATCGGGCGGCCCGATCAGCCAGCCGATGCGGCTGCCGGTCATGGCGTGGGATTTCGACAGCGACCCCACGGTGAGCGACCGCGCCTCCATCCCCGGAAGGGTGCGGGCTGACAGGAAGCCGCCGGACCAAAGCTGCGTGTCATAGACTTCGTCTGAGATGAGCCAGAGATCGGCGTCGTCGGCGCAGCGGGCCATCGCATCCATGGTGTCCGCCCCATAGACCGCGCCCGTGGGGTTGTTCGGCGAGTTGATCAGAAGGGCGCGGGTCCTCGGTGTCAGCGCCGCCCGGACCGCCGCCGCCTTGGGGTGGAAGCCATCATCGGGATGGGTCGGCACTGGGATGGGCACGCCGCCCGCCGCGCGCACCGTGCCGGGATAGGTGGCATAGAAGGGGTCGGGGAAAAGCACCTCGTCCCCGGGGTCGAGCGCGCCCATGAGCGCGGTGAAAAGCGCGGCCTGCCCCCCCGGCGTGACTAGCACGTTGTCGCGGGTGGTGCGGATGCCGGTGCGTTCGCGCACCCGCGCCGAGATCGCATCGCGCAGATCCGACGTGCCCGCCAGCGCCGCATAGCCAGTATGTCCCCCCCGGGCGGATGCATACATGGCCGCCAGGATGTCTGGGTCGGTGCGGGTGTCGGGCTCCCCAATCGTGAGGTCGGTGACGGTTATGCCCTGCGCTTCCAGCAGGCGGGCGCGGTGATAGACGCCCCAACCATCGCCGCCGCCTTCAGTTAGGGTCTGCACCCTGTGGGAGATCTCTGCCATGGCGGCAGCGGATACGAGACGGCGGGCGGTGTAAAGGGCGGGTTGTGTTGAAGCCGTGACATGGGGAGGCGGGCGGCAGCGGTTCGCGTGGGCGGTTGAGGCGAACAGCGTCACCCTACGCGCTGCCGTTTGGCCAAGCATGCCCGCTGGCGCGGTTCGCCGTTCGCGGGCAATGTGGATCAGCATGCCAGAATGTCATCCTGGCACAGCACTGTTATCGCGACGGCCCAGGTCTATGCCCCATGCTGAGGGGCCGTTCGGCGATCATCCCAGCGGTGAAGTGCCTCGACCGACCGCGAATTCCGTTCGTCGGACATGCCTTGCGGTGCGCTTGCGAACGGGTTTGGGTCTGGCTGAAACTGAGCCCGGCGCGTCGTTGGTTCTAAGTGGACGTGCAGCGGTCTAAGGTCGTGACGGAGGTCGGTGTGGGCTGGGACGCACTGCGACATTGGGGCCGGGATGCGGGGCGGGTCGAACCGCTGGCCGGTGGCGTGGCCAATGACGTCTGGTTGGTGCGCATGGGTGGGCAGCGGGCCGTGGCGCGGTTGGGGCGGCGCAGCGATGCGGATTTGGCGTGGGAAGTGGCGTTGTTGCGCCATCTGGACGGGGCGGGCCTGGCTGTGCCGCTGCCCATCTCCACCCCCGATGGGCGGGATTTTGTCAGCGGGTTGATGGTCATGACCTATGTGGAGGGCGATCCGCCAGAGACGGAGGCGGATTGGCATCGCGTGGCCGGGGTGTTGCGCCATCTGCACGCGGCCACGAATGGGTGGCCGCAACGGCCCGGTTGGCGGTCATCGCAAGACTTGCTGCACCACGATACCGGCACCCGGATCGACTTGACGTGGATGCCGGCGGAAGGCGTCGCACGCTGCCGCGCGGCCTGGGCGCGTCTGTCGGGGCGGGCGACCTGCGTCGTCCACGGGGACCCGAATGCCCGCAATGTGCGGATGAACGCCGCCAGGGTGGCGTTGATTGACTGGGACGAAGCCCGCGTGGACGTGCCTGATCTGGACCTGGTCTTGCCGCTCAATGCCGCGGAGTTGCCGGAGAAGGACTATTGGACAATCGCGCAGGCTCAAGCCGCCTGGGAGGCGGCAGTCTGCTGGGGCGACGATTATGCGGTGCGGCGTTTGGGGGAGGTCGGAGGCCTGTGAGATCGGGCTGTGTCTTTGAAGGTCGCGGAGGCTTGCGCGTGGATTACGGGGCTGAAGGGCTGCCAAGTCCTCTCTGGGGGCATCGGCCCTTCCTTGCCGGGTGATTGCGTCAAACGGGTTCCTACCCTGGGGACCAAGTCATGGGCGCGCCCACGACCCGTCGTGATTTCGGGTCACACACCGTCATCCGGGTATGGCAGGTCATAGAGGGGCACATTCAAGAAGTCGGCGGCCGGTGTTTGGGTGAACCGCACCGCCGGTATATGCGTCCGGCCTTCGGCTATCGCCTTCACGACGCGATGCATACCATCCATCAGTCGACCGTCCGCGCTGAGAATGATGGGATGGGCGGGATCGACATCGTTGATCAAGGCGAGATGGCTGGCAATTGACCGCGGTGTCGGCACCGCCTCGGCCTCGCCGTACCACCAATTCTCATCCGCTTCGGCGATGTCGGCCACCGGAACCATCGCAACTTCAAGATCACGGGCCGCGCGTATGAGGCGATGCACATCCCAGATATGTCGATCCGATCCGATCTGGCGGGAGTGATACTGCTTTCGGAGACGTTTGCCGTGTGCTTTGGCCATGACCGATCAATAGCAAGTCTGACGGATCTGCCAAAGATCACATCCCCTGTCCCGAAGCCGACCCTGATGCGTCGCACAGCATGGGCCCCTTCAAAGAGGGGCCAATCGGGGCGCACAAGTCCAGGCAATAGTGATCAGGGCGCGATGCGAGTGATCAGAAGCATCGGACACCGATACCTACCCAGCCAAATCCCGATAAGGGCAGACATCCGCATCGAAGGGCACGTGGCGCCGCCGGAACGTCGCGCCTTCCTCCACAACCGGCGTGCCGATCCGGTCCATGCGGAAATGCCGGAAATCGTCGCGCGCCGGGTCCCAGGCCACCAGATACCACAGCGGCGGCAGGATCAGCATGGCTTGCGGCTCGACCACGCGCTTGGTCTCGCGCCCCTGCGCATCGCGGTAGTGGAAGCGCAGCAGGTGCCGCTGCAAGAAAGCCCGCTCAAATGCGGGCAGCAACGCCGGGTCCATCGGGCCCATATCGGACAGGTCCTGCTGCGGGGAAAGCTGCCCGATATGGAGGCAATCGAGAAACCGGCGCAGGTCTCGCACCTTGTCGCCGGGCAGGGCCCGCTCGATCTTGGCGAGGCCGCTATCGGCCAGGTCCGAAAAGGGCAGCCCGCCCGCCGCGCGCATGGCGGCCACGCTGATGAGAAGGGCAAAGACCTCTGTCACGGCAAGGCGCGCGGTTGTCTGCACCGATTGCGGGTCCAGTTGCAGGCCTCCGCCGCGACCCGGCTCGGAATGGATGACGAAACCCTGATCGCGCAGCGCGCAGATATCGCGCAAGATGGTGCGCCGGGATGCGCCCACGTCATCGGCCAGCGCGTCGATGGTGGCGGTGCCGGTGCGGCGCAGGCTGCGCACGATGGCGTCATGGCGGAGGCGGATGTTCATGTCGCGACCCTAGCATCAATGGTGACAAAAAATGGCACCATTATCCCTTAGACCCGTCTCAGACATCAAAGCAAGGAGACCCCGACGATGCAACGCACAGCCGTAAACCCCTGGGATTGGTCGCTGACGTTCGGCTACAACCAGGCTGAAATTATCGAAGGCCCATCGCGGCAACTGATCTGCGCAGGACAGACCGCCGTCGACGCAGAGGGCAATCCCCAACATCCCGGCGACATGCGCGGCCAAATCGGCCTGGCGCTGGACAATCTGGACGCGGTGCTGGCCGGGGCGGGCATGGATGTCAGCCACGTCGTGCGGCTGGGGGTTTATGCCACGGATGTGGATGAGGCGCTGAAGAACTTCGATCTGCTGGGTATGCGGTTTGGCGCCGCCCAATGCGCCCCACCGATGACGCTGCTGGGCGTGGCGCGCCTGGCCATCCCGAGCCTGATGTTTGAGATCGAGGCGACGGCCATGGCGTAAGGCGGTGGGGGCGACGGGGGTGCGCGCAGAACTCTGACACTGTCGTGCCCGCTTCACCCCCGGACCGGACCCAAGCCCAATGCCCGGCCCGGCGATGGATGGGCCGGCTTGCGCTTGGGGGCCGAGCGCCGTCCTCTCCTATCTCGGGCTACGATGGAGAAGGGTCACTCACGCCCCAGTCCCAGGGAACAGCGCCATGCAATGGGTGCTGTCGAATTGTCCACCGACGAAAACATCGTCCTTGAGCGTGCCTTCAAGGACGAACCCCAAGGATGCGTAAAGCCGCATCGCCCGCGCATTGGTGGCGCGAACCTTCAACTCGATCCGATGAAAATTATGCTGTTGCGCGTGCTCAAGCGTCTTACGCAGCAACCGGCGGCCAATGCCACGGGCGCGAAACGGGGCCAGAAGGCCCATGCCCAAAACGCTCACATGCTGCCGGACCGGGTCGGAGCGCGGAATGATGTCGCACCAGCCCACGACCTCGCCGCCCTTGACCGCGACGAGTTGCGATCCATTGCCGTCGATATTGCCTTCAACGAAGCGCGCCGTGCTGTCAAAGGGCGGCGCTTCGAGGGCGAATAGGTATCTCCCCTCCCGCGCGACGTGATCCACGGCCCGGTGAAACCCGGCAATGTCCGACGACCGGATCGGTCGGATTTCGACGTCCATTTCGCGCACCTTTCATCCAAGGCCTGATATCATAGCCAATTGGCCCGCGAACGCACAACCAAGGGCCGGGCACCGCCCGCGCCGTCCCTTGGCAGCGCGCGCGCCCCGTGCTACGCCCCGCGCCATGGGATGGACGCGCTGCATCATTTGCATCATCGCCGCCCGCTGACGGAAATGTCGGCGGGCCATGGGGCCGCGCGCGACGAAACCGGCCCCATATCTTCGCCGAAGACAGACAGGAGAAGCCGGTGATCCGCCTTCGCAATTCCATGACCCGCCGGGTCGAGGCTTTCACGCCGCTCGATGCGGAAAACGTGCGGCTCTATCTCTGTGGACCCACGGTCTATGACCGGGCCCATCTGGGCAATGCGCGCAATGTGATCCTGTTCGATGTGCTGGCGCGGCTGCTGCGGCACGATTACGGGGCGGGTCACGTGACCTATGTGCGCAACGTCACCGACGTGGATGACAAGATCAACGCCCGCGCCCAGGCCAGCGGGCGCAGCATCGGCGAGATCACGGAAGAGACGCTGGGCTGGTATCACGACGACATGGCCGCTTTGGGCAACCTGCCCCCCGATGCCGAGCCGCGCGCGACCGACTACATCCCCCAGATGGTCGCCATGATCGAAGGGCTGATCGCCCGGGGCCATGCCTATGCGGCCGAAGGCCATGTGCTCTTTTCCGTGGCCTCCTACATCGAATACGGGAAGCTGTCAGGCCGGTCGGTGGAGGACATGATCGCTGGCGCCCGGGTCGAGGTGGCGCCTTACAAGCGCGACCCCATGGATTTCGTGCTTTGGAAGCCGTCGGCGGACGGCACGCCGGGTTGGGACAGTCCGTGGGGCCGGGGGCGGCCAGGCTGGCATATCGAATGCTCGGCCATGTCGCGGGACCTGTTGGGCCCGGCCTTCGACATCCATGGCGGCGGCAACGACCTGTTGTTTCCCCACCACGAAAACGAGCGCGCCCAAAGCTGCTGCGCCGACCCAAGCGCTGGGTTCGCGCAGATCTGGCTGCACAATGAGATGCTGCTGGTGGAAGGTCGCAAGATGTCCAAGAGCCTGGGCAACTTCTTCACCGTGCGCGACCTGCTGGATCGTGGCGTGCCGGGTGAGGTCATCCGCTTCGTCTTCCTGTCGACGCATTATTCCAAACCCATGGATTGGACCGATGCCAAGGCGCGGGAGGCGGAGGGCATCCTGCGCCGCTGGCGTGACCTGGCCGAAGAGGGTGGAAAGCCCGATGAGGCGGTCCTGGCCGCGATGCGCGACGATCTGAACACGCCCGGCGCCATTGCGGAGCTGCACCGGCTCGCCAAGGCGGGCGATGGCGCGGGGCTGGCGGCCTCGGCGGCCCTGCTGGGCCTTCTCGGGGCGGCGCTGGGCGACTGGGTTGCGGCGGGTGATGACAGCTTGGTGGAAGCCGTGCTGGCAGCGCGCGTGAAAGCCCGGGCCGAGAAGGACTGGGCCCGGGCCGATGCCTTGCGCGATGCGCTGGTGGGGGCGGGCGTCGTGGTCACGGACGGCAAGGGCAAGGGTTGGGAAGTGGGGCCGGGCTTCGACCCGTCCCGGCTGGAGGGCGTGTTGTGAGGGGGGAGGGGGGCCAGCCCCCCGTCGCCGAAGGCGACTCCCCCCGGAGTATTTCCGCCAGTATGAAAGAGCGATTGTATCTTTATGATACCACGCTGCGGGATGGGCAGCAGACCCAGGGGGTGCAGTTTTCCGCCTCCGAGAAGCGCGAGATCACGCGGATGCTGGACGCGCTGGGGCTGGATCATATCGAGGGGGGCTGGCCCGGCGCGAATCCCACCGACAGTGAGTTCTTCGAGGATGCACCCGCCTGCCGCGCGACCCTGACGGCCTTTGGCATGACCAAGCGTGTCGGACGCTCGGCGGCCAATGACGACGTGCTGGCCGCCGTGTTGAACGCGGGCACGCCGTCGGTCTGTCTGGTGGGCAAGACCCATCCGTTCCATGTGGAAACCGCCTTGGGCGTCAGGGTGGACGAAAACCTGGCGGCCATCCGCGAGTCGATCGCCCATGTGGTGGGGCAGGGGCGCGAGGCGCTGTTCGATGCGGAGCATTTCTTCGACGGCCATGCCGCCGACCCCGATTATGCGCTTGCCTGTCTGCACGCGGCGCTGGATGCTGGCGCCCGCTGGGTCGTGCTGTGTGATACCAATGGCGGCACCATGCCCGCCCGGATCGGCGCCGTGGTGGCCGAGGTAATCGCGGCGGGTATCCCGGGCGACCATCTGGGCATTCACACCCATAACGACACCGAACAGGCCGTGGCGGGCACCTTGGCCGCCATCGATGCGGGCGCGCGTCAGGTGCAGGGTACGCTGAACGGGTTGGGGGAGCGGTGCGGCAATGCCAACCTGACATCGCTGATCCCGACGCTGGTGCTGAAGGCCCCCTATGCCGACAGGTTCGAGACCGGCGTGACGTCTGACGCGCTGCCCGGTCTTATGCAAGTGTCGCGGCGGCTGGACGATATCCTCAACCGTGTGCCAAGGCGCGAGGCGGCCTATGTGGGGGCATCGGCCTTTGCGCATAAGGCGGGCCTCCATGCCAGTGCCATCCTGAAGGACCCGACCACCTATGAACATGTCCCGCCCGAAGCGGTGGGCAATGTCCGCATCGTGCCCATGTCGAACCAGGCGGGCCTGTCGAACCTGCGCCGCCGCCTGGCCGAAGCGGGGTTGCCCACGGGGGATGAAACCGCACTGCGTCGCATCCTGACCCGCGTGAAGGAGGCCGAGGATCGCGGCTATTCCTATGACGTGGCCCAGGCCAGTTTCGAGCTTGTCGCGCGCGAGGAATTGGGCCTGATGCCCGCCCTTTTCGAGGTCAAACGCTACCGCGTCACGGTCGAGCGGCGGAAGAACAAGTATGACCGCATGGTGTCGCTTTCCGAAGCCGTGGTGGTGGTGAAGGTGGACGGGGTCAAGAAACTGTCAGTCTCCGAAAGCCTGGATGAACAGGGCTCTGACAGGGGGCCGGTCAATGCGCTGTCCAAGGCGTTGGCGAAGGATCTGGGCCGCTATCAGGCGCAGATCGAGGACATGAAGCTGAAAGACTACCGCGTGCGCATCATGCAAGGCGGGACCGAAGCCGTCACTCGCGTGGTCATCGACCACGAAGACGGGCAGGGGCGGCGCTGGTCCACCGTGGGCGTGTCGGCCAATATCGTGGATGCCAGTTTCGAGGCGCTGCTGGACGCGGTGAGGTGGAAGCTATGTCAGGAGATATGAGCGCATTCTTCGCCTTGCATGCGGGGCTGCCCCGCCAAGGTCCGGGCCTGGCCTCGGATGTGGCTTGGGCCTGTGCCGCCGCGGGCACCCCGCCCGATGGCGTGGTCTGCGACGCGGCCTGCGGGCCGGGCGCGGATTTGGCGCCACTGGCCGCGGCCGTCCCCGAAGGCCGGGTCACCGGCTTCGACCTACATTTGCCCTTCGTGGCCGAGGCCGCCCTTGTGGCCCCCGTGGGCACGCGGCTCTGTCGCGGCGCACTTGTCTCGCGCGACGGCCTGCCCGACCCGGTCAGCCTGGGGCCCTTCGATCTGATCTGGTGCGCAGGTGCCGTCTATTTCGAAGGGATCGGCGCCGTCCTTGACCATTGGCGCCACGCCCTGCGCCCCGGCGGCGCCGTGGCCTTTTCCCATCCGCTGACCACCGGCGCCCCCGATGGGGAGACGCGGCGCTTTTGGGAAGGGGGCGCATTCGGCGATGACGATGCGCTGGATGCCGAAATCGCCGCCGCGGGTTGGGGCGTCGTGGCGCGGTCCCGCGTCACGCCCGAAGGCTGGGCCGCCTATTATGAGCCGCTTCTGGCCCGCGCCAAGCGCCTCAAGGCCGCGGATATTCCCGACCTGCGCCTGCCCATCGAAGAAGCCGTGCAGGAGGCGGCGGATTACGCGCGCCTCGCCCCGCGCGTCACTTACGGTCTGCGGGTTGTCCGGCCCGTATGAAACACAACGCGGACATCGCCGCCTGCGCGTCGCTGGTGCAGCGTGGCGACCCGGCACGCTTCCGCGCCGTGATGGCCACGCCGGTGCGATTGCGCGCGCTGCTTTTTCCGCTTTACGCGTTTAACATCGAAGTGGCCCGCGCGCCCTGGGTCACGAAAGAGCCCATGATTGCCGAAATGCGCCTGCAATGGTGGCGTGACGCCTTGGAAGAGGTCGCCGCGGGCGGCCAAGTGCGCCGCCATGAGGTCGTCACGCCCCTGGCCGATATGCTCGACGGGAAAGGCGCGCGCGACCTCGACAGCATTATCGAGACGCGGCGCATCGACATCGAAGGCATCCGCCCCGGGGGTGAGGCCGACCTGATCCGCTATCTCGACCGCACCTCCGGCACGCTTTTGTGGACAGCGGCGCGCCTGGCGGGCGTGGAAGATGAGCCCGCCGCCCGCGATGCCGGGCTGGCCCATGGCATCGCGGCTTGGCTGACGGCGGGCCCCGACCTGGTGGCGCGTGGGCGCCAGCCGCTTCCTCCGGGGGAGCCGCTGCCCCATATCCGCGCGCTGGCGGCCAAGGGCCTGGCCGCCCTGGACCGCTTCCGCCAGGCGCGCCTGCCGCGCGCCGCGCGCCCGGTCTTCTTCGTGCTCACCGATGTGGAGCCGTTGCTGCGTGCCTTCCAGGCCGCGCCCGCCGATATGCCCAGCCTGTCCAATACTGGCAGCCGCCTGCGACTTCTCAAGGCGTCGCTTACAGGGCGGGTGTAGGGGGCCCGCGCCGCTTGTCGCTTCCCTTCGCCTCCGCGCTGGTTCCGGCAGTCTTGTCCTTTACCGCCGTCCTTTGGTGGGTCCGGACGCGGTGCCGCCGATCCTTCAGAGTTTAACGTCGGCCTGGGCCGAACAGCCCGCCGTGATCGAGGCCCGTCTGGCCGCCCTTGTGGACATGGGGCCCGCCCGAGGCGGCGTTGCGGGCCCAAGGCTTTGACGTCACCGCGGGCGCGGCACAGATCGAACGGTCTTACGGGGTCTGCCGCACCCGGGACACGATCCGCTGGGTCCCGGGTCGCCGCGACTCGCCCGAGGTCACAATCATGCCAACCTGCTCCCGACGGGGCGGTTGTCGTGACCCCGCGCCGCGTGCTGCCCCCCCGAAACGGAAACCGACGAATGCGTCTTTTGAAAGTCACGACATATGCAATCGGTGCGGTCCTCGTGATGGGCTTGGCGCCTTTTCTCTTCGCATCCAGCTTGCTTGGCCAGCGCTCACCGGTGATCCTGGCCGGACTGCCCTGGATTACCGAGATTGCGGCAGACCTCCTCAATGACAGGATCGCCACCAAGGCCGGGCTTCCAATCGCCGTGGAAGACTTCACCGCTTTCCTCGATGCCGAAGGGTTCATGGTGGTGCCCGGCCATGCATCCGCCCTTCGCCACGCCGCCCCCTGTCCCATGGAAGCCATTGTGACGTGGGATGCATCCTATGTCGTGGTCTACAAGGTGACCGCCGCCATCTATCTCAGCTGTGAAAGGTCCCCAGGCGTGCCCACCTATTGAGGCCCGATCCCGCAAGCGACCGCATGCTCTTTCATCCTGGCAAAAATACTCCGGGGTCCGGGGCAGCGCCCCGGCCGGTCTGCAACCTGGTCAAAGGACAGATCAGGCGCGCTCGGCCCGCAAGTAGCTGCGCATCCCATAGATCAGCGGCGTCCCTTCTTCCGAGGCGCGCACGGCCCGGACCGCGCCCAGAATGACGTGATGCGTCCCGATCGGGTCCACGGCCTGCACCTCGCAATCGAAACCCGCCAGCCCCCGCAAGACCGGCGCCCCGGTGGACATCCGGTCGAAGGTCAGCCCGTCAAACCGCGCCGCGCCAGACACCCCGCTGCGGCCCGCGAACATGTCGGCCACGTCCTGTTGGTGTGCCTCCAGCACATTCACCGCGAAGACCCCGTTTTCCAGGATGGGCGCGGCGGCCGACGCATCGCGGTTGACGCAGACCAGGATTGTGGGCGCCGCCCCGTCCGCCGACACGCTGGTCATGGCCGACACGGTCACGCCTGCCAGTCCTGCCGGGCCATCGGTGGTCACGACGCTGACAGTGGCAGCGGCGCGGGACATGGCGTGGATGAAATCGTCGCGAATGCTCATGCACGGCCACCTAGCAGGGGGCGGGGGGGTGTCGAGGGGTTTCCTCGGGTCGCGGGCCGTGGTGATGTCGCCGGGCAGCAGGAAAGGACCGGCCATGGCATTGCAGGACGCGCGCGACCAGGTGGATGGCGCCTTCACGCGGGACGACCCGCGCGGGCTCAATTTCGAGAACGCGTTCGGCGGCGCTACCTCGATCTTTCGGCGCCGCTATACCAAGGACCTGGCCGGGGTCGATCTGGCCGTGACGGGCGTGCCCTTCGACCAAGCGGTCACCCACCGGCCCGGCACGCGCTTCGGGCCGCGGGCCATTCGGGAAGCCAGCGCGCTGCAACCCTTTGATCCGCCGTATTATTGGGACTATTCACCCCTGGATGACTTCGCCGTGGCCGATTACGGCGACGTTGGCTTCGACTATGCCAAAGTATCCGAATTCCCCGCCGCGCTTCGCGCCCATATCAAGACGATCCTCGACCAGGGTGCGGGCTGCATCGCCATGGGCGGCGACCATTACGTAAGCTTTCCCATCCTCCAGGCCCATGCCGAAAAGTACGGCCCCCTCAGCCTGATCCAGTTCGACGCCCATTCCGATACCTGGCCCGATGACGACATGACGCGGATCGATCATGGCACCATGTTCTACAAGGCGGTAAAGACCGGCGTGATCGACCCCGCCATGAGCGTCCAAGTGGGCATCCGCACCGTGAACCCCGACACGTTGGGGGTGACGACGATCGACGCGCGGGCCGTGCATGAGGCCGCGCCAGGCGAGGTGGCCGCCCGCATAAAGGCCATTGTCGGCGACCGGCCCACCTATCTGACCTTCGACATCGACGCGCTGGACCCGGCTTTCGCGCCCGGTACGGGCACGCCCGTCTGGGGCGGGCTCAGTTCCGGCCAGGCGGCGGCGATCTTGCGAGATCTGGCGGGTATCAACCTTGTGGGCGGCGACGTGGTGGAAGTCTCACCGCCCTATGACACCACGGGTGCCACGGCCATCGCGGGCGCCCATGTGGTGATGGAATTGATCTGCCTCTGGGGGTGGACCCGACGGGGAGGGGTATAGATGCGCCTCCTCGCGTCCCTCCTGCTGGCTCTGTCGCTCGTCGGCGCATCTGCCGCCGCCGACCAGGTGTCCGCCGCCCGCGCTTACCTGGAGCGGTTGGAGCCACTGCCCGCCGATTTCCGCCTGGGCCGGTTTGAGCCCAGTCCCGGCATCGTGCTGGAAACCGGCAAATTGGGGGCGCGCGGCCCGCGCCGCGGCACGGTCGTCTTCGTGCCGGGCTACACGGCGCCGTTGGAGCTTTATGCCCAGGAGATGCGCGCTCTGGCCGAGGCAGGCTGGGACGTGGCGGCCATCGTTATGCGTGGGCAGGGGCGGTCGGTGCGGCTGACGCGGCGGCCCGATCTGGGCTATGTGGAGGATTACGCCAATTTGACTGCCGACCTGGCTGCTTTCGTGGCGCGCCAGCGCGGGCCGGTGGTGGTGATGGGCCTGTCACAAGGCGGCCACGTGGCGCTGCGCATGGCGGCCGAACATGGGCCCGATGTGGCGGCCTATGCCGTGATCGTGCCGATGATCCGCATCCAGACGGGGCCGCTCTCGGACGAGACGGCAGCTGCCACCCTGCGCTTCATGGTGCGGAACGGGGCCGCGCGGCGCTACCTGCCGGGCACCGTCCCATGGGAGCGGCGCAAACCCTTCGCGCAGCTGCTGGGGCGCGGCCATATTTGCCAACCCGACCCAGAATTGGCCCATCTGCGCCGCGCCCTGATGGAGGTTTATCCCGAAACCCGGGTCGAGGTGCCGTCGCCCGGCTGGATCGACGCGACCTTCCGGTCCCAAGCGGTGTTGGACCGGCTCGCCCCGCGCATCGCCGCGCCGGTATTCATGGTCACCGCAGGCCGCGACCGGGTCGTCCAAAGCGACGCGGCCAAGGCGTTTTGCACGGGGCTGGCCGATTGCCGGCACTTTGCCTTGGCCGACGCACCCCATTGCGCCGTCGAGGGCGATGCCGTGCGGTCGCGTAAGGTGATGGGCCAGGTCCTGCCATTTCTGGCTGGGGCGGTTCGGTGAGGCGAACTACAAAACGATGAGCGGCCCTGCCATTGTCCCTGCCGGAAGCCGAGGGCCGCATTCCGCGCAGAACTTTGCGCGTGTCGTGCGGAAGGGCTTGGCACGATCGGGGCAGCAACGATCCTTACCGACCCACGCGCCCAAATCACAGGATGTTCGGGTGACGAAGGCGATGGCCCGTCATCTGCGGGCAAAGCGCCATCCCGGGCGACTCGGGGATCGCGGCCGCCCCAGAGCCACCCCGGGACGCGGTTTGAGATGGCCAGGCGACATGCTTTCACGCCGCCAATGAAGTCCGAAAGGACAGGCTCCAGGCGTACCCATTCCGCCTCGGACAGTAGCGGGGCCTCGCAGCAGAGCCGGAAGCTGTCGTGGGAACGCGCCACCGGCTGCTCAGACCAACCCATCCGCCGGACAGGCCCGAAACGCGCGCACGGCGGGGCCCGCATCGGTCAAGTCGATGCGCAGCAGATCCTCGCCCAGCACCGCCGTGGCCGTGGCGTTGAATTCCAGCCCGGTCAGCACGTTGCCGAAGCCACGGTCGGTGACCGTCAAGGTCGCGCCTTCCACCACATGGCGGTCGGTGGAGATGGTGCGCGCGGCCAGGCCCTCGAACCGAATGGCGAAGACCGGGGCGGGGGGCCAGCCCTCGGGCCGGGTCAGCGCAATCGCATAGAGCCCGGTGGCCGGGTCAAACGTCACCCGCGCCGCGCCATCGGTGCTTTCGATCGTGCAGACGGGCAAGGGCGAAAAGGTCCAGGCGAATGCAGAAACCGGGAGGAGGCAGAGCAGGCAGGCAAAGACATGGCGCATAGGGCGGAGCTAGCGCGCAGGTGGGCCTGCGGCAATCGCCACGCGGTGCCGCCAGACTGGGGCGGGCCCTCAGCGCGCAGGCACCAATTGCAGGTGGATGTGGTCGTCATGGCGGGCGGCCCGGCAGCCTTGGAAGCCGATCTTCGGACCTGCGGCGCCGAGACGCTCCACCAGATGGGGTTCGATGAAGATGCGTCCCACGCTTGGGTCTTCAGCGAGTGTCTGCAAGACGGCGCGGGTCCGCTCACCTTCAAGCGCATGGTCATGCCAAAGCGGCTGAAGGGGCTCCAAGTCCCACCGCAAAGTCGGCCAGGTCTGCGGGCATTCGCTGGGCCCGGGTTCAAAGGCGAAATACCCTATGGGGGAGCGCGTGGCGCCCGGCAAATAGCCGGAGGCGTCGCGGTAGTAGAACGCAATATCCGCCTTGTCGCCATCGTCGTGGGACAGATGCGGCAGCAGCGGAAAGCCATCCAGGAAGGGGAAATTCGCGTCGAGTACCAGCGTGACTGTGCCGGGAAAGCGGGTCTCCATGGTGCCAGCGCTGCGGCGCAGAACGGCGTCCATTTCAGGTGAGACATAGGTTCGGTTCAGCCCGCAATAGAGCCAGCTTTGGACCTGAAGCGGCCCGCGGTCAAAACAGCTCAGCGCGACGCGCCCGAAATGCGGCGCAATCCAGATCGCAGCAACGGATAGGGCGGCATAGAGGCCCAGAAAGACAAGAAGGCGACGGCGAAAGAAGACGGCGACAAGCCAGGCAAGGCCGCCGATCTGCGTCACGACGGTCAAGACGAGAATGACAAGGACATGCAGGATGAGGCGCGCCATCAGCCGACCGTGACATTGCGCCATCGCACCGGCAAGTGTGGTCCCTCGCGCGGCGGCGTTGGCCCGCAGCGCTCGCGGCTTGGGTCTCGATTGCCCACGACGTCGGCACATCTTCGGTCCCTGTCGCACCAATCTCGAACAGCCAAACCGCCGAGCGGGCCACAAACGAACCGGTATGCGCACCAGATATGCCGGGCAACCTGCACCAACACCGCCTTTGCCCCCAACTCAATACGCCAGCCCGTGTCCGACCAAAGGCCCGCCCCTTCTTCCTGGCAAAAATATCCCGGGGGGCTCCGGCTTGCCGGAGCGGGGGCAGAGCCCCCTCCCCAGATGCATCACATGCAAAACAGCTCAGGCGGATACTTAACCCTTTGTTAATAAATTGTTTCGCGTGCGAAACATTTCCGGGCACACATGTCCCTTCAATCCGTCCCGCGATAGGGCTGCACATATTGCAGCGCCATGTCCCAGGGGAAGAAAATCCATGTGTCCTGGCTCACCCCCGTGATGAACGTGTCCACCATGGGCTCACCCTTGGGTTTGGCATAGACGGTTGCGAAATGCGCCTTGGGGTAAAGGGCGCGCACCACTTCCAGCGTCTTGCCCGAATCCACCAGGTCGTCGACCACCAGGATGCCTGTGCCGTCGCCCACCATTTCCGGGTCGGGCTTTGACAGCACCTGCGCATCGCCTTGCGTCTGGTGGTCGTAGGATTTGACCGAAATCGTGTCGACCAGACGGATGTCCAGTTCCCGGGCCACGATCATGGCGGGTGCCATGCCGCCGCGGGTGATGGCGACGATGGCTTTCCACGCGCCATTGTCGGGGCCGCGCCCGTCCAGCCGCCAGGCCAGCGCCCGGCTGTCGCGGTGGATCTGGTCCCAGCTGATGTGGAAACCCTTTTCATGGGGAAGTTGGGTGGCGGCCATGGAACCCTCCGGCTGACGTCAAGGTGTGGCGATGCGGGCGCCCAGGGCCATGATGATGGCCCCGAAGACGCGGTCCAACCAAGCCTTGGCGCGTCCATAGGCGCGGCGCGGGCCCGGGCGGGAAAAGACGAGGGCGAGGGCGGTGTACCAGGCAAGCTCCACCGCGAAGACGGTGCCCAGGATAAGGACTGCGTCCAGCGCGCCAGGCTCGGTCGGCAGAAAGCCGGTGAAGATCGCCGCGAAATAGGCCAGGGCCTTGGGGTTGGCGAGGTTCGTGACCATCCCCAGGCGGATCATCCCCAGCACGGATCGTCCGCGCACCCCGCGCGCCTCGGGCATGGGGGCGTCGGCATTGCGCCACAGCATCAGGCCGATCCAGATCAGGAAGGCGGCGCCGATGATGCGAAAAGCCGTCTGCAGATAGGGCGCCACTTCGAACAGAAGGCTCAGCCCGCCAATGGCCGCGATGGCCCAGACGATGATGCCCAGCGCCAAGCCCAGGGCAAGCGCCACGCCCGCCCGCGCGCCGTCTGCGGCGGCGGTCTTGATGCACAGAACGCCCGCCGGTCCCGGGCTCATGGCGATCAACGCTTGCAGCCCTGCCAGCGTCAGAAGCGCCGCCGCCGTCATTGGCTCACCAACAGGCGCAGGCCAAGGCCGCCCAGGATGATGGCGATGACGCGGCTCAGATGGGGTTTGAAGCTCAGATATTTGGCCCGCACGGCATCGCGGCTCAACAGGAAGGCCAGGGCGGAATAGACCGCGATTTCCAGCACGATCTGGTTGAGCGTGATCAAGGCGATCTCAAAAGGTGACAGGCCCGGCGGAAAGATGACCAGAAGGACGCCCGCCGCGAACAGGATGCTTTTCGGGTTGCCCAGGTTCAGCAGAAAGCCCCGCAGAAAGGCGCGCTTCTTCGACACGGGCGGGGCCGCGTCCAGCGGCTTGCGCGCGCCGCGCCAGGTTTGCACGGCGAAGAACAGCACCAGGATAGCGCCCGCGATCTTCATGGCGGTGTAGGCATAGGGGAAGGCCAGAAACAGCGCCTCAAGCCCCAAAAGCGCGGCCAAGGTCCAAAGCCCCGCCATGATGCCCAGCCCCACACCCGTCATCACCCCGTCGCGCCGTCCGCCCGTCAGGCTGGCCTGGGTGCAGACCAGAAAGGCGGGTCCGGGCGAGGCCACCGCCACGAACAAAGCCGCGTTGAAGGCCAGTAGGTGGGCGACGGTCAGCGTCTCCATCAGACGGGCTTCTTCTTCTCCAACACGATATCGGGGGCTTCGGGGTTCTTCATGCCGATCACGTGGTAGCCCGCATCCACATGGTGGATCGAGCCGGTGACGGCCGAAGACAGGTCCGACAGAAGGTACATGGCGGATTGCCCGACCTCTTCCTGGGTGATCGTGCGGCGCAGCGGCGCGTTATATTCGTTCCACTTCAGGATGTAGCGGAAATCGCCGATGCCGCTGGCGGCCAGCGTCTTGATCGTGCCCGCGCTGATGGCGTTCACGCGGATACCGTCGCGGCCCAGATCTTCGGCGAGGTATTTGACCGAGGTTTCCAGCGCCGATTTCGCCAGCCCCATGACGTTGTAATGGGGCATGACCTTCTCGGAGCCGTAATAGGACAGTGTCAGCGCCGAGCCGCCGTTTTTCATCATCTTTTCGGCCCGCTGCATGACGGCGGTGAAAGAAAAAACGGAAATATTCATTGTCATCAAGAAGTTATTGAGTGACGTGTCGATATAGCGCCCCCGCAGCTCGTTCTTGTCGGAAAAGCCGATGGCGTGGACGACGAAATCCAGATTGTCCCAATGCTCGGCCAGCCCGTCGAACAAGCTGTCGATGGAGGCGCCGTCGCCCACATCGCAGGGCAGAACGATGGTCGAGCCAAGCTGCGCGGCCAGCGGGTCAACCCGTTTCTTGAGCGCATCGCCCTGATAGCTGAAGGCAAGCTCCGCGCCTTGGGCGGCGCAGGCGCGCGCGATGCCCCAGGCGATGGATTTGTCGTTCGCGAGGCCCATGATTAGCCCGCGTTTTCCCTGCATGATGCCCGACATCGACCCCTCCGGCTTGTCTTGTCATCGGCTTTAGGCCAAGTCCCTTGGGGCAGCAAGCTTGGGGGCACGTTCATGGCCGATCGGACAGGCATCTTTGCGGGCGACGATCCCTTCGCGCTGGCCCGCGCCTGGCTGGACGAAGCCACCGGGACGGAGCCCGAGGACCCCAATGCCATTGCGCTGTCCACCGTGGATGCGGACGGCTTGCCCAATGTGCGCATGGTTTTGCTGAAGGAAATCGAAGCGGATGCCTTCGTCTTCTACACCAATTTCGAGGGCAAGAAGGGCAGGGAGCTTGCGGCCAACCCGCGCGCCGCCTTTGTGATGCACTGGAAGTCGCTGCGCCGTCAGGTGCGGGTGCGCGGCCCCGTCGAACGGGTCGAGGATGCCCAGGCCGATGCCTATTACGCATCGCGCAGTTTGCAGTCTCGGCTGGGCGCCTGGGCGTCCCGACAGTCGGAGCCGCTTGCCGGGCGGGGTGCTTTGATGGCCGAAGTGGCCAAGGTGACTGCGACCCATGGCCCCAGCCCCAAACGACCGCCATTCTGGGGCGGGTTTCGCATAAAGCCGGTGGAAATAGAGTTCTGGGCCGATGGTCCCTTCCGTCTTCACGACCGATTCCGTTGGTCTCGGACCACTCCCGTGCAAACTGAATGGCACGTTGAAAGGCTCAATCCCTAGAAAGTTGCCCTTCGAATCGGCTATGTTTCGCTCATTACGTAAGGTAAAGCTGCCAATTTAGCTTCCTTACGGGGCGACACCCTTGATGCAAAGGGCCGCATCGGGTTCATCGTTCTGCGCCACACGAGAAGACCCGATCGGGTGAAGGGACCAGTGTGATGGATCAAGATGTCAGCGTGCAGGCAATCGAAGGCACGGTTAAATGGTTTGATAATGTACGGGGCTTCGGGTTCGTCGTTTCCGACGAAGTCGACCGCGATGTGTTGTTGCACCTAAACGTATTGCGAAGTTTCGGGCAGAGTTCAGTCGCCGATGGCAGCCGAATCCGTCTGACGTTCCAGTCCAGCCCACGCGGTTTGCAGGCCGTGGAGGTGCTGTCGATTGAGCGTCCGCCGGAAGACGAAGCCACCGGGCTGAGCACGCCGGAATACATGCAGGATATTCCCGATGACGCGCCATATCTGCCCGCACGGGTGAAATGGTTCGACAAGGCCAAGGGGTTTGGCTTTGCCAATGTCTTCGGCTCGCCTCAGGATATTTTTGTCCATGTGGAGGTTCTGCGCCGCTTCGGCCTTGCGGATCTGCTGCCGGGCGAGGCAATCTGCATCCGCGCCATGGATGGCGCGCGGGGCAGGTTGGCAGTCGAGGTACGCAGATGGGAATATTACACCGCCTGACGGCGGTTCTGTTCCTGGCGGCGACCCCTGTATTTGCGGATTGTGAAGCAGATCGCGTTGATATTCGTGGTGATTTCGGCACCATCGGATTTCGCGTCGAACTGGCCGTGACACCCGCGGAACAGACCCGCGGTCTGATGTTCCGCGAGGAAATGGCACGGCTGGCGGGGATGTTGTTTATCTATCCCGAGGCGCAGGAAACGGCCTTTTGGATGCGTAACACACTGATCCCGCTGGATATGATCTTCATCGAGGCGGATGGCCGCATCCTCAAGATCCATGAGAATGCGATCCCCGGGGATGAGACGCCGATCCGGTCCGACGGTCCGTCCATCGCGGTTCTTGAGATCAATGGCGGGTTGGCGCGGGAATTCGGAATCGAGGTGGGCGACGAAGTGCGCAACCCCGCCTTGCCGCAAGACGGGGCGCTTTGGCCTTGTCCCTGACGGGCCTGTTTCAAGATTGATCGGGGTTCCGGGCGGTTTTCGCGGCGGCAGCACCTGTTTCGCGAAACGTGCCGCAACGCTTCCCCAGCTGGTCAGAACCGGTGCAGCATTCATGCGATGTCGGGACGTTTTTCAAAAATACTGGTTCAGGTTCCTCGAAAACCGCGTTAAGCGGCCCGTGTCGGGGCGTGGCGCAGTCTGGTAGCGCACCTGTTTTGGGTACAGGGGGTCGTGAGTTCGAATCTCGCCGCCCCGACCACATCTTCGAAATATGTGCGGGCGGGACGGCTTCCGTCCGGTCGCATAGCACGACGCCGCGCGTGGTGGCCCAGAGGCTTTCCAAGCCGGGCTCAGTCCCAAGCGGGCGGGCAGTTCTGGACTTCGACAAAGATAAAATGTGACGGACTTTCCCGAGATCGCGCTTGGCGGGAACGCGCCTGGGTCTGGGTCCGGCGGTTCGCTTGCCTCATTTTCGTCAGCTTTCCCTAGTTTTTGGTGCTGCATTGTAAATCTGTTTTCACCGCGCGGCCGAATCTCCCCTGCGTGAGGCATCATGTGCGGTTCTTGTTTGGGAGACTTGAGATGACCCCCCTCATTTCTAAGACCGGCGCCATTCGGCCCCTTGTCGCCGCGCTGGCCCTCAGCGGCGCGGCCATCGCGTTGCCCGCCCGGGCTGACCAGCTTGTGGATGTGCGTTTTGCCCCTGATCCCGGCGCGTCCGAACGTCTGGAAGCGGCCGACCGTCTGCGCACGTTGAGCCACGAAGTGGCGTCGGCGGCGTGCCATCTGGCCGGTGGTATCGCGCCCGACCAAAGCCGCAAGCTGATGATCGAGGCGAAGGAAGACTTTATCCAGATCACCGCCGCGCTGCGCCATGGGGATGAAAGCCTGAAGATCTTGGGCGAAGAAACCGACCGCGTCATTCTGGAAGACCTCGACACGCTGGATGCCGAATGGGCCGTGACCGAAGCCGCCGTTCGCGTGCTGATGGAAGACCCAAGTGACAGCGCAGCGCTGGCAACCATCAAGGCCGAGAGCGAGCTGCTTTATGCCACGTCGGACCATCTTCTGTCTGAACTGAGTGGGGAATATTCCAACCCCGTGGATCTGATGCAGGTTGATGCCATCTTGATGGATATCGTTGGTCGCCAAGCGATGCTGACGCAGAAGATGGCCAAGGAAGCGTGTGAGATTTGGACGGGCAACCGCTCGGACGATCGGGTCACGGCACTGATCGAATCAAAGGACATGTTCGAATTGGGCATCCGCGCGCTTCACGACGGGATGCCGTCGCTGAGCATCCCGCCCGCGCCGACACCCGGTATCCGCTATGCGCTGGAAGGGGTGCTGGCAGATTGGAGCATCGTCCAGGGCCATATGGAGTTGGTGAAAGCGGGCACCATTGGCGAGGTGGAAAAGGAAGAGCTTTACGCCCTTCTCAACAAGAAGATGTATGAGCTTGAAGACATCGTTCATCTTTACGTTGCGTTCTCCAAGCACGATTATGAGGCGAATGGCGGCTGACGTCGCCCCCCCCGCGCCAAATCGAATCTCATTCGTATCGGCCCCAAGGGTGGGGCCGATGGCCCCGCGCTTAAGAACCTGTGGACTATCTTGTATGGCGCTGAAACGTGGCCGTCAGGTCACGGCGCCAGAGGCCCTGCGGCAGGTCACCCCATCTCTCTAACTGCATGACAAGAAAAGAGTTCGCCGCGAACCCCCGAGGCGGCGAATCGCCGATGTTCCGTCAACAGCAAAGATTCTGGAATATCCCCGATATCCACATTGACGCAGGCAGGATTAATCAGCCATTAGTATCGCCGTGCAGAGGTGCCACCAAATGTAGTGGCCCCGCATGTGAGGATCGGGCAGCCGCCTCCTACAGATAGTTCCTCGCGACCCGGTCGGGCCGCGACCGGGAAAGATGTGTCTGGGGGCTGCTGGTCGGGACGAGGGAAGACGGTACCGAGACGGGCAACAGGCGTCTCATTTTGCAAACTTTGGAAGCGCGGACGGGGAGCTATCATGCGGATTGAGCGGAAACTGACGGAAGTGGGCAAGGACGCCTACGCGGCATTGGCCTTTACAACCACGACGAGCGAAATCCGCAATCCGGATGGCACGGTGGTCTTCAAGCTGGATGCCGTGGAAATCCCCGAGGGGTGGAGCCAAGTCGCCTCCGACGTCATCGCGCAGAAGTATTTCCGCAAGGCCGGTGTGCCTGCCCGTCTCAAGAAGGTGCGTGAAAAGGGGGTTCCGAGCTTCCTTTGGCGGTCCGTGGCCGACGAAGCCGCGCTGGCCGAGTTGCCCGAAGACGAACGTTTCGGTGGCGAAACCTCGTCCAAGCAGGTGTTCGACCGCTTGGCCGGGGCTTGGGCCTATTGGGGCTGGAAGGGTGGCTATTTTAGCTCCGAAGCCGACGCGCAGGCTTATTTCGACGAAATGCGCGTGATGCTGGCCCGCCAGATGGGCGCGCCGAACTCGCCGCAATGGTTCAACACCGGGCTGCATTGGGCCTACGGCATCGACGGGCCTGCCCAGGGTCACCACTATGTCGACCCGGCCACGGGCAAGCTGACGCGGTCCAAGTCCAGCTATGAACACCCGCAGCCCCATGCGTGCTTCATCCAATCCGTCGCCGACGATCTGGTGAACGATGGCGGCATCATGGACCTTTGGGTCCGCGAGGCGCGTCTGTTCAAGTATGGGTCCGGCACCGGTACGAATTTCAGTCACTTGCGCGGCGAAGGGGAAGCCCTTTCTGGCGGCGGCAAGTCCAGCGGTTTGATGGGCTTCCTCAAGATCGGCGACCGCGCGGCGGGAGCCATCAAGTCGGGTGGCACGACGCGGCGGGCGGCCAAGATGGTCATCGTCGATATGGACCACCCCGATATCGAAGCCTTCATCGACTGGAAGGTCATCGAAGAACAAAAGGTCGCGGCCCTCGTCGCAGGCTCGAAATCAACTCAGGCCGAGTTGAACAAGGTCATGGCCGCCGTCACCGCCTGGGACGGCAAGCTGGACGATGCCGTGGACCCGGCCAAGAACGAAGGTCTGAAATCCGCCATCCGCGCCGCCAAAAAGGCCATGGTGCCCGAAGCTTACGTGATGCGGGTGCTGCAATATGCGCGCCAGGGCTATGACAGCATCGAATTCCCCACCTACGACACGGATTGGGACAGCGAGGCCTATAGCTCCGTCTCGGGCCAGAATTCCAACAACTCGGTGCGGGTGACCAACGCTTTCCTGCACGCCGTCGAAAAGGACGCCGATTGGGAGCTGACGAACCGCACGAACGGGAAGGTCGCAAAGACGGTCAAGGCGCGCGATCTGTGGGAAAAGGTGGGCCATGCCGCCTGGGCCTGCGCCGATCCGGGCATCCAGTTCCACGACACGGTGAACGACTGGCACACCTGCCCGGAAGATGGGGCGATCCGCGGGTCCAACCCGTGTTCCGAATACATGTTCCTGGACGACACGGCCTGTAACCTGGCGTCGATGAACCTGCTGAAGTTTCTCAAGGAAGATGGGGGCTTCGACCACGAACTTTATGTGCACGCGTCGCGCCTTTGGACGGTCACGCTGGAAATCAGCGTCGCCATGGCGCAGTTCCCGTCGAAGGAAATTGCGCAGCGGTCCTACGATTTCCGCACGCTGGGGCTGGGCTATGCCAATATCGGCGGCCTGCTGATGAATATGGGTCTGGGCTATGACAGCCGTGAGGGCCGAGCTCTGTGTGGCGCGCTGACGGCGGTGATGACCGGCGTGTCCTACGCCACCTCGGCGGAGATGGCGGGCGAGTTGGGGCCGTTCCCCGGCTACGCCAAGAATGCCGACCACATGCAGCGTGTCATGCGCAACCACCGCGTGGCGGCCCTGGGCAAGACCGACGGCTATGAAAAGCTCGCGGTGAAGCCTGTGGCGCTGGACATCGACGGCTGCCCCGACACGCGGTTGACCGAACTGGCCGCGGCCGTTTGGGACGACGTGGTGACGCTGGGGGAACAGCACGGCTTCCGCAATGCGCAATCCACCGTGATCGCCCCCACGGGCACCATCGGTCTGGTCATGGATTGCGACACGACGGGGATTGAGCCCGACTTTGCCCTGGTGAAGTTCAAGAAGCTGGCCGGCGGTGGCTACTTCAAGATCATCAACCAATCGGTGCCTGCCGCCCTGCGCAAACTGGGCTACCGCGAAAGCGAGATCGGTGAGATCATCGCCTACGCGGTGGGCCATGGCTCACTTGGTCAGGCGCCGGGGATCAACCATACCTCACTGATCGGGCACGGTTTCGGCAAAGAAGAGATCGCCAAGATCGAAGCGGCGCTGCCGAGCGCCTTCGACATCCGGTTCGTCTTCAACCAATGGACCCTGGGCGAAGAATTCTGCACCCAAACCCTTGGCATCCCGGCTGAAAAGCTCAACGATCCGACCTTCGACCTGCTGCGCCATCTTGGCTTCTCCAAGCAGGATATCGAGGCGGCCAACGACCATGTCTGCGGGACCATGACGCTGGAGGGCGCGCCTGGCCTGAAGGACGCGCATCTGACCGTGTTCGATTGCGCCAATCCCTGCGGCAAGAAGGGCAAGCGCTTCTTGAGCGTGGACAGCCACATCCACATGATGGCCGCGGCCCAAAGCTTCATCTCTGGCGCGATTTCCAAGACGATCAACATGCCCAATTCGGCCACGATCGAAGATTGCCAGAAGGCCTATGAATTGTCCTGGTCGCTGGGCGTGAAGGCCAATGCGCTTTACCGCGATGGCTCCAAACTGTCGCAACCGCTGGCCGCCGCGCTGGTCGAAGACGATGACGAGGCCGCCGAGGTGCTGGAAACGGGCACGCCGCAGGAAAAGGCGCAGGTCCTGGCCGAGAAGGTGATCGAAAAGGTCGTCGTCAAGGAATACCTCAAGGCCGCGCGGGAGAAGCTTCCCGAGCGACGCAAGGGCTATACCCAGAAGGCGGTGGTGGGCGGCCACAAGGTCTATCTGCGCACCGGCGAGTATAAGGACGGGACGCTAGGCGAAATCTTCATCGACATGCACAAGGAAGGCGCAGGCTTCCGGGCGATGATGAACAACTTCGCCATCGCCGTGTCGGTGGGTCTGCAATACGGTGTGCCGCTGGAAGAATTCGTGGATGCCTTCACGTTCACCAAATTCGAGCCCGCGGGCATGGTCCAGGGCAACGATTCCATCAAGAACGCGACGTCGGTGCTGGACTATATCTTCCGCGAATTGGCCGTCAGCTATCTGGACCGTGAAGACCTGGCCCATGTGAAGCCCCAAGGCACGAGCTTCGACAGCTTGGGCGAGCCCGAGGCGCCCGAAGGCGGCGACGGCAATCTGGGCCCGGTGGGCGAAAGCTCTGCGTCGAAATCCCTTGAGGTGATCAAGCAGGTCACGTCGTCGGGCTATCTGCGCAAGCGTCTGCCCAGCGACTTGGTCGCGCTGCGCGGCGGGGCCGACCGGGTGGCCGCGGAAATCGCGGGTGCGGGCGGCATGGCCGAGGCGCAGACGGCTTTCGTTGCGCAGACCACGGAAACCGCGACCGTTGCGGTGGCCTCTGCCATGGATGCGCGCACCAAGGCGAAGATGCAGGGCTATGAAGGCGAAGCCTGCGGGGAATGCGGCAACTACACGCTGGTGCGCAACGGCACCTGCATGAAGTGCAACACCTGCGGCGGGACGTCTGGCTGTAGCTGAACGATTTGAGTTGGGGCGAGATGTTGGCGCATCCCGCCCCGGCTTTTAGAATTCAGTTCGCGCAAAGCAATCGACTGATCTGATATCTCAGATGTGAAGGGTCGTTCCACGGTACCTGGCCGACGCCGGATGACTTAACCTGACCTTGCCGCACTGCTCGTCGGCCCGGCCCGCACGACGTGTCAGACCCCTACAGCACGCGAGGGTCCAACCAGGTCCAGTCCCTCATCCGGGCGCGAAACCATGTGCGTTGGCGTTTGGCATATTGGCGGGACGCGACGATGGCGTGTTCGCGGGCGCCGTCTATGGTGAGTTCGCCGCGCAGATGGGCGATCAATTCGGGGGCTCCGATGGCCTGGGCGGCGTTGAGTGTCGGGTCCCAGCGGGGCAGGACGGCGCGGGCCTCATTCAAGGCGCCATCCGCCAACATCATATCGAAACGCCGGGCGATGCGATCGGCCAGCCAGTCCCGTTCTGCGTCTAGAACAAAGGCGGAGCAACTGGTTAGGGGCAAAAGCGGCGGCGGTGTCTCGGATTGCCAATCGCGGATGGAGCGGCCGGTATGGCGTGCGACTTCCCAGGCGCGCAGCACCCGCATGGGGTTAGCGGTGTCGAGCCCCGCGCGCGTCGCGTCATCGAGCTCTGCGGCCAAGGTAGGTAGGCCGATCTGCCCCAGCCGGGCTTGGGCTTCGGCCCGAATTTCGGGCGGCGTGGCCGGGATATCGGCCAGCCCTTCGGTCAACGCGCGGAAATAGAGGCCCGTGCCGCCCACGATGATGGGGCGTGGGCCATCGGTCAGAAGGGGGGCGACGGCACGAAGCCAATCCCCTACGGAATAGGACGCCGTCCACGGGACATGCCCGTAAAGTGCGTGGGGCGCCTGTGCCGCTTCCGCAGGGCTGGGCCGCGCGGTGAGCACGCGCCAATCTGCGAAGACCTGCAGGGCGTCGGCATTCACGATGCGGCCGCCGCCCGCCCGGGCGATGCGCAGGGCAAGGGCCGATTTGCCCGAAGCGGTCGGCCCAGCGATCAGGATGGGTCGGTCCTGTGGAATTTTTTCTATATCTGTCAGAATATTACGAGCCGTTCTTCATTTCGCTGCCAGCGCCGCTGGCCGCGGTTGCCCCGCCGGGATTAATGGGCCATACCCTGCGCCGCAACATCTCGGAGGCAGGGCGATGGCGGATTCAGGCACGGATGACGCGAAGCCGGTTCTGACCCGGGTCATGCTCAAAATCTCGGGTGAAGCGCTGATGGGGGATCAGGGCTTTGGGTTGCATCCGCCCACCGTCGAACGGATCGCCAGCGAGGTCAGATCGGTCCAGGAAATGGGCGTCGAAGTCTGCATGGTGATCGGCGGTGGCAACATTTTCCGGGGCTTGCAGGGCAGTGCCCAGGGGATGGAGCGGACGACGGCCGATTACATGGGCATGTTGGCCACCGTGATGAACGCGCTGGCCATGCAAAGCGCGCTTGAGGCCCAGGGCCTGCATACCCGCGTCATCAGCGCGATCCCCATGGACCAAGTTTGTGAGCCCTATATTCGCCGCCGCGCCGTGCGCCACTTGGAAAAGAAGCGCATCGTGATTTTCGCCGCCGGGACGGGCAACCCGTACTTCACAACGGATACCGCCGCCGCCTTGCGCGCCAATGAGATGTCTTGCGAAGCCATCCTGATGGGGAAGAACGGGGTCGACGGGGTCTATGACAAAGACCCCGGGGTGCATGACGATGCTGTCCGCTATGACAGGGTCACCTATGACGAGGTGCTGCAAAAGCACCTGAAGGTCATGGATGCCTCTGCCATCGCGCTCGCGCGGGAAAATGACCTGCCGATCATCGTCTTCTCGCTCGACGCGCCGGGGGGGTTCCGGTCCATCCTGGCGGGTGAGGGGGTTTGCACCCGGGTCGAAGGCTGAGGCGCGTTTCAGTCAGGTGGCAAGCGCAGGCCGCCGCCGGCGGGTCAGCCGCGTCAAATAGCCGGACACCACCTTCGCCGCAGCCTTTCCCTTAATCATGGGGCGTGCGGGGGCCATGGGCCGCTCGGGGCGGGCTTTTTCGACTTCGGCCATGTTTGTTGAACCCAGAATAGCCCGGGCTTGAGGGCCTAAAAACAGAGTTTCCGCCTGAAGGCCGTTGGCAAAGATCACTTCGTGATTGGCCGTCAGAATGTGAATGTAGCGGACCGCGCCTGGCCTGGTGCCCTGTGATACACCCGGAATCGGCAAGAGGTGACGTGCTGCCACCAGGACGTCATCTGACCCGTCGCGCAATACGATGCGATGATGGGGCGAGACGCGAAGCGGTCGCTTTGGTTGGGCCGGTCCAAATGTGTGCGGCGCAATCCGAATGGGGGCGCGGCGGCCTGGCTTGGTCAACCGCGTTTCCCCAATCCACAAAATGGGTTGGGGGCCATTGTCGCAGGTGGACACCATGTCGCCGGGCCGCAGCGTTTCGACGGCGGTCCAACCTTGGGGGGTGTCGATCTGGGTGCCCGCGGTGAAGCAGACGGTGGCGCCATCCACGGATTGGTTCACCCCGGTGCCCATATAGGTGACGTTTTGGACGCCGATCAGTTCGATCCCTCTGATGTCGAGATTGTCGAGCTGCGTGTTCGACGACATGAAGACGTCGCCGTTTTCCATCTGCCGAATATTGACGTTGACCGTGACCGTGCTGCTATCGGCCAGAGTTATGCGGGCCGAATAAAGGTTCGCGCTGTCTTGCTGGACTGAAACCGGACCAGATCCTAGGTCGTATTCCACCCGATCATTGACGCTGGCTGCATATTCGTTGTCGACGATGCCGCCATCATTATCGCCATCGACCTCGGTCGCGGTGACGAGCGTGAAACCGGTATAGCTGCCCAGCAGGTCGCCCGGATTCTCGGTCACGGCGTTCGTTTCATCCGTGTCTATGTCGGCGAAGTTGCCGAGATAGATCATGTCGATTGTATAGTTCGCCATCGGCCTCTTCCGCGTGTCGTGGCGAACAGATCGCAGATAAGCATTACCGATCCGTTGATCGGCGCCCGGCTCTGGCTTTGGCGGCGGGCTTTGGATAGAGGAGGCCGCAGAACATGGACGACAGAGCGACGGGACAAACCGCATGGCCGACGATTTCGAGCTGGATACCGACGACCTGGAGCGACGTATGGATGGCGCCATGGCCAACCTGCGAACCGAATTCGGCAGTTTGCGCACTGGGCGGGCCAGTGCCTCGATGTTGGAGCCCGTGATGGTGGATGCCTATGGCTCCCCCACGCCGATCAACCAGGTGGGCACCGTCAATGTGCCCGAGCCGCGGATGGTCACGGTCAACGTCTGGGACAAGTCCCTGGTGGGCAAGGTGGAAAAGGCCATTCGCGAAAGCGGGCTGGGCATTAACCCGCAGTTGAACGGCACCATCATCATGCTGCCCATTCCCGAGTTGAACGAGGAACGCCGCCGTGAGCTTGGCAAGGTGGCGGGTCAATATGCGGAGGGCGCGCGCGTTTCCATCCGCAATGTGCGCCGCGATGGGATGGACCAGCTCAAGAAATCCGACCTGCCCGAAGATGATCGCAAGATGTGGGAGCAGGAGGTCCAGGAATTGACCGACCGCTACATCAAGAAGGTCGATGAGGCCCTGGAAACGAAGCAGTCGGAGATCATGCAGGTCTGATCCCGGTGGCTGGGTGAACCGCCCGGCACACCGACCCTGCAGACGGGCGAGACCTGCCATCCGAGCAAGCGGAGAAAGACCGATGCGCCAGACCCCAGAGACCGGCCCCCGCCACGTGGCTTTCATCATGGACGGCAATGGCCGTTGGGCTGAAAAACGCGGGCGACCGCGGCTTCTGGGTCACCGGGCCGGGGCCAAGCGGGTGCGCGAAATCGTCGAAGCCTGCCCGGAACTGGGCGTGGAATACGTGACCATCTTCGCCTTCTCGACCGAAAACTGGAAGCGCACGCAGACGGAGGTGGCTGGGCTGATGAGCCTGTTTCGCCGCTACATCCAGACCGAGGCGCAGACCCTGTTGGAACAGGGGACGCGGGTGCGATTCATCGGTGACCGCCTGCGGCTCGACGCAAAGCTGCGCAGTCTGATGGACGGGATCGAGGCGTTGACGGCCCACAATACGCGCTGCCATCTGACGATTGCGCTCAATTACGGGGGCCGCGATGAGGTGGCCCGCGCCACCAAGCGCCTGGCCCGCGATGTGGCGGCGGGCCGTCTGGACCCCGAAAGCGTGGATGACAACACGCTGCCGCGGTACTTGGACACCCACGTGCTGCCGGATCCCGATCTGGTCATCCGCACCAGTGGCGAGGCGCGGATTTCCAACTTCCTGCTCTGGCAATCGGCCTATTCGGAATACGAGTTCGTCGACACCCTTTGGCCCGACTTCACCCGCGGCCATTTTGAAGAAATCCTGGGCCGCTTCGGCCATCGCGACCGTCGTTTCGGTGGCGTGAAGGCGTGAGCACACGACCCCCCGAACCCGAAGAGCCGCCGCTCTTCGATTTTCAGATGGAGCCGCCGATCGAGCCGCAGGTGGTCGGGCGTTTCCAGGACCTCGCGCCGCGTCTGATCACGGCGATGCTGTTGATCGTGGTTGGCGGCGTAGCTGTCTGGCTTGGCGGCATCTGGTTCACCTCTCTCATCGCGCTTTGTGTCGGACTGATGCTGTGGGAGCTGTCGACCATGGTGCAGACCGGGCCGAAACGCGCGCGGTTGATGGCATGCGTCGGGGCAGGGGCGGTGTTCGCGGCCAATCTGCTGCCCATCGGCTTTGGGCTGCCGCTTCTGATGCTCGTGCCCATGGTGGCCATCGCCTTCATCCGAAAACACCGCCGGATCATGGTGGCCTTTTCGGCGGCCATCGTGCTGGCTGGGCTGAGCCTGACGCAGCACCTGACGCAATTCGGGCTGATCTGGATGCTGTGGCTCATCGCCGTCGTCGTGATGTCCGATGTGGCAGGCTACTTCGCGGGCCGTATCTTGGGCGGGCCGAAGTTCTGGCCTCGGTTGAGCCCGAAGAAGACCTGGTCGGGCACCATCGCGGGCTGGGTCGGGGCGGCTTTTGTCGGTTGGATTTGGGTCCTGTTGACCGGCGCGGGGTGGGAGACGGTGGGCATTTCCATCGCGCTCGCCATGATGGCGCAGATGGGCGATATCGCGGAATCGGCGGTGAAGCGGAAGATGGGCGTCAAGGACAGCTCCAACTTGTTGCCGGGCCATGGCGGCTTGTTCGACCGCTTTGACGCGATGCTGGGCGCGGCGCTTTTGTTGCTTATCATTGAGTCGCTGTCGGAATTTCCGCCCATGCCGGTAGCCGGATGAAAAAGGTCAGCGTTTTTGGGGCCACCGGGTCCATCGGGCAATCCACACTGGACCTGATTGGGCGGGGGTCCTTTGACGTGGTCGCGCTGACCGGCGGCGCCAATATCGTACAGCTTGCCGCCGATGCGCGGCGCCTGCACGCGGATGTGGCCGTGACGGCCTTTCCCGACAAGTTGGACGAGCTGCGCGCCGCATTGGCCGGGTCGGGGGTGGAGGCCGCCGCGGGCCAAGCCGCGTTGGAAGATGCCGCGGACCGGCCCGCCGATTGGGTCATGTCGGCCATCGTGGGCTCTGCCGGTTTGGTGCCGGGTCTGCGTGCGCTTCGCCACGGGACCACGCTGGCACTGGCCAACAAGGAAAGCCTGGTCTGTGCCGGGCCGCTCTTGATGGCAGAGGCGCGGGCCCACGGGGCCACTATCCTGCCGGTGGACAGCGAGCATTCCGCTGTGTTCCAGGCGCTGGTCGGCGAAGAGATGGGGGCCGTGGAAGGCATCACCATTACCGCATCGGGCGGGGGTCTGCGCGATTGGCCTCTGGAACGGTTGCGGGACGCCACGCCTGAACAGGCGGGGACCCATCCAAATTGGGATATGGGGCAGCGGATCACGATCGATTCCGCTTCCATGTTCAACAAGGCGATGGAGTTGATCGAGACCCATGAGTTCTTCGGCACCGCGCCCGAACGCATCCAGGCCGTGATCCATCCCCAATCCCTGGTCCATGCGTTGGTGCAGTTCCGCGACGGAGCGCTGATGGCGCATCTGGGGGCGGCCGATATGCGGCACGCCATCGGCTATGCGCTCAACTGGCCAGAACGTTTGGATTTACCGGTGTCCCGGTTGGACCTGGCCGAAGTGGCGACGCTCGAATTCCGCAAGCCCGATCTGGAACGCTATCCGGCCCTGTCGCTTGCCCATGCGGTCATGGGTCGCGGCGGTCTGGCGGGCGCAGTCTTCAACGCCGCCAAAGAGGCCGCATTGGACCTATTCATGGCGCGAATGATCCGGTTTACCGATATGGCGCCCCTGGTTGAGACCGTTCTGGACAGGCTCGAAGCACAAGGACGCCTTGAAGCTGACACCATCACCCTCGATATGGTGCTGGAAACCGACGGCCTCGCCCGCGTCACCGCGCGCGAGGCCGCGACACGCATGACGGCCTGAATTGGAACGAACCGAATGGACCTGCTGAGCCTTATTCCGCAATTCGGCGGCCTGATCTGGACTTTGCTGGCCTTCGTGGTGGCCCTGTCGATCATCGTCGCGATCCACGAATACGGGCACTACATCGTCGGGCGCTGGTGCGGGATCAAGGCGGACGTGTTTTCCATCGGGTTCGGCCCAGTGATCTGGAGCAAGATGGACCGCCACGGCACGCAATGGCAGTTGGCCGCGTTGCCGCTGGGCGGTTACGTCAAGTTTCGAGGCGACGCCAACGCGGCGTCGGTCGGCGACGATGGCACCTTGGACGACATGACCGCAGAGGAGCGGGCGCAGACCATGACGGGCGCCTCGCTCTGGCGTCGCGCGGCCACGGTGGCGGCGGGCCCGGTTTTCAACTTCATATTGTCGATCCTCATCTTCGGGGCCTTTGTGGTCGTGTCCGGCCGGGCGGTCGATGCCCCCGTTATCGGTGCGCTGAAGCCGCTTCCGGCGGAGGTGCAAACCCTTCAGCCCGGCGATGAGGTGCTATCCATCGGTGGCCGGCCGGTCACGGATATCGGTGAAATGACCTCGGTCGCGGCGGATTTCGTGCCGGCCGCTACGCTGGACTACGAGGTTCGTCGCAACGGAGAGGTCCTTTCCGTCGAGGCCGCGATGCCGATGCCCGCGCGTGTCGAGGTTGTCACCCCCCGGTCGGCGGCGTGGGATAGCGGGCTTCGCCCTGACGATGTCATCGTTGCCGTAGACGGTCGGCCCATCCATTCCTTCCCGGAACTTCAGAGCATCGTCTTCGCCAGCGAAGGCCGCCCCCTCGCCGTCGACGTTTGGCGGCCCGATGGTGGGGCAGGGGAAGAGCTGAGCGTGACGCTTGCACCCCGCAGCATGGATATTCCGCTGGCCGAAGGTGGATTTGAGACCCGTTGGCTGATGGGGATCAACGGTGCGCTCTTCTTCGAACCTGTTACCGAACGGGCCAACCCGTTTGAAGCGCTGGGATATGGCGTTGATCAGACGATCTATATCCTGCGGTCCTCCATTTCCGCCCTGTCCCACATCATCACGGGGCAGATCAGCACGTGCAATCTGTCTGGACCCATCGGCATCGCAGAAACCAGCGGTGCGGCGGCGAGCCAGGGCATCGACAATTTCATCTGGTTCATCGCCGTTCTGTCCGCAGCCGTGGGCATGTTGAACCTGTTCCCCATTCCCGTCCTTGACGGTGGACATCTGGTTTTTCACGCCTATGAGGCCGTCCGCGGCCGTCCGCCATCGGACGATGCCGTCCGTGTGCTCATGACGGTGGGCCTGGCCCTGATGGGCGCGCTGATGCTGTTCGCTGTGTTCAACGACCTGACCTGCCCCTGAGCCAATTTTGGGGGCCTGTGACAAAGCAGGCCCCTTGGTGTAAGCTCACACGCGTTCTGGAAGGTCCGATACTTCGGGTTCTTGTCCATAGGGTTTGGGCGGGAAACAGCCAGGGTCAGAAATGGCCCGCATCTCGCCCCATTCGTGCCCAAATCCGATGCGATCCCATTGGGGGTAGTTAAGGGAGCCGATCATGCGCCACATGCAGAATGGATATCGCGGCCTGTCGATCTTTATGGGCCTGAACATTGACCGGTTCCTGTCGGTCTTCGCGGTCATGTTCGCAATCCTGCTGGCAGGGTGGATTCAGTCACTCTGACCTAACCGACAGTGATGCCACAGACCCCCTTTTCGGGGGTCAAGTCACTTTGACATGATCAAGACCGTTCGCTAGTGACGTGTGCAAGAAGACGCATACGGGGCGGACGGACATGGTAGAGCACGACGGGGCCTTCAGGCGGGCCAGTCGGGGGCGATTGCCCCTTTGGTTTATGACGATTTCAGCATTGCGCCACATCATCGCGGCGGGTCTGCTTTTATGTGTTTTCGCCGCAAGCGCCCACGCCCAGACGTTCCGTTTCTCGGAATTCGAGGTGCAGGGGAACCAGCGCATTGAGACTGCTACGATTCTCAGCAGCCTTGGCGTGACGGCGGGCCAGACCGTCACGGCTGGCCAACTCAACGATGGCTTCCAGCGATTGCAGGCTTCCGGTCTTTTCGAGACCGTCGAAATCGTGCCGCAAGGCGGCAAGCTGCTCGTCATTGTGCAGGAATTTCCCACGATCAATCAGATTTCGATTGAGGGAAATGCGCGCCTGGACGACGAATCCCTTCTGACCGTCATCGAAAGTCAGCCGCGGCGCGTCTACAGCCCCGCCGCTGCCGAACGCGACGCCGCCGCATTGACGGCGGCTTACGCCCAGGCGGGACGTATCTCGGCCACGGTGCAGCCCAAGATCATCCGGCGTAGCGACAACCGCGTCGATCTGGTATTCGAAGTGGCAGAGGGCCGCGTCACAGAGATCGAGCGCCTGTCTTTCGTCGGCAACCGAGCCTTTTCCGACCGGCGCCTGCGCCGCGTGTTGGAGACCACGCAGGCCGGTCTATTCCGACAGATCATCGGCTCGGATACCTTCGTGGCTGACCGCATCGCCTTCGACACGCAGCTTCTGCGCGACTTCTATCTGTCGCGCGGCTATGCCGATTTCCAGGTGTTGTCGGTCACGCCCGAACTGGTGCCCGAGCGGGATGCCTTCTTTCTGACCTTCCGCGTCCAGGAAGGACAGCAATTCCGGTTTGGCCAGATCTCGGCCACCTCTGACCTGCCTGAAATCGACGTGGACCTGTACCAGTCCCAAATCCAGATCAGCCCCGGCGACATCTTCAACCCGCAATCGCTGGACCGGACTATCGAGCGGCTTGAACTGCTGGCCACGCGCGAAGGCCGCACGTTTGTCCGCGTGAACCCTCGGATCAATCGCAACGACCGTGATCTGACGCTGGATGTCGAGTTCGTGGTCGAACGGGGCGAGCGTATTTTTGTCGAACGCATCGATATCGAAGGCAATGCCACGACCCTGGACCGGGTCATTCGCCGCGAATTCGACACCGTGGAAGGGGACCCGTTCAACCCGCGTGAGATCCGCGCCGCTGCCGAACGTATCCGCGCGCTGGGCTATTTCAGCCAAGCCGATGTGACGGCCCGCGAAGGAACGACACCAGATCAGGTGATCGTCGATGTGAACGTGGAAGAACAGCCCACGGGCTCCCTTGGGTTCGGGGGCAGTTTCTCGGCCGATACGGGCTTCGGGATCGGTGTGAGTTTCGCGGAAACGAACTTCCTGGGCCGCGGCCAGACCTTCAACCTGAGCGTCGATACGGGGACGGAAAACACCAATGCCGCGCTGAGCTTCACCGAGCCATTCTTTCTGAACCGCGACTTGGCGCTGTCGTTTTCCGTGTTCTACCGCGCGGTCGACGATGATGATTTCACCTTCGACACGGAAGCATTTGGCTTCCGCACGGGCTTGAACTTCCCCGTTGGGGAATTCACTCGCCTAGGGGTTTTCTACAACTTCTCAGTCGATGAACTTGATCCAAATGACACGTCCGAGCTTTCGCAGATCCTCGTAAATGACGCGGGATCGAACATCACATCATCGGTGGGATACATCTGGACCTACAACACGATTGGGCGCGGCTTGGACCCCACACGCGGCGTGCGACTGCGCTTTGGTCAAGAAATCGCAGGGGTTGGGGGCGATACGGATTTCATTAGGTCCACATTCCTTGCCCAAGGGCAACGCGCGATCAGAAACGAAGAGGTAACCCTTCTTGCCGCGCTCGAAGGCGGTGCTTTGTTCTCGCTTACGGGGAAAGACTCGCTGCAAGCGAACCGCTTCTTCACCAATCCGCGTCGTATACGCGGGTTCGAAACCGCCGGTATCGGTCCACGCGATCTTGCGGCGGGCGATGACGCCTTGGGCGGCAACTTCTATGTCGCTGCCCGTTTTGAGGCACAGTTCCCGTTCGCCTTCTTGCCGGACGAATACGGCATCTCAGGCGCGGCGTTCATCGATGCGGGGTCTGTCTGGGACTTGGATGACACCGATGGCGGCACGGATGGTACCAGCCCGGTTGATGATGATTTCTTTCTGAACTCTGCCATCGGTATTGGGATCCTGTGGGATACGCAAATCGGGCCGCTGCGTTTCAACTTCACGCAAGACATCAACTCGCGCTCCCAGGACCGCGAACAGAGCTTCGATTTCACGATCCAGACGCGCTTCTGATGCGGTTGGCCGGGTTTGTCCTGGCTGCCGGCCTTGTGGCAGGTGCGGCATCGGCCCAGGTGGCGGGCGACCCGCCGGTCGGCGTTCCGCAATCCGCCGTCGTCGTGTTGGATCGCGATGCGCTTTATGCCACGAGCCGCTTCGGTCAGCGCGTCCTGCGCGACATTGAAGGGGCGGCAGAAGAGTTGGCCGCCGAAAACCGTCGCATCGAAGCTGAACTTGAGGCCGAAGAGCGGGCGCTCACGGCCCGCAGGGAAGACATGGACCCCAATGAGTTCCGCCAACTGGCCGCGGATTTCGATGCCCGTGTCACCACCATTCGCCAAACCCAAGATGCCAAGACGCGTGCCATCGCCCAACAAGGGGAGCGGGCTCAGGCGCTTTTCTTCGAGCGCGCCAACCCCGTTTTGGTCGACCTCGCGCGCGAAACCGGTGCGCTCGTCATCCTTGACCGCCGCATGGTCATCGCGTCGGCCGATCAGGTGGATATCACGGCATTGGCCCAAGCCCGGATCGACGCCGTCCTGGGGGAAGGCGACGCCGTCATCCAGCAGCCTGCGCGCCCTGCAGAGGATCGTTAGGGCTGCTTGCCCCGGGCCCGGCCAACGCGTTAAGCCCGGCCCACACCATCTTTTGGGGGACAAGCATGAGCGACGCGACCGAGGCCGACATCCATATGATCCAGCGGATCATACCGCATCGCTATCCGTTCCTTCTGGTGGACAAAGTGCGGGATATCGTGGCCAACCAAACGGCCACCGGCATCAAGAATGTCACCTTCAACGAACCCCATTTTCAGGGCCATTTCCCCGGCGCGCCGATCATGCCAGGTGTCACCATCATCGAGGCCATGGCTCAAACGGCTGCCGTTATGGTCGGTGTCAGTAATGACTTGGCGGATAAGGACTTTCTGGTCTACTTCATGGCCATCGACGGCGCCAAGTTCCGTCGCAAGGTCGTGCCTGGCGACGTGCTGGAACTGCGGGTCGAGGTGACGCGCGGCAAGCCCGGCGCCAAGGTCTGGAAGTTCCACGGCGTGGCTAGTGTGGAAGGCGAAACGGCAGCCGAGGCTGACTTCACCGCCATGATGGACATGCCCAAGGACGTCTCGGCGTGACCATCGACCCGACCGCTCTGATCCATGGGATGGCGGTCGTCGAAGACGGCGCGGTGATCGGGCCGGGCGCCGTGGTGGGGCCGTTTTCCATCATCGGGCCCGAAGTCACGCTGGGCGCGGGCGTGCGCATCGACAGTCATGCCGTGGTCACGGGGTGGACGGAACTGGGCGATGAAGCCCGCGTCTTTCCCTTCGCCTCCGTCGGCGAAATCCCTCAGGACATGAAGTACCAAGGGGAGCGGACGCGCCTGGACGTGGGCGCGCGTACCTGCATCCGCGAACATGTTACGATGCATGCCGGCACGGGGCGCGGCGGGGGCGTGACGCGCGTGGGCGAGGATTGCCTGCTGATGGCGGGTTGCCACATCGCCCATGATTGCCAGATCGGCAACCGAGTCATCATCGTCAACAACTCTGCCATTGCGGGGCATTGCGTGTTGGAAGATGACGTGATCGTCGGCGGGCTGTCGGGCGTTCATCAGCGGGTGCGCGTGGGGCAGGGGGCCATCATTGGGGCGCTGTCCATGGTAACCAATGATGTGGTGCCCTACGGCTTGGTCCAAGGGCCGCGCGCCGAATTGGACGGCCTCAACATTGTCGGCCTCAAGCGCCGGGGCGTTCCACGTGCCGATATCCAGGCGCTGCGTGTGGCGTTGCTGACGCTCAAGCAGGGGGAAGGCACCTTCGTGGAACGGGCCGAGAGGTTGGGTGAGGAAACCGACAGTGACTATGTCCACCGGATGGTGTCTTTCATCACCGGCGCATCTGATCGCAACTTTCTGGTCCCCCGGTGACACGGCTGGCGCTGATTGCCGGGCAAGGTGACCTGCCTGGTGTCTTGGCCAATGCCCTGTCGGGTCGCGACTGGTTTGCCTGCCATCTGGACGGGCACGCACCCCAGGCCGTCGGCCAGTCCCGCCCGTTTCGCGTTGAACAGCTGGGCAGCTTCATCGAAAACTTGCGCGCCGACGGCGTGGTGGAGGTTTGTTTCGCCGGGGCCATCGTCCGACCGACGCTGGACCCGGCAGCTATCGACCATGCGACGCAGCCGCTCATGGCGCGGATTTCGGCGGCGATGGCGTCTGGCGACGATGCGGCGCTTCGGGCGGTGGTGACTATTTTCGAAAAGGCTGGCTTTCGCATCATCGGTGCCGCCGATATCGCGCCGTCCTTGCTGGACTTGCCACTGGTGGGCGAGCTTTCTGACGCGCAAATGTCAGACATTTCACGCGCGGCTGAAATCCATGCTGGCCTGGCCCCGCTGGATGTGGGGCAAGCCTGCGTTGTGGCGTCGGGGCAAGTCCTGGCCATCGAAGCGCTGCCGGGAACGGATTGGATGCTTACAAGCCTGGCACTGCCGGGCCCGCGGGGACCGGTGCCAACTGGCGGGACGTTCGATTTCCTTGGCGGGGCGGCGGATTGGCTGTCCGGTGGGGCCCAGCCCGGCGGGCTTCCGGCATTTGATCGCCCGAAGGGCGGCATCTTCTTCAAGGCCTCCAAACCGGGGCAGGACCTGCGCGTCGACCTCCCCACCATCGGCCCCGAGACAGTGACGCGCTGTGCGGCCGCTGGGTTGGATGGCTTGGTGTTAGAAAAGGGCCGCGTCATGGTGCTTGACCGCGAAGGCGTCGCCGCACGGCTGAAGGCGACTGGCCTGTTCCTTGCGGCTTGGTCGCCTTGAAGGTCTTCCTGATCGCGGGCGAGCCGTCTGGCGATGCCCTCGGTGCGGCCTTGATTGCAGGGCTGCGCCAATTGTCTGACATTTCAGTTTTCGGCATCGGCGGCCCCAAGATGGAAGCCGAGGGCGTCCGTAGCCTCTTCCCCATGTCCGACCTTTCGGTCATGGGCGTGACGGAAGTTCTGCCGCGTCTGCCGCATCTTTTGCGGCGACGGGACGAGGCCGTGGGGGCCATCCTGGATGGCAGGCCCGATGTCCTGATCACCATCGACAGCCCCGATTTCTGCCTGCGCGTTGCCGCCAGGGTCCGGGCTGCCCGGCGCAATCAAAAGGTCATCCACTATGTGGCGCCGTCCGTCTGGGCTTGGCGCAAGGGGCGCGCTGCGCGCATGGCGCGCAATGTCGACCATGTGTTGGCGCTGCTTCCGTTCGAGCCGCCGCTGATGCGCGCGGCGGGCATGGGCTGCGATTTCGTAGGCCACCCAGTTGTGGCGGAACCGCTGGCCTCACCGGAAGACATCGCGGCGTTTCGTGCCGAGATGGGAGAGCAAATCGTCCTTGTCCTGCCGGGCTCTCGCCAGGGGGAGATTGCGCGCCTGGCCCCTGTTTTCGGCGAGGTTTTGGAACGGCTGCCATTTGAGGCCCAAGCCGTGATCCCCACGTTGCCCCATCTAGAGGGCACGGTCCGCGACGCCGTCGCGCACTGGCCCCGCACCCCCCGGATCGTGACGGATGACGGGCCACGTCGCGCCGCGTTTGGCGCGGCAACGGCGGCGCTGGCCGCATCCGGTTCTGTCAGTCTGCAACTGGCGGCGAACCGTGTGCCCATGGTCATTGCCTATGACATGAGTTGGCTGAGCTGGCAGATCCTGTCGCGCATGGTGCAGGTCGACACCGTGACGCTTGTGAACCTTGTGGCTGGGCGCAAGGCCGTCCCGGAATTTCTGGGTCCAGACTGCAAGTCTGACCGAATTGCCCGGGCCTTGTCCGCGCTGATGCTGGTTCCTTCGGAGCGCGAAAAGCAGCGCGAGGCCCTAGACATCGCCATGGATCGTCTGGGCCGCGGGGCGGAGGCGCCGGGCCTGCGCGCCGCGCGATCGGTTTTGGCACAGCTATGATGGATGGGATGGAGGGGCTTTCCCGGTCGTCAGTGATTGGCGATTGCATCCCACGGCGCCCCAAACCCGCTTGCGGCAACGCTCTTTCACCGCTATCTCGGGCGCAAGGCACCCATAGCTCAGCTGGATAGAGCGCTGCCCTCCGAAGGCAGAGGTCTCAGGTTCGAATCCTGATGGGTGCGCCAAACCCTCTCACCGAACGAAAAATGGCGCGGGAAGCCCGCGCCACTTGCTGCGTCGGGTGGTGGCTGATCAGCGCCGGATCACGGTCCGCAGGCCAAGCATCCTGGAGAATGAAAACCCGCGCTTGCCGTCCTCATCATCAGTATTTTCGCGGCGAATGATGAGCGGCAGGATCATATCCGCCATGCGCCCATGCCGCGGAATGGCTGAGCCTGAATAGGGTTTGCGGTCGCTCAGCAAGGGGATCGGGAAATTGGCCATGCGGGCATGCCGTGGAAATGCAAACGCATCATAGGGTTCGCGGTCGCTTAGCAGTCCCATGGGGAAATTCGCCATCCGAGGCCCGCCTGGCATCAGTGAGTTCGTCCCCGTTTCGCCATTGATCAGAAGCGGGAAGGGCCAGTTCGCCATTCGCTGATGGCGCCCGATTACCGTGCCGGTATAGGGCTTTCTATGGCTGATCAATGGGATAGGGAAGTTTGCCATCCGTGCATGGGGCTTGATCATGGACCCGGTATAGGGTTTGCGCTTGCTGATGAGCGGGATGGGGAAGTTCGCCATTCGCTGGTGGCGCGAAAAGATCGACCCGGTATAGGGTTTGCGGCGGCTGATGAGGGGGATGGGGAAGTTCGCCATCCGCCCGTGACGCGGGATGAGCGTCAGATCCGACGGTTTGCGGCGGCTGATGAGGGGGATTGGCCAATCGGCCATGTGGAAGGTCGTGCGGTTCGGACTTTTTCGGCGCAGAAGGATGTGTCGGTGATCTTGAAAGATCGACAGGCCTGGCCGCTTGGCTTCTTTGAAGATGACCTCTTGGACCAGGTCGCCCATATCCACGGCGCCCATTTCGGAGGTCACCTCGCGCGTAATGCGGTCCACGCCCAAGGGTTTGGAGCCCGCCAATACCAGCATGACGGCGCCGCCTTTGGTCATGCGCGTGGCATAGGCTTTGGCGGTGTCCTGGGTCACATGGGACGCGGTCAAGGTGTCCACGAGGCCATCCGTCTCGTCAAAGACATGCACGATCTTCGCTGAAAGGCGCAGTCGGTTGACGAGCTCGAATTCAGCGGCACGGGCCTCTTGGGGGCTTTCGAAATACCGTGTGATTGCCGTTGTCATGAAACCTCCACTTGGTTGGTCTGGGGCGCGACAGCACTTGCGCCTGTCGGTTAGCCGCGCCGGACCGCGACGGGGATGGTGACGAAGATGGCCAGAGCCAGGAAGGCGATCTCGATCGTGAATACTGCATTGTAGGGCAGGTTGGCCGAAAGTCCCGAAAAGCCGCCGACACCCACGAGCACGTCGCGGACCACGCCGGCCAACGCCACCGCCAGGCCTGCACAGGTCGCTTGAACGGCACCCCAGGTGCCAAGCGATAGCCCGATCTGTTCAGGCGGAGCGCCGCGGATGGTCGCGGTTAGCGTGGCGTGGCCAAAGAGGCCCGCGCCGATGCCCGTAGCCAAGATGCCCGCCAGGAACAGCAAGGGGCCTACGACGCTGGACGACAGGATGATGGCGGCAAACCCCGGAATGCCAAGAAGTGCGCCCAGATTGGCAAGCTTGGCGGGGTCACCCCCCTGACCCAGCACCCGCGATGCTAGGCCGAAGCCGATCAGCGTGCCGATTGCGAACAGCGCGGTCAGTTGCGTCGTTTCACCCACGGTGAAGCCAAGCGCCTGGCCGCCGTAAGGTTCCAGCAGCACATCCGCCATGCCGAAGCCGAACGTGCCCAGGCCGATCACGGCCAGCAGCCGAACCATGCCGGGCCGCGCAATCACCCGATCCCAGGCGTCCCGGAAATGGGCCTTCGGCGCGCGCTCCATGGCTTGGGCGCGGTTTCGGTCGCGGCTTTCCTGTTTCCAGAGGGCCAGCATGTTCAGGCCCACGGTCAGGACCGCCGTGCCCTGGATGACCTGGATCAGCCGCCCGGGCGTATAGGTTTCCAGCAGCGCGCCATAGGTGAGCGCACTGACCACCATGCCCAGCAGCAGCATGACATACATCAGGCCCACCACCTTGGGGTGGTCTTCGTCCTTCACAAGGTCCGTGGCCAGGGCTAGCCCAACCGTTTGCACCATGTGGACGCCCGCGCCCACAAGCAAGAAGGCCAACGCCGCAGAGGCGAGCCCGATCCAACGGGGGGCATCGATGGCCTCTCCATAGCCCGATAGGACCAGCAGTGCGAAGGGCATGATTGCAAAGCCGCCAAATTGGTAAAGCGTGCCCTTCCAGATGTAGGGCACGCGCCGAAGGCCCAGAGCAGAGCGGTGGGTGTCTGACTTGAAGCCGATAAACATGCGCAGTGGCGCAAACAGCAGTGGCAGCGCCAGCATGCCCGCAACCAATGTGGCCGGGACCGACAGTTCTACGATCATCACGCGGTTGAGCGTGCCGACCAGCAAGCTGAGCGCCATGCCGACGGTGACTTGGAAGAGCGAAAGGCGAAGCAGGCGCGACAGCGGGACCTCGTCGGTCGCGACATCTGCGAAGGGCAGGTAACGCGGCGCGATGGTCAGCAGCTTACGCATGGCGAAGGTGCGATAGTCGAACATGTCTCGTCAGAAGGCTGCGCGGAGCCCGACCCACCCCAGGATCGGGGCCGCCGGGAGGATCCGAGAATAACCCCAGGGCGACAGGCCGCCCCAGGGTGTATCGTCTAGTGCAATATGCCGAGCGGCGGAGCAGAGGCCGAAGCCAGAACTTCGTCGGTCTGCAAGATCGCCCGCGCGGTACTGCCATCCGGCAGGATCACTGTGAGTTCGCGCTGGCCGTCCAGGTCTTGCACATAGGCGGCATTGGCCGTGTCCACATCGGGAACGATGGCGGCTGCGGCGACTGCATCACCCGTGCCCAATTCCTGGCCGGACAGGAAGTCCGACACCCAGGACGTATTGCTCAGAACGGCGACGTGGACGGAGAAGGATCCGACCGCCACCGCGCCAAGAAAGACGGGAACGCCAACAGCTGGCGGAACCACCAGCCACATTTTTGCATTGTTCATAACGTTGCCTTTCTTAGCCGAGCCAAGGCGTCGAAACCGCCACGAGCATATGGGCTAGAAGCGCAATGGCGCCGAACACGCGCGTGCCATCGATGAGGTAGCTGTGAACTTCCTCTGCTTCCTTCAGATTTAAGCCGGTTGGCCAAACCTTATCTGGATCGTCGGACATATCCGATCTCCTCCTGAGTTGGTCACAAGGGTCGGAGAACGACCGCACGGTGTTTGGACGGCCATGCTCTCGCCTCCACGACCGCGTCCAGAGACTCCGGCCGATTCTTCGAGTATGTCAACTAAGAATGACATTATCAACTGTATCGATTGCTTGACAGTCAGGGCCTTCGATCTAGTTGGGATGCCACAACAATCGTGCACGGCTATCCATCACCTGCACCGTTAAGAGGTGTAGGTAGTGCATTTTCGGACGGTTTCTCGCGATAACGTGTGGTGCTACGCCGCCCATGGGCAGCGCAGTTTTGGGGCCGAGGTGTGGGGCGGCTGTGGCCCGGTTAGACCAGTTCGGCGTCGGTCATCACTTCCAGAAGGGACGGACCGTCGACGGCCAATGCCTCCGCGAGCGCGGCCTCAACATCGGCGCCTTTCGTGACCTTGGACCCTTGGGCGCCGCAAAGGCGTGCGAAGGCAGAAAAGGAGGGGTTTACCAGCGAGGTTTCCCATACGGGCCATTCACCGGCGCGCTGCTCTTTCGAGATTTTCCCCAACTCGTTGTTATGCAAAAGGATATGGGTGATATCCATCCGGTACTTCACCGCAGTCGTCAGCTCCATCGCGTATTGCCCGAACCCGCCATCGCCCGAGATCGAGATCACTTTGCGCCCGCGCAGATGCTGGAAATCCTGGGTTGCGGCCCAGGCACCCATGGCGGCGGGTAGCGAAAACCCGATGGAGCCCAGATAGCCCGACATCATCACGTGCTGGCCCTTGGTCTCGAAATAGCGGCCAAAGGAATAGGTGTTGTTGCCCACGTCCACGGCGATCAACGCATCCGCCGGGGCGACCCGCGACAGCGCTTCGAAGATGGCGGCGGAATGGACGCCGTTCGCCCCTTCTTCGGCCAGGCGCGATGCTTTTTCGGCGCGCCAGATGGCCCAGCGTTCGGCCAGTTCGGCCACTTGGTCGGGCGCGTCGGCGTTCTTTCGGACCGCAGGCCGCACGGTCGCGCAGAACGCGCCGATCTCGCCCCAGACGGGCAGGGTGACGGGATGGAACTTGCCCAGCTGCATCCGCTCGAAATCCACCTGGATCGTGGGCTTGCCGGGCTCGATGCCGGTATGGTTGGAAAACGATGCGCCCAGCACGATCTGCAGGTCGCATTCATTCATGAACCAGCTGGCGATGGGCGTGCCCGACCGCCCCAACACGCCGGCGGCGTTGGAGTGGCTGTCGGGGATCAGGCCCTTGCCCTTGAAGGTGGTCAGGACCGGCGCGCCGATGGCCTCGGCCAGGGCGATGATCGCCTCCCGCGACTCCCACGCGCCGTGGCCGATAATGACGATGGGGCGCTTGGCGGCGTTGATCATCTCGACCGCCCGGTCGACATCCCCGTCGGTCGGCTTGACCACCGGCGTCGACATGCGGCCGTCCGGGCCGCCGGCCGGCGCGTCGCTGGGCATGGTCTGCACGTCGTCGGGGAAGATCAGGTGCGACACGTCCCGCTCGATCAGCGCGGTCTTGCAGGCCAATGACGCCAGTTCGACATGTTTGGAGCTGGGCAGAACGGGCTGCGAAAACCGGCTGACCGCCTCGAAGGCGGAAGACAGGTCGATGTCTTGGAACGCGCCCGGACCCATGACCTGCGTTTGCACTTGGCCGGTCAGCGCCAGGACCGGGGAGCGGTCCACCTTGGCGTCCCACATGCCGGTCAGCAGGTTCGTGGCGCCAGGTCCCGCAATGGTCAGGCAGGCCGCGGGCACGCCCGTCAACTTGCCATAGGCCGAGGCCGCGAAGGCCGCCGCGCCTTCATGGCGGATGCCGATATAGCTCATCTTGCCTTCGGCGGTCTGGCGGCGGATCGCATCGGCCAGGCCCAAATTGGAATGGCCCACCATCCCGAAGACGCGGGTCACACCCCAATTCACCAGCGTCTCCGCCATGGCGTCGGTCACGGTCCGCTCGTGCGGGGGCTCGGGTTCCAGCCCGACGAAAACTTCGCCGTCTCGCACCTCGACGGGATAGACCTTCTGACCCGTGTCCTCATGCCCGCCAGGCGGCGCACCGGTCAGCGGATCGAAATCCCAGCCGTGCCACGGGCAGCGGATCCAGCACTGGCCGTCCACGCCCTTCTCGATGGAGCCTTCGCCCAACGGCCCGCCCTGGTGGGGGCAGTGGTTGTCCATGGCGGCCCATTGGCCGTCGAAATGCGACAGGCACAGAAAGGTCGTCCGCGCGCTGACAGTCTTGACGCGCCCTTCGGGCAGGTCTTCGACCTTGCCGACGCTGATCCAATCCAATTCGCTCATGTCATGCCTCCGTAGGCCACACCGGATAGGTCGGCCATGTTCCTGTCCCAGGTTGTCAGGTCATCGGCATTGAAGCCCGACACATGATCGTGACCGCAGGCGCGGGCCATGACCTGCATCAGCTCCACGCTCGCGGAAAAGAAGTTGGCGAGCTGGCGCGCCGACTTTTCGACCACCAGTCGGCTGACGAGATGCGGCTTCTGGCTGGCGATGCCCACGGGGCAATTGTTGGTGTGGCAGGCGCGCATGGCGATGCAGCCGATGGCCTGCATAGCCGCGTTGGAGAGCGCCACGGCATCAGCGCCCAAGGCCAAGGCTTTGATGAAATCGGCCGGTTTGCGCAGCCCGCCTGTGATCACAAGCGTCACATCCCCGCGGCCAGAGCGGTCCAGATGGCGCCTTGCGCGGGCCAGGGCCGGGATGGTGGGGACCGAGATATTGTCCCGGAAGATGATCGGCGCGGCCCCGGTGCCGCCGCCGCGACCGTCGAGTATTATGTAGTCGACGCCCACCTCAAGCGCTGCTTCGATGTCCTTTTCGATATGTTGGGCCGAGAGTTTGTAGCCGATGGGGATGCCGCCGGTGCGGTCGCGCACTTCGTCGGCGAAATCCTTGATCTGCGAAGGCTCGGTCCAGTCAGGGAAGCGCGGGGGCGAGATTGCGTCCTCGCCCTCTTCCAAACCGCGCACTTCGGCGATCTTGCCCTGGACCTTGTTGCCCGGCAGGTGACCGCCTGTGCCCGTCTTGGCGCCCTGGCCCCCCTTGAAATGGAATGCCTGAACCTTGGCGAGCTTGTCCCAATCGAACCCAAACCGGGCGGAGGCCAGTTCATAGAAATATCGGCTGTTGGCCGCCTGTTCTTCTGGCAACATGCCACCTTCGCCCGAACAGATGCCGGTGCCTGCGATTTCCGCACCCCGAGCCAGGGCAAGCTTCGCGGGCTCCGACAGGGCGCCGAAGGACATATCCGAGACGAAAAGGGGGATGTCGAGGCGCAAGGGTTTCTGTGCATTTGGGCCGATGACCACGTCGGTTCCCACAGGCTCTTCCTCCAGCAGCGGCATGCGGTGCAGCTGTGCGGTCAGAAGTTGGATATCGTCCCAGTCTGGTAGCTGGTCGCGGGGCACGCCCATGGCATCGACCCGGCCATGGTGCCCGGTCTTTGACAGGCCATCCCGCGCATATTGCTGGATCAGGCTGGTATGCGGCTCTTCCTCGGTGCCGTGGCTGGTATCGGCATAAAGGCCCAGATATGCATCGCGGTCGAAGGGTTGTGGGTTGTCTTTGGCCCAGGCCGCGATCTCGCCTTCGTCGACGAGAACTTCATCGCCTTCAATCCAAGAGGTAAACTTCGGCAGCTTTTCTTCGTTGGCATAGGCAGAAATGCCCGTATCGAGCCGGTAATCCCAGTCATGCAATCCGCAGATCAGGTCCTTTCCACGCACGAAGCCGTCGGACATGAGTGCGCCGCGATGCAGGCACCGGCCATAGAGCACCGAGACTTCGTCATCGAAGCGGACAACCACGAGGTCGACATTCGCGACAAGGGCATATTGCGGGTCTCGGTCGGGCAGGTCGCTTAGGCGCGCAACGGCTGTTTTGGTCATGTAGTGGTCCCTGTCTTCTATGTCAGTCTTGTCTTGAAGGTTTCAGCCGAAGGTCGCGTTTCCTGCATCTCGGGTTTGTCTTCGCCCATGCTTTCCAGTCGTCGCGCGTACCAAGCCGCGCCCGGCGCGGCGGTCACCCCGTGCAACACGGCGCTGATCCAGACGGCATTAACCGCCAGGAACAGAACGTCCTCGGCCAAGCCGTGTTCCAACTGGTCGACCACCAATAGCGCAAAAAGCGCGGTGGCGAGGCCCCGCGGCCCGAACCATCCGAAGAAGAGCCGCGTGACCGGTGCGCTATCGGTCCCGATGAGCGACAGCCAAATCGCGAGCGGGCGAACAATAAAGAGGCTGCCGAGGATCAAGAGCAGCGCCTCAACCGTAAGATGCGCCGCCGCTTCGGGCACCAGCACGGCGCCCAGAAGAAAGAACGCGGCCCAAGCCAGAAACTGCCCTTCGCTTTCCGTGAACTCATAGACGAAAGCGCATCGCCCGCGCACGATGGCGCCGAAACCCAGGCCAGCCGTGAAAGCTGCGATGAAGCCGTTACCCCCGATTTGGATGGCCAGCAGGTAGACGCTAGCCGCTAGCGCCAATGCGGCGATACCTTCGTAGATATCCGCCGTCGCTGCCGTTCGCTTCGCCCAAAGCAAGACCACGCCCGCCATCAATCCGATGGGCAGCCCGACAAGCGGGCCGAGGATCAGTTGCTTCGCCGTAAACAAAAGCCAGCCGCCATCAGGTGCCTGTGCCGCCGGGGCGGCAAAGGACGCCATCAACAAAACCAGCGGCAAAGCCAGCCCGTCATTGAGCCCGCTTTCGACCGTCAACGCGCGGCGGGGCCGCTCGGCTATGGCGGTGTTCGACACAACCGCTTGGCCTAAAGCCGCATCGGTGGGTGCCAGAATGGCTGCGACAAGCGCCACGGCTGCCAAGGGCCAGCCGGGCAAGACAAGCCAGCCCAGTGCGATGCCCAGAAGAAACCCGAGCGGCAGCCCGATCAGCAGCATCCGAAACGGCCAGACCCGCCGCTGCAACAGGGCCCGTTGATCGATCTGCGCCGCATCGAGGAACAGAAGAACCACGAGCGCGATTTCTGCCACGGTATGCAGCACCTCCTCCGATCCTTCCTCTGGCACCATTCCAAGCATCGCGAGGACCGTGCCAAAGCCAAGAAAGACCATGGGTGCAGTGAGCACGCTGCGCGACAGGCGGTTGGCGACCATGCAGAACATCACCAGGAAGGCAGTGATCATCAGATATCCGGTCATGCGCCGCTGGTCCCCCCAAGGCCGGTAAGCCGTCGATGGAGCATAGAGTAGAAAGCGCCAGAAAGTTTACAGCTTTCTTGTTCAGTCTTTCACAGGGCTGCGTCGCAATACGCCGCCAGTGGCTCGACCTATTATGAGACGAAGGCGCGCATTGCGGCGAACAGGGGCGTCGGCGATGATTTGGGTGTCGTCACGTCGTTCCAAGTGCATGGTATCGTGCGACGGTTTGGTTGTGAGCCTTGATTGATGCAGCCGTCTTACCCGGTTGAACGCGTTGATTTCACGTCGTGGCCAGACATCGGAGTCGACCGCAAACCAACGGCTTAGGTCCGGAAGCGGCGAATTTTGTCCGGCTCCAGAAGGCCTGTCGTGCGCATCAGACGCACGGGATAATCGGGGTCTTCGATCATCCGATCTACGGTGAAGTCCTTTTCTCGCGCTTCCAACGACGAAAAGACACGCTGCCCATTCGTCATGTCATCCTCCGCCGCGTAAAGCGCGCCCAGATAGCGCAATGGTGGACGGAAGTCTGGGGCAAGCGCGCTCGACATCTCTCCGAAACGAAGCGCTTCGGGCACATCGCCGGTCAGCATGGCCGCCAGCGACCGCTGGAACGCGGCCCAGAATTCAAGCTTCGTCCCCATGGCCAGCTGTGTCGCCCGCGTCGCGGCCGAATAGGCTTGCTTTACATCGCCCGTATATTGCACCGCATTCGAAAGGGCCCACCACGCAAGCGGATTGGCGGGGTTGGCGCGCACAGCCAAGCGGGCCAATTCAAGACCGCCGATGATATTCCGTTCAACGATGGTTCGGAAATTGGCGGTCCCGGCAAGAACGTTTGAATTGGTCGCGTCCAGCCTGAGCGCTTCCGCGCATAACCGCTCCCCCTTTTCACGAAGGCGATCGGGGTCAACGGCGAAGCGTTCCACGAATTGAATGGTCATGACCTGAGCTTGCCAAGCCAAAAAGACCCCGCGGGGCTCAATTTCGAAGGCCTTTGAAAAAAGCCTGTTGGCTTCCAAAAGGTGGTCCCCATCCAGCGTAAAGCATTTCGCAATGCCCAAGGCGGCCATGGAATTGGCGGCCCTGGCCTGGTGGCCGGGGCGTGCCAGTGTTTGGCAGACGTTCTCAAAAAGCCGGTTGATCAGTTGCAGGCAAGAGAAGTCGAGCTCAGTGAGCTGGTCGGCCACAATCCCATTTATCGTCTCGCTCCAGAGCGTGGCTGCGTCGGACACGCGTTCCAGCGTAATCCGCGTGCTCATGGCGCCGCCCGGGATTTCGAACACCTGGACGCCAACAATCAAAACATGCGAACCGAGCGTTGACGGAAGGTCGCGGTAAATTGTTACTTCGCAGAGATCCGAAAGTGACTTATGAGCCAGCTCAATTAATTGGCCTTCCAATACTTTGCAGGCGGCGGTTGGTACGGACAGACCGATCAGAGCAACAGATTGGCCGATTGGCGCATATCGAAGCTCGGGCGCAGTTATATCACTGCGCCGCGTCCGTTCCGCGGTGAGCCAAATGTTAAACTCATCATCCCTGATATCGAGACCTTCGAGAAACTCGCAATCCTCAACGCGGGTATCGTCGGTCAAGACGATGCTTTCACGGGCGATCCGAATGGATTTCCGATCTGCGATCAAGAGATCGGCAAAGGTGCCGAGCGTCTTCTTGATTTGCGATAACTCTTGACGAAGGCTGCGCGCGCCCTGTTCTGGGCCGCGGTCGCTCCAAAGCTTGTCCTGTAACCAGCTGCGTCCCCGTTCAAAATCAGGACTGGTGAGGATCAAAGCCAAGAGTCCTTGGCCTTTAGCGCTTTTGGGGGTCAGATCTTGGCCATCAGGCGTAAGCAGGCGAAAGCGTCCCATCAATCTCGCTGTCAGTACGCGGCCCATTTCAATAGTCCCTTAGTCCGACGCCTGCACCACGTAAGCGACTCTGATTCCCAATCGTTTCTGGACCGTAGCGTCAATTCAGCGCCAAAACCAGATACCGCCGATTGACCGTTATTTTAGCCGGTTCAAAGTTAACGTTACGGTAGGCAAGGGAGCGTGAGAGATGGAAGCGGGTGGTGGTGCAGGTGGAGGTGCCGGGGGCGGCGCAGGTGGCGGTGCCGGGGGCGGCGCAGGTGGCGGTGCCGGGGGCGGCGCAGGTGGCGGTGCAGGCGGTGGTGCCGGAGGTGGCGCTGGCCATGCCGGTGGCGGGTCATCTCCGCAACTGAATTACGCACTTGTCATGAGCCACGATGGCACGACCGGTTTCTGGGACCCGGACGACGTCGCAACGCTGAGAACACCGCTTTCTCAACCGGTTGGCTACGATGAGCTTAAATATCTGAGCCCCGGACGTCGGATGACGCTTCTTTATGGCGAACTTGCCAGCAAGATTGACGTGACGTTCCCTGACCCTCTGGACGGAACCGCGACGGTGACGATGGCGGGCGCCGCGATCTTTCGTGTCTTGGCCAAACCGGATGACGACTTCCTTCGTCAGCAGCTGCGCCAAGTCCGCAACTACGCTGATCTGCGGCTAGATCGGCTGTCGGAGATCAATCAGCAAATCTCTGATATTCTGTCCTTCTTTGGTGCCGTCGGTCGTCTGGACGCAACCCAAAAATCCTATACGCTCGAACTGCTGGAAGTGGTGCAAAGGCTTACCTACGACATCGAAATGCGGGTGAAACATGCCTGCTGGTGTCCGCGGCCCGTGGACTTTTCGCCCTATGTGATGCCCATGATTCAGACGCCGGATCATTCTACTTTTCCAAGCGGTCACGCCTCCGAAAGCTTTGTGCTCGCAACCACGCTGGCCCAGTGTTTGGATCCGGGGCAGCCTGTCCCCAACTTGCTTTCGAATTGGTCCATACCGTTCCGCGTTGCGCACCGGATCGCGGTGAACAGGACCGTGGCGGGCGTGCATTTCCCAGTCGATTCCGCGGCGGGGGCCATGCTTGGTTTGGCCATTGGGGACGGTGTTGGCGCCCTGGGCCGAGCGACGCAAGCCACCAGCGCAGAGGATGGTGACACACCGGCAATGTTGCAGCTTCGCCGTGCCGACTTTCTGGCGCTGCCGGTCCTACAGGACGGACAGGACGAAGACTCCGGTGGGGATGACCATGGCGAGGTTGTGACCATGGAAGCCGGCCAAGACTTCACGTCGGGCTGGTTACGCGAAGCTTCGGGCAAGTTGGCACAAGCTGGACAGGTCGAAATGCCGGCAATGCCCGTCCTTGCGCGATACTGGAAAAGCGTGGCTCTTGAATGGCCTAAACCCGCGCCATCGGGGCCTGTGGCATGACATCGGGCAGCGACTGGCGCGGTTGGGCGCCGTGGCTTAGTGACAGCGTCGATCCGTATTCGCACTTCGTCGATGCAATCGAAGGGGAGGGGTTTGCCACGCGTGACCCCGGCGTCGATGGGTCCGTCGACAGGCTGGTCGAGCTGTCCTGCGCGCAAGAAAACGGGGCAGGCGGGCAGGGGCAAAGCGCGCAAGACGATGTCTTGTCCCAGGTCCTTGGGCTGATTGAGACCTACCTCGATTCCACCCGGCTGACACCGCGCATTCCCGATTTCGCGATGGCAGATCCGTCCGATCTTTCCGACGCTTGGCTGCCACCCATCAGTGCCGACGACGCGCCCGATCTTGACGCTGTCGTCGTTGGCGTGATCGATCGCGGCATCGCCCTGCATCACCAGGCCCAACGGCTTGCGGACGGCAAGACGCGGCTTGTTGCGGCGTGGCAGCAGATCGCGGATAGACGTGCATCCGATGGCTTTCCGCCCCGCACCCGGCAGCTGCCTTTCGGGCTCGCATTGCTCAAACCGGATATCGACGCAGCCTTGGCGCACTCAAAACTGCCCACACCGGCCAAGGGTATCGACGTGGAGGCGTTCAACACCCTTGTCGGGTCCGGTGATTATCGCAACATCCGAGGGCACCGTGAATTGGGTCGCGCTTATGCCCACGGAACTCACGTTTTCGATGCGGCAACGGGGGTCAACCCAGAAACCACGACCGCGGATGATGAGGCCTTCCGGCGCCGCGTCCGGCCAATGGTGGTGAATCTGCCCGATCGCATCATTATGGGGCTGTCCAGCCGCCATCTCAGCTACTTCGTCATTCTTGGTCTGCTGTGGATGGTCTTGACGGCAGATCGCTATTGGCTGGCGAAAAGTAAGGTGGCCAAGGCAGATAGACCCGATCCGAATGCTCTGAAGGGCTATCCCATCCTCATCAACCTGTCCTTCGCCAAGCAGGCTGGATCGAAGGACGGCGATGACGAGGTAAGCCGCATCATCCGTCAGTTGAACGCCATTCGCGCGGCAGAGGGCTTCCACCCCGTCTTCGTTGTGACGCCATCTGGCAATGACAACCTGGCGCGCGGCAATGCGCATTTGACGCTTCCGGCGGCGAAGGCAGGCCAGCAACCCCTCCGCTCTCTCGCGTGGCGCATTGCGCCGGGGGATCAATCTTCGAACTTTGTCGAGGTCTGGTTCGAAGCCCAAGACCTGACCACGGGCCCGGAATTGGAACTTGCACTGACGGATCCGATGGGGCGCGTCAGCGGGACAGCGGAATTGGGGTTGGGGCGGTACACGGGGCTTGGCGAAAAGGCAGATGGAACGGCCGATTTTGCGCGCATCTACTGCGAAGCGAAAACACCGCTTCCACCCGCCAAAGGCCCGCGTTTGAAACGCTATTTGATCTGTGTGGCGCCGACACTCCTCCATGACAGCCTCAGTCCAGAGGCGCCGTCTGGGGCATGGACGATCACGCTCAAAAATATCTCGAAACGCGATGTCTTCGTCACGCTGAGTGTGCAGACCGACCAGTCGGAGCTACCGGGCAGACAGCGGTCGCGGCTCTCCTACTTCGATGAACCAGAATATGAACGTCACGACCCGCAGACAGGGCGGCAGCGGGATACGTTCAACTACCCGACCCATACGGGACCGGGGCGCTACCCGCCAGACCACGTTCGGGAAGACTACGACCAACGCGCCTCGCCTTATACGCCGGGCAGCCTTGAAAATGCGGGAAAAATTCGGCGGCACGGCACGATGAACGCCTTGGCGAATACCGATGGGAATAGGCAGGCAGGCGTCACAATTGTTGGTGGTTACCGGCTGAGCGATGGGAAACCCGCCCCCTATGCAAGCACGGGACTTGGGCGTAAAATCTTCCGACGTGCCAGAAGTTTGGCAATCCCAAGCGCGTCCTATCCGTCCGATGACGGCTATGCCCATCTTGGCCGCCTTGCCGCCGGGTCGAATGACGGCACGGTCCGGTCCATGCAAGGCACGAGCTTTGCGGTGGCGCAGATGACCCGCCGCATGGCAGTCTTGTTAATGCGGCACGGGGGCGACGCACATTTTCGCCTTCGCTTCCGTATCATGCGGGAGGCCATTGCCGCCGAAACCCGACGCCGCCGCTATCCGTTCTTTGCCGACCCTGACAAGGTGGGGGCCGGTCGGCTGGACATGCCGCCCCGCAACCGCACCCCCCGGCGGGAGCCTTGAATCGCCGCGTGGTCTATTCCCACTCGATGGTGCCGGGCGGCTTTGACGTGATGTCGTAGGTCACGCGATTGATGCCCGGCACTTCATTGATGATACGCGTCGCCGTTTCGCCAAGAAAATCGTGGCTGAACGGATAGTAATCCGCGGTCATCCCATCCACGCTCGTTACGGCCCGAAGGGCGCAGGCATAATCGTAGGTCCGTGCATCCCCCATCACGCCCACGGTGCGTACGGGCAGGATGGCCACGAAGGCTTGCCAAATATCGTCGTAAAGTCCGTGGCGTCGGATTTGGTCGATATAGACGGCGTCCGCCTTGCGCAGGATGTTGAGCTTGTCGCGCGTAATCTCACCCGGGCAGCGGATGGCTAGCCCCGGCCCGGGGAACGGGTGGCGGCCGATAAAGCTTGGGGGCAGGCCCAATTCGCGGCCTAAGGCCCGGACTTCGTCCTTGAAGAGCTCGCGCAGCGGCTCCACCAGCTTGAGGCCCATCTTCTCGGGCAGCCCGCCCACATTGTGGTGGCTCTTGATTGTGGCCGATGGACCGCCCGAAAAACTCACACTTTCAATGACATCAGGATAGAGCGTGCCTTGGGCGAGGAACGCCGCCCCGCCCACTTCGGCGGCGTGCTTTTGAAAGACGTCGATGAAGAGCTTTCCGATGGTTTTGCGCTTCACTTCCGGGTCGGACACACCTTCAAGCGCGCCAAGGAACAAATCCTGTTCATCGGCGTGAATAAGCGGCATGTTGTAGTGATCACGGAACATGGTGACGACCTCTTCGGCCTCGCCTTGCCGCAACAGGCCGTGGTCCACGAAGACGCAGGTGAGTTGGTCACCGATGGCCTCATGGATCAGGACGGCCGCGACCGAACTGTCAACGCCGCCCGATAGCCCGCAGATGACCTTGGCATCGCCCACCTGCTTGCGAATGGCGGCAATGGCCTGTTCGCGGTAGCCAGCCATTGTCCAATCGCCGGTAAAGCCAGCCAGGCGGATGAAATTTTCATAAAGGCGCGCGCCTTTTGGGGTGTGATGCACTTCGGGGTGGAACTGCACGGCATAGAAGTGGCGGTTGGTATCCGCCGTGATCGCGTAGGGCGCATTTGGCGATGTACCATAGACCTCGAAACCGGGTGCGATCCGAGAGACATGATCTCCGTGCGACATCCAGACCTGTTCTTGTCCCGTGGCCTCCAGGCCGTCGAACCAGCCCTCCAACAGGTCGAGCTTGCCTTTGGGGTCCACGTAGGCGCGCCCGAACTCGGCAGTGCCTTCGCCGCGCAGGACCTCACCACCCAGCATATGCATCATCACTTGCTGGCCATAGCAGATGCCCAAGATTGGCACGCCAAGCGCGAAGACCGCTTCGGGGGGGCGGGGGCTGCCCGCCTCGGGCACGCTTGCCGGGCCGCCGGAAAGAATGATGGCCTTTGGGGCGAAATCCCGCAGGAAATCGGGCGTGACGGATTGGAAAGGATGGATTTCGCAGTAAACGTTCAGCTCTCGCAAGCGGCGTGCGATGAGTTGTGTGACCTGGCTGCCGAAATCGATGATAAGAAGGCGCTGATGCGAGGGGATCTCCATACCGGCGCGGCTATCCCAAGCCGTCCGGCCTCGCAAGATCAGGCGGGCATTTCGGTTTGAGCGACCGGATGGAGCAGTTCGGCTTCCAACGCCTTTCGCGCGGCGCGCCCGGATAGGATCGGGCGGCAAGGCTTGCCGGAGCCCCCACTGGATTTGCGCGCATCCAGAGGGGCGGCCGCGCTATCGGGGCGCATGGTTTCCGCCCAGCAACCTTCGGCTTGGACCAAGTGGTGATCCGCCAGCAGTAAATGCTTATAGCGCGCCGAGCGTGCACCATCCGCGCGTCGAAATTGACCGGACCCAAAATCCGCAAGGTGACCGGCCCGGACCAACACCTCATGACCCTGCAAGGTCATCAAGACGCAATGCTGCCTGGATAGGGTCAGTTCGCTCAGATTGCCTAGCGCGCCTTTCGCGATCTTGATTGGTCGGAGTTCGGGCTGCACCAGCAGTCGTGCAGCGGCCACATGCTGTGTCAAAACACGGATGACGGGCTGCGGTCCGCCATCCCGCGTGTGAACCAAATCACCGGGGCGCAGCGTTTCCACTGCGCGCGGGCCATCTGGTGTCGAGATACAGGTGCCTTCCGCAAAGCAGGCCGGCGCCGCGCGAGACCCTGATTGATCATCGTAAATTGCAACGCGGGAGATGTCGCCGTCGAAGAACCCCCGGACGTCTGTAACGCCGGACGAACTGGAATTCGAAATAGAGGCGCCAACCGCGATCGAAAAATTGTCACCCGCCAGCGTATGGGCTTGTGTCCCGGTATCCATGGTTACGCCGTTGACCACGAACGTGCTGCCGCTGGGCCCGAACGAATAGCTGAAGCTGACTTCTTCGCCGAGGTTGATGGGGCCGCCATTGTAGTATGAGCTGCCCCCATCGATCTGATGCCGGACATTCAGTTCACCGGCCGAATCGATCCAGACCGTAAGGTGGCCTTCGATATCTCCCGACGCATCCGACGAAAAGAGGGTATGCGCAGGGTTCCGGCCGAAAGGCACATTCCCCGGCGAAGGGGAATTGTGCACAAACGTCATTTCGACCGTGCCCTGCGTCAATCCGTGGGCGGCGCTCGGGTCGATCAGCAAGTAATCCCCGTCGCCGTCGAAACTTGCCGTGCCATCACCATCTGACGATACGTCGCCAGAATAGGTCGCATCCTGCGCCGTGCCCGCGCTGTCTTGGGCCTGTGTCGCGCCGGGCGCATCCAGGAATTCATAAAGACTGACGAGGGCCATGACCGATCTCGAAAAAATGTCCGGTGTCGTCTTAGGGGAAAGACTTTAACGGCCCGTTACCTTCCGCGCGGCCCTATCGTTCCCACCCGATGCGGTGTCGCTTTCCTGCGCGGCGCGCCGCAAACCTGCCGTATGGGCGATTTCGCCTCGGCTAATGGTCAAGTCAGATCGAGCGCATGAGGGAGGTCGGACATGGCAGATCGCGTGGCGCGCAGACGGCGTGGCGGCGGCGGGGCTGCCCGCAGGGCAGAGCGGACAAGCGGCCGTATCGAGCAAGCCGGCACAATCATTCGCAACATCCCGAACTTCGAAATTCTCAACACCGAAGCGCTCGAAATTATCGAAGCCAATGCCGAAACCGTTTTGGCTGAAATCGGCGTGTCCTTCCCGGAAAACCCCAATGCCTTGAAGCTTTGGGCCGCCGCGGGCGCCGAGATCGAGGGCGACCGGGTTCGGCTTCCCCCTGGTCTGGCGCGCAAACTCTGCGCGACGGCACCTGCCACGTTCACTCAAATCGCCCGCAACCCGGACCGTTCGGTCGAGATCGGTGGTGCCAACCTCGTGCTGGCCCCTGTCTATGGGCCCCCCTTTGTTCGCGACGGGGGCGGGCGCCGCTACGCCACGATGGCCGATTTCGAAACGTTCGTGAAACTGGGGCATATGTCGAAATGGCTGCACCATTCCGGCGGCACAGTTTGCGAACCAACCGACTTGCCGGTGAACAAGCGCCATTACGACATGTTGCTGGCGCATATGACGCTGACGGACAAACCCTTCATGGGCTCCGTCACGGAGCCCAGCCGCGCCCGCGATTCGGTCGAGATGTGCGATATCCTGTTTGGCGGATTGGATGATCGGACCGCATTGATCAGCTTAATCAATATCAATTCTCCGCTAACCTTCGATTCGATAATGATGGGCGCGCTGGAAGAATACGCCGCCGCCAATCAGGCCTGCATCATTTCACCTTTCATCGTGGGCGGGGCCATGGCACCGGTCTCAGTGGCGGGGACGCTGACTCAAGTGTTGGCAGAGGTCATGGCGGGCGTGGCCTATTCCCAACTGATCCGACCCGGTGCGCCGGTGATCTTTGGCGCCTTCGTGACGTCGATCGACATGAATTCCGGTGCGCCCACATTTGGCACGCCCGAAGCCGCCCAAATCACCTATGGTGCAGGGCAATTGGCGCGCCGCCTTGGGCTGCCATACCGGTCTGCGGGGGCATTCAATGGGTCTAAGCTGCCCGATGCCCAAGCCGCCTATGAGACGGCCAATTCGCTCAATGCCGGGCTGCTGGCGGGCGTTAACTTTATGCTCCATTCCTGTGGCTGGCTGGAAGGGGGGCTGGTGGCCGATTTCGACAAGTTCGTCATGGATGCTGACCAGTTGGGCATTTTGCACAAGCTTGCCGCAGGGGTCAGCGTCTCGGGCGATGCCCAGGCCATGGATGCCATCCGAGAGGTCGGGCCAGGGGGCCATTACCTTGGCTGCGCCCATACCCAGGCCCATTTCAAAGCTGCCTTCTGGAAGTCCGATCTGCTTGATTACAAACCGTTTGAGACGTGGTCGGACGAAGGCGGTCGCGATACCCGCGCCTTGGCTTCTGCGCGGGTCGAAAAGCTGCTGGCAGACTATATCGAACCCGCCCTCGACCCCGCTATCCGGGAGGCACTGATGGCCTATGTGGCCGATAAGAAGGCGTCGATGCCCGACGCGTTTCTTTAGACCTCAAGCGATCCGAAAGGCCCGTGCCTCGGCGAGAAGCGCGGCCAGAACGTCCACGTGGCGCGCGATGGAATAGTTCTTGTCGCCGGTGCGCCGACGCTTGTCGATGGCGGCTTCCAGCGGCAGCAGCGTTTCCAACGCGGCACGGGCCGTGGGCGGAATGGCCGTGCGCAACATGCGGCGCAGGTCGCGGCGGCGTTGGTATTGGGAAGTGCCGATGCTGGCGGCTTCCACCAGCAGACCGGGGCGGCGAAGGGCGTCGAGTTCATGGGTGATTTTGCACATGGGGCAGGGCTCCGACTCGGTTGAATGATTCGAGTTCGATGATGGGCCTTCCGTGCCGGGTGTTGCGTGATAGCTGGAATCACCGTTCGCCCTAAGGTTGCGTTTACAAATTGGAAACAAATCACTCCGAGACGTGGATGATTAACGAGTTGGTAACCAATCGGGGCCAGTCCTGACGGAGTTTTCCACAACCCTCCGGAGCCGCTGATGTCATCACCTTCCGCCACCGTCCCAGTCGGTCATTTGCCGTCCTGGATCCCGCAATCCGCGCGGGTATATCTGGCCCATGCGGTCCAGGGACGGCCGCTGCGTAAGGTTGCTCACGAAGCTGGCTGCGCCCCGTCCACAATTTTGCGCCAGGTGCGTCGGGTCGAGCAACGCCGCGAGGATCCGCTTGTGGACGACATCATTGAGCGGCTCGGAGAAGCCGCTGATCAAGGTACCTTATCCACACCCTCGAAGGACGTTCAGCCTATGTCAGCCATGCCCCAATCCTCCACCCTGATCGATGACGACACTCTCAACCGGGAGGCGAAACGAATCCTGCGCAGATTGTGCGAAGGGGATGCGTTTCTCGCCGTGGGGCAGGGCATGCCGCAAGCCGCGGTTCTGCGTGAAAACGCCGACACGCCTACGCGCACCGCGACCGTGCCGAAGGCTGTAGCACAGGCTTTCGTGCTCAAGGATTGGGTGTCGTGCTACAAGGCGGGTCGGATCACGCGCTACCGGATCACCGATGCCGGGCGCGCCGCGCTTAAGCGGCTTTTGTCGGACGGGCTGGCGCGCAAGGTGGAAGCGCGTGGCATGGCCGAATCGCCCAGCCCCTTCCTGACGCAGCATATGGAAATGGGCGAACGGGTGATCCCGGGGATGAACGGCGGAGACGTGCTGCGCGTCAACTTGGCCGAATCGCCCCTCGGGGCGCTGGCGCGCAAGAAGGACCGTGACGGAAAACCCTTCCTATCCATGCCGCTTGTCATCGCCGGAGAACGTCTGCGTGAAGACTTCGAGCGCGCACAAATGGGCCCCCGCGTCGGCCAGAATTGGGAGCGTTTCCTGACAGCCGGTGACCGTGGCCAGATGGGCGCCGGCAGCCCCTGCAATGGCCCCGAAGATGCACGCCAGCGTGTCTCGGAAGCTTTGCGCGCGCTTGGGCCGGGCCTGGCCGATGTGGTCTTGCGGGTCTGCTGCTTCCTCGAAGGGTTAGAGACCGCTGAAAAGCGCATGGGTTGGGCGGCGCGCTCGGGCAAGATCGTGCTGCGCATCGCCTTGCAGCGCCTGGATGCCCATTATGCTGCCCTTCACGGTTGATGGGCTACAACACCAGATCTGCTAGTAATTGCGCTTCGCGGCCTCGCAATGCTGGCCGCGCATCCTTCCCATAACTCTGCTTGTCCAATCCGGGAAACAGGGCCAGCACTTCGGCCCGGGCCGCATCTTCTAGGGAAGACAGGGCAATCACGCCGGGATGAAAGCTCTCCGACGGGATGCCCTCGGCGAGAACGATCTGGTGGCTGTCGAACAGGATATGAATGTATTCGACGCACCCGCCTTCGGACCGGGTCACCCCCGGCCGGTTCGTCAGCGCAAGCGCCGGGGCCAGCACATCGGTCGCGCCAAACAGCATCTCAGCCAGTCCCGAGGACAGCACCATTCGGTGCTGCGGGCTGACCGATAGGGGACGCGTATTGCCCAGCACACCGGCATCGATCCGCACCGGCGCCAACCGGCCCGTGGCGGGCACTCGGCTGCGCCCGATCCAACGGACGGGCTGTAGACCCGCATCCAAGGTCATCACCCGTGCGCCGGGGCGCAGGGTCTCGATGGGACGCTTGCCCAGGGCCGTGACGATCAACGTGCCGGGGGTGAAGCAAGTGACCACTTCGAAGCCGGTGAAGCGCGTCATCTCTCCGTCGCGCCACTCGATCACGCCATCTCTGTCTGAGCCATCGTCGAAGGTGACCGTCCCGTCGCCTGCGGCCAGCGTGTCCTGCCCACGTCCGCCATGGATTTCGCCCACGCCCGACCCGCTGAGTTGGGCAAAATCACTGCCCTGGCCCAGATCGACGCTTTCGGCAGCGCCGCGCCCGGTTTGCACAAACGTATCTGCGCCGCGCCCGGTTGCCACCCGCGAGACATAGGCGACATCAGCCAGCTGCACTGAATCCCGACCACCGCCTGTGTTCAGTGTACCCTCAATGCGCGCGGTCCCACCAAGCACTACGCTGTCGTTGCCTTGACCGGCAGAATGGGCGCCGGGCACATCCCCTTCGATCCCCCCTGATGTCATCTCCAAGAGGTCATCGCCGCGGCCAAGCTCCAGATTGCCGGCGATGATGCTGCCGCCGGTCACGGTGACCACGTCGTCGCCCGCACCGGCCACCACATTGCCCGCCACATCCAGGGCGGCCACCTCGATAGCGTCGTTGCCACCGGTGCCGGAGATGCCCAGCGACGCCGTCAATTCGCGCGTTTCCCATAGGAAGGGGTTTTCTTGGATCGAGTCGATATCGGTGTTGCGCAGGATGACGTCATCGAGCGAACTGGCCCGCACATCCGCAAGGATGTCTTCGCCAAGCCCCGGGTCCAGATCCCCAAATGTATCGTCAGCGGTCGCGGTGCGAATGAACTGATCGCTGACGATATGGGTGAAGAGCGGGCCCATCATCGCGCCTGGCGACGGGTCTTCGGCCAGACCCCCTACCCACAGGTCCACTTGAAAAACGTCGTCATAAACGGCGGCCAGTTCGGCCTGCAGTTCCAAGTCCGCCGTGATGATCGAGAAATCCTGGGGGTCCAGCATAGCTGGGTCGATATCGCCCAGAATCTGGGCCCGCACGTCCACGTAGCTGCCCATGCCATGATCGGCACCGCGCAAAAGGTTGAGCGCAGGCAACGAGAAGCCCGCCATACCATCGGGCGTCTGTAGAAAGAAGTTCAGGTCGTCGATCACTTGCGTGTCGAGCGCCTCGGCCGATTGCCCGGCCTGGCCACGCAGCAAGCTGTCGATGCCACCTTCGCGCACGATGCCTGCGTTGAAGAACGCCTCCATCAACGCCAGATGGCCACCCTCGGCAATGCTGCCGTCTTCGTTCAGCCGTTCTAGCCGTGACGCCACCAATGTGTGTCCGAACCGGAACGCGGCGGTCGAAAATTCCAGCGCGACTTGGCCATCCACATCCGCGTCGTGCTCGACCGCTTCGATGTCGGTGGGCGTGGCGCCGCCCACCAGCAGAGGCAGCCATTCTTCATAGGTGATCTTCTGAATGGTGTATTCGACGATGTCACGGGCCCCTTGGAACAGCTGTTCATCGGTCCAATCGGGGTGTTCCTCGGCCAGCCGGTCGGCCCAGTAATTATGCTCCCGCGCCATGAGCGTGTGGAGCGATAGCAGGTTCGGGTTTTCGTTGGCGCGCACATCGCCGGCCAGGAACACAGCATCCTCGCCTTCCGTGTCGCCTGCCATGACCGTCTCGGGCGTGGCTTGGGGCAGCAGGCCGCGTGTCCCCGTTGGGTCTTCGGTCATGCGAAGCCGGCCACCTTCGAAAGCGCGCAGGTCAGCCTCGCGCCCGTCGTTTGAGCCGTAGACCATGCTGGCGTCTATTTGCCAGGTGATGGCGTTGCCGAATTCGCGGGGGCCTTCTTCGCCCGTGCCGGTCAGCACTTCGGATCTTGGCACATCGTGTGGGAAAGCATCCGTGTCAAAATGCTCGGTTTCGCCTTCGGGTGTAAGGCTCAGATCGTGATCGATGAACTGGCCCCAGCTTGTGAACAGGGCACTTGCCCCCTGGGCATTCTGCGTGCTGCCATCCTGGTCAAAGAGTCTTTGCGCCACCTCAAGCGGGTCTGCCCCTTCATAAAGCTCGCCCAAAGCATCCTCATACCGTGCCTCGGTCAAACGGGGCATCTGTTCCAGTTGGGCGAGAAACGGGCAGCGTGCGGCGGTAGCGGCCGTGGCGTCGGAGACGGACATCAATCGACTCGGAACAAGGACATTTGTCCAAAATCACCACATTTTCGTGGTCGGATTGAGGCCTTTTGGGCGATTTGTACCAATCAGTCGCAGCAAAAAACCCGGATTGTTTCCAATCCGGGTTCAATGATTAATCTTTGGTAAACGATGTTAACGCTTGGAAACCTCGACATAGTCGCGCGCGACTTCCCCAGTATATAGCTGCCGCGGGCGACCGATCTTCAGCGCCGGATCGGAAAGCTGTTCCTTCCACTGCGAAATCCAACCGACAGTGCGCGACAGCGCAAAAATCGGCGTGAACATAGAGGTCGGGAAGCCCATGGCTTCCAGAATGATGCCCGAATAGAAGTCGACGTTCGGGAACAGCTTCTTTTCTGCGAAATACGGGTCGGCCAGGGCCTGCTTTTCAAGCTCCTTCGCGACTTGCAGCGTCGGGTTGTTGTCGACGCCCAGCAGTTCCAGCACCTCGTCGGCGCTTTCCTTCATCACCGTCGCCCGCGGGTCGTGGTTCTTATAGACCCGGTGACCGAAGCCCATCAGGCGGAACGGGTCGTTCTTGTCCTTGGCGCGGGCGATGAATTCGGGGATGCGATCCACCGTTCCGATCTCGCGTAGCATTTCCAGACAGGCCTGATTGGCGCCACCATGTGCCGGACCCCAGAGACAGGCAATGCCGGCGGCGATACAAGCAAACGGGTTCGCACCCGATGACGACGCCAGACGGACCGTCGAGGTCGAGGCGTTCTGCTCGTGATCGGCATGGAGCGTGAAGATACGGTCCATCGCACGGCTCAGGATAGGGTCCACCTTGTAGTCCTGTGCGGGCACGCTGAAACACATGTGTAGGAAGTTGGCTGCGTAATCCAAATCATTGCGCGGATACACAAAGGGCTGGCCAATGGAATACTTGTAGGCCATGGCGGCGATGGTCGGCATCTTGGCGATGAGACGGATCGATGCGACCTCACGCTGCCAAGCATCGTTGATGTCTGTGCTATCATGGTAGAAGGCCGACATGGCGCCAATCACGCCCACCATGGTCGCCATCGGGTGCGCATCACGGCGGAACCCACGAAAGAAATTATGCATCTGCTCGTGGATCATCGTGTGCATGGTCACACGGTTCTCGAAATCCTCCAACTCGGCGGGTGAGGGCAATTCGCCGTAAAGCAGCAGGTAGCAGACTTCCAGATAATGGGACTGCGCGGCCAATTGGTCGATGGGATAGCCGCGGTGCAGCAGAACACCCTTGTCGCCATCGATGAAGGTGATGGCCGATTCACAGGCCGCCGTGGACGTGAAGCCCGGATCGTAGGTGAAGACGCCCGCCTGCGCATAAAGCTTGCGGATATCCACGACGTCGGGACCGTCCGTGGGCGACATGATGGGCAAATCGTAGCTTTCGCCGTCGATGCTCAGGGTCGCGGTCTTTGGGGGGTTAGCCATGTCCATGTCGGTCCTTTCCGAGGGGTTATGCAAAGAGTGCGACACAACCCATTGTTTGCAAGGCAGATTGCCTGCGATCGTTCCGGTGCCGTGCTTAGCTCGCTACGTCGTCCAGACGCGCCAGCGTCTCGTCGCGCCCCAGGACAAGCATCATGTCGAAGACGCTCGGGGTGGCCGTCCGCCCAGCAAGGGCGGCGCGCAGCGGCGCGGCCAGCTTGCCCAGGCCGAGGCCCTTGGACTGCGCCAGATCACCGACGACACCCTCAAGGACGTCGCGGCTCCAGCTAGCATTTCGCAGGTGCGGCGTCAATTCGGCCAGCAGCCCCAGACCGTCTCCATTAAGGGCCTTCGCGGCCTTTTCATCAGGCGTGATCGGACGCTTGGCCAGGGCAAACTGCGCCCTTTCGATCACTTGCGGTAATGTCCGGGCCGCCTCTTTGACCAAAGGCACCGCCTGCGCGAGCGCGGCGGCGTCCACGGGCGCCTCGCCCGTGCGCGTCGCCCAGTCGAGCGTGGCCGCCAGGACAGCGTCGTCAGACATGGCCGACAGGTGCTGGCCCGATAGGTTTTCAAGCTTCTTGAGGTCGAGCCGGGCAGGGGACTTCCCGATCCCGTCCAGGCCGAACCAATCCCGGGCCTGAGCGTCGGTGAAGAACTCATCGTCGCCATGGCTCCACCCCAGTCGCGCCAGGTAGTTGCGCAAGGCTTCGGCCGGATAGCCCATTGCGGCATATTCCTCGACGCCGAGCGCGCCGTGGCGTTTCGACAGCTTCTTGCCATCGGCCCCATGGATCAGCGGGATATGGGCCCAGACCGGCTGAGCCCAGCCCATGGCGTCATAGATCTGGGCCTGGCGCGCCGCGTTGGCCAGGTGGTCATCACCGCGGATGACGTGGGTCACGCCCATATCGTGGTCATCCACAACCACGGCCAACATATAAGTCGGCGTCCCGTCCGAGCGCAGCAGCACCATGTCGTCGAGCTGATCATTGCGGGTGGTCACGTCGCCCTGCACGGCATCGGCGATCACGGTCGTCCCTTCCCTGGGCGCGCGCAGGCGCACGACATAGGCCGCATCCGGGTGGTTTGCGGCGTCCGTATCGCGCCAAGGGCTGCGGAACAGGGTGGAGCGGCCTTGGGCCCGCGCAACTTCGCGGAAAGCCTCTATTTCTTCGGGCGGTGAGAAGCACTTATAGGCGTGGCCCGATGCAAGCATTTCCTGCGCAACATTGCTATGCCGTCCGGCTTGGGCCGCTTGGCTGACGGCCTCCCCATCCCAATCGAGGCCCAGCCACGTAAGTCCCTCGAAAATCGCCGCCGTGGCTTCCTGGGCGGAGCGCGCACGGTCCGTATCTTCGATCCGCAGCAAGAACTTGCCGCCGCGCGCGCGCGCAAAAAGCCAGTTGAACAAGGCCGTCCGCGCCCCGCCAATATGCAGATACCCGGTCGGAGACGGCGCAAAACGGGTAACGACGGGTGCGGTCATAGGTATGTGGTCCTTGGGGCGGTAAAGCAGGGTTTGCGCGGGGGTCGTTAACCATTTAGTAACCTTGCCCCGCCAATGTCGTGGTTCTAGGCACCCCCATGCAGGAGGGCAAGGATGCACCCGGTTGAGGTGACCGCCCCACGCGCACCCCCTCTGATCGAGACGATTTCCCTGCGTCTGACCGCCATGTGCCAGTCCAGGCGCGGGCGCCGACTGCCATGGATCGCGACGGCCTTTGGGACCGGCGTGGGTGCCTATTTCGCGCTGCCGGTCGAGCCCACGGGGATGCAAACTGCGATTGCGTTTCTGCTGCTGGCCATGGCGCTGATTTCGGCCTGGGCACGGCGCGACGGGCATGGCCTTTTGCCTTTGTTGATCGCCTGTACCATCGCTGGTGCCCTGGCCGCCCAATGGCGGGCAGAACGTGTGGCAGGTCCTGTCCTCGACTTCCGATATTACGGCGGTGTCGAAGGGCGGGTGGTGCATGTCGATCGCTCGGCGTCGGGTGCGGTGCGCGTCACGCTGGACCAGGTGCGTCTTGACCGCACGGGGCCAGACCGCACACCGCGCCGCGTGCGCCTATCGCTCCATGGCGAAAAAGGCACGGCGCCGACGCCTGGCCGCCGCGTCATGACAACGGGGCATCTTTCCCCGCCTTCGGGCCCGGCAGAGCCCGGCGGCTTCGATTTCCAACGCCATGCCTGGTTCCAAAGCATTGGTGCGGTGGGCTATACGCGCGTGCCGTTGGTGGCGTCCGCCCCGCCCGCCGAAGGGTTCGGCATGGTGGTTGAGCGGATGCGCATGTGGTTGGCCGATGGTCTGCGAGCCCGGTTGGACGGGCAGGCGGGCCAGGTGGCCGCGGCAATCGTGGTCGGCGACCGCTCGGGCCTGTCAGATGAGGTCGTGTCGGATCTGCGGGCGTCGAACCTGGCGCATCTGCTGGCCATTTCCGGCCTCCATATGGGCCTGCTCGTGGGCTTTGTCTTCTGGGCCGTGCGCGGCGGTTTGGCCCTCTTTCCGTCCATCGCGCTGCATTACCCGATCCGCACTTGGGCGGCCTGCGTGGCACTGCCCTTCGCGCTGTTCTATCTGGTCTTATCTGGCGGCAGTGTGGCCACGCAGCGGGCTTTCGTGATGGCCGCCGTCATGCTGGGCGCGATCATCCTGGGCAAGCGTGCGCTCTCGATCCGCAGCGTGGCCATTGCGGCCCTAATCATCCTGGCCTTGCGGCCCGAAAGCCTGACGGGCCCGGGCTTCCAGATGTCTTTTGCCGCCACGGGCGCCCTGGTCCTGGCCTTCTCGACCCTGTCGCGTCACGGGCGCGGAAGCTGGCTGCGTGGCTGGCGCGGCGCGCTTTTGTCGTTGTTCCTGTCATCGCTGGTGGCGGGCTTGGCCACCGCACCCTTCGCCGCCGTCCATTTCAACCGGATTGGACAGTTTGGCATGTTGGCCAATCTGTTGGCCGTTCCGATGATGGGGTTCATCGTCATGCCGCTTCTGCTGATCGGCCTGCTGTTTTGGCCCATCGGGCTAGAGGCGGTGCCTTTCATGGTGGCGGGCTGGGGGATCGAATGGATCATCGGCGTCGCCCACCACGTGGCTGCCCTGCCAGGCGCAGTCCAGGCAGTGCCCTCGCCGGGGCCCTGGGTGTTGCCCTTGCTGGGTCTGGGCTTCGCTGTGTTTGGTGCAGGCCGCCGTCTGGGCCGTCCCACCGGTGCCGTCATCACCGCGGCGGCACTGCTTTTGTGGACGAGCGTGGAGCGTCCCGTCCTCCTTATTTCCGACGATGGGCGCCTTGCCGGATTGCTGGGTCCCGAAGGCCGTTGGCTGAACCGCGAAAGCGGCGCGAGTTTCGTGGCCGAGAACTGGCTCGAAAATGATGGCGATCTTACCGCACAGGATGCCGCAGCGGCCCGTCAAGTCGCCATCACCAAACTCGGCGCGCCCCTGCACATCATCCGCCGCAAATCTGAGATCGAGGCCACGGTCGCTGCCTGCGCAGCCGATCCTGGCTGGCTTATCTCATCTTTCGAGATCGAGAACCCGCCCCCGCGCTGCCGCCTTTTTGACCCGGATCGGTTGCGTCGCACTGGCGCCATTGCGGCCATACGGGCGGGAAATGCGCTTCGCATCGTCGAAGCGCGCGCGGTTCAAGGACAAAGGCCCTGGGTCCCCAAAAACGAATAGGGGGCGCCTCTGGCACCCCCGATATCGTCTGAACCGAAACGGCATCAGTAGCTGCGGATCAGACCTACCAAGCGCCCCTGCACCTTCACCCGGTCTTCGGTCAGAACGCGTGTTTCGTAAGCCGGATTCGCCGCTTCCAACGCCACCATTCCTTTGGATCGGCGGTACCGCTTCAGTGTCGCCTCACTGTGATCGACCAGGGCCACGACGATATCGCCGGTATCTGCATTGCTCTGCTCGCGGATTACGACAACGTCGCCATCGTTGATGCCTGCATCGATCATCGAGTCGCCTTTGACTTCCAGCGCGTAATGTTCGCCGCCACGGTCCAGCATTTGGCCTGGCACAGCCACATGGCGCGCCACTTCGCTGATTGCTTCGATGGGTACACCTGCGGCGATCCGGCCCATCACGGGCAGTTCTGTCGCATCGACCTGGATCGGTCGCGCGTCGCGCGGTGCTGCAGCCGCAGGGCCGTCGCCTTCGATCACGCGGGGTACGAAGGATGAGCCGCGCGCCATGTCTTCGGGCAAGCGCGTGATTTCGATGGCCCGCGCGCGATGGGCAAGGCGGCGAATGAAACCCCTTTCTTCCAGCGCCGTAATCAGTCGGTGGATCCCCGATTTCGAACGCAGGTCCAACGCATCCTTCATTTCGTCAAAAGAGGGCGGCACACCGTCGCGCTGCACTCGCTTGTGAATGAAGGCCAGAAGGTCGCGCTGCTTTTGCGTCAACATGGTTCGTTTCCCCATCTATCGGCCGGTCCAATCGGCCCCTGTCCCTATCTGTTCTAGAAAAGTTCCCCTTTTGTGTCAATCATTGGGCGCCGTGACCCGACTCTTGAAGAAAAGGGTTTCTAATTTCTTAACTCGGCAGGTCGATCACCTCGACCGGGTCGCCCACAGCGCGGGCCGGGTCCCGAGGTGGGCGGATAAGTAGCACATCTGCTGCTTGAAGAACGCTCAGCAAGCTGCTGTCTTGATTGTCAAACGACGTTACGCCATGGACCGTTTCGGTGGCCCGCATATAGTGCTGCCGCGGCCCGTTGGGACCGAGGGGTGACGCAAGACGCGCGGGCCGTAAGCGGGGCCCCGGAGGCAGATGCAGCATCGTCTCCAGCATGGGCAGCATGAAGATCAAACCGCACACCATCGATGAAACAGGGTTGCCGGGCAGTCCGATCAGAGCGGATTTACCCAGTCTTCCGGCCAGCAGCGGTTTGCCAGGGCGCATGGCGACCTTGTGGAACGATAGCGCCAAGCCTGCATCTTCTGCAGTGCTCGCCACAAGATCATGGTCTCCCACGGATGCGCCTCCGATCGTCACGATCAGATCAGCGCCGCTGGCGAGTGCAAAGCTTTCGCGCAAGCTTCCGGGGCGGTCACTGGCGATGGGAAGCAGCCGTGGCAGCCCGCCGACGGCGCGTATCATGGCGGCCAAGCCGTAACCATTGGACGCGGTAATTTGGCCAGGCCCAAGCGCTGCCCCGGGGGGACGCAACTCATCCCCGGTCATCACGATGGCGACGTCTGGCTGGCGAACAACTGGAAGCGCGCCATACCCCATTGCCGCGAGCAGTGCGATATCACGGCTGCCAAGTCGGCGCGGGGCAGGGAATACCGTTTCTTCGCTGAAGTCCCCACCGGCGGGTCGCAGGTGGGTGCCTGGCCCTGGCTCGCCGGTGATTGTCGCCACCTGACCGTCAAGCTCCACATCTTCTTGTAAGACGATCCGTTGGGTCCCCGCGGGTGCAGGCGCGCCGGTGAAAATTCGAACGCTTTGGCCAGGGTTTACCGGTCTATCAAACGGATGCCCCGCTGCTGCTTCACCGATCACGTGGAACTGGTCGCCCGGCGATACGTTATTCAGCGCAATGGCATAGCCATCCATCGCGGAGGCCGCAAAGGGCGGCTGCTCTCGTTTCGATTGCAGCGATCTTGCAAGGACACGCCCATCGGCTTCGCGCAAGGGCACATCTTCGCTCGGCAGGGGCGCCACAAGAGCCAGCAGGTTTTGCCGCGCTTCTTCAACCGAAATCACGGGGTCGTCGCGCGCCAGGGGCCCGATTTGCCCCCTGTCTTTTCGAGTAGGCGCAATCCACTGATTTCCATGTCTTTCTGAACGGCCTTTGCCATGTCGTAGATCGTCAGACAGGCCACCGAGACGGCGGTCAACGCCTCCATCTCCACCCCGGTCCGGCCCGTTGTCGCCGTCGTGGCAACCACGCGCAGGCCCGGTAGGTCGTCCGCGACTTCGATTTCGAGCGCGACGCGGTCCAGCGGAAGGGGGTGGCAAAGCGGGATGAGATCGGCTGTCCGCTTTGCCCCCATGATCCCGGCAAGGCGCGCGACACCGATCACGTCACCCTTCTTGGCTGTTCCAGATTTAATGATATCAAGAGTTTCGGGTGACATCTTCACGTGACCTTCAGCCACAGCGACGCGTGCCGTTTCTGGCTTGCCCGAGACGTCGACCATATGAGCCGCGCCCTTATCGTCGAAATGCGTAAGCCCCTTCATGTTCCGGCCGTCAGGGGTTCGGCCAAAAGGGTTCTGGTCGCCGCTGCAACGTCGTCCTGGCGCATTAGGCTTTCGCCGATGAGGAAGCAGCGCGCCCCGTATTGTGCCATGTCGGACAGATCCGCCGCAGTATTCAGCCCCGATTCCGACACCAATATGCGGTCGCCGGGGGCCCGACGCGCCAGGTCGCGGCTAACTTGAAGGTCGGTTACGAAGGTGTTGAGATCGCGATTATTTATCCCGAGCAGCCGACTTTCCAAGCGGGCCGCGCGTTCCAATTCTTCGCGGTCGTGCACTTCGATGAGTGCGTCCATACCCCATTCTCGGGCGACGGCCTCCAATTCGGCGGCTTGGCTGTCGGAGACACTGGCCATGATGATCAAGATGCAGTCGGCGCCGAGCGTTCGGCTCTCGACGACCTGCCAGGGGTCATAGAGAAAATCTTTGCGAAGAACTGGTAAGTCCACAGCCGCCCTTGCATCCACCAGAAAGGCATCATCGCCCTGGAAAGAAGGGCCATCGGTGAGCACTGACAGGCATGTGGCGCCCCCGTCTTGGTAGGCGCGGGCAAGTTCGGGCGGGTCGAAGTCTTCGCGAATTAGCCCTTTGGAAGGGCTGGCGCGCTTGATTTCCGCGATAAGCCCATAGCCGGAGATCGAAGCCCGTTGCAGCGCATCCGCGAAGGGCCGCACGGCAGAGGCAGAGCGCGCGGCATCTTCGATGGCGGCTTGGTCGCGTTCGGCCTTGCGGGCGGCGACCTCTTCCAGCTTGTAGGCCTTGATCCGCTCCAGAATGGTCGGTGTGTTCATGCGGCGGCGTCCTTGGTCAGTTGCGCGAGGGCTTCTACGCGCGCCAATGCCGCCCCGCTATCGATAGACACACGCGCCATTTCAACCCCGGCGGGGAGGGCGTCTGCCCGGCCAGCCATCACCAAGGCGCTTGCCGCATTCAAGAGCACGGCATCGCGGTATGCGCCCTTCGCACCGTTCAACAAGGCTTGGAACGCGCGCCCATTTTCTTCTGGTGCGCCGCCCAGGATGGCTTCGAACGGATGTGCTGGCAGGCCGGCATCCGCGGGTGTGATTTCCCGCTCGACCACGGTGCCGTCCTTCAACTCCGCCACCCAGGTGGGGCCCGCGATTGACATCTCGTCCGTGCCGTCTGCGCCATGCACCAACCAGGCCGCGTCCGACCCAAGGGCGCCCAGCACCTCGGCCATGGGCCGGATAAGCGCGCGGGAAAAAGCACCCGTCAATTGCCGGTGCACGCCCGCGGGGTTGGTCAGGGGGCCCAGGATGTTGAACACCGTCCGTGTGCCCAAGGCGCTGCGCACCGGCATCACATGGCGGATGGCGGGGTGATGCATGGGCGCCATCATGAAGCAGATGCCGATTTCAGTCAGAGCCTTTTCAGCGACTTGCGCGCCGACATTCACGTCAATGCCCATCTGGGTCAGCACATCCGCTGCCCCCGATTTAGAGCTGAGGTTGCGGTTGCCGTGCTTGGCCACCGGGACGCCCGCGCCTGCGACAACGAAAGCCGTGGCGGTGGAGATATTGAGCGTGCCCTTACCATCGCCCCCGGTGCCTACGATATCGATGGCGTCTTCGGGCGCCGCCACGCGGTTCATTCGCGCCCGCATGGCCCCGGCGGCGGCGGCGATCTCCTCGATGGTCTCGCCCCGTGTGCGCAGCGCCATCAGCAGGCCCGCAATCTCAATATCTGAGGCTTGGCCATCGAAGAACGCGGCAAAGGCGGTCTCTGCCTCGTCGCGCGTCAGGGCGCGGTCGGGTGCCACGGCCAGAATGGGTTTCAGGTCGGTCATGCAGGCACCGGCATCGTGTCGAGGAAGTTGCGCAGCAGCGCATGGCCATGTTCTGACTTGATGCTTTCGGGGTGGAATTGCACGCCGTGGATGGGTAGATCGCGATGGCGCAACCCCATGATCGTGCCATCCTCCAACTCGGCATTCACCGCCAAAGTGTCGGGCAGACTGGCCCGGTCAACGATCAGGGAATGGTAACGCGTGGCGTCGAATGCGTCGGGCAATCCGGCGAAGACGCCCGTCCGGTCGTTCAGCATCCGCCCCAGCTTGCCATGCACGATATCGTCCGCCCGCACGACCTTGCCGCCAAAGGCCTGCCCGATAGCCTGATGGCCCAGGCAGACGCCCATGAGCGGCGTGCGGGTTTCCGCGCAAGCCTCGACCAGGGCAAGACAAATCCCCGCTTGATCGGGGTCGCACGGGCCGGGCGACAGCAAAACACCCGCGGGATTGAGTCCCATGGCTTCCTGCACATCCATGGCGTCGTTGCGGACGACCTTCACATCTGTGCCAAGTTCCGAGACGTAATGGACCAAATTCCATGTGAAACTGTCGTAATTGTCGATCAGCAGAAGCAAGCCGGTCCCTCCGTCGCGTAAGCGGTCGGGGGTGTGAAAGCCCGAGGCCGCCGCTATACATGCCCAAGGCCGGGGGGCTGGGTCAAGGTGAGGCTAAGGGGGCAAGTATGTTCAAGGGTATTCTTCTTGGAACGTTCAGCGCGTTCGGCTTATCGGCGCTTATGCTGATGGCAGTTTCGTTGGTAGCGCCGCCGCCTGGTGGCGAGGCTCGACCGGTCGCGGCGCAGCCCGCACAACCAGTGCTGCGGGACCAGGCGGAAGCCACGCCCACCTTGCCAGAGCCGTTGCCCGAACGGGCGGAGCCTGCGGCAACACAGTCGGCCAGCACTGCCGAGACGCAAAGTGCCAGTCGCGTGGCGTCGGACGCCGTGCCGCTGCCCGCGGGCAGCCAGTTTAACCGCCCGCGCGAAGATGGTGCCGTTGTCACGCCCGATGCGGATCCTGTCACACGGCCCGTGGCGGAAGGTTTGGTAGGCGGTCTGCAAGTGCCAACTGCGCCCTTGGCCGACACGCAAAGTGCCGCGCGTCCAGCAACGGCGGAACTTGCGGCAGCTTTGTCTGCCCCGGTGGCGGGCGATGCGCCGGATTTGCCAGTGCTTCAGGCCAATGAAGCCGCGCCGCGCACTTTCGGAGAGGTGGCCGACACCCAGGTCGAGGCACCCGAAACCGCTGAGAAGATTGTCGAAACTGAGGTCGCGGAAGCGCAGCCTGCTGCACGGGCAGAGGCCGGCGAACCGGACGATGCTGTCGCCGAGACGGTTTTGCCGGGTTCGTTGCCAGCAGAAACCACCGAACCGGCGGAAGTTGAAACGGCTGAGGTTGCCCCGTCCGAAGTGATCGCCGAAAGCGCCGCCCCAGCGCCCGAAGATGTGGTCGAAGTTGTCGAAGTTGAGACGGCACCTGTCGTGTCCGGAATCGCGCCGACCCTTCCGGCGGAAAGCACCAACGACGTCGCCTCGCGCGAGGAGGCGCCCGCGGCTGATGAGACGATTCCGGCGACCGCGAATGTCGATATTGCCCAAGCGGCCGATGCAATCAGCGACGCGCCGAACACTGCTCAACCAGAGCGGCTGGCCCCCGTTGTGGCGGAAGATGCAAACGAACAGCGTCCTATCGAGACCGTGCGCCTGACAGATGACGCAAATACGACCGACGCGACGCGGGAAGGCGCCACGGCCCAAGCGGGGATTGCTGCACGGCGCATCCGCGAAGAAACGGCGCCTCTTGTATCGCAATCCATCCCAGGCTTTGCCACGTTACGCCCCGAGCCCGAGGCGCCGCTGCCCGAGGCGACGGAATTCGCCGAAGCGGAGACTACGGGGGAAATGCCGCGTCGACTGGTGCTGGACAGCGAGCGCCTCGCCGAGGATGCCGATGAAAGTGCCGACACGCCCACCGACAGCGCCGAGGCATCGTCTGAGGTCAACATGTCCACCAGCGCGACATCGGCCTTGGTGGCCAACGCGACGCCCTTCGAAAACCCGAGCCAGCTGCCGCTTCTGTCCGTCGTGCTGATCGACGATCCCGAAAGCGGCGTGGACCGTGACAGTCTGAAGGCCTTTGACTTCCCCGTCACCTTTGCCATCGACCCGACACGCGCGGACGCTGCCGAAGTGGCCGCGGCTTATCGAGAAGCGGGGCACGAGGTGCTGCTTCTCGCCTCGGGCTTGCCACGTGGCGGGGCGCCTCAGGATATCGAGATCGCCATGGGCGGGGCACGCGCCTTGGTGCCCCAGGCGCTTGGTGTCCTTGACCTGCCCGATGATGGGTTCGCCGGTGATCGTGACGCGCTTAGCGCGTTGCTGCCCACCTTGGCCGAGGCGGGTATGGGCTTTCTGGCCTATCCCAGCGGGCTCAATACCGGGGTAACGACGGCGCTGCGCCAAGGTGTTCCAGCCTCGGTACTCTACCGGGTGCTCGACGGTGATGAGGAACGGGCAACCGTCATCGCCCGGTATCTGGACCGCGCCACGTTCGAGGCTGCCCAAGATGGGACGACCATCGTCGTGGGGCGCACGACGCCCGACACGGTGACCGCGCTCTATTCCTGGCGGCTGGGCAACCGGTCTGATGATGTGGCGGTGGCACCGGTCTCGGCGGTTTTGCGCAGCATTTCGGGGAGCTGACGGGCCTTCAGCGTCGATGCGGCAAGTGACTGTCCTTAGGTGGATTCCACGTCCGGCAGGTCGATACGGGCCACCTGTTCGGCGATGGGTTCGACCGACAGGGGGTGCGTTTCCTCGCCATGGGTTTCTGGGTCGCCGATGGGCTGCCATCTGCGGTTCTTGAAGATCTCCAGCGCGTCGAAATGGGCCTTGTAGCCCATCTTTGGCGAACCGGGGACCCAATAGCCCAAGTACACGTAGGGCAGAGATGCGTCGCGGGCGATTTCGACATGGTCCAGGATGATATGCGTGCCCAGGCTGTCATGGGGCACGTCGGGGTCGTAAAAAGAATAGACCATCGACAGCCCGTCATCGAGAACATCGGTCAGACAGACGGCGCGAAGGATGGGTTCTTCCCCATTCTCGCGGGGGCGGTCATCCCAGTATTCGACCACGCGGGTGCGAATGGGGGTTTCTTCGATCATCGCGGCGAATTCGAAGATATCCATATCCGCCATGCCACCATCGGCATGGCGCGCCGCCAAATAGCGCCGGAAAAGCGAGAACTGCGCTTCTGTCGCCCAGGGCGAGGTTATTTCGCGGCGAAGATGGGAATTGCGGCGCAGCGTCTTGCGCTGCGACCGTGTGGCCTTGAAATCCGCGACCCGGACGCGCGCCGACAGGCAGGCCGTGCAATCGGCACAGGATGGACGATAGAGCACATTCTGACTGCGCCGGAAGCCTTGCTTGCTGAGCTTGTCGTTCAGCGCCGCAGCGCCCGAGCCTTGTAACGCCGTGAACAGCTTACGCTCACGTCGGCCCTCGATATAGGGGCAGGTTTGCGGCGCCGTCACATAGAATTGAGGCGTCAGCGGCAGGCTGTGGCGCATGGGAATACGTTTCCGCGTTGGATTGGCCGCCACCCTATCGGCACCGCATCCTCAGTCAACGCAAAAACCCTGCCGTGGCGCGGCAGGATCCTGAGGTCATCGGGGCGCATTAATCGCAGCGCTTCCGAGCACAAGGTCTGTCAGACCTTGACGGCGGGGCGTCACCAGCATGGCAGCGACCGAGGCGATCTGCGGCAGCACGAAGGCCATGGAGCCATAATAGCCAAGCACGTGCAGCGCCGATTGTAGCCCGTCGAAGTGCTGCCCGTCATGGCCGCGCAGTTCGATCCCCATCAAGCGCATGCCCCATGTGGAAGATCCACCGGCAAGTGTGCCGATACGGTAAAGAAGGCCTGTGACGAGAAAGATTAAGGGTAGGAAGAAAAGCCCGATCCCAAGCGTCGCCAAGGCGGCACCGGCAGTGATGGCCGCAATGATGGCCACGTCCACGATCCAGGCGAACGCGCGTTTCGCCACGACGCCATCGTAGAAGCGCGGGTCCAATTCGGGGTCGGGCAGGGCGGAAGAGTAAGCCATCTGGTTCATTTGGGGTGGGGGTCCTTTACGGGTCAAGCACGTGGGGATCGGCGGCCCGTTGGGGCCGCCAAGTTGGCATCAGGCTTCGGCGGTATCGTCGTCGCGCCGCTTGGCGCGTTCGTCCATGAATTGGTCGAACTCAGCCTTGTCCTTGGCTTCCCGCAGGCGTTGCAGGAACTCCTCGAAGGCGGTTTGTTCTTCTTCCAGACGGCGCAGCATGTCGGACTTGTAGGCGTCGAAGGCGGCGTTCCCGGTGGAGCGCGTGGTGCGCATCGCGCGGCGGGCATTGCAGGACATCATCGAATTACGGCCGGAAAACATGCGCTTACTCCAGATCATATAGGCGAGAAAGGCCAAGCCGATGGGCCAGAAGAAGATGAAACCCAAAACCATGGCAGCGATCCAGGCGCCCTTGCCGCGGGCGTCAAGCCAAGCTTCGGTGCGGGACAGGAAACCACCGGCGGACGGAACGGTCTGGGCGGGGGCGGGGGTCATCAGGTTTCTCCTTTGGTTGATGTGAATGCGTTTCACATCACAGGAGATGGGAGCGGATATTGCGGTTCACAAGGGGGTGAGAGCGAAAAAGTTAAAAGGATTTACATCAGGGTCGCTTGTTCAAAAGAGAAACAATGGTTTGCGCGGCAAAAAAGTGTTGCTTGGCCTTCCAGCAGGGTCAGTAGCCGCGCCAGATCCAGCCACCGCCAAAGACACGAGAGCTGTCCATGTCGTAGAACACACAGGCCTGACCCGGAGAGATACCTTCTTCGGGCGTCAGTAGTTCAACCTCGGCCGTATCCGGGCCCTTAGGGCGTAGGATGGCTTCGCGCGGGGGGCGGGTAGAGCGGACTTTGACCCCCACATGCCATTCAGCCCGGCTGTCGAAAGGGGCATCGCCCAGCCAGTTGATCTCGCGCAGCGGCACCAGTCGGGTGGCCAGCGCCGCTTTGGGGCCCACGACGACGTGGCGCGCCTCCGGGTCGAGCTTCACGACATAAAGGGGGTCCGACAGTCCGCCGATGCCCAGGCCGCGGCGCTGGCCAATCGTATAGTGAATCACGCCCGTATGGCGGGCAAGTTCCCGCCCCTCCATATCCACGATGGCGCCCGGCTCGGCCGCGCCGGGGCGCAGCTTTTCGATGACGGCAGCATAGTCGCCGTTGGGCACGAAGCAGATATCCTGGCTGTCCGGCTTGTCGGCCACACTCAGCCCGTATTTCGCCGCAAGCGCACGCGTTGCACCTTTGTCGGGGAGGTGCCCGAGAGGGAACCGCAGGTAGTCGAGCTGTTCTTGCGTGGTCGAGAACAAAAAATAAGACTGGTCGCGGACGGGATCGGCGGCGCGGTGAAGCTCTGCCCCACTCGCCCCAAGCTTGCGCTGGATATAGTGGCCCGTGGCCATGCAATCGGCGTCCAGGTCGCGCGCGGTTTCCAACAGGTCGCGGAACTTCACCCGCTCATTGCAGCGGATGCAGGGGACCGGCGTGGCGCCACCCAGATAGGCATCTGCAAACTCGTCGATCACGGCCTCGCGGAAGGTGTTTTCGTAATCGAGCACATAATGCGGAAAGCCCATATCTTCTGCGACTCTACGGGCGTCATGGATATCGCGACCCGCGCAGCAAGCGCCTTTTTTCGCTAGAGCCGCCCCATGGTCATAAAGCTGCAGCGTGACGCCCACCACATCATAGCCTTCATCCTTGAGCATGGCTGCCACGACCGAGCTGTCGACACCGCCCGACATGGCGACCACGACGCGCGTGTCGGCGGGGGTTTTTGCGATCCCGAGGGAGTTGAGTTTGGCGTCGAGCGGCATGGGCGATCTCTACCGGAGGGCGATCAAGAGCAGCCAGATATAGGAAAATCCTAAACATTCACAAGGCTCGGGTTCACCTCCGCTTAAGGGATTGGCGCGCATTGCAGATGCATCTTTGAACGGAGGGAAAGATGTATTTGAAGAAGGGACCGGGTCCACGGGTGGTGACATTGCCCGACGGTTCGCAGATGACGCGGGCCGATTTGCCGCCTGTGGGCACCACGCGCTGGGTGGCCCGCCGCAAGGAAGCTGTGGTGCGTGGCGTTCAGTCTGGCTTGATTACGTTGGAAGAGGCGATCGAGCGGTATGATTTGTCTGAGGAAGAGTTCGAAAGCTGGATGACCAGCATGAATGCCTTCGGAACCAACGGGTTGAAGACCACGCTGATTCAGCAGTACCGCGTCAACCAGGGCGAAAACCAGTAAAGGTTTAGGCGAAAGATGTGATATTCAGGCAAAAATGCGCCCGCAAGGTAACTGATCGTTAACGATTTCGGTCGAAGGTTGGCTAACAGAACGTGATTTGCCGGAGAAAGTCATGCGAATCCTGCTCGTCGAAGACGACCCAACGACCTCGCGCAGCATCGAGATGATGCTCGGCAGTGCCAATTTGAACGTCTACTCCACCGATATGGGGGAGGAAGGGATCGATCTGGCGAAGCTTTACGACTACGACCTTATCCTCCTTGATCTCAACTTGCCGGATATGAACGGCCACGATGTGCTCAAGCAGTTGCGGCTCAGCCGGATCGAGACACCGATTCTGATCCTGTCGGGCTCGGACGATACTGAAAACAAGATCCGCGGCTTCGGTTTCGGCGCCGATGATTACATGACCAAGCCATTCCATCGCGATGAACTGATTGCGCGTATCCATGCGATCGTCCGCCGCTCCAAGGGGCATTCGCAATCCGTGATCCGGACGGGGCGCGTTTCGGTGAACCTTGATGCGAAGTCTGTGGAAGTGGACGGTCAGACGGTGCATCTGACGGGCAAGGAATACCAGATGTTGGAGCTTCTGAGCCTGCGCAAGGGGACGACGCTCACGAAGGAGATGTTCCTCAACCATCTCTACGGTGGCATGGACGAGCCTGAATTGAAGATCATCGACGTCTTCATCTGCAAGCTGCGCAAGAAGCTTTCCGAGGCTACGGGCGGAGATACGCATATCGAGACGGTTTGGGGACGCGGCTATGTGCTGCGCGACCCGCAGGGCGACAAACCGGCACAAGATCGCTTGGTTGGGGCCTGAGATAGCGCCTTTCATGTCGGAAGGCTCCGCTTGGGCGGAGCCGTCGTGGCGGGCGTGAATATGGGCGGCCACGTCCATACGGCTCACATCGAATCTTCTTCCGAGTTTCAGCCTTCAACCTGACACGGACAACCGGACAGGTGTCCCGCAGGACCGAATCGGTGGAAAGCCTCGTGGCCGCCGCCTACACCTTTCGCCAAGAAGCGGAGGGCTCGGTTTGGCGGAAACAACTGGCGATGAGGCGGTGGAGACCATGACCGAGGCGGAGGCTGTGACCGAGCTGGCCGCCTTGGCCAAGACGCTCGCAAAGGCAAACGACGCCTACCACACCGATGATGCCCCGGTCATAAGCGATGCCGAATACGATAGGCTCAAGCGTCGCAACGCCGCGATCGAGGCGCGTTTTCCGGGGCTCAAACGCGCCGACAGCCCGTCTGATCAGGTCGGGGCCGCGCCGGCAGAAGCCTTCGGCAAGATCAAGCACGCAATTCGGATGCTCAGCCTCGGCAATGCGTTCGACGAGGGCGACGTGCGTGACTTCGATGCCCGGATCAAACGCTTTCTAGACCTGCCAGAGAGTACCAATCTTGCCTACACCGTCGAACCGAAAATCGACGGGCTGAGCCTTTCCCTTCGCTATGAGAAGGGTCGGCTGGCTCATGCTGCCACGCGGGGCGACGGTGCGATCGGCGAAGAGGTCACGGCAAATGCGCGCACCATCTCCGACATCCCTGCAACACTTACGAATGCCCCAGATGTTCTAGAAGTGCGCGGCGAAGTCTATATGTCCCATGCGGATTTCGCTTCGCTGAACGCCACACAGGCCGATGCCGGGGGCAAGGTCTTCGCGAACCCGCGCAATGCCGCCGCGGGCAGCCTGCGCCAACTGGATGCGACCATCACGGCGGCGCGTCCGCTTCGTTTCTTTGCCTATGCTTGGGGGGAGCTGTCGGCTCCCTTGGCAGATACGCAGTGGGATGCCCTCGCGCGGCTGAAGGCATTGGGCTTTTCGACCAACCCTGAAACACGCCGCCTCGAAGGGCCAGACGCCCTCGTTGCGCGCCATGCTGAGATTTCGGCCATCCGGGCAGAGCTTGGCTATGATATCGACGGTGTCGTCTACAAGATTGATGACCTGGCTCTGCAGGCGCGTTTGGGGTTCCGGTCCACCACGCCGCGCTGGGCCATTGCCCATAAGTTTCCGGCCGAGACCGCGTGGACCCGGCTGTTGGGGATCGACATTCAAGTCGGGCGGACCGGCGCGTTGAGCCCCGTGGCCCGGTTGGAGCCGGTGACGGTAGGCGGCGTCGTCGTCTCGAACGCGACGCTCCATAATGAGGATTACATCGCTGGCCGCGCCTCGGACGGAAGCGTCATCCGCGGCGGGGCCGATCTCCGCTTGGGGGATCGGGTTGAAATTTACCGTGCTGGCGATGTCATCCCCAAGGTGCGCGACATCGACCTGACCGCCCGGCCCGAGGGCACCGAGCCCTTCGCCTTTCCCGACATTTGTCCGGAATGCGCGTCGCCCGCTACGCGGGAGCCGGGCGAAAGCGTGCGCCGTTGCACCGGGGGTCTCATCTGTCCGGCGCAGCGGGTGGCGCGGCTGAAGCATCTGGTGAGCCGTGGGGCTTTCGATGTCGACGGTCTTGGTGACAAGGAGGTTGAGCGCTTCCACGATCTTGGCTGGGTGGCACGCCCCGCCGATATTTTTACCCTTGAGGCGCGCCACGGCACTGGTCTTCAGACAGTTGCTAACTTGGAGGGCTGGGGCGAAACCTCTGCCGCGAACTTGTTTGCGGGCATTCGCGCCGCACGCCGCCAACCCCTGGGGCGTGTACTTTTCGGCCTGGGTATCCGCCATTTAGGCGAGGTCGCGGGCCGCGATTTGGCTCGCCACTACGGCGACTGGTCCGCTTTCGTCGCCGCCGTGGACGCGGCGCTTCCCGCCGCCGCCGCACATCGCGCGGCCGAGGCTGCCGCTGCCGTTGAGCGCGCCGCCGCCGCGGCAGATGGCCGCCGGGCTCGCTTGGCCGAGGCGCGCTCGCCCCCGTGGGCCGACATCCCCGCGGAAGCAAAGGCAGCTTGGGACGATATCGTGGGCATTGACGGCATCGGTGCAACCTTGGCCTTGGCCATTTGCGACGCCCTTTTGCCAGGCCAGGAACGGGACGCCATTGATGCACTTATGGCGGAGTTGGAAATCGAGGCGCCGGAAGTCGTCGCCACCGCTAGCCCTGTGTCGGGCAAAGTCGTCGTGTTCACCGGGACGCTTGAAAAGATGACGCGGGCCGAGGCCAAGGCCCGGGCGGAAGCGCTGGGCGCGAAGGTCTCGGGGTCGGTTTCGGGCAAGACGGACATCTTGGTGGCAGGGCCTGGCGCAGGCTCCAAGGCGGTGAAGGCCGCTGAACTTGGTGTCGAAACGCTGGACGAAGATGGCTGGCTTGCCTTGATCGGCGACGTATGACTGGTCGGCCGGAGCGGCTTTTCCCCCTCTTTGCGGGGTTGGAGACGCTGCCCGGCATAGGGCCTAAGACCGCAAAATTGCTGGCTAATTTGGATGTAGCGGTGCCCAAGGACTTGGTGCTGACGCTGCCAAATGCGGGCGTGGACCGCACGCCCGTCGCATCGGTGCGCGATGCGATCTTGCCGGGGGTTGTCACAGTGCCCGTCACGGTGGGCCGTCACATCCCACCCGCCAGCCGGGGGCGCCCCTACCGCGTCGAAGTTGAGGATGCCAAGACCACGTTCCAAGTCGTGTTCTTCCGCGGATCGGCTGAGCTGCATCAGAAGATGCTGCCCACCGGGCAGCGTCGGATTTTGTCCGGCAAGGCGGAGCTTTATGACGGCATCGCTCAGATGCCGCACCCGGACCATGTGTTGGAGGCAGGGGAGGCCCTGCCGGAATATGAGCCGATCTATCCGCTCACTTCCGGGTTGACAGGCAAGGTGATGGCACGCGCGGTCGAGGCCGCGCTGACGCGCGTGCCGGATCTGCCGGAATGGATCGATCCCGGCCTGCTGGCTGAAAAAGGGTGGCCTAGTTTCGCCGAAGGGCTGCGCACGGCACATCACCCCTCCGGTCCGGCCGATCTTTCACCCGGCACAATGGCGCGCCAACGCTTGGCTTATGATGAGCTTTTTGCCCATCAACTCACATTGGCACTGGCCCGGGCCACGGAACGTGAGCGCCCCGGGCGCGCGACCGAAGGGGATGGGCGGCTGCGTGCCAAGGTGCTTGCCGCCTTGCCGTACCGACCGACGGACGCCCAGGGACGCAGCATTGATGAAATCCTAGGCGACATGGCCCAGGATCGGCGCATGAACCGGCTGCTGCAGGGCGATGTGGGGTCCGGCAAGACGCTCGTTGCGTTGATGGCCCTGCTTACTGCCGTCGAGGCAGGCGGGCAGGGGGTCATGATGGCGCCCACGGAAATCCTGGCGCGCCAACATGCGGAAGGACTGCGGCCCTTGGCTGAGGCGGCGGGCGTCGTTCTGGAATTGCTGACGGGCCGCGATAAGGGGCGTGAGCGCGACGGGAAGCTGGCTGCGTTGGCAAGGGACGATATCCAGATCCTCGTGGGCACCCATGCTGTCTTCCAGCGCGACGTGGCCTTTGCCGATTTGCGGCTTGCGGTGATTGATGAACAACATCGTTTCGGGGTGCGACAGCGAATGTTGCTCGGCCAGAAGAACGATAGCGTCGACGTTCTGGTCATGACCGCCACGCCTATCCCACGGTCGCTGGCGCTGACGCAATATGGCGATATGGAGCTCAGCGTCCTTGATGAAAAGCCACCTGGGCGCACACCCGTGACAACGTCGACCGTGCCGGTCAATCGGATGGACGACGTGGTCGCCCGGCTGCGCGCGGCGGTGGCTGAGGGACGGCAGGCCTATTGGGTTTGTCCGCTGGTCGAGGAATCCGAAGTGGTCGACACGACGTCCGCGGAGGAGCGGTTTCGCAGTTTGCGGGCGGCTTTGGGCGACGGCGTGGTGGGATTGGTCCACGGTCAGATGCCACCGGCAGAAAAGGATGCGGCGATGGCGCGTTTCGTTGCAGGCGACACCAAGGTATTGGTTGCGACGACCGTGATCGAGGTGGGGGTTAACGTTCCGAACGCGTCGATCATGGTCATCGAGCGGGCGGAGACATTCGGGCTGGCACAGCTTCATCAATTGCGCGGGCGCGTGGGGCGGGGTTCCGCGAAATCCACCTGCCTGCTGATGTATAAGGCTCCGCTAGGAGAAACGGCCGAGGCGCGATTGCGGATTTTACGTGAAAGCGAGGACGGGTTCCGCATATCGGAGGAAGACTTGGCCCTGCGCGGTGCGGGGGACGTGATCGGGACGGCGCAATCTGGATTGCCACGTTTTCGAATCGCCGACTTGGAGCGTCAGGCCGGGCTCATGGAGCTGGCACAAAACGATGCGCGCGCGCTTCTCGCCAAAGATCCGGCACTGGAAGGCGACCGAGGGGAAGCCGCCCGTCTTCTCCTTTGGCTTACGGAGCAAGATCGCGCCCTTAAGCTTTTATCTGTTGGTTAGAAACAGTTGCGGAGAACAAACGCTGTTTGTTCGCGTATGTTCTAAAAAAGTTCTCGACAAGTTAACGCAAGGTATGAGAACAAAGGTGCAACAAGATCATCGAGCACCGGAGGCACCGCAATGGCCCGCAAGATCAAAAAGACCCTGGTTCGCATTGAGCGTGATCCCCTGACAGACATTCTGGGCGGTGTTTGGCTGGTGACCTTGATGATGAGCCTTCTGCACCTTCCCAGTTTCCTGGCCTGAAAGAAGTTCGGAAGAGTGACAGTCAGATTGTTCTAGGCAGGTCCCAACGAGCAACGATGTTGGAACCCTTCTTGAAAAACTGACAGGTCTGATTTTTCGAGCGTCGGAGTAAAGGCCAACCTGTTTTCTGCCCGCGTCCCCGTTCGGTCGCGCCCATCTCTCCCCGATCTGGGCTTTGCGCCGCTTCTTGTCCCCGAAGCTGCGCCCCGTCATGGCCTGCCCGGCCAAACGACCATCGACTGAACGTATAGAGACGCAACTTCCCCGCCGCCTCCGCCCCACGGAGCGCGGCGGTTTTTTCTTGTTTAGATTGCGGATTGATCCTGGCCTGTAGTCCGCCCTGGCACCGTCGCCAATCATTGGCAAATGTCAGGCGTTGTCCCGGTAGCCAATGCGCAATCCGCCCCAGTGACGGCCATGGACGTTGATCGGGACAGAAAGGTCTTTCATCATAACCATCCCCTCGATCCCCATGTCGCGTCTATAGACTTGCAACAGGAAGGGCGCGGTGTTTGCGCCGGCATTTGCACCAGTCCGGTCATTGAAGATCCGGCGGTTCCGCGAATGGGCGGCGTTCCAGGCCGGGTCCGAGCCCTGCGGGTGCGAAAACTTCCGGTTGTGAGTTCCGATGAAGCCGTTGCGATCGCAAGGCGCACAGAAGACGATCCGCGGGTCGAAATCGACTGCGTCTTCAATAATAGGTGGTACGACGCGATCCGTGAAGGGGACGTGGGGGACCATGTGTTGGACCGGATCGGTTCCCGCAATCGGCTGGTAATCGGTATCGAATAGCATGCCCATATCGATGCGCCCGGAAGAGACCGCGTCTTCGAAAGCCTTCGTGATCTTTGCCGCGACGTTCGTGGCATGGTCGATCATTGGGCGATCTGGGCTGTCTTCTTCATAGGCTGCGGCGTGCTGGAGCAACGTTTCGCAACCATCCATCATGCTGCTCGTCCGTTCTCGTGCCTCCGCCACGCCGTCGGAGGTCTGGCGGGCACCCACTTCGATGGCATCGCAGATCGGCCCCACTTCACTTTCGGCCCGGCGAAGGAGATCGACGGCCCCGTCCATGGCTTCGATCTGTTCACGCGCGGAGGCCATATCACTGGCGATCGTGGCGACAGCTTCGCGCGTTTCGGCTGCAGCGGAGGCACCACGGGCAAATTCCGGGGCGAGGCGCTCGCTGTCGGCGCGCATTTCTCGCGTCCATTCATCGAGCCCTTCGATGGATTTCGAGATCCCACCCGCGGCCGCCGCGGTCTTGCGCGACAATTCATTCACGGCTTCGGCAACCACGGCGAAGCCGCGACCTGCCGCGCCCGCGCGCGCAGCTTCGATCGAGGCGTTGACCGCCAAGATATTCACTTGCCGGGCGATGCGGGCGATTTCGGCGTTTGACGACACGATTTCGCCCAACAGATCGCCCAGCCTGTCGGTCCGCGATGCAACGCCGGTGCCCCAATCCGCCAAGGATTCAAACCGCGCGCTATTTTCTGAAATGGCATCCAGCCGAGACGTCGCTTCCGTTTGGGTATCGCGGGTTGTTGTCCCGAGGGTCGTGAACCCCTCGCGCAATTCCTCGACCGCGACGGCGAAGGAGCGCGTCAATGTGCGCAGCGTTTCGATTTGGTCCAAGTTAGCCTTGGCCGTGCCGCCAATGCCATCGACGAACCCGGCAAGATCAGCGATCATGTAGCCTAGCGGAACGATTTCTTCGGACAGACTGGGGGCGTGAGAATCGTCAGTCTTACGTGCGGGAAGAGCGGCCATTGAAACCTCTGCGTCGGCGGAACAGGCGCAGGGTTATCCCAACAGGTGTTACGGGGCGGTTAACGCCGTGTTTTTCCGCTCAACCTCTTCCAAGGCGGCCACGGTCGCGTCTAGTGCGAGCAGGATCGACGCGTGCCTGTTGCGAAAATCTCGTGCGGGCGTCAGCACTTCCAGTCCGTCGAACGGCGCGGCGGGCACCGGTCCGCCGGCCTGCAACATGGCGCGCAGTTCGTCGCGTGCGCGTCGCACTTCGGCCAAGTCGCGGCCCACCATGACCGCGCCAGAAACCGCGGCCGAGGCTTGGCCCAGGGCGCAGGCCTTTACATCCTGCGCATAGCGGCTGATGCGACCATCTTCGACGTCCAGCGACACCGTCACCGTAGAGCCGCAGAGCGGCGACCGCTTGCGGTGGGTCACCATGGGCGCGTCCAAAGGGTCCGTCGCGGGCATGTCCGCGGCCAGCGCCAGAATGCGCTGCGAATAAAGCTTGATGAGATCGGCGTCCGACATGGTCGCTTCCTTTCCCGTCCGTCGCCTCTTAGGTAGCGGCCCAAGACGCACATGCAAAGGTATCCCCATGTTTGATTCCGCAAGTCTGCGTTACGACGCCGCAGGTCTCATCCCCGCGATCGCACAGGACATCGAGACCGGTGAGGTGCTGATGCTGGCTTGGATGAATGCCGAGGCCGTGTCCCGCACGTTGGAGTCGGGTCGCGTGACCTATTGGTCGCGGTCGCGCCAAGCGTTTTGGGTGAAGGGCGAGACCTCGGGTCATGTGCAGGAATTGGTTGAGATGCGGCTCGATTGTGATCGCGATTGCCTGCTGATGTCCGTGCGCCAAACCGGCCCAGCCTGCCATACCGGACGCCGGACGTGTTTTTATACGGCCTTGCGGGATGGCGCAGAGGTTGAATTGATGGTGCCGGAGAAAGAGAGATGATCTATGCCGCACTTCTGGTGGCAGCTGCGGTTATCTATGCGGTGCTGCGGCGGCGCAGGGGCATGGGCAAGGGGCTCGGCCGCGATATCGGCGATTTCGTGAAGGATGATCCCATCGTTCAGATGCAGGTCGACGATTTGCGCGGCTTCGGGAGATTTGGCTTGGCCATCCTCAGCTAAATCTGGGTCATTTTGGCAATCCTTGGCGCCTTGATCGCTCTGGCCCTTTGGGTCGGCGTCATTCCATTGGCGCAATAGGCTGTCTTCACAGGTCTTTGTGAAAACGCCAGAATGTAGGTTCTCGCCAAGCGTAACCTTGGGCGATGTAGGTTTCCCGCGCCGCGTCATTCCCTTTATGTGCTGCGATCATCAGGTAGCTGCATCCCTTCGCGCGTGCGTCCCGTTCACATGCTGAAATGAGGCTGCGGGCGATCCCCTGGCGGCGCGCGTCCGGGGCGACATAGATATGGTGGAGCATTGCGCCGCGTTGGCCAAACTGCGCCCGCGCGTGTTGAAGCAGAAGCGCGTAGCCCAGAAATGGCGTGCCAAATCCAAAACCCCAGAGCCAACCATCGGCCAGGTCCCGTGCGAGCGTCGTTTCAGTCGCGCGGACTTGGTCCCCGTGCTCCGCGGCGAGGCCCCGGACGAGGGGCATTAGGGCTGGGGCATCTGTGGGATATAGGGGGATAGGCGTGGCTTGTTGGTGTGTCATGCTAATATCTTAGCTACCATTTTGACCTGTCGCGCGCGCAACTTTTGGGGGGCGGACTTCGGCGCATTTGAGGCCAAACTGGTCTGTTGCCAGGGCCGCAGGTGGTCGCCAGCGCGGTGCCATTGGCTCAAACCCGACCCGCGCCGCGACGGGCTGGCGCCCAGCGGGCCCGGCATTCGTTCTATGGAAGCAAGCGTCCACGGCCTAACCACGCAAGGCGGGCAGCCCGATACCCGTGGCCTCGAAACCGCCATCTACCGCCAAACGTTGGCCGGTCACGAAACTGGCCTTGTCGGAGCAGAGCCAGGTGATGGCTTCGGCGATTTCAGCTTCTTTGCCGTAGCGGCCCAGGGGGATCGCATCGTGGTAGGCGTCGATGATCTCTTGGCTATGTACGGCCATGGCAAGCTTGGTGCGCACCGGGCCGGGGCAGATGCAGTTGACGCGGATACCATGCTCGCCCAACTCCACCGCCTGTTGCTGGGTCAGATGAGCCACGCCCGCCTTGGATGTGCCGTAGGCCACCCGCAGCGTCGAGGCCCGCAGGGCGCTGATGGAGGCGATGTTCACAATGGCGCCCCGCCGTGCCTTCAGATGGGGCGTGAAAGCCTGGCTCATCAGAAAGACACCGTCGAGATTGTTGGCCATTACGTTGCGCCATCTGGCGAAATCGGTCTCTTCGATTGGGCCGAAATCTGCGATGCCCGCATTGTTCACCAAAGCATCGAGCCCGTCTTTCCCGGCTGCCATCTCAGCCGCCAGACGAGCAACGGCGTCGGCGTCCGACACGTCGCAGACCACTGGTTCTGCCCCCTGAACGTCAGGTGCTGCGCGGTGAAGTTCGTCGCCGTCGATGTCCAGCATCAGAACGCGCCAGCCGTCCTTTGCAAATAGTTGCGAAGTGGCCAGTCCGATCCCGCGGGCGGCCCCCGTTACCAATGCGATTTTCGTCATCCGTATCTCCCCCCACGCGAACCTGCGCGGCGACAGGTAAAGGAAATCCTTGTTCGATTGGCAATCAAGCATGTGTCGGGCGCGCGGATGGAGGAGCCTAGTATGGCTCTACGAAACTGTGATGGGCCGCAGGGCATCGGTGCGGCCCTGCGCGTAGGCAGATGCGCCGCGACTGGTTAGGCTTCGGTCAAACACAGGTTAAGAACGGACCCTAACCATGAGCTGGAACCCCATTCTCGACGCGTCCATTCCCATCGGCGATGCGGTGGATGCCATTGAAACCGTAATCGTCCCCCGCGCCCGTGACCTGGGCGGGTTTGAGGTGCGTCGGGCCTTGCCCTCGCAGCACCGGCAGATGGTGGGCCCCTTCATCTTCTTCGACCAAATGGGCCCCGCGGAATTCCTGACGGGCGATGGCATTGATGTGCGCCCCCATCCCCATATCGGTTTGGCAACCGTGACCTACCTGCTCAAAGGCAAGATCCATCACCGAGATTCCCTTGGCACCGATCAATGGATCGAGCCAGGTGCGGTGAACTGGATGGTGGCGGGGCACGGCATCACCCATTCGGAACGGATGGACGGGGCGTACCGCGCGCAGAGCGATAGTCTGTTTGGGATCCAGACCTGGGTGGCGCTGCCCGAAGATCAGGAAGACCGGGCGCCCGACTTCATCCACGCCCCGAAATCGGCCCTGCCGGAGTTGGAGGCGGAGGGCAAGGAAGTGCGCCTGATCCTCGGCGAAGCCTGGGGTGAGAAAGTGCCCGTCGAGACCGCGAGCCGGATGTTCTACGCCGATGCGCTGCTGGAACCCGGCGCCAGTCTGCCATTACCCGACGACCATGAAGATCGTGGGATCTATGTGCTGTCCGGCATGGTGAGCGTTGGCGGGCAGGATTTTGACGCGGGGCGGATGATGGTGTTTCGGCCCGGCGATCGTCTGGCCGTGAAAGCGGGGCCGGAAGGCGCACGCGTCATGGTGCTTGGCGGTGACACAATGGGTGGCCCGCGCCATATCTGGTGGAACTTCGTGGCTTCCTCGAAAGAGAAGATCGAGGCCGCGAAGGAGGCATGGCGTGCTGGCGATTGGGCCCATGGCCGTTTTCAGCTGCCGCCTGGGGATGATACGGAATTCATTCCCGCGCCGGACCGGTAGGGGCAGCGGGAAAGTTAGCTTCGGTGTGTTTTGGTATGCGGATATGTATGCCGGAGGGCGGCCGGTCGTTGGACCGGCGCCTTACGTGCTTGATTTCGCTCCGAAGCGTGCAGCGGGGTGGGAGGCCGCTAAGATTGGCCACGAACCCTCTGAGCCCTTGGTCTGTTTGAGAACTCCCAACGCAGCCTTTGTGGCCTCCTTCCCGTAAAGACTGGAATAGATGATCGGTATTGCAGCGGCGATGGATATACTTGGAAAAAGCGCGACCAATCCGCCGAGCGACGTTGCAACTCCCAGGCGCATGATGCCGCCATATGTCGGGCTGTGGTCTGGTCGGTCTATGTAGCGGCCGGCGTCTTCGAGTTTGGCTACCATGCTGTTCATGGCGTCGCGGAATCTGTCGACGGCCTCGTCGGTCTGCGGGCGGTCAGTGAAGTCGTCGGGGAGGGCGCCGTAAACGCTGACGGCGAGGGCCTTCGCGAAGGTCAGCGCGTCCTCGACCTGTTTGTGGTCTTCCAAGGCGTAGCGATCATTTGGGATACGCATTCTGTGGTAGGCGAGGCCCTCTTCGACGTGGTGGATGACGGCTTCGCAGCGATCTTTGACGAGGGGATAGTCCTCCTCCAAAATGGTTCGTGCGGTCGACATCGTAAGGCGGCGATAGGCTTTAGAGTGCTTTTCAGATGTGGTGACGGTGCCGCCTGTCAGCGGCTCCGGCCAAGGGGGTAGGGTGCGGAGATATTCCATCAATCTGGTAATATCATCCTCATCTCCGACCCATGATTCAGCCACGACCCGCGCCAGTTCGGGAGCTAGCTGGCTTTCCAGGCTGTGGCATAAAACCTCTCGCCGTATGCCTTCGGGTTTCGAACCGCTCAGCAGAGGTAGTTTCAGCAACGGCCGAAGATCATTGATTTGCGTGGCTCGGAGATCAACGCGCGCGAGGTGTTTGAGGTGCACAATCGGCGACAGATCGGCTACCGGGGTCATCGTAAGCGCAAGTTCTTCAAGGTCCGGAACGTGCGCAACGGCTGCAATATTCTGAACCTTTGACTCTCTAAGCCAAAGAACCTTCAGCGACGTGAGCGCACGAATCTCGCTTGGTACGTGATCAATCGCCAATTCGTTCAAGTTCAGGGTGGTGGCCTGCGTCTCCAGTGCGTCTTCGATCCGCCGAAGTGCCTCGCCCCAGTCTTCATTTGCCACAGGCGTGTCCTCATTACCCGAGGTGAGAATGATGGAGGGCAGAAAGGGTCACAAGGGCCATTGACCGGGCGCGCGTGCCCCGCTAATAGCCGCCTCACGCGCGGTTGTAGCTCAGTTGGTTAGAGTACCGGCCTGTCACGCCGGGGGTCGCGGGTTCGAGCCCCGTCAACCGCGCCATTTTCCTCTGTAAGAAAGCTTCATTGCGGCGCTTTGGCGCGCGTGGGGCCTTGGTGATGGTGATACCCTAAGGTCAAGCGGCAGAGGATCTGGGGTGCACGATGGGCAGGGTCGAAGCGGCGGAATTGCCGGATTTCAGTCGGTTGCATGGGCTGCGAGTCGCGCGGGATTTCATGGATTGTTACCGCGTTAGGGCAGAGGTGGCGCCGCGCGCTGCCGCAGAGATCATCGCGGCCTTTCCGTCCTGGGCAGAGGCGCTGGTAGGGGTGCGGCGTGTGGTAACGACACCGTTTGGCTTGATCCAGGACGGGCCTGAGGCGGAAGACAAGCTGGGACCGTTTCCGGTGGTGGCGGAAGACGCTCGGGAGGTGCTTCTGGGCTTCGACGACCGGCATCTGGATTTTCGCGTATCGGTCTTTTGCCAGGGCGACTTTGTTCATCTGGCGACCTGGGTAAAGACGCATAACCTGGGCGGGCGGGTGTATCTGGCGGCGATTATGCCATTCCACGTCTTGATTGCCCGCAACGCATTGGCGCGAGTGGCGGCGGCTGTGCGTTAAGGGCATATCACTTGGCCAATCCAGAGCTTGGCGATGGGGCGGTCGCGTGGGCCCCGCCTGAGTGACGCCTTAGTCCCGGTTCTTCCCTGAAAACCGTGGCAGCATGGCTGAAAAGTCGCGGCCTTGGCCGTCCTCCTGTTGCACGAAGCTGGCGTATTCCGCAGTGGCGGCGGCGCCCATGGGGGTTGGGCTACCCGCCGCCTCGGCGGCGTCTTGGCTGAGGCGCAGATCCTTGAGCATCAACTCGGCGGCGAAGCCCGGTTGGTAGTCATTGTCGGCCGGACTTTGGGGGCCCACACCCGGGGCCGGGCAATAGGTATTCATGGACCAGCTTTGCCCCGATGACGTTGAAACCACGTCGAACATGGCCTGCCGGTCGAGCCCCAGTTTGTCGGCCAGAGCGAAGGCCTCGCAGGTGGCGACCATGGTGGCACCAAGGATCATGTTGTTGCAGATCTTGGCGGCCTGGCCATTGCCTGCAGGGCCACAATGGACGGTCCGAGCGCCCATGACATCGAGCAGTGGGGCGGCCTTGGCCAGCGCCTCGGACGCGCCGCCGACCATAAAAGTCAGGGTGCCCGACTGGGCGCCGCCGATGCCGCCGGAGACGGGTGCGTCAAGCGTTTGGATGTTGTGGGTCGCGGCCTCAGCGGCGACGGCGCGGGCGGAGGTGACATCAACCGTCGAGCAGTCGAGCAGGATGACGCCCGCGGAAAGGGCGGGCAACACGTCGGAGGCCACCGCGCGTAGAATAGCCCCATTGGGCAGCATCGTGATGGCAATGTCGGCGCCCGCTGCGGCTTCGGCAGCGGAAGCGGCCAGGGGGATTCCCTCGGGCCGCGCGGCGGTGTCGAAGCCGGTGACCTGGTGGCCCGCGGCGATCAGATTGCGGGCCATGGGGGCGCCCATATTGCCCAAGCCGATAAAGGCGATGTTCATACGGGGTCCTCCAGGTTGAGTGTGCCCTGCGGCAGCGGGCGAAGCATGGCTGATATGTCGGCCAGCGGTACGGCATCGGGCGCGGGATGGTGCCAACGCGGATTGCGGTCTTTGTCGATGATCTGGGCGCGGATGCCCTCGACGAAATCGCCTTGTTCCAGGGCGCGGTAGGTGAAGCGGTATTCCATCTGCAAGGCCTGTTCGATGCTGGGGTCGTCGCCCAGACGGTGAAGCATCTCGACGGTGCAAGCCATGGCCAGCGGGGCATTGCGCGCGATGGCATCGCGGTCGGGCCCATTCGGCAGGGCACGCCAGATATCGGCGAGGGTCTGGCCGCAGAAAATGTCATCGATTTCGTCCTGGCGCCCGGCCAGGGGACTTTCGGGTGCGGCGCTGGCGGCGCGGTCGACGCAGGTGACATCGCCGCTGGCGGTAAGCTCTGCCTTGAGAGCTTCCCAGTCGGTTTCGACGTAGTAGTCAGCGAAGCCCGCATGGATGGCATCGCCCGATCCCATGCGGTGCCCTGTGGTGCCCAGGAATTCCCCCAGGCGTCCCGGCGCGCGGGCAAGCAGCAGCGTTCCGCCCACGTCGGGGACCAGGCCGATGGCGCATTCGGGCATGGCGATGCGGCTGGTGTCGTCCACGATGCGGTGCGAGGCATGGCAGCCCACGCCCACGCCGCCGCCCATGGTGAAGCCATGGAGGAAGGTGACGACGGGTTTGGGGAAGCGGAACAGCTTGGCGTTCATGCGGTATTCGTCTGCCCAGAAGCGCTGGCCGTAGGCGTAGTCGCCGGTGGTGCCGGCGCGGTGCATCTCGGCGATGTCGCCACCGGCGCAGAATGCCCGGCCAGGGGTGCCGTCGATCAGGAGGAGATGAACGTCACTGTCCAAACGCCAGAGATCCAACGCGTTCTCGATCGCGAGGCACATATCCCAGGTGAGCGCATTCAGCGCATCGGGCCGGTTCAGGGTGATGCGGCCAGCGCGGCCTTCCTTGCGGATGTGGATGTCGGTCATTAGATCAAGAGGTCCAATTCGGCTTGGCGTTTCTTGCGGAGGGCAAACGCGTCGAGTGTGGCTTGGCTCTTTGCACGCCGCCCAACGGCTTGCCAGGTCGAGAGGGCGCGGCGCTCACGACCCCAGCCCCAGAATAAGGCACATACGTAGATGGCCGCGGGGCCTACAAGTATGATGACAAAGGCCGCCCCGGGTCCACTGGGCAAAGTCTTAAGAGCGCTTAGGATCTGCATGCCAAAGAGAAGGGCCACAAAGGCAAAGGCCGGAAGTATTTCAAACCAGCGCAGGGCGAAGTCGCCAGACGGAAGCTCCATGTCGCGCAGGGCTGTTATTTCCCTTCTTAGCCACCATTGACGGAGCCATATGGGCGGGTCGAACGCCGGTATCAAACCCGTCCTACCTTCAGCCTGGTCAAAATACTCCGGGGGTCTGGGGGCGTCGTCCACCGGGCTCGAACCGGTGGCGCCAAGTGGACGACCCCCAGCGGGTCGGATCGACGCAGTCGATTCGAAGCCAAAACCGTCACGCCGCCAGCATCTGACGCGCCACGATCAGGCGCATGATTTCGTTGGTGCCTTCCAAAATCTGATGCACGCGCAAGTCGCGGGCCAGCTTCTCGATCCCGTAATCGCTCAGATAGCCATAGCCGCCATGGAGTTGCAGGCATCCATCCACCACGCGGCTGCCCGTTTCCGTCACCAGTTTCTTGGCCATGGCGCAGAATTTGGTGGCGTCGGGGGCCGCCTGGTCCAGCTTCCAGGCGGCTTGGCGCAGGAAGGTGCGCGCGGCCTGAAGCTCGATTTCCATCTCTGCCAGGCGGAATTGCGTGTTCTGGAAATCAGAAAGGCTTTGGCCAAAAGCTTTGCGCTCGCGCACGTAGTCGACGGTTTGGTCCAGCGCCTGTTGGGCCGCGCCCAGTGAGCAGGCCGCAATGTTCAGCCTTCCGCCGTCCAGCCCCTGCATCGCATAGCGAAAGCCTTGGCCCTCTTCACCCAACAGGTTCTCCAAAGGCGTCGGGCAGTCGTCCAGTTGCACCTGCCGGGTCGGTTGTGACCGCCAGCCCATCTTGTCTTCCAGCCCCCCGAAGCTGAGCCCGGGCGCACCATCTTCGACGATCAGCGCGGAAATCCCCTTGGGCCCCGCATCGCCCGTCCGCGCCATGACGATATAGGCGTCGGAATAGCCGCCGCCTGAAATGAAGGCCTTGGTGCCGGTCAGGCGGTAATGTTCGTTGGTCTTCACCGCCGTCGTTTTCAGCGCCGCCGCGTCCGAGCCCGAGCCGGGTTCGGTCAGGCAATAGCTGAGGAACATGTTGCATGTCACGGCACGGGGCAGGTATTTGTCGCGCAGCGCGTCCGAGCCGAAGGCGTCGATCATCTTGGCGCACATATTGTGGATCGACAGGAAAGCCGCAACCGAGGGGCAGGCCATGGACAGCGCTTCGAATACCAGCGTCGCGTCCAGGCGCGTGAGGTTCGCGCCGCCGCGGTCTTCGGTGACGTAAAGCCCGCCAAAGCCCAACTCGGCCAGTTTGGGCCAAAGGTCTTTGGGGATCGTGCCATCGGCTTCCCAGGTCCGGGCATGGGGCGCGATTTCCGCCTGACCCACATCGCGGGCCATGTCGAAGATGGCCTGGCTTTCTTCGGTGAGTGCGAAATCCATGGCGGTGCCTCCGTCCGGCGTTAATGGAACACCTGTTCAATTAGGTCTTGTGTGGGCTCGGTGTCAAAGCCCCTCGCGGAACTCGACCGTTAGGTGGGTGACGACGGCGCGCAGGGCCTCGGCTTTGTCAGCCCCGCTGTCCAGTCCCGCTTGAAACACGGCGCGTTGTCGGTCGGCGCTGGTGCCCTCGCGCGCAATCGTGCGGGCGCGGTCCAGTTCCGTGGTGGAATGCAGGTGGCCGCCATCTTCCTCGATCAGCATTAGCCATTCATCGACCAAGTCGGGCAGGGGCTTGATGGCCTTTGCGCCAAAATCAATCAGTCCTTCGCTGGTGCCGTAACGCTGGGCGCGCCACCGGTTTTCAGCCACAAGGAAGCGGTCGTAGACCCGCCAGCGCTGGTTGTTTTGCGCCAGCCGCCAAAGCATCCGAAGCGTCGCCTGGATTAGCGCAGCCAGCGTCAGTGTGTCTTCGATGCGGGGGGCCACATCGCAGATGCGGGATTCCAGCGTGGGGAAATTGTGGGAAGGGCGCAGATCCCACCAGATTTTCGAGCTGTCTTCGATAATTCCCAGATCGACCAGCATATCGACCGAGCGCTGGAACGCGCCCCAACTGTCGAAGGCAGGCGGCAGGCCGGTGCGCGGCAGATTGTCGAAGACCGTCAGACGGTAGCTGGCAAGCCCAGAATCCTCACCTTGCCAGAAGGGCGACGAGGTGGAAAGCGCCAGCAGATGGGGCAGGAAGTAGGTCATTTGCCTGGCCAGGTCGATGCGGGTTTCCTGGTCGTCGATGCCCACATGCACATGCATGCCGCAGATCAGCATACGCCGCGCCACGCCGCGCAGGTCGCGGGCCAGGCCGCGATAGCGTTCCTTGTCGGTCGTATGCTGGTCTTTCCAATCGGAAAACGGGTGGCAGGACGCGGCGATGGGGGCGAGGCCGTATTCCTCAGCCACCTCGGCCACGGTCCGGCGCAGGTTCGACAGATCGGCGCGCGCCTCGGCGATGTCGGCGCAGACACCGGTGCCCACCTCAATCTGGCATTGCAGGAATTCGGGGCTCACCTTATCGTCCAGCCGGTCGCGACAGGCGGCCATCAGGCCATCGGGGGCTTCGGCCAGGTCGCCGGTTTCTGGGTGCACGAGAAGGTATTCTTCCTCAATGCCCATGGTGAAAGGGGGTTCGGTCATGGCGGGTCCTTTGCCCACCACTGTGGCACAGATGGCAGGGGGGGCAAGTGGGCGCTTGAAGTGGCGCCGGAGGCCATGGATTTAACGCTTTGCCGTCATGGTGTTGGCACGTTTCGCCCGCCTTTTGGGTGCCCCAGTTTCGGGAATGAGGCGCGCGTGTTTATGCAGAATTTCCAATACATCGTCCGGCCCATGGTCCGGGTTTTCGACTTTTCAGGTCGGACCGGGCGCGAGGAATTTCTGTGGTTCACTATCCCATCGCTTATCCTGTGGTGGGGGTTCCAGTTCCAGGCCTATGGTCTGTCCAGCTACCTGATCGACGGAGCGATGGCCGGATTTGCGAGTTTCGAATCCGCAATGCGCATGGTGGAGCGGACCATCCCTGGCGTGTCGCAGCTTGGTTTCTTGAAGCTGTGGGTCGTCGTGGCGATCTTGGCGTTGTTCGTTTGGCATTGGGTGGCGTGGCTGGCGCTTTGCGTGCGGCGGCTGCATGATGTGGGGCATACGGGGCTCTATTTCGTGCTGATCTGTCTTGCGCCGCTCCTCGTCATCCCGCTCGTCGCGTTGGTTATCGGTGTGCTGTCGGGTCTGGGGGGCGCGGCGTACTACCTGGTGATTGCACTTGGCTACGTGACCCCTGTGCTGGCGTTGCTGATCTTCGGCTATTGGGCGTTTTGCTGGATTCTGATGTTCATGCCCTCGGACACGGCGATGAACAGGTTCGGGAAGGGCGAGGCGGCGAAGCCGCGCAAGTCCGAGGCCGAGCGCATGGACGACCAGCAAAACGCCAGCGCCGATCTGCACGCCATGCGGAAAGCGCGGATGGAGCAGTTGCGCTGATCGCTTTGGTTCTCGGGGCTGGCTGGTCCTTGGGCAATCCGGTTCGTCGTCGGCTCGCGGGAAGGCCCAGCGATGCCGCGATGCACAGCAGGCGTGATTTTGATGCGGGGCGCCACAGCCGCAATGCTGCGCTGATAGATCGCCGTTACACCAAAACGGGTCCGGTCGAGCCCGTTCAGATTGCCGGGCTGGCAGTGTCTTCAGATCAGACGGACCTGCGTGCCGACGGGTGTGATCGCATAAAGCTCCGCGATCTTCTCGTTATAGAGACCAATGCAACCCGACGAAGACCGGCGACCGATCTTGCGGGTGTCGTGTGTCCCATGGATCAGATAGGCGGGCCAATCGAGATACATGGCGTGGGTTCCCAGCGGATTGCCAGGCTCGCCGCCTTCCATGCGCACAGGCAGGGTCGGGTCGCGTTCGCGCATGGACGCGGTGGGCGTCCAGCTTGGCGCCTCGGTCTTGCGCACGATTTCGGTATAGCCACGGCGCGTCAATTCTTCGGTCATGGGGACCGACGTGGGGTAGAGCCGGTAATCGCTGCCATCTGCGTTCCAGTAATGGAGCGCGCGGCTGGTCGTGTCACAGATGATGGTGGCCACGCCGAGGGTCGGGAAATGGTCCTGCCAGTCAATCATCTGGAAGCTGGATGTGTTGCGGCGCGTCTCTTCGCCCGAGCGGAAGCCCGCTTCCAGGGCGAGGGATGGTGTGGCGATCGTTGCGGCAGCTCCGGCAAGGAAGGTGCGGCGCGTATTCTGGCTCTTGCTCATGGGCGTCGGTCCTGTCGGTCTGTTTTATCGTTAGCCAGCTCTTAACGTTCGGCCGGGCTGGTCGGGAATATATGTAGCGATCACGATTTTGCCAGAGGCCGCCAAATGAGCGGATCGTTGCAGAAAGCCGTCATCTTCCTGCCTTCGGGGCGTGACACTGCCCGACCAGCCATGGAAGGGCTGTTGGTGAAGACCCGCCTGGCCAAGTCTGAATTCGAGCAAGGGGCCAAGATATGTAGGATGACATCTATTTTGGGCCCCCAGGCGGGTCCCAGCCTGGGCCCGGGCGCATCGGGCGTCGCGGCTTCTGGGGCTATACCGCCGTTCTGGGGCTGTTCTGCTAGATCTGTTATTTCGCCAACCAGTATGTCGAGATCACGCCGCAAACCGGCACGATCGCTGGCCCGGAAGCCGGGCCCGTTGAGGTGGCAATCATCATCTTCTACGTGCTTACCGGCGGTCTCGCCGTCTTTTGGCCATTGGTCATGATTCACCGACTTCGGGATGCCGGGGGAAGCGGGGCTGGCATCGTGCTGCTTGCCGTTCCCCTTTTGGATTAGCTTTGGCTCGCCATCCTGCTTTTGCAACCGGGAATGCGGGGCCGGAACCAGTTCGGCGCCGACCCGCGCGGCTAGGGGCAGGTCCGCAGCCTATTCCATGACGGGGATCGAGAACTCTCCGCCTTCCTTTATGCCTGAGGGCCAACGGGCGGTGACCGTCTTGGTGCGGGTATAGAAGCGGAAGGCATCGGGGCCGTGTTGGTTCAGGTCGCCGAACATGCTTTTCTTCCAGCCGCCGAAAGTGTGGTAGGCTAGCGGCACCGGGATCGGGACGTTCACGCCGACCATCCCGACATTCACCCGTTTGGCGAAGTCCCGCGCGGTGTCGCCGTCACGGGTGAAGATGGCGGTGCCGTTGCCGTATTCGTGGTCCATGGCGAGGCCCAGCGCCTCCTCGTAGGACTGGGCGCGGACGGTCGACAAGACGGGGCCGAAGATTTCCTTCTGGTAGATCTCCATATCCTTGGTCACGCGATCGAACAGATGGGCGCCCACGAAGAAACCATCCTCATAGCCCTGCATCTTGAAGTCCCGGCCATCGACGATAAGCTCGGCACCCGCGTCGATGCCCGACTGGATCAGGCGGTGGATGTTGTCCTTGGCCGCCGCCGTGACGACGGGGCCAAAATCGACGTCGTTGCCGGATGTGTAGGGGCCGACCTTCAGGGCTTCGACCCGCGGGACGAGCTTTTCGATCAGCCGGTCCGCGGTGTCATCGCCCACGGGAACGGCGACGGAAATAGCCATGCAGCGTTCGCCCGCCGCACCGTAGCCCGCACCAACCAGGGCGTCGGCGGCTTGATCCATGTCCGCGTCGGGCATGATGATCATGTGGTTCTTGGCGCCGCCGAAGCACTGGGCGCGTTTGCCATTGGCGCTGGCGCGTTCGTAGATATAGGCGGCGATGGGCGTGGAGCCCACGAAGCCCACGGATTGGATGACCGGATGGTCCAGGATGGCATCCACGGCTTCCTTGTCGCCATTGACGACTTGCAGGATGCCTTTGGGCAGACCCGCTTCCTCCATCAACGCGGCCAGCATCATGGGGACGGACGGGTCGCGTTCGGACGGTTTGAGGATGAAGGCGTTACCGCAGGCGATGGCGGGCGCGAACATCCACATCGGGATCATGGCGGGGAAGTTGAACGGCGTGATGCCGGCAGTGACGCCTAGGGGCTGGCGCATGGAATACATGTCGATGCCGGGGCCCGCTGAATCCGTGAATTCGCCTTTCAAATGATGGGGCGCGCCGATGCAGAATTCGACCACTTCCAGGCCGCGGACCACATCGCCCTTGGCATCGGGCAGGGTTTTTCCGTGTTCGCGGCTGAGCGCTTCGGCCAGCTTGTCCATGTCGCGGTTGAGTAGGTCCACGAACTTCATGAGCACGCGGGCCCGGCGCTGCGGGTTGGTCGCGCCCCAGGCGGGTTGAGCGGCGGCGGCGATATCGACGGCGCGGTTGAGGTCATCGGCGGCGGCCAGCGCGACTTTGGCCTGTACCTCACCGGTGGCGGGGTTGAAGACGTCGGCGTGGCGCGCGGCGCCGTTCACTTCTGAGCCGTCGATCCAGTGTCCGATCTGCTGCATGTATCCCTCCTGCGATTTGGGCGGACCTTAGTGGGGTCTGACCGCAGGGAACAGGGGTGGTGCGGGTTTCGGAGACAGGCCGTGCCGGGGGGAGGGGGCGGCTGTCTTGAACGTGCGGGCCCTCACCAACGCCTGGCTGGGCCGACAAGCTAGAGATCTGCTGTCCCGTCGTGCTCGATCGTCACCGCATGGACAGCATTGACGAGGGTTTGTGCGCCGGGGGCAATGAGGGTGTCGTCGAAATCGTAGTCAGGATTGTGGAGCGCGGGGCCGGGGCCTGCGCCCAGAAGCATCATCGCGGAGGGGCAATCATGACCGAAACGGCCGAAGTCCTCCGAGGCGCGCAGCGGCAGGCCCGGGATCGCGTCGAGCCCAGCAGTGCGCGCGGCCTCGCGCAGTATATGCGCGGCGCGGGGGTCGTTGATCCCGGCCAGGAAAGCGTCGTGTTCGGTGATCTGGCAGGTAAGCTTATGGGCGGTGGCGGTCTCTTCGGCCCTGGCCCGGGCCTCATCGACCAAGGTCGCCAGGGACACATCTGACGTGGTGCGGCACGTGATATAAAGGCTGCCCTGACCGGGCGCGATGCCGAAGGCCGGGGCGCCCATGGCAGCGTGGGTCAGTGTCACAAGGCGGTAGTTCGCCTGCGGGAACATGCCCGATGACATGGCGGGTAGAGCGGTCATCAGCGCGGCCATAGCCGGGCCGGGCGACATGCCGGTTTCGGGCGCACAGGCATGGGCCTCGGCCCCGCTCAGCGCGATATGGAGGCCGACAGAAGCTGCGGAGGCCAGGCCATCGGGGATATGGGCGATGCCGCGGGCGATGTCGGGCTCATTATGCAGGGCAAAGGCCCAATCGGGGGCGATGGCCGCAAAGCGCGGGTCGTTGCAGACGGCGATGGCGCCGCTGCCATCTTCCTCGGCCGGCTGAAACATAAGCACGACGCGGCCATGGGCTGGCCGGTCGCGCAGCAGCAAGCGCGCGGCGCCCAGCATCGTCACCATATGCCCGTCATGGCCACACAGATGCCCTTTACCCGGGATGGTGCTACGCCAGGGGGCGTTGCCGGTCTCGGCAATGGGCAGTGCGTCGAGTTCGCAGCGCAGCAGGACGGTGGGGCCAGGCGCGGCCCCGTCAATGACGCCCGCTACGCCATGGCCGCCCAAGCCCTCGGTCACCGTGTCGATACCGAGGTCGCGCAACTCCGCCGCGATACGGGCGGCGGTCGCGGCCTCCTGACGGGAGATTTCGGGATGGCGGTGCAAGTCGCGGCGCAGCGCGGTGAGATCGGACAGGTCGGTTGGCGAAAGGCGGGTCATGGGCCGCAGGGATGGCGCAAGATGGACCTGTTGTCACCTAATAGCGGTCCTGGGCGGCTGTTTCTGATCTTACTGCACCGGCCCGGTATGGCGTTGATTTGGCGGCGTGTCCCGAAAGGAAGGCCGATTGGCCGGCCAGAGAAACGCTGCGCTTGACTTGAAGCAGCGGCGGGCGGACGCTGGGTAAGCATACGACATGGAGGAGCACCAGATGTTCGTGACGCAGATCCTGTCCGGCAAGGCCACCCAGGGTGTCCTGACCATTGATCCGTCCGCCACCATCGCCGACGCCGTGGGCGAGCTTGCGGCGCGGCGCATCGGGGCCCTTGTGGTCAGCAATGATGGCAGGCGAGCGTCTGGCATTCTGTCGGAACGGGACATCGTGCGCGAAATGGGCCGTGAGGGCGGAGAGGTGCTGGCGCGAAAGGTGTCGGACCTGATGACCTCGGAGCTGCATACCTGCGCGCCAGGCGACAAGTCGGAGGCCGTTTTGCAGGCCATGACCGAAGGACGGTTTCGTCACATGCCGGTTGAAGAAGACGGCATCCTGATCGGGCTGATCTCGCTCGGCGACGTGGTGAAGGCCCGGCTGAGCGAAGTTTCGATGGAAAAAGAAGCGTTGGAGGCGATGATTACAGGCAACGCTTAGGTGTCATCGGGGTCGCGTCCGGAGCGGGTGATCCAGACCAACAACTCCAGCGCCGAATAGGTCAGAATGGAGAACGCCCACCAGGGCACATCTATGACGACAAGCGTGAACCCGACCCCCTTGCCCGCGTAAAGCAGGCCCGCCACCGTCAACGCGGCCGCGCTTACGGCGAGGTCGTATTGCGCGAATGTCGTCATGCCGCGGCCCCGCAGGGCAGGGAAGACCCAGCCAAAGACAAGGGAGACGAAGACGATGTTCACCAAGAGGATCGTGAGTTCGGGGCCCATGGCTAAGCTTTAGTAGAACGGCATTCAAAGCAACAAGGCCGTTCGGGCGCGGGTCATTCACGCGCGGGGCCCCGACGCTATGGGTTTGACCCGCGATGGAACAAAAACCGTTGGTCTGCGCGGCACGGTTGGACTTGATCGGTTCTTGCAAACCTGATCGACACGCCCTCCGAAAGTGGACCTCAATGGCAAGAAAGACGACCGAGTAATGACCCGAGCGGAGCTTGAAGCCAAATGGCTCGCCCTCACACGTGACGACCTACCCAAAGCCGCGAAGCCGGACTGGCCGGTTCATCTGGACCATTGCCTCCAGCGCATCCTGCTGGATCACGCGACCGGTGGCGTCTGGTATCGCGCCATTGCTGCGCGTCCAGCCTATGCCCATGCCAGCGACACGGTTTTGCGCGATGCCATCGCGCTGGGGGAGGACGTCCTGGAGGACCGCGCAGATCTGGTCGCGCTTAATCACCAAAGCCTGATTTGGCGCGGCAAGCGCCGCCCCGCGGCTTGATCACGCGCCCAACCCATGCAACCCATGCGATGAATGACCACGGAGGGGCCATGCGGACCGGCCTGTATCCCGGCACCTTCGACCCGATCACGAAGGGCCACATCGACATCATCAAACGCGCCTGCACCTTGGTGGACAAATTGGTGATCGGCGTCGCGATCAACCGTGACAAGGGGCCTCTGTTCGACTTGGAGGAACGGGTCGCCATGGTCGAGGCTGAGGCCGCCCATTGGTCGGCCAAGACCGGCTGCGAAATCGTGGCGCACCCGTTTGAGAACCTGCTGATCAATTGCGCCCGCGATGTGGGGGCGCAGATGATCATCCGCGGCCTGCGCGCCGTGGCGGATTTCGAGTACGAATTCCAGATGGTCGGCATGAATCGGGTGCTCGACGACAGTGTGGAGACGGTGTTCCTGATGGCAGAGGCCGAACACCAGGCCATCGCGTCGAAACTGGTGAAGGAAATCGCCCGCCTTGGCGGCGATGTTTCGGCCTTCGTGACGCCCCCGGTCTATGAGGCGCTGGTCGCGCGATTTCGATGACGCAACGTCAAGGCGCCGCGGCTACTGGATAAGGCTGTGCTGGGTGGCTGTAAGGCCATAGCGGCGTGCGGGGATTAGGCCGATTTCCAATTGGTGATTTCCTTTTAAGTATCCGTTTTTACTATCTTTCTGAGCAGTCTCGTTCGCCCGATATCCGAGATTTCAGGGTGTTTCACTCCGGCGGCAGCCGTCAAAATTTAGACAGTTTCCTTCGGCACGCGGTGATTTTCTACCGTTCGCATGAAGGAGCTTGCCATGGCCCTCGGGGATCGTCTGTCATCCACTCAGCGGGAAGAGACTCGCATCTTGGCTGACGGGGCCACCCTCGTTGAGGTTTTCGTAGACGGTGTGTTGGTTAGCCGTCGCCTGACCGACGTGTTCGACAGCCGGGACGTAGCTTACATGGTGTCCTATTTCGACGCGGACGGGGTGCTGACCCGGTTTGATCGCATGGCCGATAACGGAGTTTTTCGCACGGATACCTATTCGGACGGCGTGTTGGTCACGCGCGAGTTGGAGGATACGGAAGATGCGCGAGGCTGGCAGTCGCGGAGTTTCAAGTTTAAGGCTGACGGTGTTTTGGCGACGTCTCAGGAAACCCGCAATGATGGCGTTGAGGTTTTCGTCGAATATGACGACGGTGTTTCTGCATTCACTCATTTGGTCGACCAGGCGAATATCTATGAGTGGGAATCCTACGGATACATATACGGAGACAACGACGAGAGCTTTTACTTCTATCGATGGGAAGATGACGGCAGTGGCATAGCACAGGAGTTCATTGACGGCGTTGAGACGTTTCGTGTCCAAGCGGACCCAGGCGATGCGGAAGCATGGCGGACAAAGGAAATACGCCGGGACAACGACGGCCGCTTGGAATACTTCGAGCGGGTCATGGATGACGGGGTCCGCTCAGTCCAGGAGTTCGAGGCGGGGAACCGCGTCTCACGGATTGAAACCGATGAAGAGAACGCGCGCGTCTGGGAAAGTCGTGAATTCATCTATGATCCCGTAAGGGGCCTCGTTTCTCGCGAGACCGTGTTCGACAATGGCGTCATTTGGACGGGCACCTATACCGGTGGTGTCTTATCGCATGAGATCCAAACAGATCTCGCTGACGCCTTTGATTGGTGGTTGCAAGTGACGTGGTATGATCCGCAAGGGCAGGTTGTGCAGCACGACCGCGTGGCTGATGACGGTGTCGTTCGGACCATTGAATATAGGGACGGCATAATCCGAAGCAAAACGCACCTGGACCTTGGGGACGCGCGGGATTGGTCAGAGCAATACCGAACTTACGACGCGGTGGGTGACCTGGCAGACGACTACATCCTTTTCGATGATGGGGTCGTGCAATCTGGAAGATACCTGCACGGTGTGGTCACGTCCCGCATGATTGAAGACTTGAAAGACGCGCACGATTGGTCTGAACAGTATTTCGATTTTGACGCCGTTGGTCAGCTCGACAGGGTGTACATCGTATTTGATGACGGTCTTGAACAGTTGGAAGGCTACGCCAATGGCGTAATTACATACCGGGAACTGTGGGATCGTGGCGATGCGAGGGATTGGGACTACAAGGTTTACGAATTTGATGGCCTTGGGCAGCTTGAGGTGACGTATATCGAGTTTGATGACGGTCTTGAGCAGTTGGAAGGCTACGCCAATGGCGTAATTGCATACCGGGAACTGTGGGATCATGGCGATGCGAGGGATTGGGACTACAAGGTCTACGAATTTGATGATCTTGGGCAGCTTGAGAGAGCGGAAATTGATTTTGATGACGGTGTTGATCAGTATGACGACTACGTCAACGGCGTGATCGCATACCGGGAATTCTTTGATCGCAGCGATGCGTGGGATTGGAACTATAAGGCCTATACATTTGATGCGTCAGGACAACTGGACCTGGTCGAAACAACGTTTGATGACAGGGTCGAGCAACGGGAAGAATATTGCGACGGTGTGCTCGTTTCGCGTGAGCTTTGGGATCAAGGCGATACTTGGGATTGGACGTCCCAGCGTGACACCTTTGACAGCGATGGCGAATTGCAGGTGCGGATGGTGGATTACGATAACGGATTACATGTCTGGCAGGACTATTTCTTTGGTGAATTGGTCACGCAGACTCGCACCGATCAAAACGATGTCTTCGATTGGGCAAGGCAGGATTCTGCATTCGATGAAAACGGCGATCTGAGCTATTACGAACGCCTTTCAGATGAGGGGATACGGCGGATTGATCGCTACGATGATTGCGTCTTGATCCATCGGTTGATCACGGATGAAGGCGATGTGCGCGACTGGGCCTCTCGGGAGATCGAGTACAATCCCGACGGGACCGAGCGGTCCTTCGTCGAAATCAGCGATGACGACCTCTTGGCGACGGTCTCGCCCGATGGTCCATCCGATGCACTGATGTGACATCAGTGGTGCCCGGCTGGGCGGGGCTTCAATCCGGCAAGTTGGTTGGTGCAGCGTTTCATTAAAGCCGTCCAAGAGTTGTCAACTGACAACTCTTGACCGCCAGAGCGTGCCGGGATTTCGCCGTGTCCTAACGCCTCTGCATCCGCCGCCACGAAGCGGGGGTAACGCCGAATTCTCTGCGGAAGATGCGGGCAAAGAAGCCGGGGTCAGCGTACCCGATAACCGCCGAGATCTCGAGCACGGGCAGGTTCGTCTCGGCAAGCAAGGTGCAGGCGGCTTTCATCCGGCGTGCGCGGATGGCGTTGCCCGGCGTCAGCCCCGTGCTGTTGCGAAAGGCCCGCGCGAAATGGGCCTCGGCCAAACCGGCACTATCGGCCAGGTCCGCCACGGTGATCGGCTTGGCGAAATTGGCATCCAGATGTGCCATCACACGCCGTAATGCATAGGGCGCCAGTCGTTCCGGGGACGGCGCCCGGTTGAGGTTGGGGACAAGGCGGGCGATCAATTGCCGCAATGTGCCATCGGCTTTGAAGCGTTGGGCACGTTCCTCGGCCCGCATTTCACGGACGGCTTGCACGGCGAGCCGCTGGATGCCTGCGCGGGCGCCGTACCAAAGACCGCGGCCGGTATGCCCCTCCCAGTTTGGATTGAGCTCTTCAAGCACCCCAAGCGGCAGATAGAGGTGCAAGACAGACCACGTACCGTCGACTTCGGCCTCGGGGCGCATTCCGGGTGGTACAAGGACGAACTGCCCCGGCTGAACGCGGCCTGCGAACACCGGATCGGTATCGAGTTGCAGGTCCACATCGAATGGTTGATGCAAATGAATCGCGGCGATTGCGTATCGCGCGTCCGGTGCGGAACGCACGATCCGTTGGCCAGTGCCTTGGAAGGCGGCGGCGGCGAGGGGCACCGATTTGTCGTCGAGAAAGCGCGCAGCCGAAGGTTCGGCCCCAAAGCCGTGCGAGACATTGTCAACGATTGTGCGGTGGCTCTGCGCTTCCATAGTCCAATAGATATCGGTTTTGGCGTCCGCGGCAAGATTTCCGCAGAATCGTCCGATTTCCGCAGCATCGCCCACGCGAGGTCGCGTAATGCCGGGCAGACTTCCTCCGGCAATCCAGGAGGAGAGATGCGATGAAAGATTTTGAGCACACCACAGGCGGAAGTCCGGTCGAAGCGATGCTGACGCTGCCCTATCCGACATTCGTCCGCTTGGCAGAAGTGCCTTGGATGCCGTGGGTGATGGAGGGCGTTTCCTACAAGCTGATGAGTGTGGACCCCCGCCATGGCGGCTTTACCTGTATGTTGAAGGTCGAGCCGGGCGTTGTGGCCCCGGTGCATCAGCATTTAGGCGGGATCGAAGTCCTCGTGACGTCAGGGTCTATTTGCTACACCGAAGACGATATCGGGCGCGCGGGGGATTACATCTTTGAACCCGCAGGCGACGTTCATAGACCGGTAAGCAACGATGGTTGCGAGTTATTCTGTGTGTTCTATGGGCCCATTGGCGGGTTGGACGATGGCGGCGGTTTCGCAGGTATCGTGGACGGCAAGACGATGCTGGCCATGGCGCGTGAACATGGCGTCGACGCCCATGTCCGCGAGCTTTAGCGCCGTCAGCTGCCGCCGCCCCTGCTGAGGGCGGCGACCCCGGTACGCGCCATTTCCACGAGGCCGATGGGGCGCATCAGCTCGGCGAAGGCATCGATCTTGCCCACATCGCCCGTGATCTCGAAGACGAAGCTGTCGAGCGTGCTATCGACCACGTTGGCCCGAAAAATCTCGGCCAGGCGCAGCGCTTCGATGCGCTTGTCGCCGGTGCCGTGGACCTTGAAGAGCGCCAGTTCCCGTTCCACCGCCGGGCCTTCGACGGTCAGATCGTGGACTTCGCGCACCGTGACGATGCGGCCAAGCTGGGCCTTGATCTGCTCGATTACCTGGGGCGTGCCCACGGTGACGACGGTGATGCGGGACATGTGGCCCTCGTGGTCCACTTCGGCCACCGTTAGGCTTTCGATGTTGTAGCCGCGCCCGGAAAAGAGCCCGATGACGCGGGCCAGGACGCCCGCTTCGTTGTCGACCAGCAGTGCCAGGGTGTGTCGCTCCTGCACGTCAGAGAAGGTGGGGCGCAGGTTGTAGGCGGAATGGCTGCTGGAGCCCTTTTTGAGTTTGAGCGGTGACATGGCCTTCGTCCTTGTGGTTGCGCGGGCTCCGGTCGTCTTGTGCCCCGATCACGCGGTGGAGGAAAGGTCTGGCGGGCCGTGCGGACGCGGCTGTGGCGCGTCTGCTGTGCCGGCGCCATCGGCCCCTTGTCGCCGAGCCATGGCAAGCCCTTGCCGAGCGTGGGGGCGTCGGCGGAACTGGGGGCCGCTTCGTGCAGGGTTTTGCCAGCGCTTGAGCGGGTGCGCGTTCGGAATGGCAGGGATAGCGGGGTCCGTCTGGCGGGGGCGCCGCGCGCAGGGCACGCGACGGGCAGAGGCCTGGGCGCACCGTCCAGCCCACCCTGACAGGAGAGACAAGATGATCAAGCACCTGACTTTTGCCGTACTGGCAACCGCTTTCGCCGGGATCGCTAGCGCCGACAGCGCCGCGACATGGGACTTAGACGGCAACGCGGCCATCGACCCCAACGAATTCGTGGCTGGTTTCGGATCGTTGGGAACGTTTTCGACCTTTGATGGCGATGCCTCGGCCTCGCTGGATGCCACAGAGTGGGATTCGGGCCTTACGCCAGTGGGCGAATACGCGAACATGGATCTCAATGGCGATGGCGGCGTGGACGAGGCGGAATACAATGCGCTGCTGTTCAACCGCTATGACACGGATGGCACGGGCGCTATCGAGCAGGCCGAGATGGCAAGCATCGATGCCGACCTTGCCCCGGACGGCATGCTGGCGCGATAGGTTCGGCTTGGGGGGCGCTGGCGCCCCTCATCTATCAAGGACGACCTGATATGTCGGCGGTGCTTTGCAAATCAAAACGCCGCTGGCACGCCAATCGTCAAACACACTGATGACTGCTATGGTCCGCGCCACCGACATCTACAACGGTTCTCGACAAACCTGAGCTATTGGCTTTTCGACAACCACTTGAGCATTAAACTGGATAAAAACCCTTCGCTTTGGAACGCAAGGGGCTCGAACAAGCAACTGAGGCGGCTGAAAAGCGGTACAGGTTCAGGCCCACCTTGTCCTCCGGCAATACGCCCGTGGGACAAGCCCCATTGTATAGAGAACAAACGCAGATAGCGGGCGGAAGAAAAACGGATTTCGTGCGCAGCGTACAATCGCTTCCAAGGTCATGGTTTCTTCCGATGTCCCATGATTAGCCAAAGCGCAAGCAAGGGCGGGGCGACCAGACCGTGGGCTACGAGCAGAAACGCGAAGCGGTTGTCCATGAACATACCGGCAAGCCAGCCGGTTTCAAAAGCTGCATGGGCATAGGCCGTCACCAGCGTAACCAGGGGCACGGCTATGACCCAACAGGTCCTGCGCGCGAGCGACAAGATGCGGGTGAGGCCAAGATATGCTGTCAGTTGCCCCAGCGATACGGACCCGGCCACCACCACCCAGAAACCCAGGGGCATCTTCGGGAGAAGTGGCCAGATCCAGTTCATGAAGCCGCGCGCTAAACCAGCACAGACCCCTTCGCATCAATGGCGCCTTGGGTCGGGGCGTCGCCCAGAAGCATCTCGTTATGGGCCTTGCCCGACGGGATCATGGGGAAGCAGTTTTCGTGCTTTTCCACCAGGCAGTCGAAGATGACCGGGCCGTCATGGTTCACCATCTCCATGATCGCGTCATCCAGATCGGCGGGGTCGGCGCATTGGATGCCCTTTGCGCCAAAGGCCTCGGCCAATTTGACGAAATCGGGCAGGGCTTCGGACCAGCTTTGGGAATAGCGCTCTCCGTGCAGCAATTCCTGCCATTGGCGGACCATGCCAAGGCGTTCATTGTTAAGGATGAATTGCTTCACGGGCAGGCGGTACTGCACCATGGTGCCCATTTCCTGCATGTTCATCAGCCACGACGCCTCGCCTGCGACGTTGATGACCAGTGCATCGGGGTGCGCCACCTGAACGCCCATGGCGGCAGGCTGGCCGTAGCCCATGGTGCCCAAGCCGCCAGACGTCATCCAACGATTGGGGTCCTCAAAGCCCATATATTGCGCGGCCCACATCTGGTGCTGGCCCACTTCGGTGCAGATGTAGCGGTCGTGCCCCTTGGTCAGCGCTTCCAGCCGGGCCACGGCGTGCTGGGGCCGGATCGTGGGCCCGTCTTGGGTGAAGGCCAGGCAGCGCACTTCGCGCCAAGTTTCGATCTGGGCCCACCACTTTTGCAAGCCTTCCCGGTTCACTTTGCGGCCGCGTTCCTTCCAAAGGCGCAGCGCGTCTTCCAGCACGTGGGAGACGTCCCCCAGCAAGGGGACATCGGCCTTGACCACCTTGTTGATGCTGGACGGGTCGATATCGATATGGACCTTCTGCGATTTGGGGCTGAACGCGTCGATGCGGCCCGTGATCCGGTCATCAAAACGCGCGCCGATATTGATCATCAGATCGCAACCATGCATCGCCATATTGGCCTCATAGAGACCATGCATCCCCAGCATGCCCAGCCAATGTTCACCCGACGCCGGATAGGCGCCCAGGCCCATCAGGGTCGATGTGATGGGAAAGCCCGTGGCCTCGACGAATTCGCGCAGAAGCGTGCTGGCGGCCGGGCCGGAATTGATGACGCCGCCGCCGGTATAGAAGACCGGCCGCTCGGCGGTTTCCATCAACTCGACCATCTGGGCCACGGCGTCTGGGTCGGCGCGCAGGCGCGGTTGGTAATGGGACGTCTCGGCCTCGTCCGGGCTGACATAGGCGCCCGAGGCGAATTGGACATCCTTCGGGATGTCGACCAGTACCGGGCCGGGGCGACCGGATTGGGCGACATGGAACGCTTCATGCACGACAGCGCCCAGCCGATCCGTCTCCTTGACCAGCCAGTTATGCTTGGTGCAGGGCCGCGTGATGCCCACGGTGTCGGCTTCCTGGAACGCGTCCGAGCCGATCATGAAGGTGGGCACCTGGCCTGACAGCACGACGATCGGGATCGAATCCATCAGCGCGTCGGTCAGCCCCGTGACCGCGTTGGTGGCACCGGGTCCAGAAGTAACGAGCGCGACGCCAACCTTGCCGGTGGAGCGTGCGTAGCCTTCGGCCGCATGGACGGCGGCCTGTTCATGGCGGACCAGGATGTGGCGAATATCGTTCTGCTGGAAGATCTCGTCATAGATCGGCAGGACCGCGCCGCCGGGATAGCCGAACACGACGTCGACGCCCTGGTCCTTGAGCGCTTTCACGACCATCTGTGCGCCGGTCATCTGCTTGGTCATCTGTCCTGTTCCTTTCTGCGGCGTCCCACGAAAAACCCCCGGAGGGGTCAACTCCGGGGGCGCATGGTTGCCGATATGGCCGTCGCGGTTAGCGACCCATGCACCCTGATCCTACAATTACGAGAAGCGTGGCCATCACGGTTTCCTTTGTTCGTGGCAGGGACCATACGGATCGCGCGGGGGTCGTCAACAGGGCAAGAGAAAGTTTCTCGCAGGATGTGGGATTATTCCGAATGTTGCGTGCGCCGGTCGGGCGGGGCGCTGGCATCTAACGGGCCTGCTCCGATTATTCGGCCGAATAATCGTGCGCCTCTGGCAGGTGGTCGCGAAGCTCGACGGCAAGTTGGGTCATCAACTCGGCAGCGGGAAGTCTGCGGGCAAGGGGCGCGCCTTGACCCGCCCAATGGGCACCGTAGCCATGGTCCCCGTTCGCGGCTGCCGCAGCGTGAAGCGCTTTTCCCGCGTCATAAGTGATGGGGTAATCTGGCACCGGTGGCAAATTGCCCGCATCCCAGGCGGTGAAGCGGTTGCCCAGGCACCGCGCAGGGCGTCCCGAAATGACGCGGGTCATGGTCGTCTGGTTTGCGCCTGGCCCGGCCAAGGCGGCGCGGTATTCCTCATTGGCGGCGCTTTCCGGGCAGGCGATGAAAGCGGTGCCCAATTGCGCGGCGATCGCGCCAAGCTCAAGGGCGGCGCGGACCCCCGCGCCATCCATGATACCGCCCGCAGCGATGACAGGCAGGCCCGACTTGGCGACCAGCAAACGGGTCAGGGCCAGCGTGCCAAGTCCCGCATCGGGCGCGTCTGGGTCGAAGACGCCGCGATGGCCACCTGCCTCGATCCCTTGGGCAACGACGGCGTCGATCCCTGCGGCCCGGGCGGCCTCGGCTTCATCCAAACTGGTTGCGGTGGCCAGCAAGTGGCAGCCCGCGGATTTGAGCCGTGCAATGCGGTCGGCATGGGGAATGCCGAAATGGAAGCTGACAACAGCCGGGGCGCGGGCGACCAGCATATCGAGCATCGCGTCGTCTTCGTTGAAACTGAGATAAAGGGGGCGCAGCCTATCAGGAGGGACCGCTTTCTGGGCTGCAAAAAGCGGGCGCATGGCATCAAGCCATGCCGCTTCGCGCACCGGGTCGGCTTTGACGGTGCCGTGAACGAACAAGTTGATACTGAACGCGCGGTTGGTACGGGCGCGCGTTGCATCGATCATCCGGGCCGCGCCGTCCGCATGGGTGGCACCCACGCCGAGCGAGCCCAGCCCGCCTGCATTCGAAACTGCCGCGGCGAGGTCGGGGGTGGATACACCAGCCATGGGGGCCTGGATGATCGGGAGGCGCAGGTTGAGAGCCTTAAGCAGGGACATGGACGCAACGTTAAGACGTTTTGCCGCGCCAGGAAATGGCGCCGACCCGCCCATCTTGCTTCGGACCGCCAAGCGGGGTCGCCGAAATAAAACAACGCCCGGCCAGGGGCGGCCGGGCGTTGCGGGACGGTCGGGTGGGGGCCGTCCCTCGCGGGGATCAGGACGGCAAGAGGCCAGCTTCCGTTGCCGCCGCGATCTCTGCATCATTCAGCGCACCGTCCGCATCGGCATCCATGGATGCGAAGACATCCGCGGTCACCTCGGGATAGGCGGCCTGCACTTCTTCCATCGTCACCAGGCCGTCTCCGTTGGTGTCGAGGGCGGACTGCGCCCAGGCAGGCACGGTCAGAAGAAGGGCGGCGGCGGCGGTGCTCAGATACGTTTTCATGGTTTTAACTCCAGGTTTCTCTCCACAGGCGTTCTCGTGACGCCCGGCACCCTTAGACCCGAGACGCGGAGACAATGCGCCGGGCAGGGCACAACCTGTTGGAATCGCGCATGGTGCTGCCGGAATAGGCACTTTGCTTACGCATCTTCCTGCACGTCAAAATCGCGCATTGCCGTATCGGCAACGACGCACCGGGCCGCGTGCGCGCTTCGGGCCCGTTTCCGCCGGTTTGAAGCCTACGGGCCCGATTCGTCGGCCTGCGCTATCCGACCAGCCCGGGCAGCCAAAGCACGATGCCCGGGAAGGCGATCAGCACGGCGACGGTGGCCACATCGGCGGCAAAGAAGGGCGATGCACCCCGGAACACGTCCTGCACTGAGATATCCATCTTCGAATCCTGCGCCACGCCCGCCACCACGAAGCAATTGAGCCCGATAGGCGGCGTGATCAGACAAAGCTCCGCCATTTTGACCACGATGATCCCGAACCAGATGGCCGCTTCCTCGTTGGTCATGCCAAGCGTACCCACGCCGCCGGCCTCAGCCCCGTTCAGCGCCATGACAGCGGGGAAGGTGATGGGCAGCGTCAGGATCAGCATCCCGATGGCGTCCATGAACATGCCCAGCACGACATAGACCAGCAAGATCAGCAACAGGATCTGATAGGGGCCCATATCGAGCGAGGTGATGAAATCTGCGAACGCGTCGGGCAGCTTCGCGAAGCCCAGGAAGCGCACATAGATCAGCACGCCCCAGATCATGGCGAAGATCATCACCGTCAGCTTGGCCGCTTCCATCAATGCGCCATGGAGGTCGCGCCATTTCATGCCTTTCCAGATCGCCATGGCCAGCACCACGCCCGCGCCCAAGGCGCCCGCCTCGGTGGGCGTGGCCCAGCCGAAATAGATGGAATAGACGATGATGAAGACCACCAGCAGGATGGGCATGGCGCCGGGCAGGGCCGAAAACCTCTGCTTCCAGCTATAGCCGCCCACGGGCGGGCCCAGCGTGGGACGCAGGCGGGCCAATCCCATGACCAACGCGCCATAGATCAGCGCCGAGACCAGGCCGGGCAGAAAGCCCGCGAGCAGCAGCTTGCCCACCGACTGCTCCACAATGATGGCGTAGATGACCAGAATGGCCGAGGGCGGGATCAGGCTGGCCAACGTGCCGCCTGCGGCCACCACCCCCGCCGCGAACCGCTTGTCATAGCCCTCGCGCAGCATTTCCGGGATGGCGATGCGCGCGAAGACGGCCGAGGTGGCCACCGAGGCGCCAGACACCGCCGCGAAGCCCGCCGTGGCGAACACGGTTGCCACACCCAGGCCGCCGGGCACCCAGCCGACCCAACGCTTTGCGGCCTCGAACAGGTAGGTCGTGAGCCCTGCGTAATAGGCCAAGTAGCCGATCAGGATGAAGGTGGGGATCAGGCTCAGCGAATATTGCGTGGCCTTGGAATGGGGCACCTGGCCTGCCAACTTCGCCGCCGTCACCAGCCCCTGATCGAAGCCCTGGCGCTGCATGAAGAAGGCACAGAGCCCCATGAAGCCGATGAACGCGGCGGCAAAAGCCACGCGGACGCCGATCAGCACTAGGACCAACAGCAGGCCCGACAGCCACAGCGACACCTCAAAGATGCTCACGCCCTCCAGCAGGGCCTTCATGTCGATAATGCTATCCATCGCGACCAACTGCGCCGACGGTGGCGGCTTCCTTGCTGGCCTGCTCTGCCGGGTCTTCGGGAAGGGGCACGGCCACGATGTCCGTCCCCCCCAGCCGCAAGCCGCGCCCATAGGCCCATATTTGCAAGGCCAGCCGCAGCCATAGGAAGGTCAGCGCCACCGGCACGGCCAGCTTGGATGGCCATAGCGGCAGCGCGATATCGATGGAGCTGTCGGTGGACCAGTTCGGTGCGTTCCAGTCGAAGCTACGGTCGAAATGGAACCACGTGCCATAGATCAGCGCAGTCACCACCAGCAGCATGAAGATCACCGACAGGAATTCAAAGAGCCACAGAAGCCGCCCCTTCAGGTTCCCCACCAGCAGATCCATGCGGATATGCCCACCCTCGCGCTGCACGTATGCCAGGCCTAGAAAGGCGAAAACGGCCATGAACTGCTCGGTCCAGTCGATGTAGCCCGGCACGGGCGCGTTGAGCAGTTTGCGCAGCAATACATTGGCAATGGCCAGCAGGACGAGCGCGAAGATCGTGATGCCGGCGGCCAGGTTCAGCGCTTTCTCCATGCGCAGCAGGGCGCGATCGGTGCGCGACAGGCGAGTGTCGTCAGACAGGACAGAGGATGTGGTGGCCATGGCGCCTCGGCTGAGAAGAAAGCGCGGGCTTAGACCGCCCGCGCAGGAAAACTCTTACATTAAGAGTTTTTGTAAAAGTCTTGTTTTAAAAGACTTTTCAACCGTTCAGTTCGAGGGCGCGTTGGCGGCCACCGCTTCCAAGGTCAGCTCATAGAGTTCCTGACCCGGCAACCCGTTGGCGGTCGCCTCTTCGATCCAGGCTTCGTGGATCGGGGCCGCGTTGGCGCGCAGCTTCTCGATCTCCGCCTCGGACACGGTCACCTTCTCCACGCCCTTTTCTGCCAGCGTGGTTTCCCAGCCCTCCAGAAGCACGGCGTAGTTGTCTAGGTAATGGTCCAGCGACGCGCCGACGGCATTGTCCAAAATGGCCCGATGCTCGTCTGACAGTGCGTCATATGCGTCGATATTGACCACCACGGGGCAGTTGACGGTGCCGGGGTTCAGGTTCTCGGTCCACCAGTCGGCGATGTCGATGGTGCCGAAAGACAGGTGGGCGTGTTGGGCAAAGGCCACCGAATCCACCACGCCCGATTCCATGGCGTTATAGGCTTCGGTCGCCGTTACCGAGGTCGGGACCGCGCCAACGCTTTCCATCACCGACCCGATGCCGCCAGTGGCGCGCACGCGCATGCCATCGAATTCTTCGACCGTGTCACGCGGCTCACCGGTGCCGACGATGTTGTATTGCGGCATGGGCGAGGTCATCAGGATCTTTGCGTTCCACTTGGCCATTTCCTCGGCCACGGCGGGGTGGCCATAGACCGTCGAGGCCACCGCCACTTCCTGTTCCAAGTTCTGGACGCCAAGGAAGGGCAATTCCAACACGGTGATCGCGCGGTTTTTGTCGCGGTGATAGCCCGCGCAGAACTGGGCCATCTCAAAGGCGCCGATGGAAATGCCGTCCAAGTTCTCGCGGTTGTTGGACAGGCCACCATAGCTGATATTCATGGTGAATTCGCCGTTCGACTGCTCGGCCACAATCTCGGCCATGCGCTCGATATGTTCGGTGAAGGCGCGACGCTTGCCCCATACTGAGACGTTCCATTCCGTGGCCAAGGCCTCTCCGGCAAAGGCGAGCGTGATCGCGGCGACCGTGGTCGTCGTTAGCAATTTCATTGTGTCTTCTCCCTGTCGCGCGGGGCTCCCTCCCCGCGTGTGATGGCGAAAGCTAGGCCAAGGGAACGGTGCGGGCAAGACTTGCCCGCCGCTTCCGACCATGCGACGCGGGGGCATGAACGCGCTCAAGCAACGTCTGGCCAGTGGGGCCGTCCTGCGCGGGCTCTGGCAGAATCTGCCGGGCCCCGAGGCCGCCGAGATCGCGGCTGCCGCCGGGTTCGATTGGCTTGTCCTCGACGGTGAACACGGGCCGTGGGATCCAACCGACCTGCGCCGCCGCCTAATCGCCGCGCCCGACGCCATCGTCCGCGTCCCGGTAGGGGAGGCTTGGGTGATCAAGCAAGCCCTGGACTTGGGCGCGAAGACACTGCTTGTCCCCATGGTCGACACGCCCGACCAGGCCGCCGCCGCCGTGGCCGCCGCGCGCTACCCGCCCGCAGGCACCCGCGGCATGGGTGCCTTCGTCGCCCGCGCCGGTGCCTACGGCGCCGATCCAGGCTATCCGGCTCGCGCCAATGCGGAGATCTCGGTCTGGGTGCAGGCCGAAAGTCGCGCCGCCTTGACCGCGTTAGAGGCCATCTGCGCCGTGGACGGCGTCGACTGCGTCTTTCTGGGCCCCGCCGATCTGGCCGGCGATATGGGGCTGACCCCCAGCGACGCCGCCGTGCTGACGGCGCTCGAAGACGCCATCGTCCGTATCCGCGCCGCCGGTCGTCCTGCGGGCATCTTCGCCGCCAACCCCGACCGCTGGATCGCGGCGGGGGCCAACGTCGTGGCCATGGGCTCCGACGGCATGGTGCTGGCGTCGGGCCTTCGAGCCCTTCTGTGAACACCACGCCGGCGCCCATGATCCTGATCGACGCCGATGCCTGCCCCGTAAAGGCAGAAATCACTGAGATCGCACTGCGCCGCAACGTGCTGGCCGTCTTCGTGGCGGGCAGCTTCCTGCGGCTGACCGACCATCCGCTCCTCAAGCTCTACGTGGCGGGCGACGGCTTCGATGCCGCCGATGATGCCATCGTCGAAGTGGCGCGCTCCGGCAGCGTGACCGTCACCGCCGATATCCTGCTGGCCGACCGGGTCCTCAAGAAAGGCGGCGCGGCCATCGACCCCCGGGGCCGGGAATTTACAGAAGCCAGTATCGGCGAAACCGTCGCCACCCGCGACCTCATGGCCGAGCTGCGCCCCGGCCTTGAAGGCCAGACCGGCGGGCAGGGCGGCGGGCCGCCCCCTTATGCCAAAGCGGATCGCGCAGCGTTCAAGAATGCCCTGGACCGCGTCCTGACGCGCCTGACCCGCCCAACCTGACGGGACAAGTCGACAAAATCGCCGCTCGTTTATCCTGGCCAAAATACTCCGGGGGGAGTCGCGCTTGCGCGACGGGGGGCTGGCCCCCCGACCCCGCGACCAAGTCGCGACTCAATTCCCCCGACGCACGAACCGTCCCGCTTCCGAGGCCGCCATCTTCAGCGCCCGGGACTTGTTCACCGTCTCTTCCCATTCGGCGCCCGGGTCGCTGTCATGGACCACGCCACCCCCCGCCTGGACGTAAAGCTTGCCGTCCTTCACCACGCCTGTGCGCAAGGCGATGCACATATCCATGTCGCCGCCTGCGCTGAAATATCCCACGCCCCCGCCATAGACGCCGCGTTTTTCGGGCTCCAACTCATCGATGATTTCCATGGCGCGCACCTTGGGCGCGCCCGACACCGTGCCCGCAGGCAGGCCCGCCAGCAGGGCCGACAGCGCATCGTGGTGGGGCGACATATCACCCACCACGTTCGACACGATATGCATGACGTGGGAATAGCGCTCAACGATGAACTGCTCAGTGGGGCGGACACTGCCGATCTTGGCCACGCGACCCACATCGTTACGCCCCAGGTCCAGCAGCATCAGATGTTCTGCCAATTCTTTCTCATCGGCCATCAAGTCAGCTTCCATCGCGCGGTCTTCGTCGGGGGTGGCGCCGCGGGGACGGGTGCCTGCGATGGGGCGGATGGTGACCTCATCGCCGAAGACCCGCACCAGAATCTCGGGGCTCGCCCCCACGATCTGGAAACCGCCCATGTCGAAATGGAACATAAAGGGCGACGGGTTGGTGCGGCGGAGCGCGCGGTAGAGACTGAAGGGCGCCAGTGGAAAGTCGTAGGTCCAGCGCTGCGAGGGCACCACTTGGAAGATGTCGCCCGCGGCGATGTAGTCGCGCGCGCACTCCACCGCGGCCTCGTAATCGGCGCGGGTGAAGTTCGACACCGGCTCCGCCAGATCGAACGGATCGCCCATGTCGCGCGCCTCGATCACTGGCCGCGACAGGGCAGCCAATGCGTCCTGCAACCGCTCGGCGGCCTGGGCATAGGCCGGGCGCGCCGTCTGCTCGGAGGAGCCCCAGACCGGGGCGACGAGGATGACCTCCCCCTTCACCCCATCCAGTACGGCCACCACCGACGGACGCATCAGCATGGCATCGGGCAGGTCCAGCGGGTCGGGGTTCACATCCGGCAGGTGTTCCACCAAGCGGATCATGTCGTAGCCCAGATAGCCGAACAGCCCGGCCGAGGCGGCGGGCAAATCGCCCGGCAGGTCGATGCGGGATTCGTCCAATAGCGCCCGGATCGCATCCAGCGGCGGGCCCGCATCCACCCAAGCATCGGGGTCGTAGCGGGCGGCGCGGTTCACGCGGCTCGTCTCGCCCCGGCATTCCCAGATAAGGTCCGGCTTCATGCCCACGATGGAATAGCGCCCGCGCACCTCACCCCCCGTGACCGATTCCAGCACGAAGGAATGGGGCTGGGCATCTGCCAATTTCAGCATCAGTGAAACGGGCGTATCCAGATCGGCAGGCAGCCGGGTCCAGAGGACTTGGTTCGCGCCTTTCGCGTGGACCGCCTCGAAGGTCGCGAAGTCGGGTGCGATCATCAGCCGCCGCCCAGCAATTGCGCCTGCACGGCTTCGACCGCGCGCTGGTCCACATTGAAGCCGATGCGCCCCTGGACCGAGCGGGCATAGGCATCGAAGATGTCGCCCGACAGATCCTGGCGCGCCTGGGTTTCGATGGCCTGGCGCAGACGTTGGACGTTTTCATCCTCCAGATCGGCGTCATTGATCGAATCCAGGCGGACGACGAAAGCTGACACGTCATCGCCTTCAATGGCGAAAACGTCGCCAGCTTCGGCTTCGAATAGGCGGTCGACGACGGCGGGCGGTGTGTTTTCAAGAACGGCATCGCGGGTGATGCCGGTCAGCGTCTCCGGCGTGCCAGCGCCGCTATCGGCGTCATCCGCGGCGATTTCCTCGGCCCGGGCCAGCAGGCGGGTGCGCAGACTGTCACGCGACCAGGCCGCGGCCACGTCGTCGCGGACTTCGTCCAAGGACGACACGGCGGGCGGAATGACCCGATCCAGCCGCAACGCGAAGATCCCTCCGTCGGACAGGCCTTCAAGTTCCGGGAAATCGTCTTCCGTGACGCTGGCTGCGGCAGCGCGAAAGTTGTCATAGGCCGCGATGCCCGTGGTGTCGCCGCGCGACCATTCGATGGTGCCCAGGGTCATCTCGGTCTCATCGGCCAGTTCCTCCAGCGTCGCGCCCCCGGCCAGCAGGTCATCGATAGCGTCGCGGCTGCCGTCGATCTGACGTCGCGCGGCGTCGCGGGTGAATTCCCGCGCCAAGTCGTCGCGGACGTCTTCATAGGGCGTCTCAGTGGCATCGAGCACCGCATTTACCCGGTAGAGTGCGGGGCCAAGCGATGTGGGCAGCGGCCCCACGAGGCCCGGTTCTTCTAGCGCAAAAAGCGCATCGGCCACGGCCTCGTCCAAATCGTCGCGCGCCAGTTCCCCCTGATCCACATCGGCAAGGGTCAAGCCACGATCTTCCACCAGGGTCGCGAAGGTTGTTTCACCGGCGTCGATGGCGGCCAAGGCGGCTTCGGCTGCGGCGTCATTGGCAAAGGCCAGACGCTCGGCCAGAACGCGGGGCGGTTGGCGGAAGATATCGGCCCGCGCCTCATACATCTCGCGCAGGGCATCTTCGTCGATTTCGACATCGACGGTTTCCGGCGTCTTCCAGGCATAGGTGATGGCGCGGCGTTCAGGTCGTTCGAACATCTCGGGGTTGGCGTCATAGAAGGCCTGGATGTCGTCGGCACTGGGGGCCAGGGGGCCGCCCGTCAGGTCGCTGACCGTCACTGTGATGAGTGTCGCGTCGCGGGTTTCCGCGAGCCAGCCCAGCAACGTGTCGGTGTAGCCGCTTGGCACTTCGACGCCGCTGACAACGGCGGCCTGCACCAATTCGCGCGCGGCCTCGTTGCGGATTTGCCGCTCAAAGCGTTGCTCGCTCAGGTTCAAACGGTCCAGCTGGAACGAATAGGCCTCGCGGTCGAAATTGCCGTCGAGTCCCCCGAAGCCTGGATTGGTGCGGATGCGGCGCGCCACTTCGGCATCGCCCACCGACACGCCCAGCCGCGCGGCTTCTTCTTCCAAGGCGGCCGAGGTGAGAAGTTGCTGCATGACGGCCAGGTCGATGCCGAATTGCTGCATCTGTTGCAGGGTCAGGGGCTGGCCGGTCTGGGCTTGCAGGCGGCGCTGTTCGCCTTGCACGGCATTGGCATATTCCTGCACCGTGATATCGCGATTGCCCACGCTGGCCACGCTGGAAAGCGATCCGCCGAAACCCCCGATGCCGAAGCCGCCAAGCGCCAGGATCAAGAGGCCCAGGACGATCCAAACGACGATGTTGGTCTTCTTCTTCGGACGGCGTTCTTCGGCCATGGTCGGACCCTCTCAATCATGCCGTGCGTCGATACCTTCGGCGCCCCTTCGGCACAAGCCGTTCACATGGTGTCCGGGGGCAGGGCGCGCAAGCGGTCAAACAGCGTGGAGATGCCTGCCGCATCTGCATTGGCGAAGGCGATGCGCAGCGTGGCTTCGGCCCGGCCATCCGTGCCCGTTGGGCCGAACATGGTGCCTGGCAGCACCAGAAGGGCGGCTTGGTCCACCAAGGCAGGGGCCACCTGGTCCGAGGGCGCGGTGAAGGGGTGGCGCACATAGGTGAAATAGGCGCCGCAGCCGAGCACGTCCCAACCCGGAAGCTGGGCAAACCCGGCCTCCATCGCGGCGCGGCGGGATAGGATTTCGCGGCGCTCGCCCGCCAGCCAATCGCCCAGGTTTTCCATGCCCCAAAGTGCGGCCCGCTGGCCCAGACCCGCGGGGCAGATCGTCACCGTATCGAGCCACTTTTCCACCTGCCGCAGTCGGGCAGGGGCCGCGCAGATGGCACCCACGCGGTGGCCGGTCAGCCGGTACGCCTTGGAAAAGCTGTAGAGTTGGATCAGCACATCATCCCAATCACTGTCGGTGAACAGGTCATGGGGCGCGCCGTCCCGGCTGTGGAAATCGCGATAGGTCTCATCCACAATAAGTGCCAAGCCCCGGCGACGGGCCAAATCGGCGAAGGCGCGCAGGATGTCGACCGGGTATTCCACGCCGCCGGGATTGTTGGGCGTGACCAGCACGATGGCCCGGGTGCGGTGGTCGATCAGCGCCTCGGCCCCATCCGCATCGGGCAGAAGGGCGGCATCGGTGGTCAGCATCCGCGTCTCGACCCCCACCATATCGAGCCACATGCGGTGATTGAAATAGTAGGGGATAGGCACGACCACGTTGTCGCCCGGCGCGGCGAGCGTGGCCATGGCCGCGGCAAAGGCCTCATTGCAGCCCGATGTGATGGCCACTTGGTCGGCGCGGACATCGCCGCCGTAATCGTGGGTCCATTGCGCGGCGACCTTGTCGCGCAGGGCGGGCAGGCCCAAGACGGGCCCATATAGGTGTGCCTCGACCTCCTCCATCACGATGCGGGCCATGGCTTCGCGCAGCGCCGTAGGTGGCGGGTCGGCGGGGGCCGCTTGGCTGAGGTTGAGAAGCGGGCGGTCTGGCGCGAAGGTCTTGCCCGCGATCCAACGCCGCGCTTCCATCACCGGGGGGGCGAAAGTGGCGGCCAGGGCGGGGGCGATATGGTGCGACATGGGTGGTCTCGTCAGGGAACGGGGCCGTTGCTGTTGATCATGGTTTTGGGTTGTCGCCTAGTACCGCTCGCTCCGGGCGCGGCTCTGACTTTGTTCGGAGGTTAAGTGCGCCTGCTTAGGCGGCGGGCGCTGCCTAAGCGGCCGTTTGGCCCGGTGCGGCGCCCGCAGAACACCCCGCAAGCGCAAAGCGCTGTCGGATCAGAAGGGGATCTCGTCATCCATGTCGGCCGGGCCGCCGCCCCCATAGCCGCCCCCTTGGTTGCCACCGCCTTGGCCACCACCCCCGCCATAGGAGCCACCGCCCCCGCCGCCACCCCCGTAGGAGCCGCCGCGGTCATCGCCGCCATAGCCGCCACCCCCGCCACCGCCTTCGCCGCGGCTGTCGAGCATCGTCAACTCCGACCGATAAGGCCGCAGCACGACCTCGGTGGAATAGCGGTCCTGGCCAGATTGGTCCTGCCATTTTCGGGTTTCCAACTGGCCCTCGATATAGACCTTGGAGCCTTTGCGCAGATATTGCTCAGCCACGCGCACCAGGGGTTCGCTGAAGATGGCTACGCTGTGCCATTCGGTGCGTTCCTTACGCTCACCGGAATTCTTGTCACGCCATGTCTCGGACGTGGCGATGCGCAGGTTGCAGACCTTGCCGCCATTGGAAAACGACCGCGTTTCGGGGTCGCGACCCAAATTGCCGATAAGGATGACCTTGTTCACGCTGCCGGCCATGCCGTGCCTCCCCCTTTGGTGGAATCGTCTGCGGCACCTCAGCACCCGGGTGGTTAATTATAGATTGAGGCCGGGAAGGAAAGGGGGCGGCGGGTCTTGGCGGTCTGGCGCGCTTCGCGTATGGTTCGCGCGTGCGCACGCTCCGACGAACAGGGGCGGCGTCGAGGGAATGGACCGGGATGAGTTGAACAAGAGGCGGGATTCCACGTGACGCGATTGGTCTGGGTCGTGGGCGTTTGCGCCACGACGATTTTTGCGACGGCGCTTGAAGCGCAAACTTTTTCTTCACGCTCGCGGACGGATTTGTTTCGCAGTCAGACCGAGTTGATGGATCGGCGGCTATCGTCGCAATATTCCCATTCCGACCGGTTGGTGCCGATCACGCGATCACCCATCGCCATCCCGGGACGCGAACGCATCCCGCGCTATGACGGCCCGCAACGGTCACGTTTCATCGGCGAGGCCCGGGCCGCGGCCCGACGCCATGGTGTGCCCGAAGACCTATTTCTGCGACTGGTGCGCCAGGAAAGCGGCTGGAACCCGAATGCACGGTCCCACAAAGGTGCCATGGGTCTGGCGCAGTTGATGCCCGGCACGGCGCGACAGCTTGGTGTGAACCCGGCTGATCCCAAACAGAACCTGGAAGGCGGCGCACGCTATCTGGCCATGCAGTATCGCAAGTTTGGAAGTTGGCGCCTGGCTTTGGCGGCCTACAATGCCGGCCCAGGCGCGGTGGAGAAGCATGGGGGCGTGCCGCCGTTTCGCGAGACGCGGAACTACGTGCGCATCATCATGGGGCGCGGTTAACTACACTCCAAATCGTGCGCGGACTGGTCGACCCGAAAGCAGTTGTGCGGTGTCTGGCGGTCATGCGATCACGCACTCCGGGTGCAATCCTTTGATGACTGGGACGACGTGCTGACGTCGGCCGCCCGCCCATGCGCCCGCTGGGCTTGATCCTGGCCCGCGGGCTGAGGGGGCACGCTCGGCCCCCTAGGGAAGCAACCCGGTCCCCTGCAGCACGCCATGTTCCAAAGCGTAGCGCGTCAGCCCGGCTGTGGAGGAAATGCCCAGCTTGCGCTTGAGGTTCTTGCGGTGCGTTTCCACCGTGCGCACCGAGATATCGAGCGCATGGGCAACTTCCTTGTTGGAGCGGCCCTGGGCGAGGTGCAGCAGGATGGTTTGTTCGCGCGAGGTGAGCGGCTCGCTTCCATCGCCCGACGGCTCCAACGCGCTTTCGGCGCCTGGGCACAGGTAGCGCCCGCCGCCATGTACCACGTCGATGGCGCGGCGGATCTCTTCGGTCGGTTGGTCCTTGAGGCAGTAACCGGCGGCGCCGTGGCGCAGGGCGGTGGCGACATATTCGGGCGCGTCATGCATGGACAGGATGAGCACGGCGATATCCGGGTGGCGTTCCCGCAGGATTTCCGTAGCGGAAAGCCCGTTGAGCCGCGGCATGTTGAGATCAAGCAGCACCACATCGGGCGCCAAGTCGGCGGCGCGGTCGATGGCCTCCTGCCCATCTTGCAGGGTGCCTACAACCTCCAGATCGTCGAAGGTTTCGAGAAGCGCGCGGATCCCTTCGGCCACCATGGGGTGATCATCGACGATGAGAATGCGGATTGGCGCGGACATGATCTGGCGCAATAGGCCGAGGGCGGCAGGCCTGTCCAGGCGTTGGGCGACATGGCCCGGGCGGGGTGGTATGTTCGACGGGCCGGAATTGAGTATTTTTGCCAGGATGAAGGGGCGCGGGGTTTGCGTGGGCGGCGGCGTCGGCTTGGGCTGCGCCCGGCGGATTGCGGCAGACGGCGGGCCTTGGGCGGCAGCGCCATTGTCCCGGGGGCGGGCAGGCGCGCAGGGTGGAGCTATGATCTTACATCTCAACGGATTGCCGGGCGTGGGCAAGCTGACCATCGGGCGCCATCTGGCCGAGCGATTGGGCGGACGCCTTTTGGACAATCACAGCATCTACAACATCGCCTTCGCCCTGACTGATGTGGGCTCGGCACTGTGCCGGCAGACGGTGGCGGAGACGCGAGCCGTGGCTTTTGCGCGCATTCTTGACCTGCCGCCGGACATGCCGGTGGTTCTGACGGATTCGCTGTTCGAAGATTCGCCGCGCGCCCAAGAGGCCTGGGATGCCGTGCTGGATTTGGTTTCGCAGCGGGGCGGGGCCTACCGCATCGTGGCGCTTGACTGCGCGCGGGCGGAAAATGAGCGGCGTCTGGCGGGACGGGAGCGGATGGGCAAGCGCAAACCCCTCGACGGAACCTTGCTGCGGCCCGATCGCTATGAGCGGGTGCTGATCGCGCGTGGGACGGACCAGGTGCTGCGTCTGGACGTGACTGACCTGACGGCGGCGGAAGCGGCGGACGTGATTGCCGAATGGGCAACGTGAACGTCACGTTCCAACTATCTGAAACAGATTATTCCGCAGCATGTTTTGTCGCGTCCGCGCTGTCGGGGGTCAGCAGATGCGTCAGCGGCACTGTCGCTTCGACGAGTGTGCCAATTCCGCTAGTCCCGGGGCCGATGGTGAGCTTGCCATCGAGCTGTTCAATCCGTTCGGCCATGTTGCGCAGGCCCATGCCGCCGCCTGGTTGCGCGACGCCGGTGCCGTCATCTTCGATCCGCAGGGTTGCGCCGCTGCGATGGCCGAAGACGCGGACCGAGACGCGGCTGGCGCCCGCATGGCGTTCCACATTGGTGAGCGCTTCCTGAGCTATGCGGTAGAGCGCGGTCTTCGCGTCGATATCCAGGCGGTTGCGGAAGACCACCGTGCGGAAGATGACGGGCGTGCCCGTGCGTGCCTCGAACGCTTCGCACAGCGCCTTCAGCGCGGGGCCCAGGCCCAGATCGTCCAGCACGCCGGGCCGCAGATCATGGCTGATGCGGCGCACCTCACCGATGGCCGATTGCAGGCCGTCCACGGCGCTTTCCACGGCCTCTTCGGCCTTCGGGTCGCCCTTGGCGGTCAGGCGCCGCGCCAGTTCCAGTTTGAAGCGGATACCCACCAGAAGCTGGCTGATCCCATCATGGAGTTCACGCGCCACGCGGCCGCGTTCCTCTTCCTGGGTGTCCAGAACCCGCTGGGTGAGTTGCTTGAGCTTGGCATCGGCCAGGCGCCGTTCGCGGACGGTGATCAGAAAGCCCGAGGCAAAGACCAGCAGAAGCGCCGCCCCCGCGATGGCGCCGATGGTCAGGAATTGGGCGCGCACCCGTTCGCGCACCTCGGCGCGTGCGGTGGCGGCTTGGGCGAGGATGTCGTCCAGAAAGACACCTGTTCCGATGGCCCATCGCCAGTCTTGAAGCCCGATCACATAGGTTAGGATCGTGGTTTCTTCGCCCGTGGACGGTTTGCGCCATTCATAGCTGTGATAGCCCGAGCCTTGGCGGGCTAGGTCCACCAGCGTGTCGGTGACGTCCACGCCTTCGCGGTCTTCCAGCCCGGCCCAATTGCGCCCGATAAGCCAGGTATGGCGGGGCGCCACCAGGGCGTTGCCCTCATAGTCGAAAACGAAGAAGAACCCGTCTTGGCCGTAGACCATGGCAGACAGGATCTGCGTGACCCGAAGCTTGGCCGCCGCATCGTCGGGGGCGGCATTGCCGTAGATGGTGATGAAGGCGGTGCGCGCCAGCTGCACGTAATTGCGCAACTCCCGCTGCTTGGCGTCGATCATGGCGGATTCCAGCGCCGCGATCTCGCGCTCGGCGGCGCGCTCAGATTGCTGCGTCACAAGCAGGGCAATGGCCGTGACCGCCAGGATCAGCGGCAGGGTCGCCAGAAGGAACAAGGACTGGCCATATGAGGGGCGGGGCAAGCGCATGGTGCCCAATTGAACGGCAAACGCGCGAAAGATGCCAGCGGCTTGGGCAGTGACCCGTGGTGATGCCTGCTAGATCTATCCGATGCGTTGCCGCCCCGGGGCCGCGCCCCAAGGTCCGGTGCATCGGGCTGCGCGCGGGGGATGCGCCGGCGCCGCAATCAAGAAGGACAGGAGAGGACGCGATGGATCGTCGTACATTTCTAAAGGCTTCCACTGCCGGAGCCGGAGCCACCGCCTTGGCCGCACCGGCCTATGCCGAGGGCAACCGCACGCTGACACTGGTCACCACCTGGGGCCGCGGCCTTGCTGGTGTCCATGACGTGGCGCAGCGCTGTGCGGACATGATCAGCACCATGTCGGACGGGACGCTGACGGTGGAACTGAAAGCCGCGGGAGAGTTGGTTGGCGCCTTCGAAGTCTTCGATGCCGTGTCCGCGGGGCAGGCTGACATGTATCACGGGGCGGATTACTACTTTGTGGGCCAGCATCCGGGCTATGCTTATTTCTCGTCGACGCCGTTTGGAATGACCGCGCAGGAACAGGCGAACTGGTACTACCATGCCGGCGGGGCCGAGTTGCATGATGAGCTGGGGCAGATCTTCGGGTTGAAATCCTTCCTCGCCGGCAATTCCGGCGTGCAGGCGGGCGGCTGGTATGCCCGCGAAATCAATAGTCCTGAGGATTTTCAGGGTTTGAAGTTCCGTATGCCGGGTCTGGGCGGCCAGGCCTTGGGCAAGATGGGCGCGTCGGTGCAGAACTTGCCGGGCTCCGAGGTCTATCAGGCACTGGCCTCCGGCGCGATCGAGGGGACGGAGTGGATCGGGCCCTGGGCCGATGAGAAGATGGGCTTCCAGGAGATCACTAAGATTTACTATGCCGCTGGCTTCCACGAACCCGGCACCGGCAACACGCTGGCCGTTAATCGCGACGTGTTCGAAAGCCTGTCGCTGGCGCATCAGACCATCATCGAAGTGGCCGCGGGCGATGCCCATGCCTGGAATCTGGCGCAGTTCCTGAACGAAAACGGCAAGGCCCTGGCACGCCTGCAAGGCGAAGGTGTGCAGGTGCGGCAATTCCCCGATGCGGTCTGGGATGCCATGGGCGCTGCCGCACAAGAGGTAACGGAAGAAAACCTGTCCGATGAGCTGTTCGCCAAGATCCACGCCTCGGCCACCGAAAGCATGGTGGCGTCATCAGCTTGGTTGTCGCGGTCCGAGGGGCTATACCGCGCCCAGCGGGACCGTGTGATCGGGGTCTGACTGCCACATCAGGGCAGGGGCCGCGTTTTGGACGCGGTCCTTGCCCCTTAGTGAAACACGCAGGCGTCATGCGGCACATCTTCTTTGTCTCAGAAGAACTGGTACCCGCGGGTTGAGATAAACCTGCCTCGCCTGGAGGGCGACATTACCACAATCGCCTTCGACAGGCATGGGCGCGCATTCGTTGCTGGCCTGTCGCGTCATGCGTCCAGAAAAATCGTTGTGCGGGGCCCGGAGGGAGAGGTGGCAGCCAGTCTTCCCAACGGTGTGGAATGCCCGATCATGGCCCGCGCAGACGACGGTTCTTTCATGATTGTGGATGCCTGCTGTGAGCGGTCTATGGTGAAATCCCGCGCAATGCCCATGTCTTTGGAAAGGGCGGTGAGCACCGCGCGAGCTTTCATGTGGGCGACAGAATCTTGGATGTGCAAGTCGACCGGCAGGGACTCTTCTGGATGAGCTATTTTGACCAAGGCGTCTACGGTGATATGCCAGACCCTCGTCTTGGATATCCCGTGTCGTCCCACGGTTTGACTGGCTTCGATGCCGACGGGTCGCTGGTGTGGTTTAACGACCAAGTTACGGGCGCTGTTATAAACGACTTCTATGCGCCTAACGAGACGGGCAGCGAATGCTGGTTCTACGCCTGCACGGATTTCGATCTGACGCGCATCGACGAGACAGGCGAAGTGACGAGCTGGCCGACGCTGGTGCGCGGGGCCATGCGATCGCCGTCCGTGGAAAATGTGTCGTAGTCGGGCCAGGGTATAGAGATCGCAAGGCCGCTCGCCCCAACGTGTCTACACATATCCGAGTAGCCCGCACTGGAATGCCTGGGCTAGAGGAAATGGGCGCTGTCCGCCTGGCAGGTTTGCCTGACGGCACCGAAGCTTGGCGGGGCCCGGTCGGTCTTGGTCCGTTCCTTTGGATGACGGATGGTCTCCGCGCCTTGGACTACCACGTGGCGGACATCGTCTGACGCAAGTCTACGTGTTTTCGGGTATTTGACTCCGGCCCGCCATTGCCTAGTGTCGCCCCACGCCCCGAACGAGGGGCCGTTGACCTGCCGGGAGGGCAGGCGACGCGATAACATCAGGGGAGGGGTTAATGGACCGCCGTTCATTCCTTAAGAAATCCACCATTGGTGGCGCTGCTGCTGGCGCGACCGCGCTTGCCGCGCCCGCTTATGCGCAAGGCAACCGCACGCTGACGCTGGTTACCACCTGGGGCCGCGGCCTCGCGGGTGTGCACGATTCAGCTCAGCGGGCCGCCGATAGCATCACCGCCATGTCCGACGGCGCGCTGACCGTCGATTTGAAGGCCGCAGGCGAGCTTGTGGGCGCGTTCGAAGTCTTCGACGCCGTGACTTCCGGTCAGGCTGACATGTATCACGGCGCCGATTACTACTTCGTGGGCCAGCATCCGGGCTATGCATTCTTCACCGCCGTGCCCTTTGGCATGACGGCGCAGGAATTGGCCAATTGGTACTACCATGGCGATGGTGCGGCCCTGCATGATGAGCTGGGTCAGATTTTCGGCCTCAAGTCGTTCCTGGCGGGTAACACCGGCGCCCAGGCTGGCGGCTGGTTCCGCCAGGAAATCTCTGGCCCCGAGGATTTCCAGGGCCTCAAATTCCGTATGCCGGGCCTGGGGGGCCAGGCTTTGGGCAAGATGGGCGCCTCCGTCCAGAACCTTCCTGGTTCCGAAGTTTACCAGGCGCTGGCCTCCGGTGCGATCGACGGGACCGAGTGGATTGGACCCTGGGCCGACGAAAAGGCGGGCTTCCAGGAGATCACGAAGATCTACTACACCGCCGGTTTCCACGAGCCGGGCGCAGGCCTGTCGCTGGCCGTGAACCGCGACGTGTTCGAAAGCCTGACCCCTGCCCAGCAGAAGATCGTCGAGATCGCCGCGGGCGAGGGCCACCAGTGGAATCTGTCGCAATACCTCAACAACAACGGCTCGGCGCTGCAGCGCTTGCAATCGGGCGGTGTCACCATCCGCGAATTCCCCGATGCGGTCTGGGATGCCATGGGCGTCGCTGCCCGTGAGGTGCTGGACGAAAACATGGGCGATGAACTCTTCAAGAAGATCCACGATAGTGCCATGGAAAGCATGCGCGCCTCGTCGGGCTGGATCACACGTTCTGAAGGCGTCTATCGCGCCCAACGCGACCGCGTCATGGGCTGACCTGCCAGCCCCCGTCACCACACCGCGGTCGGGGGCGCAGCGCGCGGTGCCATACCCGCGTGGAACCGATAAATCCGGCCCGTCCCTTCTGGGGGGCGGGCCCGAGACTAAGAAGACACACGGGGGCCGCGCGCGAAGGCGCAGGTGTAACCCCGGCCACCGAGCCCGCCCGGGGGGACGCCATGCTCGACGCCATCACCTGGTTCTTCACGAACCTCGCCATGTCCGTCTGGAATATCGGATACGCCATCGCCAATCCGGGTTCCTGGCTCGGCTGGGCTTTCGCCTTCGAGACGCCGGAGGACAAACAGACCCTCATGCGCCTCATTTATTACGGCGCTTCGGTCGAGCTTTTCTTCGCCATCCTCCTGATTTTTCTGGTCATCACTGCCATCGGCTATTTCCGGCGCGAATTCCTTTGGGGTGTGGTGCGCGGCTTCGAATTCGTCCTGAACTGGATTGGCCGCATCGCGGCCTGGGCGGGGCTGATCATGGTGCTACAGCAGATCATGATCGTGTTCCTGCAACGCATTTTCCGCGTTTCGGAAATCAGCGTGGGGCCCTTTGGTGCCACCTTCACGCGCGACCTGTCGTGGTATTCGGAGGAACTCAAGCTCTACAACGCCATGATCGTCTGCCTTTGCGTCGCTTGGACCTTTATCCAGGGCGGCCACGTGCGCGTGGACCTTGTCTATTCCGCCGTGTCCCACCGCACCAAGCGTGTGATCGACATGTGCGGCGCGATGCTTTTCATGGTGCCATCGCTCATCCTGATCTGGCTCTTTTCGTGGTTCTTCTTCTGGCGGTCGATGATCACACCCGCCACCTCGGCCAGTGACGATCTTGATCGGCTGCTGCTGAAGGCCCGCGCGCTGCGCTGGAATGTCGAAACCATCGGCTTCAGCCCCAACGGCTTCGATGCGTATTTCCTGTTCAAGGTGCTGATCCTGCTTTTCGCGGCCACGGCCTTTGCCCAGGCGCTGACCTTCTTCTGGCGATCTTGGCTGGAATACCGCGAAGGCGACATCAGCAAAGACCGCTACCTCGACCGCGACATCCTGGGCGATGAAGCCGCCGAACGCGTGGCTGAGATACATTGAAACCCGGGACAACCGGGCGAACGACAAAAGAGATGCTGCCGCGCGCGGCATGGGGGACCTAATAGATGCTGTTCGGACTTGATGGGGTCGAAATTGGCCTGGTGATCGTGTTCCTTTGCCTCTTTGGCGGGATCATGTCGGGCTTTCCGGTCGCCTTTGCCATTGCCGGGTCCGGCGTGATCAGCTTCGGCATCATTGCCGCCCTCGATTCCGCGGGCATTTTGATCCACCAGGCTATCGACACGGGCAGTGCCGAATATGCCGCTCTGGTGGCTGAGGGTGTGGCACGCGACGCCATCTCCGTCTTCCGATACCCGGAATTGCCCCGCATAGAAGAGCCGCTGTTCCCCCAAGGGTGGGAAACGGCCATCGACCGCAACATCGCCTTTATCGTCAACCGCATGAACGAGCGGGTGATCGCGGGCGCCTCCATCGAGACGCTGCTCGCGGTGCTGATGTTCGTGATGATGGGCATCACGCTGGAACGCTCCAAAATCGCGGAAGACCTGCTGACCACCATGGCGCGCGTCTTCGGTCCGCTGCCCGGCGGCCTGGCCGTGTCCATCGTGATCGTGGGGGCATTTCTGGCCGCATCCACCGGGATTGTGGGGGCGACGGTCGTGACCATGGGCCTGCTGGCGCTGCCCACGATGTTGCGCAACAACTATTCGCCAGAGCTGGCCACGGGCGTCATCGCGGCCAGCGGCACGCTGGGTCAGATCATCCCACCCTCCATCGTGATCGTGCTTCTTGGTACGTTGGCGGGCGACATCTATTCCACTGCGCAGGAACAGCGCGCGCAACTTGTGGGCTGCTCGGATGCGCTCACCTATCTGGGGGAACCGGCGGTCGTGTCGGTCGGCACGCTGTTCCAGGCGGCCCTGCTGCCGGGCGTGTTCCTGGCATTTCTCTACGGCGCCTATGCGTTCGGCTTCGCGCTGGTTAACCCCGCCAAGGCACCTGCCGTGGTATTGGATGCGGGCCGCGGATCGGCCACGACGCGCAACGATGCGTTGATCTGGTTCCTGGTGGTGCCTGTTGCCATCATAGGCGGTGGCATCGTTTTCGGCCTGGCCGATGTGATCGGCAACCAATCAACCCTTGTGTCCAGCTTCAGCCAGGCGGGCGAGCAGGCCAGCCTGCGCACCAACGTCTCGGAAGCCTGCCAAGCTGCCATGATCGAACTGCATGGCCAAGCGGCATGGGACCTGGCCGTCAGTCAGCAAGCCGCCATCAACGATGCGGGCGGTGTGCAATTGTCGCGCGAGTTGTCGGCCGAAGAACTGATCGAGGCGCGCAACGCTGCCATCCAGGGCGCAGCGCCCATCGGGACCGGCATTGCCATCCTGTTCCTGGGTCTGGGTCTGGTCCTTTCGGTGGCCCGCGGCATCAACCCGCTGGCCGATCCCAAGCCACTGCTAATCGGGGCAGGGGGCATCCTTCTGGCGCTGGCTATCGACATCGCGCTGATCGCACCCACCACGTCGTCGGGAACCACCTTCGTTCTGATGGCGATCCCGATGGCCATCACGCTCTACGGTGTGGCACCCGCCTTCGGGAGATTGGCGCAGAATGACCTATTGCGCGTGGTTTTCCCGCCGTTGGTGCTGATTGTGGCGGTGCTTGGCTCCATCCTGGGGGGGATCACCAACCCGACCCCGGCCGCGGCCCTTGGCGCGGGTGGCGCCATCATGCTGGCCGCCTACCGTAAGTTGCAGGAAGAAGGCCGCTCCGGCGGGTCGATCCTGATGGCGTCGCTGGCACTGGTGGTGATGTTGCTGTTTGGCATTAATTTCGACTTGCGCACTGGGCTGGAAGGGACGTCGGCCGCGGATGCCATTGCGCTGTTTATCGCGCAGGCGGCCTATCACGGGGCCTTCATCGGGCTGCTCTTTGCCTGTTGGGTCTTGTTCCGCACTGGCGTACTGGGCCCCGTGGTGCGCGAGACGGCCAAGGTCACGAGCATGGTTTTCACCATCCTCATCGGCTCGCAACTCCTGAACCTGGTCCTCATATCCTTTGGGGGGGAACACTACATCCAGCAGTTCCTGCGTAGCTTCGACAATGAGTTGAAGGTCTTCATCATCGTGATGATCGTGCTCTTCGTGCTGGGCTTCGTTCTCGACTTCCTGGAAATCATCTACATCGTCATCCCCATCGTGGGGCCTGTCATATATGGCGGTACCTTCGATCCGAAATGGGTGACGATCATGATCGCGGTGAACCTTCAGACCTCGTTCCTGACGCCACCCTTTGGCTTCGCGCTTTTCTATTTACGAGGGGTGGCCCCGAAGGAGGTCACGACAGGCCATATCTATCGCGGCGTGATTCCCTTCGTGATGATTCAGGTGATCGGGCTCGCCATTCTGTGGTACTTCCCAGCTATCGTTACGATTGTGCCCGACCTTTTGCCGAACAACTAACGCGATTGTTCCAGTTCTTGCCTTCTGGTGTCGGGCCGGTTTGACTGCCGTAGCTTTCGGACAGGGGATGGCCCCTCATGCAGACGGGACGAGCAGCGACGACCGATGCAATGCAACTCGGCCCGGATACCTTGGCCGAATTGCCCCTTTCGGTTGTGTTGACCGACCCGAATCGTCCTGACAATCCGGTCGTCTACATCAACCATGCCTTTGAAGACCTCACGGGATACAGTCTTGCCCAATCGATCGGGCGCAATTGCCGGTTCATGCAGAATGATGACCGAGATCAACCTGCCATTGTTGATCTGGCCCATGCAATTCGCATGCGCAGCGCGATTACATGTTCGCTGACGAACTTTCGTGAAAACGGGACAAGCTTCACGAATCGTCTGCGTGTCTCGCCCGTTCATGACCGGCAGGGACGCCTTTGGGCCTTTCTGGGCGTGCAATCAGAAGTAGAATTACACCGTCCTGGCGCGGCACCACTCGCCACCCTGGATGCACGGTTGGCCGATATGGAGGCGCGGGTGAAACGCCATCTTGGCAAGCTCGACGCTCTGATCGGCGCGCCGGTCGAGAATGGCCCCGATGGCGGGCTGCACACCCGTATTTTCGGACGGATTGAAGCGCTTGCGCCGCTTTATGATGAGTTCCATCCGCCTCCGCCCCAGATCGCACCCACGCGGGACCTGATCGCCGCGGGCAGCTATCTTCATCGTCTGGCGGCAGTGCTCGACGGGCTTGAAGGTGGGACCTCGCCACGGGTCGATGTGGTAGCTGATCCGATCTACATGCCAAGCCGTCGCGCCGCGTGGATGGGCCTCTTGCTCTGCGAACTCCTGTCGCCTCTCTTGGCTCGGATACCGGGTCGCATTTTGCTGAGCCTTAGGCGTAGTGAGGCCGGCGCGCGCCTTCTTATCGAGGCGCCAGCTACCGTATCCGTCGATAGGCTACAGACTGACCCAACACGTGCCGGGGTTGTGCGCGACTTGGCAGCCCGCCTCCAGGCGACGATGGGCCAGACGACGGGGCCGGCCGGGCACCGCGTCACGCTCGATTTCGCGACGCCTGATGGGCCACGGGTTTCCCGCAACTGATCGCAGCGCGGGCCACACGCGAAAGGCAGTTCACACGATTGCCGGGGGTACGGGCGGTCCCGTTCCGCGCGAAACGGCACGCCCAAGGGCCAGTGATCCACGTGGGCTTTCCCTCATCCGCCCAATGCCGTAGCCACGTGCCAAAGACCAATAGGGAGGCCCAGATGGCCGAGATCAAAGACCCGGAAAATACCATCATCGTTGAGCTTAAGGACGGCGTCGTCACTATCGAGCTGCTGCCCGATGTCGCGCCCGGCCACTGCGACCGTATGAAGGAATTGGCCCGTGAAGGCGCCTATGATGGGGTGATCTTCCACCGCGTCATCGACGATTTCATGGCGCAGACGGGGGATGTGGAACATGGTCGCGACGGGGCCGACATGAACCGTGCCGGAACCGGTGGTTCGTCGAAGCCTGACCTCAAGGCCGAGTTTTCGGGCGTGCCCCATGACCGCGGCACCCTGGGGGCCGCGCGCTCCCAGAACCCTGACAGCGCCAACTCTCAATTCTTCATCAATTTCAAGGACAACCATTTCCTCAACCGGCAATACACCGTCTATGGCCGCGTGATCGAGGGGATGGAACATGTCGACAAGATCACCCGCGGTGAGCCGCCTCAAAACCCCGACAAGATGATCAGCGTGAAGGTGGCCGCCGATGCGTAGCGCCGTCGCCGCCCTTATCCTGCTCGCCGGTCCGGCCTTTGGCACAGGGCTCGAAATCGACATTGCGGGCGAAGCCAATGGCACCGTGACCATCGACCTTTTCGAGGAGGTGGCCCCTAACCACGTGGCCCAGATCACCGGTCTGGCCGAGGAAGGTGCCTATGACGGGGTCGTCTTCCACCGGGTCATCGACGGCTTCATGGCCCAGACTGGCGACGTCCAGCATGGGCGCATCGGTGGCAATATGAACCTGGCGGGCACGGGCGGCAGCGACCGCCCGGATCTGGCTGCCGAATTCTCGGATCGCAGCTTTGAGCGTGGCGTGCTCGGCATGGCGCGCTCAGCGAACCCGAACTCCGCCAACAGCCAGTTCTTCATCATGTTCGCCCCTGCGCCCCACCTGAACGGGCAATATACGGTCATCGGCGAAGTCACCGGCGGGATGGAAGTCATCGACGCGATCAAACGCGGCGAAGGTAGCAACGGTGCCGTCATCGGCGCGCCCGACATCATGGAAGACGTGCGCGTCATCGACTGAGGCGCATGTAGTAGGCCGGAAAAACACCGGCGAGTCGCATCATGAAAGAGAGGGCAGTTACCACTCGGCCGCCCCCTCATTTTTCCAATACTACGTCGGCACAATCGGCCTTGACCGATTTGCGCAGCGCCCCCAGCCCGGCTTCAGCCCGTGTGATGCACCTCTTGCAAGGCGTAGACAGGTGTCGCGATCCCTTCCTTGCGGGCTTTCAATTGCAGCGCCAGATAGAGCGAATAATGCCGGGACTGGTGCAGGTTGCCACCGTGGAACCACAGGCCCGGCTGTTGGGTGGGCTTCCACATGTTGCGCTGCTCACCCTCCCATGGTCCCGGGTCCTTCGTCGTGTCAGACCCCAGCCCCCAGACCTTACCAACCTTGTCGGCAACGTCCTGCCCGATCAGATCGGCGGCCCACCCATTCATGGAGCCGTAGCCCGTGGCATAGACGATTAGATCGGCCTCCAGCTTGGTGCCGTCATCCAGCACCACGCCGTCTTCGACGACTTCGACCACTTGGCCATGGGCCAGCTTGATCTCACCGTCGATGATAAGCTGTGACGCCCCCACATCGATGTAGTAGCCCGACCCGCGACGCAGGTACTTCATGAAAAGCCCGCTGCCGTCATCGCCCCAATCGAGCTTGAACCCCGCCCTTTCCAACCCCGCATAGAAATCGGCATCGCGCTTCTTCATCTCGGCATAGGCCGGGATCTGGAATTCGTGCAGGATGCGGTAAGGCAGGGAGGCGAAGATCATATCCGCTTTTTCCGTCGTCACCCCCGCCTTGACGGCCTCTTCGGAATAAAGTGCACCCAGACCCACATCCATCAGCGTCTCGGAGCGCACGATATGGGTGGTCGATCGCTGGATCATGGTGACATCGGCGCCTTCCTCCCAAAGGGCGGCACAAATGTCGTGGGAGGAATTGTTGGACCCCACGACGACGCATTTTTTGCCCGCCCAGCCTTCTGGGCCCGGATGCTGGGACGAATGGTGCTGTTCGCCCTTGAAGCTGTCCATGCCGGGAATGTCGGGCATGTTGGCCTTGCCGGACATGCCCGTGGCCAGCACCAATTCCTTGGGCCGCAGCGTGACCTCTTGGCCGTCGCGGTCCACCACCACGGTCCATTCGCCCTTGGCCTCGTCATAGCTGGCGGATTTGCAGGTCGTGCGCGTCCAGTAGTTCAGCTCCATCACGCGGGTATACATCTCCAACCAGTCGCCCAACTTGTCCTTGGGGCTGAAGACAGGCCAGTTCTCGGGGAATTTGAGATAGGGCAGGTGGTCGTACCAGACCGGGTCATGGAGGCAGAGCGACTTGTAGCGGTTGCGCCAGCTATCACCTGGCCGGTCGTTCTTTTCCACGATGATCGCGGGCACCCCCAATTGTCGGAGCCGCGCGCCAAGGGCGATGCCACCCTGGCCGCCGCCCACGATCAGGGTGTGGGGTTGCACCTCATATCCCAGCTTGGCCAGTTCGTCTTCTCGGGTTTCCTTCCAGGTGGGGTGACCCTTTTGCGCGCCGTGATGGGCGCCCATGGGCCGGGCCGGGCCCTTCGGTTCTTCATGGCCCTTCAGTTCGGTCATGGCGGTCAGCAGCGTCCAGACCTTGCCGTCCTTCAGGCGCAGCAGACCGTTGCCGCGCGCGACTGCGGTCTCGAAGGTGATCCAGGCGGTGATGATGCCGCCTTCTTCGGTGGGAATTTCGCCGTCTTGCAGCGCCCAGTTTCTGGGCTTGGTGGTGGCAAGCTGGTGTTTGAGCATGTCTTCCACGCCTGCAGGGCCTTCGACCGTCTTGATATTCCAGGTGAAGGCGACAAGGTCGCGCCAATAGCTGTCGTCGAGAAACAGCGCTTTGGCCGCGTCGATGTCGCCAGCTTCGAGTGCCGCGCCGAAATCGTTGAGAAATGCCTGCGCCTGATCGGCCACATTGGTGTCGAGCATGGTGTCCTCCCTTTCATATCCTCCGCTGCTGAGTTTGGGGGCAGGGGGTGACGTTAGGGAAGAGGGTTGAGGTGCGGCGCGTTGGATACGCGAAAGGCCGCCCTTACCGTACCGGTTTGTGTCTCAGCGATCTCAATACGGTTTCTGATCGGCTATTCTGCGCCCCGGCCCGGCGATCCGTCACCGTTGGCATATCGCTGATGCGGAGCAATGATCTGACAGTCATTGAGCGCGTCAGAGACATCGTTTGATCGCCGCCCCGTGGCCCGTCGATGGACAGGCTCGCACCCTGACTTGGAACCGCGTCTGATGGTGTCAGGCCAACCGATGACTATTCGTCCTCGGCCGCATCCCCATCTGTCGCCGGGCTGTCCCCATCAACCACAGCCGCCCCATCCTCCTCTGGTTCGACGGCATCGGGTTCAAAGGTCAGATAGGCGAACAAGCAGATCGTTAGGAAAGCCACCACGGCGGCCGCGCCGACCCAGGGGCCGGCGCGGCTGGTGCCGAAGGTCTCGGGGGTGTTTTGCGGCGATGGCATTCGGGCTCTCCTGCAGCAATTTGGCGGAGGGCGGTCGCCGCCTTCCGCGATCCGTCCGGTCTAGGACCCCAGACGCACCAGCGCGTGGCGCTTGCGGCCCGCCGAAAGCTTGACCGGCGCGGCCAGGGCTTCGGCATCCAATACCAAACCGGCATCGGTCACATCGGCATCGTTGAGCCGGGCGCCGCCTTCGGCGATCAGCCGCTTGGCTTCCTTGCCCGACTTGGCCAGCCCGGAGCGCACGAAAAGCTGCACTACGGACACGCCGCCCGCCGCCTCTTCCGCCGTGACCGTCGTCGTCGGCAGGTCGTCGCCCGCGCCGCCCTTCTCAAAGACCTCGCGCGCGGTGGCTTCCGCCGCTGCCGCGGCCTCGGCCCCGTGCAAAAGGGTGGTCACCTCGTTGGCCAGCACGATCTTGGCCCCGTTGATCTCAGACCCCTCAAGCGCGCCCAGGCGGTCGCATTCGTCCAACGGCAATTCGGTGTAAAGCTTGAGGAACCGTCCCACGTCGGCATCCGTGGTGTTGCGCCAGAACTGCCAGAATTCGTAAGGCGACAGCATATCGCCGTTCAGCCAGATCGCGCCGCCCTGGCTTTTGCCCATCTTGCGCCCGTCGGACGTGGTCAGAAGGGGCGTGGTCAGACCATAAACTTCATGGTCGATCACCCGGCGCGTCAAGTCGATGCCGTTGACGATATTGCCCCATTGGTCGCTGCCGCCCATCTGCAGCAGGCAGCCATAGCGGCGGTTGAGTTCCATGAAATCATAGGCTTGCAGGATCATGTAGTTGAATTCCAGGAAGCTGAGCGATTGCTCCCGGTCCAGGCGCGACTTGACGCTTTCGAAGCTGAGCATCCGGTTCACGCTAAAATGCCGCCCGATATCGCGCAGGAAATCGAGGTAATTCAGGTCATCCAGCCATTCAGCGTTGTTGAGCATCAGCGCGCCGTCATCGCCGTAGTCGAGGTAGCGCGCAAAAACCTTCTGCATCCCTGCGATATTGGCGTCGATCTGTTCGGGCCCCAGCAGGGGGCGTTCTTCCGACCGGAAGGACGGGTCGCCCACCTTGGTCGTGCCCCCGCCCATCAGCGTAATGGGCTTGCCGCCCGTTTTTTGCAGCCAGCGCAACAACATGATGTTGAGCAGGTGGCCCACATGCAACGACGCCGCCGTGGCGTCATAGCCGATATAAGCGGGCACCACCCCGGCGCAGAGCGCCTCGTCCAGGCTTTGCAGGTCGGTGCAATCGGCCAGGAAGCCGCGCGCCTTGATGATCCGCAGGAAGTCGGATTTGGGGTGGTAGGTCATGGGTCTTTCGGTCCATTTCTGAAGGTGTCCCGCCTTAACGCGGGGGCGGTCGAAGGGGAAGGGATATGGAGCCGATCCGCGCCTTGGGGGCCATGTCGGGCACATCGCTGGACGGCGTGGATGCGGCTGAGTTGATCACCGACGGCGAAACCATCACCGCTTTCGGTGCCTCCGACTACCTGGAATACGGCGCGGATGAACGTGCCATCCTTGCTGCGGCTTTGGGTCGTTGGCCCGGTGAGGCGGGTGTGGACCGGGCCGCAGAGGTCGGGCTTGCCGCCCATCTGCGCCTTCTATCCCGCTTTCCCCGTCCCGACATTGTGGGCTTCCACGGCCAGACGCTGGCCCATGACCCCGCCGGGGCGCGCACCCATCAGGCAGGCGACGGCGCGGCGCTGGCCCATGCCTTGCGGGCCCCTGTCATCTGGGATTTCCGTAGCGAAGACATCGCCCAAGGCGGCGAAGGTGCACCTTTGGCGCCTGCCTATCACCATGCCTGCGCGCGCTATATCGGGGCCAGCACACCGCTCGCGTTCCTTAACCTTGGCGGGGTGGGCAACCTAACTTGGGTGGACCCGGCCCAGCCCATGGAAGACGGCCTTTTGGCCTTCGATACCGGGCCGGCCAATGCGCCCATCAACGACCTTTGCCGCGAAAGGCTGAACCGAGCTTTTGACCGCGACGGGGATTTGGCCCGATCCGGCAAGGCCCATGCCCATTTAGTCGACACCCTGCTGGCCCAACCCTTCTTTGCACGCAATCCGCCCAAATCCCTGGATCGCGACGATTTTCGTGTCGCGGGCGCGGCCATCGGCGCCCTGCCAACGGCCGACGCTGCCGCCACCTGGGTCGCCGTCATCGCGGCCACGGTGGCCCACGCGCTGCGCCATTGCCCCGCACCGCCCGACCGCTTGCTGGTCACCGGGGGCGGGCGACGCAACCCGGCTATTATGGCCGCGCTGGAGGCGCTGCCCGTATCAGTGGCCCCGGTGGAGGAGGTGGGCCTAGACGGCGACATGCTTGAAGCGCAGGCCTTCGCCTTTCTGGCCGTGCGCGTCTTGCGGGGCCTTCCCACATCTTTCCCCGGCACCACAGGTGTTGCCGTGCCCGTCAGCGGCGGAAAGCTGAGCGATCCGGCCACGGCGTTGGACTCCGCGCGCGGCACGGCTAGACAGTCAGGCATTCTGCGGTTAGCGAGGCCCCGTTAGCGGTAACACGGCCCATAGGAGACCCCATGGTATCCCGCACCATCCCCGTCGATTCCTTCGATCTGGTCCTTTTCGGGGCCACCGGCGACCTTGCGGCGCGCAAGATTCTGCCCTCGCTTTATCGGCGGTTCCAGGCGGGCCAGATGCCGGGTGACGCGCGCATTATCGGCGCTGCCCGCTCGGACCTGACAGACGACGATTTCCGCACCTCGGTGCGCAAGGCCATCGACGCTTTCGTGAGCGAGGCCAAGAAGGACAAGGCCACGATCGACGCGTTTGTGGCCCAATGCTGCTATATCCCCATCGACGCCAAGGGCACCGGTGGCTGGAAAGAGCTCAAGAAAGCCGTCCGCGACGATGTGGTGAAGGCGTTCTACTTCTCGGTTGCACCCGCCATTTTCGGTGACCTGGCGGACCGTTTGCGAAGCAACGGTATTGCCTGCGACAATTCCCGGCTGGTGGTGGAAAAGCCCTTCGGCACCGATTTGGAGACGGCCCGCGCGCTCAATGACAGCTTGGCTGCAAGCTTCGATGAGACGCAGATTTACCGTATCGACCATTTCCTGGGCAAGGAAACCGTCCAGAACCTCATGGCGGTGCGCTTCGCCAATGTCCTGTTTGAGCCGCTTTGGAACGAACGCTACATCGACCACGTGCAGATCACCGTAGCCGAAACCGTCGGCGTGGGTGGGCGCGGCAGCTACTACGACACGTCCGGCGCCATGCGGGACATGGTGCAAAACCACCTCATGCAGCTTCTGTGCCTGACGGCGATGGAGCCGCCAAATCAGTTCGACCCGGACCGGTTGCGGGATGAGAAGCTGAAAGTCATCCGCTCTCTCGACCCGGTCGAGCCGGGCGATGTGGTGCGCGGGCAATATAAGGCCGGGTCGGAAGGTCCGTCCTATGCCGAAGATTCGGAAAACCCCGACAGTCGCACCGAAAGCTTTGTGGCGCTGAAGGTGGGGATTTCAAACTGGCGTTGGAAGCATACGCCGTTCTACCTGCGAACCGGCAAGCGCATGGCCCGGCGCCATTCGGAAATCGTGGTGCAGTTCAAAGACACCCCCCATTCCATCTTTGACCGCGACGGCACCTCCAAGGCCAATGCTCTGACCATCCGCCTGCAACCCGATGAAGGTATCGACTTGGCCGTGACGATCAAGGAACCCGGTCCCGGCGGGATGCGCTTGACCACGGTGCCGCTGGACATGACCTTTGCCGATGCGCTTGGCGGGGAAGAGGAAATCCCCGACGCCTATGAACGGCTGATCATGGATGTGATCCGAGGCAATCAGACACTGTTCATGCGCGGCGACGAGGTGGAGGCCGCCTGGGCCTGGACCGACCCGATCATTCAAGGTTGGGAGGCGCGGGGCGACAAGCCCAACCTCTATGCCCAAGGATCCAGCGGGCCGGAGGAAGCCTTGGCGCTGCTCCACCGTGATCACCGCCGCTGGCGCGACTTGGAAGGGTAAGTGTATGAAGTTTCAGGCCTATCCCGACCGCGAGATGCTGGCCATGGGGCTGGCCGACAAGCTGGCCTCGGCGCTCAAGAACTGCTTGCTCACCCATCCACATGCCAGCTTCTGCGTCCCCGGCGGCACGTCGCCGGGCGAGACCTTTGCCACGCTGTCGGGGGCAGAATTGGATTGGTCCCGTGTCCATGTCTTCCTCAATGATGAACGCTGGGTGCCGGAAGGCCACGCGCGCTCAAACACGACGCTTCTGAAGTCCACGCTGCTCACCGATAAGGCCGCGCGAGCGCAGTTGGTGCCCATGGTCAACGAAGCGCCCACGCCCGAAGACGGGATCCCCACGCTGGAAGCGGGGTTCGCGGGCGAGTTCCCCATCTCACTGCTGCTGTTGGGCATGGGGGCGGATATGCACACTGCCAGCCTTTTCCCGGGGGCCGATCGCTTGGCGGAAGCCATGGCAGAAGACGCACCGACCTTGGTGCCCATGCGCGCCGAGGGCGCTGGAGAGCCGCGGGTGACCCTGTCGCGCCCGGTGCTTGCGGGGGCCATGGAAACCCACGTCCTGATCATGGGCGATGAAAAGCGCGCGGTGCTAGAAGATGCCCGCGGCCGCAACGTGATGGAGGCACCCATTGCCGCCTTCCTCAAAGATGCGACCATCCACTGGGCCCCTTAAAGCCGGAGAGATATCATGGACTTCTGGGACGGTGTTAAGGTGCTTAAGGGCCAGAGGGGTGGCCAGATTTCCAGCCTGCTGGACGACGGGGGCCGGAACGCGCGCCTGCGGGCACAGGTGGGTGATTTGCTGTTTGACGCCTCCAAGACGGCGATCACCGGCCCCGCCCTCGATACGCTTCTGGAGATGGCCCAAAGCGTGCCCGCGCGCCGCGACGCCATGCTGTCTGGCGCGCCCATCAACGAGACCGAGGGCCGCGCCGTGTTGCACACCGCGTTGCGCGCCGGGACCGAGGCGGTGGTACGGGTCGATGGCCGAGATGTCATGCCCGGCGTGCGCGAGACATTGGAGCGGATGCGTGGCTTTGCCGATGACGTCCGCGCTGGCCGCTTCACGGGGCAGGGCGGCAAAATCACCGATGTGGTCAATATCGGCATCGGTGGCTCTGATCTTGGCCCTGCCATGGCCACGCTGGCGCTGGCGCCCTTTCATGACGGACCGCGCTGCCACTTCGTATCGAACGTGGACGGCGCCGATTGGGCCGAGACGGCCAAGGGCCTGGACCCTGCCAAGACGCTCGTCATCGTCGCGTCCAAGACCTTCACCACCATCGAGACGTTGACCAATGCGCGCACCGCCAAGGATTGGATGGCGCAGCAGGTGTCGGACCCCGCGGCGCAATTCGCAGCCTTGTCGACGGCGCAGGACAAGACCAGCGCCTTCGGCATCGATCCGTCCCGTGTCTTCGGTTTTGAGGATTGGGTGGGCGGGCGCTATTCCATGTGGGGACCGATCGGGCTGAGCCTGATGATCGCCATTGGCCCCGACGCCTTCGATGCTTTCCTGGGCGGCGCGCGCGACATGGATGACCATTTCCGCACCGCACCTCTGGCCGCCAACATGCCGGTCCTGCTGGCCCTTGTGGGCATCTGGCATCATCAGGTCTGCGGCTTCCCCACCCGCGCCGTGCTGCCCTATGACAATCGTCTGGCCCGTCTGCCCGCCTACCTTCAACAGCTGGAGATGGAGAGCAACGGGAAGGGCGTCACCATGGATGGCTCCGGCTTGCCCGGTCCCGCAGGCCCCGTCGTCTGGGGCGAGCCGGGGACCAATGGGCAGCACGCCTTTTACCAACTCATCCACCAGGGTCGGACCCCCGTGCCGTGCGAATTCATGGTGGCTGCCCACGGCCATGAACCCGACCTGGACCACCATCACCGCTTGCTCATCGCCAATTGCCTGGCCCAGTCGGAAGCGCTGATGCGCGGACGCAGCCTGGCGGAAGCGCAGGAGAAGCTGGTGGGCAAGTTCACCGCGGCGGAATTGGCGCGCCAAGCCGCGCACCGCGTGTTCGAAGGCAATCGTCCCTCTATCACGGTGATCTATCCGCGGCTCGACCCCGCGACGCTGGGTGCCATCGTGGCGCTTTACGAACACCGCGTGTTCGTTGAGGGCGCGATGCTTGGCATCAACAGCTTCGACCAATGGGGCGTGGAGCTGGGCAAGGAATTGGCCACCGCCCTTGGGCCCCTTGTTGAAGGGGCAGATGCGTCCGGGAAGGATGCCTCAACACGCCATCTTTTGGAGGCGCTCCGCGGATATCGTGCCTCACAAAACTAGGCGACTGTCTCATGCTGGCCGCTTTGACGCCCTGCGCCCAGCTCTGTCCTGGGGCGCGGACGTCAGCGGGTGGTGTCAGCGAAGCACGAAGCGGATCGTTTCCGCGTCGACCGGTGCGGTGGCGTCGGGCGGGGTATCGACCGAAATCGTCCGCAGGTGCAGACGGTTAGAATGGCCATCCCAGTGGACGTCTAGATCGGCCATACCCCTGTCCAGAAGCTCAAGGCTGCCCGTAACATCGAGCCCGGCGGCCGGACAATCGAGAACCTGTTGAGCCAGGGTCGTCATCGCAGCCCGGTGGTCCGACCAAGCAAGCGTACCATCGGCGGCGGCGATCTCCATCTGTGTCAGGCGACCGGCAATGGCTGATTGGCACGTGCCGTCAGAAAAGCTGGGTTGAGCAGGGACGCGGACATTTGCGGCTTCGTCGTTGGTTGTCGTCGGTGTGGCCGCGGTGTCAATGGCATTTGCAATCCGGGCCTGTTCATCACCAGCGGCGGCGCGCGTCCTATCGCTGTTGCTGCCCAGGGTTGCTATCGCCCCAATGCCAAGCAAAACCGCCAGCGGCGCGGCGACAAGCAGCAGCTTCATTTGTGGCGCTGTGGCTTTCGTGGGCGCATCTTGGCCCTGTGCGTCACTCTTGTCGGTGATCTCGTCGGATTGGTCGATCTGGGCCATCTGGTCTCGGTTTGTGTGCAAGGTCTTTGGATCGGGGCGACATCTGAACGCATTCACCTGCGGATGAGAGCTGGCAGCGCCATCTCTTCCACAGGCCATCCTGACTTATCCGTTCGTCCGTGCCGTCCGGCCTTCGTTAATGACAATCCCGTTACAGTTGTCGGCAAAGCGTGGCAAAACTTTGATCATCAAACGGAAAGTTGGTGAATGCGTAGGCGCAAGACGGTTAAGGACTACCGGTCCGAAACCGCCCCGTCCTCGTCGCGGAAAACGTTCAAGTAGGCCTCGGGCAAAGCGCGGCGGGTCGCGAAATCCGGCGCCATCAGGCAAATGACGGCGTCGCCCGTCGTGCAATGCTGCCCATGCGCGTAGACGCGATATTCCATCGTCCAAGATGTGCGCCGATAGCTTCGTGCCCGCCCCGTGACAATATAGACGTCCTCAAGATGCAGCGGACGGTGGAATGTAACGGACACGGCTTTGAGAACCAATGCAGGACGGCTTTCTGCGCTGCTGTAATCGCCCAGGCCGCGGGCCCTCAGATAAGCGATGCGGAAGGTTTCGAACCAACTGAGATAGGTGGCATTGTTGACATGGTCAAGCACGTCGAGTTCGCAAAACCGCACGCGATCTGCTTGTCCGAAGGTAAACGGCGCAGGTATGCCACAAGCGCGCAGCGTGTCCACAGGTAGGGGCCGGAGGAGGTCCAATCCGTCATAGCTGTTCGTCACGACGGTGGCGGCCCGTACGGTCGTTATATTCATCGCAACACTGCCTCAGCCCGCGGGATGGCGCAAGATCAGTTCTCGTCGTCTTCGGGGTCGCGTCGGCGTCCGCAATTGTCATTGTAGTAGGCGCGGCCTTGGGCGGTCCGTTCTGGATAGCGGGCGCGGACCCAAGCCACCGCGCGGTATTCATCCTGCGCCACCTGGCGCGTCAAGCCCGGCTCGCCGACACGGTGGCGAACGCGTTCATCGGGGAAGATCACATCAAGTCCGGTGCGCCAGCTTCCGCCGCCAACTTTTTTGTTGCAGCGCAAGATAATGAAGTCATCGGCAACCGCCGGGGCCGCAATGCTGATCATGAGGGCGGCAATGATTGGACCGGGACGCATAAGGCTAGGCTATAGCGCGGCTTGTCTGCCTACAAAGCACATTCGCGCGATCCGAGAGTGGTTGGAGCGGGTAACGGGAATCGAACCCGTAACTTAAGCTTGGGAAGCTCGCGTGATACCTTTTCACCATACCCGCATTGCCGTCCAGAGGCGGCGCTGGCAGCACGTGCCATAGTGGGCGGGAAAGCTCAAGGCCGATGGGCGGCGGTTGACGTCGTCATAGCCAGGAAGACAGTCAGCGCAGCTATTTGCATACGCGGCGTCGCTTCAGTCTGAGAGAAAGTTTTTGGCTCCGGCGGTAGGGATCGAACCTACGACCAATTGATTAACAGTCAACTGCTCTACCGCTGAGCTACGCCGGACCACGCAGGCGCAATTAGCGGCGTGGCGGGCGTGGCGCAAGAGGGCAGATGTGATTTTTCACAAACGCCGCCAAAGCACGTCAGGTCCCAGGGGGCCGTCGGCCCGGACACGGTTCGTTTCGGATAGGTGGATCAGGTGGGCCAACACGTTGCGGGCGGCGGCACCGTGTAGCGCAGGGGGTGTGTCGGCATAAATGCGGGCCACCAAATCGGGGATGCGAGTGGGTGCATCAAGCGCCCCGAGGATGGCGGCTTCGCGGCCCAGGCGGTGGTCGCGCAGTGCATGACATCGCGCGGACGGTGCGTCGACCGGGTCGCCGTGCCCGGGGAAGAAGCGCCGGGCTTTCAGCTGTTCCAGCGTGTCCAGGCTAGCCATGAACTGGCCCAGATCGCCATCGGGCGGCGAAATCATGGTGGAGGCCCATCCCATAACGGTATCGCCCGTCCAGACAAGGCGACGGCCCAGCCATTCCAGGGCGATATGGTTGGCCATGTGACCGGGGATGTGGCGTACGCGGAGGCGGTGCTCACCGAATGTGATCACATCGCTAGCAGCCACGGCGCGATCAGGGGCGAAGTCGCGGTCGACGCCTTCGCCACCGCCCAGATCGGCCAGCGCTCGCATCGTGGCGGAGCGTCCGGCACCCGAGGGACCGAAGCCTAGGACGGGGGCAGAAAGCCGTGCGGCCAGGGCGCGTGCACCCGGCGAATGGTCCAGGTGGGAATGGGTGACGATCACGGCGGCCACCGTGCGGGCGGCGACCGCGCTTTCCAGCGCGGAAAGGTGGTCGGGCAGGGCGGGCCCGGGGTCGATGACAACGGCCACGTCGTCACCCAGCACATAAGAACAGGTACCCTCAAAGGTCATGGGCGACGGGTTTTGGGCCAGGACACGGATCACGCCGCTTTCCAGGACCTCGGGGGTGGCGTAGTTTGGGGGCATGACACTCTCCTCCGACTTGCCACCGGTCCTTGCGCGCCGGGCCGTGTCGCGCCGCTGGCTGCCGCGCAGCTTCTATGGGCGCGCGGCGCTGATCTTGATCGTGCCGATCATAACGATCCAATTGGCGGTGGGTATCATGTTCCTGCAGCGCCACTACGAAGACGTCACCGTGCAGATGACGAAGAACATGGCGCGCGAGATCGCGTTGATCCGCGAGCAGCCCGATCTGGCGGAGCGGCTGACGGTGAACCTGGAGCCGCCGCCCCAGGAAGAACGCATCCGCGTCTGGGATCTGTCGGCGCGGGCCATGCAGGAAGAGCTGCGCAAGACCTTCCCCGATCTGGAAGTGATCGACATGATCAGTCGCCGCAAGACGGTGGCGCTTGGCTTTTCGGACGGCACGGGCATGTCCTTTTCGCGTCGCAACGTCAGCGCGGCCAACCCACACCAATTGCTGGTGCTGATGGTGCTGGTGGCCATCTTAATGACCGTTCTGGCGTTCTTGTTCATGCGCGGCCAAGTCCGACCCATCAAACGACTGGCCCGCGCGGCCGAGGCGTTCGGGCGCGGGCAGACCATTCGGTTCCATCCCCAGGGTGCGTCAGAAGTGCGGGCGGCGGGCACAGCGTTTTTGGCCATGCGTAGCCGGATTGAGCGCCATATCGAGCAGCGCACCCTTCTGCTGTCGGGGGTCAGCCATGATCTGCGCACGCCTTTGACGCGGATGAAGTTGGAATTGTCGATGATGGAGGGCGCCGAGGCGGAGGCCTTGCTGGACGACGTCGTCTCTATGGAGCGGATCATCGACACGTTTCTTGATTTCGCGCGCGAAGGGGCGGGCGATCTGCGCGAAAGCGTTGCCTTGGGCGATGTGGTGCGCCGCGCCGTGGACCTTGCTGCGCCAAAAGGCGGCGTGGAGGTGACGGGGCCTGAAATCAACGCGGAAGTATATGCCGAAGGTATTTCGCGGGCCGTCATGAACCTAGTCAGCAATGCCATGCGCTACGGCAGCCAAGCGCGGGTGTCGCTGTCGGCCTCCGAAAGCACGATCGTGCTCACGGTGGAAGATGACGGCCCCGGCATCCCGGAAATCGAGCGGGAGGCTGTGGTGCGCCCCTTCGCCAGGCTGGACAAGGCACGCAGCAACACCGTGGGAAATGTGGGGCTTGGCCTGTCCATTGTGCAGGATGTAGCACGCACCCATGGGGGAACGTTGCGGTTGGGGCGGTCCGATCTGGGCGGGCTCAAGGCTGAGATCGTGCTGCCACGTGAGAAGGCGGTGAACTGAGGGCGGCGTTCAGGGCTGCGTCGTGTAGATGGCCTGTTCCGCGCCAAAGCGCTCTAGGCGGCGGCTTTCGACCATCCCCAGGGCTTGCAGCAAATGGCAGGAAGCCGTGTTGGCGGTTTGGGTTTCAGCGATGACACGGAGCAGGCCAAGGTCATCGGCCGCATGGCTCAAAAGACGCGCGCAAGCTTCTTTCGCGAAACCCTGTCCCCAGCTGTTTGGATGAAATTGGTAGGACAACTCATAATCGGTGCCGTCCTTATGCGGCGTGAGGGAGACCAGGCCGAGGGACATGGGGGCAGATCGTGTGGTGACCAGCCAGGCCGCCGCCTCGCGCCAGCCGCGCAGATGATCCCTCAAGCGCCCTGGTCGTTTGCCCAATGGGACGGGGCCGCCGAGATAGCGACGAACTTGATTGTTTCCAATGAGACGGAAGAAGAACAGGCCATCGCGCAGGCGCATTTGGCGCAGGTGCAGGCGATGGGTGGTGAGGGTCGGGGCGAAGTTCATGCCGTAAGGGTAGGCGCGTTCGGGCCCGGTTCAAAGCGCCGCGTTTATGCCCTTGACCTTCCACCGACTGGAACCCCCATGTGACATCCCAAGCAATGCCATTGGGGGCGGAAGATGTCGCTAAACCTGACCTTGGAAAACCTGACCTGCGCATCCTGCGTCGCCCGGGCGGAGCTTGCGTTGCAAGCGGTTCCTGGGGTTTCCAATGCGCGGGTCAATCTGGCCACGGGGCAGGCGTTGGTGGAGGGCAATGCGGCGCCGACATCACTGGCGTCGGCGCTGGACGCCGCAGGCTATCCGGCGCGGGTCGATACGGCGGACTTTGAGGTCGAGGGTATGTCCTGCGCATCCTGCGTGGGGCGGATTGAACGGGCTTTGGGCGGCTTGCCGGGTGTCACGCGGGTGGTCGCAAATGTGGCCACCGGTCGGGTCAAGGTACAGCGGTTGGACGGCGCATTGGCCGAAGATGATTTGCGCACCGCGTTCGACTCGGCGGGTTATCCGGCGGTTGCTGTTGCTGGTGGTGCGGCCAGGAAGGATGAAAGCGCGGCCTTGCGGCGCAATGCAGTGTTGGCGGCTGCGTTGACGCTGCCCGTCTTCGTGTTGGAAATGGGCAGCCACATGGTGCCCGCGTTCCATATGTTCGTGCAGGTCAATCTGGGCCAGACCACAAGCTGGGTGCTGCAATTCCTGCTGACGACGCTCGTGTTGCTGGGCCCCGGGGTCGGCTTCTTCCGCCGCGGTGTCCCGGCACTGCTGCGTGGGGCGCCGGACATGAACACGCTGGTGGCCTTGGGCACCGCGGCTGCCTGGTGCTATTCCACGCTCGCCCTATTCGCGCCGGGCCTGTTCCCGGAGGGCACGCGCGCCGTCTATTTCGAAGCGGCGGCGGTGATCTGCACGCTGATCCTGTTGGGCCGCTGGTTCGAAGCACGGGCCAGGGGCCGCGCGGGCGCCGCCATCGCTCAGCTTGCCGGGTTGGCGCCGCGCACGGCGTGGCGGGTGCAGGCCGATGGCGCAGTTGAAGAAATTGCGCTTGGCTCAGTTGCTGTGGGCGACGTTTTGCAGGTGCGGCCCGGCGCGCGGGTGCCGGTGGATGGCGCGGTGATGGAAGGCCACGGCTATGTGGATGAAAGCATGGTCAGCGGTGAGCCCATCCCGGTGGAAAAGGCGCCAGGGGCGGCACTGATCGGCGGCACGGTGAACGGGACGGGCCTTCTGACCATGCGCGCCACCGCGGTGGGCGACGGGACGGTCCTGGCCCAGGTCGCGCGCATGGTCTCCGATGCCCAGGGCGCGAAGTTGCCGATCCAGGCGCTGGTGGACCGGGTCACGGGCGTTTTCGTTCCCGTGGTGATGACGGTCGCCTTGGCGACGGTTCTGGCTTGGCTGGCCTTTGGCGCTGGGCCGGCCATGGCGCTGGTGGCGGGCGTGTCGGTGCTGATCGTGGCCTGCCCGTGTGCCATGGGGTTGGCCACACCGACCTCGATCTTGGTGGGGTCGGGGCGTGCGGCGGAATTGGGCGTGCTGTTTCGGCAGGGTGATGCGTTGCAGGCCTTGCAGGGCGCCCGGGTGGTGGCGTTGGACAAGACGGGGACGGTGACGCAGGGGCGCCCCGAGGTGACGGCGCTGGAATTGGCACCGGGTGCGACGCGGGCTGAGGTTTTGGCGCTGGCAAGCGCGGTGGAGGCGGGCTCGGAACACCCGATCGCCCATGCGATCCGGCGGGCGGCCGAGGCAAAGGACGTGACGCGACCCTTGGCGCAGGGTTTTCGGAGTGTGACCGGCTTAGGTGCACGTGCTGTGGTCGAAGGGCGCGAAGTGCTGGTTGGCTCGGGGCGGTTTGTGGAAGGTGAGGGGGTAGAACTCGGGCAGCTGCACCCAGGGCTGGCACGGGTTGCGGAGGCTGGGCGCAGTCCTGTTGTGGTGGCAGCAGGCGGCACGGCATTGGCGGTTGTTGGTGTGGACGACCCCGTGAAACCCGGCGCCCGCGCGGCCATCGCTGCCCTGCGCGAGATGGGTCTGCACGTGGCGCTGGTAACTGGCGATGCGGAGGCCCCGGCCCGGGCCGTGGCGGCGCAGGTGGGGATTGACCACGTTGTGGCCGAGTGTTTGCCGGGCGCCAAGGTGGAGGCCGTGCAGGCCTTGCGCGCGGCCCGTGGCGCCGTAGCGTTCGTCGGCGATGGCATCAACGATGCGCCTGCCTTGGCCGAAGCCGAGACCGGGCTGGCCATCGGCACGGGCACCGATATCGCCATGGAATCGGCGGACGTCGTCCTGATGTCGGGTGCGCTAGAGGGCGTGGTGCAGGCGGTTGCGCTGAGCCGGGCGACCATGCGCAACATTCGCCAGAACCTGTTTTGGGCCTTCGCCTATAATACGGCGCTGATCCCGGTGGCGGCGGGCGTGCTATACCCTGTGGCCGGGGTCTTGTTGTCGCCGATGCTGGCGGCGGGGGCCATGGCATTGTCGTCGATCTTCGTGCTGGGCAATGCGCTGCGCTTGCGGGGCGTGGCGCGGGGCCAAGCGGCACCCGAATTGCAGGGCACTTTGCCGAAAGTGCAGCCCGCAGAATAAGGAGGATGCGATGAATATCGGAGACGTGGCTGCCAAATCGGGCGTGCCGTCGAAAACCATCCGCTATTATGAGGATATCGGTCTGGTGAAGCCTGCGCGCTCGGCCAATGGCTACCGCGCGTTTCGTGACAGCGACGTTCACAAGCTGACCTTCCTGGGTCGCGCGCGGGCCCTTGGCTTTTCCATCGAAGATTGCCGCGCCTTGCTTGGGCTCTATGAGGATGAAAGCCGCGCCTCGGCCGAGGTGAAGGCCATTGCACAACATCAGATCGAACAAATTGACCGCAAGATCGCCGATCTGCGGCGGATGCGCGACACGCTGGCCGAGCTCGTGTCGCGCTGTGCGGGCGATGATCGCCCCGATTGTCCCATTCTTGAATCGCTCGGGCCTGGCGGAAAGGTTTAGGGCTAAGTCAGTCGAGCTCTGGGCAAGACCATCCAAGAGACGGCTGGAACCGACCCGGCGCCGGTTTGTCTTGTTTTCGAGACGGTATCTCAGCAGAGCGCCCCATGATGGCGGATGACATGGACCGCCATGGCTTGTGCCGCCGAAATGGCTGCGTCGAGGTCTTCGCCCTGCAAAAGCGCGGCCAGGAAGGCACCGTTGAAGCTGTCGCCTGCGCCCGTCGTGTCCACGGCATCGGCGACGGGCGCGGTGGGAAAGGTCCGAACCGTGCCATCTTGGCGGACAAGGATGTCCTTTTCGCCGTCTTTGACGACGACCAGGCCTGCACCCGCCGCCGCATAGCGGCTGGCCGTGGCCTCGGGGGTCGCATCGCCGAAATGGGCGGCCTCATCGGCGAAACTGGGCAACACGATGGAGGCATGGGCGGCGCAAGCGGTAATTGTCTCGGCCATCTGGGCGGCGTCGGGCCAAAGGGCAGGGCGGATGTTGGGATCGAAGGCTATGGGGATCCCTAGCTCTGACGCCTCTTTGAGGGCATGGAACAGCTCGGCCACATCGAGGTGAGGCAGAATGGCAAGGGTGATGCCCGAAAGATAGATCATGTCCGACCCGGCGAGCCCGGCGCGCAACGCCGCGGGGTCCGACGCCAAGAGGCGCGCAGCAGACCGGTCGCGCCAATAGCTGAAGCTGCGCTCCGCCCCGTTCAGGTGTATGACATAGAGCCCGGGTCGACGATCCGGGACGCGCAGGGCGCTGTCCGTGTCGATGCCATTGTCTTGCAGGAAATCGGCCAGGGCCTGCGATTCCGGGTCGGTGCCGAGCCCAGTATGGAACCGCACCGCCCAGTCGGACCCAAGGGCGCGGCGCGCATAGTAGAGGGTGTTGGCCACGTCGCCTGCGAATGCGCGGCGGTAGAGGCCTGCGCCAGCCTGCGAGAATTCCACCATGCATTCCCCAATGCCCGTCAAACGCCGCATCTTGTTTCCCCCTTCGACCCCCGGGATAGTTATGCGGCAAGGCGACGGCCGGGGCCAGCCGGTGCAGACATGTCAGGGCGAATCGACAAGCCCGGTATGGAGGTGGATTTGCTTCCAGATCGCCACCTCGTCGATCAGCGTAAATTCGCGGCGCAGGCCCCAATCTCCCCATTCGGCATGGGTGATCCCCATTACATGGACCTCCGCCCCCGTTGGCGCGCCGAAGGCGCCGGTGCCAGCATGTTTGCCAGTCAGGCTCCAGCGGATGGCGGCGCGGCGCGGGGTGCCCGGGTCGGCGCGCCCGATCTGGTGGTGGATGTCAAAACGCGCCGTGGGGAAGGAAGATCGCAATCGCATCCAGTCGGTCTCCGCAAAGCCCCAGGACCAGCCGCCCCGCGCGCCCCAGTGTTCGCAGCGCACGGCACGGTCATAGTCCTGACGGATGACGGTGAAGTCCTTCTCCATCAGCCGGGTCAGGATATCGGCCAGGTGCTGACCCATATCATGGTCATTACCGCGCCCGGTATAGGGGCCGGTCACATCATGATCGGGGTGGAAGGGTTTGGCGCAATGGTCCGGGCCGCCTTCGCTGACGATCTGGGTGCGGGCCAAGTCTTGCGGTTCAAATCCCAATTGCCGTGCGATGCCGCCCACATCGCGGATCAACCATTCATCGTCGATCACGTGGTCCTTTGCGGCGCAATCGGCGATGGTGCGCACCTCAAAGCGCCGCCCCGTGGGTGGGCCGAACTGGCCATGGCCAGTATGAGTGCCGGAGGTGACGATCCGATGCGAAGACAGGAAGCGCCCAGGGGGGGCTTCGGACCAGATCACGTCTTCGCCCAGCAGGATACGGTCGGGAAATTCGGCCAGTGTGGCCATGGTGCCGTCTATGACGCTTTGGTTCCCGGTGACGAGGCCCGAAGGGAAACGCATTGGGATATCGCGGCCGTAATAGTGATGAAGCGCGGCCAGCCCGCGGCCTTCCCAGATCTCCTCCGTGATCTTCAGGATGTAGTCGGGAAGGTCGCGAAACCGGTTCGATCTGTCCATTTCAGGCCTCTGTCTGGGTGCGGGGCATTTGCCCGTATCTGCCATTCCAGCGGGCTGCCGGACAGTCAAAACGGCCCAGCAGGGCGCTTGACGACATAGGGGCGGTGGGCGAAGGGGCGGATATGACCCCAGCCGCCCGTGTCCAAGCTGCCATTGAGGTGCTCTCGCCCGTGCTGTCCGGCGCACCGGCGGAACGGGAATTGACACGATGGGCCCGGCGCAGCCGATTTGCGGGGTCAAAGGACCGTGCGGCGGTGCGCGACCACGTATTTGACGCGCTGCGGCGGTTGCGCTCGTCGGCCTGGGCCGGGGGGCTTGGAGACGTGCCGCCTTCTGATATGGACGCGCGCCGGGTGATGGCCGGGTTGCTTCAGAACCAGGGGATTGCACCGGAGGATATCTTCACCGGGGCGCGCCATGCCCCTGATCCCTTGGGTGCTATGCCCGAAGTCGGGACGCCGCCCCGCGGTGTTGTATGCGACATGCCGGATTGGTTGCTAGCCCATTTCGATGGAGCATTAGGTGAGGACGCGAGCCCGGTCTTGGCCGCGCTTCGCGACCGTGCGCCCGTTATCCTGCGGGCCAATCTGGCACGGATTGAGCGCGATTCTCTGGTGGAGCGCCTGCGCAGCCGCGGGCTTGACGCGGTGGCGCATCCGGCCTCGCCTTCGGCAATCAAGCTGGAAGGCGCGGCCCGCGGACTGGCGACTGATATCGATTATCTGTCAGGCTTGTTTGAGCTGCAAGATGCCGGGGCACAGGCCCTTGTGGACCGGCTTCCTTTGGCGCAAGGCGCGCGCATTCTCGACCTTTGCGCTGGTGGTGGGGGGAAATCCCTGGCCATTGCTGCAAGGGCGTCTGTGCAACTATGGGCCCATGATGCCGCACCCCGGCGGTTGCGCGACCTTGCTTCGCGGGCCGACCGCGCGGGCGTCGAAATAAGTGTAACGAATGCGCCCGAGGATGCTGCGCCTTTTGACGGTGTGGTGGCGGACGTACCTTGTTCCGGCTCTGGCGCATGGCGACGCAGTCCCGAAGCGCGCTGGCGATTATCGCCTGAAAGGTTGAGCGAATTAAATGCGGTGCAGGTCGAAATTCTGCAGCGTGCCATTGATCTGACGGTCCCGGACGGCTGGATCGCCTATATGACCTGTTCGCTCTTTGACGTTGAAAACCGTGCTGTTGTTTCAGCGGCAATAGGACGCAAAGCAACCCTGAAACACGAGTGGCGTTGCACGCCGCTTGATGGCTGCGATGGCTTCTATCTTGCTCTTTTGCGCAAGGCCTAGGGGCGCGCGAGGCTTGGTGCTAGGCTCGCCGTTAAGGGGGTCTTAACGAATGCCGTTGATAGAGAAGGTGGATGATTCTCAGTTCACCCTCCCGCTGCCGGGGGGAAAGGGAGGCCTACCTTTGAGCCAGACCGCCTTTATCTTGCGACGGTTGCGGACCGGATCGGCCGTCTTCCTATTGATCGCATTAGGTGCGCTGGCGACGTCTTTTGCGACGCAGGCCGCAGGTTCTCGGACCCTTTTGGTGACCGTAGCAGTGGCTTTGGGCACCATATTCGTAGCACTTCACGTTATGGCGTTCGGGGCGAATTTCCTGGCGCGGCGCAGGCTGACGATCGTCATGTCTTTCTTGGAACATGACAGTGCGCCCGGTTTCTGCTGCGATGAAGACGGTGCCGTCTTCGCGCAGAACCGCGCGGCGATGGATCGCTTCGGGGCCAAAGACGGCGCCACCATGACCCATGTGTTAGAGCCGCTTTTCGCCAACCCTGATGCTGTCGTGCATCGGCTGCGCTCGGCCGCGCAAGGTCGGACATCTGCGCGCGAAGATGTTGTCACGCGCCGCGGCCACGTGCGGGTGGCGGTTCATCGTATTCCTGGCGGGTTTCTCTGGCGTCTTGAAGACCTTGTTGATCGACCCCAGCGCGCGGCTGATGGTGTTGGTCTTCCTATCTTGACCTTCGGGCCGTCCGGCACTGTGCTTTATATGAACGAAGTTTTGCGCACGATGGTAGGGCGCCGCACCAAGCGGCTGCGCGACTTGTTTGAGGATGTGCCGCTTCAGAATGGCGCGCTTAACCGTATTCGGACTCCGGATAGGCTGGAACGGGTGCGCGTTGTCGTTTCCGAGCCGGTTAATGGTCGTCAAGAGGTTTTCGTGCTGCCTGCCAATGACGAAGCCGATGGCCGCGTGGCCTTGGACGCTCTGCCGGTAGCACTTCTCCAACTCGACACGGACGGCGGGGTCGTCTTTGCCAATCGCTTGGCACGCGACCTTTTGCCCAATGTGGATTTTGGGACCGAAACGCAACTTGCAGCCATGGTCGAGGGGCTTGGCCGCGGCATCCGCGAATGGGTAAGCGAAGCTGCTGCCGGGCGCGGGCTCTATCGGCCAGAAATTGTCCGTCTGACCGATGCCGAAACGGATACGTATCTCCAAATCACTTTAGGGCGGCCGATCCAGCAAGGTCAGGGCGGTCTGCTGGCGGTTCTAAGCGACGCAACCGAACTGAAAACGATGGAAGCGCAGTTCGTCCAGTCCCAGAAGATGCAGGCGATTGGCCAACTCGCAGGCGGCGTCGCCCATGACTTCAACAACCTGCTCACGGCCATTTCGGGACATTGCGATCTGCTTCTGTTGCGCCACGCGGAAGGCGATGAAGACTTCGCCGATTTGACCCAGATTACTCAGAACGCCAATCGCGCGGCTGCACTTGTGGGACAACTTCTGGCATTCTCGCGTAAGCAAACGCTTCAAATGCAGCAAGTGGACTTGCGCGACACGCTCGGAGATCTGGGCCATCTGCTCAACCGTCTGGTCGGGGAACGCGTTCGCTTGCGGCTGGAGCACGATCCTGCACTCCTTCCGATCCGCGGGGATCGGCGACAATTGGAGCAGGTTCTCATGAATCTGGTCGTCAACGCGCGCGATGCGATGCCTGACGGTGGTGAGATTTTGATCGAGACGCGATGCCGCTACTTGGATCGCCCCATGTCCCGTGATCGGGTCACGGTGCCCGCGGGCCAGTTCGTCGTCGTTGATGTGACAGATCAAGGCAAAGGCATATCGCCGGACAATCTCGGACGCATTTTCGAGCCTTTCTTTACGACAAAACGACCCGGCGAGGGCACGGGCCTTGGGTTGTCCATGGCATACGGGATCGTAAAGCAGTCAGGTGGTTATATTTTTGCCGATAGTACCCCTGGCCGTGGGACGCGATTCAGTCTGTACTTTCCTGCGGATACCTCCGGCGATATGGCGCCTGTCGGTGAAAATGCTGCAATTGCGGGTCTGGATCGCCTGCCGACACCGGTTGGCAACCATCCTCCCATACTGGAATTCCCGGAAATTCCCGCCAACACGCATGAACTGGAAAAGCCGGCGGCGCGTCTTGCGACCGATATTCCAGACGCGGAACTAGTGGATGTTGACATAGCAGATCCGCAAGAAAAGGACCTGGGCTTGCGTCAGACAGCGGAAGTCACTGAAGCTGACATGGAAGAAGTTGCAGACCAAGGCGCAGAGAAGGCCATTAGCGCCGCGTTGGCGGCCGTCTCGAAGTCCAATGTCGCGCTCGACGGTGCGGATAAAGCCACAGAAGAAGCCTCTAAGCCAATTTTGCCTCAAGAAAACAAAGGCGAGGCTGTCGAGACACGCGAAGCGCAAGGTCTGTCGACCCAGTCATTTCCAGAAATCGCCAATGATGATCGGAAAGATCAAGAGCGGGAACAGCTTGGGAATGAGGCCGGTCAAGCGATGGGTGACAAGGATCGTCCTGTTGTTCTTCTCGTGGAAGACGAAGCTCCTGTTCGGGCCTTCGCATCGCGTGCGCTGCGTCTTCGCGGCTATTCAGTGATCGAAGCTGGAAGTGCCGAAGAGGCTCTCGAAGAGCTTTCGGACAAGTCCCTTGAGGTTGATCTGTTCGTCACTGACGTCATGATGCCAGGGCTCGACGGGCCCAGTTGGGTGCGGCAGGCTCAGGAAGTGCGCCCCGACGTTAGGACCATCTTCATGTCTGGCTACACGCAGGATACTCTATCTGATCATAAGATACCTGTACCAAATGCAGTTTTCTTGCCGAAGCCGTTCTCCCTGAACGACTTGACCCGGACGGTCGAGAAAGTCTTGGCATAGTCTTAAGCAAGCGATGACCAAAGGTCGAAATCGGCCGCACGTTCCCGTCTCAGACGATCCTTCAGAGTTCGACTGAGCCGAACATCTCCTGGTGGTGACACGTTAAGCCGCGGCAGGGTTATGGCTTTGCCGAAGCGATCTTCCAGGAAGTGAAGCAACGCTTCACGCGCGCCATATCGAAAAAGGTGATCGACGCCACCTTCCAAAAAGTGGGCTTGCGAACCGACCCGGGCGAAATCCGGCTGCGGGTCAGCTAGATAGTTTTCCACGAACTCTTCGAAATCGACCTGTGCTGTGGAATTGGGCTGACCATTCAAGGCAGGCCGCGTTCGATATCTGTACCAACTTCCGAGCCAATCCGTAGGTTCGCGCATCACGGCAACGAGCTCGAGCGGCCTTCTCCCTTTCTGTTCGAAGAAAGGGGAAAGCTCTCGCCTATATTTCTTAACATTGCAGTGCTTTAGGCCAGGAGGGTTCGATATGGCCGCATCGGCCATCGGTCCAAGGGCCGACTCGATAGCCGTTGTGCCCGTTTTCGGTACAGCCAAGAGGACAAACCGCTGCTTCCAAAAAATCAGCATGTCCCCTCCATGGGTAAGACTTTGTTTACCAATCCCGTCCTACGCTCTTTCTCAGGGGCTTGACTATGTTCCACTTACGTTCCAGGTAAGTATAGAACAAGGCAAGAACATAAACCACGATTGTCGCTTTCGCGGCAGCATGCAACAAGGGCCGAGATCATGGCAACGGCGAACCTACTCGACATGGGCGATAAACACAGCGCAGACAAGCAAAAGGCCCTCGATAGCGCGTTGGCGCAGATTGAGCGGCAGTTTGGCAAAGGCTCGATCATGAAGCTGGGGGGCGACAATGCGCTGCCAGAGATCGAAGCAACATCCACAGGGTCCCTTGGCCTTGATATCGCTCTGGGCATCGGCGGTTTGCCAAAAGGCCGGATCATCGAGATCTACGGCCCAGAGAGTTCGGGCAAGACGACTTTGACGCTGCATGCGGTAGCTGAGGAGCAAAAAAAGGGCGGCGTCTGTGCCTTCGTCGACGCTGAACATGCGCTGGATCCACAATATGCGCGCAAGCTTGGCGTGGACCTGGATGAATTGCTAATTTCTCAGCCCGATACCGGCGAGCAGGCATTGGAAATCACGGATACACTGGTGCGGTCCGGCGCCGTGAGCATGGTTGTCGTGGACTCGGTGGCCGCGCTCACGCCGAAGTCTGAACTGGAAGGCGACATGGGCGACAGCTCGGTCGGTGTCCATGCACGTCTAATGAGCCAGGCCATGCGGAAACTGACCGGTTCGATCAGTCGATCCAACTGCATGGTTATCTTCATCAACCAGATCAGGATGAAGATCGGCGTGATGTTCGGCTCGCCTGAAACGACGACGGGCGGGAACGCACTCAAGTTCTATTCCTCGGTACGCCTAGATATCCGCCGTATCGGTGCGATCAAGGATCGCGACGAAGTCGTCGGGAACACCACCCGCGTGAAGGTCGTGAAGAACAAGGTCGCGCCGCCGTTCAAACAGGTCGAGTTCGACATCATGTATGGCGAAGGCATCTCAAAGATGGGCGAGTTGTTGGACCTTGGCGTGAAGGCTGGCGTGGTTGAAAAATCAGGTGCCTGGTTCTCGTACGGGGATGAACGCATCGGTCAGGGGCGTGAGAACTCAAAGCAGTTTCTGAAAGATAATCAGAACATTGCGCTGGAAATCGAGGATAAGATCCGGGCCGCCCACGGGCTTGATTTCCAGATGAGCGATGTCGACAAGGACGACATTCTCGACGAATGAACTCGGTCGCCGTCAGGGACGCGGCCGTAAAGTCCCCGCCATTCGGGACGCCGGATTGGAGAGAATATCTCGGAAGGGGTCGTCCGACGGGGCGGCCCCTTTCGCTTGTTGGCTGATAAGCATGGGTCTAAAGCGCTGTCGCAGAAGATCAGCGCCTTTCGCTTTCTGAGAAACGCAGCCACATCAACGCGAAGTCGGGGCAGTTCTCGGAGATTCTGATTCAGCTTCTTCGAAAACCGCTATAGGTAGTCGCTCGCACCGACCCGGAGGGATTACAATGGCCAGTCTGAACGATATCCGCACCACGTTTCTCGACTACTTTGCGAAGAACGGGCACGCGGTCGTTGATAGCTCCCCTCTGGTGCCGCGCAACGATCCGACTTTGATGTTCACCAACTCCGGCATGGTTCAGTTCAAGAACGTCTTTACCGGCGTCGAACACCGCGATTACCAGCGGGCCACGACCAGTCAGAAATGCGTCCGCGCAGGCGGAAAACACAACGATTTGGACAATGTAGGTTACACGGCGCGCCACCATACTTTCTTCGAAATGCTGGGAAATTTCAGCTTTGGAGACTACTTCAAGGACGACGCCATCCACTTCGCATGGGAGTTGATCACCAAGGAATTCGGGATCGACCCGGGCCGTCTGCTCGTGACGATCTACCATACCGATGACGAAGCGGCCGATATCTGGAAGCGCGTCGCTGGTCTGCCCGATGAGCGCATCATTCGCATTGCGTCCGACGACAACTTCTGGCGCATGGGCCCCACGGGACCCTGCGGGCCCTGCACCGAGATCTTCTACGATCACGGCGGCCATATCCCAGGTGGGCCGCCCGGCAGCCCCGATGAGGATGGCGATCGATTCATCGAGATCTGGAACCTCGTTTTCATGCAGAACGAGCAGTTTGCCGATGGAACGCTGACGCCCTTGGAAATGCAGAGTATCGATACCGGCATGGGGCTGGAACGGATTGGCGCGCTGCTGCAAGGCAAGCACGACAATTACGACACGGACTTGATGCGTGCGTTGATCGAGGCCTCGGCAAACGCGACGTCCACCGACCCGGATGGGCCCGAAAACGTCCATCATCGCGTGATGGCCGATCACCTTCGTTCCACCTCGTTTCTGATCGCTGATGGCGTGATGCCGTCCAATGAGGGTCGCGGCTATGTCCTGCGGCGTATCATGCGACGGGCTATGCGACATGGGCATCAGGCAGGTGCGAAAGATCCGGTGATGCATCGTCTCGTATCGACGCTGGTGCGTGAGATGGGCGACCACTATCCCGAATTGGTGCGCGCTAAGTCATTGATCGAGGAAACACTTCGGGGCGAAGAGGACCGTTTTCGCAAGACGCTGGACCGTGGTCTCCGGCTTCTGGAAGATGAAGTCAGCAAGCTGCCCGAACAGGGCGTGTTGGGCGGCGCAGCAGCCTTCAAGCTCTATGACACCTACGGATTTCCGTTGGACCTGACGCAAGATGCGCTTCGCGAAAAAGGCTTGGCGGTCGATACGGAAGGGTTCGATGCCGCAATGGCTGAGCAGAGGGCGCGGGCGCGCGCGGCTTGGGCCGGTTCGGGCGAACAGGCCGATGCCGCCATCTGGTTTGACCTGGCGGAAGAGCACGGGTCCACTGAGTTTCTGGGCTACGACACCGAATTCGCCGAAGGCCAAGTCTTGGCGCTCGTCCGGGACGGGGCGGCGCTGGATACCGCGAAAGCCGGTGAGGCCGTGTCTGTGGTGGTGAACCAGACGCCCTTCTATGCTGAAGCCGGGGGCCAAGTGGGCGATACTGGTGTGATCCGGACAGAAACGGGCCGGGCGCAGGTCACCGACACACGCAAGTCGGCGGGCGTCTTCATGCATGTGGCAGTGGTAGAGGAGGGCGAAGTAAAGCCCGGCCAAGCCGCTGAACTTGAAGTGGATCACGGGCGACGCAGCGCAATTCGTGCAAACCACTCCGCCACGCATCTATTGCATGAGGCACTTCGTCGTGCGCTCGGTGACCACGTTGCGCAGCGCGGCTCGCTCAACGCGCATGATCGGCTTCGGTTCGATTTCTCCCATGGACAGGCGGTGACGCTAGACCAGTTGGACCAGATCGAGGCGGAGGTGAACGCCTTCATCCGACAGAATTCAGAAGTGACGACGCGGATCATGGAACCGGACGCGGCAAGGGAACTGGGCGCCCAGGCCTTGTTTGGCGAGAAGTACGGCGACGAGGTCCGAGTTGTGTCGATGGGCGCGCAGGATGGATCCGGCAAGGGGAGCGACGGGGAGACGTACTCCATCGAACTTTGCGGCGGCACCCATGTGACGCGGACCGGGGAAATCGGCGCGTTCGTGACGCTGGGCGATCAAGCTTCAAGCGCCGGTGTGCGCCGGATCGAGGCCCTTACCGGGCAGGCCGCGATGGATTACCTGCGGGCCCAAGACCATCGCGTGGCGGAGCTTGCCAACCTGTTCAAAGCTCAAGCGGATGAAGTACCAGATCGTGTCAAGGCACTCATGGATGAGCGCAAGAAGATGCAGGCCGAGATTGCTCAACTCCGGCGCGACGCAGCGATGTCAGAAGACGCCGAGGCACGTGAAATCAATGGCATGAAAGCCGTTCTTCAAGTGATTTCTGGTGTCTCAGGCAAAGATCTGGGTCCGATGATTGATGCGCAAAAGCAGGGTCTCGGCTCCGGCATCGTGGTGCTTATTGCAGATACTGGCGCAAAACCTGCGGTCGCGGCTGGGGTTACGAAGGATCTGGCCGAGAAAGTGTCGGCCGTGGATCTGGTCAAGGCGGCTGTCGAGGCACTTGGCGGCCGCGGTGGCGGAGGACGCCCTGAGATGGCGCAAGGCGGGGGCGCAGATATCGCGCAAGCGGATGCAGCCCTTGAGGCGGTCAGCAAGGTCTTGGCGAAGGCGTGAGAACGTCGCCCGCTAATGCCCTGTCGTGTTTGAAAAAAGCTGCATGACAAGAATGCCGGCGATGATGAGGCCAAGGCCCAGCAGCGCTGGCGCGTCCAATTTCTGACCAAAGACCATCCAACCGATAAGCGCGATCATCACGATCCCGAGGCCTGACCAGATGGCGTAGGCGATGCCGACTGGAACCACTTTTAGGACCTGCGCGAGAAGGTAGAAAGAGACCGCGTAGGCCACGGCCGTCAGGATCGAAGGGCTCAGACGGGTAAACCCATCCGACGCCTTCAACGCCGATGTCCCGACAGTTTCGGCGGCGATGGCGAGAACAAGAAAGAACCAATGCATCAAAGCCCCACATAGCGGTCGCGGCGGTGATTGACCGCAATGACTAAGTTAACAATCACCGCCCCCAGCAAGGACGCCGCAACAAGCCACGTGTCAAGGATGGCGAAGGCCAGGGCAAACAGCAGGCCGTCGAAGCCAGCTGAACCCATCCTGCCTGGATCCCGAAGCGTTCTTGTATCCAGAGTGCCAGAATGCCGATCCCACCAAGCGACGCGCCGTGGCGAAAGACTACAATGAGCCCCATACCAATCACAGCGCCCGCCAGGGCGGATGCCGCCCAGGGGTCCAAACAGTTGAATTGAATGAAGCGGGGAATGGCTGCGCTCATGACGGATACGAGCGAGACGGCGATCACTGTTTTGACGACGAAACGCGGGCCCATGCGCATCCAGCCGAGGACATAGAAGGGCGAGTTGAGCACGAAGAACCAGACACCGAACGAAAAATCAGTGACATAAGACAGCAGCACAGCCAGTCCGGCTGTCTGCCCGGTTACCAGCCCGGCCGCCGTTAGGAACTGTACGCCCAAGCGCGCAAAGCGCTGTCCCGAGCAAAAAGGCCTGGGCGTCTTCTACTGGTGAGTGAAGCAGCGGGGACCGGCGGTGTGGCTCCTGAGAATTGTCGGTTGCAGTAGAGCGCGGCATATCGCGGACCTATGGCACCGGAGTAACCTGTCTAGCGGGCGCCGCCCCGAAAAGGTCGCCCTTTCATCCTGGCGAAAATACTCCGGGGGAGTGCGAGGGGGCTGGCCCCCTCGCTTTCGTCCGGCAGCCAAGACGGCTGCCGGATAAGCGTCAGAGCGCGGCCTGGAGGTTTTCGTCGATCTTTTCCAGAAACCCCATGGTCGTCAGCCACTTCTGATCGGGGCCGACCAACAAAGCCAGATCCTTGGTCATATGCCCACTTTCCACGGTATCCACGATAACCTTTTCAAGGGTTTCCGCGAAGCTCTTCAATTGTGCGTTGTCGTCAAGCTTGGCGCGGTGCTTTAGCCCGCCCGTCCAGGCAAAGATCGACGCGATAGAGTTGGTCGATGTTTCCTTACCCGCTTGGTGCTGACGGTAGTGGCGCGTGACGGTGCCATGGGCGGCTTCGGCCTCCACGATCTTGCCGTCAGGCGTCATCAGCTGGGACGTCATCAAGCCGAGCGACCCAAAACCTTGGGCCACAGTGTCCGATTGCACGTCGCCGTCATAGTTCTTGCACGCCCAGACATAGCCGCCGGACCACTTCATCGCAGCCGCAACCATGTCGTCGATCAGCCGGTGTTCATAGGTGATACCCGCTTCCTTGAACTTGTCGGCGAATTCCTCGTCAAACACCTTTTGGAACAGGATCATGAACTGGCCATCATACTGCTTGAGTATGGTATTCTTGGTCGACAGATAGACGGGGTATTTGCGCTTGAGGCCGTAGTTGAACGAGGCCCGCGCAAAATCGATGATCGACTGGTCCAGGTTGTACATGCCCATATAGATGCCCGAGGCGGGGGCATCGAAGACCTCCTCCTCGATCACAGTGCCATCGACGCCTTCGAATTTCATGGAAAGCTTGCCCGGCCCGGGGAATTTCATGTCCGTGGCGCGGTATTGGTCTCCGAAGGCGTGGCGGCCGATGACGATCGGCTGCGTCCAGCCAGGCACGAGGCGTGGCACGTTGGAGCAGATGATCGGCTCGCGGAAGACCACGCCGCCCAGGATGTTGCGGATCGTGCCGTTGGGCGACCGCCACATCTTCTTGAGGCCAAATTCTTCTACCCGGCCTTCGTCGGGCGTGATGGTCGCGCATTTTACGCCGACTCCAACTTCTTTGATCTTCTCGGCGGCGTCGATGGTGATCTGGTCGTTGGTTTCGTCGCGCGCTTCGATCCCCAGATCGTAGTAAAGCAGGTCGATATCGAGATAGGGCAGAACCAGCTTGTCTTTGATGAACTGCCAGATGATGCGGGTCATCTCATCCCCGTCGAGTTCGACGACGGGGTTTTCTACCTTGATCTTGGTCATGGGGGCCTCTGAACGGTTGGTCGTTGCGCCGCTCTCCTAACGCATTCCGGGATCAGGGGCCAGTGGTATGCCGTCGCATACCGACATGTTGATCCGAGCGCACAGTTTGATTCGTTTGCCTGGGGTCAACGGCGCCCGATCAGCGGTTGAAGAAGGCGGAGATCCGGGGCGATAGCCAGGACCAGAGCGCGGGGGCGCCGTGGTTGATCTTTGTGCCGACGCGGGCGCGCACATCATCTTCGCCGACATTGAAATCGCGCCACGACCCGCCGCCATTGGCAAGGTTCAGATTTGGCGGTTGGAAGCGGTCCAAGGATTTGGCGAAGCGCGCATCTGGTGTCTCGGCGGCTTCGAACTCATCCCAAAGGCCGCGGAATTCCGCGGCCTGGTCTGGCGGTAGTAGGCCGAAGATACGGTCAGCGGCAGCCTGCTCATCGGTTGCTTGCGCGCCCGCTTCGCCGAAGATCGGCGTGTCGCCCGCGTCGATTTCCACCAGATCGTGAAGGATGAGCATACGGATGACGCGATCGCGGTCCACCCCGGGTGGAGCATGGGGCGCCAGGGTCAACGCGAAGAGCGTCAGGTGCCAGCTATGCTCGGCGCTGTTTTCATGGCGCGATTCATCCGTCAGCCGCGTGGCGCGGACAACCGATTTCAGGCGGTCGGCTTCCATCAGGAAGGCCATGCGCGCATCCAGGTCTGCCATGCTCATAGGTCGTCAAGGTCCAAGTCCCAGGGCCCTTTGGCGGCGGGTTCGTCTTTCTTTTCTTCGGGCGGCTCTTCTGTGGTCTTCGCTTCCACGTCTTTCTTGGTTGCGGCCGGACGGGGCCGGGGACGGGATGGCGTCGCGGCAGGAAGGGGCCGCGCCATCGGGGCCGCGCCGGTTGGTGCCTCGCTTTCGAGGGGCGGAAGGTCCATTTCCTCGCGCCGGGCGGCCAGCATTTCCGCAGCACGTTGTGCGGCGCGTTGCACCCGGACGGAGGTCACGAAGGCTTCCTGCAAAGTCTGCGACTGGTCTCCGAGGGCGCGGGCCATCGCGGTAATGATGTCCTCGTCGCCCGTGGCATCGACATGGCGGATCACGTCGGCGGCAAGCTGATTGGCGAGGTCGTCTGCGAGGGCCATGGGTGTCTCCGTTCGGGGCGCGCGGGGGCAGGGGCGTTCAACCGCGTTCCTGTGCGCTACGCAAGAGGATCGCCGCGACAAGCACCGCGACAGGTCAGGTCATCTTTCCCAATCTGTGCACCGGGAAAGTGAGAAACGCGGCGAGGCCCGTCGCATCGGAGGCGTGGATGTCAGCGGGTGGTCTCGGTCAGGCGGCGAGAGACGTAGGATTTCACGCTGTCGATCATCGGGTCCATATGGGGGTCTTCGAAGAAGTGGCCCGCGCCTTCGACTTCTTCATGGGTGATCGTGATGCCCTTCTGCTCATGCAGCTTGTTGACCAGTGTCGTCGTATCGGCGGGTGGCGCCACGCGATCGGCGGCGCCGTTGATGATAAGGCCCGAAGACGGGCAGGGCGCCAGAAAGCTGAAATCGTAGCGGTCCGCAGGCGGCGAGACGGAGATGAAGCCGGTGATTTCGGGCCGCCGCATCAGAAGCTGCATCCCGATCCAGGCGCCAAAGGAAAAGCCCGCCACCCAGCAATGCTTGGAATTGGGGTTCATGCTTTGCAGGTAATCGAGTGCCGAAGCGGCATCGCTGAGTTCACCGATACCCTGGTCGTATTCGCCCTGGCTGCGGCCCACACCGCGGAAGTTGAAGCGCAAGACGGTGAAGCCGAGGTCCATAAAGGCGTAATGCAGGTTATAGACCACGCGGTTGTTCATGGTCCCGCCGAATTGCGGATGGGGGTGCAGGATGATCGCGATCGGGGCATCCTTGACCTTCTGCGGGTGATAGCGGCCTTCGAGGCGGCCCTCGGGTCCGGGGAAGATCACTTCGGGCATGGTCGCTCCTGCATTGACGCGGTATCGCGCGGGCGGCTATCTGCCGGGCTCGCGGGTGCGGGAGAGTTATGCGCCCCCCGCGCCAAGGTCAACGGAGGCAGGGCGATGAAGCTGAGCACCAAGGGCCGCTACGCCATGGTGGCGTTGGCCGACCTGGCCATGCAGCCCAATGGGGCGCTGTCATCGCTGGGCGAGATCTCGAAACGGCAGGATATTTCGCTGCCCTATCTGGAACAGCTTTTCGTCAAGCTGCGCCGGGCCGAATTGGTCCATTCCGTGCGCGGCCCAGGGGGCGGGTATCGCCTTGCCCGGTCAGCGTCTGAGATCCGGGTGTCAGATATTTTGGAGGCGGTAGATGAGACTGTTTCCGCGATGGAAACGGGTGCCGGGGCCAAGGGCGCAGTGTCGGGTAGCCGGGCGCAGTCCATGACGAACCGTCTGTGGGAATCGCTTTCGGCCAATGTCTACGTGTTCCTGCATCAGACGCGGTTGTCGGATGTCGTGCAGAACGAATTGACGCCCTGTCCTGCTGTGCCCTCGCTTTTCGAGGTGGTGGACGAATAGGGCCGCTGCCCCCGTCGGCCAAGGCCGACTCCCCGAGGTACTTTTGGCAAGATGAGGGCCCGAGATGGAGCGCGTCTATCTGGATTGGAACGCGACGGCGCCGCTACGACCGGAGGCGCGGGACGCCATGGTCGCGGCCATGGATGTGGTGGGAAATCCATCCTCTGTCCATGGGGAAGGGCGGGTGGCCAAGGGTTTGGTGGAGCGGGCGCGGGGCCAAGTGGCACGGGCCTTGGGGGCCGAAGCGGCCGATGTGGTCTTCGTGTCGGGGGCAACGGAAGCCGCCGCGCTCGCCATGGCGGGGCGCGGCCTGCATTCGGCGCCGGTGGAGCATGAGGCCGTGGCCGCCTGGGGCGATGGGGCCCTGGCGGTGGACCATGCGGGCCAGGTCAATGTGGACGCGCCGGGGCAGAGTGTCTTGCAATTGGCCAATTCCGAAACGGGCGTGATGCAGAGTTTGCCCGAAGGTCTGGCCGTCAGCGACATGACTCAGTCCTTTGGAAAGGTTCCCTTGGCCTTCGATTGGAGCGGCGTGGAGATGGCGCTGGTCTCGGCCCACAAGCTGGGCGGGCCCAAGGGCATCGGGGCTTTGGTGATCCGACGGGGCCTGGACGTCGTATCTCAGATCAAAGGCGGTGGTCAGGAGATGGGCCGGCGGTCGGGGACCGAGAACATAATCGGGATCGCTGGCTTCGGGGCCGCGGCAGAGGCGGCGAATACCGATCTGGAACGGGGTGTTTGGGACGAAATCGGTGAATTTAGAACTTTTCTAGAAACAAGTCTTGAGGAAGTCGCTGGTCCGACTATTTTTGTCGGACAAGAATCAAGACGGTTACCGAACACATCCTGCGTGATCACCCCCGGATGGAAGGGTGAGACCCAGGTAATGGCGATGGACCTGGCGGGCTTTGCGGTCAGCGCGGGGTCGGCCTGTTCGTCCGGGAAGGTCCGCGAAAGCGCGGTGCTTCGCGCGATGGGCTACGGGCCGGGTGAAGCCGATTGCGCGATCCGGGTCAGCCTCGGGCCGGGCGTGACAAGAGAACAGCTTGAGCGGTTCGTGGACACGTTCCGTCGGCTCAGAGACAGGAGACGGACATGACGGCTTTGGATGACATCCAGGTGAAGGACGGCGTGGACGCGGAGACCGTCGAACAGGTCAAAGCCCTGTCGGGAACCTACAAGCACGGCTGGGAAACCGAAATCGAGATGGAATATGCCCCCAAGGGGCTGTCCGAGGATATCGTCCGCCTGATATCGGAAAAGAACGAAGAACCGGAATGGATGCTTGAGTGGCGGCTGCAGGCCTATCGGCGCTGGGTCCAGTTGGAAGAGCCGAAATGGGCCATGGTCGATTACCCGGAAATCGACTTCCAGGACCAGTATTATTATGCGCGCCCGGCCTCGATGACGGAAAAGCCAAAGTCGCTGGATGAGGTCGATCCGAAGCTGCTGGAGACCTACAACAAGCTGGGTATCCCGCTGAAAGAACAGGCGCTTCTGGCGGGTGTGGAACCCGGCCCGGAAGATCGTAAGGTGGCCGTCGATGCCGTCTTCGACTCTGTATCTGTCGGGACGACGTTCAAGGAAGAACTGGCCAAGGCGGGGGTGATCTTCTGTTCCATCTCGGAGGCGATCAAGGATCACCCCGAGTTAGTGAAGAAGTATCTGGGCTCCGTCGTGCCGCAATCGGATAACTACTACGCCACGCTCAACTCGGCGGTCTTTTCGGACGGGTCCTTCGTCTACATCCCCAAGGGTGTGAAATGCCCGATGGAGCTGTCGACCTATTTCCGCATCAACGCAGAGAATACCGGCCAGTTCGAACGCACGCTGATCATCGCCGACGAAGGCTCCTACGTGTCTTACCTGGAAGGCTGCACGGCGCCGCAGCGCGACATCGCGCAGCTTCATGCCGCCGTGGTGGAACTGGTTGCGCTCGACGATGCGGAGATCAAGTATTCCACGGTACAGAACTGGTATCCGGGCGACGAACACGGCAAGGGTGGTATCTACAACTTCGTGACCAAGCGGGCCGATTGCCGCGGCGCACGGTCGAAGGTGATGTGGACGCAGGTGGAAACCGGCTCGGCCGTGACGTGGAAATACCCGTCCTGCATCCTGCGTGGCGATGACAGCGTGGGCGAATTCTATTCCATCGCCATCGCCAACAATTACCAGCAGGCCGATACGGGCACCAAGATGGTGCATCTGGGCAAGAATACCCGGTCGCGGATCGTCTCCAAGGGGATCAGCGCGGGCCATGCGCAGAACACCTATCGCGGGCTCGTGTCGATGCACCCAAAGGCGAAAGAAAGCCGCAACTACACGCAGTGCGACTCCCTCCTGATCGGGTCGACCTGCGGGGCGCATACCGTCCCTTACATCGAGGTTAAAAACAACTCGTCCCGCGTCGAGCATGAGGCGACGACGTCCAAGGTGGATGACGACCAGTTGTTCTACTGCCGCTCCCGCGGGATGGATGAGGAGGAGGCCGTCGCCCTTGTCGTTAACGGGTTCTGCAAGGAAGTTCTGCAAGCCCTGCCCATGGAGTTCGCCATGGAGGCGCAGCAGTTGGTGGCGATTTCGCTGGAGGGGAGCGTCGGCTAATATGAAGCGCGACGATGACTACCTGCGAGAGCTTTTATTCGAGATGGAGGCCGCAGAGGATTATCTCTTTGATCCCGATGGCCACACAGACGATGCGTCCTCCGAAGAAAGGAAGAAAACCTACCATTGTATGCTGGCCGTTGATGCGGGCTTAGTGGTCTACGTGGCTCGCGCTGGTCATTATGCCCGCATCACAAGTTCCGAGCATGACTTCATTCAGACCATCCGTAACGGCACGACCTGGAACCGGACGAAGGCAATTGCGGGTAGGGCAGGGATGCAGACGATTGATAAGCGCGCTCAGATCGCGGTCGCGCTTGGCAAACAGAAGGTAACCGAACGTATTGGGATTGAATTGCCATGATCTGCACCACCACCCCCAGTATCGAAGGCCGCCGCATCACCGCCTATCACGGAGTCGTTGCCGGCGAGGCCATCATGGGCGCCAATGTCTTTCGCGACATCTTTGCCGGGATCACGGACATCATCGGTGGCCGTTCGGGCGCCTATGAAAAGTCGCTCAACAAGGCCCGCTCCACCGCCATGCGGGAACTTGAAGACCGCGCGCGCGAGGTGGGTGGCAATGCCGTCGTGGGCGTCGATCTGGACTATGAGGTCATCAACAACATGTTAATGGTCTCGGCCTCTGGCACGGCCGTGACTGTCGAAGGCTGAAGCAGACAGGACGGGTGGGCCGCGCCGGTATGAAGGATATTCGCATTCCGCACCCTTGGGAGGTTATCCGCGCCTTGCCGCGCATCGGGTTTCATCTGCTGCTTCCCGCGATGGTGGTCGGGGCATTTGGGGGTGGGGTCTTGGACGTGTTGTTCGCCTCTGACGGATACCCGCTTGCGAAAGTGGGCACTCTGTTGGGCCCACTTGTATTTGCTGCCGCGCTCAACGGGTTGGAACGGGCCGAGGCGCGGTGCCGAACCGAGGTTTCGGATGAAACCGATGCCTACCGCAGGAAAGAAACGGATCGGCGTCTGGCCGCAGCGCGCGGGCGCGGCGAATTGGTGCGGTTCGAGGATAAACGTCGCGCGACAAAGCGCTGAGAGGAAAAGAGAAATGCTTGAGATCAAGAACCTCCATGTGAAGCTGGAAGATGAGGACAAGCAGATCCTCAAAGGCGTCGATCTGACGGTGGAAGCAGGCAAGGTCCACGCGATCATGGGGCCGAACGGGTCGGGTAAATCCACGCTCAGCTACGTGATGTCGGGCCGCGACGGCTATGAGGTGACCGATGGTGCCGCCACTTTGGAAGGCGAAGACATCCTTGAGATGGAGCCAGAAGAGCGCGCCGCCGCAGGCCTTTTTCTGGCGTTCCAATATCCGGTCGAAATCCCTGGCGTGGGCAACATGACGTTCCTGCGCACCGCCGTGAACGCGCAGCGCAAGGCCCGGGGTGAGGCTGAGATCAGCGCAGGGGATTTTCTGAAAGTCATCCGCGAAAAGGCCAAGATGCTCAAGATTGACGCCGATATGCTCAAACGGCCCGTCAATGTGGGCTTTTCGGGCGGCGAAAAGAAGCGCAACGAAATCCTGCAAATGGCCATGCTGGAGCCCAAGATGTGCATCTTGGATGAGACCGATTCCGGGCTTGATGTGGATGCGATGAAGCTGGTCTCCGAAGGGGTGAACGCGCTGCGCGATGCGGGGCGGGCCTTCCTGGTGATCACGCATTATCAGCGGCTTCTGGACCATATCAAACCCGATGTCGTCCACATCATGGCCGGTGGACGCATCGTCAAAACCGGCGGCCCCGAACTGGCGCTGGAAGTGGAACGCAACGGCTATGGCGACCTGCTGGGCGAGGTGGCGTAATGGTGGCCGAAGCCAAAATGACGGCGACCGAAGACCGGTTGGCCACGTTGACCGTACCGGCGGGCGGGGGCTGGCTGGGCCGCGCCCGTGAGGATGCGTTGGCGCGTCTAAAAGCCGTCGGCATGCCCGGACGCCGTGACGAATACTGGCGTTACACTGACCCCACGGCACTTGTGGCGCCCAGCCCCGCGATCAGCACGCCGACAAGCGATGGCGACCCATGGGAGGGGATCGACACGATCACCGTGACCATCGACGCAGCCGGGATCACCTTGCCCGACACGTTGCCCGACGGGTTGGAAATCTCGACCCTGGCCCAAGCCGGGGAAGCCGATATTCATTGGGCCCGGGACCTTTACGGCGTGCTGGAAGCTGCAGGCTCACGCCCCGTGGCGCGCCCGCTTGCCATGCTGAACACGGCCTTTGCTGCCGATGGCCTGGTGATCCGGGCCACCGGCCCAGTCGCAAAGCCAGTTCACATCCGCACCACCGGCACGGGCGACCCGCTGCATCACCACGTGGTGCGTGTGGAAAGCGGTGCCGAGGTAACCATTTTGAAATCGGGCACAGCTGGCGCGCGCGCCAACACCGTGACCGAAATCGATGTCGCAGATGGTGGTATTTGCCATCACTTTCGCATCCAGGGCCCCGACCATGGCCGCCATGTGAACACTCATCTGTTTGCCAGAATGGGCGCGTCTAGTTTGCTGAAATCCTTCACCCTTTCGGCCAATGGCGAACTCACGCGGAACGAAGCCGTCATCGAACTTCTGGGGGATGAAGGTGCAGCGCACATTGCCTGTGCCGCTTTTGGCAAGGGTGATTTTCACCACGATGATACCGTTTGGGTCACCCATGACGCAGAAGATTGCGAAAGTCGCCAGGTCTTCAAAAAGGTCCTGCGGGACGGGGCGACCGGTGTGTTCCAGGGCAAAATCCTGGTGAAAGACGGCGCCCAGAAAACGGATGGCTACCAGATCAGCCAGTCGTTGCTTTTGGACGATGACAGCGTGTTCCTGGCGAAGCCCGAGTTGGAAATCTATGCCGACGACGTGGCCTGTTCCCACGGCTCCACCACCGGGGCCATTGATGAGACGGCGCTGTTCTATCTGCGCTCTCGCGGGGTGCCACAAAAAGATGCGACGGACCTTCTGGTGCTGAGCTTCCTGGCGGAAGCCCTTGAAGAGATTGGGGACGATGCCTTGCGCGAACATGTCTCCGACCGTCTGGCGGACTGGCTCCGACACCATTGATGTCGGTGACGCGGGACATTCCGCGGGCCTGGCTGCGCCCGCAGACCGTCATGGCGGACCTGTTGGCGCGGGGCCCGGATGACCGCGTGGCCTTCACTTATCTGGCCGCGGCCTCTGTCCTGGGCTTCGTGTCTCAGATGCCAGCAACCGTGCGACGGGCCCGCGAAGTTGATCCTGAATTCGACGCCCGCTTACTGCAAGAGGCGGGTGAAGCGGGCCTTGTCACCGGGGACTTGGCGGATGCGAAGTTCGACGCGCTCATCTCGGGCGCGTTGATGGGCTGGATTTTTGTCGTCCCACTGGTCATGTATTCCATCGCCTTCTTGGTCCGCATTGTAGCCAAGCTGCTTGGTGGCCATGGCGATGGGCTAAGCCAGCGGGTCGCGCTTTTTTGGTCGTTCCTAGCCGTCACACCGGCGCTGCTGTTGCTGGGCCTTACATCTGGCTTCGTGGGACCCGGCCCGGCAGAATCTATTGTCGGCACCCTGACCGTCTGCGGCTTCATCTGGATATGGGGCAACTCCCTCTACGCGGCAGAACGACCGGCATGATCAATTTGTCGCCGATAGACTTTGCTTCTGATGTCCGTATCAGTCTTGGCGCCGCCTCCGGCATGTGGCGGACGGCCAAGGTTTTTGCCTGGGACCATGCGCCGCATAATCATGGGCTGGCTTGCTTTCCAAAGACTGCGATTGCATGTCTGGCCCGCCGCGCTCTCGCGCCCCTCATCCTGCGCCATCAAGGCTGTTTTCTCGTTCGGGAGATCTCTAGATGATCGATATCGACGCCATCCGCGCGCAGTTTCCGATCTTGTCGCGTCAGGTGAATGGCAAGCCGCTTGTCTACCTCGACAATGGCGCGAGTGCGCAGAAACCCCAAGTGGTGCTCGACACGATCCAACGCGCTTATGGTGAGGAATATTCCAACGTCCATAGGGGCTTGCATACCCTTTCCACGATTTCGACGGAAAACTATGAGGCGGTCCGTGGCACCATCGCGCGCTTTCTGAACGCGCCAAGCGAAGATCAGATCGTCTTCACCTCTGGCACGACCGAGGCCATGAACTTGGTGAGCTACGGCTGGGCCGCGCCGCGTCTGCAGGCGGGCGACGAAATCATCCTCTCCGTGATGGAACACCACGCAAATATCGTCCCCTGGCACTTCCTGCGTGAACGGCAGGGTGTGAAGCTTATCTGGGTTGAGCCTGATGTGAACGGAGACTTGGACCCGCAAGTCGTGCTGGATGCGGTGACGGATCGCACCAAGCTGATCGCGATCACCCACCTTTCCAATGTTTTGGGAAGTGTTGTTGATGTGAAATCGATTTGTGACGGTGCTCGTGCCAAAGGCATCCCCGTCGTTGTCGATGGGTCCCAAGCAGCGGTTCACATGCCGGTGAATGTCGCCGATCTTGGCTGTGATTTCTATGCTGTCACGGGCCACAAGCTATATGGCCCAAGCGGGTCTGGCGCGATCTTCATCCGGCCCGAGCGGTTGGCAGAAATGCGCCCCTTCATGGGCGGCGGCGACATGATCCGCGAGGTGCATCGCGACACGGTCATTTGGAATGACCCGCCCATGAAGTTCGAAGCGGGCACGCCGGGTATCGTTCAGACGATCGGCTTGGGCGCCGCGCTTGAGTGGATGATGGATCTGGGTATGGAAAATATCGCCAGCTATGAAGCCGGTCTGCGCGACTATGCCCGCACGCGGCTTGATGGGCTCAACTGGCTGAACGTTCAGGGAAAATCAGCCGATAAGGCTGCCATCTTCAGTTTCACGCTGGAAGGGGCCGCCCATGCCCATGATATCTCCACCGTGCTCGATAAAAAGGGCGTGGCCGTGCGCGCAGGCCACCATTGCGCCCAGCCGCTGATGGAGCATATGGGCGTCACCGCCACGTGCCGGGCCAGTTTCGCGGTCTATAATACTGAAGCCGAGGTGGACGTGCTCGTCGAAGCGTTGGAGCTTTGCCACGAGCTGTTCGCCTGAGCGCGTTCAGACGAAGTCGGCGGGCTCTGCACCGGTGATGCGCTGCAAGTCGCTGGGCTTGATGGGAAAAACGTGGCGCGGCGTGCCCGCGGCTGCCCAAACGACGTCGAATTCCATCAGGCGGTGATCGATCCAGATGGGGCTGGGCGTCTTGTGGCCCACGGGGCTTACGCCGCCGATCGCAAAACCGGTGATCCGCCGGACGGTATCTGCATCGGCCCGCGTCAACGCGGCCCCGGCCAGGGCGCTGGCTTTCGCGGCATCTACTTGGTTGCCACCTGCCGTCAGAAACAGCGCGCAGCCGTCCCCGCAGCCGAACAGGATCGATTTCGCAATCTGGTCGATCTGACAGCCGACCGCCTCCGCAGCTTGCGCGGCAGTGCGGGTTTCGCCCGGCATCTCTGTCGGTGTGATATCCAGCCCAGCATCCGAAAGGGCGCTTGCAACGCGGCGTAGACTTTTGCTCATAGAGGCCCGTCTGCCCGTTGACGCCTCGGTTGCCAAGGGGCCAGATCGCGCCATGCTGATCCAGCGCATAACGAAACATCCGTTGCCCTTTGATCCCGATGCAGGGGCGGATGCCGTCGAAGCCCTCGCACCCCCGGCCGAGGCGCGGGATCTCGTGCGTGGTGTTGCTGGTTGCTCCCCGTACCTTGCGAAGCTGATCGCCGCCGAAAGGGCCTGGCTTGAGGAGGCTTGGCATGAAGAGCCAGAGAGCAGCATGGAGGCGATCTTGACCGAGATCGCCGCCTTGGAAGGGGAGCCCGGTCCGGCACTTCGGCGCGCGAAACACCGCGCGGCCCTGCTGATTGCGCTGTGCGAAACGGGCGGCGTTTGGCCCGTGATGGAGGCCACCGCCTGGCTCACGCGCTTCGCTGACGCAGCGCTCGCCAAATGCCTGACATTTGGATTGACGAAATTTGGCCGCCCGCCCGTAGAAGGCGATGGTGGCCTTGTGGCCATGGCAATGGGCAAGATGGGCGCCCATGAATTGAACTATTCCAGCGATATCGACTTGGTGCTTCTGTTCGACGAACATCGTTATGATCCAGGGGATTACGCTGCTGCGCGGGCTGTGCTGCTGAAAGCCGCGCGGCGGGCCATGGCTCAAATGTCTGACATTACAGCCGACGGCTATGTCTTTCGCACTGACCTGCGCCTGCGGCCCGATCCAGGTTCAACGCCCATCGTGCTGTCGATGGAACAGGCCGAGCGTTATTATGAGGCCATGGGCCGTACCTGGGAACGTGCCGCCTGGATCAAGGCGCGGCCCGCCGCCGGGGACATTGCCGCGGGTGAGCGGTTTCTGGACCGGATTTCGCCCTTCGTCTGGCGCCGTCACTTGGACTTCGCCGTTGTCGAAGAAGCGCTGGACATGCGGCGGCGCATTCGGGACCACAAGGGGCTCCATAACGCGTGGAATGTGCCCGGCCATGACCTCAAACTGGGACAAGGCGGCATTCGGGAAATCGAGTTCCTGACTCAAACCCAGCAGATCATCGCAGGCGGGCGCAACCCATCGCTTCGGGTCCGTGGCACGTTGGACGGGCTCGACCGTCTGGTCGATGGCGGGCAATTAGGCCCGACCGACCGCGACGTGTTGGCCGATGAATACTGCTACCTGCGCAGCCTCGAACACCGCGTGCAGATGGTGCAGGACGCGCAGACCCACCGATTGCCGAAAGACCGTGAGGGTCTGGAGCGGATCGCCTGTTTCATGGGGCAGGGCGATGTGGATGCCTTCGTCGCTGATACCCGCGCCCGGTTGGAACGGGTGGAGGCCATCGCCGATCCGTCCTTCAGACCCTTGTCTGAGCGCGGGGATGCGCAGCCGCCCACGGCTCAGATCGAAGGGGCGGACGCCCTGATGGACCGTTGGACGACCTATCCGGCCCTGCGCTCCGATAGGGCGAGGGCGATCTTTGCACGCCTACGCCCGCAACTTCTGGCCGCGCTGTCGCGCGCCCTGCGCCCGGCCGAGGCGCTGACCGCCTTTGATGGTTTCCTGGCCGGTTTGCCGGCGGGTGTTCAGATATTTTCACTCTTCGAGGCCAATCCGAAACTGGTCGCCCTGCTGGCAGATATCTGCGCCACCGCGCCCGACCTGGCGCGCTACCTTTCGGCGAATGCGGGCGTCTTGGACGCGGTCATTGCAGGTGACTTCCTGGCCATGCTGCCCGAGACGTTTACCGTGCCCGATATGCCCGACGGGTTTGAGGACCGGCTCAACCATCTGCGCCGCTGGCACCGAGAGGCGCATTTTCGCATCGGCGTGCACCTGCTCCGCGGTTTTGCCACGCCCGCCTTTGCCGGGAAGGCCTATGCCGCCCTGGCCGAGGCCACGCTTTCCGCGGCTTGGGACGCGGCCGAGGCGGAAACGGCCCGCCGCTATGGTCGCGTGCCGGGATTGCGGGTGGCGGGTATGGGCATGGGGTCGCTTGGATCGGGCCGGCTGACGGCACGATCCGACCTCGATCTGGTGGTGCTGCATGACGGGGCAGAGCCGGGTGCTGTGTCGGATGGGCGGCGCGGCCTGGCGGCGGCGCAATGGGCGGCAAAATTCACGCAAGTGCTGATCACGGCGCTTTCGGCTCCGACTGCCGAGGGGCAGCTTTACGAAGTGGACATGCGCTTGCGCCCTTCCGGACGGCAGGGTCCTGTAGCCACCGCGCTCAGCGCCTTTCGCAGCTACCAGGCGCAGGAGGCCTGGGTGTGGGAGCATATGGCCCTCACGCGCGCCCGACCCATCGTCGGCGACGATACCATCCGGCAGGAGGCGGAGGGGATCCGGCGCGACGTTCTGTCTGGCACACGCTTCGATACGGACGCAGTGTTGGCGGCATTGCGCGATATGCGGGCCCGGCTTAGCGCCGCAGGTCGCGTGGGCGGCGGGCTCAGCGTGAAGTCGGGCCCGGGGCGCATGCAGGACATCGAACTTGCCGCCCAGGCCCATGCGCTGATCGTGGGCACGCCCACACGTTTGGTTGCCGACCAGCTCAACATCGCTGGCTGGCTGACAGAGGAAGAACGCGGCGTGCTGGCCCAAGCCCACGACCTCATGGCCCGGGTCCAGCAGGTGGTGCGTTTGCTCACGCCAGAAGACCCGCCAAGCGCGCTTGGCACAGGTGCGGCGGCGTTGCTGGCGCGGACCTTGAAAAAGGATGATGCGGCAGGTGTCATGGCGGCCTGCGACGGGGCGGCTGCGGCGGCTGCAAAGGCCATCGACCAAGCGCTGGATCGTGGGGGGCTGGCGGACTAGGTGACGTCTGTGACGGCGGGGATTCGTCGGTCGGCATACCACACGCACGGGTCGCGTTTAGACTGACTTGCACCGCGATACAGGGAGGACGCGCCATGGCGAAGGAAGGGCAGGGGCCCGACGACCCCAAGGGGCTGATCCATGAAGCCTATCGCATCGACGGCATTTCGCCCGAGGAATGCCGCTCGATTTTCCTCGACTGGGCGCTGAGCTTTTCCGGCGACACGCGCGCCGCCATCCCGCGCCTGTTGGATGGCCGCCCCGACCACCCCATGACCGCCGTGCTGCGCGCGGCCCTGGATGAAAGCCCCAAGGGGCGCCGCGGCGGCCGGGCGGCACGGGTGAAGTAGGCCCGGGTCTAGCCCGGCAAGGCCTGGGTGCCCCGCTCGCGATAGGGCGTCTTGCCGTAATGGGCGCGGTAGCATTTGGAAAAATGCGATGGCGAGGTGAAGCCGCAAGCGAGTGCCACCTCGATGATGGACATGTCCGTCTGCATCAGCAGGTTACGCGCTTTTTCAAGCCGAAGTTCCATGTAGTACCGCTTGGGGGATCGGTTCAGGTAGCGGCGGAAGAGCCGTTCCAATTGCCGTGTCGACATGCCGACATCGGCGGCCAGGATCGCGGGGCTGATGGGTTCTTCGATATTCTGCTCCATAGCGCGGATGACGGTCGACAGCCGCGGATGGCGCACCCCGATCCGGGCAGGGATAGACAGGCGCTGCGTGTCCTGGTCGGTGCGGATCGACGAATAGATAAGTTGATCGGCCACCAAAGCCGCCAGGCCTTCGCCCCAGTCGCGGGCAATGACGTTGAGCATCAAATCCACCGATGCCATGCCGCCCGCCGTGGTGATGCGTTTGCCGTCGATGGTGAAAATGGCGCGGGTCAGCTCGATATCGGGGAATTCTTCGGTGAAGGCGTCCTGATTTTCCCAGTGGATCGTGGCGCGCTTGCCGTCCATCAGACCCGACGCCGCCAGCGTCCAAGACGCGGTGCAAAGCCCTGCCAATGTCACGCCCTTGCGCGCCTCGCGCCGAAGCCACGACTGCACCCGCGCGGTGGAGGCACGCGCCACATCGACGCCGCCCACGATCACGATGGTATCGTCGCGCCCGATTTCGGGCAGGCCGCCATCCAGTTGCAGCGTCACACCGCCCGAGCATGTGGCGGTCTCACCACCTTCGCCCACAGCGCTCCAGGAATAGAGGGTGCGGCCTGCCATCCGATTGGCAATGCGCAGCGCATCGACGGCGCTCGCGAAACACATCAAGGTGAACCGATCCAGCAGGACAAAGACATAGTGATGGGGCTTGCCCGGCTCATGGGCCAACTCGGGCGCCTCGATGTCCTGTGGGCCGATATCGGCGGCCATGGCGCTCCCTTTCGCGTGGGCGGTTTGCTGTCACCGGGAAAGCGCAATCCTGCGTCCGGATCAAGCAAATCCGCCACGCGGACGCTGGCGGAGGGGGGCAGTTTGCGGTAACTGCCGGAACTCAAGACGACCGGAGGGATGACACATGGCCTGGGCCAAAGCCGATTGGAGAGCAAAGCCGCGGGTGCAGATGCCCGACTATCTGGACGCCGCCGCCTTGGGTGCGGTCGAATCGCGGCTATCGAAATATCCTCCGCTGGTTTTCGCGGGCGAAGCGCGCACGCTGAAAGCGGACCTGGCTGCCGCCGGACGGGGCGAGGCATTTTTGCTGCAAGGCGGTGACTGCGCCGAAAGCTTTGCGGAATTCAGCGCCGACACGATCCGGGACACGTTCAAGGTCATGCTGCAAATGGCCATGGTGCTGACCTTCGGCGCCAAGGTGCCCGTGGTGAAGGTGGGCCGCATGGCCGGCCAATTCGCCAAACCGCGCAGCGCACCGACCGAGGTGAAGGACGGTGTCGAACTGCCCAGCTATCGCGGCGACATCATCAACGAATTGGCCTTCACGCCAGAAGCGCGCATCCCTGACGCCAGCAAGATGTTGGAAGCCTACACCCAGGCGGCGGCCACGCTGAACCTGTTGCGGGCCTTTTCCAAAGGGGGCTTTGCCGATGTCCACCAGGTCCATGCCTGGACGCTGGGCTTCGCTGAAGGTGAACGCGCGGCGCAGTATCGCGACATGGCGGGCCGCATCCAGGACACGCTGGATTTCATGACCGCCGCGGGCTTCACCGCCGAAGCCAACAACGAATTGTCCACCGTGGATTTCTACACGTCCCATGAAGCCTTGCTTCTGGAATACGAAGAAGCGCTGTGCCGCCAGGACAGCCTGACGGGCGATTGGCTCGCCGGGTCGGGCCACATGATCTGGATCGGGGACCGCACGCGCCAACTCGATGGGGCCCATGTGGAATTCTGTCGCGGGGTCCTGAACCCGATCGGCCTGAAATGCGGGCCCACCACAAGCGAAGAGGATCTGAAGGTCCTGATCGAAAAGCTGAACCCGGAAAATGAGATGGGCCGCCTGACCCTGATCGCGCGGTTCGGGGCGGGCAAGGTGGGGGATCACTTGCCGCGGCTGATCAAGACGGTCCAGCAAATGGGCGCCAATGTGGTCTGGACCTGCGACGCCATGCACGGGAACACGATCAAGTCGTCCTCGGGCTATAAGACACGGCCGTTCGAAAGTGTGCTGCGCGAAGTGCAGGAATTCTTCGCCATCCATCGCGCCGAAGGCACGGTGCCGGGCGGTGTCCATTTCGAGATGACGGGCCAGGATGTGACCGAATGCACCGGCGGCGTGCGCGCCGTAACGGATGAAGACCTGGGCAGCCGCTATCACACGGCCTGCGACCCGCGCCTGAATGCGTCGCAATCGCTGGAACTGGCATTTCTCGTGGCCGAAGAGCTTTCGGGGCTAAGGGCGGACCGGCAACGCGCGGCGTCCTAGGGCGCCGCTTTCGCACGGAAATGTGGTCAGGTTTCACAGCCGGGTGAGATCTGTCTGAGTTCATTGACGCTTCGCGTGTCAGACCTGAGGCTTATGTCATCTTTTCTCTGCAAAGAAAGGGCCTCGCCATGGCCACTTCCAGCGATACGCCGCACCAAGGGGCAAACTTGCCCACCCTGTCGATTCAGACACTGGGCCTGATGTTCATATCGGGCTTCGTGGCCACAATCGCGTTCGACCTTTGGGGCCAAGTCATCAGCCCAAGCCTGGGCTTCGCCAACTTGTCGCCCCACGGTCTGGCCCGCAGCCTGCTCGGCTCGCTTGGGTTGCCGAACGGGAACTTCGCTGGCTATTTCGTGCATTTCTACCTAGTGGGCTTGATCGGCTACCCGGTGGGCTGGCTGTGCATCTTTCGACCGGTTTGGATGCGCGTTCTGGGCAATCCGGGCGGCTGGCTTGTCGGATCGGCGGCCTATGGCTTCGGACTTTGGATTTTTGCCATCGGCGGGATCACGATGATCGCCGGGCTGCCGTTCTTTCTGAACTTCACCGGCATCACTTGGGTCGCGCTGGTCGGCCATGTCCTTTACGGGATCGTCATGGTCGCAACCATGCAAGCCATCGATCACGACTGAGCTGTCTGCGCGCTGGCCAGCAGCGGCCAGCGCAACGCAGAAGGCTTACTTCACGACCCGCAGCCACGGCACGGCCGAGGGCTTTGCCTCAAAGGGCGCCGCCTTTTCTGCGAAGCCAGAGATATCCTGCGGCAACTGAGTTTCCGGCAGTGGCGCCGTAGGCAGGGGCGCGGGTGTGCGCGCAGGCTCAGGCGAGACGCGGACCCGTGACAGCGGTACCAGAGTCCCGTTGGTGAGCGAAAAGCGCCGCGGTGGATCGGTCACCACCTTGTCTGTCACCGTGACACAAAGCGCTTTGCTCACCTGTCCCGCCTCATCGAGCAGGGGCAGAACCAGCATCCGCGCTGTTACCATGCCGCTATCGGCTTCGGAAATCAGGTCGAGTTCCAGTGTGGCCGGCGTCGCGAAGACCTGTTCGATCATCTGGACGACGCGATCCCGGTCGGCCAGATCGAAGAAGGCCCGCACGGGCAATCCGCGCACATCCATCCCCATGAGCTGCTGCATCACGCGGCCGCCCAGCCGCACGCGGATCGTGCCTGGGCGCACGCGATCCAGAACTATGGCGTGGCTTAGGAATGGGGTCATGTCGGACGGGTCCAGCGCCGCGCGCCGCGGCAGCATGCCACCCTGACGCAGACCATCCCAGTAACGCTGCGCCCCATCCAAAAGCGGAGAGCGGCCAAACATCCGCAGCCCGTTCATTTCTTGTCGTCCACCCGTATGATCGTTGCCTGCCATAAACCCATTCCTAATCCGTGACCCTGCCCGGAAGTCGCCCTATTGCGACGACTTCCGGGCAGGAGCCCGCCACCCAATGTCAGAAATACGGCAAGAAGCCACAAATTGCGCGTATTTCCTGATGCAAAGGTTAACGCCTGGGCCTGCTAGACGCGGGGCGCAGGGGACTTTAGGCCGGGGTGCATGAAGTCGATGACGGGATATGCGGCGCTCGACCAGCCGGGCCGCCGTTGGGAACTACGCTCTGTGAATGCACGTGGGTTGGATATGCGCCTGCGGCTGCCCGACATGCCGGGTCTTGAGCCGGCGGCGCGGGCGGCGCTTGCGGGCGTGGTCGTGCGCGGCAATCTGACGCTCGCATTGCGGCTGGGCGATGACGGGGTGGGGCCGCTTCCCGCACTAGACGCCGCAGCGCTGGACCGGGCGCTTGATGCGCTAGGTGACGTGCGCTGTGCCGCCGAAGCCCGAGGGATGCCGCTTGGTCCGGAACGCGCAAGCGACCTGCTTGGCCTGCGCGGCGTTTTCGAAGCCCGTGACACCGGACCAAGCTTAACGTTGGAAGACGCGAAGGCGGATCTGGCCCAGCTCACCACTGCCTTCGACGCGGATCGCCGGCGTGAAGGGCAGGGGTTGCGCGATGTGCTGGCGCGCGAAGTTGATACCATCGCTGAGTTGGGCGACCGCGCCCTTGCGCTGGCGCCAGCCCGCGCCGCCCACATGAAGGGCGTCTATGAAGCTGCGCTGGAACGGCTTGGCGCCGCCGCCGATGATGAGCGTCTGCGCCAGGATGTGGCCGCATTGGCCGTCAAAGGCGACGTGACTGAGGAAATCGACCGCTTGCGGTTGCACGTTGAGGCCGCGCGCAAGCTGCTGGCCGACAACAAGCCGTCGGGGCGGCGCTTCGACTTTCTCACGCAGGAATTCAACCGCGAGGCCAACACCCTTTGTTCTAAGGCGCAGATGGCTGAAATGACCGAGATCGGGCTGGCCCTGAAGGCCGCCATCGACCGCCTGCGCGAGCAGGTCCAGAACGTGGAGTGACGATGCAACAGGGACGTCGCAGGGGCCTCGCCATCATCCTGTCCAGCCCCTCGGGCGCTGGCAAATCCACCATGGCCCGCCGCCTGATGGCCTGGGATGAGACGCTCAGCTTTTCCGTCTCGGCGACCACGCGCGCCCCGCGCCCAGGCGAGGCCGAGGGGGTGGATTACTACTTCATTGACCGCGACCGCTTCGGCGACCTGATCATGGATGGCGAAATGCTGGAGCATGCGGAAGTGTTCGGCAATCACTACGGCTCCCCCCGCGCGCCGGTGGAGGACGCCTTGTCTGCGGGCCGCGATGTGATCTTTGATATCGACTGGCAGGGGGGGCAGCAGATCCGTAACTCCTCCATCGGGGCGGATGTGGTGTCGATCTTCATCCTGCCACCCTCCATCGCTGAGCTGGAGCGGCGCCTGCGCGAACGCGGCCAGGATGCGCCGGATGTGATTGCGGGACGCATGGCCAAGTCCGAGGCAGAGATCAGCCATTGGGCGGAATACGACTACGTCCTTATCAACGACGACCCGGATGCTTGCGAAGACCGGCTACGCACGCTTCTGACCGCCGAACGCCTGCGCCGGGATCGCCAGCCTTGGCTGACGGATTTCACCCGCGGCCTGGCCCGCGAATTCCGCGAAAGGGAAAACGCATGATCTACGCCCTGGATGGGGTCGAACCCCGGATCGACGAAGATGCCTGGGTCGCACCAGGTGCCCATGTGATGGGCGATGTGGTGGTGGGGGCTGGGGCCTCCATCTGGTTCGGCGTGGTCATGCGCGGCGACCGGGAAACCCTGACCGTCGGCCCGCGCTCGAACTTGCAGGAAAACGTCGTTGTCCATTCCGACCCCGGCTTTCCCTGCACCATCGGGGCGGATGTGACGGTGGGTCATAAGGCCATGCTGCATGGTTGCGTGATCGAAGATGGGGCGCTGATCGGAATGGGGGCCACGGTGCTGAATGGCGCCAGGATTGGTGCTGGCAGCTTGATAGGGGCAGGTGCCTTGGTGACCGAGGGCAAGGAGATTCCGCCGGGCTCTCTCGTGATGGGGACACCGGGCAAGGTGGTGCGGGAATTGGATGCGGCGGCAAAGCAGGGATTGCTGCAATCGGCGGAGCATTACCGTCAGAACGCCGCGCGGTTTCGCAAGGGACTTAAGGCCCTGCGGGAGGGTTGAACGGGCTGTCAGGTGCGCTGGACCGCGGTTGGGCTTTCATCGATTCTTCAAAATCAAGACGCGCGGCCCCGTTTTCTTGGGGCAACGCGGCCGGGCATCGATATACTCAGATGATCAGGCTCAGATGGGTGGCATCGGCGCTGACGGTGACCGGGCGCCGCAGGCGGCGCGATTCGCGCGCGAGGATGCCGAACTGAACCTCTGCGCCCTTGAGGTCGCTTGGCAGATGCGCGCGGCCAAGGCTTTGCCATAGCGGTTCATCGATCTTCAGCCGCTTCGCTTCCACATGCAGGACCCAAGTGGCGTGGTTGCGCGTAACCTCAACCTTGGCACCCCAGGGCGTAGCCACTTCGATGCAGTTGAGCGCCAGGCATGCCATCCGCATCTCGGAACGGGCCCGATCCTCATCATCGCGCCACACCACTTCGGACCGCGTGTCGCGGTACATGGCCGCCAGCACATCGCGGATGTCGCGGGCCGGGACGACCGCATCGGTGCCAATGGCGCCGAAGGCCAGACGGAAGAACTTGATGCGCGCCAACGCCGCATCGAGCGAGGCGCGGATAAGCTCCATCTCTTCCCCGCCGGCACCGGACATTTCCAGAAGTTCCAGCCCGTTCCCGATGGCCCCGATGGGGCTGACCAGATCGTGGCAAAGCCGCGAGCCAAGAAGCGCGATCAAGTCGGGCTCGTCTTCGGTCAGAGGCGCGCTAGGCTTCGACATGTCGTTCAACGGAGCCCCCCAATGACCACGGACCTTAACGCCATTCTTGAGCCAGGCATGCTGGTGCGCCACCCCGGGGCCGCCGATTGGGGGCTGGGGCAGGTGCAATCCATCATCGACGGGCGGATCACGGTGAACTTTGAAAATGTGGGCAAACAGGTCATCGACGGGACGCGCATCGGGCTCCTTCCTGTGTTCGAATGAGGCGCCAGGGCGCGTGCCGGTCGTTACCTCGGCATGGTTAAGGAAGGGTTGACGCGATTGGCAAGGGCTGAGTTGCTTGACGCGGCGGACAGGATGCAGATCCCAATTCAGATCCGCGGTAAAACGCAGTAATCAGCCGCCATGGACCATGGCTTCACCCTGACCGTCACACGCGACCCCGATGACGTGCGCGCCGCCCGTCGGCTGCGTCATGCGGTTTTCGTTGATGAAATGGGGGCCGATCCTGGCCCCGAGGGGCTGGAGGGCGATGCGTTCGATGCCGTGGCGGATCATCTGATCCTCCGCGATGGGGCGCGGCCGGAAGCGGGCATCGTTGCAACGATGCGCATGGCGCGCGGCGGCGCCTATACCGGTCAGGAATTCGATCTTGCGGCCCTGCGGGCCTCTGGCCGCACATTCGGAGAGCTGGGCCGCACCTGCCTGCACCCGGCCTATCGCGGGGGCCTGGCTGGTCTGATGCTGCTTCAGGGCATGTTGGGCCACGCCCGCGCGGCAGGGTTTGAAATTGTGCTGGGCACAGCGTCCTTTCCCGGGGCAGATGCCACCCAGCACATGCCAGCGTTGCGCAGGCTCGCCATGGTGGCGCACGCCCCGGCTGACCTGTGCCCGCGCGCTCACGGGCCCGGCGCCATCCGCATCCAGGGCCCGGCGCCCGCGGATGCCATGCGCGCGGTGCCGCCGCTCATCAAGACATATCTGCGGGCGGGCGCCTGGGTGGGGGACGGGGCTTACCTGGACCGGGCTTTCAACACGGTGGATGTCTGCATGGTGCTTGACCTGACGCGTCTGCGCCTTCCACGCCGCCGCGCCGCATGATCTGGGACGACGCGCCCCATCCGCCGCGGGCTGCCCCCGGCGCACGCGGCTGGCTGCGCGTGTTGCGCCGAGGTATGCCCATGGGTCTGTTGGTTTTTGGCGGTCTGGCGGTGCTTCTGGCTGTCCGCCTGTTGGAGCGTCCGATCTTCGGCCTGCGTCGCCCGATCACCCCTTGGATCACCCAGAGCGTCTGCCTGGGTGCGCTGCGCCTGATGGGCCTACGCCGAGTCGTGACGGGTCGCCCGATGCGGGGCGGCACGGGCGCGGTTGTCGCCAATCACGGTTCATGGCTGGACATCTTCGCGCTCAATGCGGGCAAGCGCATTTACTTCGTGTCGAAATCCGAAGTGGCCGCTTGGCCGGGGATCGGCTGGCTGGCGCGCGCCACGGGCACCGTCTTCATCCGCCGCGACCGGAAGGAGGCCGCTTCCCATAAAGCCATTTTCGATGCGCGGCTCCGCGCGGGCCACAGGCTGCTGTTTTTCCCTGAAGGCACAAGCACCGATACGCGCCGGGTGCTACCGTTCAAATCGACGCTGTTTGCAGCCTTCTACTCAGAGGGGTTGCCGGGCATGAAGGTGCAGCCGGTAACGCTGGCCTACCATGCACCGCCGGGCGCGTCGGAGGCGTTCTATGGCTGGTGGGGGGGCGACGATTTCGGCGCGCATCTGTTGGCCATGCTGGCCGCCCCGCGCCATGGGCGAGTGGAGGTGATTTATCATCCGCCTCTGGATGTGGCCGAATTCTCGGACCGCAAGGCTCTGGCGCGTGCGGCGGAGCAGGCCGTGCGCAGCGGGCTGGACGCAGCGGGCATCGCGCCCCGGGTCAGCGAAGCGGCGCAGTGAGGGTGGAAAGCTGCGCGACTGGATCGTCGGCAGCCCAGACTTCTTCCCCAAGGGCTATGAAATCGGTGGCCTCGCGCAGCGTGTCGATGCCCTTCGCATCCAAAGCCCCCTCGGCCACGACCGGCAGCTCGATCATCTCGGACCACCAGGTGAACAACTCCGCCTCTGCCCGGCTGCCATCGCCCAGATGGCCTGCGCCTACCGGGCCGAACGCCACGTAATCCGCCCCGGCTTCGCCTGCATTCATGCCGTCATGGCGCGACGTCCCACAAAAGGCGCCGATGATCGGGTCAGGGCCCCAGGCGTCCCGCAGCCTCCTGAGCCCGCGTCTATCCGTCAGATGCACCCCATCCAGGCCCAGTTTCTCGACCATGGCCGCGTGGTCGGAAATCACCAGCGGCACGTCGAACCGGTGCGCCACCTCACGGCAGGCATCTGCGGCGCGGGTGATGCGGTCTTCGTCGCGGCTGGCCAAGGTCAGCCGCAGGCAGGCAATGTCATGGGCGTCCAGCACTGCCGCCAGCCGGTCGGGGAAGGCCGCGTCGATCTCAGGCGGCGTGATGAGGTATATCTGCGGCATGTTCGTCATCGGTGACTCCCCCTGGCGCTGGGGCTTAGCGGGGCCCGGATGGCACCGCAAGCGCGCTAGAAAAACGTCAGGACAAGCCCCATCAGCGTCATGCCGATGTTGGGATAGGCGCCGTCCATCCAGATGAGCGACCGCGGCTTTTGTTGAAACAGCACATTTGTTGCAATCCAGGGGGCCGCCACGAAAGCACCCAGGCCCAGCCCCGTGATCAGCCCGCAAAGCGGCGCCTCAATGCCTGAACTCGCCAGAATGTGGCGCGTCATGCCTGCCGCCAGCTGGGCGCAAAGAAAGCTGCCGATATAGGGAAGCGGATCCTTTCGGTTGATGCTGTCTTCGGTCAGGCCCGTGGCCTGCATCTATTGCTTGCCGATGAGGCCGCACCAGACGGCATCGAAGATCCAGGCCACCGCGGCGGCCGCAATGACGGCGATCAGTCCCGTGGTGCTCTCCCCCTCTCGTCTATGCGGCGCAGTATGCCACTTGACCTAGCCGTTGGCCAAGCTTGCGGGCGTTGCGCAGATCGCGGGCGCGGGGTAGGGCGCGGCCATGGCTGACACGACACCTGCCTCCGACCCGCGCCCCGCCTTCGTTCTGGTGCGCCCGCAGATGGGCGAAAACATCGGTGCCGCCGCCCGTGCCATGCTGAATTTCGGGTTGGAGCATATGCGCGTCGTCGCCCCCCGCGATGGTTGGCCCAATCCGCGTGCCGTGGCTCTGGCCTCGGGCGCCGGTCGCCTGCTGGACGATGCCATGCTGGCCCCGGATACGGGCGCGGCTTTGGCGGATTGCTCGTATGTCTTTGCGACGACGGCGCGGGACCGGGATCTGACCAAGCCGATCTACACCCCCGAAGCCGCCATGGAGGAGGCCGCCGCGCGCGGTGCCCGGGGTGAACGTGTGGCGATCTTGTTCGGTCCGGAACGCGCCGGGCTGGAAAACGACGATATTGCGCGCGCCAATGCCATCGTCTCAGTGCCCACGAACCCCGATTTCCCTTCGCTGAACCTTGCGCAATGCGTGCTGCTCATGGGCTATGAATGGCGCCGCATCGTCACCCAGGCTGGTGGCCACGAGGTCGAGATGGCGGGCACCGATTGGGCCAACCACGCGGAGATGGATGCGCTTGTCACCCATTACGAGGAACGGCTGGAACAGGCTGGCTTCTTTTTTCCCGATACCAAGGCCGCGGCCATGAAGATGAACCTGCGCAATCTCTGGTCGCGCATGCCGCTGACACGCGCCGATGTGCAGGTTTTCCACGGCATTCTGCGCCAGATGGTGCGCTGGAAGGAACGGGGCTAAACGGTACGGCAAAGTGGGGGATGCGGTTGGGAGCCAAAGCACCTAGATCGCCCCAGATGGAGGTAGATGATGGCAAAACGCGCGATCTTCGAAGAGGTCTCGACCACGGAACGCCCGGCGGCCACGGCCGGTGTGATCGACGCCGCCAAGCGCGGCGCGCGGGGCTTTGCGCGGGCCTGGCTGATCACGCTATTTGTGCTGGTCGTCGTGATGATCGCCGTGGGCGGGCTGACGCGGCTGACCGATAGCGGCTTGTCGATTACGGAATGGCGCCCCCTTTCCGGTGCTCTGCCGCCCCGATCCGCCGAAGATTGGCAGCGGGAATTCGACCTTTACCGCGCCATCCCGGAATACGAGTTGCAGAATAAGGGCATGACCCTGGCCGAGTTCCAGTGGATTTACTGGTGGGAATGGGGCCACCGCCAGTTTGGCCGCTTCATCGGCGTGGTCTGGGCGCTAGGCTTTTTCGGCATGCTGGCTTTCCGCCAGGTCCCGCCCGGCTGGACAAGTCGTTTCCTGGCGCTGGGGCTGCTGGGCGGGCTGCAAGGCGCCATCGGCTGGTGGATGGTGGCAAGCGGGCTGGAAGGCACGATGCTCGACGTGGCCTCCTATCGCTTGGCGGTGCATCTGGGGCTGGCTTTCGTCATCCTGTCGCTCATCGCGTGGTACGTGCTCAGCATGTCGCGGCCCGAGGCCGATCTGATCCAGGCCCGCCGTGCCCAGGATACGGGGCTTGGGCGCTGGGCCGGCGTCCTGATCGGCGCGACCTTCTTCCAAGTGATCTGGGGCGCCCTCGTCGCGGGCATAGATGCAGGCCTTTGGGTGCGTGACTGGCCCACCATGAATGGCGGCGTCTTTCCCGTAGACATGTGGGTTTTGGAGCCGCTCTGGCGCAACATGATCGACAATCCCGGAACGGTGCAATTCTTCCACCGCGTCTTCGGCTATGCCCTGTTCGTTCTGATGATCGTGGCCTGGCTGCGCGCCCGCCGGAGCGCGAATGCGGCCACCAAAGGCGCCTTTGCGGCCATCGTCGCCATGGCCTTCTTGCAAATGGTCTTGGGCGTCGTCACCGTGCTGGAAGGCGTCCCGCTGCAATGGGCCATCCTGCACCAATTTGGCGCCGTCATTCTTGTTTGTCTGACTGTTCGGGCGCGCCACCGCGCCAAGTACCCGCTGCCCCAATCCGTGAGGACCTGATGCCTGCCTATGATGATCTAATGGCGTTCCAGCGCATAACTGAGGCGCTGAGCGCCGTTGCGGGCCGGACGGGCTGGGACCAGGAAACCGTGATGCCCCGCGGCTCGGCCCCGCAACGTGCTGAAGAAATGGCCGCCTTGGAAGAAGTGCTGCATGCCCGCCGCACCGACCCGCGCCTGGGTGACTGGCTGCGCGAAGCGCATGCTGCCGATGAGGTGGCCGATGCCAACCTGCGGGAATTGCGCCGCAGCTATGAGCGCAACCAAAAGGTGCCCGCGCGTCTTGCCGCTGAAATTGCTCGTGTGACCTCGCTGGCCCAAGGCCAATGGGCCGAGGCCCGCGCCTCCGAAGATGCCGCCGCCTTCCGCCCTGTCCTGGCTGAAGTGGTGCGTCTGCGGCGCGAGGAAGCGGCCCATCTGGGCGGCAATGGCGACCCCTATGACGCGCTCATGCAGGATTATGAGCCCGGTGGTTCCGCCGCCGAGATGGCCGCCATGTTCGACGCGATGCGGCCCCGCCTGGTCGCCTTGCGCGAACGGGCCCTGGCCGGGGAACCCGCGCCCAAACTGTCGGGCCATTTCCCCAAAGACGACCAACTTGCCCTGGCCGCTGAAATCGCCGAAGCCTTCGGTTATGATTTCCAGCGTGGCCGCATCGATTTGGCTGTGCACCCGTTTTCCTCGGGCTCCGGCATCGATGTGCGCATCACCACTCGCGTGGATGAAAGTGACCCGTTCAACTGCCTCTATTCCACGATCCACGAAGTGGGCCACGCTTGCTACGAACAAGGTGTGGTGGCGGACCATCTGCTCACGCCCATCGGGCGGGGCGTGTCCATGGGCGTCCATGAAAGCCAGTCGCGCAGCTATGAAAACCAGATGGGCCGGTCCGAGGCCTTCTGCCACTGGCTCTATGGCCGCATGCGTGACCGCTTCGGCGATATTGGCGTTGCGTCCGAGCGGGATTTCTACCGCGCCGTCAATGCGGTTCATCACGGCTACATCCGCACCGAAGCCGACGAGCTTCAGTACAATCTGCACGTCATGCTCCGCTTCGATCTGGAACGCGCGCTCATCCGTGGCGCGCTAGAGGTCGATGATCTGGAAGGCGCCTGGAACGACCGGTTCCAGGCCGATTTCGGGGTGTCCGTCGACAAGCCTTCCAACGGGTTCATGCAGGACGTCCACTGGTCCGTAGGCCTGATGGGCTATTTCCCGACCTATTCGCTTGGCAACCTCTATGCTGGCTGCCTGATGGCGGGCGTGCGCCGCGATGTACCGGATTTGGACGCCGCATTGGCCAAGGGTGACCCGTCCGCGGCCACGGGCTGGTTGAACACGCAGCTTCAGCAATATGGAGCGCTGCGCAGCCCGGTCGAGACGATCCGCCATGCCACCGGCGAGGCCCCGTCTGCAGAGCCGCTTCTTACCTATTTGGAACAGAAGTTCGGTGATCTATACCCGTGATTTGTCAATCTGCTACGCGGCGATGTTGGCACGATGGGCGCCGTAATAGAGGCCGACCACATGCTCGGCCTCTGCAAAAAAGAGCCAGCGCTGCACGCCTACGCCAACCAGATGGGACAAGACCGCGATAGCCGCGACCATGTGTTTGACCGGCAAGGCAAGAAGCAACACGAGAGGCAGCGCCACCATAAGTGCGAAGGCAATTATCCGCAGCTTCACGGCATGCTTGCGCGCGATGACGAAGACCATTTCACGCGTCAGATAATTCTCGCCAGTATGGGGCCGCTCCCAAAGGGAGACTTTGCCCCGAAGCCGCGTCGCCGTCTCAGCCGTGCTGCCCGCTTCCCCAAAGCGCCGGTCGCCTTTCCACCAATGAAACAGCGTGATGGCCCCCAAAAGCGCGATCAGCGCCGTGGCGGCCCCGACATTGCCCGACAGAAGCGCACCGCCCGCCAGTGAGGCCGATAGAAACAGCGCGGGTGTGGCGGGTTGGTTCCACCGCGGCACTGTCTTGAGTTGGGCATAGATCATCGAGGTCGTGAAGACGGTGGCAAGCGACAGTAATGCGCCCAGCCAGCCCAACGGCGCGACACGCGTTCCTGCAAGAACCAAGGGCGCTGCGTAGAACGCCATGACCAGCAGCGCCGCCACCGCGGCCCATGCTTCCCGCGACAGCCAGGAGCTGCGCCATTCGCGGTAGCTTTTCCAAGCGTTCTTGGGGTTTTGCAGGTGGAACGTCGCGGCCAGCAGGCCACCCGCGGCGAAGGTGTAAGCGATGGCGAAGAAGGTGAAGGCGACCCAGCTCGTGGGCGCGGGCAGGCCGAGCCCCAGGAACACCAGCAGGCCGAACCCCGCGCCCGAAAGCGTCGAGAACAGGATGACGGACGGGGCGGGATGCATCAGAGCTTCTCCAAGGCGGTGTCGAGCCATTTGAGAAAGCCCTTCGGCTCCTCCGCGACGGGGGCCAGAAAGGGGGCTAGGATGTCCTCGGCGCCTTCCATTTCAGGGGCTTGCAAGCTGTCCTTCACACGGGGCGGCAGATATTTGTTCACCGGCCGCGTCCCCTGTTCGGGCATCAAATCGACCCCGTCTCGCGTGGCCACCAAACGGCTCACCGCGCTCTCCGGGTCCGCCAGGTCACCGAAATGCCGTGCCCCCGCCGGACAGGTCCGCACACAGGCGGGCTCCCGGTCTTCTTCCGGCAAGTTTTCGTTGTAGATGCGGTCGACGCAGAGGGTGCATTTCTTCATGACCCCCGCCGCTTGGTCGATTTCACGCGCGCCATAGGGGCAGGCCCAGGCGCACAATCCGCAGCCCATACAGGCATCTTCATTGACGAGGACGATGCCGTCCTCGACACGTTTGTAGCTGGCGCCTGTGGGGCAGACGGTGACGCAGGGCGCATCGTCGCAATGCAGGCAGCTTTTGGGGAAGTGGATCGTCTGAGCGAGCCCCTGATCGGGCTCGACCTGGAAGGCATGGATGCGGTTCAGAAACGTTCCTTCCGCCGCGCCATATGGGTCGATATCAGAAAGCGGAGCGCCGTAATTCTGCGTGTTCCACCCTTTGCAGGCGGTCACGCAGGCATGGCAGCCGACGCAGGTATCCAGGTCGATCACAAGGCCCAATTTCTTGTCCGTGCTGGCGGGAAGCGAGGTCATCGAAGCACGTCCAATCCGACATGTGCGCCGCCTGAGCGGCGCAAAGTAAGCGCAAGTTTCACCTGCACATTTCCCCGTCCGGGCTTTCTTCCTGGCAGAAATATCCCCGCCGGAGGCCTCTGACAGTCGATCTTGGCGCCGCATGTTGATCTGAACCTGCGTCCCAAAGCGCGACCTCGGGCCAGCGCCTGCGCCCCGCCCCAGTCGCGCGCCCGTGGTGGGCGGGGGCCTCCGGCCGGAGTATTTCTGCCAGGATGAAGGCTCATGTGACCTCCCATTTCAAAACGGCGGGCCCGTGCCCCACGGGAGAGGTTTGGTGGCCCAGATCGGGTTTGGTGGTTCCATCGGCAGGGGCGGCGGTTTTCCGGATTTTAACCTTCAGATCGAACCAGGCCGCTTGGCCGGTGATGGGGTCGGAGTTGGACCAGCGTAGGCCGTCGCCTTTTGGGGGCAGAAGCTCATGGATCAGGTGATTGAGAAGGAAGCCCTTCGTCACCTCCGGCGCATCGTCCTGGAGGGCCCAGGCGCCTTTTCGTTTGCCGATGGCGTTCCAGGTCCAGACCGTATTCGCGTTGAGCGCGGGCATATGGGCCACGGGGACCGTGATCTCCCCATGGGGGGAAGTCACTTGGGCCCAGTCGCCCTCCTCGAACAAATGTTCTGTCCAGATCTCCGTGGGGAGGTAGAGTGGGTTCTCGCCATGGATTTGGCGTAGCCAGGCGTTCTGGGTGCCCCAGGAATGGTACATTGCCATGGGCCGTTGGGTGAGCGCGGTGATGTCATAGCCGCCTTGGCCATGGGTCTCGGTGGCGTCCCACCAGATGGGCAGTGGATCGAACGTTGCTTTGATGCGGTCGCGCAGGTGGTCGGGGGGCTGGCGGGGTCCGTGGCCTTCGGCAGCGATCTGGAACTTCCGCAGCGGCTCGGACCAGAGGGTGAAGATGTAGGGCGCTGGCTTGTCGTAGAGGCCGAGCCCTACCGCCCAATTCTGGTAACCCATGTTCCAGGGCTTGTAGAACTGCGCCTCGTCGGGGATGTGCGAGATCGCGAAGCCGCCGTTTTCGATATAGCGGTCGAGCTGGTTGGGGTTGGGTGCGCCGCGCCCGGTCTCGTCCCCATTGCCGCGCCAGCCCATGAGGGGGCCTACGCCGGGGCGGCGTTCGTGGCTGACCATGTAATCTGCGTAATCGGTGAATTTCGCGCTGCCGTCGTCTTTGACGAAGCCCGGCAGGCCAAGCTTGGCGCCCAGTTGGATCAGCGCGGTCTGGAAGCCGCGGACGTCGCGGTCCGGCTCCACCACCGGCCAGCGGATGGCGTCGGCGGCGGCCTCTGCTTCGCAGATGGGGCGGTCCAGAAGCGAGATACAGTCGTGGCGTTCCAGATAGGTCGTGTCGGGCAGGATCAGGTCGGCATAGGCCACCATTTCCGACGAATAGGCGTCGGAATAGATGATGTGTGGGATGACGTAATCGCCGTTTGCGTCCTTGTCCGACAGCATCTTCATGGTGCCCGACGTATTCATGGACGAGTTCCACGCCATGTTCGCCATGTATAGAAACAGCGTGTCGATCTTGTACGGGTCGCCTGCATGGGCGTTGGAGATGACCATGTGCATCATCCCGTGCGCCGACATGGGGTTCTCCCAGGTAAACGCCTTGTCGATGCGGGCGGGGCTGCCGTCGTCCTTGAGTGCCAGGTCTTCCGGCCCATGGACGAAGCCCAGATGGGGGCCGTCCAGCGGCGCGCCGGGCGTGACCTTGCAATGGGGCTTGGGGTGCGCCGTGGCGGGCTTGGGGTAGGGCGGTTTGAAGCGGAAGCCGCCGGGGGTTTCCACGCTGCCGATGAGGATTTGCAGCATGTGCAGCGCGCGGCACGTCTGGAAGCCATTGGCATGGGCCGAGATCCCGCGCATGGCGTGGAAGCTGACGGGGCGGCCCTTCATGGTCGTGTGTTTGCGGCCGCGGAAATCGGTCCATTCGCGGTCGAGCACGATTTCCTCGTCAAAGGCCACGCGCGCGATTTCGGCGGCCAGCGCGCGGATGCGCGGGGCGGGGATGCCGGTGGCCTCGGCCACTGTCTCGGGGGCGTAGGCCGGATCCAGGTATTTCTGGGCCATGGCGTGGAAAACGGTGCGGTGGGTGACGTCTCCGTCGAGCCAGGCGCCGTTCAGGTCCGGGTCCACGTCTTCGGCGTCGAAGCAGCGGGGGCGCTGTTCACGGCGGCACCAGACCAGGGCATGGCCGTCATCGTCTTTCAGCGGCAGGCCCTGACCTGGCCCTTCGCGCGCGTCGATCAGGACGGGGGCGTCGGTGAAGTCGCGCAGATATTCCAGGTCGATCTTGCCCGCCTTCATCAGACAATGGACGAGGCTGAGGATCAGCAGGCCGTCCGTGCCCGGCGTGATGCCGAACCAATCGTCGGCCACGGCGTTGTAGCCGGAGCGGATCGGGTTCACGCCCACGACGCGAGCACCGTTCGCCTTGATCTTGCCGATCCCCATTTTGATCGGGTTGCTGTCATGGTCCTCGGCCACGCCGAACAGGATGAAAAGCTTGGTGCGGTCCCAATCGGGCTGGCCGAATTCCCAGAACGCGCCACCCATCGTGTAGATGCCGCCCGCAGCCATGTTCACGCTGCAAAAGCCGCCATGGGCCGCGTAGTTGGGCGTGCCGAAGGCTTGGGCCCACCAGGAGGTGAAGCTTTGGGATTGGTCACGGCCCGTGAAAAAGGCCAGCTTGGACGGGTCGGTTTCGCGTATGGGGGTCAGCCAGGAGGCGGCGATGTCGTAGGCTTCGTCCCAGGAGATCTCCTCGAACTCGCCGGAGCCGCGGGGGCCCACGCGCTTCATGGGCGCGCGAAGCCGCGAGGGGGCGTTATGCTGCATGATCCCCGCACTGCCCTTCGCACAGAGCACGCCCTGGTTCACCGGGTGGTCGCGGTTGCCCTCGATATACGCCACCTTGCCGTTCTTGACGTGGACGTCGATGCCGCATCGGCAGGCGCACATATAACAGGTGGTCTTGCGGATCGCGTCGCCCGGGCGCGGATGCAGGTCGATTTCGGGTTGCGTCACGTGGCCTCCAACACTTGCCGCAGCAACCCTGCGGCGGCGAGGCCGATCAGGAGCGTGAGGCAGACAGGTTTGTAGTAGCGCTCGAATCTGGGCGTGAACAGGGCGCGGCCCAGAAAGACGCCCGCAAGCGTGGGAAAAATCAGCAGCGCGCCTCGGGTGGCAGCGGTTTCGTCCATGGTGCCAAGCGTCAGATGGGTCACAAGGCCCAGAGCACCTGCGCCCAGCATGTAGATGTTGAGCGTGCCGCGCATGGTGCGTGCCGGTAGGTCACGGGCCAAGGTATAGAGCGCGATGAAGAGCCCGCCCGCACCCGCAAGCCCGGTGATGAGCCCCGCGCCCAGGCCCGTGGCGGCGGTGCCGGGCCGCGTGGCCAAAGCAGGAAGTCGAAGTCTCGACAATTGCGCGACGGCCAACGCGATGAGCAGGGCAAGGGCTATGGTCTGGGATGTCTCGACGTGCAGTGCCATGGTTGCCAAAAGACCCAGCGGAAGGCCAATGGCGGCGGTGACGACAAGGGTGAGTGCGGTGGCACGGTCGGCATCGGCCCAGCCCCCGCGCATCAGCAAAAGCGAGGCCGACATCTCCAGAAACCAGAAGACGGGGATCAGTTCGAGCGGTGGGATGAAAGCTGCGAGGCAGGCCATGGCAAGCGCCGAAAGCCCGAAACCGGCGAAGCCACGAATGGCGCCCGCCGCGAAACACGCGGCCAGCATCAGCCAGGCGACGGGGGCGGGCAAGGCAAGAAGGTCGACCATGGGCAAGACTCGCGGTAAATGGTTGGGAGAAGGACGAGACGGGGCAGCGGGACTCGGGTCTGGGTACACTTTCGCCCGGTTAGACCTATTCTGGGGACGGTTAGGGCTGAAGGGGTAAGATTTGGCTCAACATGCCAATGCTGGCGAGTGCCACCAGAAGGCTAAGGCAGAACGGCTTGTAGAAACGCTCCCACTTGGGTGTGAAAAGGGCGCGACCAAGTAGAACACCAATGAGCGCCGGGGCTGCAAGCAACGCGGCACGGCGGAAGGCCTCGGCAGTGAAAACATCGGTAGCGATGAAAACGATGGCCGAGACGCCGCCGCCGCTTACCATGTAGAGGATGAGCGTGCCGCGCATGGCCCGGGCGGGCAGGTCGCGGATCAGCGCGTAAAGCGCGATAGTCAAACCACCCGCGCCGGACAGGCCAGAGATTAAGCCAGCGCCCGTGCCAGCCACCGCAGTCCCAGGCCGGGTGGCGAGCCAGGGGATACGGACGCGCGCCAGTAGCAAAGGCGATAGCGCCAGGATCAAGCTCAGCGCCAGGACGCGGTATGTCTCGGGGTCGATGGCCCGCGTGACCCAGAGCCCCGCGGGCAGGCCAATCAGCGCCGTCAGAGTCAGGATCAGGGCGGCGGGGCGATCGGCTTCGGACCAGCCGTCGCGGGTCAGAAGCCCGGCGGCCGCCATTTCCAGCGTTCAGCAGACGGGGATGAGTTCGATGGGTGGGACAAAAGGTGCGAGTGTCGCCATGACCACCGCCGAAAGCCCAACGCCTGCGAAGCCGCGCACCATCCCGGCTGCAAAGACGGTGGCGATGGCGAGCCAGGCAATGGCCGGCGGAAGGGCGAGAATGTCGGCGATGGGGGCGCTTGTGCCCTTTGCAAAAGGCGCGCGCCAGGGGCAGCGGAACGTCGGCTGAGGTCGATGGGTTGAGTATTTGGGCCAGGATGAAGGGGCAGGCGCCGTGGAAAGGGCCCGCTCTTCACCGAAGGTCAGCGTATCGGTCTTTCATCCTGGCCCAAATACTCAATACGACGACTGCCCCCTTGGGCGGCCCTCAACCTGGGGCTAGGGTTTCAAGCCGTTGGCCACGATCATGCCGAGCGCGGCGGAAGCCAAGCGATCCGCCGCCCCTTGGGCGCGGGATGTCAGCAGGATAGGGACCTTTGCGCCCATGACCAATCCGCCCGCGCAAGCGCCCATGCCGAAGCTCATCAATTTGAAGAGCGCGTTGCCCGTTGTGATGTTGGGCGTGACGATAATGTCGGCGGCGCCCGCCACGGGACTATGGAAGCCTTTGATCCGCGCGGCCTCGTCCGACAGGCAGAGGTCCATCGCGATGGGCCCAGCCACATCGGCCTGGGGCAGGTGGTCCGTGGCCCAGTCGGCGATGGCACGGGCTTCCACCGTGTTGGGCAGGGATGGGATCGGGTCTTCGGTGGCGGCCAGCAGACCTGCCCGGGGGCGTGGGATGCCCAGCATCTGGGCCAGGTCCACCGCGTGGCGCAGGCACGCTTTGCGCACCTCCACCGACGGGTCCACATTGAGCGCGGCATCGGTCAGCAAAAGCGGGCGGTCATCGCCGGGCCGTGTGATGTGGAAGACGTGGCCGCATTTTGCATCCGGCGCGCGCAGGCCAGCACTGGCGGGCAGCAGGCCCTTGAGGAATGTGGACGTATGGACCTGACCCTTCATGATGGCGTCGGTCTCGCCATTTCGGGCCAAGCGCGCGGCCTCCACCGCGGCTTGGGCCCCTGGCGCCTCGATCAGGCGTAGGTCGTGGATGTCGCAGCCCGAGGTTTCGGCGGCGTCGCGGATGCGGACGGGATCGCCCACCAGGATCGGATCGGCCAGGCCTTGTTCGGCGGCTTCGAGAAGCCCGCTGAGCGCCGTGGGTGAGCCCGCATTCACCAGTGCCACACGGGGGACGGGCAGGGCACGAGCCCGGGCAATGAGCGATGCGGGCAGCCGTGGCTCCGTCTGGGCCAGGAACGGGTGGCTTGGCGTGGCGTCCATGGGCTGTGTGCAATCCGGCTTGGGGCGGTCGCGCAGAGTTGGGCGTGTCCGTCCGCGGGCGTCAAGGCAAGACAGGCAAATGGGCACATGGAAGGTTCCCGTCGCCCGTTTCCAGGGCAAGAACGGGCGCGTCGGCGTCATTCGGCCATTCGCGCCAGCAGGACAAGCGTTCCGAAGGGAGCAATTAGGACGGAAAGATGCAGCCAGATCGCGGCCAGTGCAAGGCGACCCAGGGCAACCAGACTGCCGCCGGTGCCGGTGGGGTCAAGCAGAACGACAGCGCAGAGCATGAAAGTAGCTGCGGCAACGCCGATGGCGAAACTGTCGAGCATCAGGTGGGTGGAGCGATGTTTCATGCTGGGGCGAGCTAGCGGAAGCATACCCGGTGGCAAGACGCCTCGCATCACAAACTGCGGCAATCCGCCTCAGTTCGATGTGATCTGTGATGTCATGGGAAATATGGCCATCAGCAAAAGGCAGAGCACGATGGCAGCCACAAAAATCACCAGGATCTGGAAAGGAGTACGGCCTCCGGCCTTCTTACGGGCGGCATCCGCGCTGAGCATCGTCCAAATGATGCCGCCGGGGAAGAGGCGCATCCAGAGCGGAATGGGCGCGTTGGCGCTGGTCTCGACTGCGGCCTCCGCTCGGGTGTCGGCAATAGGATTTAGCCGGCCATGAAGCCTATCCCCGACCTCGCGCCGTATCGCGGCCCGCGGATGGGGCGAAGGCGCTTCCGTATAGCTGATATCGAGGGGGCGGCGTTTTTTCATCGCCGGTAAGATGCCCCATAATTGGGGCATCGATCTGCCGGGGGCGCGCAAAGAGGGCGGCAAGCCCGCCCGATTGTCGGCAACAAAGCCAGTCGAAAATGGCGGTCGAAAGCACTTGAGCCATCGACTTTTCAGACGCTGCTACAGGCAGGCGGCCCCGCGCAGGCTAGCCGAAGACGCGGGTCAGCGCGCCGTCCACGGCTTCGGTAATCGTGTCGATATCGTCTTCGGTGGCGATGAGCGCTGGGCTGAAGAGAAGCGTGTTGTTGAAGCCCGGAACCGAGCGGTTGGATGCGCCGATAACCACACCTTGTGCCATGCAATCGGCCACGACGGCTTTGACCTGCGCCTCGGGGGCCGGCGTGCGGTCGTCGCGGTCGGTCACAAGCTCAGCGCCCGCAAACAGGCCCTTGCCGCGCACTTGGCCAATGACGGCGTGGCGTTCGGCCAGGCTGTGCAGGTTGGTCAGCAGGCGTTCACCCATGCGGACCGTGTTGTCGATAAGGCCCTCGCGTTCGATGATGGCCATGTTTTCCAGCGCCGCCACGGGGCCCGCCGCGCAGCCGCCGAATGTGGACACCGCACGGAACCAGTTGAGCGGGTCATCGGGGTTCGACTTGAACGTCTCAAACACATCTTCGGTGGTGACCACACAGGAAATCGCCGCGTAGCCAGACGCCACGCCCTTGGCCATGGTCACGATGTCGGGCTTGATCGGATAATGCTGGTAGCCAAACCAAGTGCCGGTGCGGCCTACGCCGCAAACCACTTCGTCGATATGGACGAGTAGGTCGTACTTCTCGACGATTTCCTGCACGCGTTCCCAATAGCCCGGGGGCGGCAGGATGACGCCGCCGCCTGCGGTGATGGGCTCCAGGCAGATGGCGCCGACACTGTCGGGCCCCTCGGCCAGGATGACCTCTTCGATGGCGTCGGCGGCGCGGCGGCCATAAGCCTCGCCATGCAGGTCACCCCAGCCCTGTTCGCGGTTGCGGTATTCCAGACAGTGGGGGACACGGATGAAACCCGGCGCGAAGGGGCCGTATTGGACATTGCGTTCATCCTGGCCGCCGGCCGACATCGCCCCGATGGTGGTGCCGTGATAGTCGCGGTCGCGGTAGAGGATCTTCCACTTCTTGCCGCCATGGCGGGTATGGGAAATCTGGCGGACCATCTTGAAGGCTTGTTCGTTCGCCTCGGACCCTGAATTGGTATAGAAGACGCGCGTCATGCCGGGCATTTTGGAAATCAGACGTTCGGCGAAGCGAGACCCTGGAATAGAACCAAGGGTTTGCGCGAAGTAGTTCATCTTGATGAGCTGGTCGCGCACGGCATCCGCGATCTCAGTCCGGCCATAGCCCACGTTCACCGTCCAGACGCCGCCCGAGACGGCGTCGAGATGTTCCTTACCATGCTGGTCCCAGACGCGCATGCCTTTCCCTTCGACGATGATCCGGGGATCGGTCGTCTCCAACGCCTTGTGCGGCATCAGGTGGTGCCAGACATGGCTGCGGTCGGCTTCGACGACGGCTGACATATCGTTCGGGGTGATGTGGTCCATGTCGTCCTCCGCAGGGTCTGGTGATCAAGAATGAAAAATCATCGCCTTTTTTTCGGGCACTTGGCAAGAGGGAGATGTGCGCGGGGTGAATGGCCGCTTGCGTTGCGACGCAGGCGATGCTTCCGTGCAGGAGATCGGGGGCAGAGGAGCCCCGGCAATTGGGGAGAAACCGAATGAAATTCCAAACCAAATTGATGTCCGCCGTGGCGGCCACCGCGCTTCTGACTGGCGCGCAGAGTGCTACGGCTCAAAGTGGGGTCAGCGAGATTACAGTGGCGTATTTCCTGGAATGGCCGATGCCCTTCCAGTTCGCCAAGGTGAACGGCATGTACGAAGAGGCCATGGGCGTCGACATCAACTGGGTGTCTTTCGACACCGGGACGGCGATGTCGGCAGCCATGGCATCCGGCGACGTGCAACTTGCCGTCAGCCAAGGCGTGCCGCCCTTCGTGGTCGCCGCGAGTGCGGGGCAGGACTTGAAGGTACTCGACGTTGCGGTGAGCTACTCCGAGAACGACAATTGCGTCGTGGCCGACGCGCTTGAGATCGACAAGGAGACGGCTGCCGACCTGGCAGGCAAGAAAGTGGGCGTGCCCATCGGAACGGCCGCGCATTACGGCTTCCTGAGCCAGATGAGCCATTTTGGCGTCGATGTGGCCAGCATGGAAATCGTCGACATGGCCCCCGCCGACGGGGCTGCCGCGTTTGCACAAGGCTCGCTCGACATGGTGTGCGGCTGGGGCGGCGCGCTGCGCCGGATGAAGGAACATGGCAACGTTCTTCTGACCGGCGCGGAAAAGGAAGAGCTGGGCATCCTGGTCTTCGACGTGACCTCGGCCCCGGCTGATTTCGTGGCCGAAAACCCCGACCTCGTCGCTGCTTTCCTGGACGTGACAGCCGACGCCAACGCCATGTGGAATGCGGGCGGTGATCAGGCCGCGGCCATGTTGCCTGTCATCGCACAGGATGCGGGCATGGATGAGGAAGCCACAAGCGCCACCATGGCCACCTTCGTCTTCCCGTCGGTGGAAGAGCAACTTAGCGACAAGTGGCTGGGCGGCGGCGCGCAGGACTTCATGAAGGGCGTCGCGGGCGTCTTCGTGGATGCCGGTTCCATCGCGTCGGCACTCGACACCTACGAGGATGCGGTCGACAGCAGCCCGCTTGCGGCGGCGCAGGGCGGCTAATCATCCAAGAACCAGTGGGCGGGGCGAAGGTCGGGCGGCCTTTGCCCCGCCCCATCCGGTTGCCATGCGGCAATCAGTGGCGGGGGACACGACCATGACCGGCTTATCCATCGAGTCCATCTCGATGCGCTTCGATCTTCCCAATGGCGGACATGTGCAGGCCTTGCAGGATGTCACGCTCAGCCTGCGCGAGGGGGAGTTGATGTCCGTGCTGGGGCCGTCAGGCTGTGGTAAGACCACGCTTCTCAACATAGTGGCGGGGTTTCTGGCGCCCACCGAAGGGGTGCTGACGCTGAACGGCCATCGCATCACCGGCCCCGATGCCGAGCGCGGCATGGTGTTCCAGCAGGGCGCGCTCTTCGAATGGATGAGCGTGCGGGACAATGTGGAATTCGGGCCCCGCATGAAGGGGATGGACGTCAACCAACGGCGCGAGAAATCGGACCATCTGCTCGACATCACGGGGCTCCAGGACTTCAAGGAGAAGGCCATCTATGAGCTGTCGGGCGGCATGCAGCAGCGCGTGGCGCTGGCGCGGTGCCTGGCCAATGACCCGGACGTCATCTTGATGGATGAGCCGCTGGGCGCGCTGGATGCCCTGACGCGCGAGAAGATGCAGGGCCTGGTCCTGAAGCTTTGGAAAGAGACGGGCAAGACGATCATCCTCATCACCCACTCGGTGGAAGAAGCGCTGCTTCTGGGCGAGCGCCTGATCGTCATGGCGCCGCGGCCAGGCCGCATTCACCGCGAATACCGGCTTCCCTTTGCGGAAGCGGGCGTCGACGCGGACCTACGCGAGGTAAAGAAGATGCCAGACTTCGGGGTCAAGCGAGAAGAGATCCTCTCGATGATCTGGGAGATGGAAGAAGAAATCATGGGCCGGACGGAGAACGCGTGACATGACCGGCATCATCCTTCTGGCGCTTTACGTCGCCCTGTTCGTCGCGGCCATGGTCGGCGTGGGCCTGGTGACACGGGGCCGCGAAAAGCACGATTTCACCGCGCTCAAGACGGTAACTTTCGGGGACGAAAGTGCCGTGCGGCCCAATCGGATCGCGTCGGTGATTTCGGTCCTTGTGATCTTTCTGCTTTGGGGCGCGTTCACGGGCTCGTCGATCACGCCGATCCATGTGCCGGGGCCCTTCGTGGGCGAAGGCGGCTTCAGCTACACTGCGCGCGACGCGGCAGGGCAAGAGGATGACGCAGAGGTTCGCTTCACCGTCCACCCCGTGGGCGAAGCGGTCGAAGAGCCCGCTTTGGAGGAAGGCGAAGGGTTCGCCAAGAACGATGTCGGCCTGATCGGCGCCTACCGGTCGGAATTGTTCCGGGTGGTGGCCAATGACGGCGAGGGCGCGGAGGTCATCGCGGTCAACGGACAGGCCATCGCGCCGGGCGAAACTGTTGCGATCGAAAACGGCACGGTGACCATGACGCCGCGCGGGTCGCTCAACGTGGCACCGGCGCGGGGCTTCCAGATGGAATCGATCTGGCTGCCCGCCCCGGAAGAGGTCGTGGCGGCTTTCATCGATATCGCGGTGAACGGCTACCAGAACTTCACCTTGTTCGAGCATCTGGGCTGGTCGCTGATCCGGGTCTTGGCGGGCTTCGTGCTGGGCGCAGCCGTGGGCATTCCGTTGGGCTATGCCATGGGTTTGTCAGGCTGGTTCCGGGGCTGGTTCGACCCGATCGTGGAATTCATGCGCCCGGTACCGCCGCTGGCGCTGATCCCGCTGGTGATCATCTGGTTCGGCATTTGGGAGACCGGCAAGATCGTACTCCTGTTCCTGGCCGCGCTTTGGATCATGGCGATTGCGGCACGCGCGGGCGTGTCAGGCGTGAACATCACCAAGATCCACGCAGCCTATTCGCTGGGCGCGTCGAAGGCGCAGATCCTGCGCCACGTGATCATTCCCAATTCCCTGCCCGAGATCTTTACGGGTGCGCGGGTCGCCATGGGAGTCTGCTGGGGGACGGTGGTGGCCGCTGAACTTGTGGCGGCGCAAAAAGGGGCCGGGATGATGATTATCGCGGCGTCGAAATTCCAGCTGACGCAGATCGTGATCATGGGGATCATCCTGATCGGTTTGATCGGCTACGGGATCGATATCCTGATGCGCAAGGCGGAGGATTGGCTGGTACCTTGGAAGGGGCGGAGTTGAGGAGCAATCAGTTAACCGCTATTCCGCAGATTTAAGCGTTTGCGTTGAATAACCATAGCACCAAAAATAAAATCACAGGTGTTAGTACGCCCATGACACTTGCCGTTAGGGCAAGCCTTGGATGTATCACCTTCGTTTGGGCATCGAAGCCGTCCAAGTCGAGATAGTACTTAACGAGAACGGCAACCCGAGATAGCTCTGATAGAGCGAGTATGGGCCAAAGCGTGACGAAGAAAAATGTTCCTGCAATGTATCTTAGAGCCATACTTACATGACTATTCTTTACAGAAAGCGTTCTATCGCCCCAATAGCTGTATTCACCTTCAAGCTTGATCGAAAAGAGGCTGGCTTGATAAAAGATGATACCTATTACGGCATAGTCAGAAATCCAGGCAGGGACGCTCGTGATATTAAATGCAGAGAGAAATTTTAGTAATGTGTTTTCTATCGGATCTCGAAAAAAGACTGATATGTTTCGACGAGCGAGTAAGCGAAGGTATTCCAGTTAATCCAGTTTCCGAAAATGCTAGCGATCGCAAACGGGCTACCCAATATGCCGAGGGTAGTGAGGCTGAATTGAAGGGGGCCGGTGATTGCGACGATTCTCGCTATGTTTAGCTGTCCAAATTTCTCCGGGTACCCAATTGCTTGGCCCTTGCTCGACAAGACATAGTAATTGAAGCCGCCAGTGTCTTCGGCACGCTCGATTAATATCGCGTAGCCCTCCTGTACGAGTTCCTGTATGGCTGGTCGTGGGTCCAAATCATGGCCGGCAGCAACCAGCGCTTCTGCCGCATCTAGAGAAGTAAAACCGTCGTCTCCGAATTCGTCTTCTTGCACGGCGACGAATCTCAACACAAACATGGCTGGTTTGCTTAGCATAGATTTTCAGCCTCAGGTCTAGGCGTGACGGTGCTCTGCAGGATGTAAGGTAGTAGCAACCGCTTTCAGTTTTTAGTCTCGCTTGGGTGCCCGCTGTTCACAACCAATGGGGCGTATTTCAACCGTTAATAATGCGCCAAAACTATACTTTCTACGCCTCTCCGTACGAGTCGAAAGCAGGCGCTTTAGGGCGCGGGTTGTAAGATGACTGATCGCTCTCTTGGCGCATTGGAAATTAGTACCCCAAAGACCAAAAATGAAGAGAAAAAGGTTGCGCTGCCAGGTGCCGTGTTTAACGGTCTAGACCGTTGCGCGCGGGCGACCGCTCAGACAGGCCGGCGCGTCATCCGCAGCCAGACCAGCGCGCCACCTGCCAACAACAGGAACGGCACCATGGCCGTGTTGACGGCGTTCCAGCCTGCCACGGCTTGGTCCGGTGTCATGCCATCGGCGCCTACCCCGAAGCTCATCAACCCGCCCGACGATAGCGACGCGATGGTGACGCACCCGAAGACCAACGCATCGTTCATGCCCTGGACGGCGCCCCGCTCGGATGCGTCGTGGTTCGCGGTCAGCATGGTGGTCGCGCCGATGAAGCCGAAATTCCAGCCCAGACCCAGCAAGATCAGCGCGCCGTAGAAATGGAAAAGCGTGACGCCCGACAGCCCCGTGACCCCGGCTGCGGCCAGCAACATCAGCCCCGCGCCCACAACGCGCGTCGTGCCGAAGCGGGTGATCAGGTGGCCGGTGAAGAAACTCGGTGCGTACATCGCGATGACATGGGCCGACACGATATCGGCGGCGTTTCCGGTGGCAAAGCCGCAGCCCACCACAGCCAGCGGCGTGGAGGTCATGACCAGGTTCATGAGCGCATAGCTCACCATGGCGCAGATGATCGACACGGCGATGGCGGGGGTGGTCAACAATTGCCACTTCGTCCGGCCCTTGGGCGCATCGGCGGCGGGCGCTGCGGGCTTGGGAATGTCGAGCAAAAAGAAAAGCCACAGCCCCACGAGGTTCAGCAAGACGATGACCCCGTAGCTCAGCAAGAAGGGTATCACCGTCACATCGGAGGTGGCCTTGATGAGTTGCGGACCCAGAAGTGCCGACAGCAACCCGCCCGCCATGACATAGCTGATGGCCTTGGGGCGGAACGCGGCAGAGGCTGTGTCGGTGGCGGCGAAGCGGTAAAAGCCAAGCGTCGACATGTAGACGCCTGTGAAATAGCCGCCCAGAAGGAAGACCACGAAATTCGCCCAGAGCAGCCCCAGCACAGCAAGCGCGGCCCCCAAAGCCCCGGCCAGCGCCCCCAGCACGAAGCCGAAGCGGCGGCCGCGCTTCTGCATCAGCGGGCTGATCCAGGGCGCCGTCGTCATGGAGCCGAAGACGATCAAGCTGATTGGCAGCGTGGCCAGAAGGGGCGTTGGCGCCAGGCTGAGCCCTGCAAGGCCGCCTGCGATGAACTGCATCGGCAATTGCGCGCCCAGAATGGCCTGGGCGGCCACCAATACGGCCACGTTACGGCGGGCGCGGCTGTCATCTGGGGCGTCGGTATCGGTGGTGATCGCGGTCATTTGCCCACGCCTACGCGCGCCAGCGGCCCGGGTCCAGCGGGGGCGGGCAATTTCAGCGCGGCGCGACCAGATGCGCGAAAGAGCCCTGCACCTCCCCGTCGCGCAATCCCATGGACGGAAGCGGCGCGCCGGTGGCATCGGTGGCTGAGAAAAGCGGCTCGCCCTCGGCCCGCAGGGTGGTTGCATAGTGGAATTCGTGGGCGGCCCAGTCGCCAGCGAAAGGGCCTTCGGTGGCCGTCACATTGCGGTAGCCGAGATGCAAGCGGCGCTCAGAAAACGAAGTTTCCAGTCGCAGAAGCCCCGCCATGGCGTGGCGCGTGCCATCGGCGTCGACAAGGCCGTCCCCCATGACCATGAACCCGCCACATTCACCATGCACAGCGCGGTTTTGCAGTGAAGTCAGGAAGGTCGCATTTCCCGCTAGGCGCCCGGCATGAAGTTCGGGGTAGCCGCCGGGCAAGATGACAAGATCGGCCTCGGGGGCAGGGTGGTTTGCCAAGGGCGAGAACGTCTTGACCTCCGCCCCGGCCCAGCGCCAACCCTTTATGAGGTGGGGGTAGACGAAGGCAAAGGCCTCGTCGCGTGCCAGCGCGATGGACTGGGCCGGCGGGGCGATACGCACGGGCGGGACATTGGGCAATTCGCCGGCCATGGCCACCAGCGCGTCAATATCCAGATAGGTGGCTATCACTTCGGCCACGTCGGACAGGAAGCGGTCGAGGGAGGGAAACTCCTCCGCCTGAACAAGACCCAGATGGCGGGAGGGCACGGCCAGTTTCGGGTCGCGCGGAATGGCACCGAGCACGGGCAGGGGGCAGGCCGCGCGCAGCAAAGCTTCGTGTCGGGCGGAGCCGACGCGGTTCAAGATCACGGCGGCCACGTTCACGTCCGGGTCATGGGTGGCAAAGCCGTTGATCAGAGGCGCGATGGATTGCGACATGCTGCTGGCATCCACGATCAGGACCACCGGCAAACCCAATTGCTTGGCCAGATCGGCCACAGCGCCCCGCCCATCTGGTGGCGCCCCATCAAAAAGGCCCATGGCTCCTTCGATCAGCAGAAGTTCTGGCGTGGCGGCCAGACCCGCGATCATCTTTGGGTCCATCGACCAGGCATCGAGATTGGGACAGATACGACCGGTCGCGGCTTCGTGAAAACGCGGGTCGATATAATCGGGGCCGGACTTGGCGCCGCGCACGTCATGCCCAAGCTCTCGCAAGGCGCGCAGGAGGCCAAGGGTGATGGTGGTTTTGCCCGAGCCGGAGCTCGGCGCAGCAAGGATCAAACCGGGCATGCAAGAACCGTGAACTGGGTAAAGAAACAGGCGCGCCACGTTGACGCAACGTGAGTTGTAGGGCGGCGCACAGGTCTTGGCCAGGTTTGGCTTTGCGAAATAATCATTTTATTTCAGACGAATGCGATGCGATTGGCGTTCGGCAGGAAGGGGCGTATGTCGATCTCCGCATCGGAGCCGGGTGACGGACGCCGCGCCTGTGATCATCCGCCTGATCCGCGGGCAAATCGCAAAAGGCCCGCCCCCAGGATCGTGACCAAGGTGGACAGCACTTTCGCCAGGTCCAGGCGTTCGCGCAGGATGCCGACCCCGATCAGCAGGGCAAACACGATAGAGGTTTCGCGCAACGCGGTCACAAGCGCGATGGGCGCCATGGTGAAGGCCCAGACAACCAGCCCATAGGCCAGGTAAGATGCGGAGCCTCCGATCAGGCCCAGCCTGACAAGCTGCCGGTCCCGCGGCAGACGGCCCAGCAAATCGGGTTTCGCGATGGCCGTCCAGAGGCAGAACAGGACGGCATTACCCAGCGCGGCCCAGGTCCAATAGCCAAGGGCCGTCCCAGCGGCACGCGCGCCGATGCCATCCACCAGCGAGTAAGCGGCGATGAAGCCGCCGGTGCCCAACGCCATAATGGCCGCGCGGGGATTGCGCGTGCCATCGGCCCGGCGCACCAGGGCCAGCGACAAGATGCCCGCGGCAATCAGTGCGATGGCCAGAAGCTCTGCCAAGGCAAGGGTGACGCCCAACAGGCCCACAGAGACGGCGGCAACGATCAGGGGCGCCGTACCGCGAGCGATGGGATAGACTTGGGTCAGGTCGCCCGCCCGGTAGCCCGCGATCAGGAACAGTTGATATCCCAGATGCAGCGCGATACCCGCCAGCAGCCAGGGCAGGGCGGCGGCGTCTGGCAAGGGCACGAAGGGCAAGACGACCAGCGCCAGCGGGATATGGCCCAGAACGACCGCCGTCATGGAGGCGTGCTTGTCTGCGCCTCCTTTGACAAGTGCGTTCCACGTTGCATGCAGGAGCGCGGCAAACAGAACGGTTCCGAAGACAAGAGGCGTCATGGCGCGGCTTCCCATGGGGGCCGGACGAGGTCCGACGTGATGTCTGATTGCATGGATGGCATCGAAGCTGTGCGTCGCCAAGGGCGCCATAGGCGGCGTCTCGGTGGAGGAACGGATTGCGTCTGCGCTTGTAGCACCGGGTGTCGTGGCGCGGTTGTCCGGCTCACCCCGCCTCGGCGGGTCGGCGGCGGTCCAAAGGGTCAAGGTTACGGGGCGGTTCACCGCGCGCTTGGGCCACCCAATCCAATGCCTGGCGTAGCGCGACAGCTTGGCCGATGCAGATGATGGCGGGCGGCTCCAGCCCGCTGGCGGCGATGTCGGCCTCGGCACAGGCCAGCGTCGTCTCCAACGTGCGTTGATCGCTGAGCGTGGCGGTGGTCGTGACGGCCACCGGCTCGGACGGGGCGCGGCCCGCCTCGATCAATTGGGCGGCAATCTGGCCGATATGTTTCATGCCCATATAGATCACAATCACTTGGGATCCTTGGGCAAGCCCAGCCCAATCCAGCGCCGTGGGCGCATTGCCCGACGCATCGTGGCCGGTGATGAAAGTGACCGATTGGTTTACGTCCCGGTGGGTAACCGGGATGCCCGCATAGGCGAGCCCCGCGATCCCGGCGGTGATGCCGGGGATGATGCGAAGTGGGATGCCGTGCTGGACGAGGGTCTGCGCCTCTTCCCCACCGCGGCCGAAGACGAAGGGGTCCCCCCCTTTGAGGCGCAGCACGCGGTGACCCGCGCGGGCCAGATCCACCAGCCGAAGCGATATGTCGCGCTGCTTGGCAGACGGCTTGCCGCCGCGCTTGCCCGCATAGATTTTGCGCGCCTCCGGGGCCCAATCGAGGATGCCTTCATGGACCAAGGCGTCATAGACGATGACATCTGCCTGGCGCAGCGCATTGACGGCATGCAGCGTCAAGAGGCCCGGGTCGCCGGGCCCTGCGCCGCACAGCCAGACCCAGCCGCGCTCCAACACGGGCCAGTCATGGGGGGGAAGGGGGTCGCTCATATGTCTTTCATGGCATTGCTTGACCCGTTGGGAAAGACACCCTGTGACCATTGGCGGGCGCTTGGCGCCGTGGCAGGAAGGCGGGCATGAGTGAGCCGAAACCTCTCCGCCGCGGTTGGACAACCGGGGCCTGCGCCACGGCGGCCTGCCGGGCAGCGTTGGACGGGCTCTGGGGCGGGGCGGTGCCGGGGGCGGTCACGATCCGCCTGCCACGGGGGGAAATGCCTGGGTTTGAGATCGTGGGCGGCCTGGTCGGTGAGGGTTGGGCCGAGGCAGGCGTAATCAAGGATGCAGGCGACGACCCGGATGTCACCCACGGGGCCGAGATCCGCGTGCGCGTAACAGCATCCGACGGCGGTATCGTGTTTCATGCGGGCGAAGGGGTCGGCACTGTGACCAAGCCGGGCCTGCCGCTTGCAGTGGGTGAGCCCGCCATCAACCCCGTGCCCCGCGCCATGCTGGACGAAGCCGTGGCTGAGGCGGCAATCGCCCATGGCCGTAGCCCCGATGTGGCCATCACCGTCAGCATCCCGGGCGGGGCCGAGATCGCGCAGCGCACCTGGAACCCTCGTCTAGGGATCGAAGGGGGCCTGTCGATCTTAGGCACCACCGGCGTCGTGCGCCCCTTTTCCTGCGCCGCCTGGATCGCCTCGATCCATCGCGGGGTGGATGTGGCGCGGGCATCGGGCTTGACCCATGTGGCGGGCTGCACCGGGGCCACAAGTGAGCGGGTGGTCCAGGCGCTCCATGGCCTGCCCGACCACGCAATGCTGGATATGGGCGATTTCGCGGGTGGGATGCTGAAATACCTGCGCAAACATCCTGTGGCGCGGGTAACTGTGGGCGGCGGCGTGGGCAAGCTTGCCAAACTGGCCCAGGGCGCGATGGATTTGCATTCGGCACGGTCCCAGGTGGATTTGCGCGGCCTAAGCGACTGGGCGGGCCAGGATTTGACGGGTTGCAACACCACGTTGGAGGCCGTGACCCGGGTGCCCGCCCTGGCACAGCGCATTGCCGAGGAAGCGCGCAGGCGGGCCGGCGCGCTGATCGAGGCGGAGCTGGATGTGGTCGTGATCGACCGGGCGGGGAACGTGTTGGCCCATGCTTAGCGCCAGGGGCGGGGCATGAAGCGTGTGCTGGTGCTTGCGGGCACGGCTGAGGCGCGGCGCGTGCTGGCGCGGGCGCGCGATGCAGGGCTTGGGGTGGTTGCCTCGCTGGCCGGCCGGACGGAGGCACCCGATCTGGGCGTGCCGACGCGGGTCGGTGGCTTCGGGGGCGAGGCCGGGTTTCGAGATGCGCTTGCCGATGTCTCCGCTGTCTTGGATGCTACACACCCCTTTGCGTCGCGGATCACGGCGCGTGCAGTGCGGGTCTGCGATGACGAGGGCGTCCCTTACCTGCGGCTGACGCGACCCGCTTGGCCATCGGAGCGGGATTGGGCCTGCCATCGCACAGAGGCGGAGTGCGCGGCGGCGCTGGCCGCCCAAGCCCGCGTCCTCCTGACCACGGGGCCGGGGTCGCTGGCGCCGTTTCTGGGCAGGGTGGCTGCGCTTTGGTGTCGGCGCATCGACCCGGCGCCTGCCGTTCCTGGTGTCACCTGGGTGGTCGGAAGACCGCCTTTCGCGCAGGCGGATGAAGATGCGCTGCTGGCGAGCCTTGGCATAACCCACCTCGTCACAAAGAATTCCGGTGGCGCGCGCGCCAAGCTGGACGCCGCCCACGCCCGCGGGGTAGCCGTCCACGTGATCGACAGACCGCCCAACCCTGGCGGGGAGGAGACCCATGACATCGACGCAGCCTTTGATTTCCTCCGCCGGTATTCGGATCATCCATAGCCCCGCATGTGTGGCCGAAGGGGCGGCGTGGCTTGCGGGCCATGATCCGCGCTTCGCCACCGCCCTGGAAAAGACCGGGACGCTGCCATTGCGCCTGCGCGAAGATGGCTACCGCGCATTGCTGGGCGCCATCGTCAGCCAACAGGTCAGCGTGGCCTCGGCACGGGCCATCCTGGCGCGCTGCGAGGCGGGAGGCTTGCTAGATCCTGCTGTGGTAATGGCGGCAAGTGACGAGGACATGAAAGCCTGCGGCCTGTCGCGCCAGAAGATCCGCTATATCCGGGCCTTGGCCGAAGCGGGCTTGGACTATGCCGCGCTGCGCGAAGCCAAGACGGAGGACGTGATCGCCACGCTGACCGAATTGCCGGGCATCGGGCGTTGGACGGCGGAAATCTACGCCATGTTCAGCCTGGGCCATGCCGATGTCTTCGCGCCCAACGATTTGGCCTTGCAGGAAGCCGCGCGACTTCTGTTCGATCTGCCGGACCGCCCGAAAGAGCGTGCCTTGCGCGACATGGCTGAGGATTGGGCGCCGTGGCGGGCGGTTGCGGCGCGGCTGCTCTGGGCCTACTACCACGTGGCCAAAGAACGGGAGGGCATCCGGTGACGCTGAACCACGAACGCCGGGGGCCCGACGCGCCCAAGCGGTTGGTGATCTTCCTGCATGGCTACGGCGCCAATGCCGTCGACTTAATCGGCCTCGCCGATCCCTTGGCCGAGCATCTGCCTGACACGGCCTTTTTGGCGCCCGACGCGCCCGAGGCCATTGCGGGCATGCCGGGGGCCTTCCAATGGTTCCCCATTCCCTGGATCGACGGCTCTTCAGAAGAGGAATCCGAGGCCGGTATGCTCCGCGCCGTGGACGATTTGAACGCGTGGCTCGATGGCGTGATGGAGGCCGAAGGGGTGTCCGCGTCGGACGTCATCCTGTTTGGGTTTAGCCAAGGCACCATGATGTCGCTGCATGTGGCGCCCCGCCGGGCTGAGGGTTTCGCGGGCGTCGTGGCCTTCTCGGGTCGATTGCTGAAACCCGAAGACCTGGCTGACGAGGCCATCCAGCGGCCCCCCGTTTTGCTTGTCCACGGCGACCAAGACGACGTGGTGCCCGTCCAATCCCTGCCGCAAGCCGCCGAAGCGTTAGAGGCCGCGGGCTTCGAACAGGTCTACGCCCATATCATGAAGGGCACGGGCCACGGCATCGCCATCGACGGCCTGCAAGTGGCGGTGGCCTTCATGCGGGACGTGTTCGGTATCGAATAGGCGATGTATCCTTAGGGGTCAGGGACGTGCCATGGGATTGCCAAGATAGCGCTAGAGACAGTGGCCATGCGTGGTCTACTTGTCGCCCTCCTCCTGTTCTTGCCGCAGGTTGCCGCTGCTCAGCCGGGGAACCGACCCCATGACCCGGCTTTCTGGCAAGACGTGATCGACGCGCCGGGCTGTCCTGCCGAAACCTTCGTTGCGACATTGCAGGACCGGCGGGGGCGGGTGCAATGCGATTATGAGAACCGGCAGTCGCAGCGCGCCTGCATCAGCCAATCTGTGACATGGTTGATGCGGCGCTGCGGGGCTGGGCAGGACTATCTTGCGCAGCGCCGTTGCTACGAAAAGACGACGGGTGACGATACCGACCCGAGCGCCGTGCTTGACTGCCTTGCCGACCGGCGCGGCGAGCCGACGCCCAAACCGCGGTCCCGCTTCCTTCTCCAGAGTGAGACACCATCTGTATCGACGGTAAGGACCGTTCCACGCGACGGCCCGGCGTTTCTTCGCTGGACGTTGCGGCAGGTTTGGTCGCCGCTGCCGCCTGGTGCCCTGGGCGAAGACGATTACGGCGACCTTTGGGTGCCAGAGATCGCCGAGGACATGAAACGCCGGGTGGATGCGCTGATTTTGGAATGGGTATGGGCCACTATTGCGGCGCTGCCCAGCGAGGCAGAGATCGCGGGCATGGATTGGCTACCGCTCCCTGTGCGGGTCGAAGCGCGGAATAGTCTTCTGGATATCCAAGACCTTCTGTATGATGGGAAGCTGGTGACCTGCGCCAAGATCGACGGGGTCCGAGAGCCCCGAAATCTTGATATTCGCCCCTTTCGCTGGACTTTGCGATGCGCTGGTGAGGTGCGGCTGCAATCGCGATGGGCGGCAGAGGATGTTTTTCGTCATGCCGCGATCCTCTTCGACATGGTCGACTCGGTTTAAGCGCAGTTTGGGTCAGGGGGCTGGCATTGCCGGTCGGGCGCGTTGGATCGACCGCAGTTTTGGGGGGCTTGGTTACAGCGCGGATGTACGCGGGTACTGGCGCCTGTCGGTCACCCCCGGTCTTTGGGGTGCTCTGGCCTACCGTTAACAAACCCGCATCTTGAGTCTTGTCAGCACTCATTCCCCAGATATAGTCCAGCTTCGAGAGGGCCGCGCGCCCGAACGCCGGGCGGGCCGCTTTCTGACAAGGGAAGCGACGCAATGGCTGTGTTGGAGAACAGCAATAACGATTTCCGGTCCGACTTCACCCGCGAGCCTGCGGGGCTGCGGCATTTCCCGGCATTGGTTCTCAATGCGGATTACCGTCCGCTGAGCTATTATCCGCTGTCGCTCTGGCCCTGGCAGGATGCGGTGAAGGCCGCGTTCCTGGATCGTGTGACCATCGTAAGCGAGTATGAAGAGGTCGTCCGCTCGCCCACCACGACCATCCGCATCCCGTCGGTCGTAGTTCTGAAGGATTACGTCAAGCCGCAGCGGAAGGTCGCGTTCACACGCTTCAACCTGTTCTTGCGCGATGAATTCATGTGCCAGTATTGCGGCTCGAAAGGTGATCTGACCTTCGATCACGTGGTGCCGCGTGCGCGCGGCGGGGTCACGTCTTGGGAAAACGTGGTTGCGGCCTGCGGACGCTGCAATTTGCGCAAGGGTTCCCGCTCGCTCAAGCAGGTCGGGTTCACGCTGCGCAAGCCGCCGCGGCAACCGGCGACGGGCGAGTTGATGAATTTGGGTCGGAAATTTCCGCCCAACTACTTGCACGAAAGCTGGATGGATTTCCTTTACTGGGATGCCGAACTGGAGGCGTGAGGCCAGTGGCCGTAGCCTTCCCGCTTCGCGCCTTTGGGCCGACTAATACCGATGTCGGGCCTTGATGGCCTATCGCGGAATATCGAAGTCTGGCGGCGCCAGTTCGAACCCCTCGAACTGGAAACCCGGGGCGACGGTGCAACTGACCAGGGTGTAGTCGCCGGTTGTCCGCGCCGCCTGCCAGTGATGCGCGGGGACAAGGCCCTGGACATGATGCGTCATAAGGTTGGGACCCAGCGTGATGTCCGATGCCGGGCCGCCATCGCTGGCCGAGACCGACAGGATCAGCGGCGCACCGGAATGCCAGAACCACATTTCGTCGGCGTCGACCCGGTGCCAATGGCTGGCCTCGCCACGTTTCAGCAAGAACAAGATCGCGGTTGACGCGGGGCGTGCGCCGTCCGGGGCAGTGGCGGCGAAGGTCTGGCGATACCAACCCCCTTCGGGATGGGGGCTAAGGTCCAGATGGGCAATGATGTCGTCAGGGTTCATTGGGCCACCCGTTCGCGCCAAAGGATATAGAGACCTGTGGCCACGGTGACGCCGATACCCGCAAGGGCCAAGCCATTGGGCCAATCGGCGAATAAAAAGAAGCAATATGTCGTTGCTACCGGGATTTCGAGATATTGCATCGGCGCAAGGGTCGAGGCGGGGGCATAGCGCAGCGACCAGGTCATAAGAAGGTGCCCACACGTCCCCAAAAGCCCCATGGCGAGCAGTAATCCTATGTCGGCCCCCATGGGCGCCCAGGCCATGGCGCCTTCATTCGGCGTCGCGCCATAGGCCACTGCAAGCGCCAACAACGCCATGACACCCGACGCGCCCTGCATGGCAATGGGGTCCGCCTCGCCAGCGATGCGACGGGTGACCAGCATGAAGGCTGCGAAGATGAACGCGACGCCCAACGGGTAAAGTACCGCCCAACCCACCGCGGCAAAGCTGGGCTGCATCACCATGAGCGTTCCGCAGAAGCCCGCGGCGCATGCGATCATGCGCCGGGGTCCGACCACCTCACCCAGCAAGAAATGCCCAGCCAATAGCACGATGAATGGCATCACGAAGGCGATGGCGATGGCGTCGGCCAGGGGCAGATAGGTCAGCCCGGTCACCATCATCCAGATACCTGCGATCTGGAGGATCGTTCGCGCCACGGTCAGTTGCCAGCCCAGCCGCGACATGCGCCAACTGCGCCCTGTCAGTTGGACCAGCGGCACTAATGTGGCGGCCTGGACTGCAAAGCGGATCGCCACGATTTGCAGGACGGGGAAATCGCCCGCCGCAAGCTTCGACAGCGCATCCGACAAGGGGGCCGCGACGCAGAAGCCCAGCATCAGGACCATGCCAAAGACCGGGCGGTCCAAAGGACGGGCGAGCGTTGTCATGGGGGCGACGTTAAGGCTTTCTTTGCGAAACCTTAATGCCCTTTTCGATGCGCCATCGGCGACGAGGTCAGAGCGGCAGGTTCAGCGAAATTCGTGTGCCGCGATTGGGCGTGCTCGCGATGTTGAGCGTGCCGCCTGAGGCTTCGACAAACTCGCGGACCATGGTCAGGCCAAGGCCCGTCCCCTGACCGGGTGCTTTGGTCGTGACGCGCGCCTCTGTCACGCGTTCACGCAGGGCCACGGGCATGCCGGGGCCGTTATCATCCACCGTGATCTCAATGGCATCGGAACGCGCGCTCCGCGTGGCGCGAATGACGACTTCGCCCCCTGTTTTCAGGGCGTCGCGGGCGTTCAGAACCAGATTGAGAAGCGCGGCTTCCAGTTCGGTCGCGTCCACATGAAGGGCCAGGTCCTGGGGTACCTCAGCCAGGCGCAGGGCCACATTGGAGGGAATGACCCGTTCAGCGAAGGCCATGAATTGGTGCAGGAACTCCGCCAGGTTCACCCGTTCGGCTTGAAAGGGCGAATTGCGGCTGGCCAGAAGTAGCTTCGCTGCCAGATGCTCCCCCCGTTCGGTGGCTTGGCGAACTTCGCGCAGAAGGGCCTCGCGCTCGGCCTCATCGACTTCGCGGACAAGGTCGAGATTGCCGCGCATGACGGTCAGCAAGTTACGGAAATCATGGGCAATACCGGAATTGAGGCGCCCAATCGTCTCACCGCGCCGCGCGGTCAACAACTCAGCCCGGGTTTCGGCGAGCGCCGCCTGGACCTGGTAGGTCTGCCAGGCGGCCAAAGCTCCGAAAACAGAGATGAGGCCATGCGCCCCATGGACGAACAACCAAATGCCCATCCCATCATCAGTGACGATGAAAGCACGGGCGGTTAGCTGCGCTGCGACGATCAGAACAAAAGACGTGCTGATAAGCTGGTCGCGGGACCGCGATGTGAATGCAAGGTTATGAAAGGCCTGCGCCGTCAGGAAGATCGTCGCCGTCATCGGGGCCCAAGCCCAGTCGAAGGTCGAGATGTAGACGGCCATGGACGCGAAGGCGCCCACGTTCAGGAAGTGATGGGCTAGAATCAGGGCGTATCGGCGTGCGCTGATCTCGATCCGTTTGCGCATCTTGCCCACGTGCCAGGCATAGCCGTAGTCCCAAAACATGTAGACGACGGCCAATCCGCCGATGGCGATCGGCGCGCCAAATGAGATGGCCAAGGTCATCCCCAGAGCCAATAGAATATGCTTCACGGGGCGCCCGCCACGCTCCGCATCCTCGACCAGCACGACTTCGGCGAACCGATCCGCGATGGAAAGCGATGAATGCAGGTTTCTCAAAGGCATGTGGACCGTATCCCCCTGCTTTTGAGAGTATCAGTCCTGCCGCACAGCGCAACAAAACAACAAATGACCCTAGGTCAACCTTTAAGAATGCTTCGCCCTGCATAGTGCGCTGTTTCGCCGAGCATCTCTTCGATGCGGATAAGCTGGTTGTATTTCGCCAGCCGGTCCGACCGCGCCAGGCTGCCCGTCTTGATCTGTCCGCAATTGGTGGCCACGGCCAAGTCGGCGATGGTCGCGTCCTCGGTCTCGCCCGAGCGGTGGGACATCACGCAAGTCATGCGGTTGCGATGGGCCAGGCTGACGGCCTCCAGCGTCTCGGACAGGGTGCCGATCTGATTGACCTTCACCAGCAACGAATTGGCCGCGCCCTTGTCGATGCCGTCGGCCAGGCGTTCGGGGTTGGTCACGAAAAGGTCGTCGCCCACCAATTGGACACGCTCGCCAAGGGCTTCGGTCAGCGCAACCCAGCCGTCCCAATCATCTTCGCCCATGCCGTCTTCGATGGACAGGATTGGATAGTCGCGCACCAGTGCCGTCAGGTAGTCGACATTTTCGTCAGAACTGAGGACTTTATCTTCACCGGCAAGGTGATATGCGCCGTTCTTAAAGTACTCTGTGGCCGCACAATCCAGGGCCAGCATCATGTCTTCGCCCGGCCCGTAGCCCGCTTTTTCGATGGCTTTCAGGATGAAATCCAACGCGTCGCGGGTTGATGACAGGTTGGGCGCAAAGCCCCCTTCATCGCCGATCCCGGTGCTGAGGCCCGCGGCGGAAAGCTCCCCCTTCAGTGTGTGGAACACCTCCGAGCCCATGCGCACCGCGTCGGCGATGGTCTCGGCCGCCACCGGCATGATCATGAATTCCTGGATGTCGATGGGGTTGTCGGCATGTTCGCCGCCATTGACGATGTTCATCATCGGCACCGGCAGAACCCGGGCCGAGGTGCCGCCCACATAACGGAAAAGGGGCAGGGCGCTGGCTTCTGCCGCGCCCTTGGCAGCGGCCATGGACACGCCCAGGATTGCATTGGCCCCGAGCCGACCCTTATTGGCGGTGCCGTCTAATTCGATCATGGCGGCGTCGATGGCTTCCTGCTCGGTCGCGTCGAAGCCGATGATGGCATCGCCGATTTCGCCATTCACCGCCACCACGGCTTCGCGCACACCTTTGCCCTTGTAGCGGGCCTTGTCGCCATCGCGCTTTTCGACGGCCTCATAGGCGCCGGTGGACGCGCCCGAGGGCACCGCTGCCCGCCCCATGGAGCCGTCTTCCAGATGCACATCCACTTCGACCGTGGGGTTGCCCCGGCTGTCGAGGATTTCGCGTGCATGGATATCGGTGATGGTGAACATGGGGGGCTCCGGTCAGGGTTCGTTTGCGGCAGCGTCTAGCTTGGCGCGGCGCGCTTTGGAAGCGGCTCTGGCCAAGCGGGCTTCGCGCACCAGCGTGAAGACGCCTGACGCGATGACGATGGCCACGCCAACTAGCGTCGCGGCATCGGGTCTTTCGTTGAAGAACGCGAAGGCGATGAGCAGGGCAAACAGCATCCGGGTGTAGCGGAAGGACGACACCACCGCGATGTCGCCCGCACGCATGGCGCTGACGACGGCCAGGTAAGCGGCCATGCCGATACCGACGCACAGCGCCAAGATGCCAAGCTGCGCCGCATTCGGGGTGGCCACCGGTATGCCTAAGACTGCTTGCAGGATCAGACCCGCCGGGATCAGAGCGGCGAAAGCGTGGATCGAGAGCCGCGCGCCCGACACCGTCCCGGGAATGGTGCGCGTGGCCAAGTCGCGGACCGCAAGGCTCAGCATCCCGCCCACGGCCAGCAATGTGGCCGGATCAAAGCTGTCCGATCCTGGCCGCAGGATCAGAAGGACACCGCCGAAGCCTACCAAGATGGCCAGCCACCGCCGCCAACCGACCCGCGCGCCCAAGAAAAGCGCCGCCCCCAGCGCCACCACCAGCGGCGTGGCCTGGATGACCGCCGATGCCAGCGACAGCGGGATGAGCGCCAGGGCCGACACAAAGCAAAGCGCGCCAATGACTTCGAAGACGCTGCGCCGCAAGACGGCCCGTTGCAGATAGACGGGCGACCAGACGCCCCGACCTGACGCGGCCATCCAGGCTGCAAAGGCCAGCGTGCCGCCCAAACCCAGCATCCAGATGATCTGCGCGGCGGAAAAGGCACCCGATAGGCCCTTGATCAAAGCGTCTTCGGCGGCAAACAGCCCCATGGCCAGCGTCATCAGCGCGGCGCCCCGCAAGGTGGGGGTCATGGCCAGAGCCCGGCAAGCAGCTTGTCCAGGGGAACGGCGCCGTCCAGCACCCGGGCCGCCAGACCCTCGCCTGGCAGGTCGCGTAGACCATCGGCATCCAGGACCACGGCGCGTAGGCCCGGCATCCGCTCGATCCGCCATTCCAGCAGCCGCGTCAGTGTCTCTCGCACTGGGCCCAGGTCGATATCGGCTCGCGCGCGCCGCTTGCGCCCCAGCCCCAAGGGCCCCGGAGCCTCGATCACCAGAACGAAGCTGTGGCGCCGGTCGAAGCTGCCATCGGGGCGGATGTCTTCGAAAACACGCTCCACCACCAGGGCCCAATCCTGGGTCTTGGGCGGCAGCAGGCCCGCCATCTGCGGCTGAACTTCATCCACCAAGGGCAATTCGGCCTTGGTCAGAAAAGGCTCACGGGGCAAGGGCTCCAGAAACGGGGTGCGGGTGAAGCCGCGCAGACCCAGGGCATCCGTCCCGCGGGCCGGATCATCGAAGCCGGGCCCCAAGGTCAAACGTGCCAGTGGCCCGGCACCTCTGCCATCCAACTGTAACGCTAAATCGCGCGCAGCCAGCGCCGGGCTCTGGGGCAAGGCATCAATGGCCGCGCCCAACGCGTGGGCCGTGTCGCACCAGGCGGCGGCTTGGGTTTCCCAGACGTCGGAGTTGCTCGCCTCTGCCTCGAACAGCTCCAACGGCTCTAAGACCAGCACATCGCCATCGGGCCCGGGCAGATGGGCCAAAGCGCGGTCTATGGCCTGACCTTCGGCCTTGCCCGGCACGACGGCGCGCAGGGCGCGCAAAAGCAGCAGCGCTCGGGCCACGCCGCGCGGCCCGCCATGGACGTTAGGCGCCGCGGCGCCCCCGGGCGCATTGCTCAAAACACTCACACCCACGCGCGGCGCGTCGGACACGGCGAGCAGCGCCAGCGCAGGCACATGCCCCGCCCATTCCCCGACGCCGGCATAGAAACGCCCGCGATCCAACGCCGTCATCGGCCGCCGATCCGTCGCATAGAGAAAACTGCGCGCTGTCATGTCAGCGCGTCACGTGCGCCGCTTGCCGAACAACTCCAACCGATGACCCTTGAGCTCATAGCCCAGACGCTCCGCGATCTTTTCCTGTAGCGCTTCGATCTCCGGGTCCACGAACTCGATCACCTCTCCGGTCTGCACATCGATCAGATGGTCGTGGTGATCCCGCTCCGCATCTTCCCATCGGGCCCGGCCATCGCCGAACTCCCGCCGCTCCAAAATGCCGGCTTCCTCGAACAGGTTTACCGTCCGGTAGACCGTGGCCAGCGAAATGGACGGGTCGATGGCCGCCGCCCGCGCATGGATGGTTTCCACATCCGGGTGGTCGTCCGCTTGCTCCAACACCTGTACGATGGTGCGGCGCGGGGCCGTCAGGCGCAGGCCCTGCGCCTCGCAGCGGTCGAGGATGGCTTTCATGGCCTTGTCCTAGCCGCCCCGGGCAAAGGGGGCAATCAAGTCCCGCAGAAGGTATGCGTGACCCGTTCATCGGGCGCAGCAGGCCGGCGATAGGGGGCGTTGGTCTCGGTTTCCTGCCACGGGTCGGCCAAGGCCGCGTTCAGCGCGTGGAATGGGGCGAAGTCGCCTCCATAGGCCGCTTGGATCGCCGCCTCCACCTGGTGGTTGCGCGGGATCAGGGCCGGGTTGGCGCGGGTCATGGCGCCTTGGTCCGGGGCGGCAGCCCGCCAGCGGCTGAACCAGCCATCGAAACGGTCTTGGTTGGTGACTTGGTCGCGCGCGGTTTCAGGTGCCACGGTCAAGGCGCGGAAGGTATTGGTGAAGTCCGCCTGCCCCTCGGCCATGATGTCCAGCAGCTCATGCCCCAAAGCCATGTCCACCACCCCGATCTTTGCCCCCAGCACGCGGGTCCAAGCGACGGTATAAAGGCCGCGGAACCCGTCCAGCACCTCGGTCGCGTCCTCGACAGCCTGCGCCCGATCCCCCATCAGCGGAAGCAGTGCCGTGGCCAATTGCGCCAGGTTCCACAGCGCGATGTCGGGCTGGTTTTTCCAGGCATAGCGCCCGAATTGGTCGATGGAGCTAAAGACCATCTCGGGGTGATAGACCTCCATGAAGGCGCAGGGGCCGTAATCGATGGTCTCGCCGGAAATGGTCATATTGTCGGTGTTCATGACGCCGTGGATGAAGCCCAGGCCCATCCATTGCGCCACCAGATCGGCCTGAACCCCCATGACGTGCCGCAAAAGCCCCAGGGGCCCGTCTGCCTCGGGGGCATGGCGGGCAATGGCATGGTCCAGCAAGGTTTGCAGCGCGTCCGTGTCCTGGCGGGACGCAAAGACCTGAAAGGTTCCCACCCGAATATGGCTGGCCGCGATGCGCGTCAGCACCCCGCCCGGCAGCGGCCCGTCTTGGCGCAACACAGTCTCCCCCGTGGTCACGGCTGCCAGCGCCCGCGTGGTGGGCACGCCAAGCGCATGCATGGCTTCACTGACAATATATTCCCGGATGACCGGCCCCAACGCAGCCCGCCCATCCCCCATGCGTGAATAGGGCGTCGGTCCTGACCCCTTCAATTGCACATCCACCCGGCCCGTGGGCCCAACATGTTCCCCCAATAGAAGCGCCCGCCCATCGCCCAATTGCGGCGACCAGCCACCAAACTGATGCCCTGCATAAAGCTGTGCCAAGGGCTCCGCCCCCTCAGGCGCGCGGTTGCCGGCAAAGACGTCCACGGCCCCGCGCAAACCCTCCGGGTCCAGCCCCAGATCGCGCGCCAACCCCTCGTTCAACGCAACCCAAGCGGGCGATGCCACCGGCGCAGGTCCCATCTTGGTATAAAACCGCTCCGGCAGACGGGCATAGGAATTGTCGAAGGCGAACATGCTCTTCATCCTGGCAAAAATACTCCGGGGTGCGGGGCAGAGCCCCGCAGGTGCTACAGACGACCTAGGCGCTCCGTCAGCATTTGAAAGAACCCCTCGGCATCCACGTGGCCGATAAACAGCGCATTGGGCGCGCGGTCGGTGACGCGCCACCAATCGGCGACACTCATCCCGCGGGTCAGCGGGCTTTCCACCTCGATCTCCACGTTAATCTCTCGGCCCTGGAACAGGTCGGGCGCAAGCAGCCATGAAATCACGCAGGGGTCATGGAGCGGCGCCCCTTCGGAGCCGTATTTCTCCATGTCGAACCGTTCGAAAAAGCCGGTCCAACCCGCCACCACTTCGCCGATGCGGCCCGCCGCACGGAAGGCGTCGTTGCGCGCCCGGGTGGTCAGGGCCTTATGCGTGCAATCCAGCGGCAAGACGGTCAGCGGCACACCCGCGCGGAAGACAAGCTGCGCGGCTTCCGGGTCCACGAAGATGTTGAATTCAGCCGCGGGTGTGATGTTGCCCACCTCGAAATAGCCACCGCCCATCAGGACGATGCGGGCGATGCGGTCTGCGATGTCGGGCGCACGGCGGAGCGCTGTGCCGATATTGGTCAGCGGTCCCAACGGGCAGAGAGTCACGCTGCCCGGCGGCTCCGTGCGCAAGGTCTCGATCAGGAAGTCGACGGCATGGGCGTCTTGCAGCCGCATGGTCGGGTCTGGCAACTCGGCGCCGTCGAGGCCGGTCTTGCCGTGAACGTGTTCCGCCGTCACCAGATCGCGTGCCATTGGCCGGTCGCAGCCCGCATAGACCGGGATATCGGTGCGCCCCGCCAATTCGCACACGATCCGCGCGTTTTTTGAGGTCAGGTCCAGTGGCACATTGCCCGCCACAGCAGTGATGCCAAGCACGTTCAATTCAGGCGAGGCCAGTGCCAGCAAAATGGCCACGGCATCGTCCTGGCCGGGATCGGTATCGATGATGATATTCTGAACCATGGCCCCATGAACCCCCCGCGCCGCCGATTGTCCAGCCCGCGAAGAGGGCGCGCCAGCGACCGATGAGCAGGGCTCAGCCCGCTTTTTCGCGGGCCTTGGCGGCATCCCAGAGCGTATCCATCTCCGCCAGATCCGATTGGACGGGGCTCCGGCCATCTTGGGCGAGCGCATCTTCGATGGCCTCAAACCGACGGATGAACTTGGCATTGGCGCCGCGCAAAGCCGCTTCCGGGTCCACCTTCAGGTGTCGCGCCAGATTGGCCATCACAAACAGCATATCGCCCATTTCATCGGCCAATTCTTCGGGACCGAGACTGTCCCGCGCCTCAACCAATTCTGCCGCCTCCTCGCGCAGCTTGTCCAGCACTGCGCCTGTCTCGGGCCAGTCGAAGCCCACACGGGCGGCGCGATTTTGCAGCTTCACCGCGCGGGTCAAAGCGGGCAGGCCGCGCGCCACGCCGTCCAGCGTGCGGCCTTGGCGTTCGCGCGCCTTGGCGGCCTCCCAATCGACCACCTGCTGTTCGGCGCTCTTGTCGCGGGACCCGTCGCCCCAGATGTGCGGATGCCGGTCCACCATCTTCTGGGCCACGCGCTCGGCGATGGAATGGAAATCGAAGCGCCCATCTTCGCGCCCCATCTGTGCGTAATAGACGACCTGCAACAGCAGATCGCCCAATTCGCCCTCCAAGTCATCCCAGGCTTCGCGCTCGATGGCGTCGGCCACCTCATGGGCCTCCTCCAGCGTATAGGGCACGATGGACGCATAGCTTTGTTCGATATCCCAGGGGCAACCCGTTTCTGGGTCGCGCAGACGGGACATGATGGCCAGAAGGCGGGGCAGACCGCCGCCGGGCGTCTGGCAAAGCACATCGTCCTGCGGGGGCATCTGGTCTGTCATTGCCTATCTCCGATGGTTGCGGCTTGATGCGGGCAAGGCCACGAAAGGATCAACCCCATGCCCGTGATCAATTCCATCGCCGCGCTCGCGCCGCAGATGAACGAGTGGCGGCGCTGGCTGCACCGCAACCCCGAATTGCAGTTCGATCTGCCCAAGACTTCTGGGTTCGTCGCGGGCAAACTGCGGGAATTCGGGGTGGACCAAATCCATGAAGGCATCGCGCAATCGGGCATCGTCGCCATCATCGAAGGGCGCGGCCCCGGCGCGACTATCGGCTTGCGCGCCGATATGGATGCGCTGCCTATCCATGAGGCGTCGGGTGTCGACCATGCCTCTGAGACGGACGGGAAGATGCATGCCTGCGGCCATGACGGCCACACGGCCATGCTGTTGGGCGCTGCCAAATACCTGGCCGAGACGCGCAATTTCGCGGGGCGCGTGGCGCTCATCTTCCAGCCCGCCGAAGAAGGGGGGGGCGGGGGCGCGGTGATGGTGCGCGAAGGCATCATGGACCGGTTCGAGATCGCACAGGTCTATGGCATCCACAACGCGCCCAACTATGCCGAAGGTGAGTTTTATACGGCGCCAGGGCCCCTGCTGGCGGCGGTGGACAGCTTCCATATCGATATCACCGGCAAGGGCGGTCATGGCGCCATGCCGCACGAGACACGGGACCCGATCGTGGCCGCTATGGGTATCGGTCAGGCCATCCAGACCATCGTCAGCCGAAACCATTACGCGCTGGACGATCTGGTCGTGTCTGTGACGCAAATCCATACCGGCAGCGCCGACAACATCATTCCCGGCACGGCTTATATGAATGGCACGGTGCGGACTTTTGAACCCCGTGTGCAGGACATGGTGGAACGGCGCCTGGGCGAGATCGTGGCCGGTCAAGCCGCCGCCTACGGGGTCGAGGCCGTCTGCCGTTATGAGCGCGGCTATCCCGCCACGATCAACGATGCCAATCGCGCGGCCTTCGCCGCCGAGGTGGCCGCCGATGTGGTGGGGCCTGGCGCTGTGACCCCCGATGTCTCGCGCGAAATGGGAGCGGAGGATTTCAGCTATATGCTGAACGCCCGGCCCGGTGCGTTCCTATTTCTGGGCGCGGGCGAAGGCCCGGTGCTGCATCACCCGGAATACGATTTCAACGATGGCATCGCGCCCATCGGGGCCAGCTTCTTCGCCCTTATGGTCGAGACGGCGCAGCCTTTGTAGCGCGGCGCCCCGGTTGGGGCGTTCTAGCTTTCGGGTGCCACGCGGCTTTGGCGCAGATGCGCCACCAACGCGTCCGCCGACCAACCAGCGGCGCGGTAGCTGGCCAGGCTGCGCGCATCGTCGCGTTTGGCCAGGCGCTTGCCCGCCCCATCGCGCACCAGATCGTGGTGTAGGTAAAGAGGTGTCGGCAGGGCCAGCAGCCTTTGCAGCGCCACATGGATCGGGGTGGCCGGAGCCAGGTCTTCGCCGCGTGTAACGAGGTCGATGCCCTGGGCAGCGTCATCCACCACCACCGCCAAGTGGTAAGAGGTGCCCATATCGCGCCGCGCCAGAACCGGGTCGCCGATGGACTGGCGGAAGGCCGCGCCGTCCATGCTTTGGGTCTGGCCCCCATCCGTCCAGGACAGGTCGTCCACGGCCCCGGCATCGAGGCGCAGCGCTACAACGTCGGGCCGCGGGCCGGCCCGCGCCGCGCCGCGGCAGGTGCCGGGATAGACCACGCCATCGGGCCCCAGAAGCGGCGCGCCTTCCTGTGGGGCGGCAGCGGCGGCCAGGATGTCGCGGCGGTTGCAGGTGCAGGGATAGAGCAGGCCCCGCGCCCACAGATCGTCCAACGCCGCGCCATAGGCATCCGCCCGGTCCGATTGGCGCAGGACAGGACTGGGCCAAGTCAGCCCCAGCCAGTGCAGATCGTCATAGATCGCCGTTTCCCATTCCGGGCGGGAACGCTGTTGGTCGATATCTTCGATCCGAAGGACCATGTCGCCATGGTCGGCCGCCACCAAGGCCGCCCAGGCATGCCCCAGATGCAGCGGCCCGGTCGGTGAGGGCGCGAACCGTGTGCGCATTGGCGCTATTCGGCGGCGGCGCGCAGGCCCAGCCAGGCGGTCCAGTCCGCCTTCGCCCGGTCGGTATAGAGCTTGTAGCGCGCCGCGCGGTTTCGCCGCCCGCCGCGCGCCTCGACGGGCGGGAACAATCCGAAATTGACGTTCATGGGCTGGAAGGTCTTGGCGTCGGCTCCGCCGGTGATGTGCGTGACCAGCGCGCCCATGGCCGTCGTGTCGGGCACCGGGGCCAGCATGCGGCCCTGGGCTTCGGCCACGGCCAAGCGCCCGGCCAGAAGGCCCATGGCCGCCGATTCCACGTAGCCCTCGACGCCGGTGATCTGGCCCGCAAAGCGGATATGGGGCTGGGTGCGGAGGCGCATCTCATTGTCCAGCAAGGTGGGCGCGTTGATGAAGGTGTTGCGATGGATGCCGCCCAGCCGTGCGAAAGCAGCGTCGTGCAAGCCGGGAATCATCGCGAAAACAGACTTTTGCGCGCCGTACTTCATCTTGGTCTGGAAGCCGACGATGTTGTAGAGCGTACCCAGCTTGTTGTCGCGGCGCAGCTGCACCACGGCATGTGGCTTCACATCGGGCGCATGGGGGTTGGTCAAGCCCACGGGCTTCATGGGCCCGAAGCGCAGCGTCTCGCGCCCCCGTTCGGCCATCACCTCGATGGGCAGGCAGCCATCGAAATAGCCTGCGGTCTCACCCGGTTTGAACTCGGTCTTGTCGGCGGCCAGCAGCGCGTCGATGAAAGACTCGTAGGTTTCTCGGTCCATGGGGCAGTTGATATAGGCGGTCCGCTCATCCTCGGTCTCGCCCTTGTCATAGCGCGATTGGCGCCAGGCCACGCCCATGTCGATCGTGTCCGCATGGACGATGGGGGCGATGGCATCGAAGAAGGCCAGACTTTCTTGGCCTGCCGCATTGGCAATGGCCTGCGCCAGACCGCTTCCGGTCAAGGGGCCGGTGGCGATGATCCAGCGTCCATTTTGGGGCAGGGCGGTGATTTCTTCTTCCACCACCGTGACCAAGGGGTGATCGCGCAGCCGCGCCGTGACGGCTTCGGCAAATGGATCGCGGTCCACGGCGAGTGCGCCGCCCGCCGGCAAGCGATGACGGTCCGCCATTTCCATGATCAGCCCGCCCGCGGCCCGCATCTCCCAATGGAGAAGGCCCACCGCGTTCTGTTCATCATCGTCGGACCGGAAGGAATTGGAACAAACCATCTCCGCCAGGGAGCCGGTGCGATGGGCAAACGTGCCGACCTTTGGCCGCATCTCATAGATCGTGACGGGCCAACCCGCTTGCGCGATCTGCCAGGCGGCCTCTGACCCGGCCATGCCGCCACCAACGATGTGAATGCTGTCTGTCATGGCGTCAGACATAGGACGCGCAGCGCGTCGGGGGAAGGCCATGTAGAGGCGTGTCCAATGGTCAAACAGGCATGAGAAAAGCCGCCCCAAGAATGGGGCGGCCTATCGGTCTAACACCGTAAGAACGTCTCACATCCAACGCCACCCCTGACGCAATTCGCCAGACAGACGACGCCCGAGCGACGGGCAACCTGTGCAGGTCAGGTCGCACCAAACCGGCCGACACATTGATGGTGCGTAGCGCCGGTTCCGCGCCACAGACAATGACGCAAGACCGGTTTGGCTTATTTATTCCGACGCGATTCGAAGGCTGCCTTGCGCCGACGCGCCGTGACCCGCGCTACAGAACCAATCCACGACCGCCCGCAGAGTTGAGTCCGAATGGCGCGTCTCATGATACGTGATCCAAAGTTCCCCTGGCAGGTCGTTATTGGGCAGATCGGCCAAGACCAAGTCAGGGTCGTCGTCAGCCACCATAAAGTCAGGTAGCAGGCCGGGAAGGCCCGTGCTGCGAACGAGGTCGCGGACAGTGGGCATTTCCTCGACGCGGTAGCGCGGCTGAGGCGCGGCTTCGGTGTAGACATCACGCAGCATATCCGCATCTGGATAGCGCTGAGATTGACCGACCCATTCACCGCAAAGCTTATGATCCCGCCCATGATATACCCGTAATGAATAATCACGGAATTTCCGGGCTTTAAGTCGCCCACCTTCTGGGCGTCCAACCCGTACCTGGATATCAGCATTTCCTAGACCCTGGGCAAAAGCCTTGTCGGTTAGCGTCAGGAGGACGTGCGGCAGATAATCTGTCAGCTCGGCTGTGCGGGGTAGAACGTAGTGTTGGTGCACGGCGGGTGGCGCCGCGATCTCGATGGCCGTCTTCATTGAGCCGCGAGTCGCATGCAGGTTCGAGACCTCTCCGCGCAGCCGCTGATCAAGCTCTTCGGCGATTTTCGACAACGACTCTGCCGCGTTCGTGGCGACAAACGTCTGCCCCCGTTTCTCGAACAGAGGAAGAGACAGATCCTGGCTTAGGCGTTCAATGCGCCGCGACACCGTCGCGACGTTCGTGTCAAGATAGCGAGCTGCAGCGGACATAGTCCCGTGCCGCTTCATCGCTAGAACGAATCTAAGATCGTCCCAATTGTCTAAGTTCATCCGGCCCTCCGAGAAATCCCCACCCCCCGATTTGCCTGGAGTTCAACCTAGCACGGTCCTTCGCAATTTCACAAACTCGTTATTGCGACTTTGCCGTGTTTAGTCACTCATCGTCATCTGGAATGACGCCTTCGTCGGCCTGTTCGGCGACCCTCGCGACCGAAACGACCTTTTCATTTTCCCGCGTGTTAAAGACTTTAACCCCACCAGCACTGCGTGATCGGAAGCTAATGCCGTCAATCGGCGTCCGGATGGACTGTCCGGTTGAGGTCGCCAACATGAGCTGGTCATCCATCTCGACGGGGAAGGCTGCGACGATTCGTCCCCCCCTTGCGGCTTTGTCCTGCGCACTCACGCCCATGCCGCCACGACCGCGCACTGGATAGTCATGGGAAGACGACAATTTGCCAGCCCCGCCTTCGGTGATCGTGACAATTAAGTCTTCCGCCGCTGACATCTCGGCATAACGTTCTGTCGAGAAATTGGGGTCGGCGGGGGCTTCTTCTTCCTCGCCCTCTGCATCGTCGGACAATCCCGCCATAGCGCGGCGCATTTTGAGATAGGCCGCACGTTCCTCGCTCGTGGCGTCGAAGTGCCGGATCACTGCCATCGAGACGACACCATCGTCTTCACTCAGCTTGATCCCCCGCACACCCGTCGATGCGCGAGAGTTGAACACCCGCACATCCGTCGCCGGGAAGCGGATGGCCCGGCCCGAGCGGGTCACAAGCATTACATCGTCATCGTTTGACGCGATGCGGGCATTGATCAGCTTCCAGCCCTCACTCTCGCCTTCGAATTTCATGGCGATCTTGCCGTTGCGCATGACATTGGCGAAATCCGACAGCCGATTGCGCCGCACAGTTCCCTTGTCGGTCGCAAACACGACTTGCAATTCGTCCCAATGGTCTTCGTCGCGGTCGATGGGCAGAATGGCTGCAATCCCCGTGCCGGTTTGGATGGGCAGCAGGTTCACCAAGGCCTTGCCCTTGGCCGTGCGACCGCCCTGGGGCAGGCGCCAGGTCTTCAGCTTGTAGACCATGCCGTCGGTGGTGAAGAACAAAAGCGGCGTATGCGTATTTGCCACGAAGAGCGTGGTGACCACGTCTTCTTCCTTAGTTGCCATGCCCGACAGCCCCTTGCCGCCGCGCTTCTGGGCACGGAATTCGGCCAGGGGTGTGCGCTTAGCGTAACCCGAAGCGGTGATGGTGACGACCATGTCCTCCCGCTCGATCAGGTCTTCGTCTTCCATATCGCCGGACCAATCGGTGATCTCGGTCCGTCGGTCGACGGCGAATTGTTCGCGCACGTCGCGCAACTCATCGGAGATGATGGTCAGAATGCGCGCGCGGCTCGACAGGATATCCAGGTAATCTTTGATCTTCTCGGCCAGCGCTTCCAACTCGTCGGTGACTTCCTTCACGCCAAGCTGGGTTAGGCGTTGCAGCCGCAATTCCAGAATGGCGCGGGCCTGACGTTCCGACAGGTTATAGGTGCCGTCTTCATTGGGCTTATGGGTCGGGTCGTCGATCAACGCGATATAGGGCAGGATATCACCCGCGGGCCAGCGCCGCTCCATCAGTTTCTGGCGCGCCTCAGCGGCATCGGCCGAGGCGCGGATTGTCGCCACGACCTCATCCACATTGGTTACGGCCACGGCCAGACCGCACAACACGTGGGACCGGTCGCGCGCCTCGCTCAACAGGTGGGCGGTGCGTCGGGCGATGACCTCTTCGCGGAAGGCCAGAAATTCGGTCAAGAACCGGCGCAGCGTCAATTGCTCGGGCCGCCCGCCATTGAGCGCCAGCATGTTGCAGGCAAAGGAGGTCTGCATGGGCGTGAAGCGAAACAACTGGTTGAGCACCACTTCCGCCGTCGCGTCGCGCTTCAATTCCACCACCACGCGCACACCCACGCGGTCGGATTCGTCCTGCACGTGGGCGATGCCCTCGATGCGCTTGTCCTTGGCGGCTTCGGCGATCTTTTCGATCATCGTGGCCTTGTTCACCTGATACGGGATCTCATCGAGAACGATGGCGAAGCGGTCCTTGCGGATTTCCTCCACCCGCGTCTTGGCGCGCACGATGACGCTGCCGCGCCCCTCCAGATAGGCTTTCCGAATGCCCGTGCGGCCCAGGATGATACCGCCCGTGGGGAAATCGGGCCCCGGCACGATCTCCATCAAGGCCTCATCCGACGCATCGGGGGTTTCGATCAGATGCAGGCAGGCATCGATCACCTCGCCCAGATTGTGGGGCGGGATGTTGGTGGCCATGCCCACGGCGATGCCACCCGCGCCGTTGACCAGCATGTTGGGGAAGCGCGCGGGCAGGACGGATGGCTCCATATCCTTGCCATCATAGTTGGGGACGAAATCTACCGTGTTCTTGTCGATATCCGAAAGAAGCGCGGCGGCGGGCTTGTCCATGCGGACTTCGGTGTAGCGCATGGCCGCAGGGTTATCGCCATCCATGGACCCGAAATTGCCCTGGCCATCCAGAAGCGGCAGCGACATGGAGAAATCCTGCGCCATGCGCACCAGCGCCTCATAGATCGCGCCGTCGCCATGGGGGTGGTACTTGCCCATCACGTCCCCCACGGGCCGTGCGGATTTGCGGTAGGCCTTGTCGTGGGAATTGCCCGTCTCGTGCATCGCATAGAGGATGCGGCGATGGACCGGCTTCAACCCGTCGCGCAGGTCTGGGATGGCGCGGCTGACGATGACCGACATGGCATAGTCAATGAACGAGGTCCGCATCTCGTCCACGATGTCGATCTGCGGGCCGTCATGGTGCATGGGCACACGGGGCGCGTCGTCTTCATCGCCGTTCTCGGGATTTTGAGGGTCGTCGCTCATCGTTCTCTCCGCCCCATTCGGGGTCCATATCTTGTCGCGGGTGCTTCTATCACCCCCACGATATGGGCTCAACGACCTGTTGCGCCAAGGCCCCGGCAGCCACTGTGGTAGAGTGCCAATACTCTGTTTTCATTGACTGTTAATCCTAGCATGGCACCCTGATTCCCGGAGGTACGCGATATGACCACTGAAACCGAGTTGATGATGAAGGGATATGGGCTGACCACGGCAGAGATGTTCTACCACATGCCGGACCATCCCCACGTACTCAACACCTTCATCTGGCAGGAATATGATCTAGCACCAGACCATCCCCGCCTGTTCAAGTTCATTGAATTCTGGGGCGAGGAAATCGAAGGACCGCTCCACTCCGTCCGCTTCACTCATCGCAAGATGATAGCAGCGGGCGAATGGCGCAGCGTCGTGGGTGAATTCACCATTCACTAGAATGGTCCAGGGGCTCGCAGATCTCGGGGGTTTGCCCCCGAGTAGGCCAGCTCGTTTTGCCTCTGCATCCGAATTGCGAGTTGGCAGGTCAGGCCGTGCGCTGGGCCGCCGCGAGCCAGATCAGCGCCAATCCGAAGGAAAGGACAGCATTCCAGCCCGCCATGCTTAGGCCGAACAAGCTCCAAACGATGTCGGTGCACATAACCACACGGTCGGCGATGTCGGTCGACAGCAAATCCGCTCCAGTCATCCCGCTCAGCGCGCCGCCGCCGCTGCAAAAGCTCGGGCCCGGCCACCAGCCTTGTTCGACGCCCGTGTGAAAGGCCCCGATGCCCGATGTCGTCAACGCGGCCAAGGCCGCCAGTGCCGCCATGGCCCGCGGTGCCACCGAAGACAGCGCCAGCACCCCAAACAGGATCGCGACCGCATGGGGCCAGCGCTGCCATAAACACATGGGACAGGGCGCGTAGCCTGCGAATTGAAACAAGAAGGCCCCGCCTAACAGCCCGATATGTCCGAGCGTGGCGAGCGCGATAAGCCGTGTCACAAGAACCCCGTCAGAAGGAAGCCGCCGAGCAGAAGCGCGACGAATAATGTGAACATAAGGCCCAACCGCCTCTCGATGAAGTCCCGGATGGGCGGCCCGAATTTCCAAAGAAGCCCCGCCACGATGAAAAAGCGCAGACCGCGCGCCAGAATCGATGTGGCGATGAAGACCGGCAGCGACATGGCGTTGAAGCCTGACAGCACGGTGACGACTTTAAACGGAAAGGGCGTGACGCCTGCGATAAGAACGATCCACGGGCCGTGTTCGTTGTAGCGTTCCGCAAATGCCGCCACGGCCTCGCCCTTGCCCAAGGCCTCCAGCACGGGCTGACCAATGGTCTCGAACGCGAAGAAGCCAAGTCCGTAACCTGCAATCGCTCCCAACACGGAAAAGGCCGTGCAGATGAAAGCCAGGTAGAACGCACGGTGCGGCGCCGCCAGAATCATGGGGATCAGCATAATATCTGGCGGGATCGGAAAGACCGACGATTCCGCGAAGGATACCAGGGCCAGGGCCCAGACGGCGCGGGGATGGGCGGCAAGGCCCAAGGTCCAGTCATAGAGTGCTCGGATCATGGGGCGGGCCCGTCCCATGGAAGCCCGCCCGGGTCAAGAGAGAGGCGCGCGTGTTGCAAGACCGATTGACGCCACCTCGGCAGAGGGCTAGGGCCTGTGTCGCTGCCCGTGTGGCGGAATTGGTAGACGCAGCGGATTCAAAATCCGCCGCCGCAAGGCTTGCCGGTTCGAGTCCGGCCACGGGTACCATCGGCAGCTTCTAAGGCGGGTGACTTCGCCAAATTTGTATTCGCTTCGGCGGGTAAAGCTGCGTGTTGCCGGTCAACCAAGTCCCATCATGCTTTTCGTCGCTGTTTCGGAAACAGTCCATTTTCTGCGTGCCCTGTTCTCGCCACATTTCGATGCCCAAACGCGGACAATTCCGAGGCGGGGCGTTAGTGGCGAGCTACGACTCAGCCAAGCGGGTTTGGTGTCCGGCATCCAAAGCGCCTTGGGAAGCAATGATCCATGTTCGCGATTGTTTCCCTTGACGAAACGATCTTTTGCCTTTCCAGGGCCTTCCGGGCCCAATTCTGGCATTCTTCTGGCAAAATGAAGGGTGGTTAAGCCAATTTCCGCCTCATTTCGCTTTCCCAGCGTCGGGCCATTCGTTAAAAGTTGTTCCACGCCCAACTGGGGGGCGATGTCTGTTGGCCACGGGGGCGGCCGCACATATGTGCATCCGGGTCGGATGCCTAGACCGACGTGCGCGCGCGCCAATTTGGTGTGTCAAAGGGGGTGAATTTCATCCCGCGGGATCGTTCGGTCAAGGTATCACAGCCCCGCAGCCATCATGTGCGTCCGCTATTTCGCCGGGCTCCACCACGCATCGTCCAGTCACCCAGGGTGGTTGTAACGGGACCGAGTGGAGATGCTGTCATGACGACGACACTGAACATTGAAGTCACGCGCCAGCAGTGCGCTGTGACATCGACAGCTCCGGACCCTGTTGTTTTCGATCTTTGCCGAAATGCCGCGCGGCCTGCGCGCCACGGCGCGGCATAAGGAGCATTTGTCATGACCAATCCGATCCACATTGATTTCAATCTGCCCGCCGGAACCGTCATCAGCGACCAATTCGCCGAACAGGGGCTGACCATCCGAAGCCTCGTGCCCGGCACGAACCATGTTGCAGGCCACAACCCCGCAATGATCTTCGATAGCGGTCAGGACCCCGATGGCCCCGTCTCGGGTGGCGACGATGACCTTTTATTCGATGACCAAGGCGGCGTTCTGATCGCGTCCGAAGATGGCGATAGCAGTGACCCGGATGACAATGCCGGTGGCGCGCGGTTCCTCTTCACCTTCGATGAGCCCGTGCAGGTCGACAAGCTCACCGTTCTGGATGTCGAACATGGCGCCTGGATCAAGCTTTATGATGAGAACGGGCATTTCATTCGCCAGATCGATGTGCGCACGGCCGATAATGGCCTGAAGGTCGTCGATATCGACACCGAAGGCGTAATGTACATGACCATCGACATCGCCGGCTCCGGCGCGGTCGATGACCTGATTTTCACGCCCCCGGTTTCGCCCGATGGCATCGTGGATGGCACCGAAGGCGATGACCTGATCGATCTGACCTATGTGGACGCCCATGGCGACCGGATCGACGCAAACGACGCCCTAGGCGTACGCGGTACGACCGGTGACGACGATTTCGTAATGGCGGGCGACGGTGACGACACCGTCAAAGGCAGCGTCGGCGACGATATCCTGTGCGGTATGGACGGCGATGACCGGCTCTTTGGTGAAGACGGCGACGACACGCTTGAAGGCGGCGATGGCGACGACCTTCTCAACGGGGGCGATGGTGACGACCGGCTCGTCGCAGGCGATGGCGATGACACGATCATCGGTGGCGCGGGCAACGACACGGCCCTTGGTGGGGCTGGCGATGAAGAAATCTGGATGGGCGCGGGCAACGACGTGGTCCGGGGCGGCGAGGGCAACGATTGGATCCATGGCCAAGGCGGCGACGATTCCCTGTTCGGGGATGACGGCGACGACATGCTCTTTGGCGAAGGTGGCGATGACCAGCTTGATGGCGGCGCCGGTGACGATGCGCTCAAAGGCGGCGATGGCGATGATCGCCTGTTTGGCGGCGACGGTGACGACACGCTCATGGGCGGAACGGGCGATGACAGGCTCGTCGGTGAAGACGGCGACGACGTCTTGAACGGCGGCGACGGCGACGACACGCTCGTTGGCGGGGAAGGCGACGACGTTCTGGACGGCGGCGACGGCAATGATGAGGTGAAGGGCGGCGCGGGGAACGACACCCTGGTCGGGGGCGACGGGGTCGATACACTCTCCGGTGGCGACGACCGCGACGTGTTTACCGGCATTACCGCCGGGGATGAGATCGACGGCGGTGAGGGGGGCGACGACTGTGACACTCTGGATCTCACTGGGGCCAATGTCGCCGTTGAGTTCAATCCCGATGACCCGGAGGCCGGGACGATCTTCTTCCTCGACGATGACGGGGAGCGGACGGGCGAGACGGCGACTTTCATCAACATCGAGAAGATCATCGGTGTCGATGGTCTCGGCGGTGCAGGCGACGATGACCCCGACGGGATCGTGGAAGGCACCGATGATGGCGAGTTGATCGACGTCGATTTCGACGGTGATCCCAATGGCGACTTCGTCGACAACGACGACGCGATCCTGCCGGGCGAAGAAGGCGACGACGACATCATCATGGCGGGTGGCGGCGACGACACCGTGCTGGCGGGCGAAGGCAATGATGAGGTCGAAGCGGGCGACGGGGACGATCTGGTCGATGCCGGCAACGGTGACGACGTGGTCAATGGTGGCGCGGGCAATGACACGATCCAGGGGGGCGACGGTGCCGATACGCTGGATGGTGGCGCAGGCGACGACGTGGTCGAAGGCGGTGCGCAGAACGATGTGATCACGGGCGGGGAGGGTAACGATTCCATCCGCGGTCAGGGTGGCGACGATACGCTTGATGGTGGCGCGGGCGATGACAGTGTCTCTGGCAGCGCCAACAATGACGTGCTCGATGGTGGCGTGGGCAACGACACTTTGTCGGGTTCTGGCGGCGATGATGTCGCCAATGGCGGCGACGGCGACGACTCGATCCTGGGCGGCAATGGCGACGACACGGTCGATGGCGGCGCGGGCAACGACACGATTTCGGGCGGCGAGGGTAGTGACGTTCTAACCGGCGGCGACGACCGCGACGTGTTCGTGCGCGTGGGCCCTGGCGATGTGATCGATGGCAGCGAAGGCGGCGACGATTGCGACACGCTGGATCTGACGGGCGCCAACGCAGCGGTCGAGTTTGACCCCGACGACCCCGAGGCCGGGACGATCTTCTTCCTGGATGACGATGGAGAGCGAACGGGCGAGACCACGACATTCGTCAACATCGAGAAGGTGTTGGGCGCTGTCGATGACGGCATCGGCGGTGCCGGTGATGACGACCCCGACGGGATCGTGGAAGGCAGCGACGATGGGGAACTGATCGACGTCGATTTTGATGGCGACCCCAACGGCGATTTCGTCGACAACGGTGATGCGCTTCTGCCGGGTGAGGTCGGCGATGACGACATCATCCTGGCCGGCGGTGGCGACGATACTGTGTTGGCAGGTGCCGGGGACGATGAAGTGTTTGGCGGTGACGGCAACGACTCCATCCTTGGTGGAAACGGGGCCGATGAGCTCTTTGGCGAAGACGGTGACGACACGCTGATCGGCGGTTTGGACGACGACCTGCTGGATGGCGGCGACGGCGATGACCTGCTGCAAGGCGTCCAAGGCCAGGACACGATTTCGGGCGGTGGCGGTAATGACACCATCGACGGGTCCCGCGATGGCGACGTGATCGACGGGGGCAGTGGCGACGACTCGATCTCTGGCGGCGACGGCGCTGACGTGATCACGGCCGGGCCCGGTCAGGATACGATCGACGGCGGCTCGGACGATGACACCATCTCCGGCGGGTCGGGAAGCGACTCGATCTTCGGGGGCAATGGCGACGACGTTATCGACGGTCTTGAGGGCGCGGATACAATCTCCGGTGGGAATGGGGACGACCTGATCGATGGTGGCGGTGGCCGCGATACCTTACTGGGTGATGCGGGCAACGACACCTTGAACGGGTCGGGCGCGGCTGATCTGATCGATGGCGGAGATGATGAGGACATCATCACCGGCGGCGGCGGTGCCGACACGATTATTGGCGGCGACGGGGCCGACATGATCGATGCGGGCGATGACCGAGATTTGATCCTTGGCGCCGATGGCGGCGACATGATCGACGGTGGCTCTGGCGGGGATGACTTCGATATCCTCGACCTGACCGGTTCGGATGTCGACTTTATCGAGTTCGACCCGGACGATGGTGAGGACGGGGTTGTCACATTCGAAGACGGTTCCACCGCTAAGTTCGAAGATATCGAGGCGGTCATCCCCTGCTTCACGCCCGGAACGCTGATCGCGACGCCGCGGGGCGAAGTGCCGGTGGAATCGCTAGAAGTCGGCGACCGGGTCATCACCCGCGACAACGGTATCCAGATGGTGCGGTGGACAGGGCAGCGGGATCTGACCGCAGCCGAACTGGCCGCGGATGGCGCGCTGCGCGCGGTCATCATCCGCAAGGGTGCCCTGGGCCACGGCCTGCCGGAGCGGGACATGGAAGTGTCGCCGCAGCACCGAGTGCTGATCGCGAATGACGAAACGATGCTTTACTTCGATGAGCGTGAAGTGCTCGTGGCGGCGAAGCATCTGGTCGGGCGGCCCGGGATCGAGCGGGCCGAAATTGCCGATGTCACCTACATCCACGTCATGTTCGACAATCACGAGGTCATTCTGTCCGATGGCGCTTGGACCGAAAGCTTCCAGCCGGGCGACCATTCGCTCAAAGGGCTGGGCCGAGCACAGCGGGAGGAGATCTTTACGATCTTCCCTGATCTGCGCGAACAAGAAGGTCGCGCGGGCTATATCGCCGCACGCCGGATGCTGAAGCGCCAGGAAGCAGAACTTTTGGCCAGGTAATATGCAGCATCGGGGCGGCCTTTGCGGCAGGCCCCGACGCAACGGGGGCGCAGTCGGATTGCCGCGCCCCCGTTGGCGTTTGAGGCTGCCGAAATTCGTGATAGGCCGATCTCGATGGAACGCGCGGAGGGGTTCATGCGGCGCTGGCATTTCTATGTGATGGGCGGGATCGCGACGCTGTTCGGCATCTTGTCGATGGTCGAATACGTCCTGGTGTCCTACGGCCTGCAACTGGGTTGGCTGGAATTCTATCCGCCCGACCAGGTGGCGTGGCTGACCAGCCTGCCGGGCTGGGTCCATGGCGTCTGGGGCATCCAGGCGACCTTGGCGCTGGTGGGCGGTTTGTGCCTGTTGGCTCACATCCGCAGCTCGGTCTGGATGCTGGGCCTGTCCTTCGTGGGCCTGTTGGCACTTTATGTCTGGGCACTGGTCTTTGCGTCGCCCACGCTGATCGCGCTGGTGGGCGGCGGGGCGATTGCCTGGGTCACGCTGGGCCTGGTCGCGTTGCTGAGCTTCCTGATCTACCTCTATGCGCGGCAGGAAAAGCAGGTGGGCGAGGTTCTCTGAACCTTGCTTTACGGGCCTTGGGCAGACTGTTAGGTCATCCTGACCGGAAAGCTCGGGAATAGCCGCTAGATGACCACACGCCTTGCGACCGAAGGATTGGTGCGCGTCTTGGACGGGCGCCGGGTCGTGGACGACTTGTCGTTGAGCGTGGCGGCGGGGCAGGTGACGTGCTTGTTGGGGCCGTCGGGCTGCGGGAAATCGACCACCCTACGGATCATCGCGGGCGTGGACCGGCAGGATGCAGGCACCGTGTCCTTAAACGGAGAGGTCGCGTCTGACGACACGCGCCACCTGCCGCCGGAAGCCCGGGGTATCGGCTTGATGTTTCAGGACTTTGCGCTCTTTCCGCATCTGAACGTGGCACAGAACATCGCCTTTGGCCTAGCCCGCGACAGGGCAGACGCACGGGTAAGGGAATTGCTGGCACGGGTGGATCTGGCGGGCTACGAGGCCAAGCACCCGCATGAATTGTCGGGTGGGGAGCAGCAGCGCGTGGCCTTGGCCCGGGCCTTGGCGCCGCGCCCGAAAATTATGCTGATGGATGAGCCATTTTCGGGTCTCGACAACCGGCTGCGCGACGGCATTCGCGACGATACATTGTCCGTCTTGAAGGAAGAGGGCACGGCGGTTCTCCTCGTTACCCACGAACCCGATGAAGCCATGCGCATGGCCGACCAGATCGCGTTGATGCGCGACGGGCGGATCGTGCAACGTGCGGCGCCCTACAACATCTACAACGCGCCTGCCGATCTGTCGGCAGCGGCGTTCTTCTCCGATATCAATCAGTTGCACGGGCTTGTTGAGGGCGCGTTGACGCAGACGCCCTTCGGTCAGTTCCTGGCTCCGGGCCTACCGGACGGCACCGAGGTCGACATCGTCTTTCGGCCCCAGCATGTGCGCCTGGATTTCGACCGGGGCGGGCGCGGGCCTGCGCCTACAGCCAGTGAGGGTGCCCCAGCCTGTGGCCGGGTAGAGCGCGCGCGGTTCATGGGGAAGGAGAGCCTTGTGGAATTCGCGATGGAGACGGGTGGTGCGAAAGTCACGGCGACGGTGCCGGCTGTCTTCTTGCCAAAACCGGGAACAGTCATGTGGCTGTCGATACGGCGCGACCGGTGCTTTGTCTTTCCGCGCGGCGCAGGTGCGCAGGCAAACAAGATCAGGCCCGTCGCGTGACGGGCTAAAGGCGTTTCAGGGAAAGGCTGGGGCGTCAGCCGCCCCAGGTGCGCACCACGCCGCAATCGACATGGGTGAAGTTGGAACGGGAATACCGACCAACGCCGCCTGCGCCGCAGGACGCGGCAGCCCGCGCAACCTGCGCCACGCTGCGGGAATTGAGCCGCACATCAGCCGCTTGGCCGCGAAGATGAAGCGAGTTGCGCGCCACACCGCCGGAGCGGGAACGCAGCATCGCGTTCGTCGCGGGCGACCGGTAGCCGGAGAGCAGCAGGAAAGGTTCCCGTGCATCGACCAAGTTATGAGTCGCGGCAATGATATCGATGGTGCGATTGTCGATTTGCTTCACTTCGTTCCGACGCCAGTCACGGAAGAAGAAGTTCACCTCACGGAGTGCGTCGCGAACATAGTCGCCTTCGATCCAGTAGATGGTGTCCATGCTTTCGCCCGTTCGGGCATTGTGCATTTTGATGCGTCGGATGTCCCCAGCGCCACGAAGGAAACCCGCAGCATTGGAATATGTCGGTGCGGCGGTGACTGCAGTGGCAGCGAATGCCCCAAGCAAACCACGTCGCGTGATGGATGTCTTAACGCCTGTAATATCGGTCACGATTGTCCCGTCTGCATGCTGGACCGTCTGCGCGGCCTCAGGTGTCTCATCCCCATGTGACGCGGCAGGTGTGGCATAAGTGAGGCGATTCCCCGATTCTGATCGCGATGCCGTGAGCGGTTGAGCGAAAATCCGCCGATTGTCGTCATCACGTGGATGTTCCCGAATCTGTTGCAGGGGTGCCTAAAGCAAAATTCTTTGCATTTCGTGAATGGACAGCCGTCACGGGCCGGTTACCGTAGCGTGACCGCTTGTCCTGCCGCTTATCTGCCCGAGGCTGCAAATGTTTCTAAGAACGACTTCTGTTGCGCTTGCGCTGTTGCTGGCGTTTGCGCAGCCTGGCTTGTCAGAACCCCTAGTGACACCGCTCAAACAGGCTGTGGCGCAGGCCGCTTCCGAAGACGAGGCGATTGCCGCCTTCTACCGGGGCCGAGATTTCGCACCCATCTGGATGGGGGAAGGTGCAGAGAATCGGCGTGCGGCCTTCCTCTGGGCGCTAGACGCCGCAGGAAACCACGGCCTGCCCACCGCCCGCTACGATGCCGATACGATCCGTGCGGAGTTCGGTGCGGCCATGGATGCGGCCAGCCAGGGCGCGTTGGAAGTGCGTATGACCCAGCGTTTCCTGCGCTATGCACAAGATGTCAGTTCGGGCATTCTGAACCCGCGCAGCGTGGACCGGAGCATCGTCATCGAGGTTCCGAAGCGCGACTGGTTGGAACAGATCACGGCTTTTGCGGAGGGCGACCCCTATGCCTTCGTGCAAGGGCTCTGGCCGACCTCACCGCAATACACACGGCTTCTGCGTGAAAAGCTGCGATTGCAGGACATGCGGGCCGCCGGGGGCTGGGGCGATCCGGTCAGCAGCGGCACCTTGGAGCCGGGCGCGACAGGCGCGGCTGTCGTCGCGCTGCGCAATCGCCTGATCCGCATGGGATACATGCGCCATTCAGCCGTTGCAGCCTTCGACGCAGAGATGGAATCGGCCATCCGGGCTTTTCAGATCGACCACGGCATGACGCCGGACGGAACGGTCGGGCCAGCAACACTGGCGGCCATCAACGTATCGCTGGAAGATCGCATGGCGCAGATCGTCATTGGGCTTGAGCGGCAGCGCTGGATGAACAAGCCATTGGAGTCGCGGCACATCCTGGTGAACCTGGCGGAACAGCATGCCTATGTCGTGGATGACGGCAAAGTAACCTTCGACACAGTGGTTGTGGTGGGGGCGGACACGCCGGATCGGCGGACGCCCGAATTCAGCGACACGATGACCCATATGGTCATAAACCCCTACTGGCATGTGCCGCGATCCATCGCGGTGAACGAATACCTGCCCGCGCTGCGCCGGGGCGGGGCCCGCCATCTGGAGGTCTATTCTCGCAGTGGGCGGGTGAACCCAAACCGGATCGATTTCAACCGCTACAATGCGGGGAACTTCCCTTACAGCCTCAAACAAGCGCCAGGCCCGCGCAACGCACTTGGGCGGGTGAAATTCATGTTCCCCAACCAGTACAATATCTACTTGCATGACACCCCGTCACGAGACCTGTTCGCGCGTGATGTGCGCACCTTCAGCCATGGGTGCGTCCGGGTCGGTCGCCCGTTGGAGTTGGCCTATCACCTGCTCGCCCCGCAGACCGACACGCCCGAGGGTGACTTTCAGAGCATCCTGTCCGCCGGGCGCGAGAAGCGGGTGAATATCGAAGACCCGATTGGCGTGCATCTGGTTTATTGGTCTGCCTGGGTCACACCAACGGGTCGCGTGAACTATCGCGGCGATCCTTACGGGCGTGACGCGGCGGTGCTGCGGGCGTTGCGCGATGCCGGGGTGGAACTGGGCGGTCGACCCAGTTAGATCGCGCCCCGGGGGTTGCCCCCCGGGAGGGACGCGGTGTTCACGCTCGACCAGATTGCCAGCGCGTTGGGACGGCCCGTCCATGGCGACGGGTCGCTGAGCCTGCGGCGCGCGGCGGAACCCGATGTGGCGGGCCCCGAAGACTTGGCCCTGGCCATGGCACCGCGCTATGAGGCGGCGCTGAAAGCTGGGCGCGCTCGGGCGGCCATTCTGTGGGACGGGGCCGATTGGCAAGCCCTGGGGCTTGAGGCGGCGATCCTGGTGCCGCGGGCAAGGCTCGCCTTGGCGGAAATCACTGCGGCGCTGGATCCGGGGCCGAACCTACGGTCCGAAATCCATCCGACAGCCCTGGTCGATCCCACGGCCCAAATCTGCGCGGGCGCAGCCATCGGCGCCTATGCGGTGATCGGGGCGGGGGCGCAGATCGGGCCGGGGGCGCGCGTCGCGGCCCATGTCTGTATTGGGGACCATGCGGTGATCGGCCCTGATGCCCTGATCCATCCGCGCGTGGTGATCGGCGCCCGCGTGCAAATCGGCGCGCGGTTCACCTGTCAGCCAGGCGCAGTGATTGGCGGCGATGGCTTTAGCTTTGTGACGGCTGAAGAATCGGGCGTAGAACGGGCGCGGCGCAGCCTGGGTGACCGGGGCCCGGTGGGCGATCAGAGATGGACACGCATCCATTCGCTGGGATCGGTGGTGATTGGCGACGATGTGGAGGTGGGCGCCAACGCGACCATCGACCGTGGCACCATTTCCGACACGGTGATCGGGCGGGGCACCAAGATCGATAATCTGGTGATGGTCGGCCACAACAACCGGATCGGCGAAGATTGCCTGCTCTGCGGAATGGTAGGGCTGGCCGGTGGTTCCAGGATTGGCGACAGGGTTGTTTTGGCTGGGCAGGTCGGGGTGACGGACAACACGGAAGTAGGCGATGATGTGGTGGCGGGCGGCGGCTCGATCATCTTGTCGAAGGTGCCCAAGGGGGAAGTGGTGCTGGGCTACCCGGCGGTGAAGATGGACACCAATATGGGGATGTATCGCGCGCTGCGCAGGCTGCCCCGCCTGGCCAAGCAAGTAGCGGAGATGCGGCGCGCCATGGGGCAGGGGAAGCGCGATGACGGCTGAAGAGATCCGCGAAAAGGTCCGGGACATTCTGGCAGAGCAGGCGATGATCGACGTGGCGGATGTGACTGACACCTCCAGCCCGCAAGACTTGGGCATTGACTCCATGGGGTTGGTGGAGGCCATCTTTGCCTTTGAAGAAGCCTTCGACATCCAGGTGCCGTTCAACGCCAACGCGCCCGACACGAAAGACTTCGACATCTCATCGGTGGGCGCAATTTCCGAGGCGGTGGCCCGGCTGGTGGCTGAGCAGCATCCGTGAAGCGTGTTGTGATCACAGGCGCCGGGTCGATCAATGCGTTGGGGGGCGATGTGCCCTCGACACTGGATGCGATGCGGGAAGGGCGCTGCGCGATTGGCGATCTCGACATCCGGGATGCCGACCGCCTGGCCATTCGCATCGGCGCGCAGGTGAAGGGCTATGATGAGACCGCCCATTTCAACCGCCAACAGATCGCGCTGTTCGACCGCTACACCCAGTTCGCTGTCCTCGCCGCTCGGGAGGCGTTGAGCCAGGCGGGCCTGTCCTTCACCGGCGAGTCGGCGGCCAGGGCGGGGGTCATCCTGGGCACGTCGGGCGGCGGGCTGAACACGCAGGATGAAAACTACCGCGCCGTCTATGAGGACGGAAAGAACCGCGTGCATCCTTTCGTTGTCCCCAAGCTGATGAACAACGCCGCTGCCGCCCACCTGTCGATGGAATACAATCTGAAGGGCCCGTCCTTCACGGTCGCGACGGCCTGCGCGTCATCGAACCATGCCATCGGCCAGGCCATGGGGATGATCCGGGCAGGGCTGGCGGATGTAATGATCACCGGCGGGGCCGAGGCGATGCTATGCTTTGGCGGAGTAAAGGCGTGGGAGGGGCTGCGCGTGATGTCGCGTGACACATGCAGGCCGTTCTGTGCCACGCGGTCGGGCATGGTGCAGGGGGAAGGCGCGGGGATCTTCGTGCTCGAAGACTATGACCATGCGCGCCGCCGGGGGGCCGACATCCTGTGCGAAGTCGCGGGCGTGGCCATGACCTCAGACGCCAGCGATATCGTCATGCCCGCGCGCCAGGGGGCCGAGCGCGCCATGGAAGGCGCGTTGCGGGACGCCAGGCTGGACGCCTCCGATATCGGCTACATCAACGCCCATGGCACCGGCACCGCTGCCAATGACAAGACGGAATGTGCCGCCGTGGCCCATGTCTTTGGGGCGCAGGCCGACCGGCTGGCCATGTCATCAACGAAGTCCATGCACGGCCATTGCATCGGCGCCACCGGCGCGATCGAGCTTTTGGCTTGCATCATGGCGCTGCGGGATGGGGTGATCGCACCCACGGCCAATTGGCAGGAACTGGACCCAGAATGCGCCTTGGATATCGTTCCTAACACAGCGCGGGAAGCGAAGGTCAGCGCGGTGCTGTCCAACGCCTTTGCCTTTGGCGGGATGAACGCCGTCTTGGCTTTGCGGGCGGCCTGACGCGGCCGCCCGACCCGGTCATTCGGGATTGGCCACTTCCACGGCCGCAAGGCCTGCGGTGAAACCCGCCAGCGACATGGTCAGCTCGGCCACCTGATCGGGGGCCAGGGCGGGGACGATGGCCAGTTGGGCTTCGGCCCCGCGTCGGAAGGCGGCGACGTCTTCGGCGGTGAAGCCCATGCGGGAATAGCAGCCCGCTTGGTCACAGAAGGAGAACGGATAGCGCCGTGGCTCCCCCCCATCGACGGACAGCGTCACCTGCGCGGTCAGAAGCGTTTGGAGTGGGGTCAGCACCGTGGCGCCCGCCACGATTTGATTGCCGTCGGGCAGATCGAAGAAATTCACATCGGCCGTTGGGTTGCCCTGCTGATCTGACAGGCGCTGGTATAGCTGGCAGGGATCTTCCTGACCTTCCGGAGCGCGCAGGCAGCGTACTTCCCAGGCGCCGTGTTCTTCGCGAACATAGACCTCGGGACCGCCGCCGGGGGCCGCGCTTCCAGCGCTTTGCCCCGTGGACAGCTCCCCCCCAGGTGGGACGGGGCGATCTTCGGTTTCCGCCTCTGCCTCGGCTGCCGGGGCCTCGGTTTCAGCTGCGGCCTCGCCTGCATCGGTGTCCTGCGCCGCCGCAGGCAAGGCGCAGGTCAGCGCGAATGCCAGGCAGGCCATCAGACCCAGAGGCGAAGAAGTCGTCGGTGCGGTCATTGCGGCACGTCTCCTAATTTGTGTCTCACGGCGGCGCTTAACATGATTTGCGGGGCTGTGCAGGGGGCACCGTGCGGATCAGTGGGCTGCCGGTCTTCGCAAAAAGAAAAAGGCCCCGTGAAGAGGCCCTTTTCGAGATTTTTTATTCTCTCCCCGTCGGACTGGCCGACTTGATGACGCGGACCCTACGCAGCCGAAAGGCACGCGTCAATGAGATAATAGAGTTGGGATTACAATGCCCTAGTCGTTTTGTCCCCAAGTGAAAAAAGGACCGCGCGGTGAAATTGCCGCGCGGCCAGTCGACAGGGAGGTTAGCAGCGGCTGACATGGCTGTGCGCCGCTGCTGAGCGCTGTTATGGCAAAAGCAAGTTAAGAAGCCGTGAACGGGGGAACGAAGATGGAACAGTCCGGGGAAGGTCTGCTTTTTGTTGGCGGGGGCAGTGCAGAATACGGCACGGGGCAGTACCTGCGGCTGGATTATGCCAATCGCCACGGTTTGATCGCTGGTGCTACCGGTACCGGGAAAACCGTGACGCTTCAAATTCTGGCGCAAGGGTTCTCAGATGCGGGCGTTCCGGTTTTTCTGTCCGACGTAAAGGGGGATCTGTCGGGCCTGGCGCACGCCGGATCAGCGCAGCATAAGCTTCACGATGCGTTTGTGGATCGGGCCGGGAAGATCGGGCTCGACCTGCAATACGCGTCGGCCCCGGTGACGTTCTGGGACATGTTCGGCCAGGACGGGCATCCAGTTCGGACGACTATATCGGAGATGGGGCCGCTCTTGCTGGCGCGGTTGATGGAACTTTCGGACGCGCAGGAGGGTGTGCTCAACATCGCTTTTCGGGTTGCCGATGAACAAGGCCTGGCGCTTCTGGACCTGAAGGACTTGCAGGCGTTGCTTGTCTGGGTGGGTGAGAACCGCAAGACGCTGTCGCTGCGCTATGGGAATGTTTCGACCGCGTCTGTGGGCGCGATCCAGCGGCGGCTTTTGCAGTTGGAGGGCCAGGGCGCGGACCGGCTGTTCGGAGAGCCTGCTTTGGCCCTGTCCGACCTGATGCGGCAAGCGCCAGATGGACGCGGGATGGTGAACATTCTGGCGGCAGACAAGCTGATGGCGGAGCCGCGGCTCTATGCGACCTTCCTTTTGTGGCTACTGTCAGAATTGTTCGAAGAGCTTCCAGAAGTGGGCGACCAGGACAAGCCGAAGCTCGTCTTCTTCTTCGATGAAGCACATCTGCTTTTTGACGGGGCGCCGAAGGCCTTGGTCGACAAGGTGGAGCAGGTAGCGCGTCTAGTCCGATCCAAAGGGGTGGGCGTCTATTTCGTCACGCAGAACCCCGAAGACATTCCCGAAGATATCCTGGGCCAGCTCGGCAACCGCGTCCAACATGCCCTGCGCGCTTTCACGGCCAAGGACCGGGCGGCATTGCGACAGGCCGCGCAGAATTATCGAGAGAACCCCGCTTTCGATATCGAAGATGCGATCCGCGAAGTGGGTGTGGGCGAAGCAGTCACGTCCTTCCTGGAGCGCAAGGGCATTCCCGGTATGGCGGAGCGCACGTTGATCCGGCCACCATCATCGCAGCTCGGGCCAATCACGCAGGCGGATCGCGCGGCCATCATGGCGACCTCTGATTTGGCGCAGAAATACGCGCAAAGCGTGGACCGTGAGAGCGCGTTTGAGGTCCTGTCCGCACGAGCCGAGGCTGCGGCCGACGAGGCCGCGCGCGCAGAAGCTGCGGAAGAAGAAGCCGATCCGAGGGAGCAAGTCTACAAGGCGGGGCGCCGCTACACGGGCGGGCGGGTCAGTCGTTCTACATCGCGACCGCGCAGTCGCCGCGGGGACAGCGTGGGCGAAGCCTTCGCGAAGTCCATGGCGCGCAGCATAGGCACGCGGGCAGGCAAAGCTCTGGTGCGGGGCGTGCTTGGCGGTCTGTTCCGGGGGCGCTGAGCAGCGGCCAGATGGCGAGCTTGGACAATGCCATAGAGGGCAAGGCACTGGTCACGCAATCGCACAAAACCATCGCGGTTTCGTGTGCAGAATTCATCTTTTGGGAACGTTTCCGCCGTAATCTTCAGGGTAAAAGGAACGGACAAGCGTCGGCTTGGTTTACCTGCGGAGGGTTCGATGGAAGCGCGTAATTTCGATGTAAAGGCCTTTGCTCGCGAATTGCAGGTCCTTTTGCGGCGCCTGGCAGAAGAAGCAATGGAAGAGCGCGCGAAGCAGCCCGGGCGCACAGCACCGCTGGTTATCCGGTAGGTCAGGCTGAAAGTATCCTTTCCTCAGGACGCGTTGCGAACCATAAGAACGTTTTTCGAGAAACGTCTAAAGCGGTTTTCGAAAAACCTGAATCAGTATTTTCCAAAAACGTCCCGACATCGCATTGATGTGGCACCGTTTCCCGAAGAGCTGATGGCTCAGGTTTTTCGAGAACCGCTATAGACGGCGCGTCGATCCTGTTTCGTTTTTCAAAATGCTGGCAGATCAGGTTTTCCCAGAGCCTGCATGGCGCGGACATATCAACAGCGGAACTGCGCAGCCGCGTGATCGGGGCTATTCATCATCTCATAGTGGCCAAACCATGTGACTGGACCGCTCTTTCAACATGGGGAGCGGTCATTACATTCCGACATCAAGAAATCGATGTTTCGCTCGCGAACCATGGCCGAGGTCCACTCACGTATCATGTCACCCTTGCCGGTTAGATATCCAGAGTATTGTCCTTCTCCCACTGAGAGAAGTGGGACACATAGCTGTCCCATTCCTGCATCTTCATCTTCACATAAGAGCGGGAAAATTCGTCCCCCATGGCAGCGCTGAGCACCTTGTCCTTCTGGTAGGCCCTAAGGGCGTCCAGAAGGTTCAGCGGCAAGCGGGGCGCGCCGCGGACCTTGTGGCCTTCGGCATACATGTCGATGTCATGGCGCTTGCCCGGATCGGCATCGCTGCGCACGCCAGACAAACCCGCCGCGATGATGACGGCTTGTAGCAGATAGGGATTGGCGGCGCCGTCGGGCAGGCGCAGTTCAAACCGGCCGGGGCCTGGAACGCGGACCATATGGGTGCGGTTGTTGCCCGTCCAAGTCACGGTGTTGGGCGCCCAGGTCGCACCCGACACGGTGCGGGGCGCGTTGATGCGCTTATAGCTATTGACGGTAGGGTTGGTGATCGCGGCCAGGGCGGAGGCATGCTTCATGATCCCGCCAAGAAAGGCGCGGCCCTTGTCGGACAGGCCCAATTCAGAGGTCGGGCTGCCGGGGCTGGACTTGGCGGCGAAGACGTTGGTCTTGGCCTTAGCCCCGGGCGCGTTCCAGACTGAGATATGGGCGTGGCAGCCATTGCCGGTCAGACCCTCGATGGGTTTGGGCATGAAGGTGGCACGGAAGCCGTGCTTTTCGGCGACCGACTTCGTCATGAATTTGAAGAAGCTGTGCTTGTCGGCAGTGCGCAAGGCGTCGTCAAATTCCCAATTCATCTCGAACTGGCCATTCGCGTCTTCGTGGTCGTTCTGGTACGGGCCCCAGCCGAGGGCGAGCATGTAGTCGCAGATCTCGCGCACGACATCGTAGCGGCGCATGACGGCCTGCTGGTCATAGCAGGGCTTGGTAGCGGTGTCGTATTCGTCACTGATCTGACTGCCATCGGGGGTCAGCAGGAAGTATTCCGCCTCGATTCCGGTCTTCACATGCATGCCTTCGCCCGCCGCCTCATCAATGAGGCGGCGCAAGACGTTGCGCGGGGCCTGTGCGACGTCTTCGTCCTTCATCACGCAATTGGCGGCGACCCAGGCGACTTCGGGCTTCCAGGGCAATTGAATGACCGACGTGGGGTCGGGCACGGCCAGCATGTCGGGATCGGCGGGCGTCATATCGAGCCAGGTGGCAAAGCCTGCGAAGCCTGCGCCTTCCTTTTGCATCTCGGCAATGGCTTGGGCGGGGACGAGCTTGGCGCGCTGGCCGCCGAAGAGGTCCGTGAAGGAGATCATGAAGTATTGCACGCCGTTCTTTTCGGCAAACTTGGCCAGATCCTTGGTCATGTGCTGTCATCCCTGTCGGTCATGCAAAGCGCGCGCGGTTTTGATGACCGCGCATGCTGTCTTCAGAAGGTGCTGCCCGGTTTTCCCGGATACCAATCCGTCCCGGCCAGGGGGATGTGCGTCATGGCGGCGGCTTCCATGGTCAGGGCGCAAAGGTCTTCGGGTTCCAGGTTGTGGAGATGGTTCTTGCCGCATGCGCGGGCGATGGTCTGCGCCTCTAGCGTCATGACCTTGAGATAATTGTTGAGCCGCCGCCCGCCTTCCAGCGGGTCGAGCCGGGCCATCAGGTCGGGGTTTTGCGTCGTGATCCCAGCCGGGTCGTTGCCTTCGTGCCAGTCGTCATAGGCCCCGGCGGTGGTGCCCAGCTTCTGGTAGTCGCCTTCCCACCTTGGGTCGTTGTCGCCCAATGCAATCAACGCGCCGGTGCCGATGGCCACGGCATCCGCGCCGAGGGCCATGCATTTGGCCACGTCGGCGCCGTGGCGAATGCCGCCGGAGACGATCAACTGCACCTCCCGGTGCATATCAAGGTCTTCGAGCGCGCGGACGGCCTCCCGGATGCAAGCCAGGATGGGCTGGCCCACATGTTCGATGAAAACGTCCTGGGTGGCGGCGGTGCCGCCTTGCATTCCGTCCAGCACGACGACATCCGCACCCGCTTTGACCGCAAGGGTCGTATCGAAATAGGGGCGCGCACCGCCGACCTTGATATAGATCGGCTTTTCCCAGGCGGTAATTTCCCGAAGTTCTAGGATCTTGATCTCCAGATCGTCGGGCCCGGTCCAGTCGGGGTGACGACAGGCGGAGCGTTGGTCGATCCCTTTGGGTAGATTGCGCATCTCCGCCACACGGTCGCTTATCTTCTGGCCCAGCAGCATGCCACCGCCGCCGGGCTTCGCGCCCTGGCCCACGACGATTTCGATGGCATCGGCGCGGCGCAGGTCGTCCGGGTTCATCCCGTAGCGTGACGGCAGATATTGATAGACCAACTTGTCGGAATGGCCCCGTTCTTCGGGCGTCATGCCGCCATCGCCGGTGGTAGTCGAGGTGCCCGCCAGCGTCGCGCCGCGGCCCAGGGCCTCCTTGGCGGGGCCGGACAAGGCGCCGAAGGACATGCCCGCGATGGTGACGGGAATTTTCAGTTCGATGGGTTTCTTGGCAAAGCGCGTGCCCAGTGTGACCGAGGTCTCGCACTTTTCGCGGTAGCCTTCGAGCGGATAGCGCGAGATCGACGCGCCCAGAAACAGCAGGTCGTCGAAATGCGGCACCTTCCGCTTCGCGCCGCCGCCGCGGATGTCATAGATACCGGTGGCTGCGGCGCGCCGGATTTCGGCATTGACCTGGTTCGACCAGGTCTCGGACTGGACGGGCACAGTGCGGGGCGTGCCGGCCGATGGCGTATCGTCCTTCATGTCCTGCCCCTCAATACGCGTTGTCGATGTTGAAGTTGTAGAGCTGCCGGGCAGAGCCGTAGCGCTTGAAGTCTTCTGGCTTGGCGTCGCAGCCGCCACGGTCCAACAACTCGGCCAGCAGTGTAAGGTGTTCGGGCCGCATCTCTTTCTCGACGCAATCGGCCCCCAGGGATTTGACCGAGCCGCGCACGAAGAGACGCGCTTCATAGAGGGAGTCGCCTAGTGCCTCGCCCGCATCGCCGCAAACCACCAGGTTGCCAGATTGCGCCATGAAGGCGGACATGTGCCCTATGGAGCCATGCACGATGATGTCGATCCCCTTCATCGAGATGCCGCAGCGCGACGACGCGTTGCCCTTGATGATGAGCGTGCCGCCATTGCCTGTGGCGCCCGCACATTGCGACGCGTCGCCTTCGACGATGACGGTGCCTGACATCATGTTTTCGGCCACGCCCGGCCCGGCGGAGCCAAAGACATGGATCGTCGCCTGCTTGTTCATTCCCGCGCAGTAATACCCGGTCGACCCCTTCACACTCACCTCGATAGGCGCGTCCAGGCCCACGGCGATGGCATGACTGCCTTTCGGGTTCACGATTTCCCAAGCGGTCTGGTTGGTGTCCTGGGCCTGAGCATGCAGCGACGCGTTGAGGCCGCGTAGGCCGTCGGCCTCCAGATCGTAGGTTTGCATCAGGCGGCTTTCCCCTGGGTGGTGGGCGCGCCGTCGTTGCTCCAGAAATAGACGGTGGCGGGCTCCGGCTCCCACACACGGGCGGTGTCGATGCCGGGCAGGTTCACCAGTGCGCGGTATTCTGAGCCGAAGGCCACGTAGCGATCGGTTTCCGCCATGACGGCGGGCTTGCAAGCGATGGGGTCGCGCACGACACCGAAGCCGTCCTTGGTGCCGACGACGAAAGTGAAAAAGCCGTCCAGGTCGTCGAGCGACGATTGCAGCGCCTCGCCCAAGGTCGCGCCATTCTGCATCTTCCAGGTCAGATAGGCGGCGCCGACTTCAGTGTCGTTCTCGGTCTCGATATGGACGCCAGCGCGGCGCAGCTTACGGCGCAGCGAATTGTGGTTCGAGAGTGAGCCGTTATGAACCAGGCATTGATCTTCGCCGGTATTGAACGGATGCGCGCCCATGGTCGTAACGGCCGATTCCGTGGCCATGCGGGTATGGCCGATCCCGTGGGTGCCCGACATCGTGGCCAGGTCAAAGCGCGCGGCGACGTCCCGTGGCAGCCCGACTTCTTTGTAGATCTCGATCCGCGCGCCGCGCCCCATGACCCTGATCTCGGGCCGCAGGTCCTTTAGGGCCGCACGGGCGGCATCACTCGCACCTTCGGCCAGCGTTAGCACGGCATGGGTGTCGCGGATGGACAGGTTTAGGGGGCCCTGGATGTGGTCTGCCAGGGCAGGGACGAGACCTGCGAAGCTGTCAGCCGGCGTGTCGGACTGTATGGTGAGCTTCGTTCGCCCCGACGCCCCGTCACCATAGATGGCGATGCCCGCTGAATCGGGGCCGCGATCCGTCATGGTGATGAGCATGTCGGTCAGCAGGGAGCCGAGCCGGGATTCCAGCGCCTGGTCCTTGAGAAACAGTCCAACGATCCCACACATGGCAGGCGGCCCCCTCGATTTCCCTTGGTGTCGAGATGCTAGCAGGGAAGATTTCCGGGCTCAACTGGCGGGAAACTTTTTTTCACAAGCGGCAAGGTGGGTGCTGGTGCTTCCCGATGCGCGCCGGGGTGTTTCCGTTTAACTGGCATTCTGCGGATAGCTGATGATCGAGAGGTACCGCGCGGGCAGTTCTATCAACTCCTCCGGGCCGTGGGGCGCGTCGGCGTCGAAGAACAGCGTGTCGCCAGGCCGCAGATGATGGACGCTGTCGCCGTGGCGATAGGCGACCTGGCCTTCGAGCATGTAGATCGTCTCGATGCCACCATGTTGAAAGGTCGGGAAGACGTCTGAATCGTCGTTGAGCGTGATCATGTAAGGTTCCACAATCACGCCCGAGGCGTTCGCCCCGATATGGCCCAGCAGGTTGTATTGGTGGTTTGCGCGTGTCCCCTCACGCTCGGTCGCGACACCTTCGCCCGCCAGAGTATGGACGGCCTCCCGACGTTCTTCGAACCGACGGAAAAAGCTGGTGAGCGGGACGGACAGGGCGTTGGCCAGGGCCTGCAGCGTCGAGAGCGAGGGGGAGGTGTTGCCGTTTTCGATCTTGGACAACATGCCGATGGAAAGCCCCGTGCGCGTCGCCAATTCGGCGACGGTGATGCCCTTTTGCTTGCGGAAGCTACGCACTTCCCGGCCGATGGCGACTTCCAGAACCTTTTCCCGCTCATCGCTGGTGACGCGGTGGGGGTCTTGGGTCAGCTTGGTGGGGGCCTCGGGGGTTGGCATTTCGGCGTTCATTGCGATTTCTCGGGGTGCGTTTGGGTTGATTTTTGCGCCTGATCGACGCGGCTTGATCGACACGTGATCCGGTGTGCGTAGCAGAAGTTTCCTCACAGTGAAATCTGGGGGTGTAGATGTCTTGGTTGTCGTTCTGTCTTGGAACTCTAGTTCGCTGTGAAAGCGGTTGCGCTGAATGCCAGCGAGAGGCGTTGACCCTGGCACAGCGCCTTCCGCGCACCGCAGCATAGATCTAAAGGCCAGCACCCATGGCCCCCAAAATCGCGTGATGCAGCGACCCCGCCGAGGCGCGGGGACCGTAGATCGAGGCCGTGTTCGCCGCGGAGCGGACCAGATAACAACCCAAATGGTGGATCGTCGTGCGGGTAGCGTGGCCGGACGCCATGCGACGGTGATCCAGGTTCGACAAAAGCTCCAACACCGGGACAAGGTCCTCGCCGGACAGATCGAAGCGGGTCCATGCGTCGGTCTGTTCGGTCACGGATGCGGCGGGGCCTGTGACCGCGCGTAAGATGGTGGCGATGTTTTCGTGGGTCGCGAAGGGGGCTTCGATCATCCATTGGTCGGGGCCGATCCAGAAGGCCCGCACCTCACCGCCCGCAAGATGGCCCGGGCCCGGGGCCTCGGTGCCGATGAGGGTTCCTACGGCGGCGCGCGTGGCGGTTTCTTGGCCCAAACGGGCCGCGACGGAGGCCAGGGCGACGTCCGGGCGCTCCGTCAGAGTCAGCCCGGCGATCGTGTCTGACCGGGCTGCGCTGCCGCCCAGGGCGGTGATCGGGGTCAGGTCATGCACGGAGCCGCACCCCCTCCGGGTCGACAAAATGGGCCGAACAGATCTCCACCTCGACGGTCAGGTCCGTCAGGGGTGAGACAAGGCGCAGCCGCTCCCCTAGCCTGTCTGCACCGCGCCTAAGGAAGGCCAGTCCGATCATGGATCCCATCGTCGGTGAGAAGGCGGCGGAGGTGACATAGCCCTGATCATGGGCGGCATCGACCGGGCCGTCCGTGGCCATCAGATGACCGCCTGCCGTTATCTTTGCGGATGGATCGACCGGCTTCAGGCCAACCAGGCGCAGGTCATCCGGCGCGTTCAGGCCGTCACGTTCGGATAGAATCGATCCGATGCAATCCTTCTTCTTGGACACCATTCGCCCCAAGCCCAGATTTGCCGCCGTGGTCGTGCCGTTGAGTTCGTTGCCCGCGACGTGGCCCTTTTCGATCCGCATGACGCCCAGGGCCTCGGTCCCGTAGGGGGTGACGTCGAAGTCCTGGCCCGCCGCCATCAACCGGCGCATCAGTGCGTCGCCATAGCGGGCGGGCACGGCCAGTTCATAGGCCAATTCCCCCGAGAAGGAGATACGGAAAAGCCGGGCGCGAAGGCCGCCGCAGATGGTAACCTCACCGCAGGCCATGAAGGGGAATCCTTCGTTGGAGATGTCGAAGGCCGGATCGACGACCTTGCGCAACAGCGCGCGGCTATTGGGCCCGGCGACTGCATATTGCGCCCAGGCTTCCGTTGTTGAGATTAGTTGCACATCCAGGTCGGGCACCAGGCATTGCCGCACGAATTCCATGTGCTGATAGACTTTGCCCGCATTGGCCGTAGTGGTCGTGACGATGAAATGATCCTCGGCCAGACGCGCGGCCGTGCCATCATCCAGCGCGATCCCGTCTTCGCGCAGCATCAAGCCGTAGCGGACGCGGCCCACGGGCAGTTTGGCGAAGCCGTTGGCGTAGATCAGGTTCAGGAAGACAGCGGCATCGGTGCCTTGCACGTCGATCTTACCCAAAGTCGTGCAATCGCAGATGCCGACGCTGGCGCGGGTCGCCGCGACTTCGCGGTCGACGGATTGCCGCCAATGGGTCTCGCCCGGTTCGGGAAACCATTGAGCGCGCAGCCAATTGCCCACCTCCACGAAGACGGCGCCCTGTTCCTTGGCCCAATAGTGCGACGGCGTCAGACGGGTCGGGTGGAAGGCGCGGCCCTTGATGCGACCGGCAAAGGTCGCGATGGGGACGGGGGTATAGGGCGGGCGAAACATCGTCGTGCCCAGGCCGGGAATGGTTTTGCCCGCAAGTTCCGCCATGATGGCCAGCCCTGCCATGTTGGAGGTTTTGCCCTGGTCCGTCGCCATGCCGAGCGTGGTGTAGCGTTTGAGATGCTCCACCGCGCGGAAGCCTTCCCGATGGCTCAGCTTCACGTCCTTGACGGTCACGTCGTTTTGCTGGTCGAGCCAGGCGCGGTCCGCGCCCGTCACGTACCAGAAGGGGGTCTGGGCGACGGGCGCGTCTTCCGCCTCGGGTAAGTTGTCAGGATCGGTCCGGTTGCCAAGCTCGGAGACCGCGGCACTGGCGGCTTCTGCCCCTTGCGAAAGCGCGCCATGGGTGGACAGCGCGCCGGCTGCCGCGCCCGCAACGACCATGCCGGGGGGCAGGGTGCCACCGGGTACGAAGGCGGCGATGGCATCGTCCCAGACCGGGCGACCGCGCTGGTGGCAGGTCAGGTGGACGTTCGGGTTCCAGCCGCCAGCCATGCCGAGCGCGCCAACCTCGATAGTGCGTGCCGCGCCGTCCGCCAGTGCAATTTCAGCGAAGGTCAGGCCCAGGCGACCCCGCGTATCCGTCACCTTCGCCCCAGCCAGCACTTCGTAATCTGTGGCGCGCGGCGCGTCGGGGCGGGTGTCGATGACAGCGGCGATCTTGACGCCTTTGGCGTGCAGATCGGCTGCACTGCGATGGCCGTCATCGTTGCAGGTGAAGATCGCGACGCGCGGCGCGGCCGTGACCGCAAAGCGGTTGGCGTAGGTCCGCAGGGCGGCGGCGCCCATGATGCCTGGGCGGTCGTTGTTGTTGAAGACGATCGGCCGCTCGGTGGCGCCAGCGGCCAAGATGGTGCGCTTAGTGGTGAGGCGCCATAGGACCTGACGCGGCGTGCCTTGGGCGGGTTGAGCAAGGTGGTCGCCCAAGCGTTCCACCGCGCCATAAATGCCGTGATCAAACGCCCCGATGATCGTGGTGCGGGGCATCAGCCTGACATTGGGCAGGGACGAAAGCTCTGCCACCGTTTGCGCGGCCCAATCGGCGCCGCTTTGATCCGCGATGGAAAACGTCTCCGACAGCAGGCGGCCGCCCATCTCGAAATCTTCGTCGGCCAGGATTACGTCAGCACCGGACCGCCCGGCGGTGAGCGCCGCCATCATCCCAGCAGGCCCGGAGCCAATGACCAGCAGGTCGCAATGCTTGAAGCCTTTGTCGTACTCGTCTGGGTCCGGCTTCATCGACAGGGCGCCGAGGCCCGCTGCGCGCCGGATGATCGGCTCATAGAGCTTTTCCCAGAAGGAAGCGGGCCACATGAAGGTCTTGTAGTAGAACCCTGCCGTCAGAAACGGCGACAGCCGGTCATTGATCGCCATGGCGTCGAAGCGCAGGGACGGCCAGCGGTTCTGCGAGGTGGCGACGAGGCCGTGATACAACTCCGCCGTGGTGGCGCGTGTATTGGGTTCGCGCCGCGCGCCACTGCGCAACTCCACCAGGGCGTTGGGTTCTTCCGATCCGGCGGTCAGGGGGCCGCGCGGGCGGTGATACTTGAAGCTGCGCCCCATGAGCCGAACGCCATTGGCCAGCAGCGCCGAGGCCAGCGTGTCGCCGGGATGCCCGGAATAAGCCTTGCCATCGAAGGTGAAGGGCAGGGTGGTCGCTCGGTCAAGCCGTCCGCCGGGCAGGCGATTGGGCTGGCCTGGCGAAGCGGGTTCGATCTGTCGCACGTCGCCTTCGGCGCTGGTGTCCTTCATTGCGGGGCCCTTTGCTTGCGCGCCACGTCGCGGGCAAGTTCGACGCGCGTGATTTCGTGCGTGACCGTGTCCCGGGTGATGACCAGCCAGGACCGATCCCCGCCTTCGTGAAACCAAAGCTCCCGATGGGGTCCTGCGGGGTTGTCGCGCAGATAGGCATAGGCATGGAAGTCCTGGGCCGCGGTCTCGGATTTCCAATCGGGGCGGTCCATCAAGGACGCATCGCCCAAATACACGAATTCGGAGGCGTCGCGGGGGCCAAACAGGGGATGGTCGATTATCATGTCCGATCCCTCAATGCAGGTTGGGCTGATTGCCCATGCCCTTTTCGTCGATCATATGCCCAGTCTCGAACCGATTGAGCCGGTAAGCCTTGGCGGTGTCATGGGGCGCGTTGGTTGCTAGCAGATGGGCGAAGGCCAACCCGCTGGCAGGCGTGGCCTTGAAGCCGCCATAGCACCAGCCGGCATTTAGATAGAGCCCGTCGATATGGGTCCGGTCGATGATAGGCGAGCCATCCATGGACATGTCCATGATCCCGCCCCACATCCGCAGAAGACGGGCACGGCCGATCATTGGCATAATGGCCATGCCGCCTTCGCAGACGTCCTCGACCACGGGCAGGTTGCCGCGCTGCGCATAGGAATTGTAGCCGTCGATATCGCCGCCAAAGACCAGCCCGCCCTTGTCGGATTGGCTAACATAGAAGTGCCCCGCGCCGAAGGTGATGACGCCGGGCAGGATGGGCTTCAGCCCTTCGGTGACGAAGGCTTGCAGGACGTGGCTTTCGATGGGCAGACGCATCCCGGCCAGCGCCATGACGCGGCTGGAATTGCCCGCGACGGCCACGCCGACCTTGCCCGCGCCGATGAAGCCCCGCGACGTGTCGACGCCCAGGCAATTGCCATTCTTCGTTCGGAAACCGGTGACTTCGCAATTCTGGATGATGTCGACGCCCCGCCGGTCCGCCGCGCGCGCGTAGCCCCAGGCGACGGCATCGTGGCGCACCGTACCACCGCGCCTCTGTGCCAGGCCACCTTTGATGGGAAAGCGCGCATCTTCGTAGTTGAGCCACGGATATTCGCGTCGCATGGCGGCTTCGTCCAAAAGCTCCGCATCGGCGCCGTTCAGGATCATGGCGTTACCGCGGCGGATAAAGGCATCGCGTTGGGCATCGGAATGGATCAGGTTTATGATCCCGCGCTGGCTCACCATCGCGTTGTAGTTGATGTCCTGCTCCAACCCCTCCCACAGTTTTAGGGACATCTCGTAGAAGGGCTCATTCCCGTCGAGGAGGTAGTTGGAGCGGATGATCGTAGTATTGCGGCCCACATTGCCGCCCCCGATCCAGCCCTTTTCGATAACGGCGACATTCGTAACGCCGTAGCGGCTGGCAAGATAGTGGGCTGTGGCCAGGCCATGGCCGCCCCCGCCGACAATCACGACGTCGTAGTGATCTTTCGGGTCCGCATCTCGCCAGGCAGGCCCCCAGCCGAGATCACCGCGCAGCGCCTCTCGAATGACGCGAAAGCCTGAGTAAGTCATCAATCGCCCCCGTGGGTCGTCTTGTGCATTCGTCGCCTGCGACGCGTTCGACTAGCCCCCGGACCATCCGGGACCGGGGCCGCATTCGAAACATGTTATCTGGCACTGTATCAACGACCCGGCAGAGGAAAAAGTCTTGACCGTCAGGAAAGTCTTGTTTGGACATCAGCAGGCTATGTTCGGCGTCACACCGTCGGATTTGGCGTCCAGCGAACCGTCAACGCATTCAAAGACATCCGAACTATCAAGGCAGGTTCCCGTGCTCTCCATCTGCATGCCTGCGTATGATAGGTCTGGGCATGTCGACGCGCAGGCCGGGGCTCAACTGGCATCCAGCGCGCGGAACCCTGTAATCAACTGCTTCAACCCAAAGGCCGCACCCGCAACGATTGAGACCGATACCAGCGGTGCCGAATAGGCCAGGACCGAAAACGCCGAGAGGCCCTGGCCGACGCTGCAGCCGAGCGCGAACACGGCGCCGATGCCCATGCAGACCGCCCCCATGATCTGGCGTTTGAGTTCGCGCGGGTCTTCGCAGGCCTCCCACCGAAAGTGGCCCTTGATCAGGCTGCCGATAAACGCGCCCAGAAGCACCCCGCCGACGGACCCGACACCGAAGGTGACGGCTGTTCCGCTGGCTGTCATGAGCCAGATCATGGTGCCGCCGATCGGGGCGGCAAATGTGTGGGTTGTGATCGGCGTGGCGGCGAACCCCGTGGTCGCGACCCAGGTCGTGCCGACCCAGGCGGAACTGATCGCGGCGGCAATAACGAGGGCCCACAGAATGCTGGCCCGTTCCTGCCGGAAGGCGCGATCCCAGAGCGCAGCAGCCAGGATGAGCGCGCCGACCGCCATTCCGATCATGGGAGCCGGAACCGAGAAGGCACCGGCGAGGGCGTGGGCGATGCCCTGTTCGGTGGCGGCGGGTCCGAGAGGTGTGAGCCGGACCCGGATATAAGCCAGCGGGCCAGACAGTGCGACGAGAGCCGATAGGCCCATAACGAGCACGATGACAAAGGACCGCATGTCGCCGCCGCCCAGACGGGCCAGGGCACCGAAACCGCAATTGCCGGCCATGGCCATGCCGTAGCCAAAGAGCAGGCCGCCGCCGATCACGGCTGCCGGGGACCACGTATTAGAGAGATAGAAGGACTGGTCTATCTGCGCGAAGCCCGCGGCCTGCGCTGCGAAGGTCAGAAGGATCGCGGCGCCCAGAGCCACGCCCCACATCCGAGCTCGGGTCCAGGTGCCGCCATAGATCACGTCTTCTATAGCGCCCAGAGTGCAAAAGCGCCCCATGCGCGCCGCCAAGCCGAGCATCACGCCGCCAATCGCGCCGATAAGGGCGACGGTCGGGGCTTCACCGATCCAGTCGATCATTGTCCGGTCCTCCCCGATTCCTCCCACAGGGGTGGCGGACGGGGTTAGTCGGCCTCCCCGGTCTGCGACCGGCAGAACAGGTCATAGACGACCTCCATGATCCGCGTGGCGCGATCATCCGTCAAGGAATAGTAAATCGTCTTTCCGTCGCGTCGGGGTTGAACCAAGCCTTCCAGGCGCAGGCGTCCCAATTGCTGCGACACCGCGGCTTGCCGCGCTGACAGTAACTGCTCCAATTCGGTGACCGACTTCTCGCCCGAGGCCAGGTGGCACAGGATCATCATCCGCCCCTCGTGGCTGATCGCCTTGAGGAAGTTGGCCGCGTGCTCGGCGTTGCGGGCCATCCGGTCCATGTCTTCGGCACACATGTCGGCGTCAAAGACGGGCAGGCTGTGGGTTGCGGCAGTGTTTTGCCCCGAAGCGTTGTCGGGATGGGTCTGACTATTCATGTCCAGGGTCATAGCGCTCAGGAGGGCTGTTCAAGAGGAATATCGGCGTTGCTCAGCATGACATTCAGCATGCCCCAAAAGAAATCTTCGCCTGGATAGCCTTCGATGCGCGAAAGTTCGACCCCATCGCGCACGAGGATGAAGGTCGGTGTGAAACTGATGCGGCTTGCGAAGTCCACATCGGGTGTTTCGCCATGGACGTCGTAGCGCCGCAAAGGGGCAGCCTTGCCCTCGGCACTCTTTGGATAAGCCTCGGAAATTTCGGCATTCCAGCGGGCGCACCAGGGGCAGCCCGCTTCCTCTGCCATCAGTAGATAGGTTTCGGCCAAGGCCGGAACTGGAATCGCTGCAAACAGGACGAAAAGCAGGGTTCGGACCCGTGCCATGGGGAACTCCAATTGACGAAGCGGCTGATGTAATCATAATCTTATGTTTGAATACATCAAGGATGGCGGCCCGAACCGATGTTCGATGTCACGTTTTTGGGCGCGTTGATCGCAGGCCTGCTGTCGTTTGCATCCCCCTGCATCCTGCCGATCGTGCCTTTCTATCTGAGCTATCTGGCAGGCGTCGGTATGAACGAGATTTCGGCCGGCGGCACGATCACCGCAGGTGTGCGGCGGCGCGCCTTTCTGGCTTCCGTTTGTTTCGCACTTGGGGTGATCACGGTCTTTATGGGTTTGGGTGCCACGGCGACTGTCTTTGGGCAGATGGTGCGCGAATACTTCGATATCCTGCGGTGGGTGGCAGCGGCGATCATCATTGCGATGGGGCTGCATTTCCTCGGCATTGTGCGGATAGGCTTCCTGTATCGCCAATTCAGGAGCGAGGCGGGCGACACGTCCAATGTCGGGCTTCTTGGTGCTTTCGTGATCGGCCTGGCCTTCGCCTTCGGCTGGACGCCTTGCGTCGGGCCTGTCCTTGCAGCGATCCTGTTCACGGCAGCGGGGCAGGAAACGGCGGGGCAGGGGGCGGTGCTGCTGTTCGTCTACGGCCTGGGTATGACGCTACCCTTCGTCGGGGCTGCGCTGTTCATCGGGCCTTTCATGGCCTGGATGACGCGGTTCCGGAAACATCTGGGCCATGTGGAGAAGGCGATGGGCGGGCTGCTCATCCTCTTCGGCGTCCTGATCGCCACGAATTCCATCAACGTCATCGCGCAGTGGATGCTGGAGCATGTGCCCTGGTTCAGTGCGATCGGCTAACCGGGAGGACTTGAGATGAGATACCTATGGATAATGCTGGCGGCCCTGCTGACGGCCATTCAGGTGCAGGCCGCGGAACTGGGGGATGACGGCCTGCACAAGGCGCCTTGGATGCGCGACACGTTCAAGGATCTGGGCGAGGACTTGGCGGAGGCCAATGCAGAGGGCAAGCGCCTGATGATCCTGATTGAACAGAGGGGCTGCATCTATTGTCAGAAGATGCATGAGGAGGTGTTCATTCAGCCCGAAATCGAAGCCATGATCCAGGATCACTACTTCGTCGTGCAGATCAACATGTTCGGCGACGTCGAAGTCACCGATTTCGACGGCACCGCCTTGCCCGAAAAGGACATGGTCCGGCGATGGGGCGCGCTTTTCACGCCGAGCTTGATGTTCTTCCCCGAAGAGGTCGGCGACGACGTGACTGCGTCAGAGGCGGCCGTTGCCAACATGCCGGGCGCCTTCGGGAAGTACACAACCTTCAACCTGCTCAACTGGATCGTGGAGGAAGGCCATGACGGCGACGAGCCTTTCCAGAAATACCACGCGCGCAAGTTCGCCGAACAGCAGCCATAGAGCTTTCGCAGGCGCAGAAAGAAACATGCTGAAGTTTCTGCGAATGCGAACGCATATAAAAATTCACTTAGTTGAATTTGATGTTGAGTTCGCCCACCTTGTGTGCGTTAGTATACCCAGAACGGTCATTCGGGAGGATACATGACACGTTTCGGTCTTCTTATGTCCGCAGCCTTGTTGAGCGCCTCTGGCGTTTTCGCAGGGACCGTGCATCCCACCAACGTCGATTTCGTCGATGGGGCCATCGAAGTGTCGCTTTCGGGTATGCCCGGCGATCCGGAAAATGGCGCGGTTCTGATGAACAAGGGTGCTGGGAACTGCATCGCCTGCCATGCCGTGTCGCAGCTAAGCGATCTTCCATTCCATGGTGAGATCGGGCCGATGCTGGACGGCGTCGCCGACCGTTGGTCGGAGGCCGAATTGCGCGGCATTATTGCTGACGCAAAGCAGATGTTCGACGGCACGATGATGCCGTCCTTCTACAAGACCGAAGGCTTCATCCGCCTGGGAGACGCCTATACGGGCGACGCCCATGCCGGTGATGTGCAGCCCCTTCTGACCGCGCAAGAGGTGGAGGACGTCGTCGCCTACCTCAAGACCCTGACAGACGAGTGATTTCGACCCATTCGGAGGATCCAATGGAACTGACACGACGCAATATGATGGTGCTGAGCTCTGCGGCCCTGGCAGCTTCGAGTATCGGCGTGCTGCCTGCCATGGCTTCGCTGGCCGATGAGCAGATCGCCGAACTGACGGGCGGCGCGGAGATGGTTGAGGGCGAGTTGTCGATCAGCGCGCCCGAGATTGCAGAGAACGGCAACACCGTCCCGATCGATATCAGCGCGCCCGGCGCGGTGATGGTCGCCGTCTTCGCCGACGGCAACCCAACGCCCGCCGTGGCGACTTTCAAGTTCGGACCGTTGGCGGCCTCACACGATGCGTCAACCCGGATCCGCTTGGCCGCGACCCAGAACGTGATCGCCATCGCGCAGATGCAAGACGGCACGTTCCAGCGCGCCTCGGCCGAGGTGAAAGTGACCATCGGCGGCTGCGGCGGCTGAGCTCAGAAATAGAGGAGACACGACATGGCAACCGGTGTGAAACCCCGCGTCAAGGTTCCGAAGACCGCCTCTGCTGGCGAGGCCGTAACCATCAAGACGCTGATCAGCCACAAGATGGAAAGCGGTCAGCGCAAGGATGACGACGGCAACATCATCCCGCGCTCGATCATCAATCGCTTCACAGCCGATTTCAACGGTCAGAATGTCATCGACGTGACTTTGGAACCTGCGATTTCGACCAACCCCTTCTTCGAATTCGAGGCCATCGTGGCTGAAACCGGGACGTTCACCTTCACTTGGTATGACGACGACGGCTCGGTCTACGAAGAAACCAAAGAAATTGAGGTCAGCTAAGGCCCATGTCGACGTCAGGGAGGGACGAATGAGAACCAAGACATCGATGCGCCTGGGGGTAGGGCTGGCCGCTGCAAGCGTCTTCGCCATGGCCGCTTGTGCTGATCCAGATGACGACCAACTGGTTGTCAATGAAGAGATCGAGATGATCACCGAGGCAGCGGCGCCTGACCATATGGAGCGCGTTCGCACGATTTATTCGGGCTGGCGCTTCCGGTCGGACGAAACCCAGGCCGTGCAGATGGATGACTTCGACAACCCCGCGATGATCTGGGTCGATGCGGCCGCCGAGGTCTGGGAGACGGCTGACGGCACCGAGGGCAATTCGTGCGCATCCTGCCATGAAAGCGTCGACAGCATGGAAGGCGTCCGCGCGGTCTATCCGAAGTGGAACGAGGCCGCTGGCGAAGTGCGCACGCTGGAGATGCAGGTCAACGATTGCCGCGAAAACCAGATGGGTGCCGAGCCGTGGAAGTACGATGGCGGAGACATGACCAATATGGTCGCGCTGATTTCGTCGGTGTCGCGCGGGTTGCCGGTCAACGTGGCCATCGACGGCCCTGCCCAGTCCACGTGGGAGCAGGGCAAAGACCTCTACTACACCCGCTTCGGTCAGCTTGAGTTGTCTTGCGCCAATTGCCACGAGGACAGCTACGGTCTTCATATCCGCTCAGATCACCTGAGCCAGGGCCAGATCAACGGCTTCCCGACCTATCGCCTGAAGAACACCAAGCTGAATTCGGTGCATTCCCGCTTCAAGGGCTGCATTCGCGACACCCGCGCACACACATTCGCGCCCGGCTCGCCCGAATTCGTGGCGCTCGAATTGTATGTCGCCTCGCGCGGGAACGGTCTGAGCGTCGAAGGACCGTCAGTCCGAAACTGACCTAGTGTTTGGCCTCGCGCATCTGCGCGGGGCCTTTCTTTGACAAATGACATGCAAACATTTGCATGTGATACGGGAGCTGACAGCCAGATGATCTCCAGGCGTGATTTCCTGCAAGTGGGCATGGCAGCCTCGGCTATCGTCGGGGCCTCTGGTTTCGGCAATTGGGCCCGGCTGGCGGCACAACAGACGCTGACGCAAGACCAGCTTCTAGAGTTCGACACGTTCGGGAATGTCTCGCTGATCCACATCACGGACATCCATGCGCAGTTGAAGCCGATCTATTTTCGCGAGCCGTCGGTCAATCTGGGCGTGGGCGGCAACAAGGGCGCGGTGCCCCATGTGACCGGCGCCGATTTCCGACGTCTCTATGGGATCGAAGATGGCAGCCCCAGCCACTACGCCCTGACCCACGACGATTTCGCCTCGCTGTCGCAGGCCTATGGCCGGGTCGGGGGGCTGGACCGAGTTGCCACGGTGGTCAAGGCGATCCGCGCCGACAGGCCCGACGCGATCCTGCTGGATGGCGGCGATACCTGGCATGGCTCCTACACCTGCTACCAGACGCAAGGCCAAGACATGGTCAACGTGATGAACGCGCTTCAGCCCGACGCCATGACGTTCCATTGGGAATTCACCTTGGGCAGCGATCGTGTCGCTGAGTTGGTCGAAAGCCTGCCCTTCGCCGCGCTTGGTCAGAATATCTTCGACGCCGAATGGGACGAACCCACCGAGCTTTTCCCGCCCTACAAGATGTTCGAACGCGGCGGCACCAAGATCGCTGTGATCGGCCAGGCCTTCCCCTACATGCCCATTGCCAATCCCGGCTGGATGTTCCCCGAATATGCTTTCGGCATCCGGGACGAGAACATGCAGGCCATGGTGGACGAGGTCCGCGCGGCGGGCGCGGAATGCGTGGTCGTCCTCAGCCACAACGGCTTCGACGTGGACAAGAAGATGGCCACGGTCGTCAGTGGCATCGACGTTATCCTGTCGGGCCACACCCACGACGCGCTGCCCGAACCGGCCCTGTCGGGTGAGACGATCATCGTCCCCTCCGGCTCCAACGGGAAGTTCGTCAGCCGCGTCGATCTGGATATCCGCGACGGCCGGATGATGGGCTATCGCCACAAGCTGATTCCCATCTTCTCGGACGTGATCGCACCGGACCCGGACATGGCCGCTTTGATCGACGAGCAGCGCGCGCCTTTTGAGGCGGAGCTGTCGGAGGTGATCGGCCAGACGGAGTCGCTGCTTTACCGCCGGGGCAACTTCAACGGCACCTGGGACGACCTGATCTGCGACGCTCTCCTGTCCGAACGGGAGGCCGAGATCGCGCTGAGCCCTGGCGTCCGCTGGGGCCCGTCTCTGGTCCCCGGCGACGACATCACGCGCGAGGATATCTGGAACGTCACCTCCATGACCTACGGCAACGCTTATCGCACGGAGATGACGGGTGAATTCCTGAAGGTCGTGCTGGAAGACGTGGCCGACAACATCTTCAACCCCGACCCCTATTACCAGCAGGGCGGCGACATGGTGCGGACCGGCGGCCTCGGCTACCGGATCGACGTGAACAAGCCCCAGGGGGAGCGGATCTCGGACATGGTGCTGCTGACGACGGGCGAGGCCATCGATCCGGCCCGCAACTACGTCGTCGCCGGCTGGGCCTCCGTCAACGAGGGAACAGAGGGGCCGCCGATCTGGGATGTGGTCGAAGCCCATATCCGCAAGCTTGGCACCATTACGGTGAAACCGAACAACAGCGTCGACGTGATCGGCGCCTGAAGATGGAGACCTCTGACATGGATGATGCCATCAAAGCCCCATCCCGCCGGGCCTTCCTGCGCGGCAGCGCGGCCAGCGTCGTGGGCGTCGCCGGCGCCAGCGCCGCCGCCGCGGGCCAGCCCGACCCGCTGATCACCGAGTTGCAGGATTGGGCCACCGGCCTGGGCGACGGGGTCGACGCCACGCCCTATGGCCTGCCAATCGAGTATGAAAAAGACGTCGTGCGGCGCAACGTCGAATGGCTGACGGCTGACACGATCTCGTCCATTAACTTCACGCCGATCCACGCGCTGGACGGCACGATCACGCCCCAGGGCTGCGCGTTCGAGCGGCACCATTCCGGCGCCATCGAGCTACGCAAAGAAGATTATCGCTTGATGATCAACGGATTGGTCGACCGACCCTTGGTCTTCACCTACGCCGACCTGGAACGCTTCCCGCGGGAAAACCACGTCTATTTCTGCGAATGCGCCGCCAATACCGGGATGGAGTGGGCGGGCGCGCAGCTCAACGGCGTGCAGTTCACCCATGGCATGATCCACAACATGGAATATTCCGGCGTGCCGCTGCGGATGCTGCTGGAAGAGGCGGGCCTCGATACGGCGGGGGATCTCGCCGACAAGTGGGTCTTCGTGGAAGGCGCGGATGCCTCGTCCAACGGTCGGTCGATCCCAATGGAGAAGGCGCTGGACGACGTGTTGGTCGCCTTCAAAGCCAATGGCGAGGCGTTGCGGAAGGAGCATGGCTACCCCGTGCGCCTGGTCGTGCCCGGCTGGGAAGGCAACATGTGGGTCAAGTGGCTGCGCCGGGTCGAGGTCATGGACGGCCCCGTGGAAAGCCGGGAGGAGACGTCGAAATATACCGACGTCCTGGAAGACGGCACGGCGCGGAAATGGACGTGGGTCATGGATGCGAAATCCGTGATCACATCCCCCAGCCCGCAAAGCCCGATCACCCACGGCCACGGGCCGCTTGTGATCACGGGCCTCGCCTGGTCCGGCCATGGCAAGATCACCCGCGTGGATATCTCCAAGGATGGCGGCATCACGTGGGAAACGGCGCGTCTGGGCAAGCAGGGCGACACCAAGGCGCTGACCCGCTTCTACTTGGATACCCAGTGGAATGGGGAAGACTGGCTGTTGCAGGCCCGCGCCATGGACGAGACCGGTTACGTGCAGCCGACCAAAGCGCAGTTGCGTGAGATGCGGGGCGAAAACTCGATTTACCACAACAATTGCATCCAGACTTGGCACGTCACGCCAAACGGGGAGGCTGAAAATGTCGAAGTGTCTTAAGGTTTCTGTAGCGGCCCTGGTGATTGCCACGCCCGCTTTGGCCGAGGGCACGTTCGGCCTGGGCCGTGAGGCGCTGCCCGAAGAAATCGCCGCATGGGATGTGGATATCCGCCCCGATGGCCAAGGCCTGCCCGAAGGGCGGGGCGACGTTTGGACCGGCGAGGAAGTCTTCGCCGAGCAATGCGCCGCCTGCCACGGCGACTTCGCCGAAGGGGTCGACAATTGGCCGGTCCTGGCAGGCGGGTTCGACACGCTGGGCGACAAGGATCCGGTGAAGACGGTGGGCTCCTACTGGCCGCATCTATCGACTGTCTGGGACTATGTGCATCGGTCGATGCCGTTCGGCGCAGCACAGACGCTGACCGATGACGAGGTCTATGCGATCACGGCCTATATCCTTTATTCCAACGATCTTGTGGACGAGGATTTCGAGCTGAGCCACGAGAACTTCGCAGACGTCGAGATGTATAATTCCGACGGCTTCATCGTCGATGACCGGGCCGAGACAGAATACTCCATCTGGCGAGCCGAGCCGTGCATGGAAAACTGCAAGGACGACGTCGAGATCACAATGCGCGCCTCGGTCCTGGATGTGACCCCGGATGAGGGCGGCGACGAAGAGGAGGCCGCGGCCGAACCGGAGACACCGGCCCAAGCCGCGCCCATCGAGGTCGCCGCTGCGCCCGACCCCGCGCTCGTCGCTGAGGGAGAAAGGGTCTTCCGTCAGTGCAAGTCCTGCCACCAGATCGGGGAGGGCGCGCGCAATCGCACCGGCCCCCAGCTAACCGGCATTATGGACAGCGGCATCGGCGCCGTGGAAGGCTTCCGATATTCCAAGGTCTTCACAGACGCTGCGGAAGCCGGCCATGTCTGGGACGAAGCCACCATGACCGAGTTCCTGGCGCGTCCCCGCGACGCCATGAAAGGCACCCGGATGAGCTTCAACGGCCTGCGCGACGAAGACGACATCGCGGCGGTCATCGCCTATCTGCGCAGCTTTGACGGCCCGTCCTGATATGGCGCGCGCGGCTTGGACGATACTTGCCGCCCTTTGCCTCGCCGGGCCTCCGAAACCGGCGCTGGCCGCCGATATTGCTGCGGGCCAAGAGGTCTTCGCGCTTTGCAGCGGCTGCCATATGGTGGGCGACGACGCCCGGCATCGGATCGGCCCCCACCTGAATGGGCTTTTCGGTCGCGTCGTCGCCGGTCACGATGATTTCCGCTACTCCAAGGGTTTCGAGCGCGCCCGCGCCAACGGCCTGGAATGGCACGCCGACACGCTGGATTCCTTCCTTGCGAACCCGCGCGCCATCGTCAGCGGCTCCCGCATGAGTTTCGGGGGACTTGATGATGCCGAAGACCGTGTGAACCTGATCGCCTTCCTGCGGACCTTCTCGGACAATCCCGCCGACATCCCGGAAGCTGACCCGACGGCGACGGCCATCGACCATGATCTGGATCCGGCCATTCTCGCGCTGGTGGGCGACCCCGAATATGGCGAATATCTCAGCGGTGAATGCACCACTTGCCACCAGGCGGAAGGCGGGGATGACGGCATCCCGTCGATCGTGTTCTGGCCCGAGGCGGATTTCGTCGTCGCCATGCACGCCTACAAGAACAAAGACCGCAATCACCCCGTGATGCAGATGATCGCATCGCGGCTGGGTGACGAGGAAATCGCCGCGCTGGCCGCGTATTTCGCGACGGCGGAGTGAATACAGTTTCGTGAGGGAGGAGAACGACATGACAATCAACAGAAGGCGGTTTCTGGGCCGCTCAGCGGCGGCGGCCGCCATTCTTGCGGCCCCAATGGTACGGGCCCAAGGGCAGGGCAATCCCAACGTCGTCGTCGTGGGTGGCGGCGCGGGCGGCGCCACAGCCGCACGCTATCTAGCCAAGGATAGTGACGGCGCCATCAATGTCACCCTAATCGAGCCGACACGCACCTATTACACCTGCTTCTTCTCGAACCTCTATTTGGGTGGTTTCAAGGAAATGGACCAGCTGGGCCATAGCTATGGCGGCCTAGCTGCGACCGGCGTGAACGTCGTCCATGATTGGGCCGTCGGGGTCGATCGCGACGCAAAGACTGTCACACTCGCCGGTGGGGCCACGCTGCCATATGACAAGCTGATCCTCAGCCCCGGCATCGATTTCGTGGATGGTGCGGTCGAAGGATGGGACTTGTCGGCGCAAAACGCCATGCCCCATGCCTATAAGGCGGGGTCTCAGACCGAATTGCTGAAAGCTCAACTGGCCGCCATGCCCGAAGGCGGCGTCTTCGGCATGGTTGCCCCGCCTAACCCGTTCCGCTGTCCGCCGGGCCCCTATGAGCGGGTTTCGATGGTGGCGCATTACCTGAAGGCCAATAACCCGACCGCCAAGATCATTGTCGCCGACCCGAAGGAGAAGTTCTCCAAGATGGCGCTGTTTCAGGAAGGCTGGGCCGACCACTATGACGGCATGATCGACTGGATCGGTAGTGATTTCGGCGGTGACATCGTAGCGGTCGACCCGGCCAACATGACAATGACAATCGATGGCGAGGAAACTGCGGTCGATGTCTGCAACGTCATTCCCGCCATGAAGGCGGGCCGCATTGCGGAATTGGCCGGTGTGACCGATGGCAACTGGGCCCCGGTCAATGCTGCCGACATGTCGACCAAGGCAGACCCAGATGTCTACGTGCTAGGCGATGCCAGCCAGCAGGGCGATATGCCGAAATCCGGCTTTTCGGCCAATAGCCAGGCGAAGGTCTGCGCCAATGCCGTGCGCGGCGCGTTGACCGGCTCGCGGGTCTTCCCGGCCAAGTTCTCCAACACCTGCTGGTCGCTGATCGCCGCCGATGACGGCGTGAAAGTCGGCGCGACTTATGAGGCGACGGAAGAGAAGATCGCCAAGGTCGACGGTTTCATCTCCGAAACCGGTGAAACTTCGGATGTGCGCAAAGCGACATATGAGGAATCCGAGGGTTGGTATGCCGGGATCACGACCGACATGCTGGGCTGATCCGATAAAGACGGGGGTTTTGGCACCGCTCAGGCCCCCCGTTGGCGATGCTCATGGGATCGGCCTCCATCACCATACGTGAGGCAATGGGCGGGCAAAAAGCTAGACGTCAGCTTGGCGTCCGCTGTTGGTATGGTGCTTTCTGTGCGTCATGGGACGTTTTGGGACAGATGGCGGTGTGAGCTAAGCGAGAATCTACCGTCGGGATATAGTGGTCATTGGCCTGATTCACTGCCCGACGAGTGAGTGGCGATATGAGCCGTCTTTTGTGGCCCAAGGGCGCCGACTGCGCATCGCCGCTAGGTTTTGTCGAAGCCGCGACCCAAGCCGGGTGTCTATGGCCAGTATAGGCCGCATGGAATAATAACCATCAATCGTAATGGCTTGAGGTGACCGGGGGGATCCCATCGAATATGGCCCGCCGAAACCGCTGTGTGTGCGTTGGAAGGGCTGGAGCAGAAAAGATACCTTCGTCCAGACACTGTGTGATCCGACCGATCAGGGCGGCAAGGCCATTACGCTGACTACTCACGCAACCCATCTCAAAACAAACCACGCTGCTTCAGGCCTAGGGATTGTGAAGGGGGCACGGCCGCCTGATCTGCTGCCCGAAGGATGAGCTGCAATCAAAGTGCATGCCGCTACAGATGCCTAGAGACGCCAATTGCGTGTTGTCTTGAAACGTAGCGGCGTGCAGTACATCAAGGCTCGGCGGAATACAGAACAGCCGTGCCTTCAACCACGGCATCCTCGAACTACGCATGACTGAACAAGCGAGGCTCAGGACCGTGACGGAATTCTCATCGATAAGGGGGATTGCGAGCTCCGCATCAGACAGCGCTTCGACAATGTGGAGCACACTTGTCGGCCGTTGGCGGCCGGTTCAAGGGCATGGCGTACTTGACGATCTATTTCCTCAACCCTGACCACTTACCGATGATCCCAAAGGTCCGGGCCGAGAAGTCGGCCGCTAAGATCGTCCCGGTTGGCATCCTCACCAGGCCTCGGGCGCCGTTGCACAGGAACTTCCAGGATAGCTGGTCCCTGTGGCCGTCATCCCGCATGACCGGCTCCATGAGCCCGCCCGATAGAGGTCGCATTTCGCCAACACACAAAAAAGATCCGCGCGTCCAGGTTCGGGTGCGTGTTCACGCGACGAACATGAAATGTCCCCGGATCAACCATCAAGTGCACCTCATTGAAGCAGCCTGCCCTTCTTTTAGGCAAGGTCGCTGCCGACCAAGACAGGAGCGAGCCTTGCCCAGTATCTATCACTGGAAAAAATCAGAATTTCGAAATCTGACAAGTCATTATAGAATTCTTCGGCATATCTCGCTGGTATGGCTGTGGTGGGGTGTGTGCAGGTCGACAGACGGGTTTAGGTCTGACTGTTTGACACGTGCGCCCTTAATCACTGCTCTGTGGTTTATCACCGTCGAGTGTTGTGAGGTTATACTATTGACCCTGGTAACTGCCCCGCCAGTCCGGTGGCTGATTTAACTGGTGTCACAGCACGAGGGTCTCCGACTGTTATGGGGATACACGAGCAGGAAGCGAGGTCTGGACGATCCTACGGGCACCTGATTGCCGAATCCCGGACTATCGGCACTGCACCCGTCACCATTCACCACATGGCGCTGCCCGCCGGGCAGTATGTTGAACCACCAGCGGCGCACCTGACGTTGAGCGTGGTGCTGGGCGCCCGAGGCGTTTGCTCGCGCGACTTCGGAGCGGGCCGGATACGGCATAAATATCGGCGTGGCGATATTGACCTGATTAGTCCCGGCGTTGGGGTCGAATTGGTGGCGGAGGGTCCGCAAACCCTAATCACACTTGAGGTGCCGTTGGCACCCATGCAGCCCGCGGTGACCGAACTGATGCCGAATTTCGATGGTGATTTTCGCCGACTTCACGCTGCGCCGTTTCAAGAGCCGCTGATCGAACGGCTCTGTCTTCGCCTGTGGGACAATTGCGCAGGCGCCGTACCCCAGGCGACCCTGTTCGCTGAAGGCGCCGTTCTGACCCTTGTCGCAGAGCTGGCGCGCATCGCTGAGCTTAAAACACCACTTCGGTCGACCGAAATTGGGGGGCTGTCAGAAGGGGAGTTGGCCCGCATCGTCGAGTTTTGCGAGGCGCATCTGTCGGAGGACCTGTCGCTTGGTACGCTTTCGGGATTGATCGACATGCCGACGGCGCGGTTCACGCGGGCGTTCAGGGCTGCAACTGGGCAGACACCGCACCGCTTCGTGGTGGAGCGCCGTATCGCCCGTGCCCGCGCATTGCTGGCCCAAGGCCGCATCCCGCTGGCAGAGGTTGCCTATGCTTGCGGGTTCGCGTCGCAAAGCCACATGACAGACGTCTTTCGGGATCGAATGGGCGTCACACCGGGCCGATACCGGAAGGAAAGCGTATCGTGACGACATCTGGGTCGGTCATGGGGCACGACCCCGGGCTTTCACCGCGCCTGGTCGTTCTGGGTGCGGGTCTTTTGACGGTGCTGGGCGGCGTCGCGCTTTCGCCAGCGCTTCCGGGGATCGCCAGCCATTTCGAAGCGATCCCTAATGCGGAACTCATTGTTCGACTTCTACCTGCAACCCCTGGTTTTGCTGCAGCGATCGTCTCTCCAGCAGCGGGATGGATGATTGATCGCATTGGCCGAAAACCTGCGCTCGTCGCGGCTGCCTGTTTGTGCGGCGTCGCCGGAACGGGCGGTCTATGGTTGGATGATCTGATCGCGTTGATGATCTCGCTCACTCTGCTGGGCGCCGGTGTGGCTGTTTTGACGATCTGTGCCATGTCGTTGATGGGGGATTTGTTTGTCAGCGGCGCCCGCGAACGTCTGATCGGTATCTACGCAACGGTCACTGCCATCGGGGCGATTGGTGCCGTATATCTCGCCGGCCTGCTCGCGGAGACGTCTTGGCGATTGCCGTTCGGTCTTTTTCTGTTCGCTCTGCCGGTGATTGCTCTTGCCCTTTGGGTTAATCTTCGGTCCCACGGGCCGGCACAGCAGTCATTGACCGGGCCGCCAGAGGAGGGGGGCGAATACCTGGATTGGCGTGTTGTGGCCCTGGCTTACGGGCTCGCCTTCGCGGATCAACTGGCTTACTTTATGCTGCCATCTCAATTGCCCTTCATCCTGGATGCGCGGGGCATCGAGAATGCGGCCACGCTGACGGGCACCCTGCTTGGGTGGCAGATTTTCTGCCTGGCTGGCGCGGCGCTGCTGTTTGGCCGTTTGCGTGATTACTGCACCCGGCCAACCCTATTTTGCCTTGGCTTCGTGATCTGCGGGGCCGCCTATAGTCTGATGATGGTTGGGGACGTTGTTGCCTTGTTCTTGCTGGCCACCCTGTCGGGGATCGGCAGCGCCATGATCCTTCCAACGTTGCAGTCCATGATCATTGGCTCTGCATCGGAACAATATCGTGGTCGGGTCATCGGCGGACTGACCGCGGTGATCGCCTCTGGGCAATTCATCTCACCCTTACTGATGACTCCGGTCATCGCCGGGTTTGGCGCTGCTGCTGCGTTTCTTGCTGCTGGTGTCGCGTTGCTGATCATCGGGGCAGGGTTCGGAGCATTTGCTGTTGCGACGCGAAGACCGACACGCCAGTTATCGCGGCGGTAAGTTCAAGCCGCAAGATCGGCGTCACCGAACTGGTTTCATTTGCCAGCCAGTCCAAAGCGCGAGGAGGAGTTGGGCCAGCGCGAGGAAGACGAGGCTGACCATGAAAACGGAAATACTGCTGATCAATATCAAAAGCGCGCTCGCGGCTGTTGAAGCCGCAACCAAGAAATGTCGCCAAGCAGTGTCGATCGCGAACAGATTGTTGGGCGATGCCAAGCCCACACAGTTCAAGCCTGTCATGGCAAGGGCGACCGCGACTGCCTGAAGCACCGCCACCTCGACGCTGGCATGGCCATGACCCGCTAACGCCACGGTGCCCGTGCTGAACCCTGCGATTCCGAGATAGAGCGGCAGGTGCGCATAGACCCAAAGGCGCACGGATCGAACTGTCCATAGGTGATCGGTCCTGCGTGCAGCCGCACTTCTTGCGCGGTGGAAGTAGCCGACCCAAAACAGGAAGCTGAGACTTGCACCGCTGAGCGACACGATCAGGGTCTGGCGCGTGAGCGTCTCGGCATGAGTCAGGGCGTGCAGCGCGGAGGCAACAGCTTCGCCAAGAAGGATGATCGTGAACAGGCCGAAACGCTCGGGCATGTGCTCCGGGTGGGGGAGGCGTTGATCCTCTTGGCGAGCAAGAAGCAGCGGGCTCAGCAATTCGATGGCGAGCAGGAGTGTCCAGGCTGGCAGGCGTGCGGCCTCGGGCAGCAACAGGGTCGCGAACCAGGCTATGCCTTGTAGGCTGAGCAGCAGGACCGAGGTGCGGGCCGCAGCCCCGTCGCGCCGTCGAATGGAATCGCGTAGATAGGCCAGCGCGAGAAGCAGTTTGAACGCACCCACGCCGCTGGCGAAGAAGATACCGTTCGGATCGTGGGCAGTGGAGCCGAAGGCGATGGCGAGGATCGCCAGTATCTTGGTAAACCCGAAGATATGCTGGTCTATGCGGTCTTCGTCATAGCGGCTGGCCCAGAAGGTATGGCTGACCCAAAGGCTCCAGATCACGAGGAAATGCAGGGCGAACTCCGCGGCACCTCCGATCGTGTAATCGCTGACATGGCGCCCGGTCAGGGCTGCCACAGCGACCACGAAGGCGAGATCGAAATAGAGCTCGAACCACGTTGCCTTCCGCGTTTCGGCCGCGAGGGCCGGCGCGGTGTCTGTGGTACGGTCTCGAACGTCAGGCATCGCCGAATAATGGCGGAAGACCTTGGGCCGTCATAGCGGCGATCACGCCCTGGTTTTCGACCAGTCGATGCATCAACCCGTGCAAGTTCGGATAGGCGGTCGTGGGCGTCTTCAAGCCATACCCCCACCGGGCCATGGGGAAGAGATACGCATCCGCCGCACTGGGCGTTTTGCCGAGAAAGTAAGGGCCATCCCCAAGGTCTGCATCGAGACGTTCGAACATTGCTGCGATCAGACGCTCGGCTGCGTTTTTCACACGCGTTCCGTCCTCCGGTGTCTGCGCGCCGTATCGCTGGGGGACGAACCACGGCCAGAAGTAAGGGTGTAGGGTGCCGCCAAGGGTGATGATTAGGCGTTCGAACCGGAAGAATTCTGCCTCGGTTGCGCCCGCCCCTGGGCCGAGTGCCGGAAACCGGCGGGCGAGGGCCAGTAGGATCGCGGATGCTTCGGTTAAAACCTCTCCGTCGACGATCAGGGTTGGAACGACACCAGCTGGGTTGATTGCCAGGTAATCCGGGGACATCAACTGATCGCGCTGAATCTGCTGCGCGTCATAGGGCTCTCCGGCCCATTCCAGCGCGATTTGCACAGCCAGCGCGCAGGTGCCGGGCATGTAGTAGAGCTTCGGACGGGTATTATCTGGATGCGTCATGGGGGCGTTCTAACCGATGGTTGGGATCACGTCAGAGAATAAAAGTCCGATGAGTTGCTGCCCTTCTGGCGTGGACCAATCCTGCGCCAGTTCGGCGATCAGCGTATTGGTGGCCGTCAGGATCACGCCCGCCTTTTGCATCCGCGTGCGCGACATCTCCTCGGATAGATCGAAGGGCGAGCCGGACGCATCCATGACTGTCTGGACGCCGAAGCCTGCTTCGACGGCGTCGATGGCGGGGAAAACGAGGCAGACATCCGTCGTCACGCCTGCCATGATCAGGTTCGAGCGGCCCGTCGCCTCGACCGCTGTCTTGAATGGCGGATAAGCCCAAGCGTTTACCACGCCGGGCCGTTTGATCCGGTCGGCAAAGGCACCCGGGTGCAGATCCTCCAGTTCCGGCAGGAGCGGCCCTTGCACCCGGTCTTCCTGGCTTGACGTCATGACCACCGGCATGTCGAAGATTTGAGCCATCTTCGCCAAGGCGATTGCGTTCCGCTTAGCATCCTCCATAGAGATATTCTTGATAAGCTGCATGGTTCCGACTTGATGGTCGATAAGCAGAAGGGCGCTGTTTTCGGAGGTAAAGGGTTGCGGCATTCTCGGCTCCTATTATGGTTTGGCCCAGTAGGCTTACTTCGAGGTTTGCTTAAAATCCGTCACGTGGAATTGGTGGTTTGCCTTAGATTTCATCTTCTAGATTATCGTGGCCACACACATGGTGGACCCGTTTGGTTGATAGAAATACTTCCAAGTATTTCAGAGTAGTGTTTGGTTGAGGATCGGGTCGGTTTAGAAAGTACGCTCTGTGATCGGGAAAGCAACTATGCGCTACCGTGATCCGTCGCGTTAACCAAATCAGCAAGGCTATTGCGGCATTTTCGATGGCGATCCTTCAAACAAACCAGAATGTCCCCCGTCTTTTCGTCGTCCGAAAGCGGCAGAGTGGCCAGTAGCGTTTCGATGTCGGCGAGGACTTTGTCGTGATCCCATATAATCTGTTTGGCCATGTTGGTGGGCGACCGAACATGCTGTTCTTCTTGAATTGACGAGGTTTTGGCCAACTTGGAATAGCTTGGCGCAAGTCCCTGTCCAAGATCGAGAACGCGTTCCGCTAGCCGGTCGGTTGAGTGATCCAAGGCTTGGCAATCCTGTCGGATGACCGCGCGGAGACCATGATACACGTTCTCTCTGAGGCGCCACGACAAATGACGCGCCTTAAAAAGCAGGACGATCGTATCAGCCAGAAGATACTGAAGTCCACCAGAGATGATCCGCTTGGAGTCCAATTCCATCGACACGTCCTTTCATGTCGCCTTGCGAAGGAAAGATCAGAACTGAGCAAAGAGATCTTCCATTTTCCTACTCGGGATTCTGGATTTGATCCGCGCAAATCCAGAATCCTTGGAAATCTTGCGGAATACCTTTCTGACGTGGCCAGTTATTTCGGAAGCGGGGCAATGCGATAGATCATTGTTCGCAGACTGTTAATTTGGAAAGTCGCCCGAAAAATAGGAGATACGGCATGACTGATTCCCATCAAGAAACCGCGCAGCGGCCGTCAGTGTCGACCGCAAGCCGTTTGACGGCTTTTCCTTGCAAGCGGCCAGCGCAATGGCTTGGGGTATGCTTTCTCGCAACCGCCGCATTGGCTACCGGCGCCCACGCGTCCTGCGCCGACCTGCCAAGCCATGGGGCCCTGCATGCCGCGCTCTCTTCGGCTCAGAGCGAGGCCAATGGAGGCCTCGAGTTTCATATGTGGGGGGCGCTCGTCGACCGGGACGGGACGGTGTGTAGCATCGTATTCACGGGCGAGAACCGAGGCGACCAATGGCCCGGCAGCCGCATAATCGCTGTCCAGAAGGCGAACACGGCCAACGCCTTCAGCTTGCCTACTTTCGCTCTGTCTACGGCTAACCTCTTTTCAGCTGTTCAGCCCGGCGGCTCCCTGTTCGGCTTGCAAGCTAGCAATCCTGTCGATGCACAGACGGCCTATGGTGGCGATCCGGAGCTGATTGGCACGGAGGAGGACCCGCTGGTCGGCCAGCGGATCGGCGGCGTCAACGTGTTCGGCGGGGGCTTGGCGCTTTACGACGGGGACGGCCTCTTGCTCGGTGCCCTCGGGGTTAGCGGCGATACGTCCTGCGCTGACCATGTCATTTCTTGGCGAACTCGGGAGGCGCTAGATCTCGATCACGTTCCGGCAGGGGTTTCGGTGAGTGGCGATGACAACATCGTCTTCGACATTGAAAACGGCACGAGTGCTGGGGGCTATGGACATCCCGAATGCACGTCAGAGACCACGGAGATCGCCATTCAACTGGCCGTCAATGACTGACGCCGGCCACAAAGCGTCAGGCACATGTGAGTTTCTTTCAAAGGCAAGCCATTGAAAGGGCGCCTTTGGTTGGGCTGTGACGCCTCAACATGTGTGTCATGCCGTCCGTAATCCACACGCGGGCGCACGACATTTTCTAGATTGGACAAAGACAATGGCGACGCCCCCGCGACGCAGCCTTCTGAGTGGACCGGACGGTCTGCGCAACTGGGCGATCTTGGTCGCGGCATCGCTGACCGTCATGGCGGGGGCGACGATTGCTCCGGGGTTGCCCGGATTGCAGAACCATTTGCAGACAGGCCGAACGCCGAATTTCTGACCCGCGTCCTGCTCACCACCCATGGCCTGACGATTGCAATTGTCGCCCCGCTGGGTGGCTTGCTTGTCGATCGGGTTGGGCGGAAGGCGATGCTTGCCGCTGCGGCGCTTCTCTATGGGCTCGCTGGAACTGCGGGGCTCTGGCTCGATGATCTGATCCTGCTGCTGTCGCTGTAACGATGACGGTTGCGACAACGCTGGTGGGCGACTTCTTCACTGGAGCGGATCGGGACCGTTTTGTCGGTTTGCAATCGGCAGCGATGGCCGCAGGCGGTATCGTCTTTTTATTGGGCGGCGGGCTTCTCGCCGAATTGTCCTGGCGTGGCCCCTTCCTCATCTACGGCCTGGCCTTTTTGGTCGCCCCGCTTGCGATGGTGGCTTTGTCGACGCCCACCGCGCGGAACGGCGGCGATGCACCGGCGGTAAAGGAGGAAACCAATCCGCAAACCGGCGTGATCGCATTTCTCTATGCGGCCGCTTTTCTTAACCAAGTGGCATTCTATATGCTGCCGACGCAGTTGCCGTTTCTTGCCGTCGAAAGCTTTGATGCACGTGCTGCCACCATGACGGGTGCGCTCATCGCGACACAGACGCTTTTCGCGGCTATCGCGGCGCTCAATTTCCGTCCTTTGCACGCAACATTTTCGCGCCTGACTCTATTCGCGATCGGCTTCGGCGGGACGGGCCTTGCCTATCTCTTGCTTTCGGTAGCCGACGGGCCAGCGCTGTTTGCGGTAATGGTCCTAGCGGGTCTTTCTGGCGGAACGATGATGCCCAACCTGCAATCTTGGATTGTCGGTACGACGCGTTCGGCCACGCGCGGGCGAGTGGTTGGCGGCCTGAGTTCTCTTACCTTTTTCGGGCAGTTTATGTCGCCAATTCTGCTCGCACCCATCGTGGCGGGCGTTGGGCTCCGCGGTTCCTTCCTGGCTGTCGGCGTCTTCTTGATGCTGTTGGCCATCGCGCTCGCCCTCGTCGCCCTGAGGCCTTCGGCTCGCGATACCGAAGCGCCTGGCGAAGAAGATCAGACCGAAACGGACAGAAAGTCTGAGGGCCGATCATAGAAGCCCTTCAGCGCCCTCCGGGCCTTCGATGTGCGAATGAGTTCTAGCAAGCGACTCAGCTCCGCTTGCGATCATCTCGGGCTGCAGTGCCTTGCTCCTCGGTGCCAATCTCAGTGTTGATATTCTACATACCAAATTGGCGTCGTGGGCATCCGCATGCGGGCGGGCCCCGGACGCGCGACAGTCTCTCCGTGGCGACCAATCGCTTCGACGCCGGTCCCATCCTAGTCCTTGACTTTGGCTAGGCTTCGGATTTGTCATTTTTTTCTCTGGCGGTGGTCCGTCGAGGGTCTCATAGATCTGTCCGCACTGATCTTACCGTGTGGCAGGCCGTGCTTTATTGGGTCTCACAAGGTCGAACGGTGCAGTGACCCGAAGCGCGCCGCTTGCATCACCGCAAACACGCCGCATAATCAAACCGACAAGATGAGCCAAACTCTCTCTTAGTTCAAGCGCCATTGGTCCCAAAACCCTGACGACGGACAGCCTTCGGCGTCATGGGCGGCTACTTGGCCGGGTCCGCCGTACTGTGCGATTTCATCCGGTCCTTCGCCAGCGGCTTCATCTTCACCACGGCTCTGCCGCTCGCCTTGGCGGCTGGCGCGCTGACATCCGTGCGCCACCTGCGGCAGAGCGATCTGGAACGCCGTCGCCAAAAGGCCAGTGTTGCGGCGCTAAGGGCACGCCTGGATGTCTTGCGCATTCCCCATCTCGACAATCCGAGCCGCATCGTGCCGGTCCTCGTCGGCGATCCCTTCAAGGCGAAATTCCTAGGCGATACGCTTTTGGACCAATATGGCATCTACGCGCAGCCCATAAACCACCCGACGGTGCCAAAAGGTACGGAGGGTTTGCGGATCACGCCCAGGCCACAGCATTCCGCCGCCGATATCGACACCTGGGCGCCTCGCTGTCTGACATCTGGTCGCAATGCGCCCTCAGCCGGGCGGTTGCGTGAGGCCATCGGAGGACTCTGCTGGGCTTTGTCCGGGTGTCGTGCGCCTGAATGACTGGCTGCGAGCCTGTCTTGCTGATCTCAGCATCAAGTTTGCGCCCGCATTGTGAGCTTCCTGCCACTCCGATTATCCTGTCGTCCCCCAAGCGGTCAAAAGCGACCTGCGGCAGTACGCATCACGTCAGCGGCGACATGATCTATGTCCTCAATACCGTTCTGGTATCGCAACGGGCGTTCGCAGTTCCGGGGACGTCCCTCGCTGTCCTCTATTTCGGCGTCTTGGTGGTCTGGGTTCTGTCTACCCTGATTTAAGAAGAAGTGGCTAAGCTCCTGTCCTTTAACCAAATCTGCTACGGGCGGCTGGAAGCAGGCGCAAGTCGCGGCCCGACCTCCCGACAGTCGGTTCGCGACCAACGTGTCGCTGATCGGCACGGACCATGCTGCCTATGGATGACGACACCATTGCGCGGTATGGGCGGGCGGGGCCGTTGGGCACCATAAAGGGCGATTGGACGGATGCGTATCCAAGTCCAAGCGAATCCCGACACACTGAACCCGCATGAGACACCCTTGCCGTCTGACACTCCGAACCGACCGCTTCAGGACCGCCATATCGTAATCATTGGGGCAGGGATGGTGGGTGTCTGTGTCGCGTTGGAGCTTCAGCGCCGCGGGGCGCGCGTCACGCTGATTGACCGGTCCGATCCGGGTCAAGAGACGTCCTACGGCAATGCAGGCGTGCTTGCGCGGTCGTCGTTGGTGCCGCTCAACAACCCGGCACTTCTGCGGGACCTTTTCCCGCTTGCGACCAATCGAAAACCTGCACTGCGCTACGATCCTGCCTTTGTGCTGCGCAACCTCGGTTGGGTGCTGCGCTTCCTGGCCGCGGCAAGACCCGCTGCCTTCCGCGAAACTGTCACGGCGCTTGATGGCCTGATCCGTTTGTCCATCGACCGCCATCTGGGCTGGTTGGAGGAGGCGGGCCTGTCCGGCCACCTCTGCGACCGCGGCTGGCTCTTCCTCTATCGTCAGGAGGCCGCTTGGCAGCGTGGTGCCGCTGCCAGGGACATCATGGACGCCCACGGCATTGATACGCTGCCTTTGAGTGGCGCCGCGCTTCGGGATATCGAACCGGGCTTGAACCCGATCTTCCCTCGCGCGCTCTGGATACGCGATAGCTATTCCGTGGATGATCCCGGCGCCGTCGTGGCGGGCTATGCAAATGCCTTCGCGCAACGCGGCGGCACGATCCGCCGCGCGGAACTGCGTGCGGTTGACGAAGGGGAGAACGGAGCGACCCTTCACTTCGATGACGGCGAAACGCTGCAAGCCGATAACGCCGTCCTTTGTCTGGGCCCGTGGGGACGCACATTCCTGGAGGCGTCGGGCTACCGCGTCATCCTCGCGTGGGAGCGGGGCTATCACCGCCATTTCCAAGGCCCCCCCGGCGAGAACGCGCCGCTTGCGCGGCCGATCTTCGATACCGGCGGCGGCTATGTTCTATCGCCCATGCGTCAAGGCTTGCGGATGACCACCGGGGTCGAGCTGACGCGCCGCGACGCCCCGCCCAACCATCGGCAATTGGATATGGCCGAAGTCGCTGCACGTCAGGCCGTCGCCCTTGGCGAATATACGTCGGATGCACCCTGGCTCGGCAGCCGCCCGACCTTTCCCGACAGCCGCCCGGCCATTGGCCCGCTTCCCGGCACACGCCAAACGATGCTGGCTTTCGGGCACCAACATATCGGCTTTATGACCGGTCCAGGCACCGCCTGCCTTCTGGCGGACCTTCTGGAAGGGGACACGCCGTGCATCGACCCCGAGCCCTTCGCGCCGTCGCGATTTATTCGCCGCAGATAGTCGGGCCCCAATGTCCTTCAGGCTTCCATGAGAAACCGCGCCGCATCCACCAGATGATAGACCCGGCGCCCGGTGGCCCGGCGCAACGCATCGGCATAGGGCGGCAGGTTCCCGCATTCCAGAAGCAGCGCCGTCACATCTGGAGCCCGGGTTAGCAGGTCTTGCGCGACAGCGATGACGCCGGCCTCCATCGCGGCCCGGTCCAATTCCGTCGCTTGCTTGTCGCGTGGTGCGAGGAACGTGTCGGCAAAGGCCGGCACGTTTTCCATTCCTGCGATCACCAGACCTTCCTTCTCCAAGCCCGCCGCTCGAAGGAAGTTGTCGCCCAAGGCCGCTTCAGATGCCGTCAGAACACCGATCCGTCCCGGGCGTATCGCCCGAATGAGCGGCAAAAGGGACAAAGCCGAAAGCATCACGGGCACCGAGACGGCTTCCGCGATCCGGCCCTGTGCTGGTGCCAGGAACCCGCATGTTGAGATAATGGCCGTGGCCCCTTGCTGTTCCAGCTCCCGCGCCGCTGCCTCAAACCTGACCAGGAGCGCTTCGGACGGCGCGCCGTTTCGGACGATCTGCGGGCTGTCGGCCCCTGGCACGACTTCGACCATGGCGTCGAATGGATAGCTTTCCAAATTGCCAACATCCCCCGAAATGCGCGGGAACGCGGTGTCGAGGGACAGGATCCCGATGCAGGGCTTGGACATGTCGCGCGCTTTCGGAACGTCTTCAGAATGGGCAGAACCCTTTCCCACAAGGCAGCACAAGGCAAGACGACCCGGTCTTCCGCCAGTGCAGTGCATTTACCATTTGCAAGCATGGCGACGATCTGTTGCCCTGCGCCCATGACTTGCGACGTCATAAGAACAACGGGGAGATCGCATCATGAAGACAGCCCATATCTTTGCGGCCACGGCCTTTGCCGCGTCCATTGCCACCACTGCCACGGCCGAAAAGTGGGACATGGCGCTGGCCTATTCGGCCACCAACTACCATTCCGAGATCGCGGCCGAGTTTGCTGCCGAAGTCACTGCAAATGCAGCTGATTTGGAAATCGTCACCCATCCCAGCGGGTCGCTTTTCTCGGGTGGAGAGATCTTTAACGCCGTGCGCCGGGGCCTGACACCCATCGGTGAGCGCTTGGTTTCTGCCCTGGGCAACGATGATGCCATCTTCGAGATCGACTCGATCCCGTTCCTGGCAACGTCCTTCGCAGATGCGCGCAAGCTTTATAACGCGACAAAGCCCATTCTCGAAGAAACCTTGGATGAAAGCCGCGTCCATCTGCTTTATTCCTGCCCCTGGCCCCCCCAGGGCTTTTATTCGGCCGGGCCGGTCGCGTCGCCCGCCGATTTGGAGGGGCTGAAGTTCCGCGCCTACAACGCCACCACCTCGCGCTTTGCCGAAGAATTGGGCATGGTGCCCACCACCATCGAAGCCGCGGAATTGGCTCAGGCCTTTGCAACGGGCGTGGCCGAATCCATGATTTCCTCCGGCTCCACCGGGTTTGACCGGAAGCTTTGGGAACATGTGGGCCATTACTACGACGTGAAGGCCTGGCTGCCGCGCAACATGGTGATCGTGAACCAGGGCACTTGGGACGGGCTCGATGATGAAACCCGGGGCGTGATTGAGACCGCTGCCGCCAATGCCGAAGACAAGTGCTGGGCCCGCGCCGAAGAGCTTGACGGCTTCTACACCGAGCAATTCACCGAAAACGGCATGACCGTGGGGGAATTGACCCCCGAATTGCGCGCCGCCTTCGAAGAAGTCGGGTCGACACTGCGCGCCGCTTGGCTGGAACGGGCCGGCGACAAAGGGCAGGCCGCGCTCGACGCGTTCAACGCCGCTGAGTGATATGACCCGGGCGCGCGCCGATTGACGCGCGCCCTTTTCCTCCGCCATCGGAGAGCCCCATGCGATCCCTTTCCCACGCCTTGGACGCGGTCTACCGCGTTGCAGGCTACCTTGCGGGCGCGCTGCTTGTGCTGCTTTGCGGGCTTATCCTTTGGAGCATCCTGGCCCGGCTGCTGAACCTCTATGCAGGCGGGGCCAGCGACGTGGCGGGCTACGTCATGGCCGGTGGCACCTTCCTGGCCCTGCCATATGCCTTCCGCGCAGGCGCTCATATCCGGGTACAGCTTTTGGTTCAGACACTGTCCGGTACCCCCATGCGTCGCGTGGTGGAGATTTTCGTGCTGGGCGTCATGTCGGCCATTTCGATCTTCCTTGCCTGGTACATGACGCGTCTGGCCTATGACAGTTGGGATTTCGGGGAACGCAGCCAAGGCGCCGACGCCATCCTGATCTGGATCCCGCAAGCGCCCGTCGCTGCGGGGGCGTGGCTGTTTGCGGTGTCAGTCATCCACACGCTGGTACAGGCCATCTTCGACTACGACGCGGTTGATCCCGACACATCCAAAGGGGCGTCCGAGCCATGAGCGAACTGGCCTCTGTCATCATCTTCATGCTGACGCTGTTCGTCCTGCTGGGTCTCGGCGTCTGGGTGGGGGCAGCTCTTCTGGGCACCGCCATCGTGGGCATGTGGCTGTTTACCTCGGCACCCATCGGCGATTCCATGGCCGTCACCATCTGGGGGGAGCAATCGTCCTGGACGCTGACGGCCCTGCCGCTTTTCATTTGGATGGGAGAGATCCTGTTTCGCACCAAGCTGTCGGAAACCCTGTTCCGCGGCCTCGCCCCCTTCCTGCGCGGCCTGCCGGGCGGGCTTTTGCACGTCAATATCGGTGCCTCTGCCGTCTTTGCGGCCATTTCCGGGTCATCGGCGGCGACGGTGGCCACAGTGGGCAAGATGTCTATCCCCGAACTGCGGGCCCGCAAGTACCCTGAAAAGATGATCATCGGAACGTTGTCGGGCGCAGGCACGCTGGGCCTTCTGATCCCACCCTCCATTGCGATGATCGTGTTCGGCGTGACGGTGAACGAAAGCATCTCGCAGCTTTTCATGGCGGCGATGATACCGGGCCTCTGCCTGGCGCTGTGCTTCATGGTCTATGTGGCGGTCTGGGCAACGATAAACCGGAGCACGTTTAACCCGTCGCGCGACGTGGACATGTCCCATCTGGGCCGCCGATTGCTGGACCTGCTGCCGGTGCTGACGCTGATAGCGGCGGTGATCGGGTCGATCTATGCGGGCATCGCCACCGCGACCGAGGCGGCGGCTTTGGGCGTGCTGGGCTCAATCCTGCTATCGGCGGTGCAACGTAGCCTGTCATGGGATGGCTTTATCGAAAGCATCCTGGGGGCTGTGCGCACCACTGCCATGATTATGCTCATCCTCATGGGGGCGGGGTTTCTGAGTCTTGCCATGGGCTTTACGGGTATCCCCCGCGCCTTGGCCGAAGGGATCGAGGCCTGGAACCTTTCGCCTGTGATGCTGATCGTGATCCTGACGGTTTTCTACATCATTCTTGGGTGCTTTCTGGATGGTCTCAGCTCCATCGTGCTGACCATGGCCGTGATCGAGCCCATGGTCCGCGCGGCTGGCTTCGATATGCTGTGGTTCGGTGTCTACGTCATGATCGTGGTGGAGATGGCGCAGATCACGCCGCCCATCGGCTTCAACCTCTTCGTGCTGCAAGGCATGACGGGCCGCGACATGGGCTTCATCAGCCGTGCGTCGTTCCCGATGTTTCTGGTGATGGCGGGTTTCATCGTGATCCTGTTCATGTTCCCTGGCCTCGCGCTTTGGTTGCCGTCGGTGTTGAGCGGGTAGGGCACCACCCTAGAACGCTGATCTGGTATTTGAGCCAAGCCGTTTCCGCCCCGCGACCAGGACGGGGATCAAGCCCAAAGGGCGCCAAGCTTCCTAGCGACCGCCTTACCCAAAGCCCCGCGCCACGGCCAAGGCCGCCAAGGCGGGCAGGGTCAAACAATCCTCCAGCCGCGCCACCGCTTTCGCGCCAAAAGCCCCTTCGCCGTCCAGCAGGTTGATCGTCCCCGCCAATGCGGCGCCCAGAAACACCGGCAGGTTCACCACCGAGGCGCAGCCCAAGGCGGCAATGGTCTCATGGTCGGGGAAGACAGCGGCGATGGCGTTGATGTCATTGGCCACGAAGGTTTCGCGCCGCTCATGGATGGCGGTGAACCAGTCATTGTCGGGGATGGGTTTTGTGCCCGATGTCGGATAGGCCTTCGGCGCGCTGGAATAGGCCCGCCGGGCGACGCCTGCCGCCATATCCACTTCCATCACCGTCCAAAGCCGTACCGGCATGATCGACTGGCTGTACGTATGGAGCGTGGCAAAAACCGCCGCCCGATCGCGGGCTTCCATCAAGGCGGTCGTAAAGGCTTGGGTCATGGCGCGCCTCCGATATCGCTTGAGCTTTCGGCATAGAGGTGCCGGGAATAGGGGTGGGTGAAGCTGCCGTCCCGGAGGGCCTTGGTCGGCGCGATCTCCACGATTTCGCCGCCGCGCATCACGGCCAGACGCTCACACAGGAAGCCCACCACGGGCAGGTCGTGGGTCACCAACAGGTAGGTCAGCCCGTATTCGGCGCGCAGCGTCTTGAGCAGGTTCAAGATCTCCGCCTGCACGCTCACATCCAGGGCAGATGTCGGCTCATCAAGCAACAGCACCTTCGGCCGCAGGATGAGCGCGCGCGCAATGGCCACCCTTTGCCGCTGACCACCCGACAATTGATGCGGATAGCGAAAGCGAAAACGGGCATCCAGGCCCACTTGGGCCAACGTCTCGGCCACATGCCCGTCATCGGTCATCCCGTGAATGGCCAGTGCCTCGGTCAGGACCGCATCCACGGTGCGCCGCGGATGCAGCGAGCCGTAGGGATCTTGGAACACCATCTGACATTCCCGCGCGACGGCCCGGTCGGGCCGATGCCCGCGGGGCTTGCCGAGCACCTCGATCTCTCCGGTCCAATCGGGGGCGAGCCCGGTGATGGCCTTCAGCACCGTGGACTTGCCCGACCCGCTTTCCCCCACCAGCGCGACGGAGGCGCCTGCGGCCACCTCTAGCGATACGCCCCGCACCACTCGCGTCGTCCCGTATGAAACGCTCAGGTCCGTCAGACGCAGCGCGGTCATGTGCCGCCCCAGGCGCTGCGGTCCAGCACTGGCAGCACGTCCCGCGTGTCATCCATGCGCGGCACGGAAGCCAGCAAACCCTTGGTGTAAGGATGGGTGGCGGCGTGCAAGTCCCGGGCGGCGCAGGCCTCCAGCACCTGTCCGCCATGCATCACCAGGATGCGGTCGCAATAGCGGGCCACCAGCGGCAGGTCATGGCTGATCAGGATGAGGCCCATGCCCCGCTCGCGCACGAGGTCATCCATCAACCGCAGCACCTCGCCTTGGACGGACACGTCCAGCGCCGAGGTCGGCTCATCCGCGATCAGCAGGGCGGGCTTCGGGATCAGCATCATCGCGATCATGATGCGCTGCCCCATCCCGCCCGAGACTTCATGGGGGTATAACCCCGCCACGCGATCCGGGTCGTCGATGCGCACGGCGTCCAGCATGTCCCGCACGCGGGCGCGCAAGGCGCCGCGATCGAGCTTTTCATGGGTGCGCAGCGCCTCCGCGATCTGGTCGCCGACGCGCATCACCGGGTTCAGGGAAAAGCGCGGGTCCTGCATCACCATGGAAATCCCGGCGCCGCGGATTTCGCGCATCCGCCGCTCGGGCAGGGCAGCGAGGTCTTCGCTGCGAAACGTGATCCGTCCGGTCACGCGCCCCGGCGGGCGGATAAGCCGCAGAATGGCGCGCCCCGTCATCGACTTCCCGGAACCGCTTTCCCCCACGATGCCCAGCCGCTCACGCCCCAATTCGAATGAGACCCCATCCACCACCCGGACCATGCCGCGCGCCGTCGGAAAGGTGACGGTCAGGTTTTCCACCGAAAGCAGGGTCATTTCCGCCCCTTGGGGTCCAGCGCGTCGCGCAGCCCGTCGCCCAGAAAACAGAAGCCGAGCGACACCACGATGATCGCGAAGCCTGGCATGGTCGCCACCCACCATTGATCCAAGATGAAGGCGCGGCCCCTTGAAATCATCGCGCCCCATTCCGGTAAGGGCGGCTGCGCACCAAGCCCCAGGAAGCCCAGACCTGCCGCTGTCAGGATGATCCCCGCCATGTCGAGCGTGACGCGGATGATCATCGACGAGGTGCAAAGCGGCAGGATATGCAGCCCGATGATCCGCAGATGGCTGGCCCCCAGAAGCCGCGTGGCCGCGATGAATTCGGCATTGCGGATGGTCAGCGTTTCGGCGCGGGCGATGCGCGCATAGGCGGGCCAAGTGGTGATGGCGATGGCGATCACAGCATTTTCGATACCCGGGCCCAGCGCGGCGGCGAAGGCCAATGCCAGGATCAGCTTCGGCATCGACAGAAACACATCCGTCAGTCCCATCAGCACGCGGTCGATCCAGCCGCCGAAATAACCCGACACGGCCCCCACGATCAGCCCGACCGGCGCCGCGATCACTGCCACAAGCGCCACGATCATCAATGTGATGCGCGCGCCCCAGATGACGCGGCTCAGGATGTCGCGGCCCAATTCGTCGGTGCCCATCCAATGCTCGGCCGATGGGGGCAGCAACCTCCGGCCCAAATCCTGGCCCACCGGGCTTTCCGGGGCGAGCCACGGCGCGAAGGCCGCCACCAGCACCAGCAGCAGCACGATCAAGCCGCCCAGCACCGCCAAGGGGTTGCCCAAAAGCGCCAACCCGGCCCCATAGAGCCGCCCCGCCATGGCTTGCCTGCGCGAGCCCGGCGCTTCGGTCGTCAGCCAATCGCGCAGTCCTGCCTTCATGACCGGCTTCTCGGGTCAAGCACGCGGTAAAGGACGTCAGAGATGCGATTGATCCCGATGAACACCGCCCCAATCACCAGGGTGGCGCCCAGCACGGCATTCATGTCTGCATTGAACAGCGCTGTGGTCAGGTAGTTGCCGATGCCGGGCCAGCTGAACACAGTCTCGATCATGACCGAACCTTCCAAGAGCCCCGCATAGCTGAGCCCGATCACGGTGATCAGTTGGACCCGAATGGGCCGGAATGCGTGGACCCAGATGACCCGCCATTCCGGCACGCCTTTCACCCGCGCGGTGGTGACGAATTCCTGGCTCAACTGGTCCAGCATGAAAGACCGTGTCATGCGCGCGATATAGGCCAGAGCGAAGAAGCCCAGGATGGCGGCGGGCAATACGATGTGGCTGACGGCAGACCGGAAGACCTCCCATTCGCCCGCCAGGGCGGCGTCCAGCAGCAAAAGTCCGCTCCAGGGGGCGACGATCCCGTCATAGAAGATGCCCATGCGGCCTGGTCCCGACACCCAGCCGAGGCCCGCATAGAACACCGCAAGGCCCACCAAGCCCAGCCAGAAGGCAGGCACCGAATAGCCTGTCAGCGCCAGCACGCGGATGGTCTGGTCTACCCAAATGCCCTGACGTGCCGCCGCGATGACGCCCATGGGTACGCCCAGGGCCACGCCGATGACGATACCGATCGTGGCCATTTCCAGCGTCGCCGGGAAGACACGCAGCAGGTCTTCCGCCACGGGCTTGTTGGTCGAGACCGACATGCCCAGATCGCCCCGCAGCACGTCCCAGACATAGGAGGCGAACTGCACTAGAAGCGGGCGGTCTAGCCCCATGGCCACGCGCGCGGCTTCATATTGTTCGGGCGTGGCGCGGTCGCCGACGACGGCCAGAACGGGGTCGATGGGCACCACGCGCCCGATGAAGAAGGTCAGGGCCAGCAACCCCAGAAACGTCACCGCGGTGATCGCCACGAACTCCGCCACGCCCTTTGCCGCCTGCACCAGGGCCGCGCGCGACCGAAACGGGGCAGGGGAGAAGGATGCAGCCACGAAACCTCCGGCGCGTGTGTCAGTGGGGCATGAAAACTGCTTGGCAGATGCAAAATGATTTGCCAACATCTAACAAAATTTTACCGATCCGAGGTGCCGATGGTTCTGCCTTCCCCCGCCGACAGCCATGCCCCGGCGCCCGAGATCGGGCCACTTATGCGGCGGCGGCGCAAGGCCATTGGGCTGACATTGCGTGCGGCGGCAGAAGCGGCCAAGCTTTCGACCGGGTATCTGAGCCAGGTGGAAACAGGCAAGGCCGTGCCCGCACTGGGCACTCTGGCGCAGATCGCGCAAGCCTTGGGCGTCGGTCTTGACTACTTCGTCACCCAAAGCCGCCCCGTGGATGCGTTGTCGCGGGCGGATAGCCGTGCGCGCTTTTCCGTCCCCGGGTCACCCGTGGAATATGAGGCCATCAGTGCCGACTATCCCGGCTCAAACCTCGTGTCCTACATCCTGCACATCCCGCCGGGCTACGTATCCGAGACCGCGTCCCATGAGGGTGAGGAAATCATCGTTATCCTGGAAGGTCAGATCGAACAGACCCTGGGCGGCGCAACCATGCGCATGGGGGCAGGAGACAGCCTGCATTACGATGGCGCCACACCCCATTCCTGGATCAACCCGGGGCCAGACCCTGCCCGTGTTCTTTGGACCGGCACGCTGGCCGTGCTGCGCCAGGGCGGGGGGCGCGGCATGCCCGCGCTGCCGGCCAACACCAACAACCAAACCAAACACGACAGGAGAGATACATGACCAACCTGAGATCCGTTCTTCTGGGCGGCGTCACCGCTCTGCACGTCACGCTGGCCGGTGGCTTGGCCCTCGCCGACACGCCGCCGGGCCTTCTGATCGTGGCGCAGAATATCGACGACATCGTCGCTATCGACCCCGCCCAGGCCTATGAATTTACCTCGGGCGAGTTGGTGACCAACGTCTATGACCGGCTCGTGCAATACGATGCCGAAGACCCGACCACGCTGGCCCCCGGCCTGGCCACGGAATGGCAGATCGACGAGGCCTCCAAGACCATCACGTTCACCATGCGCGACGGCGCGACATTCCATTCTGGTAACCCGGTCACGGCTGAAGATGCGGCAGGCTCGTTGCACCGCGTGATCAAGCTGAACCTGACGCCTGCCTTCATCCTGGCCCAGCTTGGCTGGACCGCCGACAATGTCGAAGACATGGTCGTAGCGGACGGCAACACCGTCACCATCCGCTATGACGGCGACTTTTCCCCTGCCTTCGTGATGAACGTGCTGGCATCGCGCCCGGCCTCGGTGGTGGATATGGCCACCGTCATGGCCAACGCGCTGGATGGCGACATGGGCAATGCGTGGTTGAACGCCAATTCCGCCGGCTCTGGCCCGTTTGAGTTGCAGGCCTATCGCCCCGCCGAAATCATCCGCCTGCGCGCCAATGACAGCTACTTCAAGGAAGGGCCCAAGGTCGAAGGCGTGATCCTGCAGCATGTGGCGGAATCTGCCACGCAGCAGTTGCTGCTGGAAAGCGGCGATGTGGACATGGCGCGCAACTTGACGCCCGACCAGATCGCGTCGCTCGATGACGGCATCCGGGTGGAGACGTTCCCCCAGGCTGCCGTCCACTTCCTGTCCTTCAACCAGAAGACCGATAGTCTGACCGACCCGGCCGTTTGGGAAGCGGCGCGGTATCTGGTGAATTATGAGGGCATGACCGACACCATTTTGGCTGGGCAGATGGATATCCACCAATCCTTCTGGCCCAAGGGCTTCCCCGGTGCGGTCGAAGACACGCCTTTCGGCTACGATCCGGAAAAGGCCAAGCAAATCTTGGCCGATGCGGGCGTGGACTTGCCCATCCAGGTGGAAATGGACGTCATCAACGCCGCACCCTTCACGGACATGGCGCAGTCGCTGCAAGCCAGCTTCGCCGATGCGGGGATTGAGTTCGAAATCCTGCCTGGCACCGGGTCGCAGGTCATCACGAAATACCGCGACCGGACCCATCAGGCGATGTTGCTTTACTGGGGCCCCGACTTCATGGATCCCCATTCCAACGCCAAGGCTTTTGCGTACAATTCAGACAATTCCGATGGCAACTACACGGCCACGACGACGTGGCGGAATTCCTGGGCCGTCCCCGATGAGATGAACCAGATGACCACCGCCGCCCTGACCGAAGCCGACCCGGAGGCGCGTCTGGACATGTACCGGACGCTTCAGCGCGAAGTTCAGGCCGAAAGCCCCATCGTCATCATGTTCCAAGCCACCTACCAGGTGGCTATGGACGAAGACGTGACGGGCTATGTCAACGGCGCCACCTCGGACTTCGTTTTCTACCGCTTGGTCGAAAAGTAGGGCCCGGGCCAAACGGTTCGCGCGAAAGGGTAGCAATGCAAGACAGACTGGACCGATTGCGCGAACGGATGCGCCTGACCGGCACCGATTTGGTGGCGGTCGGGCCAACCAGCCATATGCGGTGGCTGGCTGGGGTGGACCCCCATGGCGATGAACGGATGGTCTTGCTTTTGGTCAGCCAAACCCATGCCGGGTTTCTGATGCCTGCGCTTAACCAAGCCTCCGTGCGCCAGATGACCGACCTGCCTTTTGTGGCTTGGTCGGACGATGATGGCCCCCTTGCCGCGCTGCGCGACCTTTTGGATTTGTGCGGGCTGCCAAGGTCCCCGAAGGTGGCCCTGGATGAGGCCATGCGCGCCGATTTCGCGCTGCCCCTGCTGACGGCGCTTGGCAATCCAGAATGGCGCTTTTGCCATGACACCGTGGGCCATCTGCGCGCGCGCAAGGACACCGATGAAATCGTGGCCCTGACCGCGTCGGCCCGACTGAACGACCGAGCGGTGAAGGCCGCCTTCGCCGCCCTTCGCCCCGGCATGACGGAGGGCGATGTGGCGCACATCATCCATGACCACTACGCCGCCCATGGGGCGCGGCCCGAATTCACTATCGTGGCCTTTGGCCCCAACGGCGCCTTCCCCCACCACCATACCGGCGACACGCACCTGACCGAGGATTGCGCGGTGCTGATCGACAGCGGCTGCCGCCTGGGTGGCTACCCGTCCGACATGACCCGCTGCGCCTGGTTTGGCGCGTCCCCGTCGGAGAGGTTCCAATCCGTCGCGTCCATCGTGGAGCGCGCCGTTGCCGCGGGCCTTGCCGCGGCCCAACCCGGCGCAGTGGCGCGCGACGTGGACAAAGCTGCCCGCGACGTGATCGAAGCCGAAGGCTTCGGCGCCCACTTCTTGCACCGCACGGGCCACGGGCTGGGGATCGATGTCCATGAACCGCCCTGGATCACCGCCACCTCGGAGACGTTACTCGATACCGGGATGGTTTTTTCCATCGAGCCCGGCATCTATCTGGACGGCGATTTCGGCCTGCGCCTCGAAGATATCGTGGTCGTTGACCAAGACGGCGCCCGTCCATTGTCGGACCTGCCATTGACGCCCCTGATCTTGCCGCCGGGCTGACAGGCCGCCCAGCCGATGGGCGGCGATGTCAGGTCCGGAGGACGCGGTCCACGATATGGTCGACGATCTTCTGTCCACCTTGGTTTGACGGCTCAATCGGTGAGAAGTCGGCGAAATCCCCAGGCTCTGTGCAGACCTGGTGTAGGGGCAAAACCTCGATCTTCCGGCCCTGGGCCTCTTCACGGATGATCGCGTTGAACGCGTCCAGGGCGATGGGTACGAATTGCCGCCAGATCGGATCCTTGAACGGGATATCGGTATAGATCGTGCAGACAAAGGGTTTCAGCCCCGTGCGCAAGACAGCGTCGAGCATGCCGCGATACTCGGCCCTGAAACCAGCCAGCGGCTCGGTCAGTAGGCCCGCCAAATCGTCGGGATGCATCACCTTTTCAAGAAGTGAGGAATGGGTCAGGGCGTCATTGCCACCGACACTTACGACCAAATCGGTGGCTCCGTCGGGTAGTGCCGAAATCTGTTCGTAGATATGCCGGACGCAATGGCCATCCACCGCGATTTTCGTGGCCGTGCACCCATCCGGCAATGTCGTGCGCAATTGCGCGATGACGCCCGCTTCGCCCGGGATGTATTCGTCGTTGTCGAAGATGGAATCTCCGGCCAAGACAAGATGTCTTTTTCGCATGGCATGCACACCTTCTGATCGGGCTTGGCGAAAGCCCGAAACCCCTCGCAGGCAACCGGCCCGATCCCGCAAGGGCCAATTCGAAATTTAATCTGCCAAGGCAGGGGGGTGGCGGGCCACGCGCGATGAAAATACGAACTATTCTTTCGCCATAGCACTACGATAAGATCGGATATCGCTCTACGAGCTT